>JBCBOS010000015.1:0-222431 GCA_039821145.1 Bacteroidota bacterium | reverse complement strand
TGGCGCATCAACAGAATCATTTACAAGGATGGCAATTACATCCAGTTTTATTGGACCAGTGGGTATCGAGACAATCGAATCTACGAAATCAAATACACTGGCAATACAGTAACTGGTCAGGCCCCTTACAACTTGATCAGGTTTCACTACAAAACCAGAATGGATCAGAACACAGTGTACGAGGCAGGTTCTAGCATTTTGAATCGCTATCTGCTGGATCGCATCGAGGTGAAGTCGGAGAACAGTACTGTGAAAAACTACTACTTCCGCTACAGCTTTGATGGCTACCGTTCTCTGCTCAACTCGATCCAGGAAAAGGGAAGTGATGGCACTGCCTTGAACAGCACCATCTTCAAGTATGGCAATCAGCCTGTCGACTTTTCAACCCAGAACATTACCTCTTTTCAGGGCCAGGCATGTGACTTGTTTTCTGGTGATTTTGATGGGGATGGCTATACGGACATTCTCACCGCTCCTTATGCCTACCAAAATAGCATCAAGTACAATACAGGATTGAGAGTGTACAAGCGCACGTCTACCAACGGCAGCTACACTCTTTCTTACCTTACCAATTTGCCAGCTGGTTCGACTGTCATCAACGATTTGAATGTTCCGGACTACCACAGTTTTTCTACTTCCGATTTTACTGGCGATGGCCGCGACGACATCATGACGATGAAGATTACCATAACAGGTTCACAGAGTTGGCGGACTTTGAATTATCTAAGACTGTACGAGAGCACTGGAACCAGCTTCAGCCCATCTTACCATTTCCCTCCAGCAAATTTCAATGTCATTGCACCTGGCTTTAAATATTTTTATCCAGGAGATTTCAATGGCGATGGCATTACTGACTTTATTTTGTTTTTGAGCAACAAGACAGGCTACAGGGCTTTTATGACCTTGGGAGGTACCAACATCAAAAATGTTGAGATCTCCGGCATTGGTGCAGGGCCTTATTATGGCTCGGAATGGGCATTTGCCGACGATGTTCGCGTACTTGATTTTGATGGCGATGGCAAGATGGAATTGATGAAGATCAAAGATGCCAGTGCCCAGATTTACACCTTCAACCAAAATGGGAACAGCATCAGTGGACAGCTGCTGTACAACTCCGGCTTTCCCACCAAATGGCACCGCATTTACCTTGGTGATTTCAATGGCGACCGAAAGACCGATATGTTGGTGCGCAACAGCCAAACCAGTAATTCTGGCAATTGGGAAAAGGCGCTTTCTACAGGGAAGAACTTTGCGGTAAGCAATTTTACCTTCAATCGGACACCGGATGTGACGGGAACGTACAGCGACGACAAATTGATCATTGGCGATTTCAATGGCGATGGAAGAACGGATATCATGCACGGCTGGAGCTACAGCACGACTTCGACACTCGGACTGTATTTCAGCAGGGGAAACAATTTTCAGTATGAGACAGAAAACTTCAATGGCTTACTGAGCTTTTCTCCCCTTGTCCAATATGACTTGAATGGAGATGGTCGTGCAGATCTACTCAATCGCGTCAGTACCAATTCGCCTGCTACCGTATTCTATTTTCAGAAGGAAGGGCAGGATTTGCTGATGCAAAACGTTGTGGACGGACATCTAAAACGGACCAACTTTTTGTATCGTCGGATGACGCAGACAAGCAATTTTTATACTCGACAGCCTTCCTCAACTTATCCGGAAAACAGGGTAAGCATACCAATTTATCTTGCTTATCAAATGCAGAAAGACAACGGCATTGGAGGCTATTTTACCACTCAGTACAAATACGAAAATGCCTATGTACATCGAGCAGGCAAAGGCTTTATGGGCTTCGAAGAATTTCATACCATTGACCTGACCAATAATGTGCGAACGGAATCTCAGCGCATGAAGGGCCCCGGTACCTACATCATGGCACCCTTTGAAATTCGGAAATACGTCAATTCTACCAATTACCTTTTCCACAAGACATCCTACGACCGCACCTTTGTCTCTCGACCCAACGAAAGCTATTGGATTCGCATCAACAACGTAACGGAAAACTTGCTTTTGCAGGGACAGACCAAAACGGCTTCCTTTGCCTACGACAGTTATGGCAACGTATTGCAAGAGATTGAAAACAATGGTGTCGAAATCACTACCATCTCAACGAGTTATGGACAGTACGGCGGTCCGATACCAAACAGGCCACTCATCATGCACGTCAATCGACAGCGGGCTGGTCAGATACCCCATTACTTCACCCAACGCAATTATTACAACAGCATCGGCCAACTGACTTCTAAGGTAGATTTTTATGGCTACCCCAAAGCAGTAACGACTTCCTTTGCCTACAACAATCTTGGAAATGTGATTGTCAAAACCATTTCGTCTTCGGGATTGAGTCCGCGCCAGACGACCAAAAGCTACGACAGCAGAGGTCGCTTTGTTGTGGGGATGACCAATCCGATGGGCTATGGAGAATCTGCTACCTACGACAACAAGTGGGGAAAAAAATTGTCAGTGACTGGCATCGACGGTTTGACTACGACCTTCCAATACGATGTCTTTGGCCGTCGAACAAGAACCACCTTGCCCACAGGAGTCGTCATCAACGAATACTACCCGTTCTTTGTCAGTTCCACCTTTGGAAGTACGTACTGCCACAACATTACCCAAGTGGGCAAGCCCGATCAATGGCACTACTTTGACAAGTTGGGACGAAAGGTCAGACACCATCGGAAGACTTACAACAATGACACTGTCCAAGAGATTTGGACCTTCGATACCAGAGGCCGACTCAAGACCGTTCGAGCACCATACAAGTCGGGCGAAACCACCTTCACCACCACCCTCAATTACGATACCTACAATCGCCGGACCAGCGAGTCCAATCCATTTGGGACCACGACTTACAGCTACAGCTTCTCCGGAGGAAAGTCCAAAATTACCAAGACCAATGCCGCCGGGCAAGTGACGACGGTAGAAATGGATGCCAGTGGGGTAAGGACCAAAGCGACGGACAATGGTGGGACCCTCAACTATGTCCACGACAGCCAAGGACAAATCAAGGAAGTTAAGTTGGGCAATACCGTAATGGCAACCGTCACACACGATCCTTATGGCAACAAAGTACAAGTCATAGACAAGAATGCAGGAACCATTTCCTATGCCTACAATGCCTACAAGGAACTGACTTCGCAGACCAATGCCAATGGCCATACCTACTACATGGCGTACAACAACCTGGGACAAATCATTCGTCGAAATGGACCAGGAGAGGATCGCCGCTATTTCTATTATGGAAGTGGTGTGGCGAAAGGCAAAGTATACTATGTCTACAATATCCTTTCTGCCGACAGGGAATACTACTACTACGACTCCTACGGTCGTGTCCGCCAAAAATTGGAGCGCATAGATGGTCCCTATCTGTCGACGAGGCTTACGTACAACAACTACAATGATGTCACCTCCAAAACGTATCCTTCGGGACTGAAGTTGGACTACTCCTACGATTCCAACGGCTTCCTCACGACCATCAAACACCTGGCAACCAATCATACCTTGTTTACCACGCAAGCCATGAATGGGCGCGAGCAGTACACCTCCTACAAATTGGGCAATAACAAAACGACTGCCATTACCTACAACCAAGGAGTCCCCACCCGCTATCGGTCGACCGGGATACAGGACCTGATCATGAGTTGGAACTACACCAATGGAAACCTCAACTACCGCTATGATGCGATCAAGGCGCGTTATGAGAGCTTTACTTATGACAATCTCAATCGACTGAAGACGGCACAGGTATCCGGCCAGCCTACCAAGAGTGTCAACTATGCTGCCAACGGCAACATCACCTCAAAGACAGATGTCGGCAATTATTACTACCCCCCTGGAAAGAACAATGCTGTCATTCGCGTGAGCAATTCCAGCAGTACCATTCCTACCGTTACACAAGACATCAGCTACACTCAATTTGACCAACCATCCAAAGTATCGGAAGGCAATTTTGAACTGGACTATACCTATGGTCAAGATCGGCAGCGCATCAAGAGTGTACTCAAGGAAAATGGTGTCACCAAAGCCATCCGATTGTACCTGGGAGATTTTGAGCGACAAACCAAGCAAGGTGCCGTCAAGGACATTCACTACGTAGATGCCGGGCAAGGAACAGTGGCCATGGTCGTCAAGTACAACGGGGTCTACCAGTTTTACTACACCTACACCGACCACTTGGGCTCCATTTTGCGCGTCACAGATGCCAATGCAACAACAGTGGCAGAGCAAAACTTTGATGCCTGGGGTCGCAAGCGAAATGCTTCTACCTGGACCTATGCCAATGTCAACAGCGTACCGGATTGGTTGTACAGAGGATATACGAGCCACGAGGAGATGCCGGAGTTTGATCTGATCAATATGAATGGTCGATTGTATGATCCCATTGTTGGTCGGATGTTGGCTGTGGACAATCACGTCCAATCTCCAAATAGTACACAGAACTACAACCGCTATACCTATGCCCTCAACAACCCCTTGTCCTACACTGATCCCAGTGGAGAAGTTTTGTGGTATGTGCCTGTGATCGTTGGGGCAGTGGTAGGGGCGTATGCAGGAGCGTCCATTGCTTCTGGCAGTTGGAACTTTACCAATTGGACCAGTGCTGCCTGGAAGGGAGCCATTGTGGGGGCCTTTGTTGGGGCTGCTGCTGGAGCGATGTTTGCCGCTGCCATTGGTGCCTCGGGCATAACGACAGGAGCTGCGGCCACAGGAACGGTACAAACGGCTACCCAGGCAGGTGCTGCCGTTGGGGCCTCTCTCGCGCCGGGAACAGGTGCTGCTACGGTGGGGGCGAGTGCCTCGACGACAGCTGCTGCGGCTACAGGAAAGAGTTTGACCGCTGCTTGGTCCATTACCACTTCTGCCTTGAAAGGAGCCAACATCAAGATGGCAGTTACTGCCGTTACGGGAGGAGATCTCGACAAAATTTACAAGGCTGGATTGGTTGGTGCTGCCTTGGGAGGCTACAAAGGAGTATTTGACGTGACCAAAGGATTTGGACTGGCCGATTCATGGGGCTGGAAACTCACTTTGCTCAACAAGGCCGTCTACACAGGGCTGGAATCCATCGGTGGCAACTGGATCAATGGCGATCCACTGTTTTATGGATTCATTTTGGAGGTAGGTCCCGCGCGATTTAGCTTTGGCAAAAAATACGAGGGCGAACCCATTTGGCGCTGGCAAGACAACATTGGAAGTCTGCTGCCGGAAGCCATTACCCTCTTAGGCTGGGCTGCTGGTGGTACCCCTGGATACGACTTGGACAAATTGACCTTGACGTCGACAGGTGGCTGGTTTTCTACTTTGCCTGAGTTGAATAAAATCGACAAGACCATCGTGCCTTCTGGAAAAGATTGGATATCGTTCATCGGCCAGATATTCAGCAAGCTGGGGGCATCTTGATGTGGGAGGCTACCGTACATCTATGAATGACAACAGCTGACAATGATCCGATTTCAGCGGTATTTACACACGAAATTCAACTGTGAATTTTAAGGTGAAAACTTGACAAGTTTTCAATGGTCACCAGCTCTCCGGGGCTGGTGATTTTTTTGTTTGGATCAACTGCTGATGCGGTCACTCCCATCGGCAGTTCTACCGGAGGTCCACTTCGTTTTGAATGGGAGACCAAAGATGGCATCATTTACAAGTATGGGAGTACTGTCAATTCTCATTTTGAAAATTCTGGGGCCTTTTTTGTGTTTTATTCATTATTCCATGAGGGAAATTGGATAAAAATCAATTCTCAAAAAAAACAACTTTTGATTTTACATTTTTACATTGATTATTGTATATTTGTTCACACAAGGGTAGTGGCGAAACGCTTACTTCCACTAATTTACTGCTCCATTGACAATCACAAGAATCCACCATCCTTTGTTTTAATCGAATTGCTATACTTTATCATACTGCCCCCCAAAATATTACTTTGTTTTTTACGTTTCTCAGATTTTTAAAATGACAAATAATACCTGTCAACTTTCGCCCATTACTGCGAGGTGGAAAGTGCGTATTGTTTGAAAAGCGAAGCATCTTCTTCAAAATTCTACGGTTTCTGCTTATTGAACGAACTGCTGATCAAGCAGGGGTAAATTCTATATAAGATGTTGTGATTCAGCTGTTTTTGCAGCTTTGAATCCTGTGCTTTGTCATGCTACAGGCATTGTCTGTGTTTGGCAAAGTGATGTGCTGCTGCCAAGCCATTGGAGTGGACCAACCGCTCGTGTGCTTTACTTGCTGCCTACAATCTGTTTTGGTGATTTTGCACTGGAACGAATGGAATTTCTCTGCATTTTTTTCACCTTTTTAAATATTTTTTTATGAAAAATTATTTTCTGCTTTTCTTCTTTTTATGGATTGGCTGGTCCAGTCTATTTGCACAGGTCACCCCCATTTCAAACAGCTGTGGAATCAACTTCAGTTATGACAATGCAGGCAATCGAATCAAGCGCTTTGTCTGTTTGGACAACATAGAGTTGCAATTCCGAAAAACGACAGAAGAAGAACAAGTTGCCAAGCCATTGGACCTGGAAGGAATGATTGCTGAATCAGGATTTTCACAACAAATGGAGACAGAAATTGAACAACTCGAAACCCTGCTGAGCCAACCCTCTGCGTTGGATTTACAAGAGAAAGAAGCCAAGAAAACAAAAGCTTTGGCGCTGACCGATCAGAACTATGCCAACCTCTCAGAGATGGTGGTTTTTCCCAATCCTACCTTGACGACTTTCTCGATTCAAGGCCAAGGCCTCCATCCGGAATCCACCGTGAGTATTGTCAGTATGGACGGTCGGGTGTTGGCACAACGGACGCTGGGAGATGGTCGGGACATCGATGTGTCTTCCTTGCCAGAGGGTGCCTATTTGGTGACTTTGGTAGACAAGGACCAACGGCGAATTTCGATGCTCGTCAAATCTGCCCAACCTTGATTGATCCGGCCAAATGTAATTAATGTTATGAACAAAAATTGTTTAATTATTATGAATTTAACTCTAAAGAATACACTCTCCTTGTTACTTGTGGTGCTGTGTCAGTTTGTCCATTGGCAATCGGCAGAAGCACAGAGTATCAGCTACGTACCACTCAATACCTCTAGTACCATCAACGACAAGTCCATCAATACGCTCTTGCCCTCGGGTGCAACTCCCGGCCAGGCATATGTGACGCAGAATGGAGGTGCTACCTACGATGTTCCCATTGCCGTGCCACCTGGTACCAACGGCATGGCCCCTGAACTCAGTGTGGCCTACAATTCCATGTCGGGCAATAGCTCGATGGGAAGAGGCTGGAACATCATGGGTTTGTCTTCCATCACCCGTGGCGGGCAATCTTTTCACTTCGACGGCAAGAAAACACCTGTCAACATGACTTCCTCTGACCGCTTTTTCTTGGATGGGGCACGCCTGACCTTGCGCTCTGGAAGCTATGGCGACAGTGGCTCTACCTATCGAAAAGAAGTCGACGATTTTTCTACCGTTACCGCTTATGGAAATATGGGGGGAAGTCCACAGTATTTCAAATTGGAGATGAAGGATGGAACGGTGATGGAATATGGAAACAGCAGTGATTCGCGCTTTCTCAATCAAACCAACAACGAGGTATTGATCTGGCGCATCAACAGAATCATTTACAAGGATGGCAATTACATCCAGTTTTATTGGACCAGTGGGTATCGAGACAATCGGATTTACGAAATCAAATACACAGGCAATACAGTGACAGGCCAGGCGCCTTACAACGTCATTAGATTTCACTATAAATTCAGAGAGGATCAAAATACGGTCTACGAGGCAGGTTCTAGTATTTTGAATCGCTATCTGCTGGATCGCATTGAAGTGGAGTCGGAGTCCAGTACTGTGAAAAATTACCATTTCCGCTACAGCTTTGATGGCTACCGTTCTTTGCTCAATTCCATCGAAGAAAAGGGAAGTGATGGCACTGCCTTGAACAACACCATTTTTAAGTATGGCGACCAGGCTGTTGACTTTTCGACCGAGGACATTACCTCTCTTCAGGGCCTGACAGCCGACTTATTTTCTGGTGATTTTGATGGGGATGGCTATACGGACATCCTCGCTGCTCCCTATGCTTACCAAGATGGCATTAAGTACAATACGCAATTAAGAGTGTACAAGCGTACTGCTACCAATGGCAACTATGGCCTTACCTATTCAACAGGCTTACCAGTGGGATCAACTGTTGTCAACGGTTTGAATATTCCAAACTACAACAGTTTTTCTACTTCTGATTTTACTGGTGACGGTCGCGATGACATCATGACGAAGAAGATCACCATAACGGGATCACAAAATTGGCGAACATTGAACTATCTAAGGCTTTATGAGAGTACCGGAAATGGTTTTACCTTCTACGCAACCTATTACTATCCTCCAGGAAATTACAATGGCGTTTCTCCAGGCTTCAAGTTTTTTTATCCAGGAGATTTCAATGGTGATGGCATCACTGATTTCATCTTGTTTTTGAGCAACGGGACTGGCTACAAATCTTTTATGACCCTGGGAGGTACAAACATCAAAAACGTTGAGATCTCAGGTATTGGGACAGGGCTTTACACTGGCTCAACTTGGGCGTTTGCGGATGCCGTGCATGTACTTGATTTTGATGGCGATGGCAAGATGGAATTGATGAAAATCAAAGATGACAATACCCAAATTTACACCTTCAACCAAGATGGAAACAACATCAACGCTCAGCAGTTGTACAACGCTGGCTTTCCCACCAAGTCGCACCGCATCTACTTCGGTGATTTCAACGGTGATCAAAAGACCGATATGCTGGTGCGCAATGGCCAAACCAATAATTATGGCCTTTGGGAAAAGTCTCTTTCCACAGGGAAAGACTTTGCATCTACCAACTTTTTTTTCAATAAAAGACCAAATGTAACGGGAATATCCTGGGATGACAAAGTGGTCGTTGGTGACTTCAATGGCGATGGAAGGACAGATGTTCTACACGGCTGGCGTCAAAACTCGACTTCTACATTCGATCTCTACTACAGTAGGGGGCGCAACTTTCAGTACGAGACAGAAAACTACAATGGTATGTTGAGTCTCTCTCCCCTCGTACAATATGACTTGAACGGAGATGGTCGTACGGACCTCATCAATCACCTAAATAGCAGTTGGCCTGCCACCGTATTTTATTTTAAGAAGGAAGGGCAGGATTTGTTGATGCAAAACGTCGTGGACGGCCATCTAAAGCGGACCAACTTTTCGTATCGTCGGATGACCCAGACAAGCAATTTCTATACCCGACAGCCGTCCTATACCTATCCCGATAACACGGTAAGCGCACCAATTTATCTTGCCCATCAACTGCAGCAAGACAACGGCCTTGGTGGCTATTTCACCACCCAGTACAAGTACAAGAATGCTTATGTGCATCGAGCAGGCAAAGGCTTCATGGGGTTCGAAGAATTTCACACCATCGACCTAACCAATGACGTGCGAACGGAATCCCAACAAATGAAAGGCCCGAATACCTACATCATGGCTCCTCTTGAAATTCGGAAATACGTCAACTCCACCAACCATCTTTTTCACAAGACATCCTACGATCGCAGCTTCATCTCCCGACCCAACGAAAGCTACTGGATCCGCATCAACAACGTAACGGAAAACTTGCTTTTGCAAGGCCAAACCAAGACTGCTTCTTTCACCTATGATAGTTATGGGAATACATTGCAGGAGATCGAAAACAATGGTGTTGAAACCACGACCACCTCAATAAGCTATGGACAGTATGGCGGTCCCATGCCAAACAGACCACTCATGATGCACGTCAATCGGCAGCGAAATGGGCAAGTACCGCATCTCTTTACCCAACGCAATTATTACAACAGCATCGGACAATTGACTTCCAAGATCGATTTTTATGGAACTTCCAGACCAGTGACGACTGCTTTCGGATACAACAATCTCGGCAACGTCACCACCAAAACCATTTCCGCCGCAGGCTTGAGTCCACGCCAAACGAGTAAAACCTATGACAGCAAGGGACGCTTCATCGTGGGGATGACCAACCCATTGGGACATGGTGAGTCTGCTGCTTACGACAATCGGTGGGGGAAAAAATTGTCTGTTACGGGCATTGACGGTTTGACCACTACTTTTGAGTACGATGCCTTTGGCCGTCGAACAAAAACCACCTTGCCAACAGGAGCAGTCATCAATGAAAGCCATCTCTTCTTTGTCAGTTCCATCCTTGGAAGTACGTACCAACACGGCATTACGCAGGTAGGAAAGCCCGACCAATGGCATTACTTCGATAGACTGGGACGCAAGATCAGACACCATCGGAAGAGTTACAACAATTCCACTGTTCAAGAGGTTTGGACTTTCGATACAAGAGGCCGACTCAAGACGGTGCGGGCACCTTACAAGTCGGGGGAAACCTCCTTTACCACCACCCTCAATTACGATACCTACAATCGCCGGACCAGCGAGTCCAACCCATTTGGAACCACGAGCTACAGCTACAGTTACTCTGGTGGAAAATCCAAAATTACAAAGACCAATCCTGCCGGACAGGTGACAACAGTAGAGATGGATGCCAGTGGTTTGAGAACCAAAGCGACGGACAATGGCGGGACCCTGACCTATACCCACGATAGCCAAGGACAAGTCAAGGAAGTCAAGCTGGGCAATACCGTCATGGCAACGATCACACATGATCCGTTTGGAAACAAAATACAGGTCATAGACAAGAATGCCGGAACCATTTCGTATGCCTACAATGCGTATAAGGAGATGATCTGGCAGACCAATGCCAATGGCCATACCTACTTCATGGAGTACAATAAGTTGGGACAAATCACCCGCCGACATGGACCCGGAGAAGATCGCCGCTACGTCTACCATGGAAGTGGTGTGGCGAGAAATAAGGTATACTATGTGTACAATACGCTGTCTCCTGACAGGGAGGTTTACCACTACGATTCTTATGGTCGCATTAGTCAAAAATTTGAACGCATAGACGGTCCCACTCTAACGACAACGCTAACCTACAACAGCTACAATGATGTCACGTCCAAAACCTATCCTTCTGGTTTGAGATTGGATTATTCCTACGATTCCAATGGCTTCCTCACGACCATCAAGCACGAGGATAGCAATCATACCTTGTTTACTGCACAAGCCATGAACGGACGAGAGCAGTACACTTCGTACAAGTTGGGCAACAATCGAACAAGCTCTACTACCTACAATCACGGAGTCCCCACCCGCTACCGTTCGAATGGCTTACAGGACTTGGTCATGGGTTGGAATTACGCCAATGGAAATCTCAACTACCGCAATGATTTGGTCAAGGGACGTTCTGAGAGCTTTACTTACGACAATCTCAATCGACTGAAGACGGCACAAGTATCCGGCCAGCCTGTCAAGAGCATTAACTATGCTGCCAACGGCAACATTGCCTCGAAGACAGATGTCGGCAACTACTACTATCCCTCTGGGAAGAACAATGCCGTTACCCGCGTGAGCAATTCCAGCAGTACCATACCGACGGTCACACAAAACATCAGCTATACCAAATTTGACCAGCCATCCAAAGTCTCGGAAGGCAATTTTGAATTGGATTATACTTATGGCCAGGACCGTCAGCGCATCAAAAGTGTACTCAAGGAAAATGGTACAGTCACCACTACCCGATTGTATCTGGGAGATTTTGAACGGCAAACCAAGCAAGGCATTACCAAAGACATTCACTACATAGATGCTGGACAAGGGACAGTAGCCATAGTGGTCAAATACAACGATGCCTGTCAGTTTTACTACACCTACACGGATCACCTGGGCTCCATTCTGCGCGTCACGGATGCCAATGCAACAACAGTGGCGGAGCAGAACTTTGATCCTTGGGGGCGCAAGCGAAATGCTTCTACCTGGACCTATGCCGATGTGAACAGCGTACCGGATTGGTTGTACAGAGGATATACAGGCCACGAGGAGATGCCGGAGTTTGATCTGATCAATATGAATGGTCGATTGTACGATCCCGTTGTTGGTCGAATGTTGAGCGTGGACAATCACATCCAATCTCCAAACAATACACAGAGCTACAACCGCTACACGTATGCTTTCAACAACCCCTTGTCTTACACTGATCCAAATGGAGAGATTGCCTGGTTTGTTCCGGTGATCATCGGAGCGGTGATTGGTGCGTATGCAGGCGCGTCCATTGTCTCGGGTAGTTGGAATTTCACGAGATGGACCAGTGATGCTTGGAAGGGAGCGATTGTGGGGGCCTTTGTGGGAGCGGCGGCCGGAGCGATGTTTGCTGCAGCCATTGGTGCTACGGGCATAACGACCGGGGCGGCTGCTACCGGGGCGGCGGCCAAGGGGACGGCAGCCACGGGAAAGAGTCTGACCGCAGCATGGAAGATCACCACCTCTGCACTCAAAGGAGCCAATATCAAAATGGGGGTTACGGCCGTCACTGGAGGTGATCTTGACAAACTCTATAAGGCTGGTCTGGTTGGAGCTGCTTTGGGAGCCTACAAAGGCGCATTTGATGTGACCAAAGGGTTTGGACTGGCCAAGTCATGGGGCTGGAAGTTGACTTTGCTCAACAAGGCTGTCTATACAGGTCTTGAATCCATCGGTGGCAACTGGATCAATGGCGATCCGTTGTTCTACGGATTCATCTTGGAGGTAGGTCCGTTGCGGTTTAGTTTTGGCCAAAAATACGAGGGGGAACCCATTTGGCGCTGGCAAGACAACATTGGGAGTCTGCTGCCAGAAGCTTTTTCGCTCCTGGGTTGGGCTGCCGGTGGTACTCCTGGATACGATCTGGACAAACTGACCTTGACATCGACAGGTGGCTGGTTCTCCAATTTACCCGAGTTGTCTAAAATAGAAAAGAGCATTGTACCTACTGGAAAGGATTGGATGTCATTTATTGGCCAGGTTTTCAGCAAGCTGGGAGCATCCTGATGGGAGAGACTACTGTACACCCATGAATGAAAACAGCTGAGAACAATTCAATCTCAGCAATGCACACAATTGACATGCAACTGTGAATTGTAAGGTGAAAACTTATCAAGTTTTCAGTCGTCACCAGCTCTCCGGGGCTGGTGATTTTTTATACATACCATTTAAATGGAAATGTAACCGACAGAAGTTGCTTATTCAGGACTTATGTACACTTATGTCGGCCAGTGAAGATATGGGTGGAAAAGAGAAGTCTTTATTTTACATTTTTATCTGTATTGTGATATATTTACCATCAGATTAGACAAAGAATGGAAGCCTCAATAAACTTTCAATTGCACCAGACTCTTTGCCTCCAATGTTGTATCATATCTTATTTGTCTTTGTCAATCATACTGCCCGTTCGTTTTGCATAAGATCATAAAGAGTCCTACAGAAATTCAACAAAAATATCACCAGTTAGTATCACAAATATTTGAACAAGAAGGATGAATCTTCGTCCTTCTTGCAAATTTCCATGTGATGTAATTTCAGTGCCAATTTAATGTTCTCCAATCAATCAATCAATTGATTGTGAGGTGAAGTTTTTTCTCAATAATGCCATTGTTTTGAGGAGATGAGTCGTCCGTCGGACGGGTGGAAGTTTTGTGCTTGCGCATGTTGAGAGAGATGTTTTCACAGTGAAATTGTCATGCCTTTTTCAAAGCTGTTGGGGAGTGATCTTCCAACGGTTTTGAGGGAGAGTTGATGGCCTGTTTCAGCCAATTTGCGCCGAACAGAATGGAAGAGCTATATCATTTTTTTACTTTAAAACCTTATACTTATGAAAAATTATTTTCTGATTTTTTTCTTTTTGTCAATTGGCTGTTTTGGCCTGACTGCACAAATCGAACCACCAGCATCTGTTAGCTGTGGCATCAGTTTCAATTACGACAATGCAGGCAATCGCATCAAGCGATACCTCTGCTTGGAAAATGTGGGAATGGAGTTTTCTACAAAAGTCGTAGACGGTCAACTCAATCAACTCTTGGACTTAGAAGGAAGCCTGGAAGGGTATTCCGACGCACTCGAATGGGAGATTGAAAAACTGGAAGCAGTACTGAGTCAGCCTGCCTATTTGGACCTGGAATTGGTCAAAAGGCAAGGTGTGGATTCAGACCAACAGAACTTCTCCAGCCTATCAGACATGGTGGTTTTTCCCAATCCAACAGCTGCCAATTTTTCCATTCGCGGAGAAGACCTCAATCCGGAAGCGACCCTTAGCATCATCAGCTTGAATGGGCAAGTTTTGTCCCAACGTGCATTGGGCGATGGGCGAGACATCGATGTGTCTTCTCTCCCAGAGGGAGCCTATGTGCTGACCTTGGTGGATGGCGACCAGCGCAGAATTTCCATGCTCATCAAGTCACAATGATCTTTTTCAAATCAGTCAATCATTTTTAAAAAAATATTAGATGTTATGAATTCAATGACAAGTAAATATTTCATTTTTGTTTTTCTACTACTGTGCAAATGCCTCATCTGGCAAAGCGCGGAGGCACAAAATGTCAGCTATGTACCCTTGAACACCGCCAGCGACATTTCGAACAAAACGATCAATACAAGTCTGCCTGCCGGGGTCATTCCTGGAGAGGCATCCGACAACGGAAATGGTGCTTTTGTCTACGACATTCCCATCGAAGTGCCACCGGGAACCAATGGCGTTGTTCCCGAAATATCTGTGGCCTACAATTCCATGGGCAGCAATGGCATCCTTGGGCAAGGTTGGTCCTTGACAGGCATATCTGCCATCACCCGTGCCGGACAGTCGATTCATTTTGATGGCAAGACAACCCCTGTGACCATTTCCAATTCCGACCGATTTTACCTGGATGGAGAGCGCATGGTTTTGCGCAGTGGAATTTATGGCGCCGATGGAGCTACCTATCGAAAGGAGTCCGATGATTTTTCTGTCTTGACAACACGCAGAACCCTCCCCATCGATCCACTCCACTTTGAGTTGGAAACCAAAGACGGAGTAATCTACGAGTACGGAAGCAGTTCCAATTCTCGCTTTGAGACATCTGATGGGAACAATGTCTTGTGGTGGAAGCTCAGCACAATTCGCTATCCAGATGGCAACTACATCGAGTTTGTTTATACCAGCTCCTTTCGCAACCACCGCATCCAGGAAATCAGATATACCGGCAACAGCATCACAGGTCAAGTACCGTACAATGTGATGAGGTTCCATTACAAGTTCAGAACGGATCAAGTGAGAACCTATGAGGCAGGATCTGACATTGCCAATGTGACCTTGCTTGATCGGATCGAAGTGGAAGCGGAAAACAGCACTGTCAGAAACTACTTTTTCAGCTACAGTTTTGATGGCTATCGCTCTACGCTCAACAACATCAAGGAGACCGGAAGTACTGGAGTTGCTCTGAACACTACCATTTTCAAATATGGTGACCAACCCCTGGATTTTGATGAAGACGTCTTGACTGCCTACCAAGGAGAAGGAGTGGATCTTTTTTCCGGTGATTTTGATGGAGATGGCTATTCCGATATTCTGGTGGCTCCCACGACCATCATAGATGGGGTGGAGTACAATACGGCCATCAGAGTGTACAAGCGCACTGCCACCAACTCCAGCTACACTGTTTGGTTTGATCAGCCCTTGCCACCGCAGACAAACATTCTCAATGGAATGAACATCCCCAAATTTCAAAATTTTATCTCCTCTGATTTTAATGGCGATGGCTTGGATGATGTTTTTACCCATGAGATTGTTGTAATAGATGGGTATCGGCGTTTGGACTATCTCAAATTGTACAGAAGTACGGGCAGTACATTCGCCACACAACTCTTCCCAGTACCTGGTAGTTACAACCGCATAGACCCAAGTCTCAAGTATTTCTTTCCTGGTGATTTCAACGGAGATGGTGTGACTGACTTTATCCTCATCTTGGGCGATGGGTCTTCACACAAGGTTTTTATGACACTTGGTAACTCGTCTGTAAAGAATGCTGAAATTCTGGGGGTCACAGCGAGCGATTGGGTAGCGGCAGAGGACATTCGCGTATTGGACCTAGACGGAGATGGGAAGATGGAGCTGATGAAGGTTGGCGACAGCAATACGGAAATTGTTTCTTTTTCTCAAATTGGAAATAACATCGTAGCGGATGTATTGAATGCCAGTACATTGCCAACCAAGGATCACCGTTTCTTTTTTGGTGATTTCAATGGGGATCAAAAAACGGATATGCTGTTGCGCGACACCAGAAATACCAATGGCGGGACGTGGTACAGATACATCTCTACGGGCAGAGATTTTGCCATTTCACCTTTTACCTTCAATCGAACTCCTGACATTCTTGGAAATTATGGCGATGACAAACTTGAACTGGGCGATTTCAATGGCGATGGCCTGACTGATGTTTTACATGGATGGAACCAATTCAGTGACTCCAAACTGGAACTCTATTTCAGCAGGGGAGATAACTTTATTTCTGAGGTGGAGACCTTCAGTGGCATACTAGGGATTGTTCCCATTGTACAATTCGACCTCAACGGAGATGGCCGGACAGATCTCATCAATCGCACCAGCTACACCGCGCCATCCACCATTTTGTACTTCCAAAAAGAAGGCCAAGACATGCTCTTGCAAAACGTAGTAGATGGACACAACAAGCGGATCAATTTTACCTATCGCCGCATGACCCAAACCAGCAATTTCTACAGTCGTCCCACCTTGACAGACTATCCGCGAAATACCGTAACTGCGCCAATTTATCTGGCTCAACAAATGGAGAGAGACGATGGCATCGGGGGCTATTTTACCACACGGTACAAATACGAGGATGCTTTTGTCCATCGCGCCGGAAAAGGCTTTTTGGGCTTCAGAGAAGTTCACACCATTGATCTGGACAACGACCTCCGAACAGAAGTGGAGCGAGAGCAGACGCCTGGCATCTATATGCTGGCGCCCCATGAGACCCGCAAGTACGTCTCCTCCACCGATTATCTTTTTCACCAAACAGACTTTGACATCACCTTCCTCCCGCAAGGCAATGAAAGTTATTGGCCGAGATTCAATGGCAGTACAGAAGATCGCATCCTGCAAGATCAAACCATTGTGATGTCTTACGGATATGACAACTATGGAAATGTGACCTTGGAGACAGAAGACAATGGTGTAGAGACCATCACGACCGACTCGGAATACTTTCAGTACGCAGGTCCAGTACCCAATAGAAAAACCCGGATGATCGTCACCCGACAGCGCACCGGCCAGCCATCACATACTTTCACAGACCGCTATTACTACAACAACAAAGGCCAGCTGACATCGCGGATCGACTACGATGGGTTGCCGCGACAAGTTGCTACCATTTACGTCTATGACGATTTTGGCAACGTGACACTTACAACTGTTGCACCCATTGGTTTGGTTGCGCGTCAGACCATCAATACCTACGATCCCAAAGGCCGCTTTGTCGTTGGTCTGACCAACCAGATGGGCCATACGGAGTCGGCAACCTATGATGCAAAGTGGGGCGAAAAATTGACGGTGACCGGAGTCGATGGCCTGACAACTACTTTCGAGTACGATGCCTTTGGCCGTCGCAGCCGAACCATTTTGCCGACAGCTGTCATGATCGACGAAGCCTATCCTTTCTTTGTCAGTCCATCCTACGGCAGCATTTACTATCACAGTATCAGCCAAGTGGGCAAACCCGATCAGCAATATTTCTTTGATAAGTTGGGACGCAGGATCAGACACCATCGCCGGAGTTTTGCCAATGACATGATCTATGAAGTGTGGACCTATGATTCGCGGGGACGGCCCAAAACAGCCAGGGCACCCTACAAGTCCAGCGAGACCACTTTTACCACCACTTACAACTACGATACCTACAACCGCCGAACCAGTGAGGTCAATCCTTTTGGCACAACGACCTACAGCTATTCTTATTCAGGAGGAAATGCCAAGATCACCAAGACCAACCCGGCAGGACAAGTATCGACAGTGGAAATGGATGCAAGTGGTTTGAAAACCAAGGCCACCGATACGGGAGGTACTTTGAACTATACCTACGACAGCCAAGGCCTGCTCAAGGAAGTCAAGCTGGGTAGCACAACCATGGTGACATTGATGCATGATGTGTATGGTAACAAAATACAGGTGGTCGACAAAAATGCCGGAACAATCTCCTACGGTTACAATGCATTCAAAGAATTGATCTCGGAGACCAACGCAAATGGGCATACCTACCAAATGGAATACAACAAGCTGAGTCAACTCACTCGCCGTTACGGTCCTGGAGAAGATCGCCGCTATGAATATCATACCAGTGGGGTGGCCAAGGGCAAAATCTTTCACATACACAATCTGCAGTCCACAGATGCAATGTATTACTACTACGACATTTACGGCCGTGTTCGCACCGTGGCAGAACGCGTCGACGGACCCTACCTGTGGACGAGTTTTACCTACAATGCTTTCAGCGACATCACGTCGAAGACCTATCCTTCCGGTCTGAAGTTGGACTACCTCTACGACTCCAACGGAATCCTGAGCAGCATCAAGCATGTGGCCAGCAACCACACCCTGTTTACCAATCAGGCAATGAATGGCCGTGGTCAGTACACTTCCTATCAATTGGGCAACAACGTGACAACCACTGTCGAATACAATCAGGGGATCACGACCCGTTACCTCGCTCCTGGCCAACAGGACTTGCGGATGAACTGGAACTATGACAATGGCAATTTGATCTACCGCTGGGATGATGAGAAGGGACGTTTTGAAAACTTTACTTACGATGGCATCAATCGCTTGCTCACTTCTCAGGTGGCTGGGCAGGCTGTCAAGAGCACCAGCTATGCTTCCAATGGCAACATCAACACCAAGTCAGATGTCGGTACTTACACTTATGCGAGCATGCGCAACAATGCGGTTGAAAAAGTCACCAATCCCGACAACACCATCCCCGCTTTGACCCAAGACATTGTGTACAATGAGTTTGACCAACCTTCCAAGCTGACCGAAGGTGATTTCGAGCTTGACTATACCTACGGGCATGATCGCCAACGGATCAAAAGTGTGTTGAAGGAAAACGGTTTGGTGACGAGAACCCGCTTGTACTTTGGAGAATACGAACAACAAATCCAGCAGGGAAATACCCAACACATTCACTATGTCAATGCCGGGCAGGGAACTGTGGGAATTGTTGTGATGGAAAACAACAACTTTGAGTTTTACGCCACCTACACCGATCATTTGGGATCCATCGTGCGGGTGACAGATGATACAGGCGGAATGGTTGCCGAGCAAAGTTTCGATGCTTGGGGCCGCAAGCGAAATGCTTCCACTTGGACCTATGCCAATGTCGGCAGTGTACCGGATTGGTTGTACAGAGGATATACCGGGCATGAGGAAATGCCAAAGTTTCAGCTGATCAATATGAACGGACGGATGTACGATCCAGTGGTGGGTCGAATGCTGAGTCCGGACAACCACGTCCAGTCGCCGACAAATACCCAGAGCTACAACCGCTACACCTATGCCTTCAACAATCCGTTGTCTTACACTGATCCCAGCGGAGAGATTGCCTGGTTCATTCCCGTGATCATTGGAGCAGCAGTAGGGGCCTACGCAGGTGCATCGATTGCTTCTGGAAATTGGAACTTTACGAAGTGGAATAAGAATGCGTGGAAGGGAGCCATTGTTGGAGCTTTCATTGGTGCTGCGGCTGGAGCTTCGATAGCAGCCAGTGTGAACGCTACTGGCATTACAAAGGCTGGATCCGAAAAATTGTCCACTGCATGGAAGATCACTACTGCTGCCATCAAAGGAGCCAACATCAAATTGGCAGTGACGTCGCTGACAGGAGGTGATCTGAATAAGTTGTACAAATCGGCCCTTGTCGGTGCTGCATTGGGAGGCTACAAAAGCTTGGTCAAAACAACCAAAGGATTTGGCCTGATAGATAAGTTTGGGTGGAAGGCTGCGCTCCTTGAAAAAGCCCTCTACACAACCGTCGAGTCCTTAGCAGGAAATTGGATCAATGGGGACAAAATATTTTACAATGTCGTCGTAGGAGTGGGGCCGCTTCGATTTACCTTTGGAAAGAAATACGGCAACCCAATCTTCCGATGGCAAGACAACATTGGTAGTTTATTGGCGGAGTCATTGTCACTGCTCAAACTCGCGGATGGTGGCAGTCTGAAATTTGATTTACAGAAATTGACACTGGTCTATGGTGTAGGGAAATTGAGTAATTCTGCAGGTCTTGGAGATACTGTAAACAGTGTGACTTGGACAACAAGCGATTGGATTTCATTTCTTGGCCAGTACTTGAGTAAGAAGTGATCCTCCTAGATCGTTCGGAGTCCATCCGTAAATACAGTCACTGATCAGGTGAAAAAATGTGAATGTTGAGATTCACCAGTCTTTCGGGGCTGGTGAATTTTTTGTAACAGCAAACTCTTCCTTTTGTTCGGTCCCATCGCCCACTTTTTTGAGAAGAAAAAGCTGCGATAAAAAAATCACACTTTTACTTTACATTTCAATTTGTATTGTCGTATATTGACCATCCTAAGCAAAGATGTCAAACAACAAAAATTTGATCTACCCAAAAAAACTATGATACAGACATCTGCTGCGTTGCTTGCTTCTTTTCAATCTTTACTTTGAAATTCCAATTTTTAGTCAGCCAAGAAAGAAGATCCTAACTATTCTAGTTCTCACACCAGTATCACATTTACATACATTTGACAAATGGCCTTGCCAGCTGCAACTCGTCCATTGGACTTGCTGAGCACTGGAGTTGTGTGCAGATCAATCAAATCTGTCCTTCTCATCTCGGCAGCATCTCCCTTGGAAATGCAATTTCGATGAGTTGATCACTGCCAGTGGACCAGAAGAACTTCCATGCTTGCAATGGAGTGGGGGAGTTGTGTGCTATGCCATTGGCGAGAGAGTTTCCAATGACTTGGCCTGTCAACCTATGGCCGTTACAATGAATTTACACTGGACGGACTGAAATAAATATGTCATTTTTTTATCATAAAATCACATCAATATGAAAAATTATTTCTTGCTTTTTTTCTTTTTATCAATGGGTTGGTCTGGTCTGTTTGCGCAGATTCAACCCCCCGCCTCCGTTACTTGTGGGATCAGTTTTGACTATGACAATGCGGGCAATCGCATCAAGAGATATCGCTGTCTGTTCAATGTAGATCCACAGTTTTCAACAGAGACAACAGAAGATCAGTTGACCAATTCACTTGATCTGGAGGGGACACTCGAAGGCTACTCCAACGCACTTGAATCAGAGATCGAAAAACTAGAGGCTTTGTTGAGTAAGCCCTCAAATTTGGACTTGCAATCAACTGATGATCAGGTTGTTGAATTGAGTAGTCAGAATTTCTCAAGTCTGTCTGATCTGGTGGTTTTCCCCAACCCTACTGTCGAAAGTTTTTCCATTCAAGGAGAGGGTTTGAATCCTGAATCTACGCTGAGCATCATCAATATGAGCGGTCAGATTTTGTCCCAACGCGTACTGGGCGATGGCAGAGACATCGACGTGTCTTCCCTGCCGGTAGGAGCTTATATATTGACCCTGGTGGACGATGACGAGCGAAGACTGTCCATGCTCATCAAAGCAGATCAACCTTAATCAATTTTTGAATTTTTAACGAAAAATATACAAATGTTATGAAGTTATTGACAAGAAAAAATATGTCTTTTGTACTACTGCTGTTGTGCCAGTTTTTTCATTGGCAGAGTACGGAAGCGCAAAATGTGAGCTATGTACCACTGAATACGAGCAGTAGCATGGCAAATAAAACCATCAATACCAGCCTCCCCACCGGAGCCATTCCTGCGGAGATTTCCGACAATGGAAATGGTGCCTTTGTCTACAACATGCCGATTGCTGTACCACCAGGTACCAATGGTGTCATCCCCAATATATCTGTGACGTACAACTCCATGGGAGACAATGGGATTCTTGGGCAAGGCTGGTCCATCGGTGGCTTGTCTGCCATTACGAGGAGTGGGCAGTCGTACCATTACGACGGCAAAACAACTCCTGTCAGCATTTCCACCCAAGACCGTTTTTACCTGGATGGAATGCGACTCACTTTGCGAAGTGGAACCTATGGTGCCAACGGCGCTACTTACCGGAAAGAGTCCGATGATTTTTCTGTGATCACCTCCTTCCGTACTCCCTTTGGTACCCTGATTCGTTTTGAAGTAGAAGCCAAAGATGGCACCGTCTACGAATATGGAGGCAGTGTCAGTTCTCGCTTTGAGACATCTGATGAGGAGGATGTACTCTGCTGGAAGCTCAGCAAAATTCGCTATCCAGATGGCAACTACATTGAGTTTGATTATACCAGTGGCAATCGCGACCATCGCATTTCTGAGATCAGATACACAGGCAACAGTGTCACAGGTCAGGTGCCCTACAACAAGCTCAAGTTTTACTATAAATTTAGGACAGATCAGGTGACAACATATGAGCGGGGATCGAGCATGGCTTACCTGAATCTCTTGGACAGAATCGAAGTGACTGCAGAAAACAGCACTTTCAAAAACTACTACTTTCGATACAGCTTTGACAACTACCGCTCCACCCTCAACTCTGTAGAAGAAAAGGGAAGCGATGGCACAGCCTTGAATACGACCATATTCAGATACGGAAGCCACCCAAATGATTTCTCCTTGGGAAGCATTTCAGCCTTTCAGGGACAAGCCGTAGATCTTTTTTCCGGTGACTTCGATGGCGATGGTTATACCGATATTTTGGCAGCACCTTATGACTACCAAAATGGGGCAAAATTCAATACGGCTTTGAAAGTGTACAGACGCACTGCCACCAATCCCAATCACTCACTGGTGTACAACCAAAGTTTGCCGAGCCAATCGACAGTGGTCAACGGGATGAACATTCCAAAATTCCATACCCCAATTGCTTCTGACTTCAACGGCGATGGCCTGGACGACATTCTGACGCTCAAAGTATCCATCAGCGGTTCACTGAATTGGCGGACTTTGGAATACCTCAAGTATTACGAGAGTACAGGAAGCTCATTTGCTACCTCCTTTTTCCAGTCCCCCTCTGGTTACGATGTTATTCACCCCAGTTTGAAATATTTCTACCCAGGTGATTTTGATGGAAACGGCATCACAGACTACATTCTCTTTTTGAGTAATGCCCAGCATTACAAGGCATTCATCACATTGAGAGGAACAAACATCAGCAATGTCGAAATTTCTGGTCTTGGCTCTGGCTCATCGGCTTATCCAGCGGGAAGCTGGGTGAGCGCCGACGACATTCGCGTGATGGACTTCAACGGAGATGGAAAGATGGAGTTGATGAAGATTGATGGCAACAATACCCAAATCTACACCTTCAATCACAATGGCAATGGCGTCGCTGCAGAAAAGCTGTACGATGTGGGTTTCCCAACCGATGACAATCTTGTCTACTTAGGTGATTTCAACGGTGACCAAAAGACCGATTTGCTCATTCGCACCGATAAGAACACCAACAATAGTACCTGGTACAAGTGTATTTCTACAGGCGGGGGCTTTGTGTCATCAGTTTTCAACTTCACCGAAACACCAGGTATTACGCCCTTTTCTGGCAATGATAAGATTGAAATATCGGATTTCAACGGGGATGGCAAAACCGATATTTTGCACGCCTGGTACGACTTCAACGATACCAAGTTGGACTTGTATTTCAGTCGAGGGAATGACTTTTTCTTTGAACAAGAAGCCTACAATGGCTCCTTTAGTTCTCAACCCCTTGCTCACTTTGACCTCAATGGAGATGGGCGTACGGATCTCATCGACAAAGACCACTTTTCTTCTCCCTCCAACATCCTGTATTTCCAGAAAGAGGGTCAAGACATGCAGTTGCAAAACATCACAGATGGACACAAAAGGCGCATCAATTTGGCGTATCGGCGAATGACACAGACAAGCAATTTTTACAGCCGACCAACCACTACCGACTGGCCTCAAAATACCGTCACAGCCCCCATTTACTTGGCCTATCAACTGAGCCAGGACGATGGCATTGGGGGCTATTTCAACACTCGGTACAAATATGAGGATGCCTTTGTCCATCGGGGCGGAAGAGGATTTTTGGGCTTCCGTGAAGTGCATACCACCGATCTTGACAACGATGTCCGAGTAGAGGTAGAGCGAGCAGAATCGCCTGGCATCTACATGTTGGCACCTTACCGAATCCGAAAATACGTCAACTCGACCAATTACCTTTTCAATCAGAGGACCTACAATACGACCTTTGTGTCGAGACCCAATAAGAGTTATTGGCTTCGGATTGACGAGGACTTGGAGAACCTCTTCCTGCAGGGACAATTTCAGGGAAAGTATTACACCTATGATGCTTACGGAAATGTGACCCAGAAGACAGAGGGCAATTGGGTAGAGAGCATCACCACCGACATTACGTATGGACAGTACGCCGGTCCCGTTCCCAACAGGGTGACCCGGACGACGGTCACGCGGCAACGCTCCGGTCAGCCGTCGCATACCTTTTCGGATCGCTTCTATTACAACAACAAAGGACAAGTGATCAACAAAGTAGATTATGATGGATTGTCGAAAAAGGTGACTTCTGCTTATGCCTACGACAACTTTGGCAATGTGATCAATAAGACCATATCTGCCTTTGGGGTGGCCTCCCGTCATACGATCATGACCTATGATCCCAAGGGCCGCTTCGTCATTGGTATGACCAACCCGATGGGGTATGCGGAGTCTGCCACCTACGATCCGAAGTGGGGAGAGAAATTGTTGGCAACTGGAGTAGATGGACTCACAACAACTTTTGAGTACGATGCTTTTGGGCGACGAACCAAAACGACATTGCCAACCGGGGCGGTGATCAACGAGAGCTATCCCTTTTTCGTCAGCTCTTCCTATGGCAGCACCTACTACCACAATGTCAGCCAGGTGGGCAAACCCGATCAGACGGTCTACTTTGACAAGCTGGGCCGCCAAGTTCGCAAGCACAGCAAGAGCTTTGCCAATGCAACGGTCTACGAGATGTGGACCTATGATTCGCGAGGCCGACCAAAGACAGCTCGCGCTCCCTACAAATCTGGTGAGACGACTTTTACAACCACCTACAACTACGACAACTACAATCGTCGGACCAGTGAGGTCAATCCCTTCGGAACAACGACCTACAGTTACTCCTACTCAGGAGGGAAATCCAAGATCACCAAAACCAATCCAGCAGGGCAGGTATCGACGGTGGAGACAGATGCAAGTGGCTTGAAAACCCAGGCGACCGATGGCGGAGGCACCCTAACGTATACCTACGACAGCCAAGGCCTCATCAAAGAAGTCAAATTGGGCAGTACCACCATGGTGATGGTGACCCATGACGTCTATGGAAACAAAACACAGGTGGTAGACAAAAATGCCGGAACGCTGTCTTATGGTTACAACGCCTATAAGGAATTGACTTCCGAGACCAATGCCAATGGACATACCTACAACATGGAGTACAACCAATTGGGGAAAATTACCCGTCGCCATGGGCCGGGAGAGGATCGACGCTACATCTACTACAGCAGTGGGGTGGCCAAGAGCAAAATCTTCTACATTTACAATACCCTATCCATTGATAGAAAGTACTTTTACTACGACGTTTTTGGTCGGGTCCGAAGCACTGCAGAACGCATAGATGGGCCTTACCTATCGACGCAGTTTACCTACAACAACTTCAGCGATCTCACCTCAAAGACCTATGCATCGGGCTTGAAGTTGAACTATTTCTATGACTCCAATGGCATACTGACCAGCATCAAGCACTTGGCCAGCAATCACACCTTGTTTACCAATCAGGGGATGAATGGCCGCGGGCAGTACACTTCCTACAGACTGGGCAACAATGTAACGACCACAGTTTCTTACAACCAAGGCATTTCCACTCGTTACTACGCACCTGGCCAACAGGATTTGCGGATGAGTTGGAATTATACCAATGGCAATTTGAACTACCGCTGGGATGTTGCGAAGGGACGTTTCGAAAGCTTCACTTATGACAGTCTCAACCGACTGAAAACATCCAAAGTATCTGGTCAGTCAACCAAGTACGTCAACTACGCTTCCAACGGAAACATTGTATCCAAGACAGATGTTGGCAGCTACACCTATCCAAGTGGTAAAAACAATGCAGTGACCAAGGTCAGCAATGTCGATGCGACCATTCCAAACGTGACACAAGACATCAGCTACACCGAGTTTGACCAGCCGTCTCAAGTGACAGAGGGCAACTTCGAGCTGGACTATGTCTATGGTTACAAGCGCCAGCGCATCAAAAGTGTACTCAAGGAAAATGGATCGATCAAAGCGACTCGATTGTACATGGGGGATTATGAGAAGCAGACCACGCAAGGAGGCATTCAGGACATCCACTATGTCAACGCAGGACAGGGAACAATAGGAATTGTTGTAAAGCAAAACAATACTTACAATTTTTACTCAACCTATACAGATCACCTGGGATCCATCGTGCGAGTGACGGACGATACAGGTGGGGTAGTGGCCGAGCAAAACTTTGATCCCTGGGGTCGCAAGCGCAATGCATCCACCTGGACCTATGCCAATGTCAACAGTGTACCAAATTGGTTGTACCGTGGATACACCGGACACGAGGAGATGCCGGAGTTTCAACTGATCAACATGAATGGACGAATGTACGATCCTGTCGTGGGACGGATGCTGAGTGTGGACAATCACATTCAATCCCCGACAAGTACGCAAAGCTACAACCGATATACCTATGCCTTCAACAATCCGCTTTCCTATACTGACCCTAGCGGTGAGATTGCGTGGTTTGTTCCGGTGATCATTGGAGCGGTAGTGGGCGCTTACGCAGGTGCATCGATTGCCTCTGGTACTTTGGACTTTACCAAGTGGAAAAAGGATGCCTGGAAGGGTGCCATTGTAGGTGCTTTTGTCGGGGCAGCCATCGGTTCTTTTGTGGCAGTTGGTGTTGGAGCTTCGGGCATGACTGCCGCAGGTGGCAAAAAACTAACCACCATTTGGAAGATCACCACCTCTGCCATCAAAGGGGCCAACATCAAAATGGCTGTTACGGCATTGACAGGGGGAGACTTGGACAAGGTGTACAAGGCTGGGCTTGTCGGAGCTGTCCTTGGGGGCTACAAAGGAGCAGTCAAGGCGACTGGAGGATTTGGTTTATTCGACAACGATAAGTGGGACTGGCAGGCAAGGCTTCTGGACAAGGCATCTTACACCACGATTGAATCCTTGACGGGCAACTGGATCAATGGAGACGATTTGTTCTACAATGTCGTTGTGGGAGTTGGACCCTTGAGGTTTACTTTTGGGAAAAAGCATGGCAATCCGGTCTTCCGTTGGCAGGACAACATCGGCAGTTTGTTGCCAGAGGCAGTCTCCTTGCTGAAGTTTGCAAATGGGGGAGATTTGAAAGTTGACTTTAAAAAGCTGACATTGGTCAGTCAAGGAAGTTGGTTTGACAATCCCTTAGATCCGACTGCACTAGATAAGACGGTCATCTGGAACTCAGGTGATTGGGCAAACTTCATCGGGCAGTTTTTCAGCAAGCTGGGTTCTTCCAAATAAGCAAGTACATAATCATCTGCCAAAGAGGTGATGCAATCGATCTGATTGCCTTGTCTTGGTGAGATGAAACATTCACACATTTATGTCATTCACCAGTCTTTCGGGGCTGGTGAATTTTTTTTGTTTCTGTCAATGCCCCTTGTTTTATTCAAATGTATTGTTATGTCAGCGCTTCAAAATTCTGTTTGTTAAAAAAATCTTATCACTTTACTTTTTCAGATGGATTGTTATATATTTGTTCTTGTAAAGGACATACAGCAGAAGAATAATACCAGTACCAAAGATTTTCTGTAAAACTAAAACGGACTTACACGTATACAGCCTTTCTAATTGAAAATCAAATGTCCTTTCCTCCTGTTAGTCACTATTGAATTTTCATCCTGCTATTATTTAACGAATATCGAAGACGTTTCTAGAGATTTAATTTCTTACACAATTTTCTCAACCAGAAACAATAGAAAAACCGCTTTTGTTACCAGCAAATGCTGTAGCATCGATTGGATGTGTCATCGGGTGAAATCCGAATGTGCCAATTCAATTGTTTTCAGATCAGTTGCTATGCAATTTGATCTGATAATCTGCTGCTAACTTCCGGTCAAAAAATTACAACTCTAGAACGAAAAGGCAGAGGGGCCAATGTGTTGACCTCTACTGTCCCATCAGTGCTATATGGTAGCCTGTAAATGGCCATCGATGCACAAACTTTTCTATGCTATTGCGATGATCATTTTGGGGAATTCATTCACTTGCGTGAACTCCAGAAGGATTCCTCCTACACCGATGCCTTTTTCAGTGATTTTACACTGAAAAGGACAGATAAGTATTTGCTTTTTTCACTATAAAATTACATACAGATGAAAAATTATTTCTTGCTGTTTTTCTTTTTGTTGATTGGCTGGTCCAGTCTGATTGCACAGATTCAACCTCCTGCCTCGATCAATTGTGGCATCAGTTTCAACTACGACAATGCAGGCAATCGCATCAAACGCTACCTCTGCCTGAACAATGTAGAGCTGCAGTTTTCGACGGAAACAACAGAAGATCAGTTGACCAATACAATCGATTTGGAGGGAACCATGGAAGGGTATTCCGACGCACTCGAATCAGAGATTGAGAAACTGGAAGCTCTGCTGAGCCAGCCTTCTAATTTGGATTTGAAATCTACTGAAGATCAGTCAGTTGCACTGAACGACCAGAGCTTTTCTGATCTGTCGTCTATGGTGGTTTTTCCCAATCCTACCATTACCAACTTCTCGATTCAGGGAGAGGGATTGAATCCAGAATCTACCTTGAGCATCATCAGTATGGATGGCAAAATTTTGTCTCAGCGCGTACTGGGTGATGGCAGAGACATCGATGTGTCTTCCTTGCCTGTTGGTGCGTATGTGCTGACTTTGGTAGATGGCGACGAGCGCAGAGTATCCATGCTCATCAAATCAGAGCAGCCCTAGTCAACCCGGCCGAATGTTTCTTATTGTTATGAACAAAAATGCTTAAATTGTTATGAAATTAATTATAAAAAATGGTGCATTTTTTGCACTCCTATTGCTCTGCCAATTTTTCTCCTGGCAGCCAGTAGAAGCCCAAAATGTCAGTTATGTTCCCCTAAATTCTTACAATGACATTGCGAGCAAACCCATCTACACAAATAAGGCTACTGGTGCCATCCAAGCCGAAGTTGGCAACAACGGCAATGGTGCTTTCACCTACAGCATCCCCATTGGTGTGCCGCCAGGTACCAATGGCGTCGCTCCCCAATTGGCCATAGCGTACAATTCCATGGGGGGCAATGGTATCCTGGGACAAGGTTGGACCATCGGAGGTCTGTCCTCCATTACCCGTGGTGGGCAGTCCGTTCACTTTGATGGCAAGAGAACTCCCGTCACCACGAGCAGCTCTGACCGCTTCTACCTAGACGGTTCCCGTCTGACCCTGCGCAGTGGAACCTATGGTGCCAATGGAGCCACCTACCGCAAGGAGAACGACGACTTTTCTGTGATCACTTCTTATGCCAACGCCACCGGGGGACCCACTCGATTTGAGGTGGAAACCAAGGATGGGGTGATCTACGAATATGGAGGCCACTTCACATCCAAGTTGGAAGACTACAACGAGGACGAATGGGTGTGGTGGAAGTTGAGCAAAATCCGCTATCCGGATGGCAACTACATCGAGTTCAGGTACCTGACCAGCAACCGCCACCATCGGATCAACACCATCAAATACACGGGCAACGACATCACAGGTCTGGCTCCTTATCACACCATTCAGTTCCACTACAAGACGAGAACGGATCAGGTGACAACTTATGAAGACGGTTCCAGCATCGCGAATGTCAAGCTCTTGGATCGAATTGAAGTGAAGGCGGAAAACAGCATTTTCAAAAACTACTACTTCCGCTATAGCTACGACAACTACCGCTCTACCCTCAACTCTGTGGAGGAAAAAGGAAGTGATGGAACTGCATTGAACACCACCATTTTCAAGTATGGTGGCCAGCCGGTCGATTTTTCTACCCAAACGCTGACCGCTTTTCAGGGCGAAGCAGTTGATTTGTTCTCTGGTGATTTTGATGGTGATGGCTATACCGACATCCTCACCTCTCCCTATGCCTACCAAAACGGCATCAAGTTCAATACAGCGATCAAAGTATACAAGCGTACCTCGACCAATTCAAATTACTCCCTGACGTTCAATCAGACCTTGTCAAGTCAATCAACAGTGGTCAACGGAATGAACATCCCGAATTTCCACAACCTCATCTCTTCGGATTTCAATGGGGATGGTCGCGATGACATCATGACCTTGAAAGTGACCATTTCGGGATCGCAAAACTGGCGGACGTTGTCTTTCTTGCGATTGTACAGAAGTACAGGTAGCTCGTTTTCGAGCAGCTATTATTTTGCCCCTTCTGGCTACAACATCATTCACCCCAGTTTGAAGTATTTTTACCCTGGTGACTTCAATGGTGATGGAATCACTGACTTCATCATGTTTTTGAGCAACGCCTCAGGCTACAAGGCATTTATCACCTTGGGGGGAACCAATTATAAGAATGTCCAAATCTCCGGGATGGGATCAGGTAGCTACCCTGGCACAAGCTGGGTACTAGCCGATGACATCCGCGTACTGGACTTTGATGGCGATGGCAAGATGGAATTGATGAAGGTCACCAGCAGTGGCACACAAATCATGACCTTCAACCAAAATGGAGGCAGTGTTAGCGCTCAACAGCTGTACAATACTGGCTTTCCCAACAGCAACTACCGCATGTTCTTTGGTGACTTCAACGGTGACCAGAAAACAGATATGTTGATCCGCAATGGCTTGACCAACAACAATGGAACTTGGTACAAATGTGTGTCTACTGGTAAAGGCTTCTTAAGTACTACCTTCAACTTCAACCAAACACCAGACATCCGCGGACAATACAGCGACGACAAATTGGAGATTGGGGATTTCAACGGCGATGGCAAGACCGACATCATGCACGGTTGGACGCATACATCTACCTCCACACTAGGGCTCTATTTCAGTACGGGCAACAGCTTCTTCTACGAAACAGAGAACTTCAATGGCCTACTCGGTTTTGTCCCGACTGTACAATACGACTTGAACGGAGATGGGCGAACTGACATCATCAATCGAACGAGCTACACCTCTCCATCGACCATCCTGTACTTCCAAAAAGATGGACAGGACATGTTGTTGCAAAACATCACCGATGGTCATGGCAAGCGCACCAATTTCTCCTACAAGCGGATGACGCAAACCAGCAACTTCTACAGCCGTTCACCCAATACCTCCTATCCGCAGAATACGGTGACAGCACCCATTTACCTGGGGTATCAGATTGCACAACAAGACGGCATTGGTGGCTATCTTACGACTCAGTACAAGTATGTGGATGCCTATGTACACCGCGCCGGAAGAGGTTTCGTTGGCTTTAGGGAATTTCATACCATTGATCTGGACAATAATGTGCGGACAGAATTGCAACGCAATCAGACCCTAGGGATTTACTACTTGTCTCCCTATCGGGTACGCAAATATGTCAACTCGACCAACTACCTGTACAACCGCATGGATTACAATCGCACCTTTGTCTCCCGACCCAATAAGAGCTATTGGCTGAGGATCAATGGAACGACCGACAATCTGTACCTACAAGGTCAGACCAAGACCATGGACTATACCTATGACAGTCACGGCAACATCACCCAAGAGGTGGAAGACAATGGGGTAGAAACCATCACGACCAATACCACATACGGACAATACGCAGGGCCAGTGCCAAATCGGCCGACCCAGATGACCGTGATCCGCCAGCGTACTGGTCAGCCATCGCACACCTTCTCAGATCGGTACTACTACAACAGCAAGGGACAGATGACTTCCAGAAGAGATTACTACGGATTGTCGCGGCAGGTGACCACCGCCTATGGGTACAACAGCTTAGGAAACGTGACCACCGAGACCTTGTCCGCTTCTGGTGTTTCTTCGCGTACGACAACCAAAGGGTATGACAGCAAAGGGCGTTTCGTCACCAGCTTGACCAATCCAATGGGATACACGGAGACAGCCACCTACGATCCCAAGTGGGGTGAAAAATTGTCTGTTACTGGTGTCGACGGACTCACATCAACCTTTCAATACGATGCCTTTGGACGCCGGACCAAAACCACCCTGCCCACCGGTGTGATCATCAATGAAAGCTACCCATTCTTCATCAGTTCATCTTACAATAGTGTCTATCGCCATGCGGTAACTCAGACAGGAAAGCCAGATCAGTGGGTCTACTTCGACAAATTGGGCCGGAAAGTTCGCCACCAGCGCAGGAGCCATTCCAACGCATTGGTCAGCGAAATCTGGACCTTCGACTCACGTGGCCGACTCAAGACGGTTCGCGCTCCTTACAAGTCTGGTGAAACAACTTTCACAACGACCTACAACTACGACAGCTACAACCGCCGGACCAGTGAAGTCAATCCATTTGGTACCACGAGCTACAGCTACTCCTACTCAGGAGGAAAATCCAAAATCACCAAGACCAACCCTGCTGGACAGGTATCGACAGTGGAGACGGATGCGAGTGATGTGAAGACCAAAGCGACGGACAGTGGAGGTACCCTGACCTATACCTACGACAGCCAGGGCTTGATGAAGCAAGTCAAACTGGGCAGTACGACAATGGTGACCCTCACACATGATGTGTATGGAAACAAAACGCAAGTTGTCGACAAAAATGCTGGTACGCTGTCTTATGGCTACAATGCGTTCAAAGAAAAGACGTCTGAGACCAATGCCAACAGCCATACCTACAATATGGAGTACAACAAATTGGGACAACCCACCCGCCGCTATGGCCCGGGCGAGGACCGTCGCTATGTGTACTACAGCAGTGGAGTGGCCAAGGGCAAGCTTTTCTACATTTACAATACACAGTCCATTGATAGAAAGTACTACTACTACGATTCCTTTGGACGGGTACGCTCGACCTTGGAGCGCATAGATGGACCTTACTTGTCTACGCAGTTTACCTACAATGCCTTCAGCGATCTGACGTCCAAGACCTATCCGTCTGGTCTGAAGTTGGATTATGCCTATGATTCGAATGGTCTGTTGAGCACCATCAAGCACACCGCCAGCAATCACACCTTGTTTACCAACCAAGGAATGAATGGCCGTGAGCAGTACACTTCCTACAAGTTGGGCAACAATGCCACGACAACCATTACCTACAACCAAGGCATCCCCACTCGTTACTATGCCGTATTCCACCAGGATTTGCGGATGAGTTGGAACTACAGCAATGGCAACTTGGTGTCCCGTCACGACGTACCCAAGGGCCGCTTCGAGGTGTTTACTTATGACAACCTCAACCGCCTGAAGACAGCTCGGGTAAGCGGTCAACCAACCAAGTATGTCAACTATGCTTCCAACGGAAACATCACTTCCAAGACAGATGTCGGTAGCTATACTTACTCATCAAGCGGCAAGAACAATGCTGTGATTCGGGTGAGCAATTCCAGCAGCACCATTCCAACGGTAACGCAGGACATCACCTACACACAGTTTGACCAGCCATCCAGAGTATCCGAAGGCAACTTTGAGCTGGACTACGTCTATGGCCACGAACGCCAGCGGATCAAGAGTGTCCTCAAGGAGAATGGCACTGTGAAGAAGACTCGCTTGTACATGGGTGACTTTGAACGACAGACTGTCAATGGTGTCACCAAAGACATTCACTATGTCAATGCTGGCCAAGGAACGGTTGGAATCGTTGTGAAGAACGGAAGTTCCTATGAGTTCTACTCCACCTACACGGATCACTTGGGTTCCATCGTACGCGTGACCAACCAAAGTGGGGGAATGGTAGCAGAACAAAACTTCGATCCATGGGGTCGCAAGCGGAATGCTTCTACCTGGACCTACACCAATGTGAACAGCGTACCGGATTGGCTGTACAGAGGTTATACTGGACATGAGGAGATGCCGGAATTTCAGTTGATCAACATGAATGGTCGGATGTACGACCCAGTCGTTGGTCGGATGTTGAGTGTGGACAACCACATTCAGTCACCGACAAGTACACAAAGTTACAACCGCTACACCTATGCCTTCAACAATCCCCTGTCCTACACCGATCCAAATGGAGAGATTGCCTGGTTCATTCCGGTGATCATTGGTGCGGCAGTAGGAGCCTATGCAGGTGCTTCCATCGCCTCGGGTAATTGGAACTTTACCAAGTGGACCAAGGATGCGTGGAAGGGCGCCATCGTCGGAGCCTTCATTGGGGCCGCCGCGGGGGCCATGGCTGCTGCGAGTCTGGGGGCCACGGGCATCAAAGCGGCAAGTGGTGGCCTGACCAAGGCCTGGAGCATTACGACCTCGGCGATCAAAGGGGCCAACATCAAGATGGCCGTGACGGCGCTTACGGGGGGGGATCTTGACAAGCTGTACAAAGCGGCCCTGGTGGGTGCTGTTCTGGGAGGCTTCAAGGGAGCGTACAAAGCGACGGGAGGTTTTGGATTAGCAGACAAATGGAAATGGAAAGCATCCCTGCTCCAAAAAGCGACCTACTCGGTTGTGGAGTCCATCGGGGGCAACTGGATCAACAAAGATGCGGCATTCTACAATGTGGTGGTGGCAGTAGGCCCCTTGCAGTTTACCTTTGGTAAGAAATACAAGAATCCAATTTTCCGTTGGCAGGACAACATCGGCAGTCTTTTACCAGAGGCACTCAGTTTGCTCAACCACGCAACGGGTGGCAGCCTTGACATTGACTTCAAGAAACTCACACTGGTGACAGATAAGGATGGTTGGTTTGGCAAAGTGATCAACTTCAGCAAGGATCACAAGATCGCTGCAAGTGTAGGTTGGGTAGCGGAAGACTGGATGTCGTTCCTCGGCCAATACTTCAGCAAGCTGGGCTCATCCTAGACCGTTTGACTGCTCGATACAGATACTGACAAGCGATGAATTTTTTGAAAAGTGTCATCGCGATACTGAGATGAAAACTTCTAAAGTTTTGAAGTTCATCAGCCTTTCGGGGCTGGTGAACTTTTTCATTGGTGCCAATGCCACTTGCACCTGTCAATGGATATTTTATGCCAACCACTAGATGCTCTTTGTTAAAAATGTCTCAGGGCTTTACTTTTTCAAAAGGATTGTTATATATTTGTTGTGGAAGTCGATTGTATAATCAGTACAAAAAATGTCGACCCAAACAAAACATCCTTACACGTACGCGACCCTTCTAGTTCAAACCTTCTGATCCTTACCTTTTTAGATAACACCGTTCCCTTGTTTCATTCATTATTGATTGAATAATGTAAAGGGCTTTTCTGGGAATTTACTTTCTTGCACGATTATTTTCAAACACAATTGGCAGAACAAACTGCTTTCTCTACAGATGAACTCTGTGGCATTGCCTAGGTATGTCATCAAGTGAAAGCTGGATTGATCAGCTCTTTTTTAGTGAAGCGATTACAACTCTGGTGCGACAAGACAGAGGATTGAAATGCATTGTCCTCTTCTGTCTTGTCAATGCTGTATGGCAGCCTTTGAATGGCTCTCACTACAGAGGACTTTCTATGCCATTGCGACAAGTGTTTTCGGGTTTTGTTCTCGTGAATGAACTCTGAAGATGCTCCCTTTTGATCACTCCCTATTCTGGTGACTGCACACCAGGAAGGCTTGAAAACGAATGTTATTTTTTCACCTTAAAATATGTATTTATGAAAAATTATTTTTTGATTTTTTTCTTTTTGCTGATCGGCTGGTCCAGTCTGTTTGCGCAACTTCAGCCTCCTACCTCCACCAATTGTGGCATCAGCTTCAACTATGACAATGCAGGCAATCGCATCAAGCGCTACCTGTGCCTGAACAATCTACCACTGCAGTTTTCGACAGAAACCACAGAAGATCAGTTGACCAATGTCGTCGACTTGGAAGAATCCCTGGAAGGCTATTCCGATGTACTGGAATCAGAGATTGAAAAACTGGAAGCTCTGTTGAGTCAACCTTCCAAGTTGGACTTAAAATCTGTTGACAATCAGAAATTTACATTGGATGACCAGGACTTTTCTGACTTGTCGTCTATGGTGGTTTTTCCCAATCCGACCATCACCAATTTTTCCATTCAAGGAGAGGGGTTGAGTCCGGAGTCTACATTGAGCATCATCAGCATGGATGGCCAAATTTTGTCTCAGCGTGTCTTGGGAGATGGCAGAGACATCGATGTGTCTTCCTTACCTGTTGGCGCCTATGTACTGACTTTGGTAGATGGCGATGAGCGCAGGGTATCCATGCTCATCAAGTCGGAGCAACCTTGATTGTTTCGGAAAATTGTTTCTAACTATTGTGAAAAAAGAGTAAAATATTATGAAAGTACTTACAAAAAATCGCATATTCTTTCTGCTCTTGTCGCTGTGTCAAGTATTTTGCTGGCAGATCGTGCAAGCGCAAAACATCAGTTATGTTCCGTTGAATTCCTACAGCGACATTGCCAATAAATCCATCAACACAAGCTTGCCTGCAGGTGCCATCCAAGCTGAGGCTGGCAACGATGGCAATGGTGCTTTTACCTACAGCATTCCCATTGCCGTGCCACCAGGTACAAATGGGGTCGTTCCGCAAATCGCAATCGCATACAATTCCCTGGGGGGCAATGGCATCCTTGGACAGGGTTGGACCATCGGAGGGCTTTCTACCATTACGCGGAGTGGACAATCGTTTCACTACGATGGCAAGAAAACGCCTGTCACGACCAGCAGCTCAGATCGTTTTTACCTCGACGGCTCTCGTCTGGTTTTGCGCTCTGGAACTTATGGTGCCAATGGCGCAACCTATCGAAAAGATGCAGATGATTTTTCTGTCATCACTTCTTATGCAAACGCCACTGGTGGCCCCACTCGTTTTGAGGTAGAAACCAAAGATGGAGTCATCTACGAATACGGAGGCTTTACGTCCCGATTGGAGAACTACGACGAAGATGCTTGGGTGTGGTGGAAGCTGAGTAAAATCCGCTACCCCGATGGCAACTACATCGAATTTAGATACGTCGATACCAATCGCCACCATCGGATCAGTACCATCAAGTACACAGGCAATGACATCACGGGACAGGCTCCTTACAACACCATTCAGTTTCACTACAAAACAAGGAGAGATCCGGTGTTGACCTACCAAGATGGTTCCAGCATTGCCAATTCCAAGCTGTTGGACCGGATTGAAATCAAAGCGGAAAACAGCACCTTCAAAAACTACTACTTTCGCTACAGCTATGACAACTACCGCTCTACCCTCAACTCTGTGGAAGAGAAAGGAAGTGATGGCACTGCACTGAATACCACCATCTTCAAGTATGGTGACCATCCTGTTGATTTTTCGACACAAACGCTGACTGCTTTTCAGGGGGAAGCCGTTGATTTGTTCTCTGGCGACTTCGACGGTGATGGCTACACCGACATCCTTACCTCTCCCTATACCTATCAAAATGGCGCCAGATTCAACACGGCCATCAAAGTGTACAAGCGGACGTCGACCAATTCAAATTACTCCTTGACATTCAACCAGAGCTTGTCGAATCAATCGACCGTCGTCAATGGAATGAACATCCCCAATTTCCACAACTTCATCTCCTCGGATTTCAATGGAGATGGTCGGGATGACATCATGACACTGAAGGTGACCATTTCGGGAACGCAAAATTGGCGGACGCTGTCTTACTTGCGACTGTACAGAAGTACGGGGACCTCATTTTCGAGCAACTACTACTTTGCTCCTTCCGGGTACAACATCATTCACCCCACTTTGAAGTATTTCTATCCCGGTGATTTCAATGGAGACGGAATCACAGACTTCATCCTGTTCTTGAGCGATGCGACGGGCTACAAGGCCTTCATCACCCTGGGAGGGACCAGCGTCAAAAATGCGGAGATCTCTGGCATGGGATCGGGCATTTACGCTGCCACCGCTTGGGTCATAGCCAAAGACATCCGCGTATTGGATTTCGATGGCGATGGCAAGATGGAATTGATGAAATTGACCAGTAGTGGTTGCGAAATTGTGACCTTCAACCAAAATGGAAGCAGCATCAGTGCCCAGCAGTTGTACAACAGTAGCTTGTACAATGGCAATTACCGCATGTACTTTGGCGACTTCAACGGCGACCAGAAGACAGACATGTTGGTTCGCAGCAGCCCGAACAACAACTACGCAACCTGGTACAAATGCATCTCCACCGGAAAAGACTTTCGCCGGACTACTTTCAACTTCAACAGAAGGCCAGACATCATCGGGGTGGAAAGCAGGGATGACAAATTGGAAATTGGAGACTTCAATGGCGATGGCAAGACCGACATCATGCACGGTTGGACCGAGTGGTCTTCTTCCACAATGGGAATCTATTTTAGTACTGGCAACAGCTTCCACCACGAAACAGAAACTTTCAATGATCTCTTTAGTCACGCCCCCATCGTACAATACGACTTGAACGGGGATGGGCGAACCGACATCATCAATCGAGCCAGTTTTACGTCTCCTTCCACTGTATTGTACTTCCAAAAGGATGGACAAGACATGCTGTTGCAAAACGTGACAGATGGACACGGCAAGCGCATCAATTTTTCTTATCGGCGAATGACACAGACCAGCAACTTCTACAGCCGTTCATCCAATACTTCTTATCCACAGAACACGGTGACAGTCCCCATTTACTTGGGCCGTCAAATGGCGGTGCAAGATGGCATCGGTGGCTATTTCACCACCCAGTACAAATACGAAAATGCCTACGTCCACCGATCCGGAAGAGGTTTCCTTGGCTTCAAGGAATTTCACAGCATTGACCTGGACAATAATGTGCGGACTGAGCTTGTTCGGAATCAGACATCTGGCATCTATTACCTGTCTCCCTATCAACTCAACAAGTATGTACATTCTACCAACTACTTGTACAATCGGATCCAATTCAACCGCACCTTTCTTTCGCGGCCCAACAAAAGCTATTGGATGCGAATCAATGGGACGACAGAAAATCTGTACCTACAAGGTCGGACCAAGACCATGAATTACACCTACGACAGCTATGGCAATGTCACCCAAGAGGTGGAAAACAATGGCGTAGAAACCATTACGACGAGAAGAACATTTGGCCAGTATGCAGGTCCCATGCCCAATCGTTCGACTTCGATGATTGTGACTCGCCAGCGCGTTGGTCAGCCATCACATACCTTTTCGGATCGCTACTTTTACAACAGCAAGGGCCAATTGACATCCAGGCGAGACCATTACGCAACACAAAAGCAGGTGATCACCAGGTTTGTATACAATGATCTAGGAAACATGACCCGTGAGACCAAGTCAGCGTATGGCGTATCTTCTCGTGTCACCAACAAGTCGTATGACAGCAAGGGACGCTTTGTCACCAGCATGACCAATCCGATGGGCTACTCTGAGTCCGCTACCTATGATCCCAAATGGGGCGAAAAATTGTCGGTCACCGGAATCGACGGACTGACAACGACTTTCCGATACGATGCCTTTGGCCGCCGCACCGGAACGACCTTGCCAACAGGGGTGGTCATCAATGAGAGTTATCCATTCTTTGTCAGTTCATCTTATAAAAGTGTGTATCGACATACCATCACCCAGACCGGAAAACCAGACCAGTGGGTCTACTTTGACAAACTGGGTCGCAAAGTTCGCCACATTCGCAAAAGCCACGCCAACGCATCGATATCCGAAATCTGGACCTATGACTCTCGTGGCCGACTCAAGACAATGCGCGCCCCTTACAAGTCTGGAGAAACAACTTTCACGACCACCTACAACTACGATGGCTACAACCGCCGGACCAGTGAAGTCAACCCCTTTGGCACCACGAGCTACAGCTATTCTTACTCGGGTGGAAAATCCAAGATCACCAAGACCAATCCGGCCGGGCAGGTATCGACAGTGGAAACGGATGCCAGTGATCTGAAGACCAAAGCGACCGACAATGGAGGTACCCTGACCTACACCTACGACAGCCAAGGCTTGCTCAAGCAGGTCAAATTGGGCAGCACCACGATGGTGACCATCACACACGATGTGTACGGCAACAAAACCCAAGTGGTCGACAAAAATGCTGGTACTTTGTCTTACAGCTACAATGCCTTCAAGGAAAAGATCTCTGAGACCAATGCGAACGGCCATACCTACGACATGGAGTACAACAGGCTGGGGCAACTCACAGAGCGCACTGGGCCGGGAGAAGATTTCCGCTTTGTCTACTACACCAGTGGCGTGGCCAAAAGCAAGATGTACTACATCTACAACAGGGTGCGTGGTGATACGAGATTTCACTACTACGATTCCTATGGCCGTGTCGACGAGATCATAGAGCGCATTGGAGGGACGTATTTTCCAACCTATTTTACCTACAATGCTTACAATGATGTGACCTCAAAGACCTATCCTTCTGGTTTGAAGTTGGACTATGCCTATGACTCCAATGGAATACTGAGTACGATCAGACACGCGGCAAGCAATCACACCTTATTTACCAACCAAGCAATGAACGGGCGCGGGCAGTACACTTCCTACAAGTTGGGCAACAATGCCACAACGACCATTACCTACAACCAAGGCATCCCGACCCGTTACTACGCCCCTGGCCAGCAAGATTTGCGGATGAGTTGGAACTACGCCAATGGCAATTTGAGCTACCGCTGGGATGTGGTCAAATCGCGTTTTGAATCTTTCACCTACGACAACCTCAACCGCTTGAAGACAGCGCGGGTCAACAGCCAACCAACCCAATCTGTCAACTATGCCTCCAACGGCAACATCACTTCCAAGACAGCGGTGGGAAGCTACCATTATGCCAGCAGCAAGAACAACGCAGTGACCCGAGTGAGCAATTCGAGCAGCACCATTCCAACAGTCACGCAGGACATTGTGTACACCTCGTTTGACCAACCATCCAGGGTGTCCGAAGGCAACTTCCAATTGGACTATCTCTATGGCCATGATCGCCAGCGGGTCAAAAGTGTCCTCAAGGAAAATGGCTCTGTGAAGACGACCCGGTTTTACGTAGGTGACTTTGAGCGACAAATCAAAAATGGTACTGCCAAAGACATTCACTACATCAATGCAGGACAGGGAATCATCGGAATGGTTGTGAAAAGTGGAAGTTCTTATCAATTCTATTCTACCTATACAGATCACTTGGGATCCATCCTGCGCGTGACCAACCAGAGCGGTGGGGTAGTGGCAGAACAAAACTTCGATCCATGGGGTCGCAGGCGGAATGCCTCCACTTGGACGTACAGCAGTGTGAACGCTGTGCCAGACTGGTTGTACAGAGGCTACACGGGACATGAGGAAATGCCAGAGTTCCAATTGGTCAATATGAACGGTCGGCTGTACGACCCCGTGGTTGGTCGGATGCTGAGTGTGGACAACAACATTCAATCGCCAACCAGTACGCAGAGTTACAACCGCTACACCTATGCCTTCAACAACCCACTGTCCTACACTGATCCAAGTGGCGAGATTGCCTGGTTCATTCCTGTGATCATCGGAGCTGCTGTAGGAGCCTATGCCGGAGCCTCCATCACTTCGGACAGTTGGAACTTTACCAAATGGACCAAGAATGCGTGGAAAGGTGCCATCGTCGGAGCCTTCATCGGGGCAGCTGCCGGGACCATGGCGGCGGCGAGTTTAGGAGCCTCGGGAATGAAATTGGCAAGTGGTGGTCTGACCAAGGCCTGGAGCATCGCGACCTCGGCAATCAAAGGGGCCAACATCAAGATGGCTGTGACGGCGCTCACGGGGGGCGATCTCGACAAGCTCTACAAAGCGGCCTTGGTAGGGGCAGCCTTGGGAGGTTTCAAGGGAGCCTACAAAGCAACGGGAGGTTTCGGACTGGCGAAGAAATGGGGCTGGAAGGCATCCTTGCTCAACAAGGCAACCTACTCGGTAGTCGAGTCCATCGGAGGCAACTGGATCAACAAAGACAGAGCGTTCTACAATGTCGTAGTGGCGGTAGGTCCCTTGCAGTTTACCTTTGGCAAGAAGTACAAGAATCCGATTTTCCGTTGGCAAGACAATGTCGGAAGTCTTTTGCCAGAAGCACTGTCCTTGCTGAATCACGTAACAGGTGCTGGTCTCACAGTTGATTTTGACAAGCTCAAATTGGTCACAGATAAGAAAGGATGGTTCAGTGGCGTGCTAAACTTCACTAAGAACAATAAGTTTGATGCAAGTGTGGGTTGGGGAACAGATGATTGGATGTCGTTTCTCGGCCAGTACTTCAGCAAGCTTGGATCATCCTAGACCGATTGACCGCAACGATGAATACAAGCAAGTGATGGCTTTTGAAAAAAGTCATCGCGATGAAAACTTCTGACCGTTTTGAGGTTCACCAGTCTTTCGGGGCTGGTGAATTTTTTTTGTGGAAAAATATCTTTTTTGACTTTACATTTTTAGGACGATTGTTGTATATTGAGCGGCATAAAAGCCCAGGTGAGCAAATCACCTCCATCAGGTTTACCCACTACATCGACGTACTCACTTACAACCAACGGCCTACTGCTTTTCTTACAACACTTATTGATTTTCTTTTTTGCTCTAAAGTTTTCCTCCAAAATGCGTAGAGCGCGTAGATAGAAAAGTATGTAAACCCTCCTTCTGCTAGTTCTGTTACATTGGCATAAGTGCCTGATAAAATTATTCCTGTCTATTCCCATTCGCTTATTTTAAGGGATTGGAAATGAGCCGGTTCCATCGAATTTTCAGGCTTACTGCTCATCACAAAAAATCTGTTGTCGAGTATTTTTATCATACGACAACAGTGCTGCTTTACATCTCAAACTGGATTTTCCAACATTGCGGTTTCTGCTCATCAGATGAATGATCGATTTGCTGTACCCATGCTCTTGGGCATCGGGTAGGGGAAGCATTCCCATGTCCCAGGCAAACTGTTTCGGATGCCTGCCATGCATTGGTGCATGGTCTGGGGTGGGATGTTTATTCAGACTTTTTTGGTCGACCATTGCACCAAAAAAGACGAGATTTTTATGTCATTTTTTTCACCTTAAAATATGCATTCATGAAAAATTATTTTATGCTTTTTTTCTTCTTATTGATCGGCTGGACCGGACTGGTGGCGCAGATCACTCCGGGAGGCAACAACTGTGGCATCAACTTCAGTTATGACAATGCAGGCAATCGCATCAAAAGGTTTGTTTGCCTGGGAAGTATGGAGTTGCAATTTCGCGAAACTACACAAACGGAACAATTGGGTAAGTCACTCGATTTGCAGGCCATGCTGCTTGATGCGGGCTACTCTCAGGAACTCGAAACAGAGATTGAACAACTGGAATCCTTGCTGAGCCACACCAACGATTTGGATTTGCAAAAGACAGAAAAAGCAGAGCCATTGGCTTTGACAGATCGAAACTTTGCCAACCTTTCAGACATGGTGGTTTTTCCCAATCCGGCCATGACCAGCTTTTCCATTCGGGCCGACGGACTCAATCCAGAATCTACTTTGAGCATCATCAGTTTGGATGGTCGAATCTTGCGCCAGCAAATACTGGGAGATGGAAGGGACATCGATGTATCCCTGCTCGCCAAGGGAGCCTATGTCCTCGTGTTGGTGGATGAAAACCAACGGCGGGTGTCCCTGCTCGTCAAGTCCAACTAGCCAATGTCACTTTCATCAAACCTTTATTACCATCACGAAAAAATGTGCAATTGTCATGAAATCAATTGATCAAAATATATTTTTCTTGTCATTCTTGCTGCTTTGTCAATGCTGGATTGTGCAAATGGTCGAAGCGCAAAACATCCGCTACATCCCCCTGAATGGCACGAGCCACATCACCAATAAAACAATTGACAACAGGCTGCCAACGGGTGTCATTCCAGCGGAGGCCTCGGTGGATGAGAACGGAGGAGCCAGTTATGTCATTCCCATTTATGCGGCACCTGGTACCAATGGCGTATCTCCAAAAATTGCCCTTGCTTACAACTCTATGATGGGCAATGGCGTCCTGGGGCAGGGGTGGAGCATTTCGGGTTTGTCATCGATTACGCGCGATGGAAAATCCGTTCACTTCGACGGCAAGCGGACCCCGGTTGATCTCAGTTCTTTTGATCGCTTCCTCTTAGATGGCATGCGCCTGAGCTTGCGCTCGGGTACCTACGGCGCCAATGGATCGACCTACCGAAAGGAGGTGGATGATTTTGCCATCGTCACAGCCCATGGAAATATGAATGGGAGTCCACAGTACTTCAAGCTAGAGAAAAAGGACGGCACCATCATGGAATATGGAAACAGCTCCGATTCCCGCTTCCTCAACCAAAACGGCAATGAGGTCTTGATCTGGCGACTCAACAGAATTTGGTACAGAGATGGAAACTACATCCAATTTGTTTGGACAAGCACAGACCGCGACAATCGGATCAGTGAAATTCGCTATACGGGAAATACCATTACCGGGCAATCGCCTTACAACCTGATCCGCTTTCACTACAAAGTTCGCAGAGACCAAAATGCCATTTATGAGGCAGGCTCCAATTTGGAAAGTCGCTATTTGTTGGATCGCATCGAAGTAACAGCAGAAAACAGCACGGTCAAAAATTATGAACTGTATTACAGCTTTGACAATTATCGCTCCTTGCTCAATACCGTCAACGAAAAGGGAAGTGATGGATCGGCTTTGAACACCACCATTTTCAAATACGGCAACCAGCCCACTGATTTTTCCAGCGAATCCCTGACCGCATTTACCAACTCCTCGACAGATGTATTTTCCGGCGACTTTAACGGCGATGGGTACACCGATATTCTCACCTCTCCCTATTCTTATTCCGTCGACGACAGCATCCAATACAATACCTCGCTCAGGGTGTACCAGCGCACTGCCACCAATTCCAATTACACACTCACGACCAACATCAACTTGCCATCGGAGTCGACGGTGGTCAATGGAATGAACGTACCCAAGTTCCACAATTTCATCACCTCTGATTTTACTGGGGATGGCCGCGACGACATTATGACTATGAAGGCCAGCATCTCCGGCAGCCAAAACTGGAGGATTTTGGAATACATGCGACTTTACGAAAGTACGGGAACATCCTTCAGCAGTTCTTTTGTTTATCCGCCTGCAGGATTTGATCGCATCCCTTTGAATGTGCGCCACTTTTATCCGGGAGATTTCAATGGCGATGGCATCACAGACTACATCTTATTTTTGAGTGACGCCATTGGCTACAAAATGTTCATGACCTTGGGAGGAACCAATGTCAACAATGTGGAAGTCTCAGGACTGGCGACTCTCTATCTCAGCGGCGATTGGTTCAACGCAGACGACATCCGAGTCATTGATTTTGATGGCGATGGCAAAATGGAATTGTTGCGTGTCAAAGATTCCAAAACCAAAATTTACACCTTCCGCGAAAATGGCAATGCCATCAGTGCCCATCAATTGTACGATTCGGGATTTCCCACCAAATGGCACCGCCTCTTTTTTGGCGATTTCAATGGCGATCAGAAAACCGACATGTTGGTGCGCAACAGCCTGAATACAAACGGGGGCGATTGGAAGACCTATCTTTCTACCGGAAAAGGTTTCGTGAGTACTCCCTTCACATTCACCACAACGCCAGACATTACTGGAAAGGAAAACGATGACAGATTGGAAATTGGCGATTTCAATGGAGATGGGAAAACCGATGTATTGCACAGCAGGACCCAAAACACAAGTCTCCGGCTGGACCTGTATTATAGCCAGGGAAAAACCTTCCGCTATGAGTCCGAAACCTACAGCGATTCCCTGAGTACCTTGCCAAGCCTTCAATGCGACCTCAATGGCGATGGCCGCACAGACTTGCTGGCACATACGGGAGCCAGTCCGTTTCCCGTGTTGATGTATTTCAAAAAAGAGGGACAAGAATTGCTCTTGCAAAATGTGGTGGATGGCCACTTGAGACGCACCAATTTTACCTATCGCCGGATGACACAGCCCAGCAATTTTTACCTGCAATCTTCTTTCACCAGCCATCCGCAGAATACCGTGAACATGCCGCTTTACCTGACCTATCAACTGCAGCAGGACAATGGCATCGGAGGATATTTTGAGACCCGCTATCGCTACGAAGATGCCTATGTGCTCAGGACGGGCAAAGGCTTTTTGGGATTCAGAGAATTTCATTCCATTGACTTGACAAATGATGTGCGGACAGAGATACACAAAAACCAAGACCCAACTGTCTACATCCTGGCACCGCATCAGGTACGGAGGTATGTCCATTCGACTGGCTACCTTTTCAACCAGATCAACTACAGTCGGTCCTTGATCGCTCGACCCAACAAAAGCTATTGGTTACGGATAGACGGGTTGACAGAACATCTGTACTTGCAAGGACAGACGAAGACCTCCGTGTACACCTATGACAACCACGGGAACATCGTGCGAGAAGTCGCCAACAATGGAGTCGAGACCACCATTACCACCAGCATCTTTGAGCAATATGGTGGCCCCATGCCCAATCGACTGACCATCAACACTGTGGATCGGCAACGGACTGGGCAAGCAGCGCACATTGTCACCGACCGCTTTTACTACAACAACAAAGGTCAGCTGACTTCCATGACGAAATTCTACGGTACGCAGCGACCACTGACCACAACCTACACATACAACAATCTGGGCAATAATACCACCGAGGCCATCTCGGCACCAGGGGTGAGCACTCGCAGCACCAGCAAAGCATACGATGCAAAAGGTCGCTTCCTCCTTTCTTCCACCAATGCATTGGGGCAAAGCCAGACAGCTACCTACGACAACAAATGGGGCAAACAACTCTCCGTCACCGGAGTCAACGGCTTGACAACCACCTTCACATACGATGCCTTTGGAAGACGCACTACCACCACCACACCAACTTCTGTTGTCATTGTGGAAAGTTATCCTTTTTATGCCAATTCTGGCAGTACCTACTACCACCGAGTCAGTCATCCAGGCAGGCCTGATCAATGGACCTACTACGACAAATTGGATCGAAAGGTGAGACATGAAAAAAAGGCCCATGCCAATGCGACCATCTATCAGAGGTGGACCTTTGATAGCAGGGGAAGACTGAAGACCCAGCGGGCTCCTCACAAGTCTGGCGAAACGACTTTTACCACCACCTTTTACTACGACAATTACAATCGGCGCACCAGTATGTCCAATCCCTTCGGGACGACGACCTACGCTTACTCCTATGCTTCGGGCATTTCCAAGGTGACCAAAACGGATGCAGCCGGACAAAGCTCGACGGTCGAGATGGATGTCAGCGAGCGAAAGACCAGAGCGACAGACAATGGCGGCACCCTCAGCTACACCCACGACAGCCAGGGCTTGGTCAAGCAAATCAAGCTGGGGAACGTCACCATGGTCAGCATCACCAATGATTTGTATGGAAACAAAACCCAGGTGGTGGACAAAAATGCAGGGACCATTTCGTACAACTACAACGCCTACGGGGAAATGATTTCCCAGACCAATGCCAATGGCCACACCTATCATACACAGTACAACCAATTGGGACAGATGACCCGGCGACATGGCCCCGGAGAGGATCGGCGCTACCTTTATTACACCACTGGTGCAGCCAGAAACAAGGCTCGCATCATTTACAATACCCTCTCCATTGACCGAGAGCAGTTTTACTACGACTCCTATGGCCGGATGACCCAGAAATTGGAACGGATCGATGGTTCCTACTTATCTACCCAATACACCCACAATTCGTTTGGTGACGTCACTTCCAAAACATTTCCGTCCGGATTGCGATTGAACTATTCCTACGATGCCAACGGCATTTTGACCAGCATCAAGCACTTGGCCAGCAATCACACTTTGTTTACCAATCAGGCGATGAACGGTCGGCAACAGTATACTTCGTACAAGTTGGGAAATAACAAGACAACAACGGTCACTTACAACCAAGGTGTGCCCACTCGTTACTTTGCATCTGGTGTGCAGGACTTGTACATGAATTGGAACTACGCAAACGGCAACTTGAACCATCGCCAGGACGTGATCAAAGGTCGGATTGAATACTTTACCTACGACAATCTCAATCGACTGACAACCGCCCAAGTCAACGGCCAGCCCATCAAGAGCGTCAACTATGCCTCCAACGGCAACATCACTTCCAAAACAGATGTTGGCAACTATTCCTATCTGAACGGCAAGATCAATGCATTGGCTCGGGTCGGCAATACGAGCAATGTGATTCCCACCGTCACCCAAGACATTGTCTACAACCAATTTGACCAGCCTTCAAAGGTGAGCGAGGGCAATTTTGAGCTGGACTATGACTATGGTGTCGATCGCAGACGGATCAAGAGTGTGCTGAAGGAGAATGGGGCGGTGAAAACCACGCGTTTGTACCTGGGAGAGTTTGAACGACAGACCAAGCAGGGCGTCACCAAGGACATCCACTATGTCAACGCCGGACAGGGGACGGTGGCCATTGTGGTCAAGCACAACAACGCCTATCAGTTTTACTATACCTATACCGATCATTTGGGCTCCATCCTGCGGGTGACCAATGCGAGCGGGGTGACAGTGGCCGAGCAAAACTTCGATCCATGGGGGCGCAAGCGCAATGTCTCCAATTGGTCCTATGCCAATGTCAATGCTGTGCCGGATTGGTTGTACAGAGGCTATACTGGGCACGAGGACATGGCAGAATTTGGCCTGGTCAACATGAACGGTCGATTGTACGATCCGATTGTTGGGCGGATGCTGAGTGTTGACAATCACATCCAATCGCCAACCAATACGCAGAGTTACAACCGCTACACCTATGTTTTCAACAATCCATTGTCCTATACCGATCCCAATGGGGAGCTTGCCTGGTTCTTTCCGGTGATCATTGGGGCAGTGGTTGGTGCGTATGCAGGTGCCTCCATGGCTTCTGGTGGCCAGTGGAATTTCCTGAAATGGGATAGGGAAAATTTCTGGAAAGGCATGATCATCGGTGCTTTTGCAGGGGCGGCTGTTGGTGCGATGGCAGCGGTGGTTCTGCCAAAGGTAGGCGTTACCATCACGAAGATAAAAGTGGCTGGTGGGAGTCTGAGCAAGTCTTGGACCATTACAACCTCTGCTCTCAAAGGTGCCAATGTCAAAATGGCGGCGACAGCTATGTCGGGAGGAGACCTCGACAACATCTATCGAGCTGGGCTGGTCGGTGCGGCACTGGGCGCTTACAAAGGGGTGTATGAAGTGACCAAGGGATTTGGCCTGATCGACAAGATGGGCTGGGGAGCCGAAGTACTCAACGATGTGTTTTACTCTGCCGCTCAGTCCATTGGTGGAAATTGGATCAATGGCGACAGACCATTTTACAATTTGGTAATAGGAGCTGGTCCCATCCGTTTCACCTTTGGGAAAAAATACGACAATCCGGTCTGGCGCTGGCAGGACAACATCGGCAGTCTGCTGCCCGAAGCCATTGCGCTGCTGGGCCTCATCGATGGAGGGGAGCTGGGAGTTGACTTCCAAAAGTTGACCCTGACCCATCAAAACGGTTTGATCGACAGGCTCTTTCCCGAGTTTTCCAAACTTGACAAGAGTGCATTTTTCAACGGCAAAGATGCCATCTCGTTCATTGGTCAGTTTGCCAGTAAATTGGGCTCCTCTTAGGAAGGAGGAAAACAGAATCAACTGAGTCATTGCCTTGTCAAAAACAGCAGTCATCAGCTCTCCGGAGTTGATGACTTTTTTGTACAAATGATTCCGCCATGGAGGTCATATGAGTATTTTGTATGGGCAAATGATGTTGGGGAGTCCACCTTGGCCAATTAGGACTAAAATTGACATTTTGTTCTCTTTTTTTTTCAGTTTGAATGTCGTACTTTTGGTCCAGTCAATAAATCGTGTTTTCAATTTTACAGCGTTGATACCAAGTTCAAATCTTTAGCTAAATTAATTTTTAGTTTTTTGCCCGATACAAATTTTCATACACCATCAATAAGTGAGCGCTTATTGTGGTAGCGCGTTTACATAGCAGTATTCATCATCGTGTGTTCCATTAGTTAAAACTTACTGTATTAGATGATACCAGTAGACTGTCATTGACATGCTGTCAATAGATGGCCTGATGGTTTTGTGTCTGCTGACTGGGTGTCACTTGTCAATCGTCAGGTGGCAGTGGATGAGTTGTACACGTTGAGGAAGGGAAAGCATCCTTTTCGTCGATGTCATCGACTTGTCTGAGTAAGTGCTCTCCGTAGGGTGTTCGGTCACCCATACGGCCCAACCGTTCATTGATTTTTTTACAGCTTAAAATACTTGTATATGAGAAATGTCATTCTATTTTTTTTCTTCATTGCCTGTACTTCATTGTCGGCTCAGCTTCCCACCTCTTTGACCAATTGTGGGATCAAGTTTGACCACGACAGTGGAGGCAATCGCATCAAGCGGTACATCTGTCTGGAGAACCGTCCCATGCGCTACACAGATGCAACAGAAGATCAAGCAACCCAATTCTTGGACTTGCAAGCGACGGCAGATGAGGAAGGCCTTGAAAAGGAAATCCTGCAGTTGGAGGCTCTCCTGAGCCAACCCGGTGCATTGGATTTGCAGTCTTCCGACCAAGCCAACAAAGAGGCGATTGCCTTGACGGATCAAAACTTTTCCGATCTGTCGAACATGCTTGTTTTCCCCAATCCTACCATGAGTAGTTTTTCCATTTCGGGAGAGGGATTGAATCCAGAATCTACTTTGAGTGTCATCAGTATGGATGGCCAAATTTTGTCTCAGCGCGTCTTGGGCGATGGCAGAGACATCGATGTGTCTTCGCTGCCGGTGGGTGCCTATGTCATCACCTTGGTCCACAAGGAGGAGCGTCGGCTGAGCATGCTCATCAAATCTGATCAGCCATAAGATCACGACACACAACTCGATTAATCTTGTATAGCTAACCTTACAAATCTTCATTTCACCAAAAATGCTATTACAAATTATGAGTTTATATCTTAGAAATCGTTTAGCACTTGGCTTACTTGTGTTCTGTTGTTGCATCTTTGGACAGATGCTGCAGGCACAGAATGTTAGTTATGTCCCTTTGAATACCTACCCCAATATTGCCAACAAACCCATTTATACAAACCCTACAACTTATGCGGTTGGTGCCACTCCCGCACAGGCATCGACCAATGCTACGGGAGGTTTTTCCTATACCATTCCCATCGCTGTACCTCCGGGTACCAACGACATTGTTCCCGAATTGGCCATTGGCTACAACTCCCATAGAGGAGATGGCATATTGGGAAGAGGCTGGGATCTTGACGGCCTGTCCATCATCACCCGTGGCAATCACAACATTCACTTCGATGGCAAGGCATCTCCAGTCAACCTCCGTTCCTCCGACCGATTTTATTTGGACGGCATGCGGCTGACTTTGCGGGGAGGCACCTACGGAGCCAATGGCGCAACCTACCGCAAAGAGTCGGATGATTTTTCCGTCGTCACTTCTTATGGAAGTTCATCGGCTGGCCCCTCGCGTTTTGAGTTGCAAACCAAAGACGGGATCATTTTGGAATATGGCGGAAGTACAAGCTCTCGACTCATTGGCAACAGCAGTGGTGCTGTCATGTATTGGAAGTTGAGTAAAATCCGCTACCCAGATGGCAACTACATCGAATTCAACTACACCAGTACATATCGCGATCATCGCATCAGCGAAGTCAGATATACAGGCAACTCCCTTACCGGACAACTTCCCTACAATCGAATCCTTTTTTACTACAAAACCAGAACTGACCAGAATACCATCTACGAAGGTGGCTCAAGTATTGTGAGTCGTTTTCTATTGGATCGCATCTCCATACGGGCCGAAAGCAGAACGTTTAAGGAGTACGAGTTTCGCTACAGTTATGATGGCTACAGATCCTTGCTCAATTCTATCAAAGAGAAAGGAGAGGGAGGCATTTCTTTGAATACAACCGTCTTCCAATACGGCAATCGCCCGGTCGATCTCAGCACCGGAACACTCTCAACTTTTCGAAACCAAAATGTCGATTTCTTTTCTGGTGACTTTGATGGCGATGGCTACACCGACATCCTGGCGGCTCCCATTACCTACCGCTCTGGCATCAAATTCAACTCAGCAATCAAGGTGTACAAGCGAACCGCAAGCAGTTCCAATTATTCCTTGACCTACAACCGGTCTTTGCCCATTGAAACTTCTGTCTACTATGGTTCTACTTTTTCCAACTTCAGCAACTTGAGTACCGATGACTTCAATGGCGACGGTCGCGATGACATCATGACTACGCAAGTGACCGTTCCTACGCTATTCAACTTGCAAAAATTGCGTGGCCTGACAATGTATACAAGTACAGGCAGTTCTTTCACTTCCTCCAGCCCCACCTTGCCGGGATTGTTCAATTACATCCACCGATCTTTGAAGTTTTATTATTCGGGCGACTTCAATGGCGATGGCAAGACCGATTACATTTTGTTCTTGAGCGAAGGCAATGGCTACAAAGCATACATGACCTTGGGGGGAACCTCCATCAGAAATGTTGAGGTCTCCGGTTTGGGCATCGGAAGCTATCCAGCCAATAGCTGGGTAGAAGCCGACGACATCAGGGTCTTGGACGTAGATGGTGATGGAAAAATGGAGTTGATGAGGGTAAACGGATTCACTCCAGTGATCTGCAGTTTTACCCAAAATGGAAGCAGCATCAGTGCCCAGACAATCTCCACTGGTCTGCCCTCTGGCAATTCCAAAATGTACTTTGGCGATTTCAACGGCGATGGCAAAACGGATATGCTACTTCGTCGCAGCCAGACCGACAACAACAGCCAATGGTACAAGTACATCAGCACCGGGAAAAGTGGTTTTACGCCACAAGCGTTTTCCTTCAATAGACGGCCCAACCTGCGTAACAGAACCGATGACGATAAATTGGAACTCGGTGATTTCAATGGCGATGGCAAGACCGACATCATGCACGGCTGGAGAACTGGCAACGGATCCAACCTCGGCATCTACTACAGCACCGGAAATGGATTTGCCTATGAGTTAGAGTACTACGGGGGGCAGTTGGGATCTCTTCGCTTGACCCAAAGTGATCTCAATGGCGATGGGCGAACCGATTTCATCATCAATCGTTCTGGTACTTCACTGGCTCCCACCGTTCTGTATCTCAAGAGGTTTGGAAAAGAACATTTGTTGCACTACATAGCGGATGGACACAGCAAGCAGACCAACATCTCTTACCGCCGCATGACAGAGACCTTCAACTTTTACAGCAGGTCATCTTCTACTGGCTACCCGCGGAATACCGTCACAGCTCCCATTTATTTGACCCAAAAAATGGAGGGAGATGATGGCAATGGTGGTTACTTTACCAAAAACTATAGATATGAGGATGCCTATGTACACCGAGGCGGAAAAGGATTCATGGGCTTCCGGAAGTTTCGCATCATCGACTTGGACAACAACACGCGAACAGAGTCTGAGTATTACAACCCCAGCGGCATTTACCTGATGACCATCAAGCGAATCCAAAGGCGTGTCAACTCAACCAACTACTTGTTTGAGCAAACCGATTACAATCACAGCTTTGTCTCACGGCCCGGCAAAAGTTATTGGCTGCGCACCAATAGTATGACGGAGAATCAGTACTTGGAGACGCAAACAGAGAATACCACCTTTACCTATGACGCTTATGGAAACGTAACGAGAAAGGTCGAGAGCAATGGGATCGAAACCATTACGACCTCTTCTTCCTTCAGGCGCTATGCTGGGCCCGTACCCAATCGGCCCAACTATGTTGGCGTCCTTCGTCAAAGAAGTGGGCAACAGGGATATCATGTAGGCACCACATTTACCTACAACAGCAAAGGCCAGCTTACTTCCAAAAAGCTACACAGTGGTCTTCCAAGACAAATCACCATCGACTACTCCTACGATGGTTTTGGGAACGTAAATACTGAAACCAAGCGTGGGTTGGGAATGAGTTCTCGTCACACCACTCTCGTCTACGACAGCAAAGGGCGATTCGTCATCAGAACCGTCAATACATTGGGGCAAGCCACTTCGGCCACCTACGACAACAAGTGGGGCAAACCCATTACGACGACTGACATTGGTGGATTGGTAACGCGTTATCGCTACGATGCCTTTGGACGATTGATCGAGACAACTCTTCCAACTGGTTCGGTGATCACGGAAAGCTACGTGTTCAACACCAGTCCCGCTTACGGCAGTACGTACTACCACCAGACAAGTCAGATTGGCAAGCCTACTCAATGGGTGTACTACGACAACCTGGACCGAAAAATCCGACACCACAGAAAGGGATACCAAAACGCGACCGTCTACGAGATCTGGACTTATGATTCTCGCGGCCGACTCAAAACCGAGCGGGCTCCCTACAAATCGGGAGAAAGCACCTTTACAACTACTTACAACTACGACACTTTCAATCGGCCAACCAGTGAAGTCAATCCATTTGGCACCACGAGGTATTCCTACTCTTACTCATCTGGTAAAACCAAATTGACCAAGACCAATCCTGCTGGTCAAGTGAGTACGATAGAGATGGATGCCAGTGGGCGCAAGACAAAGACGACCGACAATGGTGGTACCTTGACCTTTACCCATACCAGCCTAGGAAAATTGAAAGAAGTCAAACTCGGTAGTACTGTGCTGGTCAGCAATCAGTACGACAGCTATGGCAATAAGACACGGACGACGGACAAAAATGGTGGGACGTTTATCTATGAATACAATGTCTTTAAGGAGTTGGCTGCCACCACGAATGGCAATGGTCATCGCTATACCATGAATTATGATAGATTGGGAAGGATCACGGGACGAAAAGGCCCCGGAGAGGACATCCGCTACTCTTATGTCTTTTCTGGACCAGCCAGAACTAAAATCTCCAAAGTCATCAACAATCTGTCGCAAGACCAAGAGGAGTTTTTCTACGACAGTTATGGTCGTGTGAATCAAAAGAGAGACCGCATCAGTGGTACCTCTCTCACTTGTAGTTATACCTACGACAATACCAGTAAGGTGACCTCCAAGACCTATCCTTCAGGCTTGAGATTGCTTTATACTTATGACTTCAATGGGTATTTGACACATGTTCGACGAGCTGGAGAACTGATCACTCTCTTCACCATTCAATCTGCAAATGGCCGTGGGCAGCACACTTCCTACAAACTGGGCAACAACAGAACGAGCACCGTCACCTACAATCAGGGGATTCCCACTCGCTATTATACCGCTGGTATTCAAGACCTGCGGATGAACTGGAATTACGCCAATGGCAATCTCAACAGTCGCCAGGATGTGATCAAGGGACGCACAGAGAATTTCACCTACGACAATCTCAACCGTTTGAGAACAGCGCGGGTGGTAGGCCAGCCGACGAAGTCTGTCAATTATGCTTCCAATGGCAACATCACTTCCAAAACGGATGTCGGTTCGTACACCTATCCCACCTCTGGTAAGATCAATGCAATTCTCAAGGTGAGCAATCCCAATAATACCATTCCGACCGTTACGCAGGACATCACCTACAATGGTTTTGATCAGCCTACCAAGCTGAAAGAAGGAAGTTTTGAATTGGATTACACCTATGGTTACAACCGCAATCGAAACAAGAGTGTCCTGAAGCAAAATGGTTCGGTCAAAACCACCAGATTGTACCTCGGAGATTTTGAACGGCAGATGAAGCAGGGCGCAACCAAAGACATTCACTATGTGAACGCAGGTCAGGGGACGATCGCCATCGTTGTCAAGGAAAACAACAGCTACAAGTATTACTATACCTATACGGATCACCTTGGGTCCATCGTACGCGTGACCGATAGACTTGGGAATACAGTGGCAGAGCAAAACTTTGATCCATGGGGGCGCAAGCGCAACGTGAACACTTGGACCTACTCCAATGTGAACAGCGTGCCGGATTGGTTGTATCGCGGATACACAGGACATGAGGACATGCCGGAGTTTCGACTGATCAACATGAATGGCCGGATGTACGATCCAATCGTCGGTCGCATGTTGAGTGTGGACAACTACGTGCAAGCGCCCAACAGTACCCAGAGCTACAATCGCTACTCCTACGTCTTCAACAACCCATTGTCTTACACAGATCCCAATGGAGAACTTGCTTGGTTTGTACCCATCATCATTGGGGCTGTGGTTGGTGCCTATGCTGGTGCGTCGATTGCATCTGGAAGTTGGGACTTTACCCAGTGGGACGACAAGGCATGGAAGGGGGCCATCGTTGGAGCATTCATTGGGGCTGCTCTGGGGGCCATCATTGCTCCGAAGATTGCCGCGACGGGCATAAAGGCTGCTGCCAAAGGGAGTCTCAAAGGATTCAAGTTTACCGTGAAGGTTATCAAGAAGGCCAATCTCAAGATGGCGACCAGTGGTTTTTCAAACGATTTCGAATGGGACCTCGACAAGATGTACAAATCTGCATTGGTGGGGGCTGGTCTGGAAGCGTTCAATGAACTTGAAGGACTTGGCGTGAAACTTTTTGAAGGTACCATCTTTGGCAACGAGACGGCAAAAGAAATTGCCGGCAGCGTCTTGAACTCCATGGGGAAGAACTGGATCAAAGAAGATGGCATCTTTTCTTCTTTTACTCTTGATGCCGGTGTACTTCGAACGACCTTCAATTCTGATTTTTTCGACGGAAAGTGGTTCAGCTTGTCAAATCAACTTGAATTGATCACAGAGTCTAGCTTCAAAATGGTCCAAGACATTATCAAGGGCGATGTCTACAGTGATTTCACTCTTTACTTCTTGTCCACGTCTTTCGGAAAGGAGGAACTCAAGGATTACATTAAATTTTCTGAAAAGATAAGCAACATGTAAAATTGATGTAGCAAAGTAGTGTCACACGCTATAAAATTAATTTTTTTTCTAATTGAGAAGTGGGTCATCAAGCTTTCGGGCTTGGTGGCCTTTTTGATTTGCAAAAGTTTTTTTCAAAAAAAGTTGAAAGGTCTTTACATTTTTCATTTTACGACATATATTTGTAGCCTACTGTTTTGGAATCTAATCCACTTCTAAGGTAGGTGCCACTTTTCAAAAATCTACCTGTTTTTAAAATCTTCACTAGCAAATTTACTTACAACATACAGTGACTCTCATCACAGAGTCATGATCTGATTTTGTCGGATTTCCAAATGTCCTGGTTTTGTGTTCCGGGTGCTTTGGGACAGGGCAACTGATGATTTTTGTGAACAAGTGAGCGACAATTCTCTGTCAATTTCTCACCTGATCATTTTATGCTGACCAATGAATCTTTGTCGATTTGCATCGATGAGGGCGGAGATTTTTTTGCGCAAAAAAATCATTACTACATCACTCGTTTTTAAAAAAAATACTGTATGAAAAAGTATCTATTGTTTATTGCTTTATTGCTGACTTGTGGTCCGGCACTTTTTGCACAGATCACTCCTGATCCATACCAATGTGGCATCAGCTTTACCTACGACAATGCCGGCAACCGCATCCAGCGGTACCTCTGCCAGGAATGGGTTGAATTGGAATACGAACGCTCTGAGCGAGGCCATCAAGTGGTCAGTGAAATCAGCCTGGAAGAGATGCTGGACGAGGCGGGATTCTCCGAGTCCATGGAGGCGGAAATTGAAGAGCTGGAAGCATTGCTGGCAACCCCTAATTCTCTTGATTTACAGTCAGTTGAAGAGGAAAGTGTGAAGGTGGAGTTGACAGAAGAAAACTTTCAGGACCTCAGCGATTTGATCCTATTTCCCAATCCCACCATGTCGACCTTTTCCATCAAAGACAGCGGACTGTCTCCAGAGGCGACTGTCTCCATTTTGGATATGAATGCACGCATTTTGTCTCAGCGATCCTTGGGCGATGGCAGAGGAATCGATGTGTCTTCGCTGCCAGATGGTACCTACTTGGTGACACTGATGCACAAAGATGTCCGCAAACTGGCCTTACTCGTCAAAACTGCAGAAAACCGTTGATTTTTATTCTTGTGAGACTTTGTAAAGTCTTGCTTTATGTTGTGAAAAAAATATGCAAACAATTATGGATTTCTCTCTAAAAAATAAATTTATCTACGCTCTGGTGTTGCTGTTTCAGTTGCATTTCTTCCAGAGTTTACAAGGGCAAAACATCAACTATGTTCCCTTGAATACACAGTCGACCCTACTGAACAAAACCATCAATACAAATCTTCCAGTGGGAGCTACTGTTGCTGAGGCGAGGGTGTCGCAGTATGGTGCAGCCAAATACTCCATTCCCATCGTTGTCCCTCCCGGAACCAATGGCATCATCCCCCAAATAGCTGTCGAATACAATTCGCAGGCTGGCAATGGCGTCATGGGACTGGGGTGGAACATTTCTGGTCTTTCTACCATTACCCGTTCTGGCCAAAGCATTTATTTTGACGGCAAAACAACGGCTGTCAACTTCTCCTCCGATGACCGCTATTACCTGGATGGGCAGCGCCTCATTCAAAAGAGTGGAACGTATGGAAACAATGGATCTACCTACCGAACGGAGTCGGAGAATTTTGCAAGCATTACTTCTTATTGTTCTGCCAATGGAAAACCGCAATGGTTCAAAGTCGAGCTAAAGGATGGAACAGTAATGGAGTATGGCAAGAATTTGAACTCTACGCTTTACACAAACAATTATTCCGATAAGATGCTGTGGCGACTCAATCGCATCTCCTACAAGGATGGCAACTTCATTGATTTTGAATGGGTCACTGGCTATCGCGACAATCGGATTTCCGAAATCAGATATACTGGCAATTCCATCACAGGTCAGTCACCCTACAATGTGGTTCGCTTTCACTACAAGGAACGGGCAGACAAAAACGCCCAATACGAGAATGGTTCCAACATCGGCCGTTACTATTTGCTGGACCGCATTGAGGTAAATGCAGAGCAGCAGACTGTGAAAAACTACGAATTCAAGTACAGTTTCGACGGCTATCGGTCCATCCTGAATTCCATCGCAGAAAAAGGAAGCGATGGGTCCTCCCTCAATTCCACCATCTTCAGGTACGGAGACCAGCCCAGCAACTTCAATACTGTCACTTCTTCCGTTACTGCCGGGACAGCAGTTGATCTATTCTCCGGTGATTTTGATGGCGATGGCTACTCCGACATCCTCACGGCTCCCTATGTCTTCAACAATGGCTTTCGCTACAATACGGATATGACCGTGTACAAGAGAACAGCCACCAACGCCACTTTTTCTCAATCCTATTCCACTCCGCTTCCCGCCGACTTTCAGATTGTCAATGGCATCAATTCGCCCAATATGTACAACTTCATGGCGTCTGATTATACGGGAGATGGCCGCGACGACATCATGCTGCTGAAGATGCGAGTAGAAGGCTCTCAAAATTGGCGCAAGCTCAAGGAATTCAAGCTGTACGAAAGTACGGGGATCTCTTTCAACACAAGTGTTCGGTATCCCGATCCCAACTACGACATCATTCACCCCAGTGGCAAGTGCTTTTACCCCGGCGATTTTGATGGCGATGGTGCGACCGACTACATCACTTTTTTGAGCAATGCAAGTGGGTACAGAGCCTTTGTCAGTTTTCCGCGCAGAAACATCTACAACCAGCAGATCAGTGGCATGGGTATCGGTACCAATTCAGCAACTGCCTGGGTGGTCTCTGATTTCATCTATGTCATTGATTTTGATGGCGATGGCAAACAGGAGCTGATGCGCATCAAAGATGCCACGACTGAGATTTACACCTTCGAAAAAAGTGGCAACAGTCTGAATGCAACAGCTGTCTACCAGGCGAGCTACCCCACCAAATGGCACCGCTTGTACTTCGGAGATTTCAATGGAGATCGCAAAACAGACATGTTGGTCCGCACCAGCCAGACAAGCAACAATGCCAGTTGGGAAAAGTCCTTGTCTACCGGAGTAAACTTTTTTGTCCAACCTTTTTCTTTCAACAAAACACCAGATGTCACTGGTACCTACAGCGATGATAAATTGGTCATTTCCGACTTCAACGGAGACGGCTTGATGGACATCTTGCACGGCTGGAACAATCCTGGTACTGTGACCACGACTTCTACCATTGGCATGTACTACAGCCGAGGTACTGATTTTCGATACGAAACCAATGCCTTCAACAGCCTACTTGGGTATGCAAGCTGGATCAACAGCGATCTCAATGGTGATGGTCGCTCCGACATCATCAATCGCACCTATTACGGGACTCCCTTCGACATCTTTTACTTCAAAAGTGGGGGAGAGGAGTTGTTGATGAAAGATGCTGTGGACGGACACCTCAGTCGAGTAATCTTCGATTATCAAAGAATGAATGAGACACAAGGTGGATTCTACAACAAGGGAAGTCACGTTGGCACCGCGATGAATACCGTGCAGTTGCCCATGCAATTGGCCTATCGATTGCGCAAAGATAATGGAATTGGATCTTTTTTCGATACCCGTTACACATACGGTGAAGCAAAGATACACAAGGAAGGAAAGGGCTTCTTGGGCTTCCGGTATTTCACAGAGATAGACAATACAAATGGCACCAGGCGAGAACACTACAATGGCGTCAATGACATCTATTATTTGGTCCACAAGTTCAGAACATCACACTTCATCAATTCGACCAATTATCGATTCAGAACTGTTTCTCATTACAATGGCTTCAGTCCGACTCCCAACAATGGCTATTGGATGCGTCTGACGAGAAGGTTTGACGACCAGCGCCTAGAGGGGCGCATCATCCAAACTGACTTTACCTACGACTCTTATGGGAACATCAAAACAGAGACTACCGATTACAATGGCGTGTTTACACAGACAAAAAGGATGACCTATGGCCAATTTGGCACCCCCGTCCCAAGCAGACCGAGCACCATCACTGTGACAAGCCAACGCCCTGGTCAGCCTTCTCACAGCACGACTGTCAAGCTGGCTTACAACATCAAGGGGCAGGTGACAACGGAAGCAAAACACTTCGGTCAGCCCCAGCAATTGACCACCACTTATACCTATCACGATTTGGGAACCCAACGCAGTGCTACGGTTTCTGCGCAGGGGCTCTCTCCCAGAACTACGACCACCAACTATGACAGCAAGGGGCGCTTTGTCACCGAAACCATCAACCCTCTCAACCAATCCAGCACCGCCACTTACGACATCAAGTGGGGCCAGCCATTGTCGACCACTGGCATCAATGGACTTACCAATACCTATGCCTATGATGCTTTTGGGAGACTGACCAGAACCAACCGCCCCGAAGGCTATGCCATTGATGAGTCTTACAATTGGTTCGTCAATACTGGCTATGGAACCACTCACTACCACCTCCAGGCTCATCCCGGTCGCCCCGATGTGAAGACCTTCTACGACAAGTTGGGCCGGAAAAAGCGAGTGGAAACCGAAGGCTTCCAAAACCAATGGACCATCGAGAGTTGGACCTACGACAGTCGCGGGCGAGAGAAAACGAAGAGGGCTCCTTACAAAGCCGGAGAAAATACCTTCACGACCACTCATGCCTACGACGCTTACAACCGCGTGATCAGTTCCTCCAACCCATTTGGAACGACAACCTATGGATACAGCTACAATAATGGCCTGATGAACTTGGTGGTCACCACTCCAGATGGCCTGTCTGCCACGAGCAAAACCGATGCCGCTGGTCTGGTCGTCGAAGCATCCGACAATGGGGGAACCTTGACCCATACCTACAACAGTCAGAAATTGCAAATCGAAGCAAAGTTGGGCAATACGATCATGGTCAGCACCAGCTATGATGTGTATGGACGAAAGACGCAGATGGAAGACAAAAACGCTGGGATAACGACCTATGGTTACAATGCCTTTGGCGAGCAAATCAGCCACACCAATGCCAATGGCCATACCTACAACATGGACTACGACAAGCTGAGCCGGACGACTCGTCGATATGGGCCAGATGAGGATCGCTACTTCACCTATTACGGAGCTGGTACGCCAGAGGCCAACAAGGTCCGCTATGTCATCAACAGCAATGCCTTCGGTGGCGATGCAGAGTTTTTCAACTACGACAACTTCGGTCGACTGGATCATCTCACCACTCGCATCAGCGGCACAGATTACGACACCTACTTCCAGCACAATGCCTATGGAGACATTACCAAAAAGACCTTCCCCTCGGGCTATGATTTGGATTACCAACACGATGCCAATGGGTATTTGAGCGTCATCAAGCACGGCACCACCAATCTGTTTACCAATCAGTCAATGAATGGTCGTCGACAGTACACGTCTTACACCTTGGGGAACAACAAAACGTCTCACACTGCGCACTACTACGGCATCCCCACCCGCTACTACACCCAAGGCGTTCAGGACTTGCGCATGGGTTGGAATGTTGGCAATGGCAATCTCATGCATCGCCAGGATGTCGTCAAGGGACAGTTTGAAAGCTTCACTTATGACAATCTGAACCGACTGAGCACCGCACAAGCCACTGGGCAGGCCACGCAAAGTACAACTTACCAGCCCAATGGCAACATTGCCTCCAAGACGGATGTTGGGTCTTACTTTTACAATTCGCCCAAGGTCAATGCCATCACCCGCGTGAGCAACTCTGCCGGGACCATTCCAAGGATTACCCAGAACATCAGCTACACAGGATTTGACCAACCAAAGAGGATCGTAGAAGGCAACTTCGTACTCGACTACGAATATGGCAATGACCAACAGCGCATCAAGAGTACCCTCAGACAAAGTGGTGCCGTGGTCAACACCCGCTACTACATCGGTGAGTACGAAAAGCAGGTCAAGAATGGTGTGACCCAGCACTTACACTATGTGAATGCAGGCGAAGGCACGGTGGCCATCATTGAGCGCAAGAACAATGTGGACAAAATTTACTACACCTACACAGATCATTTGGGCTCCATTCTGACGGCGACAGATGACAATGGCGTCGTTCAGGCCGAGCAAAACTTTGATGCGTGGGGCCGCAAGCGGAATGCCTCCACTTGGGCTTATACAGGCATCACTTCTGTTCCGGACTGGATGTATCGCGGCTATACGGCACACGAGCACCTACCAGAGTTTCGGTTGATCAACATGAACGGCCGGATGTACGATCCGGTAGTCGGTCGCATGCTCAGTCCCGACAATTTCATCCAGAGTCCTGGCAATACCCAAAGCTACAATCGCTATACCTATGCGTTCAACAATCCATTGAAGTATGTCGATCCCAGTGGAGAAGCGGCATGGGTTGTACCGGTCATCGTCGGTGCGGTAATGGGGGCCTACATGGGTGGCGTAGTTGCCAATGGTGGAAATTACAACCCTCTGCAGTGGGACTTCTCCAGTGGACGAACATGGGCTTACATGTTGGGAGGTGCCGTAATTGGTGGTGTGAGTTCTGGACTGGGATATGCTGTGGCGGCCTCGGGCATACCACTTGCCAAAACCATGGGGACTGTTGCCTCTTCCTTTGTCAATTCCGTTGGAAATGCCATCATGACAAATGGACAAACCACGGTATCCATCAAGTTTGGAATTGCCTCCTATAATTTTTCAACTGGAAAGTTTGGCTTCTTTGGCAAGAAAGGCAATACACTCTTTGACAACTTGGGATATGTCTATGGCGGTCTGAAAGTTGCTACCGATGTCAACAAAATCATAAAGAAGTTGAAGAACCTCAGCTTTGACAAGTCGAGCTCAATGCTACAAGATGGACTGTCAAAAGATCAATCTTCCCTCGGAAGCTCCGGTACCTTCTCCGGTCAAGGAAATGGCAATTACAGTTCGGCAACCTACAAGGGCATGGTGGGTGGCTCCAATTCGAACAATTACATTACGACCAAGTATCCTGTTTGGGAAAAAACCATTGCTGGGTTTGACAAGGCAAAAACCATGGCCTACGGAAGTCAACTGACGAGCAATGTCCCTCAATATGGTTCGTATTTCAGCAGTTGTGTCTCTCACACCAATGCACTGCTGACCCAGTCCAGTATGTTCAACATTGGCATCCACTCTTTCCTCTTGCACGCGCAAGCCTCCTTGAGCAATGGTGGAATCTAAGCCCAAATTTGTTTTTTGTTTTGTGAAGGGAAGGAATAATATCTGATCCCGATTGTTACTCTCTTGCTCTGCTGTAATTGCATGATGGGGCAATGGAGATGGATGCTGGTCCTGCTTTGGCGGGATCAGCTTTTTTCATTGGGAGTGTGACTGGAATCAATGAACTCCAATCAAGACTCTTTACAACTGACCTGTATCATTTTGGATCAGATAGTCATATCTTGCCAATATCTACTTCAGTAGTGTGTTACTCATACGAGCATGGCATTGATGCGTTCTGGATTTTTCAACATTGGCATTCACCCATTTTTGCTGCACGCACAGGTGGCCTTGTGCGATGTCGGATTCAGATCGTATCTGTTCAGTATGACGCTACAAAACGATTGATCGCCTGAAGGCAGTACAAGCCTGAGGCCAACAAGCACTGGTTCCCATGTAGTGTCTGGCAACGCGATTCGCTTGCACAACAGAATGTTACTCTCAACCAAATACAGCGCACTTCTCTGTAAGAGGGAAGTGCGTTTTTCGTTTTTAGCTTGAGTACAAAAGGGGCATATATGGCAAGCGTTCGTTGTTGGCGAGTAAAAGGTCGTAAGTAAATTACTCGATGGAAAACCATGGGAAAGAATACTTTTGCCTGTCGTGAAATCTGACATTTGAAATGCATTTTTTTGGAAAAAAAAGTCGATTCATTTGCACATTTCTCATACAAGCGCATATATTTGTATTGCATTGGCGCCTTGCCTACTTTGCGTGTAGATTAACACATTACAACATCATTTACAAAGTCCACACAAGTAAAATTGCTTCCAAACCTGTACTGGGTTACTCCATCGGGAAATCCCCGGATAGCCACCAACACATAAGTTTTGTAGTGTAAATACCATGGTATTTCAGAAGGCTTCTTTTGAATGATGACTTCTTTGAGAATACTCGCCATAGCTGCGGCTGTGTCTGTATTTCTTGCTTTGTTCCAGTCAAAAGCTAGCTTTTCAAAATTTCCAATCCTTATTCTGTAAAACGTAAAAGGCTGATAGAGAAGAAAGTACGATTCTTTTCTCAAGTGTTTACTGCTCCTTTTTGTATCGAAAACAGAGTGACAGAGACATCTGTTCTCAGTAGCATTTGTCTGTCGAAAAATGAAAATTTATTTGGGTTTTGTTCCATGGAACGATGTGGTAGTTTGGTGGAAAAACTCTTTTTGGATGAACTTGAAAAGTTGATTTTGCCAACTGTTCAGGCTTGTCATTGATTGTCACTACAAAAAATAAATGCGAAAGTTTTCCTGGATTTTGATGAGTCAGCTTGTCAAGGTGTGGGGGACCTATGCGCAGGATACAACTTTTAAAAACAACACATACCACTACAGTGGTAGCAACAAATCCTATTGATTTACATCACTCATTTTTAAATTTCACTGTATGAAAAAGTACTTATTATTTTTTGCATTTCTGCTGATTGGCAGCCCTGCGATTTTTGCGCAGATCTCGCCAGTCCCGGCTGGCTGTGGAATCAGATTCAGCTATGACAATGCAGGCAATCGCGTCAAGCGATATGTTTGTTTGACACAAGTGGAGCTAGAGTACGACCGCCAAGGTCGAACTGTACAAGTTTCCAACGAAATTGACCTGGAAGGCATGTTATCCGACATCGGTTTTTCTGAAGAAATGGAAGCCGAAATCGAAAAGCTGGAAGCACTGCTGGCACAACCTGGTGCCTTGGATTTGCTGACAGAGGTCGACAAAGACAAGAAAGTCGAATTGACAGATGAAAACTTTCAAAATCTGTCAGACATGATCCTGTTTCCCAACCCAACCATGGAATCTTTTTCCATCAAAGGAAATGGCCTGTCGCCGGAAGCAACAGTTTCCATTGTCGACATGAATGGCCGGGTCCTGTCTCAGCGCAGTCTGGGCGACGGAAGTGGAATCGATGTATCCGAACTGGTGGAAGGAACCTACATGATTACCCTGATGCACAAGGATGTCCGCAAAGTATCACTGCTGGTGAAGACGACAAACCCCTACTGACCCATTTCTGAAAAGCTAATCAAATCTTAGTAAAAATCACAAAACAGTTATGAAATTCACTTTCAAAAACACGATGGCATATGCAGTTGTTTTGCTTTGTCAATTGTATCTCATCCAAGGCTTACAAGGGCAAAACGTGACGTACGTGCCTTTAAATTCTTATTCTACACTTTCGAGCAAAAACATCAATACTTTTCGTCCGGTTGGTGCCACGGTGGCCCAAGCCTCTGTAACACAATCCGGTGCTGCCAAATACTCCATTCCCATCGTTGTACCTCCCGGTACCAATGGGGTGATTCCCCAAATTTCTGTTGAGTATGACTCGCACACGCCCAATGGGGTGATGGGGCAGGGGTGGAGCATCGTCGGCCTATCGTCGATCACCCGCGCTGGCCAGAGCATTCATTTTGACGGCAAAAAAACGCCTGTCAATTTCACCTCTTCTGACCGCTTTTATCTGGATGGCCAACGCCTGGTACAAAGGAGTGGTACCTATGGAAGCAATGGTTCGAGCTATCGGACGGAGGCAGACAACTTTGCCACCATTACTTCACATGGTTCCATGAGTGGCAGTCCCCAGTGGTTCAAAGTTGAACTCAAAGATGGGACAGTGATGGAGTACGGAAAACGTTCGGATTCCCGTTTCCTCAATCAGAACAATACCGAAGTACTCATCTGGCGTCTCAATCGCGTCTCTTACAAGGACGGAAACTACATCGAATTTTACTGGACCAGTGGCTATCGCGACAATCGCATTTACGAAATCAAATACACGGGAAACACCATTACGGGACAATCTCCCTATAATGTGGTTCGGTTCCACTACAAAGTTCGCACCGACAAAAAGACAACTTACGAATATGGCTCCAACATAGAGAGCCGCTACCTCTTGGATCGCATCGAAGTAAAGGCTGAGGCCAGCACGGTCAAGAACTACAATTTTGCATACAGCTTTGACAATTATCGTTCGGTCCTGAATTCTGTTACAGAAAGTGGAAGTGATGGCTCCTCGCTCAACTCGACCATTTTCAAATACGGAAACCAGCCGTCCAATTTTCTCACCACTTCTTCCTCTATTTTCGCTGGATCGGCTGTCGATCTTTTTTCTGGCGACTTTGATGGAGATGGTTATTCTGATATTCTGACTGCCCCCTATACTTACAGCAATGGCATCCGTCGAAACACACACCTCAAAGTATACAAAAGGACGTCCACAAGTTCCTCCTTTACCCAAGCTTATTCAACGAATTTGCCCGCTGATTTTCGAGTGGTCAATGGCGTGAATACCCCCAATATGTACAACTTCATGGCGTCTGATTATACGGGAGATGGCAAGGACGACATCATGACACTGAAGGTGCGAATTGAGGGCTCACAAAACTGGCGAAAACTCAAAGAATTCAAATTGTACACCAGCTCGGGGACTACCTTTGGCTCCATTTCTAAGCATCCTGCCTCTGGTTATGACATTGTCCATCCAAGTTGGAAATATTTCTATCCCGGAGATTTCGACGGCGATGGTGCCACTGACTACATCACCTTCTTAAGCAACGGTACTGGGTACAAAGCCTTCATCAGCTTCCCCCGCAGAAACATCTTCAACCAAGTCATAAGTGGCATGGGCAGTGGTAGCTATCCAGGCAGCACGTGGGTGACTTCCGACTACATTTATGTCATCGACTTCGACGGTGATGGCAAACAGGAATTGATGCGCATCAAAGACGGTATGACCTACATCTACACCTTCAGCCAATCTGGCAACAGTCTGAGTGCTTCCATCATTTACCAGGCGGGCTATCCCACCAAGTGGCACCGTTTGTACTTCGGTGATTTCAACGGAGACCGCAAGACAGATATGCTGGTCCGCACCAGTCAGACCAACAACAGCGCAAGTTGGGAAAAGGCGATTTCTACTGGAAAGAATTTCTCTGTCAGCTCTTTCTCCTTTTCCAAAACACCAAATATCACAGGTACCTACAGCGATGACAAACTGGTCATTTCAGACTTCAATGGAGACGGTCTGATGGACATTTTACATGGTTGGACCCATACATCTACTTCTACCTTGGGGATGTACTACAGCAGGGGGAATGACTTCCGCTACGAGACCAATGCCTTCAACGGACTTTTGGGGTTTGTTCCCTTGGTGACCTATGACCTCAACGGGGATGGTCGTTCCGACATCATCAATCGAACCCACTACCAGTCACCTTTTAGCATTCTGTATTTCAAGAGAGAGGGTCGGGAGCTGTTGATGGAAAATGCTGTAGATGGGCACCTCAATCGCGTTGATTTTAGCTATCGGAGAATGAACCAAACGAGTGGGGATTTCTACAGCAAGGGCTCGGCAAGTGGCTCGATCGTCAACACCGTTCAGATGCCGATGTATTTGACATACCGAATGTACAAGGACGATGGAATTGGTGGAAACTTTAGTCTTCGATACCAATATGGGGAAGCAAAAATACACAAGCTGGGCAAAGGCTTTTTGGGCTTCCGATATTTCACAGAAATCGATGAGGACAATGACATCCAGCGACGACATCGAAGGGAGCTCAACACAACTTATTACCTGCTGCGGCCCTATCGGGTTTACCATCGGGTCAACTCGACCAATTACCAATTTAGGATCACTTCTTCCTCTTACTCGATCAGCTCTCGGCCCAATAATGGCTACTGGATGCGGCTGGCAAGCAAGACAGATTACCAGTACCTGGAGGGACGAAACATCTACCACACCTATGGTTACGACAGCTATGGCAATGTGACCAGTGAGACCAAAAACTACAGTGGGAAATTTACCCAAACCACTACAAGCTCCTACGGGCAGTATGGGACTCCTGTACCCAGTAAACCGACGACCATTACCGTCCTCAGTCAGCGCACCGGACAGCCTTCTCACAGCATGACGACCAAGCTGAGCTACAACTCCAAAGGGCAGGTAACGCAACAGAGAAAGTATTTTGGTTTGCCACAGCAAGTTACCACAAACTACACCTACCACAACCTGGGGCCACGGAAAACAACCACTGTCTATGCGACCGGTGTATCTTCCAGAACTACGACGACGAATTACGACAGCAAAGGTCGTTTCGTCACCCAGACCATCAACCCACTCAACCAGTCCAGTACGGCGACCTATGACAAAAAATGGGGAAAACCACTGTCGACAACGGGGGTACATGGCCTGACCAATTCCTACCAGTACGATGGCTTCGGACGATTGAAAAAAACCACCCGTCCAGAAGGATACCAAATCAATGAATACTACAAATGGTTCATCAGTTCTTCCCATGGAACCACTCACTACCACCACCAGTCATATCCCGGTCGGCCAGATGTCAAGACCTATTTCGACAAGATGGGACGGAAGAAAAGGGTAGAGACACAGGGTTTCCAAAACCAATGGAGTGCTGAAATTTGGACCTACGATTCTCGGGGGCGCAAGAAGACCAAACGAGCACCTTACAAGATAGGAGAAAGTACCTTCACGACCACCTACAATTACGACAACTACAACCGAATGACCAGCTCATCCAATCCATTCGGGACGACGACTTATGCTTATTCCTATTCCGGGGGCATCATGAGCGTCACGGTCACCAACCCCGACGGTCAGTCAGCAACGACGAAAACGGATGCTGCCAATTTGATCATTGAGGCGACCGACAATGGGGGAACCTTGAGCTACACCTACAACAGCCAAAAGTTGCAAACAGAGGTGAAGCTGGGAAGCATCACAATGTTGACAAATACCTATGACGTGTATGGCCGGAAAACCCAAGCTGTGGACAAAAATGCAGGTACGACTTCCTACACCTACAATGCTGTGGGCGAACAACTCAGCCACACCAACGCCAATGGCAATACCTACCATATGCTGTACGACAAACTGGGCCGTGTAACCCGTCGCTATGGACCAGATGAGTACCGCTATTTTGCCTACTATGGAGCAGGTGTACCAGAAGCCAATAAGGTGCGTTACGCTTACAATACCAGTACTTATGGTGGCGATGCAGAATACTTCTACTACGACAACTACGGTCGACTCGATCACCTGAATACCCGCATTGATGGTGTGAACCACCACAGTTACTTCGAGCACAACATCTATGGGGACATCACCAAAAAGATTTTCCCATCGGGCTACGATCTCAACTACTACTATGATACCAATGGCTATCTGAGCAGCATCAAGCGAATCAGTGGCTTGGGAGCTGTCAACATATTCACCAACCAGGGCATGAATGGTCGTCGTCAGTACACGACTTACAAATTGGGGAACAACAAGCTTTCCTCCAAGTACTACAACCACGGCGTGCCGACGCGTTACTACACCCAGGGAGTACAGGACCTGCGCATGGGCTGGACGTATCCGAGCGGCAATATGAGCTATCGTTGGGATGTGATGAAAGGACGCTTCGAGAGCTTCACCTACGACAATCTCCACCGCCTGAAGACTTCTCTGGTAGGTGGGCAACCAACCAAGAGTATCAACTATCACTTGAACGGAAACATCACTTCCAAAACAGATGTTGGCAATTATTCTTATCCGTATACTAGAAACAATGCAGTGACCCGGGTAAGCAACTCCTCTGGTACCATTCCAGGTGTGACACAAAACATCACTTACACTGGGTTTGACCAACCGAAAAAGATCACCGAAGGAAACTTTGAGCTGACCTATGCCTATGGCAATGATCGGGAACGCATCAAGAGTACCCTCAAGCAAAATGGAACTGTCATCGCCAATCGCTACTACATTGGGGAGTACGAGAAGCAGGTGAAAAATGGGGTGACTCAGCACTTGCATTACGTAGATGCCGGAGAGGGAACGGTTGCCATCATTGAGCGGAAGAACAATGTAGACAAAATCTACTACACCTACACGGATCACCTCGGCTCCATCGTGACGGCAACTGATTATACTGCTGCCATTCAAGCAGAGCAAAACTTTGATCCATGGGGGCGCAAGCGGAATGTTTCTACTTGGTCGTACACAAGCGTAGGTTCTGTTCCGGATTGGTTGTACCGAGGTTATACAGCACATGAGCACATGCCGGAATTCCAGTTGATCAATATGAATGGCCGTCTATATGATCCGGTGGTTGGTCGCATGTTGAGTCCCGACAACAACATCCAGAATCCAGCCAGTACGCAGAACTACAATCGCTACACCTATGCATTCAACAATCCACTCAGATACACGGACCCAAGTGGGGAGATTGTCTGGGCACCCATCATCATCGGTGCGGTCATCGGCGCGTATTCTGGTGGGATGATTGCCAATGGTGGAAATTTCAACCCCTTCCAGTGGGACTTCTCCAGTGGGCGAACCTGGGGCTTCATGTTGGGTGGTGCCATTGTCGGTGGATTGAGTGCTGGCATAGGGCATGCGGTGGCGACATCAGGCATGCCACTGGCCAATACAGCTTCCATCGTCTCGGCCTCCTTTGTCAACTCCCTCGGGATGCACATCGTCACGGGTGGACAGACGCCTGTCTCGGTCAGTTTTGGCATTGCGTCGTACAATTTTTCAAGTGGAGAAGTTGGGTACCTTGGCAAAAGCGGCAATACCTTCATTGAAAACGTGGGGTATGCCTTTGGGGCCATTTCCAATTTCAACGACATCATGGTCGGCTTCAAGCCCAGCAATATTGGGGAAGTAGAATTGGTGACAGAACACTCAGATGCCATCGGTCATTCTTCAATTGTAGAGCCAGGAGCAACAACTGACCACTCCATTGTGTCCTTCGGACCAGGAGGAAACTTCTCCAAGAATCCGCTTGAGAGTACTTATGGTGACCCTGCTTGGTCCAATCACATCACGGATCGAAATCCTGTGCTGTGGCGGAACACGATCTCTGGAATCAACAAATCCAAGGTGCTGGCTTATGGCAGTCGTCTGACAACAAATACACCCAAGTACAATGTCTACTTCAGCAGTTGCGTTACTCATACGAGCATGGCATTGATGCGATCCGGATTTTTCAACATTGGCATTCACCCATTCTTGTTGCATGCACAGGTGGCCTTGCGCGATGTCGGATTCAGATCGTACCTGTTTAGTATGACGCCACAAGACAATTAAGGGCTTGATACCCAAGTTTCAGGCCAAGAAACAAAAGTTACAATGCAGGTCTTATTCATCTTTATCTTTGCTGTTATGCAAATGAATCCTACGACAACCAAAGAGGAGATTGGTCCTACCTATGTGGGCTCCGCATTTTTCTCCAAAGTGGTCTACATTCAAAATTTTGATCAACCCGAATTCGTCGCAGAAGTGGGTGGCACCAGTTTGAAAATGGGGCGGGATTGGCAAGTATTCCGTCGCACCGAAGAAGGCCATCCTCACTATGCGGTCTCTACTGATGGGCAGAGCTACATCTTTCGCAAAAAGAGAGGGTACTGTCTCAAGTACTTCGGCCGATTGGGAGATTCCAATTTTGATCTTCGACCCCAGAATGAGTTGGGACGAAAGGATGCTTTGTATCGGCAGCGCAACTTTGAAGCCCGATTTTTTGGACTTCGACCGGATCAATCTCGCGAAGAGTTGAATGGAGAGTTTGCAGCTTACCAACGCGATCCACTTGCTTACTTTCGGGCGTATCCCGTTCAGTGAGACCTTGGTAGCAAACTGGGATGAATATTACTTTCTACCGAATACAGCGCACTTCTCTGCAATAGGGGAGTGCGTTTTTCCTTCCATTTTTTGATGTGGAAAATGGCTGACAAAATTGTTAAAAAAATCACCAGCTATTTACATTGTACCAACAAGAACATATATTTGCAATACAAACCGTAGGCACTCCGCCTGCATTCGATCAAATTATACTCACAACAACTTACAGGGGAATATCATTTTCCACTCTACACCTGTTTTTGCTTTCGGGATTCTTCCGATGGCATTTCCACTTGACCATTCATGCCTACACTTTCCGCCAATGGTAAAAAAGGCGGACCGAGCTAACCTTTCACTTTCCTGATTTTTTGGGCAGACCGAGCAATGGTCTTCCCACGAACAAGTTTTGTGAAATGAGTAATTGGGGATTTTGAAGCCTTCCAAAATACCATAGCATTTACGCTGCAAAACTTAACTACCATCAATGACTTTTGTCGAATGACATCGGCAAGAGGTAACTCTCTATTCCATTCACTTTAAAATTGATGACATGAAAAAGTACTTGTTGTTTTTTGCATTCCTGCTGATGGGTGGCCCCACCATTTTTTCGCAGGTGTCGCTCCCGTCAAACAATTGTGGGATCGCCTTTCTCTACGATGCTTCGGGCAATCGGATCAAGCGATACCTCTGTACGGGAGAAGTTGAATTGCGCTACAAAGATGCCACACAAAATGAATTGCTATCCGGGACAATAGACCTGGAAGGCATGCTGAGGGAAGCGGGGTTTTCCAAACAAATGGAAGCTGAAATTGAACAGCTGGAAGCCCTCTTGTCCCAGCCATCCTCTTTGGATTCACAAGTAGAAGTTGATGAAAAAACGACCCTTGATTTGACAGAAGAAAATTTTCAAGATTTGTCGGATATGATCTTGTTTCCGAATCCCACCAGGTCTTCCTTTTCCATCCAAGCCCAAGGCATCCCAGCGGCAGCGACCTTGTCCATCGTCGATCTCAACGGCCGCATTTTGTCTCAACGCTCCTTGGGCGATGGCCGCGGGATTGATGTATCCTACCTGCCCGAAGGAGCTTACCTGGTGACCCTCATGCACAAGGACATCCGCAAGCTGTCCCTGCTCGTCCGAGCCTCCGATGCGCGTTGATTTCTTTTTCAAAAACGATTCAAAAATTCCACAATAATGATGAAATTTATCATGAAGAATACAGTTCAGTTTATTTTATTGTTGCTCTGTCAGTTGTATGTGGTGCAGAGCCTACAGGGGCAGGATGCCCATTATGTCCCTCTGAATACGTCTGAAACCATTGGGAGTAAGACGATTGATATGGAGCGGCCAGTCGGTGCTACTGTGGCGGAAGCTTTTGTGGCACAAAGCGGTGCGGCCAACTATTCGATTCCCATTGTGGTTCCTCCTGGTACCAATGGGATGATACCTGAAATTTCCATTGATTACAACTCGCAAGTAGGCGATGGTGTCATGGGGCGTGGGTGGAACATTGCTGGCCTGTCTACCATTACTCGAACCGGGCAAAGCATTCACTTTGATGGCAAGAAAACGCCCATGAATTTTTCGTCTACTGATCGCTTTCACCTGGATGGTCAGCGACTCATCGAAAGGTTTGGTACCTATGGAGATGATGGGGCAATGTATCGAACAGAGTCAGAAAATTTTGCATCTATTACTTCCCATGGGGCTATGGGGGGCAGCCCAGAATGGTTTAAAGTAGAACTCAAAGATGGCACAGTCATGGAATATGGCAATCGCTCTGACGCCCGTTTATTGAACCAAGACAATACAGAAGTGCTCAAGTGGCGACTCAATCGCATCTATTACAAAGACGGAAACTATATTGAATTTTATTGGATCAGTACCTTTCGAGACAATCGGATATACGAGATCAAATATACGGGCAACTACATCACTGGCCAGGCACCGTACAATGTGGTTCGCTTTCACTACCAATTTCGCACAGATAGAAATACAGTTTATGAGCATGGCTCCGATGTAACCAGCCGCTACCTGTTGGATCGCATCGAAATAACAGCTGAGTCCAGCCCATTCAAAGAATACGATTTTGAATACAGTTTTGACAATTATCGGTCTTTCTTGAATTCTGTGACAGAAAAAGGGACCAATGGAGAGGCATTGAACTCGACCATTTTCAAATATGGCGATCAACCAACGGACTTTACCGTGACATCCTCTTCTGTTCTGGCTGGTCAAAACGTAGATCTATTCAGTGGAGATTTTGATGGAGATGGTTATTCTGACATTCTAACTGCCCCTGTTGCGTATGTCAATGGTGTTCGCTACAATACTGATCTGAAAGTATACAAAAGAACCGCTACCAACGCAAGCTTTTCGCAGTCCTATTCGACCCCCCTATCACCAGGCTGTCGAGTTGTCAATGATGTCAATACCCCAAGTCCACGCAATTTTATGGCCTCGGATTATACGGGAGATGGGCGCGACGATGTGATGACCATACAGATTACCACGAGTAGTAATAGTACGATCAGGGTCAGAGAATTTGAGTTGTATCAAAGTGTAGGAACTTCTTTTACGACCAGAAAGGAGCCTCCTCCATCTGGTCACGACATCATACATTCCAGTGGGAAGTATTTTTATCCAGGAGATTTTGACGGCGATGGAGCAACAGATTACATTACCTTTTTGGGTGATGGCAATCGGTACGAAGTTTTTGCCAACTTTCCCAGCGAAGGAATATACAACCAATTGCTTCTTGACCTGAGCAGTCCGACTGCATGGGTAGCGTCCGATGAGATATATGTGATCGACTTTGACGGAGATGGCAAACAGGAGCTGATGCAAATCAGTGGTGGGACTACCTCCATCTATACATTTCAACGCTGGGGCAATACATTGCGAGCTTCCTTGATTTACGAAGAAGGCTATCCCACAAAATGGCATCGACTGTACTTTGGTGATTTCAACGGAGATCGCAAAACAGATATATTGGTCAGAACGGATAAAACCAATATGCACGCCAGTTGGGAAAAAGCTCTATCCACCGGAATAGGATTTTCGGTAAGTCCATTCTCCTTTAACAACACCCCCAGAATTCTTGGAAATTACAGCGATGATAAATTGGTCATTGCCGATTACAATGGGGATGGCATGACCGATATTTTGCATGGAAACAACAATCTCGTTGGTTCTACACTTGCTGTCTACTACAGCCGGGGTGATGACTTCCGTTATGAGGTCAATACTTTTAGTGGGAATTTGGGATTTGTGCCACTAACGGTTTATGACATCAACGGAGATGGTCGTTCGGATCTGCTCAATCGGACTGTTTACTCACAGCCCTTTGATGTATTTTCTTTCAAGCGGGAGGGCCGCGAGTTGTTGATGGAAAGTGCAGTGGATGGACACCTCAATCAAGTCGATTTTGACTATCGGAGAATGAATCAGACTGCTGGTGGATTTTACAGAAAAGGTGGGAACACTGGCTCTACTGTCAATACCGTTCAGGTTCCCATCCACCTGGTACAGCGCATGTACCAAGATGATGGCATCGGCGGAGACTTTACGACGCGATATGAATACGAGGAGGCCAAAATACACCGGGAGGGAAAAGGTTTTTTGGGCTTTCAATATTTTACAGAAATTGACGAAGACAATGACGTCAAGCGAAGGCATAGAAACCTCTTGAACACGACCTACTATCTCATGTATCCGTACAAGACATATTTCTTTACAAACTCGACCAATTACCAGTTTAGAGTCAATACTTACGAATATACTTTCAGTCCCCGACCTTTCATAGGTTATTGGATACAGTTGTCCAGCAAACGGGAACAGCAGTATTTGGAAGATCGACTCATTACATACAATTACAGTTATGATCTATCTGGTAACTTGACTACTGAGTCCAAAGACTTCAATGGAGATTATACACAGACGGTTACAACTGCTTATGGTCAGTTCGGCGGACCAGCTCCCAATAGACCCACTTCCATTACCGTGCTCAGTCAACGCCCTGGACAGGTTTCGCATAGCATAACCAGCAAATTGAGATACAACAATGTCGGACAGGTAACCCAAGTCCAAAAATATGCTGGCTTACCACAGCAGGTGACAACAGACTATACTTATCACCCTTTGGGAAATCAGAAAACTGAAACCATTTCTGCTGCTGGTGTCCTCTCCAGAACAACCATCAAGAATTACGATAGCAAGGGACGTTTTGTCACTGAAATCATCAATCCACTTGGCCAATCTAGTACAGCAACTTATGATATCAAATGGGGAAAACCAATCTCAACAACTGGTATCCATGGACTGACCAATACCTATGCGTATGATGCGTTTGGTCGGTTGATCAGAAACAATCGCCCCGAAGGCTATCAGACCCAAGAATCCTATGGCTGGGACATCAATCAGCAATTGGGAACCACCCATTATTACCGCCAGACCTTCCCTGGTCGTCCTGATGTCATCACCTATTTTGACAAGTTGGGTCGCAAGAGGATGGTCAAAACGGAAGGCTTCCAAAATCAGTGGATTACCCAAAGCTGGACCTACGATTCCAGAGGACGCAAGAAGACAGAGCGAGCGCCTTACATGCAAGGTGAAACGACTTTTACAACCACTTTCAATTACGACATTTACAACCGATTGATCAACTCCTCCAATCCCTTTGGCACGACTTCCTATGCCTACTACTACACCAATGGCATTTTGACGACCACCGTCACAAATCCCGACGGCGAAACTGCCACTGCCAAGACCGATGCAATCAATTTGGTCATTGAGGCAGGTGACCAAGGAGGGACACTTCACTACACCTACAACAGCCAGAAATTGCAAACTCAGACCGCATTGGGAAGTACGGTTGCGCTGACCACCATCTACGATGTCTATGGACGCAAGATACAAATGACAGACAAAAATGCAGGGACCACTACCTATGCTTACAATCCCTTTGATGAGCAAACCAGTCACATCAATGCTCGTGGCGATACCTACAATATGTCGTATGACCGATTGGGGAGAATGCTCCGACGCACTGGACCTGATGAAGATCGATTTTTTTCTTACCACGGGGCAGGGATTCCGGAAGCGAATAAGGTGCGCTATGCTTACAACAGTATCACCTATGGCGGCGATGCTGAATACTATTTCTACGACGGATTCGGTCGACTGGATCATTTGACCACTCGCATTGACGGCATTGACCATCAGACCTATTTCGAGCACAATGCGTACGGAGATGTGATCAAGAAAATCTTTCCGTCGGGCTTTGACTTGGATTATACCTATGATGCCAATGGTTATTTGCTTGCCATCAATCACCAGACTACAAAAGGCCCCATCAACCTATTCATCAACCAAGGGATGAATGGTCGAAACCAGTGTACTTCCTATTATTTGGGAAATAATAAGACCTCTACCAAATCTTACAATCACGGTGTGCCGACCCGCTACCACACCCAAGGCATTCAGGACCTGCAAATGAGTTGGGACTACTCAAATGGAAATTTGACCAATCGCTTTGACGTTCTCAAAGGCCTTTCCGAAAGTTTCAATTATGACAATTTGCAACGCTTGACAGGTTCGGAGGTGACTGGTCATCCCGCCCAAACTACCAGCTATCTGCCGAATGGCAACATCAACTCGAAAACAGATGTTGGCTCATATAGTTATCCACCCACCACAGACAATGCCGTTATCAGTGTCGCCAACTCCTCTGGGACCATTCCGACAGTGACCCAAGACATTACCTACACCGGATTTGATCAGCCGGAAACATTAAGAGAAGGCAATTATGAATTGACTTATGACTATGGCAGCAACCACGAACGCATCAAGAGTACTTTGAGACAAAACGGCTCTGAAGTGGCAAGTCGATATTACATTGGTGAATACGAAAAGCAAGTCAAAAATGGAGTCACTCAGCACTTGCATTACGTGAATGCCGGAGAGGGGACCATTGCCATTGTCGAGAGCGTCAACAATGTGGAAAAAATTTACTACACCTACACCGATCATCTTGGTTCCATTTTGACAGTGACGGACGAAAATGCAGTTGTAGTGGCCGAGCAAAATTTTGATGCTTGGGGGCGTAAACGCAATGCGTCCAACTGGACCTATGCAGGAGTGGCTTCTGTTCCCGATTGGTTGTATCGCGGCTACACGGCCCATGAGCACATGCCTGAGTTTCAGTTGATCAATATGAACGGCCGTCTGTATGATCCGGTGTTGGGGCGTATGTTGAGTCCCGACAATTACATTCAAGATGTTGCCAATACACAGAGTTACAACCGCTATGCCTATGTCTTCAACAATCCATTGAAATACACCGATCCAACTGGAGAAGCTGCCGTTGTGAAAGTCATTGCTGTTGCTTTGTATATTGGCTATGCTACCTACACGGGAGGAAAGTTTGCCAACAATGGAGAAAAAGACCCTCGTGAATGGGATTTTTCCAGCAGTCGGACTTGGAAGTTTTTGATCATAGGAGCTGCCATTGGCTATGCAACTGGAGGATTGGGAGCTGCCGTGGGAATTGCCGGGGGAGCTGCAGGAATAAAATTTTCGGGTCTTCTATCTGTCATGGTATCTTCTCTTACCAACTCTATGGGGTTGCACATTCTGACGGGAGGCTATACTCCTGTATACATTCATTTTGGCGTGGCATCCTATGACTTGACAAATAATGAAGTTGGCTATTTTGGAAAAAAAGGAAATACACTGTATGAAAATATAGGGTATGCCGTTGGGGCCCTCAAGTTGTACAGTGATATGAAGGGCTCTCTTGGATATGGAGGAAAAGAGATGACGTCAGCGGCTGGTGGAGAAAGCCTATCAGAGTTGCGGCCCTACACAGATCCAGGTGGTGTTTCCTCCGGTGCTCCATCCAAAGTCATCACAGGGGGAGGTCATTCTCCGGCACATGTTACAGATCCCACACAAGGTATGTTGTACGACATTAACAGTGGAATCGACAAAACAAAGTTGACCAATTATGGTACTCACACAAAACCCAATGCCCCCAAGCCTGGTGCTTATTCCAACCTTGCTGTCAGCCATACCAATTCGGTATTGATGCAAACGGGACAATTCAATGCTGCCATTCAACCTTACCTACTACATGCACAAGCAGCCTTACGAGTATTTGGATTTCAAGCATACCTCTACTCGGTACAACGATTGGGAAACGACTAAAGAGCTTCCCGGCACGCATCCGTTACATTACAAGCACACAAGAGGCTGGCCTTCCCCGCGAAGGCCAGCCTCCCTTTTGCCATCTCATCAAAAAATCCCCCCCCCTCAGCTATGGTAAAAGTGAAAAAATAAGATGCGAAAACTTACATCTTTCAATTATTGATTGTATATTTACATTGATCAAAGAAATTTGATTCATCCACTCATTTGGCTATACGTAATTTTCGATAAATTGGCCTTCCATCAAATAGCCACTTTATTCTCTCAATACTTTGTGGAAATAAATTGCATTTTCATCTACATGTTGTACGTGCGAAAAATTAAGAGCTATACAATAGGAGAACTATAACGAACTCCTCTCCTGTCATTTTTCCCAATTGATGTCAATAAGTTGTGCTTCGGTGTACAAGCTTATGATTATCAAGTATTTGTGTCTGGAAAAAATTGCTTGACTGTCATGCGATTCTCTCGCTGAGCAGCATGTGAACCCTTTGAAGGCATTGGCCATCAAATCGGTTTCAGCAGCTCAATACAAGCACCAGTGCCGCGTCCGGAAGGATGTTGGCAGGGCCACATTGATGCTTGCCCTCAATGATTGGATGCCTCCAGTTGTGCAACTGCAGGCAATGGGAGAGGTCTTGTTGAAAACAATTTTTATTACCCAAATATTAAATTTTTTTTATGAAAAAGTACTTGCTATTTATTGTCTTTTTATTGACTTGCTGTTCAAGCATTTTTGCGCAGGTCAATCCCCCCCTCCCGAGCTGTGGGATCAGTTTTACTTACGATGATGCTGGCAATCGAGTCAAGCGATTTGTCTGTGTCAATGATACCCACCTGCGATTTACAGAGCCGACACAAGACGATCAGTTGACCCAAACCATCGACCTCAAAGCAACACTGGAAGACAGTGGATATTCCGAGGAGATGGAATCCGAAATCGAAAAACTGGAAGCACTACTCGCACAGCCCGCTGCATTGGAAATGGCCACAAGCACAGAAAACAAGCAACTGTTGGAATTGACCAACCAAAACTTTGGCAGCCTTTCCGGCATGATTGTCTTTCCCAATCCGACCATGGAAACCTTCTCCATTCAAGGGCAGGGCTTGCAGGCAGAGGCCACTGTATCCATCGTAGACATGAGCGGCCGCATCCTGTCGCAACGTTTGCTGGGAGATGGCAGCAAGATCGATGTATCTGCTCTGCCATCTGGGACCTATATGGTGACCCTCCTCCACAAAGACGATCGAAAAGTAGCCCTGCTCGTCAAAACAGATCATCCCCAATGAGTGGCCACACAAAAGACTTACAAACCCAATATGATGAACAGTATCAATTTTCCAGGCTTACGGCCTGCTTACATTCAAAAATGCTCAAAGAGTTATGAATCTACATGCTAAACAAAAGCTGACCTATGCACTCTTGCTGCTGTGTCAATTGTTTTTCTTCCAAAATCTACAGGGACAAGCGGTCAATTACGTCCCCTTACATACCGCCTCGACTTTGTCGAACAAAACGATCAATACCAACTTTCCCGTAGGAGCTGTCGTCGCACAGCCCTCTGTGCAGGAAAATGGGTCGGCCAATTATTCCATTCCCATCGTGGTGCCTCCGGGAACCAATGGCGTCATCCCCAATATTTCGGTGGCCTACAACTCTCAATCTGGCAATGGTATCATGGGGCAGGGCTGGAACATCACAGGTCTGTCAGCCATCACCCGCACAGGGCAAAGCATTTATTTCGATGGCCAAAAGACCCCTGTCAATTTCAGTCATACCGACCGCTTTTCGCTCGATGGCAGCCGCTTGATTCAAAAGACGGGAGCCTATGGCAGCAGTGGGGCGACCTACCGCACAGAAGAGGACAACTTTGCCACCATCACTTCTCATGGCAACATGCAGGGAAGTCCCCAATGGTTCAAAGTAGAGATGAAAGATGGAAGCATCTGGGAATACGGCAACCGCAGCGATGCCCGCTTTCTCAACAACAGCAATACCGAAGTACTGATCTGGCGCCTCAGTCGGATTTCTTACAGAGATGGAAACTACATCGATTTTTATTGGACCAGCGACCAGCGAGACAATCGCATTTATGAGATCAAATACACTGGCAATTCCATCACCGGGCAACAGCCTTACAATCTGGTCAAGTTTCACTACAAAACCCGGACCGATCAGAACACCACCTACGAACATGGAAACAATGTCGAGAGTCGCTACCTGTTGGATCGAATTGAGGTCAAGGCGGAATCCAGCAATGTCAAGACGTACGAGTTCAAATACAGCTTTGACAATTTCCGTTCTGTGCTGAATTCTGTGGCCGAACGAGGCGCCAACGGCTATTCACTCAATACCACGATTTTCAAGTATGGCGATGAGCCCTCCGGTATGAGTACCGTCTCTTCTTCCATCTTTGCCGGAACAGCTGTCGATCTATTTTCTGGCGACTTTGATGGCGATGGGTATTCCGACATCTTGACAGCTCCCTCTGCCATCTACAACGGCATCCGCTACAACACCCATCTACAGGTCTACAAACGAACGGCCACCAACCCTTCTTTTACGCAGTCGTACTCAACGGCTTTGCCAGCGGACTTTCAGGTGGTCAATGGCGTGAATCGGCCAAATATGTACAACTTCCTGGCATCGGACTACACAGGCGATGGCCGGGATGACATCATGACGCTAAAGGTGCGCATCGAAGGATCGCAAAATTGGCGCAAGCTCAAAGAGTTCAAACTCTACAGAAGTCTTGGAACCACCTTCACCGCTTCCATCCAGTACCCCGCCCCTGGTTTTGACATTGTCCACCCCAGTTGGAAATATTTTTACCCCGGCGACTTCGACGGCGATGGAGCTACCGACTACATCACTTTTTTGAGCAACGGTACGGGCTACAAAGCCTTTGTCAGCTTCCCGCGCAAAGCCATCTACAACCAAGAGGTGACCGGCCTGGGCAGTGGCAGCTATCCCGCCACCGATTGGATGAATGCTGACTACATCTATGTCATTGACTTTGATGGCGATGGCAAGCAAGAACTCATGCGCATCGATGAGGGAATGACCTACATTCACACCTTTACCCAAACTGGTAATACCCTCAATTCCTCCATTGTCTACCAGGCTGGTTATCCCACCAAGTGGCATCGATTGTACTTTGGCGATTTCAATGGTGACCGCAAGACAGACATGTTGGTGCGGACCAGTCAAACCCTCAACAGCGCCAGTTGGGAGAAAGCCTTTTCTACCGGGACAAACTTTGTGGTATCCAATTTTTCCTTCCAGCAAACACCTGACATCAGAGATTTATCTGGCGATGACAAATTGGTGATCTCTGATTTCAATGGCGATGGACTCATGGACATTCTGCACGGCTGGGTCGACCCCGGTACCATTTCTTCTACTTCGACCATTGGCATGTACTACAGTCGAGGCAATGATTTCAGCTATGAAACCAATGCCTTTGACGGACTGCTTGGCCTTGTGCCATTGGTGACCTACGACCTCAATGGTGATGGCCGCTCCGACATCATCAACCGCACCGTCTATACGTCTCCTTTTACCATCTTTTACTTCAAAAAGGAAGGGCGAGAATTGCTGATGGAAAGTGCTGTAGATGGTTTCTTGAATCGGACAAACTTTGACTACAGACGCATGACGCAAACTGCTGGAGGATTCTACAGCAAAGGGGGAGCACCTTTCCACCCGGTCAACAACATCCAGTTTCCCCTATACCTGACCTATCAGATGCGAAAAGATGACGGCATTGGAGGGGAATTTGTGAAACGCTACAGCTATGGAGAGGCCAAGTTGCACAAGGAAGGAAAGGGTTTCCTTGGATTCAAGTACTTCAATTCCACGGATCTTGACCACAACAGCCGCATGGAACATGTGAAGAGTCTGTCAACAGACTATTATGCACTGAAACCCTACCGAATCGAAAAGTATGTCAACTCGACCAATGATCTGTTGAGCAAAATCACCATTTCCGGTGAATATACGGCAAGGCCCAACATGGGATATTGGTATCGGATCAACAGCCGATTGGAGAACAAGTATTTTGAAGGCCAAAATACATCGACCTTCTACAATTATGACAACTATGGCAATAGGACGGAAGAAACCATCTACCAGGGCAATGTCTTTACCCGAAAGACCACCATAACCTATGGTCAGCATGGGACCCCGGTTCCCAGCAAACCAACGACCATCGATACCTGGAGCCAACGGAATGGACAGATCGCCCACAGCATCACCTCCAAGTATACTTACAACAGCAAGGGGCAGGTGACCCAGCAGGAGGAATTTCATGGCCACCCCCAAGAGGTCACTACGACTTACACTTACCACAACCTCGGACCTCAAAAAACAGTGACGGTTGCTGCCAGTGGATTGTCATCCAGGACCACCACCACCAACTATGACAGCAAAGGCCGTTTTGTGACCCAAACGATCAATCCACTTGGACAGTCGAGTACCGCCACCTACGACATCAAGTGGGGCAAGCCCTTGACAACCACAGGGGTTCACGGGCTGACCAATTCCTATGAATACGATCCTTTTGGTCGATTGACCAGAACCACGCGCCCGGAAGGCCACAAGCTCAACGAATCCTACTTGTGGTTTGTCAGCCCCTCCTACGGAACCACTCACTACCACCAGCAACAATACCCTGGGCGTCCCGATATCAGAACGTTCTATGACAAGTTGGGCCGCAAGAAGAGAACCCAAACGGAGGGCTTCCAGAATCAATGGATCTCCGAAACATTCAGCTACGATTCCAGAGGCCGGATGAAAACGGCGCGCGCGCCTTTTAAACAAGGGGAGTCATCATTTACCACGACCTACAACTACGATACCTACAACCGGGTAATCAGTGAGGTCAATCCATTTGGTACGACTTCTTACAACTACAATTACAACAATGGAATCCTGGCCGTCACCGTAACCGCACCCGATGGCAAAACCGCCACGACCAAAACCGACATCACTGGTGCGACAATAGAGGCCACAGACAATGGCGGTACCTTGACCTATCTCTACAACAGCCAGAACAGGCAAAGAGAGATCAGGCTGGGCAGTACGACCATGATCACCAACACCTTTGATGTCTATGGTCGCAAAACCCAAACAGTGGACAAAAATGCGGGGACGACTTCCTACACCTACAATGCCTTTGGAGAGCAGACCAGTCACACCACTGCCAATGGCAATACCTACAACATCCAGTACAACAAGCTGGGGCAGATGATCCGTCGAACCGGACCGGATGAAGACCGCACCTTCGTCTACTTTGCCGGAGGTTTGCCCGCTGCCAATAAGATTCGCTACGCCTACAACAGCAGTGCCTTTGGGGGAGATGCAGAGTTCTTCTTTTACGATGGCTATGGCCGGATGCGCCAGCTGACCACTCAGATTGGTGGGGTCTATCACCAAACCCATTTTGACCACAACACCTACGGCGACATTACCAAGAAGACTTTCCCCTCTGGCTTGGATTTGGACTACGAATACGACGCCAATGGATACCTGCTTCACATCAAGCGAGGAACGACCACTTTGTTTACCAACCAAGGAATGAATGGCCGCAACCAGTATACTTCGTACAAACTGGGCAACAACAAGACCTCGACCACGACCTACAATCACGGGGTTCCCACTCGCTACTACACCGAAAACATCCAAGACCTTCGCGTGGGCTGGGATTATGGCAACGGCAACATGACCTACCGCTCTGAGTATTACAAGGGGCGTTTCGAGACCTTCAGCTACGACAACCTCAACCGCTTGGCAACGTCCCGCGTCATCGGCGAGCCCACCAAGGTCACCAGCTACGAACCAAATGGCAACATTGCCTCCAAGTCTGATGTGGGAGATTACATCTATGCCATTCCCAAAAACAATGCGGTGACCAGAGTGACCGATCCGGATGGAACCATCCCGACGGTGGCACAAGACATCACCTACACTGGCTTCAATCAGCCAAGTAGAATCACCGAGGGCAATTACGAACTCGATTTGGACTACGGCAATGACCAAGAACGCATTCGAACCACACTCAAACAAAACGGTTCTGTGGTCGCCACCCGCTACTACATCGGCGAGTACGAAAAGCAAGTGAAAAATGGGGTGACACAACACCTGCATTACGTCAGTGCTGCTGGAGGGACTGTTGCGATCATTGAGCGCAAAAACAATGTAGACAACATCTACTACACCTATACAGATCACCTTGGCTCCATTCTGACAGCAACCGATGGCAGTGCCGCCATTCAGGCAGAACAAAACTTTGATCCCTGGGGTCGCAAGCGAAATGTGAATTCTTGGAATTATGCCAATGTCGGCTCTGTCCCGGATTGGCTGTACAGAGGATTCACCGCACACGAGGATCTGCCAGAGTTTGGCCTCATCAACATGAATGGGCGAATGTATGATCCCATCGTTGGTCGAATGCTCAGCGTAGACAACCACATCCAAAGTCCTACCAGCACGCAGAATTACAATCGCTACACCTACGCCTTCAACAATCCTCTGAAATTCAGTGATCCGAGTGGAGAAATTGCCTGGGCACCCATCATCATCGGGGCAGTGGTTGGAGCCTATTCTGGAGGGGTGATCGCCAATGGTGGAAACTTCAACCCATTCCAGTGGGACTTTTCCGCTGGGCGTACTTGGGGCTACTTACTCGGTGGTGCCGTCGTCGGTGGGCTCAGCGCTGGACTGGGCCATGCAGTGGCGACCTCCGGAATGCCCATGGCCAATACTGCTTCGATCGTTTCTGCCTCCTATGTCAATTCAGTCGGCATGAGCATCGTCACAGGTGGACAGACGCCCGTATCCATGAGCTTTGGGATCGCCTCCTACAACTTTTCCACAGGAGAGTTTGGATTTTTGGGCAGGAGCGGCAATTCGTTAATTGAAAATGTTGGCTATACCTTTGGCGCCATTTCCAATTTCAACGACGTCATGGTTGGATTCAAATCTGGAGATGTCGGCGAGGTTGAATTGGTGACAGAACATACTGATAAAATTGGACACTCTGCCATCGTGGAGCCAGGGACAGTTGATAAAAACAATTCCATCGTTTCCTATGGACCTCCGAATTACGATGCATCATCGAAATTATTTGGTAATGTAGAAGGTACCAATGCATTTAACAACCACACCCAGGACCCAAGTACAGCCTTGTGGCGCACCACCATCAAGGGCATCAACAAGTCCAAAGTGCTTGACTATGGTAAAAACCTGACAAAAAACACTCCTCGCTACAACCTCTATTTCAGCAGCTGTGTGACACATACCAGTAGGGCATTGATGCGGTCAGGATTTTTCAACATCGGCATTCACCCCTATCTGTTGCACGCACAGGTGGCCTTGCGCGAGGTGGGATTCCGATCGTATCTGTACACCATGCTACCGGAAGGAAATTGATGAAGTACCCAATGCGTTGAGTAATGCGACATTGTATTGCATGATTCAACATTTAGTTGAGGACTGGTCCTGCGAAAGTGGGATCAGTCTTTTTTTTTGGGAAAAAATGGCTCGCCTTATTACGTTTTTGATGCTGCAGATATAATAAGATGTTGAATGCATGGACAAATTGAAAAAGTCAATTTTCCATCTGTTCTTCTTGTACCCTACATTTCTCTGTTCCTCTGAGTCGAAATGATTTTGACGGCTTTTGTCAAGTGTGCTTGGCAAGGGGAGGAATTCCTATGTCTGTACCAAAAAATATCCATTTACACCAAATCTTACAACATGAAAAAGTACTTGCTATTTGTTGCCTGCCTGCTATTCGCCAGCCCCGCTGTTCTGGCGCAACTCACTGGCTGTGGGATCAGTTTTTTTTACGATGCTGCGGGCAATCGCGTCGAAAGAAGCATCTGTTTGACAGGCCTCGAACTGCGTTATGGCAATCAAGTGACCGAGGAGCAATTGTCACAGTCTTTGGACTTGGAAGGCATGCTGGAAGAAGCGGGTTTTTCCACTTCCATGGAGGCAGAAATTGAACAGCTCGAAGCCCTCTTGTCTCAGCCCACCGCCTTGGATTTGCAGGCCAAAAGCGAAGAGAACAAGCCGACAGCATTGACCCAGCAAAACTTTCAAAACCTGTCTGACCTGCTCGTCTTTCCCAATCCCACCATGGAGAGCTTTTCCATTCGAAGCGCAGATTTGCCAGCAGAGGCCACTCTTTCCATTGTAGATGTCAACGGGCGAATTTTGTCTCAGCGCGCCTTGGGCGATGGGAGTGGCATCGATGTATCCAACTTGGTGGCAGGTACCTATCTGGTCACTTTGGTCCATCAAAACGAACGAAAGATTGCCTTGCTTGTCAAAAGTGATCGTCCCTAAAACTGTTCTTTTCTGTCTATTCAAAACAACAACACATCCTGTTAAAAAGCGAATGCCATGATGAATACATCTTTTCTCAACAAGCTGACACTGGCCCTGCTGTTGCTCTGCCAGCTGTGTGCTTCTTCCTCTGTTCAAGGGCAAAACATCGACTACGTTCCCTTGAATACTTTCTCAAGTCTTTCCAGCAAAACGATCAATACCAACCTGCCCGTCGGTGCCACAGTGGGGGAGGCCTCCGTGACCCACAATGGAGCGGCGACCTATTCCATTCCCATCGTCGTGCCACAAGGAACCAATGGTGTGATTCCAAGTCTTTCGTTGACCTACAGCTCTCAATCTGGCAATGGGTCCATGGGCCCGGGATGGGGCATTGGCGGTTTGTCAGCCATCACCCGAAGCGGACAAAGCATTTATTTTGACGACAAAACAACAGCTGTCAACTTTACCTCCTCCGATCGATTCTACCTGGACGGCACCCGCCTGATCAAACGCAGCGGAACCTATGGAAACAACAATTCGACTTACCGAACAGAATCGGAAAACTTTGCCGACATCTCGTCCCATGGCTCCATGGAAGGAAGCCCCGAATGGTTCAAAGTGGAACGGAAGGATGGCACGGTGATGGAGTATGGCAACCGATCCGATGCCCGTTTCCTCAATCAAAACAATACCGAAGTGTTGATCTGGCGCATCAACCGCATCCAATACCCGGACGGAAATTACATCGAGTTTTATTGGATAAGTGACGACCGCGACAACCGCATCTACGAGGTCAAGTACACCGGAAATGTCAATACTGGCTTGGCCCCTTACAATGTCATCCGCTTTCACTACAAAGTGCGAACCGATCAGAAAACAACCTATGAGAGCGGTTCTTCCATCTTGAGTCGCTACCTCTTGGATCGCGTCGAGGTGAAGGCGGAATCCAGTACGGTGAAAAATTATCAATTGGTTTACAGCTTTGACAATTATCGCTCCATCCTGAATTCGGTGACAGAAAAAGGAAGCGATGGGTCGTCCCTCAATTCCACCATTTTCAAATACGGCAATCAGCCCAGCCATCTCAGCACAAGTTCGACTTCCGTTTTTGCAGGTACTTCTGTCGATCTGTTCTCTGGTGATTTTGATGGCGATGGGTATTCGGACATTCTCGCCGCTCCTTATGCCTACAACGAAAATGGCATTCGCTACAACACCCACCTCAAAGTCTACAAACGCACTTCGACCAGTTCCACCATCTCACAGTTTTATTCCACCAGCTTGCCCTCCGATTTTCGAGTGGTCAATGGCATCAGTTCGCCCAATGCCTACAACTTCATGACATCGGATTTTACGGGTGATGGCAAGGACGACATCATGACCCTCAAGGTCCGGATCGAGGGATCGCAGAGTTGGCGCAAGCTCAAGCAGCTGAAATTGTACCAACATACCGGGACGAGTTTTGGGTCAACCACCTACAGCCCCCCGGCCAGCTATGACATCATTCACCCCAGTTGGAAATATTTTTATCCCGGTGATTTTGATGGCGATGGTGCTGCGGACTACATCACCTTTTTGAGCAATGCAGGGGGCTACAAAGCATTTGTCAGTTTCCCCAGCAAAGGCATTTTCAATCAGGAGATGTCTGGCATGGGAAGTGGGACCTATCCCGGTTCTTCTTGGGTGACGTCTGACTACATCTACGTGATTGATTTTGACGGTGATGGCAAGAAGGAGCTGATGCGGATCAAGGACAGCAATACCTACATTTATTCGTTTTCTCCTTCGGGAAATTCCCTGACGGGCTCTGTCATTTACCAATCCGGTTTTCCCACCAAGTGGCACAGGTTGTACTTCGGGGACTTCAACGGCGATGGCAAAACCGACTTTTTGACCCGCACCAGCCAAACCAGCAACAGCGCCAGTTGGCACACTGCTTTGTCAACGGGTACTGGCTTTGTCTCTCATCCATTTTCTTTCAGCAACACCCCGGACATCACAGGCACCTACAGCGATGACAAATTGGTGGTGGCCGATTTCAATGGCGATGGCTTGATGGACATTCTTCACGGTTGGAACCACACTTCCAATGCAACCATCGGAATGTACTACAGCCGAGGCGATGATTTTCACTACGAAACCAACTCCTTCAGTACCCTGCTCGGATTTGTGCCACTGGTGACCTATGATCTCAACGGGGACGGTCGCACCGACTTGATCAACCGAACACACTTTGAGTCGCCTTCCAACATCCTGTATTTCAAAAAAGACGGAAAGGAATTGCTGATGGAAAACATCGTCGACGGGCACCTCAATCGGACGGATTTTACCTATCGACGCATGAACCAAACGAGTGGCGATTTTTACAGCAAAGGCCTGACCAATGGCACTTCTGTCAATACCATTCAACTGCCGATGTACCTGGCCCACCGCATGCGCAAGGACGATGGGATTGGTGGGAAATTCAGCATGTTGTACAAATACGAAGCGGCCAAGTTGCACAAAGAAGGAAAAGGATTTTTGGGCTTTACCTTCTTTACAGAGATTGACGAAGACAATGATGTCAGAAGGCGGCATCACAAAGCGCTCAATACGACTTACAATGTCCTGAGACCCTACAGGACCTACCACCATGTCAATTCGACGAACTTTCAATTTAAGATGAACAGCTACACCTATCAGTTCAATCCGAGACCCAACAATGGCCATTGGATGCGCTTGACTGCCCAGAATGACTACCTCGATCTGGAGGGGCAAACCATCTTGAATTCTTACGACTACGACAGTTATGGAAACATCACGAGCAGCACCAAAAACCACTTGGGTGCCATGTCCCAAACGACCACGACCACCTACGGTCAATTTGGAACCCCCGTTCCAAGCAGGCCCACCTCTGTCACCGTAGTAAGTCAACGCCCCGGCCAGCCCTCTCACAGTCTCACCACCCAAATGAGTTACAACAGCATCGGACAGCTGACCCAACAAGTGCAATTTGCAGGCCTGCCCAAACAGGTGACCACCAACTACACCTACCACAGCCTGGGCACCCAGCACAGCAGCACCGTACTCGTGACTGGCATGCCGTCCAGAACCACCATCACCAACTACGACAGCAAAGGCCGATTTGTCACCCAGACGGTCAACCCACTCAATCAGTACAGCACGGCCTCCTACGACATCAAATGGGGCAAACCCCTCTCGACCACTGGTGCCCACGGCCTCACCAATACCTATGCCTATGATGCCTTTGGCCGCCTGACCCAAACCAATCGCCCGGAGGGCTACCAAATCAACGAAGCCTATGGCTGGCACATCAGCAGCAGCTTGGGCACCACCCACTACCACTATCGGTCACAGTATGGCCGACCCGACAGCAAGACCTTCTACGACAAAATGGGCCGCAAAAAAAGATTGGAAAAAGAGGGCTTTCAAAATCAATGGATCACCGAAAGTTGGACCTATGACAGTCGCGGCCGACACAAGACCTCCCGCGCTCCCTACAAATCGGGTGAGACCACTTTTACCACCACCTTTACCTACGACAATTACAACCGACTGCTCAGCGAAGTCAATCCCTTCGGAACCATCTCCTACAGCTATGGCTCGGCCAATGGCCTCGTCCTGCAAACGGTGACCAATCCCGATGGCGAAAGCTCTACCACCAAAACGGATGCGGCTGGCCTGATGGTAGAAGCCGTCGATGTGGGTGGGGTCTTGAAGTACACCTACAACAGCCAAGGGTTGCAGACCGAGGTCAAGTATGGCAACAACATCACCATGATCACCAACACCTATGATGTGTATGGCCGAAAAGTGCAGGTGGTGGATCAAAATGCGGGAAGCATCTCCCGTGAATTCAACGCCTTCGGAGAACTGACCAGTCAGACCAATGCCAACGGATCTACCTACCACATGGAGTACGACAAGCTGGGCCGAATGACCCGCCGCTATGGACCGGATGAGGACCGCTACATCGGCTACTACGGCGCTGGCGTTCCAGAAGCCAACAAGGTTCGCTATGCGTACAACACCAATGCATTCGGTGGCGATGGAGAGTTTTATTTCTACGATGATTATGGCCGATTGGATCGACTCAGAACCCGCATCGATGGGCAGTTTTACGACAGCTACTTCAACCACAATGTCTATGGCGACATCACCAAAAAAACCTTCCCATCAGGCTACGATCTCCGCTACTACTTCGACGGCAATGGCTACCTGCGCAACATCAAGCGAGTGACAGCCAAGGGAACCTCGACCCTCTTTACCAATCTGGGAATGAATGGCCGCAACCAATACACTTCCTACAGCTTGGGCAATGGCAGAACCTCGACCAACACCTACCACCATGGCCTGCCCACTCGCTACTACACCCAAGGCCTTCAAGATTTGCGAATGGGTTGGGATACCTCAAACGGAAACCTGGAATATCGCCGCGACAACATCAAGGGCAAGATGGAACGCTTTTCCTACGACGACCTCAACCGCTTGCGAGGCTCCCAGGTGGCCGGCCAATCCACCAAGAGCATTTACTATCACCCCAATGGCAACATCAGCGCCAAGACAGACATCGGAGGCTATTCCTACTCCCTGAGCAAGCGAAACGCCATGACCCGCGTTTCCAATACCTCGGATGTCATTCCAACGGTTCCGCAAAACATTTCTTACACAGGCTTCAACCAGCCCAAGCAGATCACAGAGGGAGACTACGAACTGACCTATGATTATGGCAATGACCAGCAACGCATCAAAAGCGAACTCCGCTACAATGGCAGCTTGGTCAAGACTCGTTACTATCTCGGTGAGTATGAAAAACAGGTCAAGAATGGCGTCACCCAACACCTGCACTATGTCGATGCGGGGCAGGGGACGGTTGCCCTCGTGGTCATCACCAACAATACGACTAAGGTCTACTACACCTATACAGATCACCTCGGTTCCATCCTCACTGCCACGGCCTCCAACGCTGTCGTACATGCCGAGCAAAACTTCGATCCATGGGGCCGGAAGCGCCACGCCTCCACTTGGAATTACTTCCCAATAGGAACAGGCCCGGACTGGTTGTATCGAGGATACACGGCACATGAGCACCTCAACGAATTTGACCTCATCAACATGAACGGTCGCTTGTACGATCCCATCGTTGGTCGGATGTTGAGTACCGATAACTATGTACAGCGTCCTGGCAGCACCCAGAGCTACAATCGCTACAGCTATGCCTTCAACAATCCATTGAAGTATGTGGACCCGAGTGGGGAGATTGCTTGGGTGCCCATCATCATTGGGGCTGTGGTGGGGGCTTACTCTGGAGGCGTGATGGCCAATGGCGGTCAGTTCAATCCCATCAGGTGGGATTATTCCAGTGGTCGCACCTGGGGCTACATGTTGGGCGGAGCTGTGGTCGGTGGTCTGAGTGGGGCAGTCGGACATGTGGTGGCCAATTCGGGCATGACAATGGCCAATACGGCTTCCATCATGGTGTCTTCCTTCTTCAATTCTGTGGGCATGCACATGGTGACAGGTGGGCGGACGCCAGTGAGTTTGAGCTTGGGCGTTGCATCGATCAATTTGACGGACGGAGAGATTGGCTACCTCGGAAAGAGAGGCAACAGTTTCATGGAGAATGTGGGCTACGGTTTTGGGGCCATTGCCAATCTCAATGACTTCAGAGCTGGCTTCAATGCCAAAAACCTAGGAGATGTAGAATTGGTGACAGAACACTCAAATGCCATCGGTCACTCTTCCATTGTAGAACCAGGAACGACAGACAAAAGTGCCATTGTATCTTTCGGACCAGGAGGAAACTTCTCTAAGAATCCGCTCAAGAGTACTTATGGTGATCCGGTATGGCCCACTCACGTTACAGATCGCTATCCTGTACTGTGGCGGAATACGATCTCTGGAATCAACAAGTCCAAGGTGCTGGGCTATGGCAGTGGCTTGACAACAAATACTCCTAAGTACAATGTCTACTTCAGCAGTTGTGTGACCCATACGAGTCGGGCCTTGTCGAAAGCTGGTTTTTTCAACATCGGCATTCATCCCTACCTCCTGCACGCACAGGTTGCCTTGCGGAGCGCGGGCGTTCGCTCGCACTTGCTCACTCGCATGCAGCACATGAACTAGCAAGCTGAGCCGCTGGTATTTGACATCTTCACAGTGCAAAGTAGATTGTGAATGATGCTGATAGAGAAGGCTGATCCCGCACGGGCGTGGGATCGGCTTTCTTTTACAGTTCGTCCTTGAGGTTTTGTAAAAAGTGGCGGGTTTTTTCCAGTGCGTCCAACATTTTCTGGCGTTCGAGCAGGCGCTCTTTGCTGTTTTTGATCTCTCGTTTGGCCCCTTCCAGGGTAAAGCCCTTTTCTTTGACCAAGTGGTAGATCATCCGAAACTGTTCGATGTTTTGTTGGGTAAAGCGGCGGTCGCCCTTGCTGTTTTTGTGAGGCTTGAGGATGGAGAATTCTGACTCCCAGAATCGGATCAGGGATTTGGAAACGTTGAACATCTCCGAAATTTCACCGATGGAATAATACAGCTTGGAAATGTCTTCTTTGAGTTTCGGCATGGGCAAGGGATTGAATGAACGCAAGCAATTTGTTCAACAAGATAACAAGGATTGTGGGCATTTTCAACTTTTCTTCTGCTCAGATGATGGCCAGCAACCACTCCCGTTCGGCAATTCGCGTGGTCGACAGAACCTTCTGGCGCAGCTTGCTCCTGCTGCTAGGGGAATTGCTGTGCAAGAGCTTGCGAATGAAGCGGATGAGATTCAGGTAGTTGTCCCGGTGATACCCGATGTCTTTTTGGCGATGGATGTAGGTGTAAAAGCTGTCGAGCAAGGAGTCCAAGGCATCGTACTCGCCCAACTCGTAGTAAATCCGAAGCAGCATCCGGCGGGCGTCCAAGTTGTTGAAAACGTCCTTGAATTCCACTTGTTGTAGCAGGGGCATGGCCTTGTCGTATTCGCTGCGCTGAAAGTGGAAGTAGGCCAGATTGTAGCAGTAGGCATTTTGGCCGTTTCTCGGATCGAGCTTGTCTTTGTAGTCTTTTTGAAATTGGGCCACCCAGTCAAATTCCTTCAGAGAGATGCCCAGGCGAATGATGTTTTTGTAGGTGTGGTCGGACAGGATGTCGTTTTGGATGAAAATGCCATTCTCCACTCCCAGTCGGTACAAGTCAAAGGCCTCCCGGACAAATCTCCGCTCTCCCTGGTTGAGCCGCTGGATGCAGTAATTGACGGCGATGAGAAACACATCGCGGGCCTCGCTGGTCGTAAATCGGGGCCAATGCGCCAACAGATGACTTTTGAAGTGTTCAAATTTGTCATCGTCTCCGGGCTGGCTCAAGGCCTGGTAGGCGTAGTAGTAAATCATGACGGCCGGGACTTGGGAATAGTCGTGTTGCTCAATGTGCTCGACGACTTGCTGGACCAAGTTGAGCTGGACGTCTTTTTTCAGAATGTTTTGCTGGTTCAGACTGGCACAAGCATGTAGCAGGGTATTGGACAGATAAAAAATACTCAATTCTTCGAAACGCTCCTGAAGGTGGGCGTCTCCTTTGCGACTGGCCTGCGATTCGAATTGGTACAGCTCGAACAGCTTTTGGTACTGGTAATAATGGTATTGAATGTTGCGCAGCGGATGGCTTTGCAAGAGGCGTTCCCACTGGTTGAGTTCCTTTTGAAACAACTGCACTTCTCCTCTGCTTCGCAATGCCCGGCAGAGTTGTTGCTGGCGCAGATTGTCCTGTCGCTCAAATTCGACCTGTGCAAAATACCGCTTGATCAAAGTCATCAGAAAAGACATGACGTAGCGCAATTGAGGGAGGTGAAATTCCTCGTCGGGATAGACTGCCTCAAAGAGTTTTTGACGCTCCACCCATTGCCCTTCCAGCTTTCGGCAGCCCGCCAGGTACCCAAACAGACGAACCACATCTTCCCGCTGATTGAAGTAGGGAGAGCTCACAAATTTGCCCAATTCCCGAATGTCGCGTTTGGAAAGGCCCGAAAAAACCCGGATGAGCGTACTGGATTGCATAAAGAATTTTGATGGCTTTGAGTGTAATTATTTGAAAATCAGCATACTGTGAGCTGGTGTAGGTGGGTTTTGATTGATAAGTTAGGAAAAATGTCATTGTTTTTCAAGCATTGATTGTAGATATTTATCATGCAATTGACTGAAAAACGGAGCAAAAGGCTGAACCTATGAAGACATTCGCCTCTGTCATTTTACACCTGTTACTCTTCGCACTCCCCATTGGCTTGCAAGCACAAGGTTGGGAGAGGGTATATCGCGAAGGCATCTCTGGTCAGACCGGAGAGCTGGTGGAAACCCCTGACGGAGGCTTTTTGTTGATCGGTTCCGCAAAGGCTTCTGTCAACTCCGACCGACTCACCCACATCTTCAAACTCGATCCCGATGGGGCCGAGCAGTGGCGGTTGAACCTGCCCGCCTCCCTCCACCACTTCAGCACTTCTGGCCTTGTCTTATCTGACGATAGATATTTCCTTTTGGGCGATTCTCGCAACCGCCAGGGGGTGGATACAGACCTCTCTGTGGTGGAAATCACTTCCTCGGGTCAGTTCCTCCAAGTGGTGGAAAGTCCTCTGCCTCTGGATCAGCGGGCCGTCGCCATTCGGCAATTTCAAGACGGCAGCATTTGGGCCTTGGCATCTACTCAAGTCGATGACAATGGCACTCTCAAAGATCGTTCTCTCTTGTTGCGCTACCAGGGAAGTACCCTTTTGCAACACTACACCATCGGAGAGGACTACGAACGTCCTGTGGATTTGGTCGAAGCCAGTGATGGCCTGCCTGTCATTTTGAGTGACCAGGGGAGCACGAGTTCTACATTTGAAGACGATTTGGTCTTGCGCAAGCTGGATCGAACAGGGACCCAGATATGGACCGAATCCTATGGCGGTCCCTTTGGAGAACATGGAGGTGCACTCATCCCAACCAGTGATGGGGGCTATGCCATTTGCGCCTATTTGTATGGGGGCAATCACCTTCACGAAGACAAGGGCGTCCTGCTGTACAAAACCGCAGCGGATGGCACAGAAGAGTGGAATCGACACTATCCTCATTTTCCGGCCAGCCCTGGCTTGTTGAGTCGGCCCGGCATTGCCTACGACCTTGTGCAAACCAGCGACGGAGGCTATGTCATTGCGGGAGAAACCTTCGACTATCCCCCCTTTGATGCCTTTTTGATTCGGACGAGCAGCGATGGGAGTGAGCAATGGCGCGAAACCTACCGGGGTGGCGATGCCTACAGTTCTGCCTTCCGGAGCATGCAATACCTTCCGGGAAAGGCATTTGTCATGGCCGGACAGTTGACAGCTGGACAGCCCAACGGTTTGTGGTCGGTCAAAACGGATACCCTTGGAAAAACCCTGTCTGCCTTTCTGGAAGGAAGCGTCACTTGGGACGAAGATGCCGATTGTGAGGCAGACATTTGGGAACAGCCATTGAATGATTGGAAACTGATATTGAGTACAAGTACAGGACAAGAGCAGTTGTTGTCCATTCAGAATGGAGCATTTCAGACTGATGTGGATACAGGCCGCTACGACATCCGCCTGCTGCCTCCGGGAGACTATTGGGATGCCTGCCCTCCCCAGGAAGCATTGGTGACAAGACTTTACGATACCACCTTGACCACTCTTGGAGCCGATCCCATCTACAGTTGTCCCCAGCTCCTCGTCAACGTGGCCGCTGCCAAGTTGGAGATTTGCGAAAGCACTGCCTACACAGTTGCCTATTGCAACATCGGGACCACACCGGCCAGTGATGCCTATGTGGAACTCCTCTTCGACGAGCAGCTGGGAGTGGATTCTGCCAGTCGACCCTTTACCAGTCCACAAGAGAATCGGTATTCCTTCGATCTGGGAGACATTGCACCGGGAGATTGTGGACAGTTTGAGGTCTATGTTCAACTAGACTGCTCGGCCATCCCAAGCCAAACCCATTGTGTGGAAGCCCACATTTACCCCGACTCCATCTGCCTGCCTCCCAATGCGGGCTGGACCGGAGCCAGCCTGCAGCTGAACGCCCTTTGCGATGACGATTCCCTTCGATTGAATATTCAAAATGTGGGCTTGGGCAACATGAGCACTGCCCAGACTTTCATCATCATTGAAGACGATGTGATTTTGCGCAGCGAACCTGTGGATTTACCAGCCGGAGAATCGCTCAACCTGCTGGAGCTGCCAGCGGGGGCAACCATTCGTTTGGAAGTACCACAGGAGCCGAACCATCCCGGGCAAAGCCGCCCAAGTGTGGTGGTAGAAGGATGTGGTGGGCCACCCTTGTCGACGGGCTTTGTCAACCAATTTGCCATGGATGACGACAATGATTTTGTAGACATTCACTGTTTGCAGAGTCGGGTCGGGACCCCACCCAATGGACTGCAAGCCTTCCCGACGGGCTATGGCACCGAGCATTGGATCGATGCGGGAGAGCCCTTGGAATACCTGATCCATTTTCAAAATACAGGGACCGATACGATCCAACAACTGATCATCAGAGATACGATAAGCCCTCACTTGCATCTCGGCAGCCTGAGCATTGCAGCGAGCAGCCATCCCCATACCTACCAATTGAAAAGCGACAGCGTTCTGGTCCTGACATTCAACCAAATGGCCTTGCCACCCCTCGGTGCTGACAGGCTGCGTTCCCAGGGGTTCATCAAGCTGAACATCGACCAACAACCCAACAATGAGGTGGGCGATGTGATCCGACACCAAGCGAGCTTGTCTTTCGACTATGGCGCCCCCTTGCAAACTGGGGAAGTATTCCATACGATTGGCAAGGATTATGTCAACGAAAAAATGGTGAGTACAACGACTCCTTTGGGAGAAAGCTCTCCTTTGCGCATCTTTCCAAATCCGGTCCACAACACCGCCCGAATCGATCTACCGAAAGCAACATCCGATGGGCATTGGAAGCTGTTTGATTTGAGTGGCCGTTTGCTGCGAGAGCGTCGGTTGTCGGGCCAGACGTTTCAATTTTCCAGGGGCGATTTGCCCTCTGGTATCTATATGTACGAACTCCAAATGGAAGGCCAGCCCCTACAACATGGCAAGCTGACTATTCAATAATATTTGACAACACAATTTTTATGAAAGCGAAACTTTACCTATTGTTATTTTCCCTTTTTTGGGCGGCCAATGTTCAGAGTCAGTGCGCTGGTGCTGGCAGCAATTGTTTTGACATTGAGCCAAGCTGTTTTCCTGTCAGTGGTATTTTGTCTACCAACCAGTTGACGGAACCATTTCCAGGATGCCCTGCCAATACATTGGACAACCCTGCCTGGTATGCCGTGGAAGTCCTTTCTGCCGGAACAGTTGTTGTCACCATTACCCCGAGAAATTGTCCTGGGACCAATGGTGTGACTGGGGCACAATCTGGCTTTTATCTAAATTGCGATCCCGCCTCACCTCCCTTTGGTGTCCAGTGTGGATGCACAATGGGAGCGATGACACATGCTGCTACGGTTGATACTGGCACCTATTTCATCTTAGTAGATGGTTGTGCTGGGGATGAATGCGAGTATGACATTGCCGTATTTGGTGACATTGCAGCGCCAGCCTTCTCTGATACCTTGCCTCCACCCGAAGTTGTGCCCCTCGATCCCTGTCCGGGAGAGATTGTGCAAATCACAGCACCGGATTTTCCAACCATCGAAAGTTGGAACTGGACCTTGCCTACCGGAGCAGTCATCGTCAGTGATCCGCCGTTTTGTTCAGATATTTCTGTCATCTGGGGAAGCAATTCTGGAACGGTATCCTACCAAGTTGACAACGACTGTATTGACCCAGTGACCTCTCCTACTACAAGCGTTGTGGTAGCTACATTGACGGCGGAAGAAACGGTATTTTACTGCGAAGATGATGGTCCAGGCTATTTTCATCCAGGGTCACAGACCTTCTGGCCGGCTGGCAGCTGGGAAATCCCTCTTTTTACAACCAGAGGTTGCGACAGCATCGTCACCCTCATCGTCACCGCTTATCCGTCGGCCAGTTCTGTCATATCCGAAACCGTCTGTCAAGGGGCCACACTGAGTCAATACCCCGAGTTGCCCAGTCCCATCAATGAGTCTTTGGATACCACGATTCGAATTCCCCTGGGGGCAAGCAGTGGCTTCTGCGATTCGATCATCAATTTTCAAATTGTTGTGTACCAGGATCAACCTGTCATTTCATTCGAAAAATTGGACTGCAGTGTCAATGGCGGCCAGATTCAGCTGTCTGTCCCCGATGAGCCCGGCTCCACCTTCAATTGGACCACCTCCAATGGCAACATCGTTTCGGCGACCAACGAATCCACCTTGGTGGTAGATGCCGTCGGAGAGTACACAGTAGATGTCCAAATAGACGATGGCAATTTGGTTTGCACCGGCCAAAGCACCATCAGCCTCGGTAGTGAAGATTTTTCTATTGTAGAAATCTCACCTGTCATCACCAATGTGAGTTGTGCAGGAGGAGTGGATGGCTCGATTGTCGTCAGTCCATCGGGAGGCAGTGGTGGCTACACCTATGAATGGGCCAATTCCAGCTTGGAAACGGATCAGCTGAACAATCTGTCAGTCGGTACTTATTCCGTGACTGTGACGGCTGCCAATTCTTGTACGGCAGAAGCCACTTTTACGGTGGAAAGCCCCGATGAGCTGGTGGCGAGCAATGTGGATGTCACCGCTGTTTGTGATGGGACAGGCACGGTCACGGTAGATGTGGTTGGAGGGGTGACGCCTTATTTCTATTCTTGGAGCAACGGCTCGACCACCATTCCAACGACAGAATATCCTGCGGGAACCCATACGGTCACTGTCACGGATGCCAACGATTGTACCCTGGAGGTGTCCTTTGTCGTCTTGCCCGCCATTGATTTTGAGTTGGGAAGTACATTTGTCAATTGTGACAGCACGGGAGGTTCCGCCTCTGTGACCAACGTCACTGGTTCTTCCAACCCACTGATCACTTGGAGCACAGGAGACCAAGGGGCCTTCATCACAGGATTGCAACCGGGAGGGTATTCGGTAACGGTGGAGGACCCTGGCAGTGGTTGCCGCAATCACAAAAACGTCATGGTCGAATTGGATACAGCTTGTGTGGTGGTCATCTCTGGTTTTGTATACGATGACCAAGCCGTCCCGGATTGCATCATCGATGCTGGCACGCGCCCTGCCCGCAATATGCAGGTGGAGTTGAGCACAGGCATGATCGTTTTTACAGATGACGACGGGTATTACGAATTTCAAGTACCACCTGGGGAGTACAGTCTGCAGCTGAATACGATGGGCAGCAATGTACAATCCATTTGTACTGATCCCATTCTGGTAGATGCCCGCGTGTGGGGCGTTCCATATGACAACAACAACTTCTTTGTCCAGGTCAACAGTCAGGTGGATTTGTTCATGAAGATTGTCAAGTTCAACCAGCGGCCTGGATTTGCGCGTCCTATTCGCATTTGTGTGATGAACCGCGGAGCTGATCCGGCAGATGGGACACTTTACTTTACCCACGACAGTCTGCAAACCTTTTCCTCTGCCTTCCCGATGGAAAGCTCATACAGCCTTCCCAACCGAGAGGTCGCCTTCAACTTTACCGATTTGCGCCCGGGGCAGGTGTATGTCTATACTGTCAATATGTTCACGCCCTTGACGACAACGGCAGGTACCGTAGTGAATTATCATTTTCTGGTAGAGCCTTCCAATGGCATTGACGTCAATTTTGCGGACAATGAGGAGTCTTGTTCCACCGTGGTCACCAACTCCTATGACCCCAACGACAAGCTCGTTACGCCCATGGGACGAGGGGCAGAAGGCTTGCTGGTGCCGACCGATACCATGCTCAGTTACCAGGTCCGCTTCCAAAACACGGGAACCGATACCGCTTACACCGTAGTGATTCGCGACTTGATAGATGAAGACCTCCAAATTCGCAGCCTGCGCCCGATTGCAGCCAGCCACGACTATACGGCTTGCATTCTGCCAGAGGGCATTTTGGAAGTGGTCTTCGACAACATTTTCCTACCCGATAGTACCACCAACTTTGAGGCCAGCAACGGCTTTGTCGTCTTCGACATTGAGCTGGAAAAGGCCTTGCCATTGGGGACGACCATTGAAAATACGGCGGGTATTTACTTTGACTTCAACGCACCCATCATCACCAATACGGTGGTCAATACGGTGGGGGCCTTCGACGTCTTCACAGAACAAACGCTCCGGGGTTGCGGCAGTGTTGTGGTCAACGATGTGGCCTACACCACAGATACCACCTTGCAAGAAGTATTCAATTTGCCATACAATGACAGTACTGCTACGACTCACTTAGAGATCCTTCCGGTATTTGATGTGACGATCGATACCACCCTCAGCAAAGGCGATGAGTACTTGGGACAGACCATTGCATCAGACACCACCATTGTCCAAAATCTATCCTCCATCGATGGTTGCGACAGCGTCGTGACAACCAACATCATGGTCATTCTGACAAACACCTCTACACTGGACAAGGCGTTTGAGATACTGGTTCATCCCAATCCGTTCCGTCAATATGTTCGCTTCCAGCTGAATGGCACTGCTCCGTCGCAGCCCATGCTACAAGTGCGGGTATTTGACAGCCAGGGTCGTCTGCTGCGCAACCAACGCCATCGCGGGACCGACTTTTATTGCTATACTGCCGACTGGCCTTCCGGCTTGTACTATTACGAGCTATCGGTCGATGGCCAGGTGGTGGAGCGATCCAAGTTGGTGAAGGAATAAAAAAATTGACAATTTATATTTATGGTAGTTTGGAAAGAGAGCAGCAGCAATGCTGCTCTTTATTTTTTTGTCCTTTGGCAGAAGTTTAAACATGATCTAATGTACTTTTTACACTAAGGTAAAATCTAAGTCTTTACTTTATAGACATTAATACCCTCCTACTTTCTATCAGGTACCTTTTTAAAAAGTGCCATTCCACGAGTATACAAAAGGTTTTCTGATCTCTTATTTACCAGACTTGAACTCATATGAAATTTGCCAGTTTACACGCAATCTTGGCATTGGGAGCTTGCTTTGTCATGTTGTACCAAGGGCATCGTCCGGTAGGGGCTGCATTGGCTGACTCGTGGCCTTCCACCAGTCCAGTAACAGGACTGCGGGCCGATTCATTCTCCTCGGATATCGAACTGGTCAATTTGGAAACGGTCATTCCCTTGGCTGGAACCCATGCCCACAATGACTACGAAAATGAACGACCACTATTTGATGCCCTTCAGTACGGTTTTACGACCATAGAAGCCGATGTCTACTTGATAGAAGGCGAGCTCTATGTATCGCATTCCTATCCCTTGTTTTTGCGCCCCGATAGGAGTCTTCGCCATCTGTACCTGGAACCTTTGTGGCAGTTGGTACGGCAAAACAACGGCAGTGTTTATCCCAGGTATTCCCAACCCATTTACTTGATGATAGACGTCAAAACAGATGCAGTAGCCACTTATGAAAAATTGAAGGAAGAGCTGGCCGTTTACCGTGACATGCTGAGTTTTTGTCACAACGGAAGAGTCAGCAACAAAGCGGTATCAGTCTTCATATCGGGCAATCGCCCCATCGAACAAATGGAGCAGGAGACGCATCGCTTGATGGGCGTTGATGGTCGGTTGGCAGATCTTGGCAAAAATTATCCCTCACATCTCATGCCTGTCATCAGTGATCGGTTTTCCAAGATTTTTCCTCCCAAATTGTTTGGCAAGCGATTGGGACCGACAGAGTTGGAACACCTTCGCCAAGTCATTTTGCAAACTCACCAGGAGGGAAAGTGCCTTCGGTTGTGGGACAGTCCGGAAGACGAGGCCGTCTGGACCAAATTGTTGGAGGCGGGACTGGACATCATCAATACGGACGAACTTGAAAAACTCCAGCGATACCTTCTGAACCGAAGAAAACGCAATACTGCCAGGATTTGATCTAAAAGCCTGCAGGCAGGCTGCTGATTTTTGCCAAGCCAATGGTCTATGTCATGTAGATTCCTCATTCGAGCTTTCAGAAAATTAATGTGAATTTAAACCTCCCTTCATACTCTTGTATCCTTTGTTGTTGATTTTTGCTGTCAAAATACGCCTATGTTTTCGCTATCAGGAAAGACAGCCATCGTAACCGGAGCCATGGGATTGCTGGGTCGGGAATATTGCCGGGCTTTGCAACAAGCCGGGGCAGAAGTCATTGCATTGGATGTGGCATCTGCCATTGAGCAGGCTGGTGAAGCGGCTTCTACCTACCAGTTGCTGGCCGCAGATGTCAGTGATCGATCTTCCTTGCTGGCTGCGCGTCAGGCCATCCTATCCAGACATGGTCGCATTGATGTATTGGTCAACAATGCAGCCGTCAATGATCGATTTGAACATCCCGATCTCGCTGCGGAGCAATCGCGTTTTGAGAACTATCCTCTGGACATGTGGCAACGATCTGTATCTGTCAACATCACGGGGGTATTTTTGGCCGCCCAGGTACTGGGAAAAACCATGGCAGATGCTGGTGCTGGCAGCATCATCAACATCGCTTCCACCTATGGGATGGTAGGTCCTGACCAGTCCATTTACCGTCGCCCGGACGGTGAGCAGCCCTTCTTCAAGTCTCCAGCCTATCCAACAACCAAAGGAGCTGTGCTCAATTTTACCCGCTTTTTGGCTGCCTACTGGGGCCGCAAAGGAGTGCGGGTCAATACCTTGTCGCCCGGAGGTGTGCAAAATGGGCAAGAGGACTGGTTTGTGGAAAATTATGCCCGCAAAACCCTCAATGGTCGCATGGCCAAACCCACCGATTACAATGGAGCACTGGTTTTTCTGGCCAGCGATGCATCCAGCTACATGACAGGGGCCAATCTGGTGGTGGATGGCGGATGGACAGCAATTTAACGACTAGTTGATGCTGCCAGCAAAATTTAAGGCAAGCGTAAAGTACTTTTTACATCTATAATACGATTGCTTGCTATCATTGGGAAAATCTAGCCTTATGGTAATTCAAACGAAAAACGGGACTCTGCCCATTGGGCAGGGCCATCCATGCTATGTCATTGCCGAAATTGGCATCAATCACAACGGTTCGCTGGACATCGCCCGGCAGCTCATCGACGAAGCAGTCGCAGCAGGTTGCTCCGCTGTGAAATTTCAAAAGCGGACACCGGAGATCTGTGTACCTGTCGAACAGCGCAATCGCAAAAGAGACACTCCTTGGGGCCGCATCACTTACATGGAGTATCGGTACAAAGTCGAGTTTGTACAGGAGGATTACGAGCAGATCGATGCCTATTGCAAAGAAAAGGGAATCGACTGGCTGGCCTCTTGCTGGGACATTCCCTCTGTGGAATTCATCGAAGCCTTTGACCCGCCTTTCTACAAAGCTGCCTCTGCCTCTTTGACAGATCACGAACTCCTGCTCAAAATGAAAGCAACGGGCAAACCCCTCATGATCTCTACCGGCATGTCCACCATGGAGGAAATCCAAAGCGCAGTGCAGGCATTGGGGCAGGAAAATTTGATGATCGCACATTCTACCTCTGCGTATCCATGCCCATTGAACGAACTCAATTTGCAAATGATCAAGAGCTTGAAAACGCTTTTTCCACAAACGCCCATCGGCTACTCCGGACACGAAACAGGATTGGCCACTACAGTGGCTGCCGTCGTCCTTGGAGCAGATTTCATCGAGCGGCACTTTACCCTGGACAGAGCCATGTGGGGATCAGATCAGGCAGCCTCTGTCGAACCCACTGGGATGAGGAGATTGGTCAAAGACATTCGCAACATAGAAACTGCGCTTGGCGACGGTGTCAAAAAGGTGTACGAAAGTGAATTGGGAGCTCTGAAAAAACTCCGTCGGGTCTCTTCCCAAACCATCGAATGATAAGACAACACGAGGAGTTTGAGAGGCCAAGACATGAGTGATTTCAATCTCATGTCTTGGCATACTTGGGGAAAAAAGAGTGACACTTATTTTCGGCCACCCATGGATTGAATGAAGTCCTCTCCAGAAGAAGGAGGTACAGCTCGTAGTTCTATGATCAAATCGTCCTCTGGGCGTTCTACCAAGCCAGCATTGCCATTGGTTTCTCGATTGGAAGTACAAAGAAAGATTCTCCCATCGGGGGCAACCAATACGTCGCGCAAGCGCCCAAAGGAATCGATCAGGAAGTCGCGATAATTGGCCAATTTGTCCCCCTCTTTATTGAGCTTGAGTACTTTGAGGCGCACCCCCCTGCGAGTGGCATCGCCTTTGAGGAAAACCTGAAGCAGCGAGTTGCGCCACTCTGGAATGGCAGGGTGGTCGTAGTAATCGAGCCCGGCAGGAGCGTGGGTGGGGGTCCAGGCGATCAGCGGTTGGACAACATTGTTTTTCTTGCAATAGCTTTTTTCAGATGTCAAATCGCAGTATCCATGCACCTTGGGCCATCCGTAATTGCGCCCTTTGACAATGAGGTTGAGCTCGTCGTCATTGGAGGGGCCATGTTCGGAAGCATACAACTTGCCATTGGAAGCCAGGACCATTCCCTGTGGGTTGCGATGGCCAAAGCTCCAAACAGGGCTACCCGGAAACGGATTGTCCTCCGGGATGCTGCCATCGGGCCAAATGCGGAGGATTTTGCCATTCATTCTTTCCAGGCGCTGAACATATTTGTTTTTGTAAGCATCGCCCAGACAAAAGAACATGCTGCCATCTGCTGCAAACTGTATGCGCGATCCATTGTGGGTGACATTGGCAGGCAACTCGGCCATCAAGATGGAATCTCTCTGAAACTGATCTTCCGCGCGAAGGTATTTGAGCCGAACCAATCTGGATTTACTCAGCTCGTAGGTATAGTGGACATAGGCATAGGGGACGTCTGGAAAACGCGGATGCAACGCAAAGGCATGCATGCCAGAATTGTCCTTGGATTCGAAGACATCCGTTTCTTCGTACAACAAGTGCAGACGACCATCGACCGGGTCGAGTCGCTTGATGCTACCACCTCTTTCCGAAAACCAAATGTTGTCATCTGGCCCCCACACCATATCCCAGGGTAGGCGCAACTTTTTGGCCAATACCCGGATTTCCAGGACTGTGGAGTCTAGTACCAGGCGATCGCTGACAGTTGCCTGCGACAGTTGTTTCTCTTCGGTCTGATCTGCCTGTGGCAAAATTTCAAATATCCTGTCTGATCCCGCTGGCATGCCGCCATAAGAATCTGCATTGGAGCTGCAGTAAAATATGCGCCCTTCCGGACTGACGAGCACATCTCGGATTCGATCTCCTTTGTCTGCAAGTACATCTGTTTCCTTGGTGATCTGCTGTCGGGCATCATCCAAGCGGAGGACTTTGATTTTGCTGCCTTTCAAATTGGAGAGCAAAAGGCTGTTGTGCCAACCCTCAAAGGCATGACCACCGTAGTAATCCATGCCACTGGGAGCAACTGTCGGTGTCCAGTCCATCAACGGGCTTTTCAACTTCTTTTCCTCACAAATGCTGGCCACTTCTTCTCGGCATTGTCCACTGACCAAAGGCCAGCCGTAATTGGCCCCTTTTGCAATGCGATTGATCTCGTCTTTGTTGAAAGTACCGTGATCTGAGCCAAATAGCTGCCCCTCTGCAAAGGCCAGCCCCTGCGGATTGCGAAAGCCATAGGCCCAGAGTGGATTGCCGGGAATGGGATTGTCGGAGGGGATGCGGCCATCGAGCTGGTAGCGGAGGATTTTCCCATTGCGACCGTCGATTTTCTGGGCGCTGTCGTTGAGCCCCCTGTCTCCAACGCTCAATAGCAAATGTCCGGACGGATCGATGAGCAAGCGTCCACCGACATTGGTGGCATTGGCGGGAATGCCTTGCACCAGGGTCTGGTCGTACAATAGGCTGTCCTTGGATGCATGGTAGGACAGTCGATCAATTTTTAGCAGCAGGTTATCTTCCTCATAATAGGTGGCGGCAGCATATGCAAATGCCTGTTTGGGAAAGTCGGGATGAAGGGCCAACCCCATTTGTCCTGCTTGCATTTCGCGGCCCAATTGTGGATTTTGGTAAAGCGTCTTGACATGGCCACTTTTCAAGTCGAGCCGTGCAATTCGTCCCCCCAATTCACTGAACCAAATTTGATCATCGCCAGCCCATACCAGCTCCCAGGGGGTGCTCAGTTGGGTGGCTACTTCCCGCACTTTTGGGCGCAGCAAAAGATCATCTTGTGCATTTGCTGTAAATGCATTTGTCAATAGGAACCATACAAGGCTACAGAAAGCAAACGGCCTCAAAAAAGAGGGGAGAGGGGCTTTGATCAGGTGTTGAGTTGTGGGCAGCATAACGTATGGGAAGTAGGAGGCCATTGGCTCCCGGTTCAAGTAAAATGGCTATAAGACTCTAAAATAAGTCACTGGTCTAAACCGCATTTTAATCTTTTATTACTTCTCCGTTAAGTTGCGCCATTGGCAATGGGTGGAGGGGCATGCCTCAATAAAAAGACTCCAGTTGGGGGATGAGTTTTCCTCCTTTCAGAAAAACGTATACCGTGAGGAGACCGAGTAAGACGAGCAGGGAATACAAACTCCGCAGCGTCCATTGTGTGATGGAAAACTTGCTGCGTCGGTAGGCTGATGTCTGTCGTTGCTGAACTGCTTTGAACGCCTTCCAAAGGTGTTGGCCAATGATGGGCAGGTAGGGTGGGAAGAGCAAGGCGCCGAGTAGGGCCTGTCCGAGCAGTGGTAGAGGGATTGTTTTCATTTTGGAATGGAGTAAAGATGGATTCGCCAATAGGATTTGGGTGTTTCAAAGGTTTGAAGAAGCTGCAAACCCAGAGCATCGGTATTTCGAATGTCGACAGCCGACAACAGGTAGCGTGCTCCCATGGCATACAGCTGTGTGCAATTGATGTCCAATTGTTCGACCTTGCCATCGAGTCGTTTGCTTTGCATGAACGCAATGCCTTCGTTTTTGCCCAATTCTGCCGAAAATACATAGCAACGGTTGCCAAAATCGTCAAATTCTTTTCGGATGGTTTCGTTCTTGGCCAATTCCGCTTCGATGATCTTGCGAAACGCTTGTTTGTGGGCCAGGCTGTAGAGCGATTGGTGGGCATCCAGGGTGTACAGACCGTTGTATTGTGCGATTGCCGGATGCAGCCCCAAGCTCACCACTCGGTACTCATCCGTTGGCTGACCGATGAATTGCTTGATTTGCCCAAACAAGTCAGCGGCATAAAATTCTTCGAAATTGGGCTTGTCGGATTGGCCCGCCAACTGGCGCATGTTGTGGACAAATTCGTCATTGGAAGCCATGCAATTGACCAACTGAAGAGTCATGAGAAACAAGACGCTCTTGGACCAAATTCGACCTCTTGACAATCTCTCCAACGCCAGACCAAATAGGACAAATAAGAGGACAGGCACCAGGATGCCAATTCGACTGAATTTGTATGTCTGTAGCAAAGGGAAAAAATCTGCTCCCCAGTACACCAGCCAATTGTAGGCGCCATAAAATACCAGCAACAGCAGCAGCACCCCGCCACATTTGGTCAACGCACGGGTCCAGGACCGACGGAGCAAAACCACCAGCAGAGCAAACAGAATGGGAAGGCTGATCAGCGTCCCGATGTGGTAATGACCGATGAACAACAGCTGCAGGCTCTCCTGAATGCTGAATGCAAAGGACAATTTCTTATTGTAAAAATAGTCGTACTCTTCTCGCTGAGAAACAAAGCCGCCAGAGTCAAAGGCAAACTCAAACAAAGGCCAGTCCGCTACCAAGTACCCAAGGGCCAACATGGCGAAAGGGACCAACTGCCGGAGCTGCCAGTTCCCTCCTCTGAGACCGACCAGTCCCAACAAACTGGCAGCCAACACAAAGGCCGCAGGACCTGCCCAGACGACCGAGGAATAAAATGGGAAGAGAAGGACAAAACAGTGGTGCATCCAAAGACCTCGCCCCTGAAAAATGCAGAGCAGGCAATGGGCCAGCAGTGGCAAGCCAAACAGACTCAGACCAAAGACCGTAAAGCTAGGCATCCAGCTGAAGCAAAGCGCAATGCCCATGCTGATGTAGGCGGGTGGCGTCGGCGTCAGGACGTGAACCCGCAGCAAACGATACATCCCTACAAAACCGATGAGATGGGTCAGGCAATAATTGAACAGGTAGCCACCGTATAGGCCAAAAAGAGAAATCCACAATACTTCCAGGGAAAAGGGACTGTGCAAAAAACGCCGGGGAAGGCCGTCCATGATTTGCGGCAAAACACGCTCTTTGCGGAAGTCAAATAGCGCCTCATTTTCAAACAAAAGGTGATACCAAAGCCATTCTCCCTCTAAGGTATCGTGGATGCGAATGTAAGCCTCACCCCACAACAATGCGTATGGGAGAAATTGGAGTGCCAACAAGGCAAGGATCAGATGGCAAAGCCAAGCAGTCCCATCTTTCATCGGATCTGTGGCGATGAGAGTGGGAGAGGGTTGGCTGCTTTTCTGGCAGTTGGCAGCTTTGGAAAGAATGCGGACGATTTCCATGTATTTTTCACTGGTACCAACTTAAAGAGCCACAAAGGGATAAAAATCCTGTAAAAAAGGCCTTAAGTAAGTGATAAGTTTCTGTAAAACTCTCTAGGGGATTGGTGGCCTTTAGTACCTTTCGGTTTCTGCCAACCAACCAATTTGCACATGCTATGATCCGGAGGTTTTACCATTGGCTTACTCGCAAGGAAGAAGAACTGGCGCTCCCCTTGCGCCTATTCTTTGGATTCAATCTCGCCTGTTGCATTCTTTTGAGTTTTCAACACATCGGCTATCACCAAGCGGATGAGCACTTTCAAATCAGTGAGTTTGCCTGGTACCTGCTCGGGGAAGGGCCTGCTGAAGAATTGCCCTGGGAGTTCAGAGAACGCATGCGCCCGGCCCTGCAACCAATCGCATCGGCTGCTTATTTTCAACTCATGGAATGGGTTGGCATGGACAGCCCGTACCTGATGATTTGGCTGATGCGAATTTGCATGTCGTTTGTCTCTATGGGAGCCATGTTTTTGATGCTGTACACCTTTGAGAAAGAGGTCAAAAGCCTGCAAGCCAGGCGGCTGTTGTGGGGAATGGGGGCACTTTTGTGGTTTTTGCCTTATCTGTTCATTCGGTTTACGGCAGAGAATACAGCTGCGGTTGTCTTCATGCTGGTGTTGTACCTGCTCTTTGGCCGCCGGAAAGCAGAGGCCCCCCCACCTTCCATGGCGATGGTCTTTGGGATAGGGTTGTTGCTCGGCTTGTGCTTTGTGCTGCGCTATCAGATTGCTTTTGCGCTGGCTGGATTGGGGGCGTGGCTGCTGTTTCGCGGGCGCATGGGCGTGGGGCGTTTGGCTCTGATGTTTCTCGGATCGATGGTGACCGTCGGTGGCAGTGTGCTGCTGGACAGCTGGTTTTACGGTACGCTTACCGTCGCTCCTTATCAGTACTATGTGGCCAACATTGTAGAGAAGAAAGCTGCCAGCTTCGGGGTACACCCTTGGTACCAGTATTTCATCGAAATGACCATTTGGTTGTGTCCGCCTCTGAGCATCCTGTTGCAGGGACTGTTTTTTTATGGGGTGTGGAAAAAGCCCTGGCACGTACTCACTTGGTGCATCCTGCCTTTCTTATTGGCACACATTGCTGTGGGCCACAAGGAGTTGCGCTTTTTGTTTCCCCTTTTGTATTTGTTTCCCCTCTTCATTGCCATTGGGCTGGATCAGCTGCCAAAAAAATACCATTGGAAGGGCTTGGGCAAGACCATGGTCCGCATCAATATGGCGATGTCGGTGCTGATGTTGTACCGACCGGTTTATCAGGTTGTCGACTTCAATGAGTACTACCAAAAGTTCATCTATGATTACAGCCTTCGGCAGGAAGAACCCCTGCGCATTGCTTCTTTTCACGAAAGCCCCTACTCAATTTTCGATCTGGAAATGAATTTCTACAAGCCCTCCCGCATTGAGCTGCTTGTGTTGGATTCTCTTCCTCAGTTGACCGATCTATTGCAACAGCAAGGGACCGATCATCTATTGGTCAACATCCGGGGGTATGGAGGCCCCCCAGAGGTCGAAGGCATCGAGTGGGAATGCATCTACGCCAGTTTCCATCCTCGAATGGAGCACTACAATTACTTTAATTGGCAACAGATGGTCAAGCTCCGCTACCTCTATCGGCCGCGGCGGCAGGAGTTGTCAAGTCGTTGAGGAATGAGAATCCAAATGGCACAGACAAGCTTTGCCTCCTAGCCAATGTACTCGGTCAATTCCGATCCACCTTTGTCATCGTACAATCGCTGGCTCTTGTATTTGTTGGGATGGGAGGCGAAATGCAGCAACAATGGCCGGGCACTTTTGAAGCTGGCATTGTCGGTGTAGATCAAACAGTTTTTTGCAAAACGAGGCTCTAGCAATTTCAGCAGAGGAAGATACAGGTCATTCCAGCCGTCCAGCAATAGAAAGTCGATCTGATCGGGAACTTCCCGAAGGGTCTGCATGGCATCGCCCTCCCGCAATTCAATGTGAGAAGCCAAGCCCGCCTTTTCGAAGTTTTGTCGGGCCACACGACACTTTTCTGGGAGCAATTCCGTGGTGATGACACGCCCTCCGTTTTGTTGTGCTGCTGCTGCCAGATAGAGGGTCGAAATTCCAAATGAAGTGCCAAACTCTACGATGTTCCGGGCGCCTTTTTTCAACAACAAATCGTAGATGAACTCACCCTGGCTTTGTGTGATGGCGATGTACGTATCTTTCATGTCTTCGGGCTGCAACTTGCGGAAAACCGCTTTGGCCAACCCCTTTAGAATCTTTGGGAATTCCTGCGAGGCTTGTCTGTGCATCTGTGCCAGTGTCGAGAGGACCAACTGGTCGGAAATGGTATATTTCATCCTTTTTTGTGATTTGGTTTCAGTGCTTGCTCCTTTGATTGGGCAAGATCAATGAGGCAAAGTTCACCCAATGGTATGAATAAAACAAGTAGTCAGTATTTTATGCATTAGTCAATAAAAAGTGACTCATACTGATAACCAGTGTGTTGTGGAAAAATGTAAGGAGGAGAGAGAGCATTTTGTGTCCGATGGCAGAAAGGACTAGGAGGGGACATCCAATTGCCACTTGTACCTGCGGGCAATCTGGCCAAATTGAAGAAATACCAGCCCAAGAAACAAAATAAAGTAATAAGTGATGATGCGCCACCCGGCAGAGGCCAGCCCGATGACCGAAGAGGGGAGTAGGGTTTGGTAGATGAGATAGAAGGCTGCTTCTGCCCCGCCACTGGCCCCCGGTGTGGGGACCAAGGTCATGGCAATGTATACCATCCACTGCAAAAAGAACAAGCCGAGAAAGTTGGCCTCCACACCCAATGCTGCCACCAGTGCGAGCAAGACACCAAAGCGAGAGCTCCACTGAAGTACATTGAGCAGGGCACTGAGCAAAAAGGTCGTGCCTCCCGAGCGAAGGATGAAGCGGAACACGACGCAGGTCTCCAACACAGCCCGACGCAATTTTCTGCGCCACTTTGCCCAGCCTGCCGCCTGCCTGTGCCAAATCAGTCGATACAAGACAGAAAGGAAAACCACAAATGCAATCGCCCCAATCAGCCAATAGTGGTACTTGGTCTCGACGGCTTTCCAAAGGGAAAGGCCAATGGGAGGAGCCATCCAGATGGAGGCAATGGAGACGCCAAGGAAAAACAGAATGTCCTCAATACTGGACATGGCAACGAGAATGCCCGCCTCCCCGGTTCGGAATCCATGCCTTTTTAGCATGCCAATCTTGAGTGGTGCTCCTCCGACCACTGTTGGTGTGACTGCGCTGCCCACATCTGTCAAAACAGCCACTTCCACAGCTTCCCGAAACGACAAACTTCGCCGCAGGAGCCGCGCCCACAAGAGCAGGCGCAGGCCGTGTGTACACCAGGGAAAAAGTGACAGCAACAAGGCCAGGAGGAAATAACTGCCTTGAAACTCTGCCAATTGCCAGCTCTGGGTGCCACCACTCATCCAAAGTGACAGCACCAAATTGATCAGTACGCCAATGGAAATGAACCAAATCAGGCGATTGGCAATTTTATCCCAGCTCCAGGAGGCTGTATTTGCAGGTGGAGTCATTTGAAATAACTGGCTATGTAGCTGAAAGCAGCAGAGGGAATGTACGCATTCTGGTCCAACAGCCCAGCGGCATCTTTTTCAGTAGCATACAGGCCAGCCTCCTCCAAGCAGCGGACCAAGTCGGGATGCAAGGCTCGATAAGACAAATCTGTCCGGGCGTGTCGGTAGTAGTGATGGTGTCGGTGGTAGTGTGTATTGGGGTGGCCATATGCAGTAAAGAAGGAATACTTGACCTTTTCAAATTTGCTTCCCGTGTGCAGAATGCGTGGGTCAAACAGGATGCTGTCCCCGGCTTCTGTCGGAATCCATTTGGTGTATTGTGACAGCCAGTTTTTGCCAGTCGCCAAAGACGTGACACTGGCCAGAGTAGAGCTGCGTTTTTCGATCTGTCGGACCTGGGCCGGGCTTAGGTGTACATTTGGTCGTTGACTGCCAGGGATCATCCCCAGTCGAAAGCCGCTTTGTCCCTCCTGCAGGTAGGTTCCCACCCTCAGCAGGCGATAGGGCTCTTCTTGCTCCTCCCAATCTCCACCCTTGCCAAAGATGCGGTTGACACTATCCCGGTGCCAGGTCAGCGAAGAAAAGCCTACGTGCAAATCGTTGTGTTGCAAAAAGCGGGCTTGCTCTCCGATCAGCGTGCGGACAGTTGCCAAAATTTTCTCGTTGAAAATCACCGGCCAGAATCCGCGGTTTTGGGTCACGCCGTCGGGCTGGGTCCAGCTGTTTTTGCTGGATTTGGCCTTCAATGTTTTCAACATCTCCTTGTAATGCTCGATTTCCGTCGAAGTCCAAGCATTTTTTACAACAACATATCCGTTTTGGTCGAAAAATTCTTTTGGAGTCATTTGATGGGGGACTTTGGGTTACTGAATTTCCATCGCGGAGACTTCAGTCCTCTCAGGCAGGTGAATGTTCATGGGGCTTTGTTGGAGCAAGTATTCCGCAAATTGCCACTGTTCCAAGGTATCGAGGTCGATGGCATAGCCACTGGCAATGACGAGGGGGCAGATTTTTTGTCCACTCATGCTTTGCTGTTCCAAAATCACATCTCTGCCGATGATGTCAAGATGTCCAGTTTGCCAGTATGCCTGGGGCAGCGCTTGGCGGGGCATGTTGTAGGGCTCGGCAAAGGGAGAATCCAGCAATGGCTGCATCAATCCACCTTGGATGCGCCACATTTTGTAGGGGTTTTGGCCTGGATGGGTGACTGTGCGCAGGCTGTCAGCTCCAGAGCGATGGAAGGAGTCCAGCGCCCGGTCGATCAGGCCAAGCGGACGAAAAGGAGAGGTGGGACGAATCTGTACGATGGTTTCCGGACAATACCCTTCTTCTTTTTCCAGCCATTGGAGTGCATGTTGAAAAACGGGTAGGTCAGTTGTCGCATCCTGGGCCAGGGCTGCCGGACGCACAAAGGGGGTCTCAGCACCGCATTGGTGGGCGATGGCTGCGATGTCCGGATCATCAGTGGAGACAATGATTCTGTCCAAAGAGCCAGAGGCCTTGGCGGCTGCAATGCTGTAGGCAATCAGGGGAAAGGCGCCGAGAAGGCGGATGTTTTTGCGCGGGATGGACTTTGAGCCACCTCTGGCGGGAATGATGCCGATGGAAATGGGAGATGCCTGCATGCTTTTTGGTTTAGTGAGGAAACGTTTGGATGCTTGCTTCTTCTGCCGTTTGGACTTGCAAAGAGGAGGGATGTACCAGTTTTCGGGTGGTCAAAGATTGTCTGGCTGCCAAGGCGATCCTCAGCGCCGCTATACCATCCTGTAGGCTACAACGAATGGGCATGCCGTGGAGAAGGCTGTCTGTAAAAGCGTTCAATTCATCCAAAAACAATTGATTGCGCTCAAAATCTTTGGGAAGATGAATCGCACTGGGCGCTTTTTTGCCTTTGGCAATGTCCAATCGATTTTGCAATCCATTCCAGCTCAGCGTCGCTCCTTCGAGTACCAGACACAGCTCATGTCGGGGACGTTGTTGCAAGTAATCCAAATAGACAGAGCCCACAGCTCCGCTCCGAAATTGCAGCTGGACCAGGGCAGTGTCTTCCGCATCGATCTGCAGGGAAGAAAGTTTTCCTCCCGATGCAAAGACTCCCTCTACCTCTCCTGCCAGCCACCTCAGATAATCAAACGGATGGCAGAGGGTGCGAATCACGCCTCCTCCCAACGCCTCGCGGGCCGCGTAGCTGTGGCGATGGTCTTCCCAGGGATGCCAACCGGGCAGGTATTCGCCCCAGTGGGCATGCAGCGACAGTAGGCGTCCAAGGCTCTGTTGCTCCATCAAATGTTTGATGTGGATCAGCAGTGGGTGGAATCGAAATTGGAAGCCTGTTTGAACCAGTAGCTCGTTGGCCTCTACGAGTTGCTCCAACTGTTGCACTCCTTTCAGGGAATGGGAGATGGGTTTTTCCAAAAACAGATGACAGCCTGCCCGGGCAGCTTCCAGGGCGGCCTCCATGTGCAAGGCAGTGGGGTGGCAAATCAAAACTGCGTCAGGCTGAAAAGTCAATGCTGCTTCCAGGCTCTCGTAGGACTGAAAGGCAGGCAAATCGTCTTTGGGCAGTTTGCAGATGTTGCGACTGACGGCAGCCAGTTGGTCGAAACCCAGTTGGGAAAGATTGCGGAGGTGCCTGCGCCCGATGGAGCCCAGCCCTACGACAACAAAGCGGAGTGGCAGATTGGTTTTCTTCATAGTTGGTCAAATTCCCAGGCTGACTGCCGGCTCATTTTCTACCGACTGACCAGCGTATTGGCGGCAGATGGAAGCGATGAGTTTGGCTGATTTTCCGTTGTTTTGTATGGGACGCATTTTCTGCAACAACTCCTCTGGCAAGTCACTGTATACAGGCTTGTTGAGACCCAGTGCCACCATGAGTACGGAGGAGTACTTGGTCACCAATGCCGAGCAGTTGGCGATCATGTGTTGGATGTTGCCCGTCGTGTATATGGGACTTTGCGGAGCCAGTTGTTTGATCTCCCGAATGGCTCTTTGATGGTCTTCGTTGGGATGTAGTTTGAAGATGAGCTTGCGGCCGTTGGCAATTCGAAGGGCTTTGAGAATGAATTTGCGTCTGTTTTCGTATTTGAAGGTTTCGCGCAGACAAGAGGTAGCTGCCAGCACATAGTCCTTTTCTGGGAAATCGTTTTGGGCATAGGCCCTGGCATTGTCAAAATTGGGAATGCCAGTCACCGAAATTTTATCGGCGGGGATTCCCTTTGCGACAAAGAGTTCCTTGAAGCCAGTGGATGCCACGCAAAATTGTTCGTAACAGTGGGACAGCCCGGTCGTGGATGTATTGGCGATGTAGCGAGGGAGATTCAGTTTGCGAACCATGTGGTACTTCCAGTTTTCCGGATCGATCATGCCCTCCTGAACGAGAATGGTCTTTCTGGTCAATAGATTTTGGGGCGTCACTGTATCGGTACCCACCACCACCAGATCATAGTCGTATTTCTCCCCCCGATAGTCAACCTTCAACTGGTGTTGGGCAAGAAACTTCTTCGTTGCTGCCATGGCTGCCCCTCCCAATATGGTGTTGTTGAGCAATTGGCGGTCTGCCAACCAGCGGATGTAGCCATCGGCGTAAAAAGGAGTGAAATGGCACTGAAAGTCGGGCAACTCCTGTGCAATCTGGTACATGATCGTCGTCTGGTTCAACGAGCCTCCGATGAATAGTATTCGTTTTTCGTTCACGGAAGCAAATTTCTACTACAGTTGTTACACAGCCTTAAAATTGGTATTACGTTTTGATGAAAATTGCCTGCCTTGGGTAAGCTGTGGGTTAAGAGTACCCCCTAGGACAGCTGATCTCTCAGAATTTTTTGCGTCATCTTGGGGTTGGCCTTGCCTTTGGAGCGCTTCATGACCTCTCCCATGAAAAAGCCAATCAGTCCTTTTTTTCCTTTTTGATAGGCTTGGACCTTGTCGGGGTACTGTGTGAGTACGTCGTCGACCAATTGGTTGATCAAATCGCTGTCGTCGGTCTGCAGTAGGTTGAGGCGTTGGGCGATGGCGAGTGGCGTCTGCTCCGGCTGCTGGACGAGTTCCGGGAAAATGTGTTGATAGGCCTTGGCACTGCTCACTTTGTTGCTGCGAATGAGTTGGACAAAGTCGATGATGCCAGCATGGGGGACGGCAAAGTCGGCAATGCTCTGGTTTGTTTCGTGGAGGTGGGGCAAGATTTTGTTGATGCACAAATTGGCCAAGGCCTTGTAGTCTTCGCTGAGCTTGGCCAGCTCCAGAAAATAGTCTGCTGTGTCGCGTTCTGCGCTCAGGATTCTGCTGTCGTAGGCAGAGAGGCCAAAGTCTGTTTGAAAGCGGCGGAACAACTCCCAGGGAAGGGCGGGCTGCTCGTTTGTCCATCGCTGAATCCATTCCTCCTGGAGGTGAATGGGTGGCAGGTCTGGCTCGGGGAAATAGCGGTAGTCGTGGGCATCCTCTTTGCTCCGCAAGGGGCTGGTGACACCCGTTTCTGGATCGAAATTGAGCGTTTGTTGGTCCACCCTTCCACCACTTTCCAGCAACTCAATTTGCCGCTTGCGCTCGTATTCGATGGCTCGCCGGGCAAATCGCATAGAGTTGAGGTTTTTGATCTCGCAACGCTCTCCCAACTTGTCGCTGCCCTTGCGTCGGACCGATACATTGCAATCGCAGCGCAGGGAGCCTTCTTCCATGTTGCCATCCGAAATGCCGAGAAAGCGAACCAGCTGGCGCATGCCCGACATCAGGGCATCTACCTCTTCTGGCGAGCGAAGGTCGGGCTCTGTGACGATTTCCAGCAACGGAACCCCCGCCCGATTGAGATCGATCAAGGAATGTGGACTGCTGGTGTCGTGGATGGATTTTCCGGCATCTTCCTCCATGTGGATGTGGTGAATCCGAATGGATTGATAGGCTTCTTGTAAATAAATCGGCATGTCTCCTCCCACACAAATGGGCTGCCTGTCCTGGGTGATTTGGTAGCCCTTGGGCAGGTCAGCATAGAAGTAATTCTTCCGGTCGAAGCTGTTGTGTCGGCTGATCTGGCAACCCAGCGCCAGGCCCAGTCGCACGGCATATTCCACCTGCTTGTCGTTGGTGCGTGGCAGCGTGCCGGGATGGCCCAATGAGATGGCGCTGACATGGGTATTGGGAGGCGCACCAAAGCGAGTGTCATCGCTGCAAAATGCCTTGCTGGCAGTGTTGAGCTGAACGTGAATTTCCAGCCCGATGACCGTTTCGTATTTGTCGTAGATGGATTCCATGGTCTACTGAGGTGTGGTGGTTTTTAAAAAAACAAAAAGCTGAAGGCAACCGTTGCGATGATGCCAATCACCAGACAAATCAAATAAATGGGAAGGGTCAACAGCAGTTTGACCAAGGTTTTGACATATCCTTGGCCATAGAACTTTATCATGGCTGCATACAGGTAGGCCAGCAAACCAAACAAGGTGAAGCCAACGACCCAGCGTGGTGCCATCCTGTCTGTCAACTCAGAAAGGATCATCAACACGAAGGCAAAGGTATGGACATTCAGACAAAGAAGCAGGTGTTCGATGTAATATCGCTTGCGACGGATGTAGAGTAGCTTGAACCAGAGAGCCAGCAAGGGAACCAGGACAAAAAAGGTGATGAATCCTTGCTTGAAGGCAAACTGCGCCAGGTTGTTGCCATAGAGAACGCTTTTGTGGCCCTGCTTGAAAATGAAACATTCAAATAAATCGCCGTCTGGAACGTACTTGGTGGTGAGAGAATCGGAATCGAGCAAGACAAAGTCACTGTTGTCGATCCAAAGGGTGTCTTCGACGAGGATGATTTTGGTCGAATCCCAATAGGAACGATGGTCGACCCGAAAAAAAGGACCAACATTGGTGGTGATCCGGGTGTTCTCTCCTTGCAAAAGCTTGTCCATTCTGACTTGTAGGCTGTCGATGGTTTCAAGAGAAGCGGGGGCATTGTATTCGAGTCGCGTCGATTGGTAGAGGGAATCCATCTCCTGTTGAATGGCCCGGCTGATCTGGTTTTTCCGAAGGGTGCGATTGTTCTGGCTGTCCCGCTGATCGGTGAGATTGGTATCGATGGCGGCTACTGCAATGAGGAGGAGACTTGTCAGGAAGAAAAAGCGAAAGGGATTGACGTAGCGTTTTCGTTGTCCTCTTACGTATGCCTGCGCCAGGTAGCCGGGAATCCACAGCTTGGTAAATGTCACCCAAAGGCGGGCATCGAGATTGAACACATCCGTAAAGGCCTTGGACAAAATCTCCCACAAGGACAAGAGCTTTTCCTTGTACTCTTGGCCACAGTTGGGACAGTAGACATCCTCTGCAGATAGGGGCGTCCCACAATTGTGGCACTGACGCTGCGTTTCCTTCTGGTGTTGTTCTGACATTTGGCTCAAAATAACAAATCCCGGACTTCCTCGCAGGAAATCCGGGATTCATCTGCCTTCAAAAAGGCGATCTAGTCGAAGGACTGGTTGGAAGTGGCGGCAAGGTCAACCAATTCCTGGTACTCCTGGGGCGTCAAACCGTCCATGCAGTAGTGAATCGGATCCACCTTTTTGCCCTTGTAAATGACCTCGTAGTGGAGGTGTGGAGCAGTGGAAGTCCCCGTGCTGCCAACTTTTCCGATGACCTGGCCTCTTTTGACCTCTTGGCCCAGCTTGCAGTCGATGCTGCTCAAGTGAGCGTACAAAGTCTTGTATCCATATCCGTGATCGACGGTGATGTTCTTTCCGTATCCGCTCTGGCTCTTTTTGATGCTGACAATTCGACCATTTCCCGTAGAGCGCACAGGCGTGCCCTTTGGAGAAGTAAAGTCGATGCCCCAGTGCATGCGTCGTCTTTTGTAGATGGGATGGATGCGGAATCCAAAGCCGGAAAGAGAGCGAATGTTGCGCTTGAGCTTGTCGGAGCGGATGGGTTTGATGGCTGGGATGGAAGCCAGCATGTTTTCTTTGTCTTTGGTCAGGAAGGTCAGTGTATCCAAGGACTTGGACTGAACGGTCATTTGTCGCTTGAGGGATTCTGCTTTTTCCTGCGTGCTGATCAACAACTCACCAGAATGCTTGAAGTTGGTCATGTCGCTGTACTTGTTGCTACCTCCGATCCCCCCTTCCCAGAGATCGTTGTCGATGGGGTCCATCCCAAAGAGCATGCGGTGTACACTGCCGTCCCGTTCTTTGATGTTGCCCAATACCTTGGACATCATATCCAGCTCGTTGTTGAGGGCGATGTACTTGTATTTCATTTGCTCAATCTCGCGGATGAGCGCCTTTTCTTTTGGAGATGGAAAGTATGCGAACGCAATACTTATGATGATGATAGAGGTAATCACAACGGCTGACAAAAAACCGAAGAGACGCAAAACCTTCATTTTCATTGGCTCTACGACCTTCTCGTACCGTAGCGTCTGTGTGTTGTAGACGAATTTTTCTTTTCTCATAAAGCCTTTATTCATTCGCCAAAAAAAGAGTAGATTTGGCACTCAATTTTTGGTACAAATAGCTGTTTTCTCATATATGGCCGTGCCAAAATTATCGGCAGTAGCCTAATTTTCCAAAGATTTGGGCAAAATTTTACGAATTGTGGAAAACTATAGGGGATGAAAACAGCAAATAATTGATACATTAAACAAAATGAGCATGTTAATGTCATCTATTAGCTGATGAATATGATAGTCTGGGGCCTTCTGGAGTTGTTGGGATTGCTTCCCAAATTGAGAATCATCAATTCTAGTGCCAAAATGGGAACTTTTTCCACCCATCCATTCGTATAAAAGCCATCGTACCAAAACAGGGCCCACATTTGCCCCCATTTGTCATCACCAAAACAAGAATTTGCTAAAGAAAGAGACCATGACAGCACAGGAGATCAGACAACAGTTTCTCGACTTTTTTGCTTCCAAGCAACACCGCATCGTTCCCTCGGCCCCCATCGTCAACAAAGACGATCCCACCCTCATGTTTACCAATGCCGGAATGAATCAATTCAAGGACTTCTTCCTCGGTAATCGCATACCAGAGACGCGCAGAGTGGCCGATACCCAAAAGTGCCTCAGAGTATCTGGTAAACACAACGATTTGGAAGAGGTGGGCATCGACAGCTACCACCACACCATGTTTGAGATGTTGGGCAACTGGTCTTTTGGCGATTATTTCAAGCAAGAGGCCATCAACTGGGCTTGGGAGCTGTTGACCCAGCAGTACAAACTGGATTCCGACCGACTCTATGTATCTGTCTTCGAAGGGGACAAAGGCGATGGACTCGATGCCGATGAAGAGGCAGTCGAATACTGGAAGAAGCACCTGCCAGAGGATCGCATCCTGCGCTTCGACAAGAAGGACAACTTCTGGGAAATGGGAGAGACTGGCCCTTGTGGCCCCTGCTCGGAGATCCACATCGATTTGCGGTCGGAAGAGGAACGAGCCAAGGTGGATGGGCGCAGCCTGGTCAATCAGGACCATCCCGAGGTGATTGAAATTTGGAACCTGGTCTTCATCCAATTCAATCGCAAAGCAGATAGAAGCCTCGAAGAACTGCCCGAAAAGCACATCGATACCGGAATGGGCTTCGAGCGCCTGTGCATGGCCATACAACAAAAGAAATCCAATTACGATACGGGCGTTTTTGCGCCTTTCATCCAATGGGTGGAAAAAGAGTCGGGCAAAACCTACGGAGGGAGCTACGAGCTGTCTGCCAAATCGGACATCGCCATGCGGGTGGTGGTCGATCACATTCGCGCCGTGGCCTTTGCCATTGCCGATGGACAGTTGCCATCCAATACCGGAGCAGGCTATGTAATCCGACGGATTTTGCGGCGGGCGGTTCGCTATTACTACTCCTTTTTGGACGTGACCGAGCCCATGTTGTGCAAAATGATCCCCCTATTGGCCGAGGCCTTCCAGAATGTCTTTCCGGAATTGGCCGCCCAACAAGAGCAAATCACCACCATCATCCGGGGCGAAGAACGCCTCTTTCTCAATACCTTGTCCAATGGCCTGAGCCGATTCGAAGCTCTAGAGGCTGCAGATGGCAAGATCGACGGCCGCTCGGCTTTCGAACTCTACGACACCTATGGCTTTCCCATTGATCTGACTCGCTTGTTGGCTGCAGAGAAAGGCTGGTCCATCGACGAAGAGGGCTTTGCAAAGGCGCTTGAAGAACAAAAGGCTCGCTCGCGCAAGGATGCCCAAAAGGAAGTTGGAGACTGGCATGTTCTCTCTGATGCTTCCTGTGTCTTTGTGGGTTATGACCACCTGAGTGTGGCCGATGCCCGTGTGACGAAATACCGCACCATCAAGGTCAAGAAAAAAGACCAGTTTCAGTTGGTCTTGGATCGCACGCCTTTCTATGCCGAGAGTGGGGGACAGGTGGGAGACTGTGGTTGGCTGCAGTTTGGGGAGGAAAAGATTCGCGTTTTTGACACCCAAAAGGAAAACGACCTGATCATTCACATCGTCGAGAAATTTCCAGCGGAGATGGAATTGGCAGCTCATGCCAATGTCAATGCACCCCAGCGCACCGCCACTTCGCAAAACCACTCGGCCACCCACTTGATGCACACTGCTTTGCACCACGTCATCGGAGAGCATGCCTTGCAAAAAGGGCAGGATGTCAACCACGATCGGCTCCGCTTCGACTTTTCACATTTTGAGAAAATGAGTCGGGAGCAGTTGGATCAGGTAGAGCAAATGGTCAATCAGAAGATTCGCCAAAACATCGCCTTGGAGGAGCGCCGCGACGTGCCCATCGAGGAGGCTCGCCAGATGGGAGCTATGATGCTTTTTGGAGAAAAATACGGTGACAAGGTGCGCGTGATTACCTTCGATGCAGACTTCTCGCGCGAATTGTGCGGTGGCACACATGTGCAGGCCAGCGGAGAGATTGGGCTGTTCAAAATCTTGTCGGAAGGAGCTGTGGCAGCTGGCATCCGACGCATCGAGGCGGTGACGGGATACAAGGCCGAGCAGTTTGTCAAAGGAGAGTTGGACGAATTGCGCGCAGTTCGTTCTCTGTTCAAGGGGCAAAACCAATTGGTCCGTCAGGTAGAGGGCTTGCAGGAGGAGAACAAACAGCTTCGCAAAGAGCTGGAAAAAATGATGGCGGCCCAAGCCAGCGGCCTCAAGAACGAACTCATTGGCAAAAAAGAATCGGTCAATGGCATCAATCTGATCACCTCCCGCCTCCCACTCAACGACTCCAAGGCCATCAAAACCCTGGCCTATCAGTTGGAGCAAGAAGTGGGCGATGCACTGATCGTATTTGGAGCCGAGATCAAAGGCAAACCCCAGCTTATGATCACCATCAGCGAAAACCTCATCAAAGAGAAAGAGCTGCACGCCGGGACCATGATCCGCGAATTGGCCAAAGAAATCAAAGGTGGCGGAGGCGGACAGGCTTTCTTCGCTACGGCAGGTGGCAAAGATGCCAGCGGTTTGGACAAGGCTTTGGACAAGGTGCGCCAGCTGCTGGGCTGATTTCATGGCAAAGAAGATGGAAAATGACCATACCTGACAAGAACCAAAAGTTTCCCCTAGAGCACTACGACCGACTGTGCTTTTTGAAAAACATCGTCAAGAATCCCAACATCATCGTGGGAGACTACACTTATTACGACGATTTCGAAACGGTGGAAAATTTTGAGAAAAATGTCAAGTACCTCTTCGACTTCACGGGCGACAAGCTGATCATTGGCAAGTTTTGCATGATTGCCTCGGATGTCACCTTCATCATGAATGGCGCCAACCATTTGAGCGAGGCCATTTCTACCTATCCCTTTGCCATCTTTAGTGGGGACTGGTCCAACGCAATGGAGGGCAAGGAATATCCAAGCAAGGGCAATACTGTGGTGGGCAATGATGTGTGGATTGGCTATGGGGCGACCATCATGCCGGGTGTCAAGATTGGAGATGGGGCCATCATCGCCACCAAGTCTGTGGTCACCAAGGACGTGGCGCCCTATGCCATCGTAGGGGGAAATCCTGCCAAGGAGATTCGCAAGCGCTTCTCGGAGGAGGACATTGCCCGCTTGATGGAGATGCAGTGGTGGGACTGGCCCATTGAAAAAATCACCGAAAATGTTCAGCAGTTGACGGGGAATGTGGTGGAGGTGTTGGCCAAGCTGCCGTAACCCACTGCAAAGATGAAAAACTTCAAAACCATTGCGGAATACTGTCAGGCCATTCGCATTGCGCCTCCGAAATACGAGCAATTCGACATTCGGACCTTTGAAGAAAACATGCCAACGGTTGTCCATCAGATGCCTCCTTTTCGGCATGCCTTTTACGCCATCGCCATCAAAATGGAAGGAAAAGGCAAGGCCATTTCGAGCTACCATACCGACTTCCCCGAAGGATCAGTGGTCTTTTTCAACTCTCCCTTTCAGATCTTGTCTTGGGACATCGCCCCCGATTGGGGAGGCTACTACCTGATGATGACCCAGGAGTTTTTGAGCCATTCCAAGCTGTTCAACGACTTTTTGGAGCAGTTCCCCTTCCTGAAAATTGGCGAGGCCATTCCCTTTCGCATCAATGAACAAGAGGCCGGAGAGGTTTTGGATATTTTTGACAAAGTGCATCGGGAATACCAAGGCGCGAATCCCGACAAATTTGACTTGATTGCCACTTATGTCCTTCTGCTCTTGCAATTGGTCAAGCGGTATTTCAACCGACAGCTTCCATCCACAGAAGCAGACGTCGCCATTCGCTCGGCAGATGTCAAACTCTTGAGCCGGTATCAAAAGCTCATCGAATGGCACATGCGGGAGGAGGCCGATGCCAACAAGAGCCTGCACTCGCCCTCCTTTTACGCCGAGCTGCTGCACGTTCACCCCAACCACCTCAACGCCGTTGTCAAAAGCATTTCTGGCAAAACCGCCTTGCAACACATCCACCATCACTTGATCCACCGGGCAAAATCCTATTTGACCCAGACCAATTTGAGCGTCAAAGAAATCGCCTACCAGCTGCAGTTTGACGCCCCCAACAACTTCAACAATTTTTTCAAAAAATACACCCAGATGAGCCCGGGAGCCTACCGAAAAAGTGCCCGTCTTTGAAATTCATACTTCTTGATTTGATTTGGTGAACACCTCTGATGGCCAGTCATCGTAGCTTTGTCTCAACAAGCGAAGCGAGGAAACAGAATGCTGCGAGCAGACTTCGATTGTGATTTGCCGACACTCAAAAATGTATGGACAATGCCTGTCATCCAAGAAAAAATCAATGCCTTATTCATCGCCTCCGACCAAAGAAATTGGGCCGAGGTAGAGCAGTGCTTTTCTCCCAACGTCCTTCTGGATTACTCTTCCATGAGCGGCCAGCCTGCTGCCGAGTTGACGCCAGCGCAGATCGTGGAGAGCTGGAAAACCATTCTGCCAGGTTTCGATGCCACCCATCACCAATTGGGCAACTTCCGAACAAGAAAACAGACAGCCGTGGCCAGCGCCTTTTGTTATGGAACCGCTACCCACTTTCTGGACAATGAGAAGGGGAGCAGTTGGACCGTCATCGGCACCTATGATTTTGAGCTGGAAAAAGACGGAGCAGATTGGACGATTTCCAAAATGACCTTCCATTTCAGGGGACAAAGTGGCAATCTGGAATTGCCAGCCCTGGCGATGAGTCGGGTGAGTGCCAGGTGATTTGGCTTGCTGGACAACATCAAATGATTCAAAAACCATCCGTTCACAATTTAGCTTGACATGAAAAAAATAACATTCCAGAGTGAGGGACTCAACATCGTTGGCCACCTCTTTCATCCTGCCAATTTTCAAGAAGGCAAAACCCATCCAGCCATCATCGTTTCGGGTAGCTGGACAACGGTCAAGGAGCAAATGGCAGGGCTGTATGCACAAAAGTTGGCCGACAAAGGATTCATCACCTTGGCCTTCGATTTCAGAAACTTTGGGGAGAGCGAAGGAGAACCGCGCTTTTACGAAAACCCCAGCATGAAGCAAAAGGACATCCAACATGCTGTCACCTACCTCCAAAGCCTGGATGAGGTCGACAATGCCAAAATTGGGGCATTCGGTGTCTGTGCAGGTGCCATGTACACTTTGATGGCGGCATCTGCTGACGATCGCATCAAATCCGTCGTCACAGCTGCTTCTTGGCTGCACGATGCGGAGGCAGTCAAATTGTTTTACGGCGGAGAAGAAGGGGTGGCCGCCAAGGTGTCGGCAGCGCAAAAGGCCAAATCGAACTATGCACAGAATGGGTTTGTGGACTACATTCCGACCATCTCCACAGAGGATGCCAATGCCGCGATGTACGGTCCTTATGACTACTACCTCAATCCACAAAGAGGAGCCATCAAAGAGTGGAGTGCCGACAAATTTGCCGTGATGTCTTGGGAAGATTGGCTGACAACCGACCCCATGCCCACCGCCCAGCACCTCAGCTGTCCGACTCTGATGATCCACTCCGATGGTGCCGTCCTGCCACAGTACACCAAGAATTATTTTGCACAAATCGGAAGTCAAGACAAGCGCTTGGATTGGATGGAGACGGACTTGGAGTCGCCCTATCACCAGTTCAACTACTACGACCAGGCAGCAGAAGTCAACGAAGCTTCGGAGAAAGCCGCCAAGTGGTTTGGAGAAAAGATGTAAGCGACAAACGAAAAGCAAAAAGTGGTACCATTAACGACTCGTACCACTTTTTGCGATTTGGTGGCCAATTGTGAAAACGAGCTGTAACAATCCCCAAAAGCCAATCGTCTTTCCTCAAAAAACACTTCCATGAGGAAATTCCACCTACTCACCTTTCTTCTCTTATCAATCGGTCTCACCGCTCATTCCCAAACCCTTGATACCCTGATCATCGGCAGCAACTACGGCCTGCACTTTTCCCTGCTACAGGGCAAGGGCATTCCCATCCTTTTTGAAGCTGGCAATGGAGACGACGCCTCGGTGTGGACACCTCTTCTGCAGGACATCCACGAGGCCACAGGCGCCACTTTGATCACCTACGACAGAGCAGGCCTGGGACAAAGCAGCATCGATACAAGTTCGATTTCATTTGAGAAGGAAGTCCAGCACTTGCAAGAGGCATTGGAACAAATGGGGTACGGAAAGGAATTCTTTTTGGTCGCTCACTCCTTTGGCAGTTATTATGCGTCCGAGTTTGCCCAGAAAAACAAAGGCAAGATTCGAGGGGCTGTTTTCATTGACATCGCCACCCCTTGTGGGCTGCATGCCGACTATGTCAACAGGGTGGTGAATTCCATATCGCAAGAAAATTGGAAGCTGATCAAAGAATACAAAAAAGGCCTCTACTACGTCCTCAGAAATTTCCCCGAGATCACCGAATACATGTCCGACAGATTCCTGCCAGCCGACATCCCCGTCACTGTCATCGCCGCCGAGCTTCGAACGCCAACCAAAGAAATTGGAGAAACAGAACAGGACATGGTCAACACGACCGATTGCATCAAAGCCTATGGCCAATTGCCCAAGCACAAATACGTCCTGGCACCCAATACCGAGCACAAAGTCTGGAAGAAAAATCCGGAACTTGTCGTCAAAGAAATCACAGAGCTGTACCGACAAACGGCGGTGTCAAAGCAATGACGGCAACTACATGCTCAATTGACCTATTTCTCTTTATTTGCCCCCGCTGACCGTTTCCGACGCCCGCCCTTCGATGGTGTGGCCAAAGAAAATGGCGTTGGCCAGCAGCTTATTGGTGCCGTACCAAAAAGCCCGGAAGCTGGGGTTGTCCGACAGGCAGATCACCCGCCCGCGGCCCATGCTACTTACAGTAGCAGCTGCACTTCGCTTGAGTTGTTGTTGGTTGTGTTGCGACATGTAGCCACTGAGCAGCGGTTGGTCGGTGTATTGCAATGGGGTGGCATAAGGATTCTTCGTAGGCTCCCAAAATAGATTTCCCCGGCGGAACAGTGCCATCTCTGACTGGACATAGCCGTACAACAGTGGGTGACTGAGATCGGCTTTGGCCGCCACAATGGCTCCACCTGTTACGGTCGCTCCGCGATCTGCAGAGAGCATTGAATAGGGCCTGCGTTTGTCCTTTTTTTGGGAAGATTTGTCGAGCTTGGATTGCAAATTGGTCAGGCGTTGCCCTCGTGCCCAATTGACGGCCGTATGGATGGGGATGAGTACGCCCCCCTTGCGCAACCAGTTGCGCATCTTGTCCACTGCATTTTTGCTCAATTCCCCATACGACCCACCTGCCATGACAATGGTGTTGTACTTGGACAGATCGAGTCGGCCAAAGTCAGCCACATCGACAAGACTCAGCGGCATTTGATAGCGTTGGTCAAACAAGTGCCAGATTTCTCCCGCATCATAGGCGCGAACCCCTTCTCCAATCAACAAAAGTGCCTTGGGCTTTCTCAAGTTTTGAAAAGAATTGCTCCCCAGATCGACCCCAGCCACTGCCAAGCCGCTTTGAATGGCATAAATGGGAATGCCGTACTTTCCCGGTAGGCTCTGCAACAGCTGTTGGATTTTTTCCACCGAAGTTCCATTCTGGACCACAGGAACCAATATGCTCCCCCGTTGGAAATCGTGTATCCCTTCTCGACTCTGAACGCTGAAGGGGGCACTGGCTACTTTGGCAATCACACCTGCCTGCAGCAAGGCATTGAGGGCTTTCGGGGCATAGTAGGAATCCCAGCGGAAGACGTAGGCATAATCACTTGTTCCCCCCACCAAACGAGCCTCTTTTTTCAATCCAATGTCAGCAGATTGGATGCGAGCTTTGCGCTTGAAATTGACACTTGCATCCAGCGCCGCATAGTCCAGCCCAAAAGCCAGCGGAAGGGTCCAGGTGGAAACATCGTAAAAAAGGCTGTCCCGAAACTTGGTATTGGTTTCAAAAAGCGATTTGATGAGGCGGTATTGAGGCTGCTTCAGGGGCACGTAATAACTTTGGTCCTTGTCAAAAGTTTTGCCCTTGACAGAGACATCTTTGTCGATGGAGAAAACTTTGATCTGGTGTTGTTCGAGGATTTCAATGAAGTGAAACAGGCGAGCCCGGTCCTTGGTCTGCCCAAAGATGAATCCCTTTGTTTTGTCTTTTTGTGCTTCTGCAATGGCTGTTTTGTAAAAATCTCGTTGGAAAGTCAACAAGCTTTTTCGCATGCCAAGGGCTGCCTTTTGAGTGGACAGGGAGGCCGCCAGTTGATTGCGGATGGTGAAGGGAAAACTCAACAAACCGTTTCGGGTGTTCTGCAGGTGCCCTCGGGAGCTGGCCTGCTCAAACAAAATGCCGATGCAAGCGTTGACATCCGGATAGGTCGATCCCTTGCCGTAGTAAAAGTCATCAAAACTTTCCTTGGAGTAGTACAGCGATCCCAAGCCGTCCAGTTGTGCAGCGTGGTACTCGCCAATTTCCGCTGTCAATTCTTGGTTTCGGGTCGGTGTCAAGGGATTGGTGCGGGATGGGATGCCAGGCTGGAAAAAGAAGGTGGACTGACTGCCCATCTCGTGGTGGTCTGTTGAAATGTTGGGCTTCCATTCGTGAAACAAACGGATGCGGCCCTGACTCTCCGGATGCTGCACAGGCAACCAATCCCGATTGAGGTCAAACCAGTAGTGGTTGGTGCGCCCACCGGGCCAAACTTCGTTGAATTCCCGGTTGTAAGGATCAGAATTGAGCTGGAGACTTTTGTGGGAATTGACCCAGGTAGAGAATCGGTGATGTCCATCTGGATTCAGACAGGGGTCGATCAATACGACCACTTCTTCCAATAGCGAATCTACATAAGTGCTCTGGGCTGCAGCCAGGTAGTACGCCACCAGCACAGCCGCATTGGCAGCGCTGGACTCATTGCCGTGGACACTGTAGCCCTGATAGATGACAGCTGGCAAGTTGTCGATGTCAACGGAGGCAGACTGCTCCGGATCACACAATTTGCGGTGGTCTTCCTTGATGCTGCTGAGCCGCTTCCAGTTGTTTTCAGAGGTGGCAGTCAGGACCAGCAAGGGGCGGTTTTCATGGCTGCGGGCATACTCCCGAAGGCGCAAGCGGTCGGAGGCCCGATCCAGCTCCCGCATGTAGTACACCAACTGATCGTGGCTCACATGCCAGTCGCCCACCTCATAGCCAAGGACCGAGGCAGGCGTTGGGATACTTGGGTCGAAAGTGACGTTGGGAAAGTAGTAATCCAGGGTGCCTATTTGGCCAAAGACTTGAACAGCAGCCAGCAGACAGAGCGCAAAAGGGAGCGATTTCAGCATTTTGTAGAAATGGGTTTGGAATGTCCAATAGTAAAAAAGCAGCACAAAATACGAAAAAACCCTTTCACACATGAGCGTGAAAGGGCGGTTCGTGGATTGAAAATGAAAGTTATTTCTGAAGTGTCATCTTTCGAGTCGCTGTAAAGGCCGGACATTGCAGTTGGTAGTAGTACAAACCACTCCCCGGCAATTCATCAGAACCGAGTGTCCATTCGTGTTGTCCCGCTTGGTAGTGAGCTTGGTGCTGATGGATCAATCGGCCTGACAGGTCGAAGATGCGGAGCTGAACAGCCGTCGCCTCGGGAAGCTGAAATCCAATGATGGTTTCGTCGGCAAAGGGGTTCGGGCGGTTTTGCAACAATTGGTATTCGCCGGGCAATGTCCTTGGATTGCTTGGCTTGTCAAAGCCCAAGTCTAGGTTCAACAAGTCCAAGTTGGCATCGTAGGCTTCTGCCATCGTGTAGTCAGAACTGATTTGCAACAGCTCACTCAGCCACGCACTTCGGCGGGCCTTGACCGTGAGATGAAACAGAACCTCATCTGCTGAGGGAGAAACAGCTGTTTCCTGAGACCAACTGACGGTCAGAACACCCTCTGGCAGCAATCGCTTGCCTAGGTGGCCTTCCTGAAAAGACAGCTTCGATGTCCCCACTCTAGGCTCTGCATCCACCAAGTCCAATCCCTCTCCAATGGCTTCCAAGGCAAACTGGAATCCGTGTACGGAAGGGAAGTCCTTGGCGCGTATGGCCAGTTGGTAACTTTGGCCTGCCTCCATCCACTGTTCATTCAAGCCGAGCAAGGCCCGTCCCTTGTAGTGGCGAGAGGAGGAAGCCCTGATTTGGTTGGGACGCGCACTGCCATTGAGATCCCCCGTTTTGATGGCCATGAAATTCACATCGCTCATCAGCGTATCCAATGCCTGGATGTTGTACACCTCCGGGAAGGCCTGTCGAAGGGGTTCTTCCGGATCGTTGAAGGTGTAATCGGCTGGCAGGAATCGCCAGGACTGCGTGTACTGAAAGGCCGTGTCGATGAACAAGATCAACTTGCGCAATTCCACCATGTCGATGGCCGTAATGGAACCAGAGCGATTGACGTCTGCCGCAATGACTTTGTAAGGGGAGTCCAATGCTTCGATGCCCAAGATGTGTTTGCTCATCAACACCAAGTCGTAGGTCGATACGCCATTGAGCGGTCGCAAATTGGATTCTGGTTTGACTTCGTAATCGTAGCCTTTCTCCAAATCTTCAAATTGGAAATAACCCGCCTGGCTGCTTTGGACTTCCTGGTCCATGCCGCCACTGACTGTCACGGAGATGTCTTGCATCGGCATGCCGCTTTCGTCCGTAATTTGTCCCACGACGTCTGTTGTGAATTCGGGGGCACGGGGACAGACGGATGCCTTGTTGACAATGTTCACCCTGGCGCCACAAATCAAGGTGTTGCCCACCGCATCGGCTGTCTCGATGAATACAAAAGAAGAGGCCGGATCATCACAAGTGAAAATGATTTGTGTTGGGTCTGGGGTATTGATGAAAAATCGAGTGGTCGGATTGCTGCAAAGGTCAATGGAGGTGGTCATGATTTCCTCTGGAAAAACGGTATCTGTCAGCGTGACCGGATCCAGCATGATGCTCAAATCTCCACAGGTAAATACCGGACCGAATCGATCGACAATTTCCACCAAACTGCTGTCTGTCGTGCTGTTGCCACAAGCATCTGTGGCGGTAAAAACAACGCTGGTCAATCCCAAGGGGTAGTCCCCGCTGGCATCCCCATTGGTACTAAATGGGTCCAATGCTCCCGCAAAGTTGTGGGTGATTTGGACATTCGAATCGCAAGCGTCAAAGGCTGTGGCGACAAAGGGAAGGAAGACGTCACAGCTGTCGCCATTTTCAATTCGGCCCATGGCAGGCAAGGGGACGATCAACTCGGGGGCAATGGTGTCGATCACGCTGATGATTTGGTGCAAGGTATCGCTGTTGCCACAATCATCGCGAACCACCCACCGCCTGCGGATGCTGAACTCTTGGGTGCAATTGCCCGCCAGGGTATCCACCAACAACTGAATGTCTACCGAATCAGAACAACTGTCCATGCCCACAATGTCTTGCCCAATGACGGGCGGAGCTGGTACATTGTTGCAACTGACTGTGGTGTCGGCGGGAATGCCCAGCACGACCGGAGCGATGGTGTCGATCAAGGACAGAAATTGCCTGGCTGTATCTCGATTGCCACAGTCATCCTCGGCGATCCAGAAGCGGCGAATGCTGAATTCTGCTGCACATCTCCCACCAATGGTATCGACAACGACCCGGATGGATGGAGCCGGATCACAGTCGTCGCTCACTTGAATGCCAGCTGGGATGCCCGCAAAGTCGGGGGCCTCCGTACAGATGATGGATGTGTCGGCAGGAACGCCGCTGATGACCGGAGCGATGGTGTCAATGGTGCCAATGCGCTGGACGGCCGTGTCGCGGTTGCCACACAGGTCTTCTGCAATCCACCGCCTCAGCAAGGTGAGCTCTCCGATGCATCGGCCAGGAAGGGTATCAGACTCAAAGCGAATGTCTACCATGCCCAAGCAATTGTCCGTTGCTGTGATGTCGGACCCAATCAGGGGAGGATCGGGAATGGCATTGCAGGCCACAATGGTATCGGCGGGAATGCCTTCCAACACAGGGGCTTGGTTATCGGTGACCGAAATGCGCTGCTCGCTGCTGTCGCGATTGCCACAATCGTCTTCGGCAATCCAGAGGCGAAGGATGGTAAATTCATTGGGACATCGTCCGTTGAGGGTATCGACTTGCAAAGAAATGTCTACCATGTTGTCGCAATTGTCGATGGCAGTGATCTCACTTCCGATGTCGGGCACAGCTGGTACGTTTTGGCAGTTGACAGAGGTGTCGGCGGGAATGCCGTCGAGCTGTGGGGCCTGATCGTCGGTGACAAAGATGCGTTGTTGGACAGTATCGCGATTGTTGCAACCATCTCTGCCCACCCACTGGCGCACAATGGTAAATTCTCCCGCACAACTTCCGCCTATGGTATCGGTGGAAAAGCGAATGGGGACGATCCTGCTGCAATTGTCAGAGGCAGTAATGTCCCGACCAATGACCGGAGGATCCGGGATGGCATTGCATTGGACCATCGTATCGGCGGGGATGCCCTCAAATTGGGGAGGGACTGTATCGATCAAACTGATGCGTTGGGTCATGGTATCCCGATTGCCACAAGCATCGATGGCCACCCAGGAGCGCAGCTCAATGAATTCATTGGCACAAGCTCCTCGTTCCGTTTCGCTGAAAAATTCAATATTAGTCGGGCCATCGCAATTGTCGGTGGCTGTGATGTCGGTCCCGATTTCGGGTAGGTCGAGCTGTCGGTTGCATTCGATGACGGTATCGGCAGGGATGCCCATCAAGACGGGGGGAATGGTGTCGATGACCGCAATTTCCTGCCGAGCTGTATCCCGATTGCCGCAGGCATCTTCTGCAATCCAAAATCGTCGAATGGTTCTTTCGTTGGCACAAGCCCCTGCCAAGGTATCTTGCTCCAGCCGAACATCTACATTGCTGCTGCAGTTGTCCGTGGCAACAATGACTTGATCAATGGGCGGCGGTGGCGGAACGGCATCGCACAATACAGTGGTATCCGCTGGTACGCCATCAATAACGGGGGGAATGTTGTCGACCACACTGATCACTTGGCGGGCCGTATCTCGATTGCCACAAGCATCTTCTGCAATCCATTGCCGCTGCAGGCTGTATTCTCCTTCGCATCTGCCGGGCAGGCTGTCTTGCTCCAGTCGGATGTTGGCCATGCCGTCGCAATTGTCAACAGCTGTGATTTCCGAGCCAATATCGGGTGGCATTGGGATGGCGTCACAACTGACAGTGGCATCGGCAGGCACTCCACTGATGATGGGCGCCAAGGTATCAATCACCTCAATCCGTTGGACCATGGTATCTCGATTGCCACAGACATCTTCTGCAATCCACTGGCGGAGGATGGTGAATTCTTGTGGACAGCTTCCGTCCAATGTGTCAGCCTCAAATTCCAGATCGGGCATGCCCAAGCAGTTGTCTATTGCGGTGATGTCTACCCCTGTTATGGGTAAATTTGGGATGGCGTTGCACAAGACCGTCGTATCGTTGGGGACACCCTCGATCACAGGAGGTTGTTGGTCGGAGACAAAAATGGTCTGTATCATCGAGTCGCGATTGCCACAGGCGTCTTCTGCCACCCAGATTCGTTGGATGCTGAATTCGTTGAGACAGCTCCCGTCTAGGGTGTCGGCCCGCATGCTCAGAGTGGGCATGCCGTCACAATTATCGCTGACACTGACGCTGCCATCGTCTGGATCGGGGATGTTGTCGCAACTGCTCATGATGTCTCCCGGTACACCACTGATGGTGGGAGGAGTGGTATCGCTGACAAAGATTCGGTGCGAAGCGGTCGTGACATTCCCGCAGCGATCTGTGGCCTCCCACATCCGGATGATCTCGAATTCTTGGGGGCAACTTCCCGCCAGGGTATCGGCAGAGAAGGTGATGATTGGATCGTCGTCACAGTTGTCAGTCGCCGTGAGAAAGCGGCCAATTTCGGGAGGGTCGGGGACGCGATTGCATTCAAATCTCAAATCTGGTGGCACCCCACTGATGACGGGACCGATGGTGTCGATGACGGAGACTCGTTGCTGGACCGAATCGCGATTGCCACAGTTGTCTTCGGCAATCCACTGGCGAATCAGGGTGTACTCATCGGGGCAAGAACCATCCTCTCTGCTTTCGGAGAAAAGAATGTCGGGCATGTCATCACAATTGTCGCTGACATTGATGTTTCGGCCGCCAAAGAGGGGAGGAGGAGGAACTTGATCGCACAACACTGTGGTGTCATTGGGAACGTCCATGATCACAGGTGGCAAGGTATCGATGACGGAAATGCGTTGGGTATCGACAGTGGCATTTCCACAACCGTCGCGGGCCGTCCAGATGCGCAGGAAGATGGCATCGTCTGGACAGATGCCAGGCCGGATTTGCTCTTCAAATTCCAAAGTCACACCACTGCAGGTATCGCTGGCCACAGGGTCGATTCGATCCGGGATGTTGTTGCAATCTACGGTGACATCTGCTGGGACACCGCTCAACTCCGGAGGCGTGGTATCCTCCAAGGTGATCACCTGAGAGGCTGAACTGCTGTTGCCGCAATTGTCGGTGGCCGTCCAAGTGAGCACCCGTGTGTTGTTGCCATCGCAGGGGCCATTGCTGACTTCGCTGAAACTGATGTCGACATCTGCATCACAATTGTCAGTGGCAGTGACAACGGGACTGGAATTGTCGAGACATTCTACTGTGAGATCGGCCGGAATTCCTTGAAGAACGGGAGGAGTGGTGTCTTCAAAAGAAATGACTTGGACGATGGTCGTTGCATTCCCACAGCGGTCGGTGGCTGTCCAGGTTCGCTGCAGTCGGAAGTCATCTGCGCAACTGCCATCGATGCGAACCTCTGCCATATTGATGGTGGGCATGGGGTCGCAATTGTCGCTGGCTTGTGGGGTGGCAAATGGGGGAATGGGATCGCTGCATTCCAGCGTCATATTCATGGGAATGGCACTGAAGACAGGTTGGGTGGAGTCGATGAATCGAATGAGTTGGCTGACCGTATTGCTGTTGCCACAACGATCGGTGGCTGTCCAGGTACGGAGGATTCTGAATTCATCCTCGCATGGATCGTTCAATCGGATTTCTCGCAATTGAAGATCGGGCATTGGATCGCAATTGTCAGTGGCAGTGGGGTTGACGAGTGGGGGAATGGCTTGGTCGCATTCCAGGGTTTGATCCAAGGGCAAATTGCTGAATACAGGAGCAATCTGATCAATGACGGTGATGCGTTGGGTGCGGGTGGTGTCATTGTCGCAATTGTCGCGGGCAGTGAAACGGCGCAGTAGTTGGTACCGATCTTCGCAATCTCCGTCGATTCGCTCTTCCACAAACTCAATGTCCACAGCGCGATCGCAATTGTCTGTGGCAGTGACCATGCCGTTGGCAATGGGATCGGGTGGAATGGCATCGCATTGAACGGTGACATCCGGAGGAATGGTCAGTTCTGGTGCTAAGTCGTCGAATTCTTTGATGACCTGTCGCCGGTCGAATCGCTGGCCTGTACACCAATCCAGGACACTCCAATGGCGCAGGATTTTTCGGCTGCAAGAATCGGGGAATTCAAATTGTTGGTCTGTAAAATTGATGTAGAGCTGAGCGCAATCGTCGAAGGTGAATGGGCGCCCCGTAGCGTCGGGGTCCATGCTGGCGCCGCAGCTCACTGTTGTATCAGGGGGGAAGATGATCGTGGCGGCTGTGGTGTCTTGAAGGGTGATTTGCTGTGTACAAACTGCCTCCAAGCCCGCTTGGTCTCTGACCGTCCAGCGCCGGATGACTTCGCCTGTGTTGCAATTGCTCAGGCCAGACAAATCATCATTGAAAAAGAGGGTGTCAATGGCGCAGTTGTCTCGCGCATCGGGGCGGCCACTGAGAGTCAGATCGGTAAAATCCTGACTGCAATCGAGTGTTAGATCAGCAGGGCAGTCAATTTGGGGAGGCAATTTGTCGAAGACCTCTACAAAGGCGTCACAATCGCTGAAACGGCCGTGCAAATCACCACCGACTGCCATCCGAGAGGGGGCAATTGGACCACTGCCGGGATCGACATCAAAGACGCGCAGCACGACAGCCTGTTGGTTGCCGATGTTGTCACAGCAAAATTTCACAAAATCATCGAAGTAAATCTGATTGCCAATGATGGTCGGATCATCGTCTCCATCGATGCCTTGGCAAAAATCCTCTTGCGAGATGCTGCTGCCATTGGGACTGCCTGCCAGCGCTTGTTGGCGAATGACTTTCAGGAAAATCTCTCCACAATTGTCGTGACTCTGGTCGTCAAATGTGCGGGCAAATACCTTGGTGGTCCCATCGGATGTCAGGGCCGCCTGGGTGAATTGGTCGCAGACCGCCGTGGGAGGAATCTGGTCCAAAACGGTCAGCTGTAAGGTGTCGAGGCGCTCATTGCCACAGCAGTCGGAGGCCCGATAGACAATGTCGTGTGTATTGACAGACAAGCCACTGATGCGAAACTGCCCCCCTGCCAGCCCCAGTATCTGGCCATCGCCTGCCTGGATGATGTCGTAGGTCAATTCCCCTGGGCTTTGGCAATTGTCGCTCAGCAGGGGAGTACTCGCCAGCCAGTTGGCCTCGCATTCGTGAATGTCTGTGGAGATGGTGACATCCGCCAGTCCATCGATGCTTGGAGCTTCTTTATCCAGGACTTTGATGATCTGCTCGGCCGTGCGAATGCTGTCACTGCAATGATCGGTGATGGTCCAGCGGCGCAGTATTTTGAAACAGGCATCGCTGTTGCCAGTGGGGCAGATGTCGATGCGGATGTCTTGGTAGCTGAAGTCCAGATCGTCACAGCCTCCCGAGGGGATTCCGCTGCCAACCCATTTGACGATGTCTTGGTTGGGGGCGGGATAGAATTCGTCGAAGGGGGAGGGGTGGCCATTGGGCAGGGCATTCCATCCGATTCGGGGGGTGGGGAGATTGCCGGGTGGCGTTTCTTTTTGCTCACACAAAAGAGCGGCCTGTTCGTTGTCGTCCAGATTGGGGGGGAGCTGGATGCTGTCCAGGGGAATGCGTTGCAGGGTGATCTGCATGTCGCAGCTGGCCGTATTGCCACTGCCATCGGTTGCCACCCAAGTGCGAGTAATTTGTTGGGTAAAGGTATCTTGACAACTTCCGTCGATCCGTCGGTCGCTGAAGGCCAAGGAGACTGTGCCACAGGCGTCGTTGGCAATGGGGAGGATGCTGTCCAAACTGGCAAAACAAGGCAAGCTGGTATCCCGGCAGGCAATGCTGGGCGGCAGTTTGTCGGCGATTCGGATGCTTCCCCAACAGAAATTGCCACTGCTTTGGTCGCGCACCTCAACGGAGAGGGTGAGGCCAATGTGCGATTGGTTGACCTGGGGCGAGCTGGGCAGAATTTGCCCGTCTGCATCCCGGAGGAGCACCGTGAAGGGGCCGTTGCAGGTGGTACTCGACTTGAGGATCATCTGAGGCGCAATGATGGCCTCGCAGTTGTTGTCGAGTGAAATTTGTTCGTCATTCAGACAAGCCATGACGCATTGGGCGTTGAGTTGTGTCGTGCCCATACATAGGCTTAGGAGCAGGTGGATGCCTGCTGTGCATAATTGTTTCAATCCACGTTTCATGCTTCAAAACGATTTTGGGAAATAGAAATGTACGCTGAGCCAGTCTGTTGGTTGTCAACGGACGAGCCTTGGTCAAATTTTGAAGCTGTTCTGGAGGGTGTTGGTTATCAGCTGGTCATGCTGTTCCGGTGAAGAAGTTCGGTTTTTGAGAACGTGAAAAGATGCCCATTGCGCGTGGCAAGGGCTTGCGATTGGTCGCTGTGGGTCGGTTTGTGGGATGTGAAAAGCGACAAAAGGTCCGCTTTGGAATAGAGGGAGCAAAAAGCGTTCCAAATATTATAAAAATATATAATGTTTGAGTTGGAAAGGTGTGGAGAGAAAAAGGGAAAGCCAGTGTGAATGAGTATCTGCTGGCTTTCTTTTAAGGCTGGGGTTGTCTAGAGAGAATTTTGTTCCAATGGGGGGCAAATTACGAATTTTCGGGGAAGAATGCCTTGAGAATGGGGATTAATGAGAGCAAGGCGATGATTTTTTCCGACAATTTCGACAAAGAGCACACGAACTTGGCTGTAGGCTGCGGTTTTGCCCATAAGTGCGTACCTTTGTCACTGGACATAATGCCGATGTTGCTATGTATGTATTGTTGATTACCATTGTGATTGCCCTCTTTGTTGCCATGCTGTTTGTCAACATCTATTTTCGCGTACGCGTGTTGAAGGCCTACAAAAAGTTGGTCCAAGCAGAAGTAGATTTCAAGCCCGTCCATGTGATCAATCGCCAGCGCATGGAGGAGGAGATATTTCCCAAATACCCCCAACATCGGGAAGACATTGAGGTCTTTGTCCGCCATCTGTTTTTCTCCGTGCGGATGGCCAGCGTATTGATTGCCCTGATCACTCTTTTTGGGGGCATTTTGATGTGGTATCGATGAGTTTTTCTGTCCATTTTCTGTAGATATTTTTGTATTTTTCCATTGCAACAAACTCAATGGTAATGGAAAAAAGACCCTTGCGCAGAGATGTCCTGAAAAAATTGGCCTTGGGAGGTGCTGGCATGTTGACATTTGGTCATTGTACGACCGCCAATACCCCTTCTGAACATTCTGATGCTTCAGCTAAAGAGGCGAAAATCAGTCTCAAAGGCAAGGTAAATCATTCCGTTTGCCGATGGTGTTACAGCAAAATTCCGCTGGAGGCCTTTTGCGAAGGGGCGCAAGACATTGGGATTCGATCCATCGAGTTGACTGGGCCGGAGGAATGGCCCACCCTGCGCAAATACGGCCTGGATTGCGCCATGGCCAATGCTCCTTGGGTAAGCCTGACAGAGGGCTTCAACAATCCTGATTTTCACGAACGTTTGCAAAAATCCTATCGCCAACTCATCGATCAGGCAGCTGATGCGGGATGCCAACAGGTCATTGTTTTTTCGGGCAACCGCAATGGGCTGAGCGATGCCGAGGGGTTGGAGCATTGTGCCAAGGGCTTGGACCCGCTCCTGAAGCAGGCCCAACAACGGGGCATTGTCTTGACCATGGAATTGCTCAACTCCAAAGTAGACCATGCCGATTATCAGTGCGACCACACCGCCTGGGGCGTGGCACTGGCCGAGAAATTGGGATCGACCCAGTTCAAACTGTTGTACGACATCTACCACATGCAGATCATGGAGGGAGATGTCATTGCCACCATCCGAAAATACAAGGATTACATCGGGCACTTCCACACAGGAGGCGTGCCTGGCCGCAACGAGATTGACGAGTCGCAAGAGCTGTACTATCCGGCCATCTTGCAGGCCATTGTCGATACTGGCTTCACTGGTTTTGTGGCCCAAGAATTCATTCCCAAACGACCCGATGCGATGGACAGCCTTCGCCAGGGTGTTGCCATTTGTGATGTATGAGAACACTTCCCCTTTGTCTTCTTCTTTTGCTGAGCCTTTCTTGTGGCATGGAGAACAATGATTCCCAGAGCAAGCAATCCGGCCTTTTGCCCTTTGGTCAAAATCAAATTTACTACGAGACCCAAGGCGCTGGAAAGCCGTTGGTCTTCCTTCACGGAGGGGGCGTAGATCACCGGATGTGGGCCGAGCAGTTTTCCCACTTCAAGGATCGCTACCAAGTGGTGGTCTACGACATCCGGGGTCACGGGCAGTCCAGTTTTCAAGAAAATGAGGCCTTGGAAATTGAGGATTTGAAAGCCCTGTTGGATCATTTGAAGCTGTCCGACATTCAGTTGGTGGGCTTGTCTTTGGGAGCCATCTTGGCAGTGGATTTTGCTTTGGCTTATCCCGAGTTGGTCGACCGTTTGTCCTTGCTGTCGCCAGGGCTGATCGGTGTTCAAGAGGGAGATTCGACCTATCTGGCGCCACTTTTGAAAATGGGGGGCTTTTTCCAAAAAGGAGACATCGAAGGGGCTGCCGATGTGGTGGAAGACATTACCTTTCTGGGGCAGAGGGATCGCATACCGGAGGGCTTGGATTCCATGCGCCAATATGTTCGGCAATCTTTTATTGAGCATGTCAACAAAAAGAATCACGTGCGGTTGCCACAGATCAAAGAGGTAAAGCCTGCCGGGCGATTGGCAGAAATCACTTGCCCTTTGTTGTTGATGTATGGGGCCGAGGATGCGGCATATGTGGTGCGCAATGTAGAGCGGTTCAAAAAAGCCATTCCCAGTGCGGAGGTTCAGGTGGTAGAAGGGGCGGCGCATTTGGTGAATTTGGAAAAGCCCTCGGAAGTCAATGCCAGGCTGGAGAAATTTCTGGAGGCTACAGAGTGACAGCCTGAGTTTTATATACCGTCACACCAATTTTTGCTATGAAAATCAAACAACTGTTGTTTTTTGCCTGCCTACTGATGCTGGCGTGGTCTTGCGCAGAGGGACCCAATCGAGGCCACATTTCTTATCTGGAAAGCACGGTTTACAAGCTGGACTTGAACGAGGAACAAGTCTTGACGACTCCCAGAGGGTTGACGGTCCGTTTTGAAGAGCCTTTTTTGAGCCAATTGCTGGCTATGGGGAGTATATGGGAGGTCAAGTTGGACGAATATTATCAAAAGGACGAATTCTTCATGGCGGGTTTGCCCACCTTGACAGACGACGGTCAATTGCTGGAGTCGGCAGGGATGTTTCGGATTCGCCTGTTCCAGCAAGGCCAGGAGGTCAAGCCAGAGAACTTGGAAGGCTTGTCCGTTGATTTCCCCATCCGGAAAGAGTATGAAGACCTTTCTGAGTTCCAGGTTTACAATGCTGTGGTGAGCGATCAAAACGACATTCGCTGGACCGATCCGGTGGCGCCAGATTCCGTGTGGACGGTTCAAGACACAACTTTGGTGTATTTGTACGACGAGCAAGGACAGGTTGTGGATTCCATCATCAACGGCCACCAATCCCATCAGGCAATTTTTGCCGAGCTGCGATTGATTCCCAGAAATTTGGACTGGATCAACGTGGATCGCGTTGTCAAGCGGATGAACAACGAGTTGGTGGATTTCCAGGTACAGGTCGACCCAGACATCAAGGACGTCATCGTTGGCATTGTGATCGATTCACTGAATAGCTATTTGCCCCTTTACTCACTCGATGAAAGCAACATTTTCTATGTCATATCGCTGCCCAAAGGACTGCAGGGATTTGCTGTGGGCCTGGGCAATGATGGAAGCCATTACCAGCTGGGAGCAGAGGAATTTGAAGTGGGAGAGGAGGCGATTGAGCTGCAGCTTGCGTTGGAAGCAGTATCAGCCGATCAATTGCTGCCCAACATGAAGGCACTCAATTGACTGCGAGCCAAGGTCTCCTCATTCTTCGCGCACCAATCCCGGGAAGTTGGCATCGGCCTTTTGGATGAAGCCTTCTCTGTCTTTGTCCCACTTCTTCTGGATTTTCTGATTGTAATTCAAGTACAGCCTATCGTCTACAATTGCCCAAGAGAGCGGGTCAGTAGGGGCCGTATAGCCTTGGGAAACCGCCCAGGCACAGTAGCCTCCATACTGAGGGACATACTTGTCGGGATTTTCTGTGAAGGCTTTTTGATTGGCCTCTGAGGAAAAGTGGAAGGTGGCTCCTTTGTAGTCTGCTGTCAACTCTTTCTGGCCTTTGATGGGTTGGCCATCGATGAAATAAGCGACTGGATCATATCCTTTGATGGCTCCTTTTTTGGTGGCAAAAATGGGTGGCTCCCCTTTTTGAGCCTGCAACTGAGGCAGGGTTGCGAATAGGGAGATGGCAAGGACGAATAAAATGGACTGGTATTTCATGCGATGGTATTTGTCAGTTTTTCTTATGCGAACCCAACAGCTGACGAGTGTGGAAGGTTTGTTTGGCCTCAACACTTTTGGTGTCCGCATTCTTCCATTCCCTCAAATTCGATGGATACTTGTTCGATGTGGAATTCATCGTGCAACAACTGTCGAATCTTCTTTTTGAGCGGTAGCAAAGCACCCAGACTGGTATCGCCTGCTACCACCTTGGCACGGATGCTTCCCAGGTGGTACTGGCCATCGAGACTCCACAGATGAATGTGGGGAACTTCGTGGATGCCATCAATTTGCTCCAGTTGATTCCGCACCTCTTCGATTTCTATGCCTTCGGGAACGGCTTGCAAAACAATTTTGGTAGCCCCTATCAAACGCTTTAGGACATTGAAAAGTATGTACAAAGTGATCCCAATCGACAGCAGCGGATCGATCCAGGGAAGGCCAAAGAAGTACATCGTTATGCTGCCAATCAGGACAACTACCCAGCCGAGTACATCCTCCAGCAGGTGCCAATACATGGCTTCTTCATTGAGACTGTTGCCAGTTCGCAGGCGCAAAACCGCAATGCCGTTGACCACAATGCCCAAGCAGGCCAGGGCCATCATCCCGGGGGCATAGGTCTCTTCTGGAGCCAGCAAGCGAGGGATGGCTTCGTAGAGAATGAAGACTGAGCCAAGGACGAGAATCAAGCAGGTGATGATGGCTCCTAGAATGGAAAATCGCTTGTAGCCATAAGAATAGTGGGAGTCACTGCCCTTTTGGGAGAGGCGCTGTAGGTACCAGGCCAAGCCCAGGGAGAGACTGTCTCCCAGGTCGTGTACGGCGTCGGAGAGGATGGCAACGCTATTGGTAAAGATGCCTCCAACGATCTCGATGATGCTGAAACCCAGATTGAGAAAAAAGGCAATGCCCAAATTGCGACTGCTGTCGCCATGGTGGTGGTGATGATGATGATGATGGTGGTGGTGCCCCATGGATTGGTTGCATGTTTTGTCGAAGAGGGAACGCAGTCCCAGCAGTTTATCTTATGTAAAAGTGCATACTTCCTCATAGAAGTTTTAGCCTCGGGATGACTCAATTGGTTTTTTCAGGGGGAAAATACTCAATCCAAACCACTATGTAATGAGTATAGATTCATGAGAATGCCATTTTTGGGTCGGAGGGTGACCAAGGGAAAGGGTTCTAGCATCTGCCCGGGGATCAATTCGAGTTGGTATTTGCGGACCATGCTGGCCAGGATCAACTGCATTTCCATCATGGCAAAGTTGTTTCCGATGCAGAGGCGTGGTCCCCCGCCAAAAGGCAGATACGTAAAGGGGATGTGTTTCTTTTTGTTGTCTGGGGAAAAGCGGTCTGGATCGAAAACCGAGGGATTGGGCCAATAGACCGGGTTGTGATGCACACCATATATATAGGGAACAATGGTATCGCCCTTTTTGATGTGGTATCCATCGATTTCGTCGTCCTCGACAGATGCCCGGTCGGTGATCCACACAGGAGGGTAGATGCGCATGGATTCTTCGATGACTTGTCGGAGAAATTGCAGTTTGGGCAGCTGCTCGAAGGTGGGAGCCTGGCCTTGGGTGACGGTCTCCAGCTCCTGTTGAATCCGTTGGACGGCCCAAGGGTGTTGCGACAGCAGGTAGAGTGTCCAGGCCAGGGCATTGGCAGAGGTTTCGTGTCCGGCAACGAATAGGACAAGGGTTTCGTCCAGCAATTGGGTTTCGGTCATTCCCTCCTCTGTATCGGCATAACGCGCTTCCAGTAGCATGGCCAGCAAGTCGTCGAAGGGCTGTTTGGATGTCTTGCGGTCGCGAATGATTTGGCGCAATAAGTCCTTGGAATCCTCGGCAATGTCTTTGTGTTTGCGGAGCTGACCAGAGAGGCGATACCACCATTCGAAGTAGGGCTGTCGGACCTGGCGCACCACAAATTCTTGTAAGATGGTGATGTTTTCGCTGAGCACATCGAGTTCCTGCTTGGAGATGTTGGTGCTGAAAAGGCTGCTGGATATGATGGTAAAGGCCATTTCGAGCATGTGTTGGTAGATGTCTACCTGGGGGTGTTGACTGATCTGTTGATCGAGTTGAAGCAAGTAGTCATCGATGGCAGTTTGCATCAGACTGACCAGGTTGGTGAGTCTTCGACGGTGAAAGCCAGGTTGGATGAGTCGCCTTTGTTGCAGCCAATAATTGCCATTGACTGTCAGCAGCCCTTGGCCCACAAAGTAGCCCAGTTTTTCGGTTTGGATGTAGGTCTTGATATAATTTCGGTGCTTTTTTTGCAGCACGTGTTGAATGACGGAAGGCTCAATGGTAACGATCCCCTTTTCATTGCTGCCACCGATGAACACCGAGTAGGTAGGGCCAAATTCATCGGCATATTCACTGAGGACGGGGATGGGATTGCGGACGAAGTTTGGCGCGTTCCACAGGGTTCGGAGACGAGGGACTTGCGGGAGAATTTTGCTGGTTGCCTGCATTTGCTGGGTATGGTGGTTGAGTGGTAAGTTACGCGATCGGCCGGCCAAAGTAAAGAGGAGTGGCGAGACTTTTCTCTCGGCATGGAGAAAATTGACACAGGACGGATGAAGGAAATCTACCATATTCTTGCTAATTTGTACTGGCCTGAAGCTTGATTTGTCAAATTTTCAGGCTTCTAGCTCAAGAGGGGACGGAAAATTTCGTCGACCCAAGGTCTTCTATCTATTCTGGATGGCGTGAGAATGTCGCTTCTCGCCTCATCGGCAATGGAAAAACTGTATCAAACAAAGCGGTAAGCGAAGTACGACTTCGAATTTTTTCACCTCAAACCAACTTTATTATGTCAGGAGAAGGACCTGGAATGATCACCATTCTGTTTTTTATGGCAACCATCATCATTACCTATGCAGGTATGTGGCGGGTATTCGAAAAGGCAGGACGCCCTGGTTGGGCTGCCATCATTCCGATTTACAACATCTACATCATGGCCAAGATCGGCGGGAAGCCCGGCTGGTGGGTTGTTTTGCTGCTCATCCCGATTGTCAACATCATCATTGGCATCATGTTGTACCACGCATTGGCCAAGAGTTTTGGAAAGGGAGTGGGCTATGCTTTTGGCTTGCTCTTTCTTTCGTTCATCTTTTTCCCAATCTTGGGCTTTGGAGATGCCTACTACCAAGGCGAGGGAGGAATGCATCCGGAAGAGGAGGGCATTTTGGACTCTGAAATTGTTTAGAGCTTATTTAAAGTTAATCTTTTCGTTAATATGAGCGTCTTTCTTCACCATCCTTCAGCTTCCTGCCTCGCCGACAGGCGGGTTTTTCGGCACGTAGCCTCCGGCTATGCACCTCAAAAAGAGCTTCGTCTGGCTGTGAAATCCATCTCATATTATCTGAAAAACTAAATTTGAATAAGCTCTTAGTCCGCAGCAGTCTTTTTGACAAGGGCTCAAATGAAAAACAGCTATCAGGCAGTTGCTTGATAGCTGTTTTTGTTTTGGACTGTTCTAGCTTACTTGTTTGAGTTGGCGCAGGTCTTGAAAAAACCATCGCGCCCACAAGAATGCCAGCAGTGGAAATACGACGAAGCTAAGCGGATGGTAATAATAGGCATCGGCAAATTCGAAGTGAATCAAGTGCATGATGCCGCGGGTCATACCGCATCCGTAGCATTCTGTTCCGGCCAAGAGGATGGAGAGGCATTTTGGCTCCCCGCTGTCGAAAAAGTCTGATGGCAAAATCAGCAAGACGAGCGGAATGAGCACATAGGCCACCAACCGAAGCCAGAGAAGAGGCTTACTAAAGCGTTGGATCGTACGCACTGCCATCAGCAGGTCCAAGATTTCCGGTAATGATATTGATCAGGTCGATCAACGCCCAGATGCCACATCCACCGAGTGTCAGCAATTGGATGATGCCGATGGTGGTGTACCCCAGGTAGAAGCGGTGAATACCCAAACCACCAGCGACGAGGACAAGGATGAGAGCGATGACTTGGCTCTTCGGCTTGCCGCTCTGGGCAGGAGATTTCAAAGATTTCTTGATCTTCTTTTGGGCAGCTTTTAGTGCAATGATTTGCTTTAGCTTGAGTTTTTTTCCTGTCTTCTTTCTGATCTTCTTTGGAGTCAGACTCAGGAACTCGTCCATGGTCATCTGAGATAGGTCGCCCATGTCCATCTGCTGCAGCTCTTGTGCAGGAGGCGTGACCTCAGCTGATTTGACGACTGCGAAGGAGTTCGTTGCAGAAAACAACAGGACCAAAGAAAGGGTTACAAGCACTAAAGATTTTTTCATTTGCTTTGGATTTTTTTATCAATTGCCTACTCTAGCAGCTTTTCGGCTTCCGCTCCTTACTCTTTTTTCGGATTTTCAGGATGCTCCAACTGTTACCCAAACTCCGCACAAAATATACCAACAACTTTACATTTGCAAAAATACTCATGGCTTTCTCGCCTTTGAGCGGCGGGTGGAATCCATTGTCCCAACATATTGCTATCTTTATCCGACTTGCAATTGGCGAAACACTTTGAGCCGTTGAACAGTATACCCGGCAAGCGGAGATTCTTCGGCATTTATCAATACATTGTGACATGCATACCGATATTCACACCATAGGACATCAAAAGATTGGCGATCAAAATCGCGCACACCCCCCTCTGTTCAAGGTACGCGAACAGCACAAATACGGATTCATCAATCAGCAGGGCCAAGTGGTGATCGAACCACAGTATCTGACGGCAGAAGAGTTTTACAATGGCTTTTCGAGGGTTCAGTTCAACAACAAAATGATTCCACTGGATTCCCTGGGCCGCCTGTTGATGAAGCGGCTGTACAATTATGTGGGGCATTTCGAAGAACAACTTGCCCGTGTCCAGCTGGTCAACCTGTGGGGATACATCGACCAAAGAGGGAGCGAAGCCATTGGTGTTCGCTTCGAAGAGGCAGCCGACTTCAGTGAGGGCTTGGCTTGTGTACGGGAGCATTCTGCCTACGGGTTCATCGATCAGCAGGGGGAATGGGTCGTGGAACCCCAGTTGGAAAAGGCCGCAGCTTTCAGTGGAGATTTGGCCGCAGCAGCCAGCGACTCTTTCTGGGGCTATGTGAATCGCCAGGGAGAATTTGTCATCGATGCGCGCTTTGAATTGTGCTTGCCGTTCCAAAATGGACTGGCCGCTTTTGTCGACGACGGGATGTGGGGATTGATCCAAAACGACGGTGGCATCTTGCTGGAACCACAGTTTGATCTACCCCAAGAAGGTGCTTTTGGAGAGTTTTACGATGACTTGGCACTGGTGTGCCAGCAAGGACTTTATGGTTTCATTGACCGATCTGGCGAAATGGCCATTCCTGCAGTCTTCTCCGGTGCCGGGGATTTTGCGGAAGGATTGGCACCAGTGGAAATCCGAGGGCGCTTTGGCTACATCAATCCCAAAGGAGAGCAGGTCATTGAAGCGCGTTTTGAAGAGGCAGGGCTTTTTTCCAATGGGCGGGCCGCTGTACTGTCGGATGGCCAATGGGGTTTCATCGATGCGACTGGACAAGTCTGCATTCCCGCCGTCTACGAGGATGTGGCTCCCTTCCACCAAGGGCTGGCCTGGGTGGTGCAAGATGGCCGTTGGGCGTACTGCAACACAGAGGGGCAAATTGTGTGGCAAGAAAACAAATGAGTTCGTTGTCCATTCCACTCTCATAATGAACAAATCGTTGTGTATTTTTTCGTGGGCAATGCTCTCACGGATCCTTTCTTGAATTGATTTCCATTGTATGCTTTTCAGAACAAGCTGCTGATTCCATTGTAACAGTTTGCTTTCGGCTGTCCATTCAAGCAAAACCAGCCTAATGTTAATTTAATGTAAACTAATGATTAACTTAATTTAAAATAAAGTTGACATTCTGTGGCTTTTGGTTTACATTGAATTTACAATTGACAATTTCTCCCTCTGCTGGTATCCCAATTTGCTTACATCAGATCACTGTGCTGTTGCCATCATGCGAACAATGCTGTTATACATATCGATTCTGGCTCTCTTGGGCTTGTCCTCTGCTTTTTCGAGCGGAGACAGCTGGGGACGTTCTGCCAGTTATCATACCAGTATGGACTTGGTGGGAGGCTTCGTCTTGGTGGAGGCCGAGTTGGATGGTGTGTTGGGGACCTTCATTCTCGATACAGGAGCACCTGGCTTGATTCTGAACAAGCAGCACCACAAGGGAGTTCCCAGTGATCAAGTACAGGCTCGCGGATTGTCCAGCGAAGTGGAGGTATTTGTCAAGCGGATTCGAAAATTCGAGTGGCTCACCGTTCGCAAAAAGCATTTGGATGCCTATGTGGTCGATTTGTCCCACCTGGAGGCCCGCCTCGAACAGCCAATTGATGGACTCATCGGGTACGACATTTTGCGTGGGAAAGAGCTGTTCATCGATTACCATTCCAGAGTGGTACAGCTTTTTTCTGGCCGCAATTCTCCTTTGAAGGATTGGTATGATGCTCGACTGGAAGTGCCAGTCGATCTGTCGGATCACCTGCCTGTGGTCAAAGCGGAGGTCAATGGTCGCAAGTTTCGCTTGGGGATCGACTCCGGGGCTGAGTCCAATATTTTTCATCTCGGTTCGGGGCGCAAGTTTCATCAGGACCATGTGACGGCAGTCGGGGAGCACGAGGTGCGTGGGTTGGATCAAGAGATTCGCCGGGTGCCTTTGGTTCGTTTTGCATCGGCCAGCATCAAAAGGGAGTCCATCGAGGATTTGTCTTTTTTGATGTTGGACATGGGGGTACTCAACAGCGATCAGGGCCATCGGGGCATCGATGGCTTGTTGGGATTTCCCTTTTTGAATTCTGGAAAGGTCTCCATCAATTATCAGAAGTCTCGTTTGTGTTTTTGGAATTGAAAAAGCGGAGGGAGCGTTCAGTGGGGCGCTTTTGCTTCAGAGGGGGAGTATTTGGTGAGTGAATATAGTTTGGGCTTCTGGGTGGGACCCACCCTTAAGGCAAGCCCCAAAAGCCGCCTCCTTTTTAGAACCGCACCCAAGCACAGCTCCGCCAACCCAAACCTGGACAGATATGCCCATTGTGGTAAATAGGACTCCTCACACTTCCCACCTGCGCAGCCCGGAAAGTTGATTTGTTCCGATAATAGGACACGGCACCCCCCGAAATTCCATAAATTTTTGAGGACTTTTTTCGAAGATTTTTAATTATAATGTATAAAATACTTGTAATGAGATTATTGCAAAGGTTTTTATATTTTAATTATTCGTATTTTATTTAATTTTTTATCATGGTTTTCATGGTAATTCTCTCCTCATGACTCTCCATCATTCCATTTCTCCAACTGCTCCATTCTCAATTCTAAGATTATGAAAGAACTTAATTTTTCTCCATAGCGTTGACATCCTTATATTCGCGCTATGAAAGATCAAAAGAAATATACTGTCACCTCTGCCTTGCCGTATGCCAATGGTGCTTTGCACCTCGGACATCTGGCTGGGGCCTATTTGCCAGCCGACATCTACGTGCGCTACTTGCGTCTTTTGGGAAAGGATGTCGTCTTCATTTGCGGCTCTGATGAGCACGGTGCTGCCATTACACTTCGCGCCAAAAAAGAAGGGATTTCCCCTAGAGAAATCATCGACAAATACCACTTCCTCAACAAATCTTCCTTTGAACGCTTGGGCATTTCTTTTGACATCTATCACCGCACAAGTGATCCGCTTCACTACGAAACCGCTCAGGCTTTTTTCAAAAAGTTGTACGAGGATGGGGGAGAGTTTGAGGTCAAGACGTCTGAGCAGTATTTCGACCAATCCATGGAGCAGTTCCTGGCCGATCGCTACATCAAAGGGGAATGTCCCAAATGTGGCTATGCAGAGGCCTATGGAGACCAGTGTGAAAATTGTGGTTCTGCCCTTTCCCCTACAGAACTCATCAATCCCCAGTCTACCATCAGTGGATCAGCTTTGGAGCTGAAGGAAACCAAGCATTGGTACTTCAAACTCAACAAACACGCCGACTGGCTGCGCAATTGGATCAAGGATGGTCAGTTGAATGGAGAGCAGCACCACGATGTCAGCCAGTGGAAAAAACACGTGGTTGGCCAGTGCTTGAGTTGGTTGGATGTGGAAGGAGGATTATTGCCCCGCTCCATCACGCGCGATCTGGACTGGGGCATCCCCGTGCCATTGGAAGATGCCGAGGGAAAGGTGTTGTACGTTTGGTTTGATGCCCCCATCGGATACATCTCTGCCACTCGCCAGTGGGCCATGGACCATGGGAAGGATTGGGAGGCCTATTGGAAAGGCGACAATGTGGAGTTGGTGCATTTCATCGGAAAGGACAACATTGTGTTTCACTGCATCGTCTTTCCAGCCATGCTCAAAGCCCACGGGGACTATGCCCTGCCTCTCAATGTGCCCGCCAACCAATTTCTCAACTTTGAAGGCCAGAAGTTTTCCAAGTCCAAAGGCTGGGGAATCGAGCAGCACGAATACCTGGAGGAATTCAAGGATTTTCCCAATAAAGAGGATGCTTTGCGCTATGCATTGATCCGCAACATGCCGGAAAATCGGGACAGCGATTTCAAATGGGACGAATTCACAGAGTACCACGATAAGGAGCTGGCCGACAATCTCGGTAATTTTGTCAATCGGGTCATTGTGCTGACCAATAAGTATTTTGATGGAAAGGTACCAGCAATTGACCTGGACCACGAAAATGCGCTGCAAGAAGTCCGTCGATTGGTACAACAGCTTTGCGATGAAATTGAGCAGTTCAGTTTTCGGGCTGCGGTTCAAACCCTGATGGAATTGTCTTCCTATGGCAATACCTACCTACAGGATGCCTCTCCCTGGAAGATATACAAGGAGAATCCCGACAGCCCCATCATCAAGGAATGCATGTACGTGAGCCTGCAGATCACAGCCTTGTTGAGCATTCTGTCAGCACCATTCATTCCATTTACAGCCGCCAAATTGCGTGGCATACTTGCTTTGGACGATCTGGACAACGGCCATCTTCAGCAGACCTTGGGCGCCTTGAAAGCTCATCAAGCTCTGTTGGCTGCTGGACACCAGATTGGCAAGCCTGAGCTGCTGTTTGCCAAAATTCATGATCGGAAAGACAGCAGTCGTTTGGACCTCATCAATCGCCAAAAAGCCAAACTGGAGGCGATTCTGGCTGCCCAGGCGCCCAAGCACGTCCCTCTGAAGGAGACCATCCAATACGATGACTTTTCCAAATTGGACCTGCGGACTGCCACCATCATTGCTGCTGAGAAGATGCCCAAGGCAGATAAGCTGCTGAAGCTAACAGTGGATGTGGGCTTTGAGAAACGCACTGTTGTGTCAGGCATTGCAAAACACTTTGAGGCAGAAGAGATCATTGGTCAAAGGGTGTTGTTGTTGGCCAACTTGGCTGGGCGAAAGTTGCGTGGTGTGATGTCGGAAGGCATGATACTGATGTCGGAAGACGCCGACGGAAAGCTGCAGTTTGTGGCCCCCTCTGAGCAGGCTGGCAACGGAGATGTTGTGAGCTGAAACTGTCAAATTCTGGCAAAGAATAAAATTGAATATTAAAATATACTATTTTTATTGTTTTGATCGTTTCGAGGGATTGATTCTCACTGGAAATTGATGTATATTGAAGGGTGTAAAACAAATTGCAAACAAGCGATACGCTCTTAGGCATCTCTTCCCTCCAATAAGGGTCTGTTTCGATCTGGTTTTCGAAAAGACGACTAGCAAACACTCTCTACATCCACCGTCGAACAAAAGCTTTCCGCTCATCGAATAAGGTAGATTCCTATTAGCTTATTGTCAAACATCCCATGAAAATGAAATTACTTACATTCTGCGTCAATCTCTTCAAGAAGAAAGATCCGATCAAAGACAAAGTCATCATCTCTACAGAGGCCAGTCAGGAGCAGGTATACGAATACCACAATCCTTGGCTGAGCATCCGCCACTAGGGAACGGTCGTAAAAGCTTTGAAGACATTCTTTTCTGTTGTTGATTCATTTGATGATCAACTTACTTTCCTGGCGTTGGTATTCTGATCAAATTGCTTGATTTTCTTACCTTGCGGTCCTCAATTCTGCAAGTATGAGTCGGCGTATCCGTTTATCGATGATTTTTTTGGGCCTGGTCACTACCTTGGGCAGTGCGTGGCGCATTTGGCAGCTTTGGGAGCAAGAGATGCTCTGGGGGCGCTGGCCGTTGTTGTTCTACCTGGGCGCCTGGTTGTCTTTGGTGGGATTGCGCGCTAGTTTTGGCGCCAACTCCAACTCTGTCAAACACTGGCGCTGGCTGGGGCTATCTGTCGCATCAGGCGTTGCATTGTCGCTGGGATTTCCTCCTTTGCCAACCACTTTTTTGATGTTCATCGGCTTTGTCCCACTCTTGCTGGTGGAACGGGAGGTTTCGGAAAGTGCTTCTGGTCACGACCGTCGACGAGTCCTTCGCTATGCCTACAATGCTTTTTTCATTTGGAATGTACTGACCACTTACTGGGTGACCAATACGGCCTTTATTGCAGGGGTGGTGGCCATTTTGGCCAATGGCCTTTTGATGTGCATTCCGTTTTTGCTGTACCACCAAAGTCGGTTTGCCATCAGCCGCAATCTACAAGGCTTGGCCTTCATCGTCTATTGGATCACTTTCGAGTATTTGCACATGCACTGGCAATTGAGCTGGCCTTGGCTGACCCTGGGCAATGCTTGGTCTGAGTTTCCTTCCTTGGTGCAGTGGTACGAATACAGTGGTGTCTTTGGTGGATCTCTTTGGATTCTGTGGGCCAATCTGTTGTTTTTTCGAATGGCAGAGCAAAAATGGTTGGAAAAGCAGTCGATTGCCAAATCAGCCCTGGGCCAAGTTGCAGCGCTCATCCTGCTGCCTGCTCTTGTCTCCTTATTTTGGTATGCGAGCTACGAGGAAACAGGGGAAACGGTGGAGACGGTTGTCGTCCAACCCAATTTTGAGCCTCATTACCAGAAATTCAAAGTTGCCCAAGCCGATCAACTTCGTCGCTTTCTGCAGTTGTCGGAAGGAGCTGTGACCGACAGTACCTATTACATCGTGTATCCCGAAACCAGCTTTGGTCGAATTGACACCAGTCGCATGATGTCCAGTTCTGCCGTCAGGGGATTGCGACAGTTCGTCGACAAATACAGCAATTTGCATCTGGTCACGGGCCTGAGTACACACAAGATTTACAAAGAGGGAGAGCCTTTGTCGCCCGCCCATCGAGTGGTAGAGGGGCGCGATGGGAAAACGGTGTATTGGGAGAGCTACAATTCTGCTCATCAATTTACCTCCGGCGAGCCAAAAATCGATCTTTACCTCAAGTCCCGCTTGGTCCCGGGGGCGGAGTTTTTTCCCTACTATGATTACTTGTTTTTCCTATCCCCCATCGCTGATGCCTTGGATGGAGCCCTGATTTTGGGTACCCAAGAGGAGCGATCTGTCTTTCCGTCGGAGCGAGCATCCATTGGACCCATCATTTGTTACGAATCCATTTATGGTGAATATGTCACAGAGTATGTCCGCAAAGGAGCCAGCATTTTGTTCATCGGAACCAATGACGGCTGGTGGGATGATACTGGTGGGCACAAACAACACCTGCGCTTTGCCTCTTTGCGGGCCATCGAATGTCGACGCAGCATTGCCCGATCTGCCAATACCGGGATTTCGGCCCTGATCAACCAACGCGGGGACATCCTCCAGCCGATCCAATACGGCGAGACTGCCGCCATTCGGGGGGATTTGCATCTCAATACCAAAAATACCTTCTATGTGATATGGGGTGATCTGATCGCCCGCTTGGCCATCTTTGCTTCCATCATATTGCTGCTCAATACATTTGTGCGAAGCTTTGTGGGTGGAAAAAGAGGATAGTTGACACTTTTGTGATGATTTTATTTTTATTTGTCATTTTTTTGTTGTTACTTTGAAATGCAGTAACGCGAAAGAATCATTTTCGTAAACACAAAAAGCCAAGCCATCATGTCAAACAGAATTCTCACCTTACACCCTCAAGGAAAACAAGGCGTCAACATCGAAAAATCCAAGTACGATCAAATGCGCCACAAGATTTTGCAGATCGTTCAGTCTCGGGGCCAAGTCTCTTTCAAGGAGTTGACTCATCTCACCAAAAAGCAACTCAATGGCCAATTCAATGGAAGCATCGGTTGGTACATGACCACAGTCAAGCTGGATCTGGAGGCGAGAGGCGAAATCAAACGCATCCCCGGCCACAGCCCACAGATGATCTGTCTGGGCTGATCTTCCTATTTGTTTCTCTTATTTTGAAATGCGCTGTCCGTCCAATGCATGATAGTGTGGCATCAGGTTGGCACTGAGGCAGGAGTGAATGGGTAGAATGGGAACGACGCTGCCGACGGATAGTTGGGAGAAAACGGATGGGGTTACCTTTAGCAAGCCATGCTCCTGAGAGACAGCTCGTAGGTAGTTGTCCTCAGGTAGGGGAGACCAGCCTCCTTCTGTCCACTCTGCCAAACGGCCAAAGTTTTTGCTGCCATCCGCTCGCAGAATGTATTCCTTTGAAAAGTGGACAGCTCCTCCGTACAAGACCAATTCTTGCCGATGGGCGTGCCTTGCCACCACTGGGCAGGCCAACACCAGGGCAATGTCGTCGAACGTACAAGAACCGATTTGCTCTTGCATCAGATCGTAAAAGACAAAATTGCCAGGGCGGATTTCGTCCAGTTCTACAAAATGATCGAGCTGGGAAAAACAGGGCGTATCACCGGCCGATAGGATCAGATGGGGCCAGTTCGATTGATGGCGATCTTTGAGTGCCTGAAGTCGGGTGGACGTTTGCTGATAGATCGTCTGAACAGTGGATCGGTCCCGACTTTTGTAGCTGTGCCCCGCATGGGTCAAAAAACCCTTGAATTGTACTTTCGGGGAATGGGCCAGTCGTTGAACGAGCTGGTCGATGGCCGCTGTATCGTCCCAAAGAATGCCAGAGCGGCCAGCACCTACGTCGATTTTCACAAAGGCGCCGACTGGATGCTTCAGCTCTTTTTCAAGTGCGTCCAAACTTTCTGTTGCTTCCACGAGCACTTGCAACTGAATCTTGGCTGCCAAGCGATTGATCCTGTCCATTTCCAGGACATTGACTGGAAAGGCAACGGTGATGTCTTGCCAGTCATCGCTGGCAAAGTGTTCTGCCATGAGGAGCGAGGAACAGGTAATGGCCTGCACCCCTTCTTCTCGAAACCAGCGGCCGATCTCTACGGAATGGTGGGTTTTGAAATGAGGACGCAGAATGAGCTGATTGGCTTTGGCCTTTTGCAGCATGCGCCGAATGTTCTTTCGACAGATGCGCTCGTCTATCAATAGGCTGGGCAGCTCAATGGGAAAGGGGGGAGCAAGCATGAGTGCGAGGGATCAGAATCTCTTGTTTCGATAGCCTCCCTTGCGAGCACCACGCATGGACTGCATGTGCTTCATCTGACCGCGATTGGTGATGGCCTTTTCCATTTGCTTCATTTGATCTTTGATCTGTGGTTCGGTGATCTTGAGCTTTTTGGCATTGTTGAAATGAATCTTGGCCTTGTTCCAGCGATTCTTCATGGCGTGGATATTGGTCAGCTGTAGCTGTACCATTGCCTTTTCATTGTCACTGGGCAATTCGATGGTTTGTGCTTTGTTGAGCCACTTTTCGGCCTCTTCCATGTCTTTTCTTTGCATGGAAAGCGTCCCTTTGATCATGTAGTAAAAAGCGCGATTGGTTTTGTAGAGCCATTCGGGCTTGATGGTGAGATTGAGGCGTTTTTCGGCCTCGTCAAACTGCATTGTCTGTACCAGCTTGGCCGCCGAAGTGATGGTCCCCAGGAAGATGTAACCAGCCACGAGTGCCAATCCAATGATGATGAACGGCAGGGCGTAGAGGAAGCCATAGACAAAGGTCAGGACAATTCCTCCACCCAGAAAAAGGCCAATCAAGGCAAATCGCAGGTATATATTGATGGTAAACATAATGCGTCAGTTTATATTTTGATCAGAGCGCCCACAAAGATAAGGAATAATCAATGGGAGGCCGACAAATTCTGAAAATATAGCGATTGTCCTGCCCTTCAATGGAGAATCATGGCTGTGATTGATCAGCTGCTTTTCAGAGTTCTCGCATTGCTTCCGGGTCCCATTTGACCACGCGCTTTTCAAAATAGCTCGTATTACAGGCCAGAGAAGGGGCAGCTGCCCGCAGCCCAAAGCTGGCATCTTCGATCACAGGTGTTCCATTGCGCATGCTTTGGAAGAAGTTGGCAAAGTGGTCAACATGGTCGCTGTAGCCCTCTGGCAGGCTGTAGATCATCTCTTGTGGCTCCAGCACTTGGGGGGCAGGATTGGGATAGGTTTTGTGGTGCCATTCCTCAAACTCCTTTTGCTGGGAGGCGGTAAAAGTGTTGTAAGAGTCCCAATTGCCATAAGAGGGAGTGTCTTGTGCCTTGCTTTTCTTGACAGTGATTCCTCGCCAGCCGATGTCCATGGTACCGTCGGTGCCGATCAATCGAGTGGTAGAGCCTCCGCCACTGCCGTCGATGAAGTTGACCCGAATTTGCATGTTGAAGGCTGGATGCCGCTTGGACTGGGGGTAGTCGCAGAGCGCCAGAAAGACATCTGGGACATCTCGCCCGTCCTTCCAGTAGCGCAGTCCTCCCGTCGCATAGACTCGCTCCGGCCCATTGGATTCCAAAATGACATGCAGGCCGGAAAACAGGTGAACAAAGAGATCTCCACTGACCCCCGTCCCATAATCCTGATAGTTGCGCCAACGGAAGAACCTCGTCTTGTCGAATTCTCGCTCGGGGGCATCACCGAGAAACCGTTTCCAATCTACCGTATCTGGAGAAGCATCCGTAGGAATGGAATACTGCCAGGCACCATTGGCCGATTGGCGGTCGTAATTGGCCTCCACCATGATCAACTCTCCAATGGTCCCTTGCTGATACAATTCTTTGGCCTTTGCAAAGAGGATGGAACTGACTCGTTGACTGCCTACCTGGAAAATTTGTTGGGTACTTTTTTGAGTCTCGATGACGGCCTTGCCCTCGCTGATGTGCTGCACCATGGGCTTTTCACAGTACACCGCCTTGCCCGCCTTCATGGCATCTATCGAGATGTGGTCGTGCCAGTGATCGGGTGTGGAGACAATGACGGCATCGATGTCCTTGCGTTCGAGTATCTTCTGATAGTCTCGGGTGGTAAAGAGCTGCTTGCCGTAAATCTCTTTGAACCGATCCAATCGGCCATCGTACAAATCACAGCCAGCGACCACTTCCACGCCAGGTGTTTTCAGAGCGGAGCGCAAATTGCCAAATCCTTGGATGCCCAAACCAATGGCGGCGATGCGGATGCGGTCATTGGGGCCGTATTCGGGAAAGGAATGCAAGGGGATGAGCTCACCCTGGCGATGGCCAGCGTGTACCAGCATGGGAGAAACTCCTGTGGCAATCAATCCACCTGCTAGTTTTTTGACAAAGGATCGTCTGTTGTTGGAGGTGCGGCGCTTTTTTTTCATGTAGCAAATTTTTGAGATCGGTGAATGCAGTGAAGCAGGATTAAAATAGGTAATTTTTCCTGGATTACCAGCAATCGGGCTGCTTTACTTTTGGGCAGTGAAATCAAATGGCATTTCCACAACAAAGTGCAATATGAAAAAAAAATCAACTTGGATATGGCAACACCTGCACCTGCTCCTCTCTCCATGCATTGTCATACCTACGGCAATCATTTATGGAAATCCTTCTCTGCTGTCAAAAAACTTGGACATACAAGTGGATACGATTGACCTATCCAACTTGTTGAAAGCCTTGATGTGCCTGTACATAGGCATTTCTGTGGTGTGGATGTTGGGGGTGTGGAAACCTCAGTACTGGAAAGGTGCCACCCAGCTGAATGCTTTGTTCATGCTCACACTTGCGGCGGGACGACTGTTGAGCATCCTGCTGGATGGCCTGCCAACGGCTGGCTATGTCTTCGGGCTGGTGGCAGAACTTGCCATTGGATCATTTGCCATCTACCAACTGTACAGGGATAAGTAGACCAATTGAGCAGGTCACTGCAAGGATTTGCCCAGCTCTCTGGTCAGCTGCCCTTTTTGGTCAAACAATTCGATCCGATCCACTTCCGGCAATTGACGGAGGTAGTGTCCTTTTTGAGAGAGGAAACCGCTGCCGGGATATAGCTCTTCCAGTTGAATGCGGCCATCTGAAAAATGATGGCGGGCCTTGACCTCGGTGGCTTCCAAGCGGTGATAGACAGCGCGGCTGGGTTTGGCCAGCTCGAAGACTTCCAGCGAATCCCTGTTTTGTGTACTCAATACCAATTCCTCTTGCTCTCCTGCCAACATGGATACGATGCCGATGCCCGCGCCCAGTACAGCAAAATGACTGTCTTCCAATCGCAAGGGATCAAATTGAAAATTGTCACCCCCCAACAGCACCAAGCCAGACAGCGCATCCGCCCGTCCCTGTTGCATCTCCATGCCATAGTCATTGCCGACCAACAACAAATCTTTTCGGCCGTCCGCATCGACATCATAGGGAAGAATGCCATAGATCGGCGCCAGCTGGGCCTCTGCCGGCAGCGCGTGAACGACAAAGCGTCCATCCCCTTTGTTTTCCAGCACAGATGACTTCATCCACTTGGCTTCCAGGACAAGAGCATCCTTCATTTCCTCCTCCGAAAACATGTCGCCCACACTGGCTTCTCCATAAGCCGCATAAGTGTTGAATTTTTTGCGAATCCCCACAAACTGCTTAATCAAATCTTCGCGAGGGTGGTAGAGGTACTCTTGCTTTTTGCCCAACGAATCAGGCCAATAGCAGGAGATCAGCGGATCGATGGACCCATTGCTGTCCAAGTCCTTTCCATAGATGCGAATGGGTTCCTGGGCATTGCAGCGGTAGTAGATGTTTTCCCCAAAATTTCCGGCAATGTAGTCCACATCTCCATCCTGATCCAGGTCGGCAGCGGCAAGGCTGTTCCACCAACCCGGGTAATCGGCCAGCCCACTTTCTGCGGTCCGTTCCTGAAATGTTCCCTGCTGGTTGTGAAACACTTTGATGGGCATCCACTCGGCAGCCAACAACAAATCCGGCCAGTCGTCACCGTCGTAATCTGTCCACAAAGCATCGCTGACCAAGCCAGGTGTCAAGAGGGCAGGGCACACCTCTGCTGTGACATCCGTAAAGCGCACCTGGGTGGCCTTGCTGTCGTTGCGCAATACATAGCTGCGGTCGGGCAGGGGATAGGAAGCGGGCTTAACCCTGCTGCCAACAAACAGGTCCAAGTCTCCGTCGCGGTCAAAATCAGCCGCTTTGACACACGAGCCATTGGCCAACATGCGCGGGAGGGCATCGCTCGCCAATTGCAGTTGTCCATTCCCATCATTGAGGTAGAGGACATCCTGGTAGAGTAGGTCATTGGCCTTGACTTGGCCACCGCCTCGTACGATGTACAAATCCAGATCGCCATCTCCTTCCGCATCGAAGAGCAGGCTGCCGACATCTTCTTCCCGCTGTCCGGGATCACTTTTGTAGTTGACAGAGTCCAAGACGAAATTTCCATCTGCTTGTTGCAAAAACCAATGCTGCCCATGGCCGCGGCTGCCAGCCAAGAAGAGGTCATCTCTTTTGTCGCCGTTGATGTCTCCCACAGAGATGGACGGGCCGTATTGCGAAAACTTGTGAGGCAGGGTTCTTTGAAAGTTGAAGTCGATGAAGTCGTATTCCTGGTTGTTGTACAAAAGGCCGCGATCTGTTGCCGTTTTGTTGAAGTAGGCCGTTGGAGGGGAGGTAAGTATTTCAGCCTCTGATGCATCCGGTTCGTAGCTCAATTCCACCAATTGCTGGGCCGCTACTTGGGTGCGAATCGTCCGGCGACCATCTGGCCAATGGACGATCAAACTATCCACTTTCTGAGACTGGCCCAATCCAAAGTGGAAGACATTTTCGGATTGTGACAAATAGCCCCGACCCGAGATCAGGTAAGCTTTTTGGCGGGACTTTCCCTGCCGCAGCTCCACCGAGGCACCAAAGGCGTCCGGATTTTTGGGCGCTCCCTTGAGTCGGATGCGCAGGGCATTTCCCGACAGGGCATTTTCGAAGACAAAGGCAGGATCATCAATGTTATTGACCACCAGATCGAGATCGCCATCATTGTCTAGGTCTGCATAGGCCGCTCCGTTGGAAAAGGATGGAAGTGCCAGTCCCCAGTCCTTGGCTTTGTTTTCAAACCCCAAGCTGCCCGTGTTGCGAAACAAGAAGTTGGGCGATTTGACTTCTGGAATGGCAGCGTACAATTTTTCTGTCGATACCAAATTGCTGGCGTACGCTCTGAAGTCGGAAAAGTCGCGATCCGTTACGTCTTTGGGAAAGCCATTGGCGATGTACAAATCCTGCCAGCCGTCATTGTCAAAATCGGCAAACAAGGTCGCCCAACTCCAATCGGTTTCCTGGACTCGGGCATACATTCCGATCTCGCTGAAAAGGGGGAGTTCTGTCTCCGGATTGATGCCGGTATGCAGTTGAAGGGTGTTGCGGGTGTATTGGTATTGGTAGCCGTACTTTTCTGTCAGTTGTTGATTTTGGTAGCTGCTGCCTCCTTGAAAAAGTTTCTTTCGCTTGTTGTAATAAGGCTGCATTTCAGAGACGAAAAAATCTGCTGCCCCATCGTTGTTGATGTCGCCCACATCGCTGCCCATGGCCGACAGGGAAAAGTGCTTGAAGATTTTTCCAGCTTGGTTGGTAAAGGTTTTGTCTTTGTTGTTGATGAAAATCAGATCGTTGCTTTGGTAGTCGTTGGCCACGTAAATGTCGGGCCATCCATCTTCATTGAAATCGTGAATGAGTGTGCTGTGGCTGTAGCCATCTTGTAGGATTCCCGCTTGGATGCTGACGTCTGTAAAGACCGGGTGTTCTAGAGAGTCGTTCCACTGGTTTTCAAATAAGTTGTCTCGGTTGGCAGCCGTTCCGTCTTGACTTAGGTCAATGAATTGGTTGGGGTAGCGCTCTTCAATCAAATTGACCCCCACAAAAAGATCGAGATCGCCGTCGCGGTCGTAGTCGAAGAATTGGGCGTGGGATGAGTGGCTGGGATCGTCTACTCCATAAGCAGCGCCCATTTCTTTGAAGGTGGGAATTCCCTCGGAGGTATTTCCTTGGTTGATGTAGAGCAGGTTGCGGCGCAGGCTGGAGTCGGCTTGTAAGGTATTGCAGACATAGACATCGGCCTTTCCATCCAGGTTGATGTCCAAAATATTGACACCGGAGGACCACTGCTGCGAATTTGTTTTCTGTAGTCCGGCGCTCTTTGTCACATCCTCAAATTGAAGTTGGCCCTGGTTGAGGTAGAGTCGATTGTCTACTTGGTTGCCTGTGAAAAATACATCTTGCAAACCATCCCCATTCAAATCCCCAACGGCAACCCCTCCACCGTTGTAGACAAACTCATTTTCGAGTATGTTGAAGCTATCCGAAATCGAAATGGTGTTGGCAAATGTGATCCCACTTTGTTCGGCAGGGAGCAATCGAAAGGCAGGGGTAGATTCTTGGCAGCCCAGGAGCAGGCCAATGATCAGGGTCAGCAGTAGGAGCGCAATGCGCTTGAAGTCGTGCATTTGCAATTCTTTTGTGGTTGTACAGAATGGCTAGAAATGAAAGGGGAAGATAGCGAGATTTTTTGTTCTGCACCAGCTTCCGGATGCTTCGAAATCAGTGGGAGGGTCTGTGGTAGAAAAGGTACATACAAAAAGAGGCTGCCCAAGTGGACAGCCTCCCTTTTTTCAGATCAAATCTTGTATTAATAACCAGGATTCTGCGTCAGAACGCTGGTACCTTGTATGTCAATTTGTTGCTGTGGAATTGGCAAGTATTCAGACTTACCGGCGGTGAATCTGGCACCTCCAAATTTGGTGACCAAGAATTTTCCTTCGTGAGCCAAGTAAGCATTCAGCGTAGACTCAGCAATGCCCCATCTTACCAGGTCGAAGAAGCGGTGGCCTTCGCCAGACAGTTCGAGCTTGCGCTCCATGCGAACGATTTGGCGGGCGGCGTCTTGGCTGCCAAATGCACTTGTTGGGTACTCGCTGATGACGTAGTTGGCAGCATTGCTTCCATCGGTGCGCTTGACCCAAGAGTCTTGGTTGGCAGCGCGAGCTCTGACGAGGTTGACGTATTCAGCGGCCTTGTCCAGAGAACCTGCTTCTACTTCTGCTTCTGCAGCCATCAGCAACACATCGGCAAAGCGAATGATGGTGTAATTCATGGTCGCATAGCCACGAGTCCAGGAGCTACCATCTGTGAAGGTGTTTTCCTGAGACTTGTAGTAGATGTACTTCTTTGGAGAGTAAGGACCTGCATACGGCTGGTTGCGAATCCAAGCCTTGCCTGGGTGATCGATCCAATCGAGGTAAGGAATGCCACGACGTCCGATGGAGTGGTCGATTCTTGGATCCAAGTTACCAGCATCTGGCGTGAAAGGATCATCGGCTTCTACACCAAAGTCATTCACCAGTGCATTGGCGTCATCGTTGTAAGAACCATCCAAAAGAGGCAGACCATCAGCGTTTGTGCGGAAAGAGTTGGCCAATTCGAAGCTTGGCTGGAAGAATCCACAGCAGTTACCAGGACCGTCGTTACCAGTATTGTATGGGTAGTTGAGGTCGTCAAACCAGTTGGCATTGTTGGTACTACCAGAGTTCATCGATGTTTGAACAGCAAAGACAGACTCTTCGTGGTTGTCATTCTCAGCATTGTAGACCTGAGCGTACTGAGGAACCAAAGCGTATGGCTTTCCATTGGTTGTTTGGCCATTGTTGATAACAGTGGCGAACAAATCCTTGGCTTCCATGTGCTTGCCTTGGTAGAGGTACGTCTTTGCCAAGTAAGCACCTGCTGCCCACTTGTTGGCCCGTCCGGCATCGCCCAGAGTTTCTGGAAGGTTGTCGTATGCAAACTTGAAGTCTGCCTCGATTTTGCTCCAGATGTCATCCGAGTTGGGAATGGTGGCAATGTCGACTGCCAAGACAGTTTCATCAACATAAGGTACGCTGTTGAAAAGCTTCTTGAGGTCGAAGTAGTAGTGACCTCTCAGAAAGCGAGCCTCTGCCTGGATGCGCGTCGCATCTTCGGCGGTAAGGTCTGTGGCGGCGGTGATCAGTTGAAGAACAGCGTTGACCCGGCTGATGCCTTCGTAGCGCGCATTCCACAAGTTGTTGATGTCGCCGTTGGTTGGATCAATTTCGTAGCGCTGGATGGGGTTGATGGTAGAGTAATCACCAGGGTCAGTACCCTTGTTGGCATCTCCACCCATGATGCTACCTGTCACCCAGTTGTTGGGGCCTTCGAAGCGGTTGCCAAAAACACCGCGCAGGGCGGCATAAGAACCGATCAGAGCTCCTTCTACACCATCTTTGGTGGCCAGCTGGTTGATGCCCAGAGACCCGGTTGGAGCTACTTCCAGAAAGCTGTCCTTGCAGGAGGTAGTCACCATCGCTACGACGACTGCCACTAGGAAGAATTTGAAGATATTGTTTGAAACTTTCATTTGAAAACTGTTTTAAAACATTTGATCGCTAAAATAGAAATAAGCTATCGGTTGTTTTGTCTGGTTTTGTACAAATTTAGTAAAATTTGGTTTTGGTTAGCTTAGAAACTAACACCCAATTTGAAGGTAAATCCTCTGGTCACTGGGTAGTTTCCAACATCGATGCCGAAGTTGGTATCCACCGCACCACCTACCATTGGATCGAGACCGTCGTAGCCAGTAATGGTCAGAAGGTTGTTGGCAGCGACACCGACAATCAGTCTGGACAAACCATATCTGGAGATCAAATTGGTTGGCATTTCGTACTCCAAAGAAACCTGCTGGAGACGTAGGAAAGAACCATCTTCTACATACCAAGAGTTTTCTACACCACTGGTACTGAGGTTGGAAGCACTTTCCCAGATGGGAGCCTTGGCATTGTCGCCCAACTCAGGAGTCCAGGACTGCTTGGCTCTAACGCCTTTTCCAGAACCTTCGAACGTACCGAAGAAGTCGGTAAACCACTTGGACATATTGAAAATCTCATTTCCAACAGAGGCATACCAGTAGGTCATCAGCTTGAAGTTCTTGTAAGTGATTCCCAAGTCGACACCACCTGTGAAATCGGGAACTGGGTTTCCGATGAAGGTTCTGTCTTCTGGTGTGATCTCACCGTCGCCGTCGATGTCAGCATACTTGAAGCGTCCGACCGCAGCATCTGTCTGTGCAGGAGAGTTGGCAACATCCTCGGCACTGGAGAAGTATCCGACGACCTTGTACCCAAAGAAAGAAGACAAAGGCTGTCCAACTTCGTTGCGAATTGGGTTGATGCCCCGGTAGCCACGACCACCAAAGAATTCCTGCCCAGGAGCGAGGAAGGTGATCTCGTTGTCGAGGAATCCACCTCTTACTGTCACTTCGTACTTCACATCCGTAGAGATGTTTCCGCGGTTGATGATCTCAAAGTCGATACCTTGGTTGCGCATGGAAGCGATGTTGACTGCAGGAGCGGCCGCACCGTTTCCAACAACACCTGCCAGAGGTACATTGAACAGAAGGTCCTTGGTATCCTTGCGCCACAGGTCGAATATGACCTCCACCTTGCCATTCAAGAAAGAAGCATCGAATCCGACGTTGGTCATTTCACTGGTTTCCCACTTGGCATCGGGGTTGCCGATCCGAGAGCGGTAGTATCCTTCATCAACGCCATTGTTTTGGCCGCCGATGGGGTAGAAAGAGTTGCCTCTATTGGAAGCAAACAAAGAGTACTGGTTGTTTGGATCTACGTTGTTGGAGTTACCCATCTGTCCCCAACCACCTCTGATTTTGAGGTCGTAGATGAACGGAATGGATTCCATGAATCTCTCTCCGGATACCCGCCAGGCACCAGAAAAGGCTGGGAAGACACCAAAGCGGTTGTTTTCTCCAAAACGAGAGGCACCGTCGCGGCGAATCACACCAGTCAGGTAGTACTTTTCTTGGTAGTTGTAGTCGAGCTTACCAAAGACAGAGTAAAAGTTGACACCACTGAACAGGGAGCTGTTGACCTGTGGGTTTCCAACAGTTGACAGGTTTTGGTAGTCGATGTCAGTCGAAAATGGATTGATACCAGAACCGCTGACATTTCTGCCTCTACCCGTGTTGAGTGCTTCAACACCCGCCAATGCTGTAATGGTGTTTTGTCCCAATTCCAACTTGTAACGAGCTGTATTGGTAAATACCCACTGGAAGACGTAGCCACTTCCCTCTGCAAAGGTGTTGGAAGCTTCTGGCTCAGAATCACCCAAGTAGCGGTAGTTGTAGTCTGTGAAGTAGAAGTTGTCGTACTGGCCACCAATGCTGGAGCGCAGTGTGAGGTTCTTGATCGGGTCGAGTTCGATGTAGATGTTACCAAATGCATTGGCGTTGAATGCTCTGTCGTCTCCATTGTTTAGGGACAGGCGACGAACGGGGTTCCGAGGGTTGTTGAAACCTGCTGCCTTGGTACTGGCAAAGCTGCCAAACTCATCTCTTACGGGGATGACAGTAGGCATCCGATAAGCAGACAAGACTTCAGATTCACTGTCAGCAATACCCAATCCACCATTTCCACCAGCTTGGCCTGTAACGGAGCGGTAGGTAAACTGCAGGTTTTGTCCCACGCGCAAGTAGTCAGTCAAATCAAACTCAGAATTGGCGCGGAAAGAGTAGCGCTGGAATTTGTTGTTGAGCAGGATGCCTTCTTGCTCTTGCATGGAAAGACCAAAGTAGTAGATGCCTCTCTCTGTTCCACCGCTGAAGCCCAAGCTGTGTCTGTGCAGGGGCGCAGTGCGGGTGATCTCATCGTACCAGTTGGTTCCGTTGAGGTTGGGACGGATCAGGAATACTTCGTCTGGGTTGGCTTCAAATGCCTTGCGGATGCCTTCTACATCCACGGTCCCTCTGACACCGTTCAGGCCATTGGCGTGTAGGTAATCAGGTAGGGTAGCTTGCGCCGATGTACCGTACTGTGGGTGAGTGTACTGCGGTTCTGTTTCGTTCACCTTCGCATTGTTCTCGTAGGCAATGTGCGTCCAGTCTGCCTGCTCCTGTGGCGTGAGCATATCTGGAGCGCCATTGACGTTGGGATCGGTGAGTCCAAACAAACCATCGTAACTCACGGTGAGTTTCTTGGCAGTTCTTGAGCCTTTCTTGGTGGTGTAAACGATTACCCCGTTGGCAGCTCTGGCACCGTAGATGGAGGCGGAAGCAGCATCCTTCAGAACGGTTGTGGACTCGATGTCGTCAGGAGACAAGAAGTTGGTACTACCCACTGGTACACCATCCACCACGTAGAGTGGTTCATTTCCACCGAAAGCACCAAAACCACGAACGCGGATGATGCTGTTGGTACCTGGCTGACCGTTGGTGATGAGGGTAACCCCTGCAACACGGCCTTGCAATTGCTGTTCGATGTTACCAGATGGAATCGCTTTGAGGTCTTGGGCCTTCACTGTGGAAACCGCACCCGTTGTCTGGCGCTTGTTTTCAACAGAGTAACCCGTTACGACGATTTCTCCAAGAGAAACCCCTTCCTCCAAAGCAATGCTGGAAAAATCGCCTTTCCCGACAATCATTTCCATGGTCGTATATCCTGTGTAGGAAAAAACGACCACATCGCCTTCGTTGGCTTCAAGGCTGTACTTGCCTTCAAAATCGGTAATGGTACCCGTGGCGGTACCCTGCAGGACAACAGATGCCCCGATGAGTGGTTCGCCGCTCGCTGCATCCGTAATGGTACCCGAAACCATCTGCTGAGCAGACAATAAGGTGGCAAACAGTAGGAACAGTGAGAGCAAACTAAGCCGAGCGAAATTCGGCTTCAGTAGTAAAGTTTTTCGCTTCATAAACGCATAATTTTACAAGTATAAGATTAGATCAGAATTTAAAGTTGATATCATTGCTAATCTAGTAAAACAATGATATAATCTATAGTTAAAAGAAAAATAATATTAATAATGAGCAGGATAATACCATAAATGATTGGGGCATTGGAGGTGATGGTAAAATAAAATAGTTCTTTTGAAAAGAAAGGTTGCTGGTGACTTTTTTGTCAGCTTGTCTCGTCTCCCCTTGGGAAAGACCATTTTATACCAAAGAATACGACTTTTCTGGGAGGAAAAAAGCTTTTGTATTTACATTGTTATATTGGGCTGTAAAATGTCCGGAAAGTGGCTGAAAAAAGCTCATCGGATCAAGGTGACATCTTGCGAACTGATACTTTGCTGCATTTGCCCGGATTCATCTGTCCATTGATAGGAGACAACTGCTACGTAAACGCCAATTTGTACTGGTTGGCCCTGATACTTTCCGTCCCATTGCACATTTTCGCCCGATCCTTCAAATAGCTTGGTTCCCCAGCGATTGTAGACGCTCATGGTCATCTCCACAATTTGGCAGCCACTGTGAAATACGAGGTCGTCGTTGACACCGTCATCATTGGGGCTAAAGGCATTGGGAAAATAGACTGGACAACCGCATTCAGGACGCATCAAACGGTATTCGTAAGTGCTGCGCATACCGCAATTTTGATTGGAGGCCCGATACAATCCTGAAAACTCAATGATCCGTTCCGGTCTAGGATAATCGTCTTCCCAACGGTACTCTCGGGAGGGGAGCTGCACGGTCCAATCTTGGTCACAGGCTAGGAAGGTATCAATTTGGATCAGCTCTTGATCGTTTTCATCTCTGCAATGAGACAAAGAGGAGAGAGAGAAGTCGCCCAGAATGAGTGCCCCAGGGTTTTCTTCTCGCAAGCTGGAGCCAGAGGCAGTGGTATCGAATACGGCATAAACAGGAAAGTCTGTATGGGCAAACTGCTCGTCAAACAAGTCCCAGGAAAAGCAATCGTTTTCCGGCTGGTTGAGGTTGAATTGGAGGGCAAAATCGGATGGGTCTACATCGTACAGACGGAAGGGACTGGCATTGGCCACCAAATTGATGCGTCCTTCTGAATTGATGGTTTTGTAGAGATTGGCATTGTCAAAGCGCAGATCGATCTCCAATTGTCGCTGCCACAAAATGCTTCCGTCAACTGCCAATTCCAGCAGGCACAACTTGGTTTGTTCCTCAGCGGGTCGGTTGTAAGCTGCCAGGATGTGGCCATTGTCCAACACACTGAAGTGAGACCCGTGATTGGTCGCTGCAAACTTGGGACTGGTCCACAGCAAGTCGCCCGATTGGTCGATGAGAAAGTAATAGCTGCTGTCGAAGCGGTTGGATTCAAATAGGTATCCACCTGCAAATTCCATCGGTCCACTGGTGACCTTGGTACTCGGCGCCAACTCTCGCTTCCGAGACCACTCCAGACCACCACCTGCTCCCAACTTGTACAGATAATTGCCCGAGCGACACAAAAAACTGCCCCGAGAGGTAATGATGGCATCGCCAACCGACTCAAAGGGCGCAAATTTTTGTCCCCACTGAAACACGAGGTCTTCGTCGAACACCGCCACCAAGCCCTGCTTTTGGGTGTCCCAACCCAGCAACAAGCCATAGAGCATCAACTGGCCATCTTTCAAATCGATGGAAAATGTAAAATGATCGACGGTTTCTGGTTCGTAGTAGCGAAACTGGATGACATTGCCAAAGGGATCGATTTTGAGCATGAAGATCAATTCGTCCAAGCCGATGAAAGAACTGCCAAAGACAAAGGTCTCCTCCTCATCGCTGATGGCAAAGTCGATGAACTCCAGATACTCGCCTTGGCGTTCGTAGCTGCGCGACCAAAGAATGTCGCCACAAGGATCGAGTCGAGACAAGAGGATTTTGCCATTGACATCAGAAAAAAGCCGTTCTTGAGAAGAGTCTCCAATGAGCACATCCCCGTTGGGAAAGAGTGCAATTTGGCGGTTGAAGGAAAACTCAGCCTGCTCCAGTATGCGAAAATAATGTTCCTGCCCGCTTAGTCGATGGAGAGGGAAACAGCTGATGAATGCCAGCCAGCAAAGGAAAAAGCGGTCAATTTTCATTGGTCAAATATAAAGATTTGTCTGGGAAAACTCCTGCCAATCAATATTCGGCATCTGGTATTTGTGCAATCTGCCAGATTCCGGACAGCTTTGGCAACAGTAGAAGTAAAATGAGATCGCAAGCGTTTTGTTTATATTCGACTTTTTTTATTTTAGCAAAAAAATAAAAGCTATGCACCAGTTCCCTTCCATCCTTTTTGCATTTCTCTTATTCACTCCCTTTGCAAATGGCCAAGAGCCAGAGGCCAAGGTCGATTCGACAGGAGAAAAAGAAATCCTTTTGGCCAATGGCGGTCTGGAAGACCATCCCAGAGTAGGGAGGGTACATGGGCGCCCCCCCAGGGGATGGTACGACTGTGGTCCTCCCCAGGAAAGTACAGTGGACTTACACTCCAGCTCCAATACGGCAAATCCCTTTTTCAGTGTGACCCACGAAGCCTTCCAAGGAAAGACCTACATGGGGATGATTGCGCGCGACAATGACACTTGGGAGTCCATCAGTCAAAAGCTGAGAAATGGAAAAGAACCTCTGCTGGCAGGCACCACCTACAAGTTGACAGTGGCCCTGTCCCGTTCTGAAGACTACATCAGCCCTTCTCGATACAATCCGCAGGAGGTGATCAATCACAATCAACCCATCCTTTTTCGCCTGTGGGGAGGCAATAGCTACTGCCAGAAGGCCGAGCAGTTGGCGCGCACGGACTTGGTTGAGCACACCGACTGGCGGGTCTATTCGCTGGTATTTCGCCCGACAGAAAACCTTTCCTTCCTCACCATAGAAGCCTTCTACAAAGTCCCGTCGCTCATGCCCTACAATGGCAATTTGCTGGTGGATGACATGCATTTGTATGAATTGACCGAAGAGGCGGCTGCCACTGCTCAAAACTCGGTTGCCTCCTCCTATGAGCTGGCCAGCACGGGATCTGATTTCACTGTCAAGGATGATGAAAATTGGGAGTTGACCGATTTGGAGTCTTTCCTGAAGGCAGAAGGCGTCTTGCAGCAATTTGTTCGCAAACAAGAGTTGCTCGATTATCTCAAGACTTTGGCCGAAAAGCTGGAGGACTTTCCCGATCAACGCCTGGTCATTGGGCTGACAGAAAAGGAATTCAAGCGAAAGGGATTTTTCATCCGCGATGCTTTTGCCTATTACAAACTGCCAGATACCTATTTCAAACTCGTACAAATCGACGAAGCACCAACCGAAGGAGAGTGGTTGTCTGTCAACGAAGATTTTGCCTGGCGCTTGGCCGAGGAGTGATGGGCTAGGATTTGTGGGCGGCCAATACGCTGCGGACACTTCCGTATTTTTCCAGCAACACACTTGCTTTTTCCTGGGAAATGTTCAACTCATTCATCAACATGCGGGCCCCGCGTTCTCGGAGTTTGCTGTTGCTCAGTTGCATGTCCACCATCTTGTTGCCCCTGACCCTGCCCAGGCGGATCATGACACTGGTGCTGATCATGTTGAGGACCAGTTTTTGGGCTGTGCCAGACTTCATACGCGTACTGCCCGTAACAAACTCGGGGCCCACCACCACTTCTACTGGGTAATCCGCCTGTGCTGCCAAGGGGCTTCCCTCGTTGCAGCAGATGCAGCCGGTGGGAATGCCCGCTGCCTGGCAATCCTTTAGTCCGCCCACCACATAAGGGGTTGTGCCAGAGGCCGCAATGCCCACCACGACATCCTGCTGGCCAATGTCGAATGCTTGCAAATCCCTCCACGCCTGGGTGGGATCGTCCTCCGCATGTTCGATGGATCGTCGGATGGCCCCATCTCCTCCTGCGATCAAGCCGATGACCCAATCGTGTGGTACGCCATAGGTGGGGGGGCATTCGGAGGCGTCCAGTATGCCCAGGCGCCCGCTGGTCCCGGCCCCGATGTAAAACAGCCGACCACCCGATTCCATTTGCGCTGTGATTTGGTCAATGAGAGGGACGATGGAAGGGATGGCACGCTCTACGGCGAGGGCCACACTTTGGTCTTCTCGATTGATGCTGTTGAGCAGTTCGACCGTACTCATTGTTTCGAGTTGCCGATAGTTGGAATCCTGTTCAGTGGTCTTGATCATAGGTGTACTCGGTGTTTTCGAGTGGGTGGCGAAAAACACAAAGCTATTACCTTATGAGATCATTTGCAATGGCAGGAAAGAGGGCAGGCGCTTGTCGGAGGACTGCTGCTGCTCGTACTGGTTGCGGTAGTCAAAGGGCGTCATGCCTTTGTACTTTTTGAAGAGGCGATTGAAATTTGATAGGTTGTTGAATCCACAATTGTAGCAGATTTGGCTGACTGGATTGCGGGTTTCGAGCAGGAGTTTGCAGGCGTGACTGAGGCGCAAGTCGATCAGGTAGCGAGTGAAACTTTTGCAGGTGCTTTTTTTGAAAAAATGACTGAAGGCCGACTCGCTCATATTGGCGATCTTGGCAACGGTTGCAATTTGCACCCGTTCGCGAAAATGTTTCCGCAAGTAGTTGCAGACATCGTCAATGCGTTGGTTTTGAAAACTTTGTACCTGGATGTCAAAGCCTTCGCTGGCCAACAGGCGCTTTTCTTCGCTGGTGGCGAGGAGCTGCAAAATGCTGAGGAATTCCAAGACGGCATCGAGTCCACTCAGGCGGCAAAGTCTGTGCATTTTCAGCTCGACTTTTTTGCGTGTCACGCCATCGAAGTAAATGCCTCGGCGCGATTGCTGGAGCAAAGATTTGATGGGGTAGAAGGCCTGTTTGCACAAGAGATTTTCTGTAAATAGGGAGGGCTCAAAGTGGAGAACAATGGAGTGAGCCTTGTTCTTTTTGTGTGCCGGAAGGGCCTCATCGTCCCACTTGTGATAGACCTCTGGCCCGATCAGCACCAAGTCTGGCCCCTCGTACTCTTCGATGGAATCGCCGATGATTCGCTTTCCGGCTGCCTTTGTGATGAGGGTCAGCTCAAACTCTGGATGCATGTGAAGAGGGTATTCAAATCGGGCGTTCGGGTGGCTTTTGATGACAAAGACATCATCTTTACCAAGGGGGGTAATCTCTCTGAAAACTTTCATAGGTCAGGGCTTCCAATTTCGTTTGAAATCATTTGACTCGAATGAGACAACAGCTTGGCCTTTTGATGGAAAGGAGAATGCTGCCAACCAATTCATCACAAATGTTGTTTCGGTGTTGGCAAAGCTGCAAAACGAAGCTTCGCCTTTGTACCAAGGCCACAAGGAGATGGTTCACATACGAAACTTACAGATTTGCCTTTCGACAAATCCCGAAGGAGGCTTTTGTATGAAGAACTCTTTTACATGTCTAGTCAGCGGGTCGTGAAACCGAGATGAAAAGCGCTGATGCTTTGGGGTGTCAGAGATGATGGCTCCACCTATGCAATATAAGGAATCTACTGATTTTCCATGTATCTGCGGTGGAAAATTTCTCCTTGAAGAGGAAATCTTGGGGCTGCGACCGGAAAAATGTCACAGATAGTGGATTTTTATCATAAAAATGAGTTGGCAAAAGGATAGTTTTCAAAATATTATTCTAAATTAGTGCTAACCCAGTAGCACATTTTCCGAAGACAAAACCGATATAATAACACAAAACTGAACTGTTACCTATGCTGATTCTTTACATTGCAACTGGAGCATTCGTCCTTGGAGGCGGACTCATTCTCATCAACAACTTGATTTCCCAAAGAGGCAGAAGAAGGTTTTTTTGAATTTCACAATGGCTTAGAGAGGCCCATTCATCTTTTATTCTTGCCTGATCATTTACAACACTTTTCAACATATTGATCCACCTCTTCACAGGGGGTGAGACTCTATTGCCCAATTGATTCGAGCAATTGCTGACAATTTTGTCTGATTGCTTGTCGGATCGGGTTGTCCGGAAGAGACGACAAAGCTTCCAAAGCCCATTCCAATTCTCGTTTTTGCTCACTCCGCAGCGAATCGATTGCCGCAGCTGTTGGCGAGCCCTCCTCTTGGTTGATCCGATTTTCGATGGCGATGGCCAGATTCAGGCTGTTGAGGAGGCAGCCCTCTCGCTGGTTGTCAAACAAGTCATCCAATCGACCTGCTTTTCGGCACAGCTGTACCAATTGCCGCTGCATCTGCAACACAGAGTCACTGCTTTGGGGCGGGTGATCTTCCAATTGACGGGACAGAATGGTTTCCACATCCATATAGGTTGCCGCCAGTTCTCGCTTGTTGGCAGCACTTGGATTGTAGCGGTATTCACTTTCGGCATTGAGCATCTTCCGACGGAGAGGAGGTTGTCGAAAATGGTGTTTCAGGCTGTCCTGCAGATGGTAATATCGGCTGCTGTCAAGGGGGATGTTGGGCTGGTAAGTCCTGAACTCCTTCCACTCGATGGGATGTTCGAGCAATTGCCAAAGTGGATTGGCAGGCAGGTGTTCCTTGAGAAAATACCGGGCAGGGGGGAGAAAATATCCTTTGTGCGTCTGCTTCTGCTCATCCATGTGGTAGCCCTGGTGGTGCGAATTGCTTTCCCAGGTGACATCCAGCAGAGCCCATTGTCCATCGACCAGGACGGCATTCCAGGCGTGATTGGGAGCCTGAAAGTCGGTGGGTTCTACGTAGCCAGAGACAATCTCACATCGGATTCCCGCCTCTTCGCAAAAGCGTTTCATCAATTGGGAGTATCCAAAACATACTGCCTTGCGCCGCCGCATGATGTCGTCGATGCCGTGGTTGAGGCGCTTGTTTCCTTTTTTGTATGCCTTGACATCGAATTGAATGTGGGAAACGATCCAGCTGTACAGGCTCCGCAGTTTTTCTTGCTCCCCAGTCAATCCCTCTGTCAGATGCCCCACCAACTGGGGAATGCTTTGGGCCATGTGGCGGGGGGTACGGCGGGCCTTTCGGTCGATGACGGTCCAATCCTTGGTCTCGGTCTGTCCCGGCAGGCTCAGCGGCAGCAGCAGGCACATACAGAGACAGAGTCCACAGTTGGCACACCAAATGAGCTGCCTGATCAGCGAAGTAAGAACCATTCCATGATATGGCTTGTTAATTCTCATATCCTGGCGTAATTTAGCGCTTTCGTTTTGTAGAACGAATCATTTGGCATTTGCGCTACAAAATTTTGATTTATACACCTCTTTTAAAATGCGGCCAACTGCCATTACATGTATGGAGCGAATCGTCGAGGTAGCCATGCCTACAAAATGGGGAATGTTCCGAATGGTATCCTATGCGGACTCCGAGGAAGAAAAGATGCCACACCTCGCCATGGTGCATGAAAGCTTCGATCCATCCAAGCCCGTTTACGTTCGCGTCCACTCCGAATGCCTGACAGGAGACCTGTTTGGCTCCAAACGCTGTGATTGTGGAGAGCAATTGGATCGCGCCATGCAAGTGGCTGCCGAAAAAGGAGGCGTGGTCGTCTATCTGCGGCAAGAGGGCCGCGGCATTGGCCTGATCAACAAACTCAAGGCCTACAGATTGCAGGACGAAGGGCTCAACACCATCGATGCCAATGTACATCTCGGATTGGAAGTAGACGCTCGACGTTACGACATCGCCATCGACATCATGCTGGACCTGGGAATAAAAAGCATCCACCTGTTGACCAACAACCCACAAAAGATTGAAGCACTGGCAGACTCGCCCATCCATCTCGTCAGTCGCATTCCGCTGCTCATTCCAGCGGGCAAAGAGAATCTTTCGTATTTGCAGACCAAAAAAGATCTCATGGGGCACTTGATGAACGGTACAGACCAGCCCTAGCATTCCAAGACCCTCCCTCAAACCATTGTTTACCAAGGAATTGTACCCTCCCTCCAAATTTTAACACTTTTTGCAGCAACGCTTTGTGAAACGCTTTGTCTTTTCTGGTGTATTCCTTTGAGAGACACACTATTTTTCACACTCATTGTTTGTTTGGGACTCGAATGTCCACCAAACGCGAAAGACCAACCAATGCATGCTCGCTGGCTCGCTAACCTATTGACAATGGGTATCTCAGCCTTCCCAAAAAGGCTGCGGCAACAAGCTTTTATCATGAGAACACCTTTTCTGATCCTCTGGCTGCTTTGTCAGCTCTCCTTGTTTGCACAAACACCTGTTCAGGACAGCACCAAGATGTTGCCAGCTGACATTCTCGAACAGCAAAAAGTTTATCACACCCAAAAGATTACTGGCTCGACTCCCGTCATAGATGGCCGACTCGATGATGCCGCCTGGCAAAAAGTGCCTTGGAGTGGTGACTTCATCCAACGCCAGCCCTTCGAAGGCCAGCTTCCTTCCAAAGCCACCCAGTTCAAGATTTTGTACGACGACAAATTTCTCTACGTCGCCTATGTCAATCACGACCCAGAACCCGACAAAGTGGTGCGCCGCATGTCCCGCCGCGATGGGTTCGATGGCGATTGGGTGGAGATCAACATCGACAGCTACCTCGACAAGCGCACCGCCTTTTCCTTTACCATCTCCGCCTCTGGCGTCAAGGGAGACGAACTCATCTCCAACAACGGCGACAACTGGGATGCTTCCTGGAACCCCATCTGGTATGCCAAAACCAGTCCTGATCCAAGAGGCTGGACGGCAGAAATCAAAATTCCCTTCAGTCAACTGCGCTTTGCGGATCAGCAAGAGATGGTTTGGGGCATCCAATTTACGCGTTTTGACTTTCGGAAAAACGAGCGCTCTGTTTGGAATTTCATTCCACAAAATGCAGGCGTTTGGGTCAGCAAGTTTGGCGAGTTGCGCGGCCTCAGTGGCATTCGTCCCCAAAAACAAATCGAATTGCAGCCCTACCTCTTGGCCCAGGCCGAAACCTTCGAGCGGGAAGACGGCAATCCATTTGCCACGGGCTTTGACCAAAAACTCTCCGGTGGGTTGGACGGCAAAGTGGCCGTGACCAGCGACCTCATTCTCGACTTTACCATCAATCCCGACTTCGGCCAGGTAGAAGCCGACCCATCGGTTGTCAATCTGGATGGCTATCAGGTATTTTTCAGCGAGCGGCGGCCTTTCTTCATTGAGAGTCGCAACATATTCAACTATCGATTGACTGGCTCCGATGCCGGAGGATCCTTTGATCAGGACTTGCTGTTTTATTCTCGTCGGATTGGAGGGGCACCCCATGGCTATCCTTCGGTGGGGGACAATGAGCATGTCGACATCCCCTTGAGTACCTCCATATTGGGAGCGGCCAAGTTCAGTGGCAAGACCCGAAAGGGACTGTCGATTGGGATCATGGAGGCAGTGACAGCCAGGGAGTCGGCTGAGATCGACCATTTTGGGGAGCGACGCCAGGAGGTGGTGGAGCCGATGAGCAGTTACTTTGTCGGCCGGGTGCAACAGGATTTTGATGGGGGAAATACCATCATCGGGGGGATGTTTACGGCCACCAATCGGCAGCTGAATGGGACAGAGCTTGACTTCATGACTCGCTCGGCCTACACGGGTGGATTGGACTTCACCCACCGATGGAACAACCAGCGTTGGGTTTTCAATGCCAAAGGAGTTTTCAGTCAGATACACGGCAGCCGACAGGCCATCCAAAACGTGCAGCGTTCTTTTGAGCACTACTTTCAGCGCCCCGATGCCCAACACCTGGAGGTAGATACGGCGGCTACTTCCCTGGGAGGACATGGAGGAACGGTCACAGTGGCCAAATACGGTGGCAATTGGAAGTTTCAGACGGGGGGAACCTGGCGTTCACCGGGCTTGGAACTCAACGATTTGGGCTTCTTGTCAGGAGCGGATGAGATCAATTATTTTTTGTGGACGGGCTATCGGGTGGTCAAACCAGTTGGCATCTTCCGCCGCATGTCCTTCAACTACAACCATTGGTCTCGCTGGGATTTTGGTGGCCGCAATTTGTACCAAGGCCTCAATGCCAATATGCATTACGTCTTTATGAACAATTGGCAATTGGGAGGTGGATTGACCTACAATCACCTGGACATTTCCAACAAGGCCCTTCGAGGTGGCCCCGCCCTTCGTCGACCCAGTGGATTTGGCAGTTGGGCGTATTTTGGGACAGGGGAGCAGCAAAAGCTACAGTTTTACTTCAATGTCAACCAAAACTGGGGACAGGAGCAGACCATTCGCTACGAACGCTTTTCCCCCGGCTTTGTGTACCAGCCCTTTGATGCCCTCAACCTATCCTTCTTCCCCGCCTGGAGCCGCTTCCAACGCCCCATCCAGTATGTGGACCAAGTACAATACAAGGAGACAACCCGCTACATCACAGGGGCAGTCGACCAGCAGACCATTAGTGCGTCCATCCGCGTCAACTACGCCATCACCCCCGACCTCAGCCTTCAATACTACGGCCAACCCTTTGTGACACAAGTGACCTACACAGATTTCAAGTACATCACTGATCCGCTGGCTCGTCGGCACGAAGATCGCTTTCAGGCCTACGGAGAGCAGCAGCTGCAGCACGATGCGGAAAAGGACATTTTCACTGTCAGAGAAGATGGTTCTGAGAAAGAGAAATACGAGTTCAGAAATCCGGATTTCAGGCAGGTAGATTTTCGTTCCAATCTGGTCTTGCGTTGGGAGTACATCCCTGGATCGGAGCTGTACTTGGTGTGGTCGCAGGGCAATACCAGCTTTCCAGATGGCAAGGGCCGTTTGCTAGAGACATTGGTGGATGAATTGTTTTCCGGAACAGCCCACAACATTTTCTTGCTCAAGTGTACCTACCGATTCATCAAGTAAGCTCTAACACTCACCCCCAAGAAGGGAGAGGGATGGACGATGAGGCAATCTAGGCAGATTTGACCTCGGGCATTTTGCATTCCTCTTCGGGCTTTTTGCCGCATACCGTACACTCGCCAACCTTGTTCTTGAGCATGGGGTTGTTGGTTGCACAGGTACCCCTGAACTCCTTCCCCGTGATGATTTGACGGATGTTGATCATCATAAAGGAAATGCCGAATACGCCGAAAACGATGAGCAAAATATATAGGAACTCCATGAATCACTGTTGAATAGGTGGTCAATTGCCAAAGGCTTTCTTTTTGGACTTATCGGGACTTTGATCGGTCGTGGACAGAAAAATGCGTCTTCGACAAGCACTATCGTAAATCAAAAACAAACTTTCGCGTTTAAGAGTTTACTTTTGCAAAAATACAACTTCTGTACATCAAATGTTGTCCAAAATGAAAGAAAAGCTCGACGCCTTTGCCCGACTCCTGACCATCATGGATGAATTGCGGGAACAATGTCCCTGGGACCGCAAACAAACCATCCAAAGTCTTCGCAACCTCACCATAGAAGAAACCTATGAGCTGGCCGATGCCATCATGAAGGAGGACATGCAGGAGATCAAGGAGGAAATTGGCGATTTGATGTTGCACATGGTCTTTTATGCCAAGATTGCCGATGAGAAGAAGGCCTTCGACATTGCCGATGCACTGCATGCCGTCTGCGACAAATTGGTCAACCGCCATCCGCACATTTACGGCGATGTGACGGTGGAGAACGAGGAAGATGTGAAAAAAAATTGGGAGCAACTCAAGCTCAAGGAGGGCAAAAAATCGGTTCTCAGTGGCGTGCCCAACTCTCTGCCAGCCATGATCAAGGCCTATCGCATGCAGGAAAAAACTGGGCAGGTCGGCTTTGAGTGGGACAACAGCGAGCAGGTCTGGGAAAAGGTGGAGGAAGAGATGGGGGAGTTCCGGGAAGCCATGCAAGAGCAACAAGCATTTGAGAAGCAAGAAGAAGAATTTGGGGACGTTCTTTTTTCCTTGATCAACTATGCCCGTTTCAAAGGCATCGATCCAGAAACTGCCCTGGAAAAGGTCAACAAGAAATTCAAACAGCGCTTTGAATACATCGAACAAAACGCTCCACGTGCGCTCACAGACATGAGCCTGGCCGAGATGGATGCGCTCTGGGATGCCGCCAAGGAGGCCTAGCGGAAGGGGAGTCCTCAGCCCAAAAACAGCAGCCAGTCGAGCGGGGAAGGGAGAGAGAATGAGAGAAAAAGCCTGGAATGATGTTTGTTTCCTTTTGGCAAGCAGCCCTCCTTTTCTTGCAAGCCACGAGTATATATGAGGATGATCCAAAAATTGATTCCGGAAAGTGTCAAGTCAAACAGGTGGATATATCGAAACATGCGAATCTTCCTGTCTGTCGTCGTTTGCGTCCTGATCGTCATGGGACTGCTGATTCCCTGTTTTTTCTACTTTGGTTTCGAGGCAGGTGGCTGGATTTTGGTGATGGCTGAGATCAGTGCATTGTTCTACTTTCCCTTGCTCTACTTTACGGCCGATACGCGGATTTGTACCCATTATTTTACGTTTGGCAGTTGTGCCCTTTTCATCGCCTTGATGTATTATTCCGGTGGGCTGCACTCGCCATTTCTCATTTGGTTTTCGGCCATTCCTCCTTTGGTATATCTCTATCTTCGCCGGGTCGAAGCCCGTTTTTGGTTTGCGGTTGTTTCTCTGGCCGTTTTGGGCTTTTTTGTAGCCGACATTGCCAATGTGACCTTCCCTCAGCAGATCAGCCCTGGTCTGTCGAGCTTTCTCCTGTTGTTCAATTATTGTATGATTGCCCTGTTGTTTGTCAACCTTGTGTACGCCTTTGCACGCGGGTTTCAGAAGATGAACCGAAAATTGGGGCAGTCCAACCAAGAACTCAAAAGCAGCAATGAGGAGTTGGAACGCTTCGCCTACATTGCCTCTCACGACTTGAAAAGCCCCCTTCGCAACATCGTCAGCTTCATCAGTCTGTTCAAACGCAGGTATTCGACCGACTTGGACAGCACGGGCCGGGAGTACATCGATTTTGTCTCCAGCAATGCCCGCCAGATGCACAATCTGATCGAGGACATCCTTGAATATTCTCGCAGCAACAGCCATGTTCCCACCTTGGAAGTAGTAGATCTCAATGTGGTGGTCAATCAAATCGGCCAATTGCTGCGATCAGAACCGCCCCATCAGCAGAGCATCATTCAGGTCAATCCTCTCCCCAAGGTGATGGCCGACCGCAGCCGGATGCAGCAGTTGTTTCAAAACCTGATGGAAAATGGCCTCAAGTACAACGAATCGGTTCGGCCAGAGGTGAGTGTGTCCTTTCGAAAGCGGGAGAATGTTTGCCAATTTGTGATTCGCGACAACGGCATTGGCATAGAAAAGCAGTTTGTCGATCAGATCTTTGACATGTTTCGCCGCCTGCACAATCAGGAAAAGTATCCCGGGACGGGCATTGGTTTATCCATCTGTCAGAAGATTGCCTTGTCCTACAAAGGCCACATCAGGGTAGAGTCCAGCCCGACCAAGGGAAGTACCTTTTTTGTGGAATTTCCCTTGGATTTGCTCAACATCACCCCCCAAGTTTCGTCGGATGCTTCTCCGGCCTTTCACCTGTCATAGCCCTCGTTCATTGCCACATTTGGAAGTGGAGAACCGAAGGTGGCTCGCCCAATGACCCATCGGCAAGTTCTGGCAGCGAGATTAATTTTCTACCAAGCTTTCGCATTCAGTTGAAAATGCGTACATTTGCAGCGCTGTAACTGATTCCAGCAATCATCAACGGTAAAAAATTAACATCATGGCAGTTTATTTCTCGAAAGAAAAGAAAGAAGAAATCTTTGAAAAGTACGGTGGACGGGCCAACAACACCGGATCGACAGAAGGTCAAATCGCCCTGTTTACCTACCGCATCCAGGAGCTTTCCAAGCACCTGCAGACCAATAAAAAGGACCACTCTTGCCGCCGCACCTTGTTGACCTTGGTCGGTAAGCGCAAGCGCCTGTTGCAATACCTGAGCAACAAAGACATTACCAAGTATCGCAAGCTGATCGAACAGCTCGGAATACGTAAGTAATTCAAGGTCCTTGGCAAAGCGGGAAAGTGTCGGCAGCATGCGAAACACTTTTCTGCCTTGCACGTTAGAATATGGATAAAAGGAGCTAAGAAGAATATAGATCGCAAGTGCTGGATTTGCCCACACACAGAACCACATTCGGGCAATTCCTCTGAGACAAAACACTTGCAACAGTCAACGTAGCATTAACAAAAAGCCCCGCGATGGGCTTTTCGAGCTTGTAGCGAGTTGTAACAATTCAACAGGAGTCAAGAAACAGCAAGTATTTTACAACCACAAACAGCCACTCGCAAACAAGCACCTGCCGCACCTCTTTCATCTAACCGCACTAACAGGTGCCGATCATCCTCTTCTATAGCTACAGTGGATTTCTCCACTCGCAAAATGCGAAAGAGCGTTTTGCGTATCGCGACTGTAGAACCCGTCTGGACATCTGGTCTCTGAGACATCTCGTTCTCTTTTCAAATCCCACACGCGTTCTTCGGTCAGCAGCGAACTTATTAATTACACTAAATCAATCTTGAGACATGGGGAAGCAAATTCCTATCAGTACCTCTTTCAACTTACCCGATGGCAGAGAAGTCATCATCGAAACAGGTAAATTGGCCACGCAGGCAGACGGCTCCGTCGTCGTAAAAGTTGGCGACACAATGCTCATTGCTACGGCTGTTTCAGCCACACAGGCCCGCGAAGGCCAGTCTTTTTTTCCACTTTCCGTCGATTATCAGGAAAAATTCGCTTCAGCAGGACGCATTCCTGGCAACTTTTTCAGAAGAGAAGCCCGCCTTTCCGACTACGAAATCCTGACTTCCCGCCTGGTGGACAGAGCCATCCGCCCTCTCTTCCCAGATGGCTACATGAACGAAACACAAATCATCATCAACCTCATCTCCGCTGACATTGAGAAGGATGTCATGCCCGATGCTTTCGTCGCACTGGCTGCCTCTTCCGCCCTCAGCGTTTCCAATATTCCATTTGCTGGACCCATTTCCGAAGTTCGGGTGGCTCGCATCGATGGCGAATACCACGTCAATCCCGGCCGAAAGGCATTGGCCGAAGCCGACATCGACATCATCGTAGCAGCTACGCACGAAAATGTCGTGATGGTAGAGGGAGAATCCAAGGAGTGTTCCGAGGAAGCCCTGATTGGAGCCATCAAGGTGGGACACGACGCCATCCGCGTTCAGTGCGAAGCACAGCTCAAGCTGGCCGAATTGGTGGGCGAAAAAGCAACCGTCAAGCGCGAGGTAGAAGTGATCGAAGAAGATACCGAGCTGATGGAAAAGATCAGTGGCATGGCACACGACCGCATCCTGGAAGTGGCCAAAGGAGCTTTGGACAAGCACACCCGGAAAGAAAACTTCAAGGAAATTGGCGAAAGCCTCAAAGAGAGTTTCCTCGAAGAAATGGGAGAGGAGTACATGGAGGAGAATGGCGGAAAAGTAAGCGAGTACTTCGGCAAACTGAAAAAGAAAGTCATCCGCGAAATGGTATTGGCCGAAGGTGTTCGCCTCGACGGTCGCAAGTCGGATGAGATTCGCGATATATGGGTAGAAGTTGACTACCTACCATCCGTTCACGGATCTTCCGTGTTCACCAGGGGAGAAACCCAAGCACTGGCATCCATGACATTGGGTACCAAGATGGACAACCTCATGGTAGACAATGCACTCAATCAACACTACGAAAGTTTCATCCTGCACTACAACTTCCCTCCTTACTCAGTGGGAGAGACCAAGCCCCTTCGCGGACCTGGTCGCCGGGAAGTTGGACACGGAAACCTGGCCGCCCGTTCTCTGAAAATGGTCATGCCAGAAGAAAATCCCTACACCATCCGGATCGTCTCCGACGTATTGGAATCCAATGGTTCCTCCTCCATGGCCACTGTTTGTGCCGGAGCCATGGCCCTCATGGACGGTGGGGTGAAGATCAAAGCTCCTGTGTCGGGCATCGCCATGGGAATGATCTCCGATGGAGAGCGCACGGCCATCCTCAGTGACATCCTCGGCGACGAAGATGCATTGGGCGACATGGACTTCAAAGTTACCGGAACAGCCAACGGCATCACTGCTTGCCAGATGGACATCAAAATCGAAGGTCTGTCTTACGAATTGTTGGGACAAGCATTGGAGCAGGCAAAAGCCGGGCGTTTGCACATCCTTGGCAAAATGACCGAGGTCATGGCCGATCCACGCGAAGATTACAAGCCACATGCACCACGCATCGTCGAAATCTTGATCGACAAGAGCTTCATCGGTGCTGTGATCGGGCCAGGTGGTAGCATCATTCAGGAAATCCAAGCCGAAACCAGCACGGTCATCAACATCGAAGAGGTGGACGACAAAGGGGTGGTCAACATTTCAAGTGCCAACAAAGCCTCCATCGACGCTGCCCTGGCGCGCATCAAGTCCATCACTTTCATGCCGGAGGTGGGCGATGTGTACGAAGCCAAGGTGGTCTCCATCATGCCATACGGTGTCTTTGTGGAGTTCAGTGGCAAGAGTGGCCTGCTGCACGTTTCCGAGATCTCTCACACACGCATTGATCGAGTGGAAGATGTATTCAAGGAAGGAGACGATGTGAAGGTAAAACTGATCGGTGTTGATCGCAAGACAGGCAAGCTGCGTCTGTCTCGCAAGGCGTTGATGGAACGTCCACAAGGCCGCGGTGGCAGAAGAGAGAAGAACCCGCATCACAGTTGATGCGCTGAGCACATACTCATTGGTTGAGCGGTAGGGTTTCTATTGTTACAGCCAGTGGAAAAAACAGCCTGGATCAGTATTATCTCGATCCAGGTATTTTTTTTGTGCTAAGGGAAACTTTTTTGGAATAGCTATTGTATTTAAAAAGGAAATGTTGCATGTAATGCTTTTTTACCAAAAAGTCAAGTATCCCCCAATCTGAGCAACTTTTCCCTCATTTGAACGTATTATAATTGTAATTCCCAGAGAAATCTTCAAAGTGCTTCATCATGCGTCAGTTAAAAATTACAAACAAAATCACAGCCAGAGAGAGCCTTGCCTTAGACAAGTATCTCAACGACATTGGTAAAATATCAATGCTCTCGGCTGATGAGGAGGCTGAAATGGCTAGACGTATCCGGGAGGGAGACAATGAAGCTTTAGAAAGACTGACAAAAGCAAATTTGAGATTCGTCGTATCCGTGGCTAAGCAATATCAAAACCAAGGACTTTCTCTAAGTGACCTAATAAACGAAGGAAACGTAGGTCTTATGAAAGCCGCCAAGCGTTTTGACGAAACCAAAGGATTCAAATTCATCTCCTATGCCGTTTGGTGGATTCGTCAGTCCATTCTACAAGCCATCGTAGAATATTCCCGTATCGTTCGCTTGCCTCTCAACAAGGTAGGCTCCTACAACAAGGTCAACGAAGCCTTTCTGTCTTTTGTACAGGAATTCGAAAGAGAGCCCACCAATGAAGAATTGGCGGAGCTGCTCGAAATGACTCCAAAGGAAGTCGCAAACATGCTCAAAGGCAATGGTCGCCACCTCTCCTTCGATGCTCCCCTGAGTGGAGACGATGGAGATTCTACCATGTTGGACGTCGTCTCCAGCAGCGAAAGTGCCAGCCCAGATACCAATCTGATGGAACAGTCGCTCAAAGAGGAAGTTCAGCAAGGTCTTTCCATTCTTTCGCCCCGCGAAGTCGAAGTCCTTTCTTCTTACTATGGACTCAATGGCTACAAGTCGTTGACCCTGGAAGAGATCGGTGAACTCTACGGCCTCACCCGCGAAAGGGTCCGTCAGATCAAAGAAAGAGCGATTCGCCGCTTGCGCAAATCTTACAATAGAAACAATCTGAAATCCTACCTAGGATAGGGACAGATTTCCGAAGATACAATCTTCTTGCCCCACGAGCCATTTCGCGCTTGTGGGGCATTTTTCATAAATTGCAGCCATGAAAAAATGCTCCCTCTTGCTACTCCTCATCGGCCTGCTCTGGGCCTGTCAATCTGACCCCGCCACTTCGGAGCAAAAGACCGACTCCACTCCTCAGCCAGACCCTCTATTGGAGGCCTCCACAGCCACGGAAAGTCCCACCCTCGGATCAACCAACAATCACTGGATTGTCAACATTGACAAATTTCGATTGCGACAACAACCAGGGACCGAAGGCAGTGTACTGACGGAGCTGTCAGAGGGCAGCCAAGTGACATACCTGGGAGAGTCCAGCGATTTTCAGTCCCAAATCAAACTGCGGGGCACCCTCTTCGACGAACCCTGGGTGAAGGTGGAGACAGCAGATGGGCAGCAAGGATGGGTCTTTGCCGGAGGGATTCACCCGAGAAAGGACAACCACTCGCCCCTGGCCAATCGCCTGTTGAGGGCCCGACTGTCGCAATTGTTTGGAGAAAAATTGACCCAAGAGATTGACGCCTATCGAAAGGCCTACGAACAGATGGCCGACAGCGAACAATTGGCCAGCACTTACCGCCAGGGATTGTCGCTGCGAAAAGAATTGACCACCAAGCTCGACATCCGGGCACAGGACATGGCAGTGGAAACGGTCAACTTGTTCTGGCTGGACCAGGCCATTCCCGGCTATGTCACCCAACTGGTAGCGGAAGGCACGACCTATTATCTGTTCAACGACTACAAAGAATGGTTGCAAAAGGCAAAGAGCACGTCCGGAGAGGAGGATGATGCCTTTGTGGCACTGTGCCTGGAGACATTTGCGCAGGACAGTGTCGAGCATTTTTTCCCTGCTTGGTACCTGCAGACGTGGGACTATGGCGGGCACAGCCTTTTGGGCCAAGGAGTCCACCAAAAGGTATTGGACAGGATGGAGGCTGCCTGGCTTGTCGGTGCGTTTTTTCATCCCGAAATCAAGGACCTGAAGCAGATGTGGCTGGAGGACATTGTGGGGCCAGAGCATGAAAGCGACAGTGGATATTGGGAGGGACAAGCCAAGATTTTGAAGGAATTGGACCAGATCATCCAAGGGGAGCAAAGCGTCTTGACTTCAGAAGACCGGGTTGCCTTGGAGGTGCGGCGCAAGATGTTTGCCCAGCCCAAGGCCAACAAAATTTTGATCAATCAGCGGAGTGGAGAGTAGATGCTACCAGAGCCATTGCACAAAGAAAACGAAGCCATGCATCGAATTTGGAAAAAAAGATCACAGGAAGAGTTGAAAGAGCGGGTATTTCACGCCCTCAAGCAGAACGTTTCCTACATGGACCAGCAAATCCTGGGCGTGCCTGCTTCTTATTTGGACAACAAAGTCTTTCACCACGACGCGGCCTTTTTGAAGGATTCGCCCTTTTTGAGCGCCTTGCTTCAAAATCCCAACCACATTGGTTGCCATACCTTGGGCAAGTCAGAACCCTTTTTTGAAGGCACCCACGAGATTGAGCGGGAGTTGATCGAAATTTGTGCTGTGGACATCCTCAAAGGAGAGCCGGGCCAGCAGGATGGGTACGTGGCGTCGGGAGGGACAGAGGCCAACATTCAGGCAATTTGGGTGTACAGAAACTTCTTTCGGACCGAATTTGGGGCCCAAAACAATGAAATTGCCCTCATTTGCAGCCAAGACAGTCACTACTCGATGAACAAGGCCTCCGACTTGTTGTCGATAGACATTTTTCGCTTTGCGGTCCAGGAAGACAGTCGGGCATTGGATGCTGCCTTGCTCCGGGAATGCCTGGCAGAGGCCAAAGCCAATGGAAAGAAATACTTCATCGCCATTTGCAATATGATGACGACCATGTTTGGATCGGTCGATGACATCAAAATCTTGGTGCAAAGCCTGGCAGAAGCAAAAGTCGAGTACAAAATCCATGTCGATGGGGCCTATGGCGGCTTTTATTACCCATTTTCCGACGAAGACAGTCTGTTGACCTTTCAAAACGACGAGATCGATTCCTTTACCTTGGATGCGCACAAGATGGCACAATCGCCCTATGGTACAGGCATTTTTCTGGCCAGAAAGGGCTTGATCAAATACGCCAATACCAAAGAGGCCAGTTATGTGGAAGGGGAGGACTACACCCTAGTGGGAAGTCGGTCGGGAGCCAATGCCATTGCCGTTTGGATGATTCTTTCCAAAAACGGTCCCTATGGTTGGTTTGAGAAAGTGTTCATTTTGCAGAAACGGGCCGAATGGCTGGTCAGAAAATTGCGTCAGCTTGACATCGACCACTACAGAAACCCCCATTCCAATATTGTCAGCATGCGCAGTCGTTGCATTGACAAAGACATTGCCGACAAATACTGGCTGGTACCAGACAACCACCTGAACCCGAGCTGGTACAAAATTGTCATAATGGAACACGTTACTGTTGACAAACTGAACTTATTTGTGGAAGACATCAAACACAGGCAGCAGATCGAGTCTTAGTCCATCGGGTCTGCGCCATCAAATTACCTTGCTTTATGTCTGGTTTTGCCGTTTTACTGATCAGTGCCATCGCATTCGCCCTTGTCCTCACAGGAAGCATTTCTCTGTTGTATCGACTGTTGATCAACTTTCAGCCAAGCAAAAACAAGGTGCGGCAAGACTTTCAAAAACTGCGGCAGGAATTGGACAATTGGTCGAGCGAATTGATTCCTTGGAAAGGGGAGGAGTTGGAACTTTTGTCTGTCCAGCAGACCAATCGCACCGTCAAAAAAGGCTTGACGACCATTGTCAAAGGCATGTTTACTTCCATTTATCACGAGCCAATGGTTGCCTATGCCTACAAAAAATACGTGTCCTCTGGCAAGCCCAATGCCATCCTGTATGCCCGCACTTCAGGGCAGGAGTTTGTCTACCGGCTTCGCAACAACGAGGTACAGGTGCAAATCGACGGGGAGTTGGTGGGCAGTCTGAAAAAAGGGGGACTCCTGTACAGCGCGCGCTCCCAAAAGCCCATTGCAAGGCTCCAACGCTCTCAACACCAAGAGTTGCTTCCCATTTTGGTGGGCGATCGCGAATTGGCCAGCCTGCCACCCGCCAGCGAGGAAGACAGCGTCCACACCAGGGCTTTGCAGTATCTGGACGACAAGATCAACAAACAGGAAGAATCCCTTTTGCTGTCGCTGGCCATCCTCGAATTGGTGGAGCGGGACATACCGGGCTGAGGAGCTTGAGTTTGCCCAAATTTTTGCGTAATTTTATACACGAACCCAAACTTGGGTCTTTCTCTGTTTGTTTACCAAATACAGACTCATATAAAGCGATATATTGATTATGAAACAGTTGTTTTTTTCCTTGTTGTTGGTTTTTTCCGTTCTGTCTACCGCCAGTGCTCAATCTGGTCCGGGCTATCAACAGACTGATGTTTTTGAACAGTTTCAGAAGGAGGTGCAGTCCATGATGGAAGCATTTGAGCAGATGCCAGATTTCTCTCGCGTTTGGACCGATACCCTTCACATCGACGGATTCAACTTTCACCAAGGTCAGGACGGCTTTTCCGGTGTTCAGCCCGATCCGATGAACGTAGATGAGATGTTCAAGTGGATGGAAGAACAATTCAGTCAATTTGAGCCATTGCCCTACTTTGAGGATCGATCGCAGGAATTTGACTGGGAAGTCGAGCCTCTGGTTCCAGCTCCTGATAAGATGGAGGAGGGGGAATCGCCCAAGCAAAAAGCACCCGCGACCAAGCCTCGCAAAAAGCGGAGGGTTTATTCCTTGTAAGAGCATGTAGGGGATTTAATAATTTGGCTTATTTATACACTTATTTGTTGATACTTCCTTTCCAAAAGCCTCATTTAGCTAAGGCTAAACTCCGGTTTTGGGGCGTCGTCTAAACAAATAACTGAACAAATCGCCACAAAGACCAAATTCCCCAACACGCTATAAGGTTTTTGTTCGCTGGTCCAGCCCAAATTATTTCCTCAGTTTATTGCACAAAAGTGGATAATTCGTACTTTTAGGCCGCCGAATTGCAACATTTCTTGCAATCGCGTGTTGAAAGCTTATTATTCGGCAAAGGGTCTTTGGTCAGTCATTTATCCTTCCTTCTTTTGCAAGAGAGAAATATGATTTTGACAACTTCTTTGCCGCTAACGAAAATCCTTCATAAGGGAAACATATGAATGTCTTTGATTCAGCGCGTTTGGTGATCTATCGCATCAACAAGAAGGGCTTGGAAATATTTTTGGTCAACACTGGCGACAATTGGCAACTCCCTCAGGGCCACTTCCAGCAAGACCAGCCCACATTGGAAGACGAAGATCGCATCATCGAACTCGATCCCTTTTCTCAAGCCAATGGCGAAATGAGCCAAGCAGTTGCCGTAGAAGGTGACTGGCACGAAATTCCTTCCATCCGTCGCATGCTCCAAGAGGATGTCCGCATCGTCAAAGATCAGATCAAGCAGCGTTTTCCAGAATTGGAAAAAGGAGGTTACTTCGCCGTCAAAGAGGCTTTCAAAAAGGTACTTCCAGAGGAATATGCGGTGCTCAAAGAGCTCAAAGAGGTCATCCTCGATCGCAATCAGGCGAAGTACATCTGATTCTCTTTCCTTTTACAATAGTTCCAACTCCATCGAGCAACGACCCAGCTGTTCTTTGAACTGAACGGCCTGGTCTCTCATTTGACCGAGCCCTTTGGTCATGATCCGGTATTGGGCCAGCAATTGGTCGTCCATCTTGAAAAGGAATTCGAGTGGGCCGATCTGCTGCAGGAAGCCAAACTGCTGGATGAAATGTGCGGTGTTCTTTGTCAAGGCATCGATGTCTTCCTTCTGATGCTGGATTGTCTCGCCAACGGCTGCTTTCTCTGGCCCCAAGGAATGCTGTTCCAAGTAGAGGGGCAAGCGTTGGAAATGAGTGATGCGTTGTTGATTGACGGTTGCCATGTCATTTAGCGAATGCGACAGCCTGGGATTGAATGCCACCAACTGTCGGCTGATCTTTTGAAAGATCAATTGCATTTTGCCGCCCTGCTGGCTTTCCTGCCCTTCACTGATCTCAATGCCTGTGATCATTTGTCCCATCTTTTGGATGATCTGCCCAAAGTCGATCAAAAGGGTGCTGATCCCTTGGTAGACTTTCTGAAATTCCTGTTGCAGCAAGATGCCTTCTTCTTGGTATTGTCGCAAAAAATCGTCGAGGGCCAGTGCAAAAGATGGATCATTGCCGCCATCGGGGAGGGGAGAAGCTGGGGGAGGTGAATCGGCTTGGATGTCATCATCGGCCAGTAGGCTGATCAATTCGAGAAAGGCCTGCCGGATTCGGTTGCTTTCCAATACAAAGGACTCCGCACTTACGGTTCCTGCCATTTGCCCTTGTTGCAAGCGTTGAAAACGACCTTTGACTTGCAGGTAGCTGTCAAAGTTGGGACCATCGCTTCGCAGGCTGGCCTCCAGCTTTTTTACAGCCTGGGCCATGTCCATGGCAAATGCGTATTTCAATTCTTTCTTGAGTGGGTCGAGTGACATGCGATCTGGTTTGAAAGAACCCTAAGATACCAAAACTTGGCGCGACAAAAAATCCCGAATCTCCACAGATGGGACATTCGGGATCATTTTCAAGCAGTCAGTGAGCACCTGTCCGGCTCACATCCAACTGCAGTTATCCTTTTTCTTTATCAGAACTCTATCGTTTTCTCCTTGACTGCTTTTCCAGCAGAGTTGGACGCTTCCAGATAGATTTCGGTGGCACCTCTTTGCAGTTCGATCTGGGCGGTAAATTTGCCTGATTTGACATCGAAACTGAAGTTGTCAATCTTTTTGCCATTGACTTTGAAGGTGATCATGTTTTTCATCAGTATGTTCTTGATGGTCGCTGTGATGCGGACCCGGCCTGTATTGTTGGCCAAGGGGTTCACCACTGGAACGGTATTGGTGAGGCTGGAGATCACCGGCTTTTTCACCTTGCCACCGATGGCAATGCCTTTCGATGCTTTGATGCTTGTCTTCGCCTCTGCCTGCCCTGCCTTGTTGCGCACCACGATGCGGAGGCTGTTGCTTCCCGTTTTCAGACTCACCATGCCCGAGATCTGTCCACTTTTTGGGTTGAAGAAAAACTCGCTGATCTTCTTGCCATTCACATAAAAACTCACATCTCCCTTCGCCTTGACGTACTTGGTCTTGGCAACGACGCTGTATTGCAGGTTGCGGACGCTCTCACCCGACTTGGCAGGCTTGGTAAAGGCTACCGTAGGCTTGTTGGCCGGAACCTCATAGCGTACCTTGACCTCATCCTTGGCACTGCCTCCCTTGGTCTTCGCCTCTAGCTTGATGGTGTTGCTGCCCTTGGCAAGCTTGATGTTGGCGCGGAAGTCTGATCCCTTTAGGGTAAACTGGGTGATCTTCTTTCCATTGACGCTGAATGTCAGCTCATTCTTGTTGCTCACCCGACCCACACGAGCCTGTACTTCTACTTGGCTGGTGGTCAAACGGTCGTTGTTGCCAGGCTTTTTGATCTCCACTGTTGGAGGCAATAGGCGCTTTTTGCGCTCCACATTGGTTGTCGCCTGATCGCGGCCGTCCTGATTGGTGGCTGTGATGACGATCTTGTTGTTGCCGTCCTTCAACTTGATGGTGGCCTTCAGTTGATCTGTCTTTGGATCAAAGCTGAAGCTAATGAATCTGCCGCCATTGACCGTCAACTTGATGTCTGCCTTGGTCTCGACATTCTTGACACTGGCCTCCAGGCGAACGGAACTCATCAGGGTACTCTGCCCATTTCTGGGTTTGCTGATGGTGACGATTGGTGGCAGTTGCTTGCGTCTGTAAGAGACATTGACTTCATCCTGGTCGCTGCCGTCACTGTTGGTGGCTTTGATGCGGATGTTGTTGTTGCCCTCGCTCAAGCTCACCTTGGCACTGAGTGTCCCTCTGCGGCTGTCAAATGTAAAGTCGTTGGTTGTTCTTCCGTTGACCTCCATGCGGATGTCGCTCTTGCTTTGAACGTTGCGGATGTTGGCACTGACCGCTGTTCTTGCCGTAGAGACGACCGCCCGGTTGGAAGGCTTGGTAATCCGAACACTTGGTGGCGTTTTGACTCTTCTGTAGGTAATGTTGACCTGATCTTGATCGCGGCCATCGCTGTTGGATGCAGTAACACGGATGTTATTTGTACCTTCTGTGAGGGTCAAATTTGCACTGAGTTCTCCTCTTCGGCTGTCAAAGCTGAAGTTGTTGACTTGGCGTCCGTTGAGTTCGACTTGGATGTCGGCCTTGTTGGTGACCTGTCGGATGTCGGCAGTCAATCTGGTATTGGCCTCTCCTGTGCTGGAGCCGTTGGAAGGCTTGGTAATCCGAACACTCGGTGGCGTTTTGACTCTTCTGTAAGTGATGTTGACCTGATCTTGATCTCGGCCATCGCTGTTGGATGCGGTAACGCGGATGTTATTTGTTCCTTCTGTGAGGGTCAAATCTGCACTGAGTGTACCTCTTCGGCTGTCAAAGCTGAAGTTGTTGACTCTTCGTCCGTTGAGTTCAACCTGGATGTCGGCCTTGTTGGTGACTTGTCGGATGTCGGCAGTCAATCTGGTATTGGCCTCTCCTGTGCTGGAGCCGTTGGAAGGCTTGGTAATCCGAACACTCGGCGGCGTTTTGACTCTTCTGTAAGTGATGTTGACCTGATCTTGATCTCGGCCATCGCTGTTGGATGCGGTAACGCGGATGTTATTTGTTCCTTCTGTGAGAGTCAAATCTGCACTGAGTGTACCTCTTCGGCTGTCGAAGCTGAAGTTGTTGACTCTTCGTCCGTTGAGTTCGACTTGGATGTCGGCCTTGTTGGTGACCTGTCGGATGTCGGCAGTCAATTTGGTATTGGCCTCTCCTGTGCTAGAGCCATTGGTCGGGCTGGTGATCCGAACGTTTGGCGGCGTTTTGACTCTTCTGTAGGTGACGCTGACCTGATCTTCATCTCGTCCGTCTCTGTTTCTGACAGTGATTCTGATGTTGTTTGTCCCTTCCGTCAAACCGATGCCTGCACTGATGCGCTGTCTGCGCTGATCGAACTGGAATCGGCTCATTCGGCGGCCATTCACTTCTATTTCTATGTCTTGGTTGCGATCCACAAAACGAGTTTCTGCTTCCAGTTGGATGTTTGCCTCAGAGCTGTTGCTGTTGTCAGCCGGGCGAGTGATGCGAACCGTTGGCAGTTTTTTCGGATTGACGATGATCTGCTTTTCAAAGACGATTTGTACACTGGCTTCATCGCGGCCTGCCTCATTGCGTGCTTCGATGCGGACTTCGTTGTTGCCTTCGCGCAAGTTGACCCTTGCTGTCAGGATCTGGCTTCTGCTGTCGAAGTCAAAACTGTTGCTGCTTCTGCCATTGACGATGTATCGGATGTCGGCTCGGCGTTCTACGTTGCGAACTTGCGCACGAATGTTTTGGGCCGATTCTCTTGTCCGCGTTTGGTAGCTGCCCGGATTGGTAAAGCGAACCACTGGTGGGTCGACGACAGGGGTGAAAGGCTCATCGTAGTAGATGGAAATTTCGTCGCTGTCTTCTCCGGCTTCATTGCTGGCAGAGATGAGGACGATGTTTCTGCCTTGTCTCAGATCGATCTCGGTCCGCAAAAATCCATTGCGGTAATCAAAGCGATCGCTGGCCCGGCCGTTGATCTGTACGCGGATTTGTCTTCTGCTGTCTATGTTTTGGATGTCGGCTTCTACGGTTGCCCTGGGCACATCGGTCCGGTGAGGATCAGCAGATGGTCTGGTAATGTTGACCCGTGGTGCCAAGACTTGTACAGGAGCATCGTAAATGATGCTCGTTTCATCCTGATCGGTACCAGCGGCATTGGATGCGCTGATGCGGAAGGTATTGCGTCCTTCTTCCAGGCGTACTCTTGCGCTGACTTCTCCTCTGTTGCCATTGAAGGTAAAGTCGTTGGTAGAACGACCGTTGACAAAAAGGCGGATTTCATTCTTGGATCGGATGTTTTGAACGCTGGCCGTCAGGTCAAAGCGATCGTTTTCTACTCGGTAGTCATCTCTTGGTGGATTGGTGAATCGCACCCGTGGCAATTCTACGGTGGGCTCCTCTTCGAAGAGGTCTTTCAGGGTCAAAATCACTGTTTCACTATCAGTGCCAGCGGCATTTCGCGCTGTGATCACCACCTCATTGGTTCCTGTTTCCAGGGTGACGGCAGAGGTAAAGATCTCATTGTTGAAGTCAAATGCAAGTGGATAGCCATTGACAGTGGCTGTGATGTCCATAGGGCTGCTGACATACCTGATGCGAGCTTTGACCCGGTAGTTGGTACTTGCTGAGGTATATGGATTGTAGCTGGGGTCGATCACTGTAATCTGAGGCAACTCAAGGGTTGGCTCTTTGGGGTTGATGTCCCAGCGCATGTGCAAGGAAGTGTAGTGGTGGATGTCGTTTTCTCCGGTGAGGGAGTTGTCGTTGTTCCACTGTTCGCCGTCGAGCAAGTCGGTGCGGGCCCAGGTTACGCGATGGCCGATGCCCATGGAAAATCTTGGCCCCAATTGATAGCCCAGCTCTACGCCCAGGGAGGGCATGATGCCCAGTTGGATGCCATCCTCAAACCCATGTGCGAAGGTTTCGTACTCTCCGTCGAGGATGTTTTGTTTGAGTTGGTTGCGGATGGAGGAGCGAGAGCCTTGTGGGTTGAGGCCATTGTAGGCATCTGTGTAGAGGCTTCCGTCGGCGTCCAATTGGTCGATGGAGGTACTGTAGAGATCCAGTCCCAGTCCGCCATAGATGGAGAAAATGGCTCCGGTCCGTTCCCGCAGTTTGTTGAAGGTGAGTACCCCTTCCAGGCCCAGTTCTCCCAAATCCGTTCTGTGGTTTTGGTAGACGAAGCCGGGACCACCTCCACTTTGGGTATAGTCGGGTCCATCGACGCCATTGAGTGCGTCGTTGAAGCGCAGGCCCAGAGAAGGCTCGTCATCCAGGCCATAGGTTTGCGTGTAGAGCAATCTCCCGCGCGCGGCGAAGGAGAAGGGAGCTCCCTGCTTGTAATAGAGGTTTTTTCCCAGGGTGAGGCCCAGTCCGAAGCCATCGAAGCGGGTGGGGACATCACTTTGTTGGTAGGCGAATCCACCGTTGATGCCAAGTGTCCAGTACCCTGGTTTTTTTGTGTAGGTCGATTGTTGACTGTATGCCAGTGTTGTAATGCTCATCAACAGCAGCCAAAACAGTCCGTTCATTAGAGTCTTCCGTTTCATAAGCCAAAAATTTGTCAAAGTGATTCAAATGCAGTTCGGTTTCTTTTTTAGAAAGACGATTCTTTCTGGGCAAAGTATGGGCTTCATCCTGCTGTCAGCCTGGCTTTTTGATCTTTTTCTTAATACCAAAAAGCAAGGAAAAGCCATTTTTTTCATGGAATGCATCGACTTCTAAGGTCAATTATTTCGAGCGCAAAATATTGTAAATCAAGTACTTGTGTAGTTGATTTGAAGAAGTGTATGCTCGCCTTGGATTGTGAAATTAAAGATAGTCAAATGTGTTAAAATTTACATATTTTGCACAAGTCGTTTAACAGAACTTTAAGCACAAATCCAGCCGCTTTGTGCGGCAGAAGGTGGGTTGGGGCGATGTTTCAAAAAAAATTGCATTTGAGTGATTTTTTATTGAACTTTGTTCAAGTCGGGATTTGACGCATCCTGGCATTTAAATCTTACCCCTTTTCCTCCTGATTTCTTATATTTGTGTTCGCATTCCAAGAACCTTTCTTTAAAAGCATTAACACAATAGCATAGTTCCAAACAATGGATGCCCCTTGGGGTAGCCTTTCAACCGTTTGCAAACACGACGGCCGGTCTTAGTGATCCAAAAGCTAACCGAAATTTCCCTGTGAACTAAAAGATGTTACAAATGCTACGACAAATACTATTCACGCTATTTACCGTCCTTCTCATTGCCTCTGCTGGAGAGGCACAGGTGAATCGAACCATCGATGGGACGGGAAACAATTTGCAGAATGATTCTTGGGGTTCTGAAGGAGCTACCTTGCAAACATTGACAACGGTTGGCTTTCGAGATGGTTATTCCCTGCCGGGAGGATTGGACCGACCCAGTCCTCGGTGGATCAGCAACAAGATTTTTGCGCAGGATACACTCATTCCCGATCCCATGGGACTGAGCGATTACACCTGGGCCTTTGGTCAGTTCATCGATCACGAAATCATCGCTGTTGCCAGCAATCGGGCGGAGAATGTCAGCATTCCTGTCAACTTTCCCGATCCGCACATGAATCCAGGTGGATTGTTCACCACTTTCATTCCCATGAGTCGTTCTCAGATCGTTGCCGGGAGTGGAACAGATGCCAACAATCCTCGTCAGTACGCAAATGAAATCACATCTTGGATGGACGGCTCGGCTGTGTATGGTTCTGATGACGAGTGTGCTGCTTGGCTGCGCTCCTTCGTCGATGGAAAATTGAAGGTTTCCAGAGGAGATTTGTTGCCATTCAATACCCTGACAGGGGAGTTGGAGGGAGACATTGACCCGTCGGCGCCACACATGGAAAATGAAAACCCCTTCATCACCAAACTATTTGTAGCCGGAGATGCCCGCGCCAACGAGAATCCCATCTTGGCCAGCTTGCACCTGTTGTTTGTCAGAGAGCACAACAGACTGTGCGACGAATTGGTCCGCCAGCATCCAGATTGGACCGATGAGGAGTTGTACCAGCGCGTGCGGAAATTTGTTGGAGGCTACATACAAGCCATCGTATTTGAAGAGTGGTTGCCCACCATGGGCCTGCAATTGCCTCCCTATGAGGGCTACAATCCCGATTTGAACCCCAATATCAGCAATGTATTTTCAGTAGCTACCTTTCGATTGGGACATACCTTGCTCAACAGCAAAATCGTTCGCCGCGACAATGACGGCAACAAGATTCCCCAAGGTGACATTTGTCTGAAGGACGCCTTTTTCAATCCTTTTGTCATCCAACAAGTGGGGGGCGTTGACCCTTACCTAAAGGGCATGGCCGTCCAGGTACAGCAAGCCATGGACATCAAGGTCATCGATGATGTGCGCAACTTCCTTTTTGGCCCTCCTGGCTCCGGAATGGCAGGACTCGACTTGGCAGCCATCAACATCAATCGCGGCAGAGAAAGAGGCCTGGCCGATTTCAATACCATCCGCCAGGATTTTGGATTGACCCCTTATACCAGCTTCAGCCAAATCAGCTCCGACAGTGCCACCATTGCACTTTTGCAAAGCCTCTACAGCGATGTCAACCAGATCGATCCATGGGTCGGGATGCTGGCCGAGCAACCACAATCCAGCAACATCCTCTTCGGAGAGACCATCGCCAGAATCATGGAATTGCAGTTTATGGCACTCAGAGAAGGAGATCGCTACTACTACGAAAATGACCCTGCCCTCAGCGAGGACGACAGATACGACATTCGCAATACGACCATGCACGACGTGGTCAAGCGCAATACCAACATCGATATTCTACAGGAAAATGTATTCATTGCCACTCCTTACGATTCCATTTGCCCGGCTCCACTGGCTCGCCTGCCAATGCTGGGACAGATCATGACCGAGGATGGGCGCATGCTCAAGGATGTGGACGTCCGACTGGACGGTGAGCAGCCTTCCATCAACAGAGCGATGACCGACTCCATGGGCCAATTTACCTTTGAGGGGGCCGTGGCTTGTGGCTCTTACCAACTGAGACCTGTCAAAAACGATGGCATTTCCAATGGGGTAAGTACCTACGACCTGGTGCTGCTTTCCAAGCACATCCTTGGCATCGAACTATTGGATTCTCCCTTCAAAATCATTGCGGCTGATGTCAACAAATCAGGAGACGTCACAGCCATCGACATGGTGGACATTCGCAAATTGGTCTTGGGACTGACGTCCGAGTTTCCCAACAATACCTCCTGGCGTTTCATCGATCAATCATTTGTCTTCGACACGCCTGCCACCCCTCTTGACGAGGCTTTCCCAGAGTCCATCGCCATCCCTTCTTTGCTGGATACTTCCAGTGTCAGCTTTACAGCGATCAAGGTAGGAGATGTGAGCAACAATGCGAGGGTCAGTGGAGTGATGGGCAGCGAGTCGCGCGGGCGAAAAGATCGCCTTGCCTTGCAATTGGACAATCGGCAGTTGGAGGCAGGAAAGAAAACGATGATTACGTTTCACGCCAATCAAATGAATCAGATTGCGGGCTATCAGTTTGCCATCAACTACGATGAATCGCAACTGGAAGTTGTACAGATACTCCCAGAAGAAGGCATTACCAGTGCCCAAAACTTCGCACATTTTACCGAGGAAGGTGTCATTACAACAAGCTGGAATGGCGACATTGCGGAGGAGGAAGACACACCACTGTTCAGCCTATTGGTCCGTCCAGTTGGCGATGTCTCCGTACAAGATGTCATTGAGCTTCTTCAAACCCCTGATTTTACCCAGGCAGAAGCCTATGACAAGTCCCTGTCCATTCTGGATGTGGCACTGCAGTTTTCCACAACAGAACCGGAGCTGATGGAAGATTTCTACCTGTATCAAAACAGACCGAATCCTTTCCGTTCCACCACGCAACTTCCCTTTGAATTGCCTTCTGCTGCTACTGCCGTACTCACGCTGTACGACATGGCTGGCAAGGAAATTTATCGCATAGAAAAAGAATTTGAGGCGGGCTATCAAACCTTGGAACTCAACGCCAAGCAACTGCCTGCCGCCGGTGTGCTTTACTATCGACTCGACACGCCCTGGGGCTCCGCAACCAGGCGCATGGTCGTATTGGAGTAATGTAGATGAATCTTGAATGAAACAACTGTAATGGCCCGGGCACCCGAAAGGATGTCCGGGCTTTTTCTGTGATCAAAGATGGGAGAGTGTTGAACAGACCTGTGCTAAATTTTGTATCATTGTCTAGCAAATAGTCAATAATACAGACATGTCAAAATATCCACACTTGCTCCAGCCCCTTGATCTGGGCTTCACGACGCTGCGCAATCGAGTGCTGATGGGTTCCATGCACACTGGATTGGAAGAAAGCAAAAATGGCTTTGAAAAAATGGCCGCTTATTTTGCAGAGCGTGCCAAAGGAGAGGTCGGCTTGATCGTGACCGGTGGGATTGCTCCCAACCGCGCGGGCTGGGTCGGTCCTTTTTCCGCCAAAATGTCGACCCGCTCCGAAGCTCGCGAACACCAGATCATCACGCGGGCTGTTCACGAGGAAGGAGGAAAGATTTGTCTGCAAATATTGCACTCCGGCCGCTATGGCTATCACCCCCTGGCGGTGGCACCCTCTGCCATCAAATCGCCCATCTCTCCCTTCAAACCCTGGAAGCTGACCAAACGCGGCATTGAGCGGACCATTGAGGCTTTCGCACGCACGGCAGCACTGGCCCGCGAGGCAGGCTACGACGGCATTGAGGTCATGGGATCAGAGGGCTATCTGATCAATCAATTCATCGTCAACAGGACCAACAAGCGCAAGGACCAGTGGGGAGGAAGTTACGAAAATCGCATTCGCTTTCCCTTGGAAATTGTCCGTCGCATCCGCCAAAAAGTGGGCAAGGATTTCATTTTGATCTTTCGACTTTCCATGCTCGATTTGGTGGACGACGGCAGCAGTTGGGAAGAGGTAGAATTGCTGGCAAAAGAGCTGGAGGCAGCTGGTGTCACCATCATCAATACAGGCATTGGCTGGCACGAGGCGCGCGTCCCCACCATCGCGACCATGGTACCCCGGGGCGGCTTCAGCTGGGTGACCAAGCGGCTGATGGGCACGGTCAACATCCCCCTCGTTACGACCAATCGGATCAATACCCCAGAGATTGCCGAACACATCTTATCGGAAGGACATGCCGATATGGTATCCATGGCGCGCCCCATGTTGGCCGATGCGTTTTTTGTGCAAAAAGCCAGAGAGGGGAGGGCCGATGAGATCAATACTTGCATCGCTTGCAATCAGGCCTGTCTTGACCATGTATTCAGTCGAAAAACAGCCAGTTGCTTGGTCAATCCACGGGCTTGTCACGAGACCGAACTGCGCATAGAACCTGCCTTGCTGCACAAAAAGGTAGCCGTTGTAGGGGCAGGGCCAGCGGGTCTGAGTTTTGCGGTTACAGCGGCGGAAAGAGGGCATGAAGTCCACTTGTACGATGCAGCCAAAGAGGTGGGAGGGCAGTTCAATATGGCCAAACAAATACCGGGCAAGGAGGAGTTTCAAGAAACCATTCGCTACTTCAGCAAGCAGTTGGAGTTGACGGGGGTTCATCTGCATCTGGAACAAAAAGTAGATGCAGATTTCTTGCTGGCTGGTGGCTTTGATGAGGTGGTATTGGCGACGGGTGTTTATCCTCGTCAATTGCAGATGGAAGGCATTGATCATCCCAAGGTTCTCAATTACATTGACGTGCTGAAGCACCACAAGGAAGTTGGACAACGAGTGGCCATCATCGGGGCAGGAGGCATTGGATTTGATGTGGCAGAGTACATCTCTCATCAGGGGGAATCCACCAGTTTGAACGTGGCAGCCTTTGCGGAAGAATGGGGGGTCGATCGTTCTTTTTCTCACAGAGGGGCACTGACAAAAGCGGTTCACAGTCCATCGGTCCGGGAAATTTACTTGCTGCAACGCTCTGGCGGAAAGTTGGGTGCTCGCCTTGCCAAGACGACAGGCTGGATCCATCGGCAGAGTCTGAAAAATAAGAAAGTCAAAATGCTCAATGAGGTAAGCTATCAAAAAATCAGTGACGAGGGCTTGCACATTTTGCAGAAACAGGAAGAGCGCATTCTCGAAGTCGACAGCATCATCGTCTGTGCAGGGCAACTGCCTCGCAAAGATTTGTACGCACCCCTGAAGGCTGCCGGAATGGAAGTTCATCTCATCGGTGGGGCAGAGGAAGCGCGCGAATTGGATGCCAAACGGGCCATCGACCAAGGCACTCGCCTCGGGGCTCGCATCTGATCAATTTCTTTGGTGTTTCCATCGTTTGTGTGACCACAACCAGTCCTCTGGCCGTTGCCGGATGCGCTTCTCCAGCATCTGTGCATAGCGCGCCGTGACATCCCCTTCCTTGCCATGCTGGGCCTGGCCTTCCAGCAATTCGAAGTCTACTTCGTAGTAACCCCTCTTTACCCGTCGAATGTCAAACCAGTAAACGGGATAGGCCGTCCTTCGGGCCAGTTTATCGACTCCGGGGAGAAAGGCCGTGTCTTGTCCAAAGAAGTCCAACCAATGAGCAGAGCGGGTATTGGAAGGGCTTTGGTCAGAGAAGAAGACATAGGCGTTGGCAGGAGAGGATTGCCGAAGCATCAGTTTGGCGCATTCCTGCATGCTGACCAATTGCAAGCCCCAGCGGCGGCGGATGTCGCACAGGTACTCGTCCAGGGCTGGATTGCCCAAAGGCTTGTAGATGCCCGTCACATTTTTTCCCAACCGAAGAGGCACCGAGAGAACCCCCCATTCCCAATTTGTCAAGTGACTGCCGATGAGAAGAACGGATTGACCCTTGTGGATCTGTTGGCGGATCAAGTCCGGATTTCGATAGAGATAGCGTTGGCGAAGATCGCTCTCCGATAGGCTGAACCCTTTGATGGTTTCCAGTAGAATGTCGCAAAAATTGTGGTAAAACTTTTTGGCGATCAATTGTCGTTCTGCCGCTGTCTGTTCGGGGAATGCCCGCTGGAGATTTTGTCTGACGACCTTGCGCCTGTATCGAAATACATAGAATAGGATGGCACAGAGAAAGTCGGACAAGGCATACAGCAACCAGAAAGGCAGCACAGATAGCAGGCCTATGAGAAAACGCAGTGGAAAAATGGACAGCTTATTCAATAAATAAATTATTTTGCACCAGCAAAGTTATCTGCTTTTCTGTAATTGGGCCAAGGGAAGACAAATTTTGTCGGATCGGTTGGCCTTTGCGCGTACGACCATAAACCAACTTCCTATGTATTCAAGACGTCGATTTTTGTACAATTCCATGCTGGGATCATTGGCATTGGGGACACCTCTTTCTTGCGGTGCGGAAGAACCAAAGGAGCAAGTTGCCCAAGCTTCTACCCCTCTGGTGGTGTCTACTTGGGAGAATGAGCTGGCCAATCGGAGAGCGTGGGAAGTCTTGTCGGCTGGCGGCCGGGCAGTGGATGCGGTGGAGCAAGGCGTGCGAGTGACAGAGGGCGATCCTCGAAACAAAACTGTGGGCATTGGTGGGTTGCCAGACCGCGATGGCAATGTCACTTTGGATGCCTGCATCATGGATGAGCTGGGCAACTGCGGTTCTGTTTCTTATTTGCAACACATCAAACATCCGATCTCCGTCGCCCGCAAGGTCATGGACGAAACACCTCACGTCATGCTGGCAGGCGATGGCGCCTTGGATTTTGCATTGTCACAAGGCTTTGAGAAAGAAAACTTGCTCACCGAAGCGGCCATCAAAGAGTGGGAGCAGTGGAAAAAGAATGCCAACTACAAACCCATCATCAACATTGAAAACCACGACACAATCGGCATGCTGGCCATCGATCAGCAGGGCAATTTGTCGGGGGCTTGCACGACCAGTGGGCTGGCCTTCAAGCTCAAGGGAAGAGTGGGGGATTCGCCGATCATTGGGGCAGGACTTTTTGTCGACAATGAAGTGGGAGGAGCCACTGCCACAGGCATGGGAGAAGCGGTTCTCAAAAGCCTGGGATCTTTTTTGGTGGTGGAACTCATGCGGCAGGGGCGCAGTCCGGCAGAGGCCTGCAAAGAGGCGGTGATGCGGATTGTGCGCAAGCAAAAGAACCACAAGGAATTCCAGGTAGGCTACCTGGCAGTGAACAAGTTGGGGGAGGTAGGTGGCTATTGCATCCAAAGAGGTTTTACCTATGGCGTGTACCGGGCTGGCAAGCAGCAACTGGTCAAATGCGAGTCCTATATTGCAAAATAAATTATTACAAAAAGTTATTATAATTACCCTGTTTAGGGTAATTTATCTATCTTTATCGTCTGAGTAAGTGGCTACCCACATTAGCAGAACAATCTGGCCACTCCCATTCCTAATAAAACTGGCCTCTTGGCAGGTCTTAACACACTACTTGCCCGCGATCTCTCTGACCGATTGGAGGAGTTCCCCCTTGATATACCAACTGCTTTTCCAAGGATGTACAATTTAATGGCATCGGTTTTGCAGGGAAATAAATGTTCCGTTTTGATAATATGACTTATTGGATACCGGAATTTGCTGACTCCTGTGGTCTGCATTCGATCCGAACGGCGATCAGCCAGCTTGGAAAGATTGCAAGACAACAAATGAATTGCAATCTCCACGAATGGAGAAAACGTATTTACTAAACGATTAAAGACTGACTCACATGACATTATACAATGCATCACTGAGCCGGGAAACAGATGACCAAATGCAGAGTATCAGAGTTGTTATAGCCGACGATCATCACTTGTTTATAGCTGGGTTGAAAACCATCTTGGGCAATGTGGAAGGCTACGACTTCTCGATCGTAGGCGTTGCGCACAATGGAACTGATCTGTTACCGATACTCAAGCGGACCCGGCCAGAATTGTTACTACTAGATTTGAACATGCCGGAGCGCGACGGTTTGGATGTATTGGGTGTCATCAGAGAAGAGTACAGAGACATGCACATTTTGGCATTGACGATGTACGATGAGGCGAAGATCATCAAGTCGGCCTTTAAGTCTGGTGTTGATGGATACGTTCTCAAAAACGTTGGCAAGAATGAGTTGGTGCGCGCCATCAGCGAAGTGATGAAGGGCAATACCTTTCTGGGAGAGGGCGTCAAGCTCAGCGCCATCATCGAAACTGTGCCCAAGCATACCGAGGCTGGTTTGTTCTTCGAAGACAAATTCATCAAGAAATACAATTTGACCAAGCGCGAGCTAGAGATTCTTCGCTTGATCAGCCAAGCCATGAGCAATAAGGAAATTGCCAAGGAGTTGTACATCAGCGACCAAACGGTGAGCGTTCATCGCAAGAACATCATGCGCAAGCTGGGTGTCAGCAACACAGCAGGTTTGATCAAAATTGCCTACGACAACAGTCTGATTTAACTTCCTCCACTTCCCTAGATAATTGTAGGACCACAATTGGTATATTGTGACAGGACAAACCTGTGTTTTATGGTCCTGTATTCCGGTTTATGGAAAATTTACTTATACAAAGTGACATATATTATATCTAGTTTGATTTGAAAAATACCACCTTTTGGGTAGAAATCGAATTTTGGAATCTTGTATCTTTGTATCAACAATGTTTCAAAGAAATAAACGCTGAAAACGATCTTTAAGAACTTAGAACGAACATATCACACAAGCGTTTAAAAATCGATTTTAATGATTTAAATTTTACAAAAATCCCATGAACTGGAATCGCTACCTTCCTACAAGCTTCTGAAGACGTACCGAAATTGTGTTGCTGAAGCTTTTCTTCTCCTGATTGCCTCGTACGCGTTTTTTCCAGCTCTTAATGTACTTTTTTTCTCGATCACTGGGATAGGTGTATCACTCAGCACCATGTTCTGACGGCCCTTGCTCTGCATGCGGCACCAAATCATTCCAATCGATTTTCCCATACAAGAAAACGATAGTCTGGCAATTATATATGCTGGATGATCCAAATATAATCTCATGGAAAAAACGATTTTAACCTCCCAACCCGTTTGTCTGCAACTTTGGGGTATCGCCATCAAGCAATTGATTTCGGCGCTGTCCCCGACGAGTGGACTTCTCTCTACCTCCCAAAATAGACAAAGTTTTCCCGCTGTCAGATTGGTGATGAGCCGATCTGTATACCACTGCCAGTCGAGATTCTGACGACCTCCTTCTCGGCCAGCGGTTGCCATGCGGGCAGCTGCAACACATCATTATCTCTAATTGACATCAGACCTCCTGATGCCATAACCAATTGTTAAAAAATGTTTGGAAAGCTACTGTTATATTTTGCTTTGTTATTGTGGTTCGTTGTGCCTTCGGTGGCACAACCTACCATAATTTTTCCCGAGTTGGAAGCCAAGAAAGGAGATCGCATCCAAGTAGATGTGACAGTTACTGACTTTGACTCTCTGATCGTCCTGCAATTTCCGATGATCTGGGACCCGAACGTGATTGACTTTGTAGAAATCATCGATGCCGAATTGACTTCTTCTCTGCCTACATTTAGCGAGGCAGATGTGGACGACGGCGTTTTGTTTTTTGTTTGGACAGATGACAGCCTCATACCAGAATCGCTGGATGACAGCACAGCCATCTTCTCGGTTGCCTTTGATGTAATTGGCGACCCAGGAGTCAATACAGAGATATGGACAGACGACCAGGTGAAAGACATAGAGGCGGGCGGACTCGACGGGGCATTTGATACCTTGTACTTTCAAAATGGCATGGTAACTGTTATGAACTCGACAGGTACTTCTACTATTGACAACCTACCACTCACCACCTTACACCAGAACAACCCGAATCCGTTTCGGACACAAACGCGTATTCCGTTTGATTTAAGAACAGCAGAAGACGTGAACCTGCGCATCTATGATTCGCATGGCAGAACCGTCTTCAAACAAAACAATCGCTTAGGCGAAGGTTCCCATTACATAACCATAGACCGGGATAATCTTGGGTCAGCAGGCATCTACTGGTACGAATTGACGGCTGGAGACAGGAGCCTGACTCGCAAGATGGTCTTATTGAAATAAAGATTGATTTTCATTCATCCCAAATTCCAAGGACTCATGACAAAATTGAATGCTTTTCTAGCAGTGTTCGCCCTGTGCCTTTTATCAATATCTTCCTGGGCACAGCCGCGATTCAGCATTGTCCCTCAAGAGCCGGATGCAAGCATTGGTCAGACTGTAAATATTGATGTCATCGTGGAGGATTTCACAGAGGTCGTCAATTTTCAGTTTTCCATAGATTGGAATACTTCTGATCTCACTTATCTTGGCATCACCAATGCCAACGCGACGTTGGGCATTCTTCCGCCTCCCAACTTTACCAACTTTTCGGCCATCAATACAGTCGATGGAAATTTTGGGGTACTATGGTTCGACGCCATCGGTGCAGGGGTTTCTTTGCCCGATAGTGCTGTTTTGTTCACCATTCAAATGGAGATTGCCTCTGCTGGTGGCAATACTTCGTTCTTGGAGTTTACGGATGTTCCTTCCAACCGGGAGGTGATCCAAAAGGTTGGTGGATTTGATACAGAAGTCACCGGATCTACAGGCTTTGTCCGAGGGCCTTCCACAGAGGAAGGATTCAACATGACGAACATGGGGGCAAGGGATGGAAATTGCAACGGCTTGGCTCCACCTGCTGACAATACGGTCTGCAGTGGCTTAACTGGTTTTGCACATTCGACACTCAACGATACAGTGGCGACGGGAGAGCAAACCTGTTTGGATGTCAGCGTTTGTAGCTTCGACGAAATTGTGGCGATGCAATACACCATCGAATTTGACCCCACCTTATTGCAATTCAGTTCCATCTGCTATACCAATCTTGACCAACTCAACGAAGGCCTTTTTGCCACCAACAATGCCAACAACGGCTTCATCACCATGTCCTGGTTGGACAGTATTGATGTTGGGGTTACCGTACCGGACGGAACGGCCATTTACAACATATGTTTTGACGCCATCGGGCCTGGAGGATCACAAGATACCATCAAGTTTGGCAGTGGCTTGACCATGCTCGATATTGTAGATGTCAACTCGGGAGGAAACAACATTGGATTTGCCAGCAAAGGAGGAATTGTTACCATCACGGGTAGTGGTGGCGCGGCGGTTTCTGTCAACCTATCTGAAGAGTCTGTCTTGGAAGGAGACAATGGATGTGTGGATGTAAGCGTAGTGAATTTTACAGACATGACCTCGCTGGATTATTCTCTTTCTTGGGATCCAACCATCATAGATTTTACCTCTGTCATGCCCACTGGCGCATTGGCAGGATTGAATATTGACAGTTCTCCCGCCCTGGTAAACAGTGGTAGACTGTCCGTCGAATGGGCCAGTGGGACGCCCACAACTTTGGCAGACAATACGGTCATTTACAGCCTGTGCTTCGATGCCGTCGGTTCGTCTGGTGAATCATCAGCCATCACTTTGACTGACGATCCGGTAACACAGGCTGCGACTCGGGATGACGGGAGTGGAAATGCCTCTGTCAATTTGGTCAGCTCAGATGGGGAGGTAACCATCGCGAGTGCGAGCGGATTTCAATTGATTGCCGCAGATACCATGGCGGCCAATGGCGATACGGTTTGCATTCCCGTTACCATCCGTGGTTTCAACGACATTGTGGCGATGACATTTGCCATTCAATGGGACGACAGCGTGTTGGACTTTGTCAGTGCAACACCTTTCAACTCACCCAACCAAACCATCCTGGCACCACCCAACGGAAACAGATTCAATTATGTATACAGCTCCATCACAGGTCTCGGACAATCCTTGCCCGATGGAGATACTTTGATCGTACTGTGCTTCGAGGTCGTCGGAGCAGTGGGCTCCAGCGGAGATGTGGAATTTGTGCCTACCTCAGCCGGAACCTTTGAGATTGGACAAGACCAAGGAGGCTCCAACGTCGCCATTCCGTTCACTACTTTCGACGGAACCATTACGGTCATCGACAATGCTGTTCAGATCGGATCAGCAGTAACGGATGTAAGCTGTAATGGAGACAGCGATGGAGCCATTGACTTGACAGTGAGCGGGGGCGCATCGCCTTACAACTACCAATGGGATTTCAACAATTCAATGGATGAAGATTTGAATGACTTGCCCGCTGGTACTTACAATGTGACCATTACAGATGACAATGGAACCACCACTACGGCCAGCATTACGGTCGACGAGCCAGATGCCTTCAACTTCACCGAAACCCTCACCGACATCGATTGTGGTGCGGGGACAGCAGGTGCCATCGACTTGACGATCACTGGAGGAACAGGGGCATACACCTACGATTGGAACGATGCCGATGCCACTTATGATGGCATGGAAGATTTGACCAATTTACCAGGTGGTACTTATAAACTGGTCATCACAGATGCCAATGGCTGTAAAGATTCTGTCAGTTATACATTGAATCTGAACAGTGCCATGACGGCTTCTGCTGTGGTATCCGACATCACTTGTGTGAGTGGATCAGACGGTTCCATCGATGTCACCATCACTGGTGGCGCAGCTCCTTACAACTACGATTGGAATGACGATACACTTGACGGTACAGAAGATCCAACAGACCTTTCCGCAGGGACTTACGACCTCACCATCACCGATGCCAACGGATGTACAGCTACCGTATCAGAAACGCTGACAGCACCCGGAGATATTGTCGTCACCTTTGTGGTTGACAACGTCAATTGCAACGGTGGAAGTGATGGATCAATTGATGTAACCATCACCGGAGGAACGGCACCATACAACTTTGATTGGAGTGACAATTCCTTCGATGGAATGGAAGATGCTGTGGGCGTCAGTGCCGGAACCCTTGTATTGACAACAACGGATGCCAACGGTTGCCGAAAGGTAACACCCATCATGGTGACACAGCCAGATGCATTGGTGGTGTCTTCCAGTAAAACAGACATCAATTGCAACGGCGACAGCAACGGAAGCATCAGCTTGAACGTCAGCGGAGGAACGCCAGGATATACATTCGCATGGAGTGACGCAGGCGTGTCAGGACAAAACCCGACTGGCTTGGATGGTGGTACCTATACCGTGACCATCTCCGATGCCAATAGTTGTACACAAACAGAAACAATCACTGTCGACGAGCCAGATGCACTTGACATCAACAGTACCGTCACAGATGAAACCATGCCTGGACAGGACGATGGTGCCATTGACCTGACAGTAACAGGTGGCACGCCAATGATCACCTACATGTGGTCTCACGGCCCAACAACGGAAGACGTTAGCAACTTGATGCCTGGTCCTTACAGTGTGACCATCACAGACGCAAACAACTGCCGGGAGATTCGCTCCTTTACCATCAATTCTGCAGACGCACCGACAATCACCGTTGACAATACCTCTGATCCTACTTGTAATGGATTCAGCAATGGTTCCATCAACATTACGGTGACAGGTGGTACACCGGGCTATACTTACTCTTGGAGCTTTGGTTCCAACGATGAAGACTTGACCGGCCTGCCAGCAGGTACGTACTCTCTGACAGTAACAGACGCCAATATGGTACAGGCGGTCCTTTCTACGCCCATCATTCTCAACGACCCAGCTTTGTTGACGGCTACGGCTACGGCTACGGATGTCAGTTGTGGAGGAGCAGCGGATGGCAGCGTAACGGTAACTGCCAATGGCGGAACCGGAGCCTACAATTATGTATGGAGCAATGCCGGACCAAATACCAATACCATCACAGGCTTGACGGCGGCCAATTACACAGTAACGGTCCTCGATTCCAGAGGATGTTCTGCCAGTGCATCTGCGACTGTTGATGCGCCCGTCGGCATTTCCATCACCGGAGTGAGTGTGACCAATGCAACTTGTAATGGAGACATGGATGGTGCCATCGACATCAACGTAACGGGTGGAAGTGGCAACTACACTTACATGTGGAACAATGGCGATGGAACGCAAGACATCACTGGCTTGGGAGCCAACAATTATACAGTTACCATCACAGATGGAACGGGATGTTCCTTTGTGTCCAACCAGTTCAGAGTAACAGAACCACAAGCCATTACCTTCAGCAGCCTGGGTGTGGTCGATGTAGAATGTAACGGCGCAGCTACAGGAGCGATTGACATAGAAGTGACGGGTGGTACGGGTGCTTACACCTACGCTTGGTCCAACAGAGATGTTGGAGGCAATCTGGGAGGGGCGCAAGACCTATCCGGTTTGACAGGTGGCAACTACGGCGTCACTGTCAGCGATGCGCAGGGATGTACATTTGTATCCAATGACATATTTGTAGACGAGGGAGATCCGATACAGATTTTGGCGCAGATTTCACCGACTTCCATTGCCAACAACGACGGCAGCATCAACCTTACCGTAAGCGGTGGCAACCAACCATACAACTACACTTGGTTCAGCCCGACAGGCAATGTCAACGGCGGCGCAGAGGATCAATTTGGTCTAACGCCAGGCTTCTACTTCGTCACAGTGGTTGACAACCGTGGATGTGTGCAGACCAGAGATTCGATGCTGGTAGAGGGAGTGCTTGAGGTGACGGCAGTTGTACAGGATGTATCTTGTGCTGGGGGAGACGACGGAGCCATTGCGCTGGACATTCAGGGGGGCATTCGTCCATTCCGATATGCTTGGAGCGATGGCAGCGGCATTGAAGATCGCACCGGACTTCCAGCAGGTACCTACATCGTGACCATCACAGATGCGGCAGGTACCCAGATCATTGAAACTTATGACATTGAGAGTCCAAACCCGATCAGTGTCCAATCTAATATTACCAACGAAAATGGAGCTGGCTGCAACGGCCAGATCAACCTGACAGTCAGTGGAGGTACGGCGCCTTACACCTATGTGTGGAGCAATGGTGCCACCAACGAAGACTTGTCGGATGTATGTAAAGGATCTTATGACGTAACAGTAACAGATGCCAGGAATTGCATCGCTGTGGTCATGGCACTTGTGGTCCAACCGGGCGATCTCGAATTGGCCAACAATCCAACTGTCGTAGATGCGAGTTGCGCAGGTGCTGCAGACGGAAGTGTGACGATTCGCATTTTGGGTGGCTGTCCGCCTTATCGCTTCGAGTCCAGCGACAGCCAATTTGAAGTGACCACCAACTTGGAGACTTCTTTCTCTGGCTATCCAGCTGGCACCTACAATGTTGTCATCACCGACCTCAACGGCAGTTCACAAACTGTCAACTTTGAGGTCCAAGAACCAGCCCCTGTATCTGCCATCGTCGATGCAGTGGTCAACAACATGGAAGACAGCAATACTGACTGCTCTGGTGCGATCTCCATCACGCCTACTGGCGGAACGGGACCATACACCTACCAATGGAGCAATGGTGCCAATCAAGAAGATCTCGATCAGCTGTGTGAAATCATCAGCCCATACAGTGTCACCATCACCGACAGCAGAGGTTGCATCGGTGTGGTCAGTGGTATCAACCTGCGTCGGATCATTACCGAAGTGGCGGATGTACGCTGTAAGGACGAATGTACGGGAGAGGTTCGATTGACCGTATCCGGAGAAGGAGGTCCGTTCAACGTGAGCTGGGCCGACGGAGAAACCGGACAAGTGAGAACCAACCTTTGTGCGGGTACTTATACCTACACCATTACAGACAATAGCGGCAATGCCATTCACTCTGGTTCGCCGATTGTACAAGAGCCAAGCAATGCCTTGGAGGTAACATTGAACAACTCTGAGCGACCATTGGGAGCGGCCAGCAATGGCAGCATTGACATCACACCGAGTGGTGGTTGGGGAGCTTACACTTTTAGCTGGAACGGTCCTGATGGATTTACCAGCAGTGTAGAAGACCCACAACTGTTGGCTGGTGGAACCTACCGCGTAGAAGTGACCGATGCCAATGGCTGTCAGGTCAGCTTGATCGTAGACTTGCCTGCCAAGGTCATCCAAAGCGTGGATGCTACCATCAGCGACGACCGGGCTTGTGGCGATCTTTGTACCGGATCGATCCTGCTGGGCGACATACAGGGAGGAGAAGCGCCTTACACCTTCGAGTGGAGTGGCGGATTTACGACCCAGTCTGTTTCAGAACTTTGTGCAGACTTGTACACCGTGACAATTACCGACAGCGAAGGCCTGAGCAATACGTTCGAGTTTGAAGTGACAGAGGCGCCAGCCATTGAGTTGACCTTCACGACAACCAGCAGTTCCATCTCTGTCAGTGCAGTGGGAGGCAATCCTCCTTACAGCTACCAGTGGAACAATGCAGATGCAGATACCACGCAGTCCATTACGGTTGATACGGAAGGCCGTTACGATGTATTGGTAACGGATGCAGATGGTTGCTTCGTGACGGATTTCACACTGTTCAACCCTGGTCCAAGCGACGGCATGTGCAGCGATGTGCGAGCCATCATTACACCGAATGGCGATGGCGACAATGACAACTTCATCATCCGTTGTGATGACAACATACTCAACCTGCAACTACAGATTTTCAACCGCTGGGGACAACTCGTCTTCGAGTCGGATGATTACATGGGCGAGTGGCAAGGAACCAATCGCCGGGGAGAAATGCTGCCAGAGGGTGGATACTTCTACATCCTGGAGTACACCAACCCAAGAACGCAGCAGTTGGAGCAAGAAAAAGGTCATATTTCAATCATACGATAACTACAAACCCTATGCTGTCTCAAAAAACCAGTACTGCTGGTTTTTGAGATGGCCAGAGGAAAGAACAGCAAACCCAATTCCCAAGAACTTTTAATCCCTGATGACATGAAAAAAATAGTTTTACTATCCATCATATGCCTGGCACTCAATTATGCTTCCGCCCAGGAGGAGGCCGTTCTGGGGCACTACCTGTTCAATCCGGTCCTGATCAACCCAGGTGCCACCGGTTTTGACCAGACCAACCACAGCATTTTTATGAACATCCGCTCCAGCTACAGCAGCTTTCCGGGAGCACCGCGCACCTATGCGTTGAGCTACAACGGAGCAGTGGGCAAACGTCTTGGAATCGGGGGGATGATGTACACGGAAAACATTGCGTCTCTGACCTATTACCGCGGTCAGCTGTCCTTTGCATTCCGCTACGAGGCCAACGACCTGGAAATGGCCGCTGGTTTTGCCACCCAATTCAATCGGGTGAGAATCGACGATGAGGATTATCTCGGCAACAGCATCTACGACCAAGACGACGAAATATTGGCCATCTACGGCGATGGAGAAAGGGTATTTGATGCCTCTTTGGGAGTCTATGGATCGTACAAGAAAAATTTGATCTTCGGTTTGTCTTTTCCCAGTTTGATTCGCGCTCGCCTGGATGAAATCGAGGGCCAGAGTTCAGATGGGGGACTGAGTCACTTCACTGCTTTTGTGGGAGGAGATTTGGCCATCGACGACTACAAAATCAAACTGCAACCATCCATCTTGGTCAAGCGCCTGCGCGCAGTTCCTTTTCAGGTAGATTTCAACTTGCTGTCTTCCTTCCTGCAGGACAAATTGATCACCGGACTTAAGTACACGGCAGGAGCAGGCGGCAACTTTGGCATCCTATTGGGAACCAAATACAACGCCATCAGATTCATCTATTCCTACGATGTCTACCTGGGAGATTTCCAGCAGTACAACGACGGATCGCACGAAATCACGATCAACTTCATGCTCAAGCGCGGCGATGGCAAGTTTGATCGCTCGAAGAAATACAGAAAATAACGCATCGGCCCGATTGGGCTTTGATTTTGGAAGCTCAGAAAAAGAGTGGAAAAAATCGGTAGAGAAGTTCCTTACGAGGAGAAAGAGTCCTTTAACAATTGGTTTTTGGGATGGCCTCTCTCTGACAAAGTTGGAGGGGGGCTTCTCTACCTCTTAGATGCAGAACAAGTATTATTCCATTTTATAATTTATTTTAATATACTATAAATATTTTTTGATAAAACATTGATTTACTGAGTGAATTGATGTATTTTTAGGTTTGTTAGGTCCAGCTCTATGCCAGCTGGCGGAAAGTCCCAAAAACTCGATAGGTTTTTGAATCAAAGCACACAACATCCCCATCCACCTTTATTTTTCCCCCTTTTGTACGATCTGTAAGAAATTTGCCAGGTAAGCGATTACCTGCTTGCGGACTTTCATAAAACAATGGCAATAACTGTGAACAAAGAGAATCTTTTTGCCAAAACTTACAATGAAGTCTGCTTACAACATAACCAGCAGCACTGATACGCTGTCCAACCAGTCCACGTCGGCCCTTGGTGTTTTCACCAGGGTTTTGCGCGTTTGTCTGTTGGGCATTTGTTTGTTCTGGACCCTTCCTGCAGATGCCTGCACCATTGTCTGCCGCAACAACCTCAACATTTCACTTGATCTTTCTGGCCAGGCTGCCATTCCGCCATCCTTGTTGCTACAGAATCCGGATTGTGATCCAGCCAATTTTTCTGTGGAAATATTTGACCAAGATGGCCTCTCTTACGGCAGCATTCTCACCTGCGATTTGGTGGGGCAAACAGTCACGGCTAGGGTCACAGAAACTGCGACGGGCAATTTTTGCACAACCGATATTTTGGTACAAGACTACCTGGCTCCTCGATTGGAATGCCGCGATACGGTCATCCCTTGTACCTATCCCACCGATCCATCGGTCATCGGTTATCCATCCATCATTGACAACTGCACGCCTTTCAACGACTTACAAATAGATTATTCTGATGTAGTGACAGAATTGGCTTGTTACACCCTGGTGGGAACAGACTCTGTGACAACTCTCACCGAACGCACCTGGACGGTCAGTGATGCTTTTGGCAACACAAGCACTTGCATCCAGCAAATTTACCACAAGCGCGCCCTTGTCGGAGAAGTGGAATTTCCACCACATCGAGACAATTTTGTCTTGCCAGCTCTGTCCTGCAGCGATGATCCGGACGACCTGAATCTAACAGGCCGCCCCATGATTGCCGGGCGGGAAATTGACAACAGAGGTCGCTGTGAGTTGGTGGTGACCAAGTCGGATCAACTCGTCGACATTTGTTCTCCTGGTGGCTACCGGATTTTGCGGAATTGGTCCGTTATTGACTGGTGCTCAGGCGATTTTACATTGGGCATTCAAATCATAAAAGTAGAAGATGTCAACCCTCCTGTATTGACCCTGCCAGCTGATTTGGTGTTGGGCACAAGTTCTGAGGATTGCGCCAGAGACCTGAGTCTTCCCCTGGCAAGTGCTTCCGATGATTGCTCGGCGGTGAGCATCGGGGTACAATGGGAGTTCGGGACTGGGTATGGACCGTTTTACAATGTTCCTGCGGGGCGTCACGCCGTCGTGTACACTGCCGAGGATGTTTGTGGCAACCAGGCCGTGGACACACTTTGGGTAAGCATAGAAGATCGGACGGCCCCGGTGGCAGTCTGTGATCGGAGTTTGCAGATCAGCTTGTCCAATGGTGGTTTGACAGAGGTGGCAGCTGCTTCTTTTGACGATGGCAGTTTTGACTACTGTTCCGAGGTGCAATTGTCTGTCCGTCGGGCGGGAACTTCCTATGGTCCTTCCGTTCATTTTGATTGTGCAGATTTGTTGGTCGATTCTGTTGAGGTGTGGTTGCGGGTAGAGGATGTGGCTGGCAACATCAATGAATGTTCGTCCCTTGTCTATCTGGCAGATGTCAACCGCCCGGCTTTGATCTGTCCATCGGAGATTCGGTTGGAATGCAGCCAGGATGTTATGGATCTGACCTTGACGGGGCAAGCATCCGTTAGTGACAACTGTGGCATTGACAGTCTGTACTTTACAGATCAGGAAAATTTGAATGATTGTGGTGTCGGCAGCATTCTTCGCACTTGGCACGCCATCGACCTGAGTGGCAACCACAGCAGTTGTACCCAGCGCATTGTATTGGAAGACAGCAGCCCGGTAAGTGTCCAGTTTCCTGGAGATACTACTTTGACTTCTTGTACGACAGGTTTTGAGCCCATCATCACGGGGCAGCCGCAGATAGAGGGAGCAAATTGTGAGCAGTTGTACACCGACTATGACGACCGCCTGTTTGATTATGGTTTTCCGGCCTGCTACAAAATCATTCGGACCTGGACCGTGATCGATTGGTGTACATACGATCCCAATAGTGGCAGTGATGATGGTCGTTGGGTGTCGGATCAAGTCATCAGCGTGTACGATACGGAAGCTCCTATTATCTTCTGCAATCAAATAGATACCATTGTACAGATATACAGTGCTGACTGTCAAGGAGCTTATGTGGAATTGTTGCCAGCAACGGCCCAGGACTGCAATCCCAACTTGCAGATCAGCAACGATTCTCCTTTTGCCGATGCGAACGGGGCCAACGCCAGTGGTGTCTATCCGGTGGGAACTCACTTGATCACCTTCCGCGCCATTGATGGTTGCGACAACCAAAGCAGTTGCAGCTTCCAGTTGATTGTTCGGGATGCCAAACCGCCAACCCCAGTTTGCATTCCCTCTCTGACATTGGATTTGCCAGTCGGTGGATTGCTTGTCCCTGATCCTCGTTTGTTTGACTTGGGTAGTACAGACAATTGCACCGATGCTGCCGATCTCGTTTTTCGCCTCGAACCAGAAAGTTTTGACTGCGATCAGATTGGGCAGCAGATTGTAGAGTTGGTGGTGACAGATGCCGACGGCAACAGCAGCATTTGCACCAGTACATTGACCATCAGAGATGGCAACCGAGTGTGTCCCTTCTCCAATATTGGGGGAAGCATTGAAAATGAAAATGGATTGCCAATCCAGAAAGTTTCGATTGTGTTGAGCGGAGGGATGGATTCCATCCAGCAAGTGGCCAGCGACGGGACCTTTTTGTTCGAAAAAATGACAACGGATTTGTCTTATACAGTTGATCCTCAGAAAAATACCGATTACAAAAATGGCATATCTACCTATGATCTGGTATTGCTCAGTCAGCACATTTTGGGGATTCGACCCTTGAATTCGCCTTACAAGATCATTGCGGCTGATGCAAACAACTCGGGTTCGGTGACGGCATTGGACATGGTGGAGGTGCGAAAGCTCATATTGGGCTTGGAGCAGGGATTCCAAAGAAATACGAGTTGGCGTTTTGTACGCGCTGACTACAATTTTCCCTTGCCAAATCAGCCTTTCCGTTACAGTTTTCCGGAGGTATATAGCATTGAGCGCCTGGAAGAAGATGTATTGAATGCAGATTTTGTTGGAATCAAGATTGGAGATGTCAACAACAATCACAATCCCGCCAATGTCGTGGGTGGGGTAGAGGAGCGATCGGGGCGGGCAGCCAAGTTTTTGCTCGTGGAAGATCGGGAGGTGGAGGCTGGAGAGCAGGTTCGCGTGGCTGTGAAGGCGGGAGACTTACCGGAGGCTTTGGGATTCCAGTTTGGCTTTCGCTATGAAAGTGAGGCACTAGAGCCTGTAGACATTTTGTATTCCCATCAAGCGGTGCAAGCTGGTTTGGGGGAGTCACAAACGGCGATGCCAGCGCCGGGTCAGTTGACCGTCAGTTGGCACAAGGCCGAGGCAGTGCTTTGGCCTGAGGGAGAGATGATGATGGAGCTGGTCTTTGAAGTCAAGAAAGATGGGTGGTTGTCCGACTTTTTTGGATTGTCTGAAGAAATGATGGTTGCCGAGGCATACGACGCAGATTTGCAGATTTGGTCACTAATAGTGCAATATGTAGACGTAGACGAAAAATTGACAGAAAATCTGGCGATCCAGCAAAACTTTCCCAATCCATTTCGCAGCCAGACACAGATTGATTTTTCCATTGGAGAGGCAGCGACGGTCCAATTGTACGTTGCAGATGCACTGGGACGTGTGAGATGCGTTCAGAAGGACGTATTGGAGGCCGGAGAGCATTCCTTTTCGTTGGATCGCAATCAATTGGCCTTGGAGCCAGGCTTGTATTACTATTGGATGGAAACGAGCCTTGGAAAGACGGAGACCCTATCTTTGTTGGTGCCTTGAGTTTGTGAAATACCTTATTTGGGGTATGGCGCTGAATTCGAAATAATATTAATTTTATAATAAAAAATATGTTTCTTAATACTTTGATATTCTTGTTTTTAGTCATGATACTGGTCGATTTGCGTCGGCTGTATACTGAATGAATTGGCTGCTGTGAGGCGTATTCTGGCGAATGCACTGACAGGATGGCCTTCTGATAAAGATCAGAGACCAGGCTGCTATATTGACAGGAGGATTTTGTAAAAAAGGAATCGAAAAGGCCTTTGGATCGGAGCAATTTGGGCTTGTCATGGCAAGAACAACATATGCAATTTGAAAGCGACAAATACTGGTCTGTGAGAGTGAAAAATACGAAGCTGTTTTCTTTTTTATATGAAAATTACCAATTTCAGGGTATATCCTCGCAAAGAACATTGATGTATATTTGTATCGTAACAAAAACGGAAAAGACACAAAGAAAAAGTCACCTCCCAACATCCCTCAAACCTAACAACTAGCAACTGGAAATAACATTTGTTATCCCCAGACTCTTTGCATCCCAAGTTACAACTGTTTTAAAATCAATTAGAAAACTGGTCAAAAATTGGCTGAAGCGCATGTGCTTCGGGTATAAATCCTATGATAATTAATCTTATGAACGCACCTTTTACCAATCAATTTATGACTTTGTTGACTGTTAAAGATATTACACCGAATACCGACTTAAAAGAATGCTTTGAAATCGGTTTTTGGGATGGCCTCTCTCTTCGCTTAGTAAGAGGGGGGCTTTTTATTCTTCTTAGTAAAAGCATATCCCAATATGGGTAGTCACATATAGTGTAGGTGTCTTTTACGAAGTCGCCTCTTCCAATTCAACTTCTCAATTACTCGCAACTACAAGAAAAAAAATTACCGGGATACCGACGCAGTGAACACAACGATTCAACACGAAGGTTCTCGTCATCACACGGTACGATCATTCCTTAGACCAGGAGTGTCATACATATTATTTTCATTTTAATTCATTAACTCAAAATCATTTTCTCATGGAAAAAGTTCAAAAAGCTTTGATTCGCTTGAGCGGCGGTCTGATGCTTCTGATGGCCTTCATGATGATGGGTTTCCAGGCGGAAGCTCAAACTTATGTAGGAGAAGAGGAAGCGTTGAATAGACTGACCCAAGCAGCAGAGCAGGTAAAGGAGAGCGATTACAACTGGACAGCACCAACTTCCAATGGTATTGCGCTTTTCCCTCCACACATGCTGGAGAAAGTTTACCTCGAGGCTGTTCAAGTCAAAATCAAATCTTCCAGTGATGTATCTCAAGGTATGACTGAGGGTCACCAGGCTTACCTGGATAGGTTCCCCAGCCAGACCAACTGGGCCAGTCAATGGAGATTGGAAGTAGATCAACTTCTGCAAGACTAATTAGCGAATCGAATCTTACAAAAAAAGCATTTTCAGGCAATTGCCTGCAATTGATCAAAACCAAAACTTTCAAAATCTCATGGAAAGAAATCTAAACACTAAACTGAAGCAATTGCTATCCCTAGCATTGGTGCTGTTTTTCAGCGCTGGCGTTAAGGTGTCTTTTGCTCAGAACTGTACCACCCCTGCACCCCTAAGCATCGTGGCCCAGGACGTTACCATCTGTCCGGGCGATAGTGCTGATTTGTGTGTTCTGGTTGTAGGTGGTGAGACAGCACCGGGTGTTAGCGAGTCTACACCTTTCGGTATCGAGTCCATCGGTACTGATGACTTCTTTACCACCGACATTGTCGATGGCAACTTTACCAGCATTGGCATTCCTTCTCCAGCTTCTACCAACTTTTCTTACACAGGTGGAGTTTGTGTCAATGACATCTACTATGCTTACGACAACAACGAGCTGAATTCTTTCGACATCACTACAGGTGCTGCTACCGCCATCGGTACAGGTACTTTGGCTTCTGGTACTTTCGTTCAGGACTTGGCCTTGGATCCAACAACTGGAACTGTTTACGCCATCTCTACCAACTTGGCTACCACTTCTTTGTACACTGTTGATTTGACCACTGGTGCTTTGACACTGATTGGTGAGGACAACACAGTTGCAACTTGTGGTATTTTCTTCGGTATCGACACCAACGGTGATGCATACATGGCTGACCTTTGCGATGATGTCCTGTACTCTTTGGACCTCGCTACAGCTCAGAGTACTGCAGTTGGTGCACTCGGTGTTAACTTGAACTTCGCCCAAGGTGGTGCGATTGATCCTGTTACCAACACTTTCTATGCATACATCTTCAACGGTGGTACTTTCTCCACTCAGTTTGGAACCATTGACATCGCTACTGGTGCTTTCACCCTGATCACTGATTTGGGTTTCAACCAGGTAGCTTCTTTCGCATTCTGCGCAACCCTCACTCCAGGTGCTGGTTTCGATTATGCTTGGGATCCTGCTGATGGCCTGAATGCTACTGACATCGCCAAGCCACGTTCTGGTGCTGATGAGACAACTGTTTACAACGTAACTGTAACAGATGCTTGTGGCCAGACAGCTACTGACCAGCTGACTTTGACTGTTGCTTATGACATCGAAGCATTGGCTTGTAACAACCTGATCAACATCACTTTGGATACACTGTGCCAGGCTCAGATCACAGCTGACATGATCTTGGAAGATCCTAAGTGTGGCAACTTGGCTTACGATGTCATCATCGAAGATCCAAACGGCAACCCAATCGGCGACGTAGTAGACGCTACTTACATTGGCCAGCGTCTTCGCGTAACTGTTCAAGATCCTGTAGGAGTATTGAGCTGCTGGGGTTTCATCAACGTAGAAGACAAGACACCACCAGTAGTGGATGGTGACTGCCCAGAGGGTGGAACAATCTTTACCATGGTATCTGGTTCCATCGACGCTGACGATCCACAGTTCTTCCGTCCAAACAACATTGGCAACAACCCAGGTAACTGTACCGTTAGTGGAGCGAATACATTCTACGACACATTCAATTTCACAATTGATGCTGCCGACATGGACACTTTCTCTATGCCAAACGC
>JBCBOS010000014.1:0-229298 GCA_039821145.1 Bacteroidota bacterium | reverse complement strand
AAAAAAATTGACATGATTTTATTCAAGAAAAGTTCGATTAAAATTCTGAAAAAGTGCCACGAAACTTGATGAGAATCGCATGTCTTTTTGAAAAAAGCGTTTTTCGTCTGTGCGGGAAACGCTTTTTCATTTTTGGTATGTACAAGCCGAGAAAATGGATCAAAAAATCTGTTAAAAAAACAACAATTGCTGATGTGGCGTAACTGGTCAGCGCACCCGTCTGATACGCGGGAGGTTGGATGTTCGAATCATCCCATTGGCACCATCTCCTCCGATAGCTTAAGTGGGCAGAGCAACGGTCTTTTAAACCGTGAAGTGTCGGATCGTGGCCGACTCGGAGGACAAAACATTTGTATGCATCGCTGTCTGGTAACTGGCAACCTTCTGGACTCCAAATCCAGCGATCCAAGTTCGAGTCTTGGGCGATGTGCAACCAAACTACAGGTGTGGTGAAATAGGCAGACACACCAGATTTAGAATCTGGCGTCCGAAAGGACGTGGGGGTTCGAGTCCCTCCACCTGTACCATGGCCCTATGGTGGAATTGGGTAGACACATCGGGTTTAAGCCCCGGTTCCCAGAATTGGGAGTGCAAGTTCGAATCTTGCTAGGGTCACATCGGAACCATTTGATTGTTGTAAAAGTTGTCAAAACATGATCACAAGTTGTATAGATCATTTTTCCTCCTTCAGTTGCTGCTCAGCGACATAGGACAGTGAATGGCATTGTATGCTTGAAAGTCCTCTGTCGTCAATTCGGCAGGGGACTTTTTTAGAGCCCGTTTGGGATTTAATCATTAGGCTTATTTGTACACTTATTCGTTGATACTTCCTTCCCAAAAGTCTCATTTAGCTACGGCTAAACTCCGATTTTGAGGCGTCGTCTAAACAAATAATTGAACAAATCGCCGCAAAGACCAAATTCCCAAACACGCTCTTGATGGTGACTTAGCTTAAGTGGTAAAAGCGTTGGTCTGAAAAGCCAAAGAAATGGGTTCAAGTCCCAAGTCGCCACCATGGAAAGTAAATCGGCGAGGTGCCGAAACAGTTTGCTAAACTGCTTGCTCTTACGGGAGTGTGGTTCGAGTCCACTGCTTTCCTCACACAGCAGATAGCGCACAGGGTGCAAACAGGTCTTGAAAACCTGGCCATCTCTTGGGATGAGGGTTCGATTCCTTTATCTGCTGCCAATCGGCCACATACCCAATATTGGCGTCGGGATGAGATTGCAAACCTCATTGAATATCAGTTCGATTCTGATTGTAGCCTCTCCAGGGAATGCGGCAACGATGGTGGAGTTGCGCCGGACTGTAAATCCGGTACGTCTGATACACAGGGGATTTGAATTCCTCCATTCTCACCATTGTTTTCTGCATCAAAACTGCTTAGGCGTCGCAAACCCTTGAGAAGTACTTGTAATGAATTTCTTACAATTGGTGACAACCAACTGATAGACAGAGAGATACAGCATAAGGTCAAACGAAAGCTGAAATCTCATTCAAATGTGCTACTTTTGGATGAAATTTTTTTGGAAGTTGCCCAACAGCTTCAAAGACAAAACTTTGTTCAAAATGCGACATCATTGCCTCTTGGCCCTCTGTCTATTGATCGGACTATCCTTTTTGCCTTCTTGCACGCCCAAAGTAGACCAGGCCAAGGTCGAAGCAGCAAAAGAGCTTCCAGAACCAGTTGATACACTCATCACCGAAGAAGAGGACCCTGCTTTCGAACGCTTTCCAGAAGGTGTCCAGGAGGCCGTTTATCGCAAACGGGTTCCTGATGGAACATCCTTTGGCGAACGCAAAATGGTCCCTCCCTTTTGGTGGGTCGGCATGAAGAACCCAAGTTTTGAACTCATCATCTACGACCGGCTCATCAAAGGCTACCGCGTATCCATCAAGCACAAAGGGGTCACCATCAAACAGGTGGAAAGCCTGGACAATCCGAATTATCTTTTTGTCAAAATAGAAGTGGGACCAGAGGCAATCGCCGGACCCTTTAAGATTGTGCTGACCAGAGGGGATGATGTGCGGGTGTACGATTATGAACTGCGGGAACGCCGCTCCACAGCCAAGGCACAAGGTCTGACCAATGCCGATTGCATCTACCTGATCATGCCCGACCGATTCGCCAATGGAGATGCCACCAATGATGAGGTCAGTGGCATGCAACAAATGGGGATCGATCGCGGAAAGTTTGCCTTTCGCCATGGGGGAGACCTGAAAGGAATCATCCAAAAACTGGACTATTTGCAAGACTTGGGAGTGACGGCCCTCTGGCTCAATCCCGTCTTGGAAAACAACCAACCCTATGAGTCTTATCACGGATATGCCATTTCCAACCACTACCAAATCGACCCCCGAATGGGGACCAACGAAGATTATGTTGAGCTGGTCGAGCAATGCCACAAAAGAGGCATGAAAGTGGTCATGGACATTGTCCACAATCACGTGGGAGATCAGCATTGGATGATTCGCGACTTGCCGTCAGAAGATTGGATTCACCAATTTGATGAATTTCGGAAGACGTCCTACCGCGCCACGACCATCATGGACCCCTACGCGGCTCCTTCCGATCGGGACCAAATGGTCAATGCCTGGTTTGATACCCACATGCCAGACCTCAACCAAGAAAATCCGCACGTTGCCAACTATCTTTTGCAAAACAACATCTGGTGGACAGAGTATGCTGGTCACGATGCCTATCGCATCGACACATACGCTTATCCAGATGCCAAATTTTCATCCGAATGGGCGCAGAGCATTCAGTCGGAATACCCCAAACTGGGACTTTTTGGAGAGACCTGGGTACATGGCGTCATGGTGCAATCGTACTTCACGGGCAACAACCGACTGACCAAAGGCATTTTTGACTCCCACCTGCCAGCCGTCACAGATTTTCAACTGCACTATGCCATCTTGGAGTCCTTGCAGCGAAAGCAGGGCTGGACAGAGGGCCTTTCCCGAATCTACTACACCCTGGCCAAGGACTTTGTATACGACGACCCCTATCGGAATGTGCTCTTTTTAGACAATCACGACTTGCAACGGGTCTACACGGCCATTGGAGAGGACTACAACAAATTCAAAAGTGGAATGGCCTTGTTGTTGAGCATCCGGGGAATCCCCTGTATGTATTATGGAACGGAAATCCTGATGACGGGTGCCGGAGGAGCATTTGGAGAAGGAGGGCGAAGGGACTTTCCCGGTGGTTGGGCGCAAGACCCGACGAACAAGTTTACCAAAGCAGGGCGGACCCCAGCGGAGCAGGAGGCATTCGAATACGTTCAGCGCTTGTTGACATACCGTCGGACATGCACTGCTTTGCAAGATGGCAAACTGATGCAGTATGTCCCGCAAAACGACATCTACGCCTTCTTCCGCTACGATGACAAACGCACCATTCTTGTCTTGACCAATTCGAGCGATCAGCCACAAAGTGTGGATACGAAGCGTTATGTGGAGATGATGAAGGACTTCCGCCAAGCCTATGACATCACTTCTGACCGCCAACTTTCCCAGATCGACAAGATCGAGATCGACCGGAATACCACACTTTGGTTGGAATTGCGCAAATGACAACAGCATGACGTACAAAGACATACTAAAAGATCTCAAGGCCAAAAAATACGCTCCCATCTACTTTTTCCATGGCGACGAGGCCCACTACATCGATCTGCTGTGCAAGTACATGGAAGAAAACATCCTGTCGGAGGCCGAACGCTCTTTCAACCAAATGGTCTTCTATGGCAAGGACAGCGAGGCCAAGACGATCATCGATACTGCCTGCCGCTACCCGATGATGGCCCCTCACCAGGTGGTCATTTTGAAAGAGGCACAGGACATGAGGGGATTGGCCGACTTGATTTCCTACATTGAGAAACCAGTGGCGACTACTATTTTCTTGATCTGCTACAAATACAAGCGCTTCGACGCTCGCACCAAACTGGCCAAGGCCCTCAAATCCAAGGCCGTCGTTTTCGAATCCAAGCGATTGTACGACAACCAAGTGCCCGATTGGATCATTGGGTATCTCCGGGACAAAAAACTCAACATCACAGAGGGCGCTGCCGAATTGGTGGCTGAATACCTGGGGACGGATTTGTCTCGCATCTCCAACGAATTGGACAAGTTGGCACTCAACTTACAGGCGGGCACGCAGGTGACGGAAAAGGAGGTGCAGGAAAACATCGGCATCAGCAAAGAGTACAATGTCTTTGAACTGCAAAAGGCGCTGGGGCAAATGGATGTGCTCAAGGCCAATCGCATTGTCAACAACTTCATCGCCAATCCAAAAAAGCATCCCTTGGTAATGGTCACCGGGGCCTTGTACAATTACTTCAGCAAAATCTACATGCTCCATTATTTGAGAAATTCTCCTGAGTCTGATGTGGTCAAGGCGCTCAAACTCCGCTCTACCTACTTTTTGAGAGAGTACCGGGCAGCCATGCGTCAATACAATTTGTCCAGGGTACAGCAGGTCATTCACATTCTGAAGACCTATGACCTGCGAGCCAAAGGGGTGGACAACGACAGTGTAGACGGCGGAGAGTTGCTCAAGGAAATGGTCTTCAAAATTCTCCATCCCAGTCTCACTGCCCAGGCTGAGGCAGGTCGATGAGTACAAAGGTAGTTTGACTTGGTTTGGTATTTGCATCTTTGCAAGTATCAACTTCCCCCTCTCTGCACTCCCCCTCATTTGCCAACGCCAAACCTCTTTTACATGAAAGCCATCTTTCTGCTTTGTAGCCTGTGGATCATGGGCACTGCCAATCCTGTCGAACCGGCGCAAACGGCCAGCCTTTCGGTCAAGGCCCAACACATCCAATGCCAGGGAATGGCCAATGGCACCTTCGAGGTGGAGATTGCTTACAGTACGAAGTTTGTATTCCCAGGAGAATTGATCATTTCTGATGGGGACAAAGAGTATGAAAATGGCCGATTGCCAGCAGGGGCGTATTGTCTGACGTTGCAGGATGGCAATGGAAAGGTGGCCGCAGAGGTCTGCCAATCCATCGAAGTTTTGAATGCTGCCGACTGCTCGGATTCGGGAGATTGACCAGTTTGCGAAACAAATTTGAAGCACTGACTTGCTTTTTTGCTTTCTTTCCCATTATATTTGAGGCAATAGAACGCAAACAACGACATGAATCATAATTTGCATACAAAAAATTGGTGGTGGTGCCTGGCTGATTCGACAACCGAATGAGTGCACTACTCTGTATGCAACATCTTCATCATTCAAGCGGCTTGTCGATCATCTTTCGGCAAGCCGCTTGACATTTTCGCATACAAAGAGTCAATTGGAAATAATGGAATTGACAGGCAGGGCTTTTGGGGCTTTTGCTTCTGGACACTCTTTTGCATAGAATGAAAAGGAAAACCTAAACTCATACAGATGGAATCTGCAACGACATCTTCTACTCAGCAACAAAAATTTCGCCTTCGGATCAAGGTCCGGCGGATGCTGGCCGATACCATGACACCCGTCAGCATCTACCTCAAGTTGAGGGACCAATTTGCCAGTTCGGTACTTTTGGAAAGCACCGATTTTCGGAGCAAAGAAAACTGCTTTTCCTTCATCGGGGCAGCGCCCATTGCAGGCTTTCAGGTGCAAAATTTTGTGATCCAACGCTGGTATCCCAACGGAGAGCGCCACAGCAGTCCATCCGATGTCAGTGCAGACATTCCCACGCTTTTTCAGGAATTTGTCCAGCAATTTGAAATGGGCGATGGCGATGAGTACGGCGGTGTCAATGGCTTTTTTGGCCACACTTCTTTCGACGCCTATCAGTATTTCGATACCCTCCGATTTGATCCCGACAAGCGCAAGACCGACCAACCCGACATCAATTACCAACTGTATCGCTACATCATTGCCATCAATCACTTCAAGGATGAGTTGTTCATCGTGGAGAATTTGTACGGCGACCAAGCCTCTGGGATGGATCGGATTGAGACCTTGATCAGCAGTCCTACTTTTGGGACTTACAATTTTCAGTTGGAAGGGGAGGAGCAGAGCAACTTGACGGATGAGGAGTTCAAATATTTGGTGCGCAAGGGCAAGGAGCATTGTCATTTGGGAGATGTTTTTCAAATTGTTTTCTCCCGGCAGTTCTCTCGTCGCTTCAAAGGCGATGACTTCCAGGTCTACCGCTTGCTTCGCTCCATCAATCCATCGCCTTACCTATTTTATTTCGATTACGGCAGTTACAAAATATTTGGTTCTTCTCCGGAGGCACAGATGGTCATCAAAGGCAATACGGCCAGTGTGAATCCCATCGCGGGTACCTACCGCCGAACGGGGGACGATGAGGAGGACCGCAAAAAGGCCCAGGAGTTGGCGCATGACCCGAAGGAAAATGCCGAGCACATCATGCTGGTGGATTTGGCCCGCAACGATTTGGGGCGGCATACCAAGGCGGTGCGCGTCAAGGAATTGAAAGACATTCAATTTTTCAGCCATGTCATCCACTTGGTATCCAGAGTCGAGGGGGAGATGGAGGAAGGGACCAATGCCATTCGAATTTTTGGAGATACTTTTCCGGCAGGTACCTTATCTGGTGCGCCCAAGTACAAAGCCATTGAGTTGATTGACCAGTACGAAAACCAAAACCGCGGCTTTTATGGTGGTGGCATCGGCATCATCAACTTCAATGGCGACATGAACCAGGCCATTGTCATCCGTTCGTTCATGAGCTGTGACAATACGCTGTACTACCAGGCGGGTGCGGGCATTGTGGCGGCCAGTGATGAGGAGAAAGAACTGCAGGAAGTCAACAACAAATTGGGGGCATTGACAAAGGCTCTCGTAGAGGCACAACACATTTAAAAACAAGAGACAATGAAAATTCTCGTACTCGACAATTACGATTCTTTTACCTACAACCTCGTTCAGTACCTTCGGGAAATCTGCGATGAGCCAATGGATGTGTTTCGCAACGATGCCATCAGTCTGGAGGAGGTAGATGCTTACGATACCATTGTATTGTCTCCCGGCCCCGGCATTCCATCCCAAGCTGGCATCATGCCCGAACTCATCAAGCGATATGCACCGAGCAAGTCCATCTTTGGTGTTTGTCTGGGGCAGCAAGCCATTGGAGAAGCTTTTGGCGGACAATTGCTTAACCTGACCAAGGTCTACCACGGCATTGCCACTTCCATCGTCGTCACTGATCCATCGGAGGTTTTGTTCGACGAATTGCCCAACTCATTTACGGTGGGGCGCTATCACTCCTGGGTGGTGGATCGCAAGGGATTTCCCGATGAACTCTTGGTCACCTCTGTGGACTCAGAAGACACCATCATGTCTTTGCGACACAAAACTTATCACGTTAAAGGCGTGCAGTTTCATCCCGAAAGCATTTTGACGGATCATGGCAAAGAGATGCTTCAAAACTTTTTGAAAGAAGCCCGCCAGTTTCAGCAACGACAGCAAGTCCCATCTGTTCACTAAGCAAGCACCCAAACATGAAAGAAATTTTGACACATTTGTTTGACCACAAAAAACTGTCGCGCGAAGAAGCCCGAGAGATTTTGGTCAACATTGCCAACAACAAATACAACGAAGCGCAGATTTCGGCCTTTGTCACCGTCTACCTGATGCGTTCCATCTCGGTGGAAGAATTGCTGGGCTTTCGGGATGCACTCCTGGAGCTTTGCCGCTCGGTCGATTTGGGCCAGCAAGAAACGGTGGACATCGTGGGGACGGGAGGAGATGGAAAAAATACTTTCAATATCTCTACGCTCTCTTCTTTCGTCGTGGCTGGCGCGGGGTACAAGGTGACCAAGCATGGCAATTACGGGGTGTCTTCTGCCTGCGGGAGTTCCAATGTGCTCGAATCCTTGGGCTATCAATTTACCAATGAGGAGGACGTGTTGAAGCGCCAATTGGAAGAAGCTAATATTTGCTTTTTTCACGCTCCGCTCTTTCACCCTGCCATGAAAACGGTGGCGCCCATTCGCCGACAGTTGCGCGTCAAGACATTTTTCAATATGTTGGGACCACTGGTGAATCCCTGCAAACCCAAGTACAATTTGCTGGGGGTTTTCAATTTAGGATTGTCCCGCATTTACGAATACATTTTGCAACAAACCGAGCGACAGTTTGCCATTGTCTACGCCATGGACGGCTACGACGAGGTGAGTCTAACAGGCTCTTTCAAACTGCGAACCAATCGCGGGGAGCAAATCTTGAGCCCAGAGGATTTGGGTAAGAAACGCTATCGGCAGGAAGATTTGTTTGGAGGAGATACCGTGGAAGAGGCCGCAACGATTTTCCAGAATGTATTGCGCAACGAATGCACCCAAGCCCAGTTTGATGTGGTGAGCAGCAATGCCGGACTGGCCATTCATTGCATCAAGCCCGAGCAGAGTCTAGAGGACTGCATTGCAGAAGCCGGAGAGTCTTTGAAGAGTCGGAAGGCTCTGACTGTTTTGGAAACGCTATTGAGTTCTCAATAAGAAAATAAGAATTGACGTCACACACTCAAAACCAATGATATGAGTATCCTGGAAGAAATCATCGCCCACAAGAAAAAGGAAGTTGCCCAACGGAAGATGCTGTACCCGATGGCATTGTTGGAGAAAAGCATTTACTACGAAACGCCCGTTGTGTCGCTCAAAAAATATTTGCTGCGTCCGGACAAGTCTGGCATCATTGCCGAGTTCAAACGTCGCTCTCCCTCCAAGGGCAACATCAATCCACATGCCGCCGTGGAACGCGTGTCGATCGGCTACATGCAAGCGGGTGCTTCTGCCTTGAGTGTGTTGACAGATGAGCAATTCTTTGGCGGTCAAAACTCTGACCTGACAGAAGCCCGCAAGTTCAACTTTTGTCCCATCCTACGAAAGGATTTCATCATCGACGAATACCAGATATTAGAGGCCCGTTCGATTGGTGCCGATGCCGTGCTGTTGATTGCAGAATGTCTCGACAAAACCAGTCTGGACCAATTGGCTCGATTTGCCAAGTCCTTGGGATTGGAAGTGTTGATGGAAGTCCATTCAGAAGACCAGTTGGACAAACTCAGCATGGCCGTTGATTTGGTGGGCGTCAACAATCGCGATTTGAAAAACTTCACGGTCAGCATCGACACTTCTCTGCAATTGGTGGACAAGATTCCATCTGAGCTGGTAAAGGTATCGGAGAGCGGCATCAGTCAGGCCAGCAGCATTGTCGAGTTGAAAGAGGCGGGCTATCAAGGCTTTTTGATTGGGGAGCACTTTATGAAGACGCCCGATCCGGCCCGCGCTTGTGCCGCCTTGGTCAATGACATTCGCAAACGAATCACCATACAATCAGAAAATGACTGATTCTGGACAGACATCCGATCCGATGGCAATGCACAGTCCATCCACAATGACTTCCCGGCCAGCTGTCAAAGTTTGTGGCATGCGGGAGTTGGACAACATTGCTGGTTTGTGTGCATTGGCGGTTGATTATATGGGCTTGATTTTTTATGAAAAATCGTCTCGTTTCGTCGGTCCACAAACGGCCGAGCAGCGCGGGGAGATCATCCGGCTCAGCCAAGAGGCAGGCATCCAAAGGGTTGGGGTATTTGTCAATGCCGAACGGACCTACATCGAGCAAATGATTGCCGACTATGCCTTGGATGTATTGCAATTACATGGAGAAGAGTCGGCAGCAGAGTGCGGGTTTTGGAAAGCTCGTGGCCTGCAGATTTGGAAAGTCTTTTCTGTGGGAAGTACATTTGATTTTGGTCAGCTAACTGCATATGACGCAATGTGCGATGCTTTTTTATTCGATACCAAAGGCGCCAAGAGAGGAGGCAATGGTCGGACGTTCGACTGGTCTGTCCTCAGCGATTACAAACAGGACAAGGCCTTTGTATTGAGTGGTGGCATCCAGGTAGAGATGGCAAGTGAGATTGCCGATTTGCCATTCGCTCAATTGTCTGTGGTGGACATCAACAGTCGCTTTGAACTGTCTCCTGCGCACAAAGATTTGGAGCGAATCGATCAATTTTTGAAAAAACTTAAACGAAAGTAGACATGACATTTGCAGTTGATCCCAAAGGATATTATGGAGAGTTTGGCGGGGCCTTCATCCCCGAAATGCTGTATCCCAACGTAGAGGAATTGCGGAACCGTTATTTGGACATCATGGCGGAGGCTTCCTTTCAAAAAGAGTTTCAGCAGTTGTTGGCCGATTATGTTGGTCGACCGTCGCCGCTGTATTTTGCCAAGCGATTGTCGGCCCATTACAAAACGCAGATTTATCTCAAGCGCGAAGACCTCAACCATACAGGGGCTCACAAAATCAACAATACCATTGGTCAGATTTTGATGGCCAAGCGACTGGGCAAAAAACGCATCATTGCAGAGACAGGAGCTGGCCAGCATGGGGTGGCGACTGCTACCGTCTGTGCGCTGATGGGCATTGAGTGCATCGTGTACATGGGGGCTGTGGACATTGAACGGCAAGCACCAAACGTCTCTCGCATGCGCATGCTCGGGGCCAAGGTGGTGCCTGCGACCAGTGGCAGCCAAACCCTGAAGGATGCGACCAATGAAGCCATCCGCGATTGGATCAACAATCCGGAAAATACCCATTACATCATCGGTTCGGTGGTGGGACCTCACCCATATCCAGACATGGTGGCGCGCTTTCAATCGGTAATCAGCAAGGAAATGCGCTGGCAGTTGAAGGAGCAATGTGGTCGGGAAAATCCAGACATCATCATCGCTTGTGTGGGAGGTGGCAGCAATGCAGCCGGGGCTTATTATCATTATTTGGACGAAGAGGATGTCCGACTGGTGGCGGTGGAAGCGGCTGGCAAGGGCATCCACAGTGGAGAGTCGGCGGCGACCAGCGTCTTGGGAACCAGGGGGATCATACACGGCAGCCGGACCTTGCTGATGCAGACAGCGGACGGGCAAATCATCGAGCCATACTCCATTTCTGCTGGCCTTGATTACCCAGGCATTGGCCCCATGCACGCCCATTTGATCAGCAGTGGTCGGGCAGAAGCGGTCAGCATTTCGGATCGGGAAGCCATCGATGCCGCCTTTTTCCTCAGTCGACAAGAGGGCATCATTCCCGCCTTGGAAACGGCCCATGCTTTTGCAGCCTTTGACCACATCGATTACAAGGCCGATGACATCATCGTGGTAAACTTGTCCGGGCGGGGCGACAAAGATTTGGGCACCTACATTCAATACATCAAACCTTAAAGCGCATTTCATCATGAACAGATTGCAACGATTATTTGCAAGTGACCGACAGGATCTGCTCAACATCTACTTCACGGCGGGCTATCCCAAGTTGGAAGATACCATTCCCATCATCCGTTCTTTGGACCAGGCTGGTGCTGATTTGATCGAGATTGGAATGCCGTATTCCGACCCTTTGGCCGATGGACCCACGATTCAGCAAAGCGGTCAGAAGGCCCTTCAGAATGGCATGACCTTGCCGATTTTGTTTGAGCAAATTGCAGAGGTTCGGCAGCAGACCGACATCCCTCTGATGATGATGGGCTATTTCAATCAGGTGATGCAATATGGCGAGGAAGCCTTTTTTAGCAAGTGCAAAGAAGTGGGCGTCGATGGACTCATTTTGCCCGATCTGCCACTGCACGTTTACGAAAACGAGTACCAGCAGTTGTTTGAAAAGCTGGACTTGGACATCACTTTTCTCATCACGCCTCAGACGCCAGATGAGCGCATTCGCAAGGTAGACACTTTGAATCGCGGCTTCATTTATATGGTTTCCAATGCGTCGATTACCGGAGCAAAAACGGGTTTGAGCGAGGCGCAATTGGCATACTTCAACCGAATCAATGAGATGGAATTGCAGCATCCTCGTCTGATTGGTTTTGGCATATCGAGCCACGAGACTTACAAAACAGCTTGCGGCTATGCCCGCGGTGCCATCATCGGCAGTGCGTTCATCAAGGCCTTGGGCCAATGTGAGGAAGTGGAAAGCTGTGTACACGAATTTGTCGGCCGCATCAAAATACCACCAAGGCCGTTGGCGTTTGACCCCCTTTTTTCAACTCAAAAAAAACGATCATGATCATCCAACTCAAAGAAGACATCAGCGAACAGCAGTTGCAGCGATTGCAAGACAAGCTAGACGACATTCAGTACAAGGGCAATCCTGTCAAGACCCAATTTGGGGACTACATCATCTGCGTTGGAAAAAAGGATTTTGACCTGCGGTCCATCGGTACCATGCCGGGAATTCGCGACATTCACCGCGTGAGTGATTCCTACAAATTGGTATCCAAAAAGTGGAAGGTCGAGGATACTTGCATCGACTTGGGGGATGGGGTGGAAATTGGGACAGGTCATTTTGAGATGATGGCCGGGCCTTGTTCCATCGAATCAGAAGAGCAGATCGAAAAGACGGTGGCGCATCTTGTGGCCAACAATGTTCGGATCATGCGCGGTGGCGTGTACAAGCCGCGCAGTTCGCCCTATTCTTTCCGTGGCCTGGGAATTGATGGACTGAAGCTGTGGTATGAAAAAGCCAGAGCGGCTGGCATCAAGATCATTACCGAGGTGATGATGGTCGAGCAGATCGACGCCATGTTGGAGTACGTAGACATTTTCCAGGTGGGTGCTCGCAACTCGCAAAATTTCAACCTATTGGATGCCTTGGGAAAGGTGGACAGACCTGTGCTGCTCAAGCGCGGCATCAGTGGCACCATCGATGAGTTGCTGCATGCGGCGGAGTACATTTTTTCCAATGGCAATGAGCGCATCATGCTCTGCGAGCGGGGCATTCGTTCCTACGAAAAAGCCTATCGTAATACTTTGGACATCAATGCCATTCCCATTCTTAAGGAGAAGACGCACTTGCCTGTCATCGTGGATCCATCGCATGGAATTGGCCTTCGTCGCTTCGTCGATTCGGTGGCCTTGGCGGGCATCATCGCGGGAGCGGACGGTGTAATCTTCGAAGTGCATGAGACGCCGGAAAAAGCCTTTTCAGATGGGCAGCAGACCTTGAGCTTTCCCGAGGCGGAGCGTTTGTATGATCGGATGCGGCAGACCTATGCCCTGCGAGCAGGCTGGGAGGGTTGATATCCTCTGGCGATGATGTTTTTTCGTATTGGAGGACAGACCTTGTGTTTTGACTCTTGTTGATGACGATGCTGATCAGCATTCTGATGTTGTTGTCCGTGTAGAGCATGTACAGCGCATTGGCCGCGGCGATGTATGACGTTTTTTGTATTGGGGTTTATTGTTTTGGCATTGGCCCTTGAATGTATGCTGTGAGAGACATACCATCGAATATGGCGGAGGATCTCAAGAGGGAAGCCGGTAGGTTGATTTGAAGAGATGTGACGATTTTGCAGATGAGTTTTGTTCAAAATCAAGTGCAGACAGTTCATTGGTACAACTGATGGACAAATCACCTGTGACCAGGCATTCCATCTTGTCCGATTCGTGATCAAAATAGAAAAAGCCGCAGGACAGAATCAATTCGTGACTGCTGTGAAATTCAATTTGTGCAAAACATTTCTTCTCATCATTGAGATTTTCATCTGTCTTTTCCCATTCAAATATCTTGACCACGGAAATTTCATTTTCTTTGAATGTTGAACCAGCGACAGGCTTGCTTTGATTCAATGCCAATGCTAGCTCTCCTCCTTCAGTAAAATGAGTACTGTCTTCTGTCGAAATTTGGAGGGAAAGACCATCGGAAAAATAAATCATTGCCTTCTCTCCAAACAATGCGGTTTCATCCTCCTGTTTGAATGGGTACTTGTCCATGCTGGCAGCTGTGATCTGTTTTCCAAGCAGAGGTTTGATGTGATCTGGGATGTCATTGATTGTTGTCATTGTCATCTCTTGTGTAACAGTTGTTTTTATTGGTCACTACAAAGTTACTGCTTTCCACCTTTTGACAAATGACCATGTACGGTAGCTATGCAAAAGTACTTGACGATGGCTGTATTTTCCCCCTCCCAATAATTTGAATGTGAAATATTGTTCCGTAAATTGAGCTTGGATTTTTCATTTCATCCCTAATTTGAAAAGCTATGAAGCATTTTTTGGCCCTTCTAGGGTTTTGCCTACTCTCTTTGTCACTGCCTGCCCAATCTGTCGACATCATTCAATCGCGCATCCTCGATCTGGAAGGGCTGCAGCTCAATCAGACCATTGCCACGGAGAAAGGCGTTGCCTTGGTGTTTCGGAAAATATCCAAGAGTCGCAAGAGCAAGGAGACCGTTTGGGTACTGAAGTTTTTGAATGCAAACTTTGTGGAGAAATCGACCTTAGAAGTGAGCTTTCCTATGGAGAAAAAGAAGGGATTCGGTTTGCAGTTGTCCAAGGTTCGCAATGGGGTCCTGCATACATTGTTGTACCAAAACAATGGGACGCAAGGAAAATGGGTGGAAATCTCCTTGGCGGACTACAGCAAAAGTGAGCGAACTGTTGATTTGCCCACCCAATACGGCATTCAGGACATGCTCTTGCAAGGGACCGGAGTGTATTTTCTCCTCAAGCGAACGCCTCTGGAGCCCAATTCGGATTTGAGTACTTTTCGGACGCTGGGTCTAAAAAGTGGAGACAAGACAGAGCTGGCTCATTGGGATTATGACGAAGGGGCGATGAAGATGATCTCGCTCGAAGCAAGTTCCATTCGATACCGACTTCGAGTGGTAGAGGACGAGCGCAGTGGGGCGGTCTACTGCCTGTATGTGTTTTGGTCCAACAATCAGTATTCCTTTGTGGTCAAAAAAATGGAAGGAGGCGAAGTCACTGCCGAAGACAGGCTGGATTTTGAAGACAATCGCTTTGTCAATTTCGATGCCATTTCCACGGCGGATGGCCGCCTATTGGTCTGCGGTACTTTTGATACCAGGGACGCGACAAGTTCCGGCTTTGTCAAATTGCCTGTTGGATTGTTTTATGGTTGGGTCGAGCAAGGGAAAATTGGAGAGCTGGTTTTCAAGAAATTTCACGGCCTGGAAAATGGCGAGGACTTCTACCGTGGCAATTTCAAGATCGAAGACTTGCAAGACAAAGATGCCAGCAGGCGTTCGAGTTGTGTGACGACCTACAGAAAACCTTTTTCCGTCAATGGAAAGTACTTTTTCCCGATGGACATTGGCCGGACGGAAATCACTGGAGGATCTTCCTTGCCCACCACGATTCTGTTGGAAAATTCCTATGTCGTGCAAATCGGCGCCGGAGCAGAGGCTGTCAAGGACACCAAGACACTGTCGAGGCCAGATCTCAACAATGCAAAAAACATCCTGTCCAATTTCCGGATGAACATTCGAGCCTCAACCTGCCAGCAGAATGTGAACAACGAAGTCTACCTGTTGAGCATGGTGGGGAAATATCTATATGCTCGCCGTCTTTCGCCAGATGGAGGGGAGCCACAGCAATTTGAAAAAGTCTTTGTACCTGGCGACAAAGATTGCACCTTCACCAATCCCAAAAGCCTTCTGCTTCAACCTTGGTTGGACAACAGTTATTTGTTGGCGGGCATGGTCAGCTACAAATCTGCCAAGGCCAAGCGCAAGAGAGGGTTTGGGTATCGTTTGGTGAAGGTGGGGCTTTAAGTACGAAGTCCCAAACCGCTCTGGATTGAATATATATTTGGTTGTTGTCTCACCTTGGGTTGGCCTGAGGATGAGCCCAATCGTTTCGCAAATTAATATAAATAGCTATGAAGTATTTTGTTGTTTTTTGTGCCTTTTTTCTGTGCCATCCACTCCTGACCGCTCAATCTGTCAAAATACTCGAATCTCGCATGCTCAATATGCAGGGTTTAGAAATCAAGCAGAACTTTGCCACAGAGGAAGGAGTCACTTTGGTTTTCAAAAAAAAGGCCACATCTCGAAAGCCAAAGGAAGATGTTTGGATTGTGAAGTTCTTTGACGTGGACTTGGAGGAGCAATGGAGCCTGGAGGTGGTATTGCCATTGGGGAAGAAGAGAAGATATGCCAGGCAACTGTCCAAGGTTCGCAATGGCATTTTGTATATGTTGTTGTATCATTCCAATGGGGCGCAAGGCAAATGGATTGAGATATCGCTGGCAGATCACCGCAAAAGTGAACGCTTTGTCAAATTGCCCAATCCGGACGGCATTCAGGATATGATCTTGTATGAAAAGGGGGCGTATTTTGTCTTTAAGAAAAGGGCCATGCAACCAAACTCTGATTTGGTCTTTGCCAGTGAGATGCCCTTGATCAACGATGACTATGCAAGGGTGATTCATTGGAACTATGATGATGAGGCAGTGAAAATGGTCCTGCTCGAACAGACTAGCATCAGGTACAGACTTCGACTGGTGGAGGACGAGCGCAGCGGTACGGTTTATTGTCTTTATGTGTTTTTTGTCGATAACCAATATTCCTTTGTGGTCAAAAAATTGAAAGGGGGTGAGGTTGTCGCTGAAGATCGGTTTGACCTTGAGGACAGTCGCTTTGTCAATTTCGATGTGCTCTCCACCACAGATGGCCGTCTGTTGGTTTGTGGTACTTTTGATACCAAGGATGCCAAAGCCTCTGGCCTTATCAAATTGCCTGTCGGACTGTTTTACGCTTGGGTGGAGCAGGGGACGATCGGAGAGGTGGTCTTTAAGAAGTTTCATGCACTGGAAAATGCCGCCGACTTTTACGAGGACAAGGTGAATGTAGAACAATTGCAAAAGACAAATGCCAGCAAACGCCTGAGTCATTTGACATCTTACGGAGCACCTTTTTCTATCGATGATGCATACTTTTTCCCCTTGGATATAGGTAATAGGTTTCTTTACACAAAACAACAGCGTTACATTGCTGAAGCAAACCTCCTCACCAGCATATCGTGGGAAAATTCCTACCTCATACAAATCGGCAGTGGGGAGGATGCCGTTAGGGACATCAAGACCTTGTCAAGGGATGATCTTAACAAGGCAAAAAATGTTCGCTTCACCAATGAAATGAACGTGTGGGCAGCTACTTGTCAGCAATTGGTAGACAACAGGCTTTTTGTGTTGAGTATTATTGGGGAGCATTTGTATGTGCGCAGGGTTTGGCCAGAAGATGGAGAGGCAAGACAGACAGGAAGCTTCTTTTGGCCAGGAGAGAAAAATTACACTGTTTCCCATCCTGAAACCCTTGTCTTTCGTCCTTGGTTGAAGAAAACTTTTTTGTTCTCAGCTCTGGTTAAACGTGGCAGAGGAAGGACAAAGGGAGGACTTGAGTACCGCATGATGAAAATTGGACTGTAACGCCTTCTCATAATCCCACAAAATCCACCTCCACATGTGTCGATACGCTTACAAAAGTTACAAATCTCACTTCGTTTGTTTCGACTGTCGGAAGTCTTTCAAAAAGCCGCCGATCGAAGACTTGGCCATGAAAAATGGGGATTGGGAAAACTACAAAAAAGCTTTCTGGGATGTCCATTCAGACAAGCGGAAGAAGTTTGTCAAAGAAAATCCCACACTGGTCCGGGAACTGGAGGAACGCTACAAATATCGGAAGGAGAAATGCCCCGATTGTGGTCAATTGATGCAAGACCTGGGCCTTGACTTCAAAGCGCCCAAAAAACACAAAATCAAAGAATGGGAAATCGTCCGAGGCATGTACCGAACGGGCGTCAACTTTCACACCTGTGGCTGTCATGGCATCGGCTACGTCCCCAAGACAAAGAACAAGTACATTGACTACCTGAAGGGGCGACGGGCCTACTACCAGGAGAGGATCGAGAAGAAAGATGTGAATTTCTACAAAGAGAGCTGGTCGGTGTACATCGGTCGCTTCGCAGAGTTGATCCACTTGATCGATGAGGAGTTGGCAAAAATCAAATGAGGGGCCTCTTCCTGGCCTCAAAAAGCAATGCTCAGCCCCAAACTGGTCCCATCAAATCGCAGGCCGCTGATGAGCTTGTGCAAGACCTTGTCGTGGGACTGATGGACGAAAAAAGACCCCAAGTCAAAGACAAATAAAAAGGCGCCCTGTAGCAAAATGGATTGGCCGAAGCCCTTGAGGCGATCGGAGTTTTTCTCTGTATTTTTGGACCGCTCCATCAAATACAAACCACCAGCCATGTACCCGATGTCCAAGCCTGCATTGAAAAGTAACACCTTTTGGATTTTCTGCTGTTCTTCCAGACTTTCGATCAAGGTGAAAGAAGCAGGATCGCTTTTGAGGGCCGCCCAGTAGGCAAAGGAGGCGATCCCCAAATTGATGGCATTCCACCCCACATTCATTTGGTGAAAATATTTGTCGCTGCCCTCGCGTTGATTCATCAAGATGCTGCCCACGGCAATGTTGCCAACAGCCCATCCACCCAATACGGTCATGGCCCGCCGATTGGTGCGCAGGCGCAGGTCGTTGAATTCGATCAGTTGCATGTCTTGGGCCATCAAAAAGGCCAAAGGGGCGAGGAGCAAGAGCAAGAGGAGGGTGGTGCGGCGCATGGCATCGTTTTTTACAATTGACAAATGAACTGTCATAGGCTCAACAACGGCCTCAGAAATTGGTTGTCATGCATGCGCAAATTGCTAGAATCCCGCCGCATGATCGTCTCCCCGTGGATCGGCACCACCTTCCAATCGGCCGTCGCTGAGCCGGAGGATGGCATCCACGCGCCCAATGCCGCCCTGTTCTGTAGGCTGGTGCCCCTTCTGCCGCAAGCTGTCCAATAGCGGAGCAGCAAACGCTCCTTTTTCGTGAAACAACAAATCTGGCTTCCACTGGTGGTGAAAACGAGGAGCAGCCACTGCCTCTGCCATGCCCATGTCGAAGTCGACGACATTCAAAATGCATTGAAAGACCGATGTGATGATGGTTGAGCCGCCAGGTGTACCGACGAGCAAGTGGAGTTGGCCATCCTTCAATACAATGCTTGGTGTCATGGAACTGAGCATGCGCTTGCCCGGTTCAATGGCGTTGGCCTCCGCGCCCAGCAAGCCATAAAAGTTGGGTACGCCGGGTTTGATGCTGAAATCGTCCATCTCATTGTTGAGCAAAAAGCCAGCTCCCTCTACCACTGTCTTGGAGCCGTAGCCCGAGTTGATGGTCGTGGTGATGGAGACAGCATTGCCTTCGGGGTCTACGATGGAAAAATGGGTTGTCTGCTCGCTTTCCCGGAACATGCTGAACTGTCCAGCGACAATGGAATCGCTTGAACTGGCATTCTGTGGATCAAAGTCGGCCATGCGGTGGGTCAGATATGTTGGATGGACCAAGGAGTCGATGGGCACGGGATAGAAGTCTTTGTCGGCCAAGTGGCTGGCCCGATCGGCATAGACCCTGCGCTCTGCTTCCACCATCAGGTGGATGCTGGCAGGGGAGTGGAAGCCCCATGTTTGTAAAGGGTGTGCTTCGACCATTTCCAAGAGCTGGGTCAGGGCCACCCCGCCACTGGAAGGGGGAGGCATGGTGAAAATCTCAAAGCCCTTGTAGTCGGTGCTGATGGGATCGCGCCAAATGGCCTGGTAATTTTTGAGGTCTTCCAAAGTGATGATCCCCTTGCCCGCCTGCATCTCTGCCACCATCTTCTCTGCCACGGGCCCTTCGTAAAAGCCCGCCGCCCCGTTCTGCTGAATCTGTTCCAAGGTCCAAGCCAAGTCCTCTTGAACTAGAAGGTCTCCCCCTTTCCAGTCCACATCTTTGACAAAGGCAGGTCGAAAACGATTGTAGCGAATGAACCGCTCTTTGAAATCATTCAGCCGATTGGCCTCCGCCTGGGTGATGCGAAAACCCTCCCTAGCCAGCCGGATGGATGGACGCAGCAAGGCACCAAAGTCCTTGAGCTTCCCATGGGCCGCCTGTGCCTTGAACAGACCCGCCACCGAACCAGGGACCCCAGCTGCCAAGTGCCCATTCAGGCTCAAGCCCTCGATGGGTTGCCCCAGACTGTCCAAATACATGTCTCTGTGGGCCGCAGCAGGAGCCTTTTCCCGAAAATCCAGGGTCCGGACCTCTCCCTTGTCCTTGTCATAGTACACCATAAAGCCCCCGCCACCAATGTTGCCCGCCACCGGGTAGACCACAGCCAGCGCAAACTGAACCGCGAAGGCAGCATCCACCGCATTGCCCCCCTGTCGGAGAACATCCAGGCCAATTTCGGTCGCCAAAGGATGGGCACTGACCACCATGGCTGAATCCGCCAACACCTGCTTTTCGATCTCGTACAAAACGGCCTCGGGACGCTGCCGACAGCCCATCAGCAGCAAAATTGACAACAGCAAAATGGGAAATGAAGCTCTGATACTTGGCATAATATTTATTTAAAAATAATTGATTAATTTTTAAATATGATCATTCAGTTGGTATGGTATTTGTTTTAATGTGTTGTATGTTGTCGATTAGCTGCTAAAGCATATTGATTAAAAGTATAAAAGATAAGCTTTAGATATCGATGACAACTTTCTACAGCAAACACATCTGGAAGTGATGGCCAAACAGTTGCCATACTGATGTAAAGTAAACAAAAGAACACTATGATCCCCCTCAAAGAACCTTTTTATCGCCTGGGTCAATTTTCGCTTTGGCTGCTTCTGCTCGGCGGATCGACCTTTTCTTTGGAGGCGAGCTGTGTATACGCACAGCGCATGGATGCCCAGGAAATGGAAATGGGCAATCTCTTGACATGGAGTACTTCTGCTGAGAAAGACAACCAGACCTTTGTCATTCAAAAATCACTGGACGGAAAGGAGTTTGTGACCGAAGGAATTGTTCGCGGTGCGGGCGAATCTGAAGCAACACGCCACTATAGATACCTGGACATCTCCGTTGGGCAATCCAAGGCTTTCTATCGCCTGGTTGACATCGACTCCAAGGGCCTGTACAGCATCTCGGAGACAGTGGTGGTCAATAGAAATAAGGAAAACAACCTGCTCATCACCGAAATGAGTGAGACGGAAACTGATCGGTATTTTACCCTTACCATGCAGTCCAACATTCAGGACCAAGTGGAGTACCAAATCTTCAACGAAGGAAATGTCCTGGTACAAAATGGGGCGACAGAGGTGGTCAAAGGTATGAATGTGCTGGCCATGGACCTCAACGTACTCGAATCGGGTCGGTACCGGGTGTCGCTGCAGGCGAGGGGAGAGCAGGAAGAGGTATTTGTCCTCAAGAAAAACAAAGATGGAGGCGTTGGTAAGACCAACTTTGCCCTCAAAAAGAAAGACGAGTAACACTCAAAGATATACGGAGGAAGATTGATTGAGGAAGGATAGGAAAGATTTGGTTATGTATTTTCATGGTTATGTTGTTGTGTCATCCCGATGATGTTCGAGATGACACTTTTTTTTTGGAGTCATTTTTGAATATTTTTTTCCGTATTTTTAACGCTACAGCGGAATGATCCTTTATCCGTCACTTTACAAATTTCAAATTAAGCAATATGAGAAACTTACTGATCCTTGCGTTTTTGTGTTTCATCACAGCCGCCAATGCCCAAGTTTATGTCAACAAGGTCAACATCAACGACAGAGACCTGCAGTATGTAGAGGTTTGGGAAAAGTTTGACAATGACAAAAAGCGCTACATGGGGCTGGTAGACTATGGCCAGTACGACGACCGAAAGAATGACAAGGAAGGAAAGATGCTTCGCATCACCAATCAGGAGGGCATCGCCATCGAATTCAATGGCATCATGCACATTCTCAACTTCATGCATCGCAACGGCTGGGAGGTCATGAATGTGAAGGCGGTCGACGACTATGAGTCTTACGTAATGAAGCGCAAAGAGATGTTTGACATTCCGATCAGCGGCTCAGACAACTAGGATTTACTCTTGACAAAAAACCGAGGAGCTGTTTTTCTGTGTAGGTGCAGGAAAACAGCTTCGTCATTTTTGCCACTCAGCGAACCACTTCCCGAATTTTCCGGTCCATCTTCTTGGCCAGGCGCCGAAATCCCGGATTGCGGGGGTGCAACTCGTCTTTCCAACTCCGCGATGAGCGCAGACTTCCCCGAAAGTCCATGAAATGAACCCGCTCATAGCGCCCTGCCACTTCTGACAATGCCTCGTTGAAGCGATCGATCAACTGCTGGGCAATGGCCCTCTTCAGCCGTTTGTCCTCAATGCCCATGGCTTCCATTGGTTTGCCCAACCACTTGTCGGACTTGGGGATGACATAATCATAGCCGTGGCAAATCATTTGCAAGTCCTTGAATTCATTGCTCAAAGAGGCAAACATCCGGTCGAAGGTTTGGGTGATGTAGGTCAAATCGACTTCAAAATCGGGTCGCAGGTATTCCTCAACAGGCCGATCTTCCCGGTACTTCCGAAGGTAGCGCTGAAGGTTGCCCTCTGCCAATAGGTCATTGCCGCCGCCACTGATGAGAAACAATTCTGGTTTTTCCCGCCGAATGGCCCGCAGGTATTCCATTTGCCGAAAGATGTTGGAAATCCAATCCCCTCCATAGCCCAGACTGCAAATGGCGTAGTCCGATTTTTTGCTGAGGTGATCGATGATGTCCTTGAGAAAAATGGGGTACTGAAACCAGGAATCTCCTTCCGAAACGATCTTGATGCCCGAAAAGCTTCTCTTTTTGATCTTCTTGAGATATTTCTTCTGCCGCTTGCGCCGACTGCGCTTGTTCAATGTCCCCAACAGCCCCTTGTCCGAACGAGGCTGCCCTTTGATGGTCCCTCCTTTGGTCTTGAAGGCCAAGTCAAATCCACTGGAATGCTCCGAGTCGATTTCCAGATAGGGCGCAAGTTCCTCATCATCCAAGTCGAGGTTTTCGATCATTTCGACCAATTGCAGCTTGCTGATTTTTCGGGTGGCCATGTCATTGTCTGTTAGAGGGTGAAGAGTCGTTCACAAAGGTAGTCGATGACGGCCAGCTGAGCATCATGATCAGGGGTGTGTTTTTTTGCGTCGGAGATGGCTGGGAAGGCAGCGGGCTGGTAGAACAAAAAAAATTGGGAATGCTCCATTTGACAAAACCAGTAAAACAAACGGTTTTCGGGAGTTGGCTCTGCATCGAGAGGGGGGCATCATTCTCTCGCTTGATGTACCCCAAGGCAGGGCCTTTTGATAGTTTACGGCTTTGAAAAACGGCTAATTGCCGATGCCTTTAGTCCACATTCCCAAAAGAGTTTTTGTATTCAACTTGAGTAACAGAAAATACTATTGACTGTTACTGTGTGGTAAATAAATGAAAATTTATTGTAATATTTTAATTCTCTATTCAATTTCTTCTCTTCGCTTGCATTCCATCAAAAATTCGGGCAGCTGATCCGCTCTCGCTGCTGGGCAGGATGGGTGTAGATCAACGACAGCTCAAAGGCACCGCGCGCATTGGTGGCAGCCGTCAGATTGCTGGTGTTGATGTCGTAGCTGATGCCCAAATTCCAACGCTCCATTTCGAGTATGGCTGCGATGGTCAAAGCGTCGGTGGCCATCTTCGCATCTGGCTCGACCCGCTTGGACAAATGCCACCAGGCACCCACCCGTACCGCTAGTTCGTACCAGTCGTGGTTGGTGTAGCGAACATTGGTCCCAAAGGTGGTCGAGCGCGAAGGCCCCTGCCCACTCAGCACAAAAGCGGGCATCAGACTCATCTCATCTGTCAGTGGCAATTCTGCCCCCGCATGGGTGGTCCATCGACGGTACAGACTTTCCGACTGGCCATCCAAAAAGCTGATGTCAGGATTGTTGAGATGGTACAAAGCGCCGCCCGCATACACACTCATCCGATCACCCAACAAGGCATACCACATCAATCCGGCATTGAAGTCGACGTACAAATTGGTTTTGAGTTGTTGGCTGCCAATGCCATTTTCTGCATTGTCCAGACCAAAATTGGGATTGCCAGCCGTGGCGTCAAACTGGGTGCTGAACCAAAGGGGATCGGCATCGATGGCGTGTTGTCCCAGTCCAATTTGGCTGCCGATGATGATGTATTGATCGTAGCTGCCATAGGCATTGCCCCCCATGTTTTTGAGGTAGGCAAAATTGAGGTGGCCCCGCTGCTGGCTGAAAAGGGCGTCGCCCTGCCTGTCGTCCCGCAACCCGCTGAATCCAACTGCCAAATAATCGTCTTCTACCACATTGTAACGCGCATCGAAGCCCGCCGCAAAGGTCCGAAAAGGCTGATTGCCCAAAATGCTGGACCACTGGTCTCGATAGTTGGCATGCAGGCGCCAGCTGCCCTCGAAAACGCCTGTCATGGCTGGGTTGAGTTGGAGGGGAGAGGCGTAGAACTGTGCAAAACGGCTGTCTTGTGCCGACAAGGTGCTGGCCAGGCAAAGAAAAAACAGGCCGAATATATAAGATGTAAAATTGGTATTCATACAATTGTTGTTTGTGCCCTGGGGGCCATTCAAATGGGTGACGTGTCTCAGCGAATCAGTGTGGAGCTGCCTTTGTAGACCTCCCGATAGCCATCCTCAAATTCTGCTTCTACCACCCAGACAAATACCCCTGGATTCATGGGCCGCTTGTCAAACTCTCCATTCCAGCCAATGCTGCTGTCGTTGGGTCGAAAATCGCGGGCTTCGAAGACCATCTCTCCCCAGCGGTCAAAAATTCGGAAATAGCGAATCGTGGCCACCCGGCTTTCCTTGCCGTGAACCAGCAACAGATCATTGACCTGGTCGCCGTTGGGGGTAAATCCAGTGGGGACATAAATGGAACGGTCCTTATTGACCCGAATCTGGATGCGTCCTTCTGCCTCGCAGCCATTGTCGTCGAAGGCAAAAAATTGGTACACAGTGCTGTACAAAGGCTTGGCCCAAGGCGCCGCACAATTCAGCAGGCTGTCCGGACAGCGCAGCGATTGATCAACAGGCATTTCCCATACCCAGCCCACTGTTCCGACTGCATTGATGGGTGTGACCAACAATTGCAGACTGTCTCCCAAACTGACCTCCTCCTCTTCTTGATAAGACAACTCAAACAAGGGAGGATTGGCCAAGCTCGTGCTGCCTTCCCAACTGCATTCTTCCGAATCGATGATGCGAATGTCATACTCTCCAAAAGGCAGGTTTCGGAAAGTTGAGAAGCTTTGGAATGGTCCATTGTTCAGACTGTAGCGATACGGCCCTTGCCCCCCAGAGGCCACCAACTCAATTTGACCACTCGGCTCGTCGTGGCACAAAGGGTCTTGCGGCTGAATGCTGGCCTGTAGCAAGTCGGGACCAGACAAGAAAAAAGAATCCAATAGAATACAGCCCTTGTCATCTGTTACCTCCAAGGCATGCCATCCAATGCCCACCGTTTCGAGCTGCGGGCCATCGGTGCCGTTGAGCCATTGGTACGTATAGGTGGGCGTTCCCCCGCTGGCATTGGCGTTGACCTGGCCATCCAGCAAATTGGCACAAGATGGGGAGACAGCTTCAAACGCAATCGTGAGGGGATTGGTGCTTTCCAAATTGGCACTCGCTTCCTTGCTGCATCCGGCAGAATCACTGACGGTCACATTGTAGGTCCCTGCCCCCAATCGACTCACCAAAGCCGTATTGGCCCCGCCTGCTGCTGCATCCCATTGGTAGTTGAAGCCACCCTGGCCACCGCTGGCGATCACTTCCAGACTGCCATCGGTGGTATTGAAACAGGAAACATTGGTTTGGACAACACTCAGTTCAATGTCATCCGGACTGCCCAGCTCAATGCTTTGACTGGCCGAACAACCTTGGGCATCAGTGATGGTGACACCATAGGTTTGATTGCCTTCCAACTCGGATACCTCTGACAGCTCTTTGGCGCCAGCAACATCCCACAGATAGGTGTAATTGTCGGGATCTGCATTGCCACTTCCACCTTGGACATTGACCACCTGAATGCTGCCATCTGCCAGTCCATAACAAGACGGTTGGATGGGGACGAGGTCAAATTCGATGGGGGCGAGGCTGGTCGTGTTGAGCGAAGCAGCGAAGGTGCAACCATTGGCATCGGACACGGTAACACCATAGAGATCATCGCCGAGTTGACTGGCGATGAGTCCAATTTGTCCATCGCTCCACAAAATTGTATAGGGAGGGATGCCCCCGCTTGGGGCCACACTGGCTTGGTTTTGATTGGCGCCAGCACAGCCTTGAACATCTTGTTGGACAACTGCCTCTACAGCAGAAAGTGGTTGGTCCACCGTGGCACTGGCCACCGCTGTACAAGCATTTCTGTCGGTAATGGTCACTTCGTAATCTTGTGCAATCAGGCCGTCGATGAGACTGCCGTTGTTGCCATTGCTCCAGCTGTACACATAGGGTGGGCTGCCTCCGCTGGCAATGGCGCTCGCCTGTCCTGTATCATCCCCTGTGCACCTGGCGGCTGTGGCTGTGGCAAAGGCTCGCAAGGGGGCTGGGGCACCCACGTCCACAGTTGCTTCGGCGGTGCAGGCCCGTTCGTCTGTGACGGTGAGGCTGTAACGTCCGGCGGGGATGGATGTAAGCAAAGCATTGTCGGCCGCTCCAATCTGACTCCAGCTGTATTGGTAAGCTCCTGTACCACCAGATACCACGGCTTCTATTTGCCCGCTGCTTTCATTGGCGCATTTGACCGAGTCCGCCACCAAAATGATCTGAACGGGATCAGGAGCAATCAGCTCAAAGCTGATGGAGGCCGGACAACCAATCTCGTCAAAGGCGGTGATGAGGTGTTGACCAGCCGGAATGTTTTCCACCAAAGAATTGGAAAAGGGACCATTTCCGTTGAGGAAGTATCGCACATCTCCGTTGGCATTGGCGTTGAACAGCAGCGCACTTCCATCCTGGGTATTGTGACAGGAAGGATGAGTGGTGGAGAAGGTATCAATGGTGAATTGGCAGCCTTCAAACAAACAGCTGGAACGACCAATTTCGGCTTCGCAGAGATTTCCGACGGTAAGACCTCTTACCTGAATGTCGACCTGTGTGATGCTCGTCAAGCCATCGACGGTATGCGACAAGGGGCCGTTGGCGGGAATCCAAGTGTTGCCTCCGTCCAAGCTCACTTCGTATCCACTCGCTCCTGCGATGGGCTGCCAGCTGAAGGTGATGGCATCTGGCGCCGACAGTCCACAGTCGATCACGGGGGGCAGCAATTTTCCAGCCCAATCGACCACAATGCTCGCGTTGGATTGGCAATTGTAATCGTCGTTGATGAGCAGGCTGTAGGTAGTCGGAGCGCTGGGCTGTACTGTGGGATCGGGACAATCCGTGCAGGACAAATCTGCTCCGCCCGACCAGCTGTAGGTCACTTCATTTTCGTTGACAAATCCAATCGACCAAGATCGAAGAAAGCCCGAGCCGACTTGGTTTCCATTGTCTGCAACCAGCAGTGTCCAGTCTCCATTGAGGTCGCTGTTGTTGAGGGCACTCCAATTTCCTTCCGGGCGATAGTCGCCGCTGAGGGGAGCAGTAGCCGTGAGAATGGATTGGCCGGCAGTCGATGTAAAGCAAATGTTTTCCATGCCTCCTCCATTGCCTCCCCGGCCTGTGCTGAGCGGCATCAATTGACCCGATGGAGACTGCAAGACAAACTCTAGGTTGGCCGCTGCAGAATGCTCTAGGTCGATGCAAACGGAAAGGATGCGCGAACGGGCATCTGCGAGAATGGGCCTGCGCAAGCTGTTGACGGCAATGCTGGATCGAAACGAACGACTGGGCGGAAATTGCTCATTGTCAATGCTTTGCAAGGGATGAGCTTGGAAGAAACTCGGTCCATTGTAGGGCACTGGATTGATGGTGGCGTCCAGCTGAAGGCTTTCTCCTTGGCACACATTGGCGCTGTCGGGCAGGGGAATGTCGTAGGCACAATCTCGGCAGTCGGGATGGGTAGGGGGGAGGACGGGGCGTGTTACTTCATCAGTATAGGTGCATCCATATTCATCTGTGATTTCTATTTCGTACAAGGCTGTTCCGGCCACAGAAGGCGTTGCAGCAATGAGGGAATCTTGGTCGTTGAAAATGTCGGGATTGTCGAGCCAATGGGCTTGTTGAATGGCGGGGCGGAAGGTTTCGGCGCTGGGGTACAGAGAGGGGTCAAACTCAATTCCCCAAGAAAAAATCCAGCCGTTGTCGCGCTCCCAAAGGTCGGTCACTCGGATGGTCCATTCGCCATTGAGGGGGCAGCCGATGAGTTGGTCCAGGGCTTGGTGCGAGCTGTAGTTGCCTGCGGGCAAGGTATCCGGATCGAAGGTGGTGACATAATTGGTCCAGGTCCCATTGGTGGCATTGGGCGTCCAGCAATATTCCCAACCAACGCCCTGGCCCGGTGGATCGGGGGTGTTGTTGTCGTCGGTTTGGAAGGGGGCACCCAGGAAGGTTTCATTGGCAATCTGCACTTGGTCCACCAGGACAACTTCCTGTCCGTTGGGGCAAGAAATGCTGATTTCCAGGTCAAACATGTAGGAGTGCTCCATGGTGACGCAGATGTCGATCAGATCGTCGATGTTGGTCAGTGTTTGGCCAGGGCCAAATTCGTTGAAAAACAGGCTGGTGGTATAAGAGGCGCCATCTCCATCGGGCAAGGGAAGGGAATCCGAGCGGATTTTGCTTCGGATGAAAGACCCCTCGCCGGGCAAGACAGACAGCATGGCATTGGGATTGAGGCGATTGGTGGCTGCCAGCAACTCCAGCGTATCCCCCAGGCAGACCGGACTGCTGGTGTCCCCGGTGATGAGGACGTCGGGCTGTGGTGCCACCCGTACCCGTTGGCTGATCAGGTTGGTATTTTTGCAACCCAGGGTATCTTCGATGCTGAGTTGTACCACAAAGCCGCCGGATTCTTCAAACGCATGGCTGACGGATTGACCAGTGGCCACATTGCCATCTCCAAAGGCCCAGGAAAAGGAGGATTGGCGGTCGTCCTGTGGGTAGCGATCGCCGTTTTCGGGATAGATGCCAGCACCTGTGAATGAAATTTCTTGTCCCAGACACACGTCGATCCAGCCAGTATCCGCAGGTTGGACAAGTGGGGAGGTACTAACCAGGTCGGAGAGGATGGTTTGGCAGTTGGGCAGGCAGCTGATCTCGGCCACCCAGCCGTCGCCATTGCCAAATAGGTTGGACCGAAAGCTGACGGTGATGCAGCCCGAGGGATTGTCACGGGTAGCCTCTATGATGAGGTTGTCTACGCCACTGACATCGTCGAGGCAGGTCAGTGGAGGGGAATCGGTATCGGGACCATCGTAGAAACACAGCTCGTCGCCAGCGCGCAGTTCGATGTCGGTAAAGCGCAGTCGGATGATGCTGCCGGGAGGGCCGTCCGGGCAGATGACGTTGGTGAATCGCTCCAGGACTCTGTAGCGACCATTGGGGCCTCCGCTGTCGTAGAAGAAGCCACTGCAAGAGTTGATGGGGCGGTTGCTCATGTTGAAGGTCTGTGAAAACGCCAGATTACAGCATGCCCATAGAATGCAGATCGTAAAGATTGCTCTCATAAAAATGAATTGTTAGACAGGGGCATGAACGAGCAGTGCTTCCGTGGTGAAACAGCTCATTTGCACGTTTTCCTGTCAGTTGGCTTAAACAATAGATGCTTATGCACACACGCTTTGCAGGGAAGGAACATATGGCGGGATGGGTCAATTTGCTTTAAACATCGGTATTGACAGCCCGTCTGCTCCAGATTGACGGATTACAGATATGCACATTGGGAATCAGGAAGATGCTGATTTGGCATCTTGGGGAAGGCATTCAAAAATGTATGTGTATGTGGGTGTGTTGAGCGGCAATGTCAAAGTTGAATTGGTGTTTCTTTTGCCACTTAGAGCATAAAGGTAAAAAAATTGTGCGATATTGCAATTGAAAGCTAAAAAATTATCCCAGGTGCCTAATTCCCCAAGCTTCGAGCACCTTTCAAGCGCAAATTGAATGAAAATCAGTACGATTTTGTACCTCTTGGGTGCTTTGGCATTGCTGTATCTGTTGTTTTGCCTCCTGTTGTACGTCTACCAGGATCGCTTCATTTTCTTTCCGGTGATCTTGCCCGACGATTACGCCTTTTCAGAATTTGAGGAAGTCGAGGAGCTCTACTTACAAGCAGCGGATGGGGTGCGCTTACATGCTTTGCATTTTCAGCTGGAAGCCTCCAAGGGGACGGTATTGTACTTCCACGGCAATTCCAGGGCAGTGGATGACTGGGGGGGCGTTGCAGAAGATTTTCGCGCATTGGGCTATGAGGTATTGATGCCGGATTATCGGGGATTCGGGAAGAGCCAGGGCAAACGGAGTGAGAAGACCCTTCGCCGGGATGCGCTTGCTTGGTATGATTGTTTGCGAGGGGCAGAGGAGGCGGAGCGAATCATTTTGTATGGTCGTTCGCTCGGGTCGGGGGTTGCTTGCCAGTTGGCGACCAAGGTGGATTGCCGCCTGTTGGTATTGGAGACGCCCTACACCAGCATCGGTGCCATGGCGCGCTTGCGGTTTCCGCTGGTTCCGAGTGGGTATTTGCTCAAATTTCGATTCCAAAATTACCGCAACATTCGAAAGATCAAGTGCCCGGTCCACATTTTTCACGGCACGGAGGACGAGCTGATTCCCTACCACATGGCGGTGAGGCTGGCAGACATTTTGGGGCGCGAGGAAGCATTGACGACTGTAGTGGGCGGCACGCACAATAACTTGGCAGATTATCCGCTTTATCATCGGACTTTGGCTGCGTTGTTGAGCGAGGAGCGTGGGTGATTTTTGCTTGCCAGCCTACTACAACAAGAAATAAACTTAATCTAAAGCATATGAAAATTTTCAACCTACTTTTGGCCTTTCTCATTCAGGCACCTCTCTTTTCTCAGATCATGATTTCCAATGTTTCAGAGATTGAAAAAGTCAGAAATGGAACGACTTACATCGCGATGCAAAATCCGGACGCTCCGGAAGCCCAAGCATTCATTGAGGTATACAAGAAGTATTGGACCATATCTGAGATGCAGTTCATCAGCTACGATGAGGTAGAGAAACACTTGTCGCCGGAGGCTTCCTTTTTTACACTGGGTGGATATGAGGAGTATTTTCAAACAGGAGGCTTTGACGCCACAAAGCCAATACAATCCATGAGAACTGCTACCAAGACATATGTCTATTTAGAATTGTGGACTTGCAAAGACAGCTTTTTTAAAGTCCTGACTGCCAAAGAAAAACGGAAAAAAGCAAGAAAGAAAAAGCGAAGCAAGATACGAGAAATCAAATTTGACGAAATTGACAAGCATCAGATTGCTCGAATAGAATTGTTTGTCGATGCCCCTACCTTGCATCAACCAGATAGCATTTACAACTCAGAATACGATGGTGGCGGGCACATCAGAAATTGGGGCCCAGGCTTTTTGAAGAATTACCTGCAACTGTTGATGCAGCTACTCGAACAGGAGAAAGTGAGGGGGCTGTATCAGAGGGCACTCAAAAAGGACAAGTTGGGGAAGCTGAGAAATCAACCGCTGTACATTCCCGACTATGTGCTCATCAGATTTGGCATGTTTACCACTGATGAATCAGGACGGCGCAACAAAGAAGAACTTCTGAGTCAGTATCCATTTGGTGGCCGCTTTCTTCCTACGGATGAGCTGGATCAAAAATTGTTGCAAAACGAAGAGGAGTTCTATTACTTGGTCTATGTAAAGCTTTCTTCAGACAAGATCGTCTCCATCATGAATTCGCGAACAGGGGAGCTGATTTATTCCAATTTTGCTGGCTTGTCGTACAACATAAAAAGCAAAGATTTCAAACTCATTGCGAAGTCACTTTAGGACAACATACGACATCCAACCGCCTGTTCGCTTTGCCTTGGGAAGCAATACAAAATCAATGAAATGAACACAACAAAAGTAAAAGCAATTGTCGTCGCCTGTCTCATTCTCGTCATGAATGGCAGTGCTCTGGGCCAAAGCGATGAAAGCCTCAAAGAACTGCTGGAACTGAGTGGGATTCTGAGAAACCACCTGACGATGTCCGACAGGATTGTTTCTCAATTTCAGACAGCCATCCCGGAGGTGCCAGAAGCGTTTTGGTTGCAAGAACAAAAAAACTTGCAGCAAAGCCATGCGACAACCATTGAAAATCGACTGTACAGCATCTACCGGGAACAAATGAGCGCGGAGGAAGTCCAGGAGGTCATCGCAAAGATGAAGGCGGGCGGGATCAGCGACAAGGACAGCTCGTTCATGCAGGCGACCACTCAGGCCATCCAATACGGCGAAAAATTGATGGCCGACATATCGAAGACTTTGTCCCGAAAAGTGGAGGAAGGAAATTTGCTGACAAGGAATGTAGGAGAAATGGATTGCAGCAAGTATCGCGATGGCAAATTCCTCGATGTTCTTCCGGATGGAGAGGAAGTGCGCATCGAGAGAAAGGGGACGATACAGTACTCCAGATTTGGGAACAACTACATGAAATTTGAACTGACGTATTTGAACAACTGCGATTACACCATGACCTTGTTGGAGACGGACTTTGAGCCGTACAAAGCTGAAATTGGAAACGTCATTACCATCCATCCCTATTTCATCGATGACAAGGTGATCCGCTACAAATGTGTCGTCGACCATAGACATGGTTTTGTTACCTATGGGGATTTGGCTTTCGACAGATGAGTTGGTCTTTAGTCGGTCGCAAAATGGAAACCATCATCTCACAGCTGGCATTTTTCAATTGGACCTTGGGCATCGTTTTGATGCTGTTCTCCAATGCCTCTGGGATCATCTCTAAAACCGATTACCAGTGAACAGGCTGGCGGAAATACAGAATTGCGTATGCCTTGCTGCTGTCTGCTTCCGTCCTGTTGATCCTAGGGGCATAACAAAAACAAACATGTTGACAATCGCGTCACTCACCCTTTCCGATTTTCATCTATTGGAGCGCTGGATCAAAACCGAGGAAGCGTTGGTCCAGTTTGCAGGGCCATGTTTCGGTTTCCATTGACGATCGACCAATTTGAAAGCTACTTGGCAGATCACGAGCGAAGTGTATTTGCAGCGATTTGGGAAGAGGAAGGACGAAGAGAGAAGATTGGTCTGGCGGAGCTGTACGATGTCTCAGTTGATGCCAACAAAATTGCCAGGGTATTGATTGGGGACCCATCGGCACGGGGGAAGGGACTGGGGGCGGAATTGATCCGGCGATTGGTGAGGCATTCTTTTGAAATGGATGAGAAGGAATTTGTTTTTCTCAACGTCTATGACTGGAACACATCGGCCATCAGATGCTACCAAAAAGTGGGATTCCGAAAGACCAATCGGCCTCCGAAAATCACTTGCTTTGCTGGCAAGCAGTGGAGCGCAATCGAAATGGGCCTCAAAAATCTGATGGCCGATGGCTGAATGGCAAGCCTTCAGGCTAGGCCTCGATTTGGTTCAGTACATTGAACTTTTCAATCAAATCTCCCGTAATTGCCACCACCGCTGGCTTGGGGATGTTGTCTGGATCAAAAGGCCAAGTGCTTGTCGGCTCAGACAAATCTTTGGTTTGTTCACCAGGATGTTGCACACTGAGGAACAAGGTCTTTCCATCGGGTGAAAACCAAGGCCCTGTGAGCTCCGCATCTCTGGGGGCTGATGCGACTCTGATCACCTTCCCCGCATCTTCTCCGTATCTGGGAATGACAAACAAGCTGTTGTTTTTGAACGGCATGTAGGGACCATCCGCTCGATTCATTTTGCTGCCCGACATATCTGAGGTCATCCAAAGATTGCCTGCCAAATCGAAGGCCAGGTTGTCGGGGCAAGAGAATCCATTCTCTTCTCCGCCTGCTTTGTAGGTGGTCGCCTTGAACTGCAAAGAATCAAAGGCCCCATTGTCTTCGTCGATTTTCAAAATGGAGCCGTGAAAGTCCTTTTTGCGGTAGTTGTTGGTCAGGGCAATGAAAACACTGCCTGTGACGGGATCAATTTCTATGTCCTCTGGGCGATTCAATTCTGTGGCGCCCAATAATTTGGCGGCTTCCCTGGCCCTGATGAGCACTTCCGTTTGGTCCTTGAATTTGTTTTTCAGCACCGATTGGCTTTCCCAGTCCAGGGGGAGCCACTTCCCATTGTCGGTATCTGCCACGTAGAGGGTGCCCTCTTTCAAGGACCCTGGTTTGGAGGAGACGAATTTGTACAAATGCTCGCTGTTTTTGTCATCGCCTGTATAGGCCACAACGCGCTTGTCCTCCAATTCAAACAGGGTGCAGCATTCGTGCGCAAACCGTCCCAGGGCAACGTGCTTTTGCGCTTTTCCGTCTTTGGGATCGACCTCTACGACCCAGCCGTAATGTTCTGGTGGGTGGTTGTAGAATTTTTCCCAGCCAAATGCACTGGGGATGTGAGAGGGGGCATTGGTTTCGTCGTATGTGGTTTCGCCGTAAAAGCTGTCGTAGTTTTCCTCACAGGTGAGAAAGGTGTTCCAAGGGGTCACGCCACCAGAGCAATTGCTGTGGGTTCCGATGACGGTGGTTTGTCCCTTGATCGGGCTGTCCCAGTTGAGGGAAATGGGCGTTTTTGCCGTAATTCGTCTGTTGAGAGGATCGTTTTCAACAATTTGCCACTGTCCATTTTCTTGTCTGATCCTCAGGATGCTTCCACCGACATTGTACATTTCTTTGTCGACTTGCTCGATGGTTCTGTGTTCCTTCGGATTTTTGTACGCTCGAAAATTGAAATCAGAGACGAAGAGGGGATTGATGTATTCGTGGTTGACCCACAAGATGCCGTCCTGGGGATTGTTGTCATCCAATGGGATGAATCCAATGAAATCGTTGTTGAATCCAAATTGGTCTGTCTCGCTGATCTTATCGCCCCATTTTACCACGGTATGGTAGTTTAGGCCTGGTGCGAGCAGCAGGTCATCTTTGTCAGATGCCAACAGTTTTTCAATGGGAAGATTTTTGAGGTAGCTGAGGCGGTCAGCGGCAACTTTTTTTGCCAAAGAAGGGGTACTTGTATTGCCACATGAAACCAAGAAAGGAGGGATGATGGCAGCTCCCAGGCTTGCCTTTCCCAAGAAGGAGAGAAATTTTCTGCGATTGTATTGCATGGTATGAATTGTGTGAGCATTGCTCCCATACAGGTGATGGAAGCCAAATTACTCACACAATTTACGATGGTTATTTTACCTGATTGTTAACTGCAGATAAAAATTCATCGCGATAGCCCTTGTCCTTGAAGCGCCCGCCATATTCGATGCTGATGGTGGAGCTGTCTTTGTCTTGGATTCCCCTGGAAGAAACGCATAGGTGTTTTGCATTGATCATGACGATGACATCTTGTGTGTCCAAAACCTCTTGCAAGTCCTTCAGAATCTGCACGGACAATCTTTCCTGTACCTGTGGTCGGTGTGCGTAGTAGTCCACCAAGCGGTTGATCTTCGACAGACCGATCACCTTTTTGTTGGGAATGTATCCCACGTGGGCATGGCCGATGATGGGCAAGAAGTGGTGTTCGCAGGACGAGTCAACGGTGATGTCCTTTTCGATCAGCATCTTCTTGTACTTGTACTTGTTGTCGAAGGTTGAAATTTTGGGTCTGTTCTTGGGATCCAACCCATAAAACAACTCCTTGACGTACATTTTTGCAACTCGGTAAGGCGTTCCAGACAAGCTGTCATCGGACAAATCGAGGCCAAGTTCTTCCATGATCAGTTTGAAGTAGCCCTCAATGTTTTTGATCTTTTCATCGTCTGATTTGTCAAATGCGCCCGGGACCATTGGCGTCTCGATACTTGTACCAACGTGATTGTCACCAATGATTTCAATTTGTTCCTTACTAATATTTGATTTAACCATTTGATTGTGAATTTGAAAATGTTGTTCGCCCTGAGGCGATGCAATATTTGAGTATTGTTCGTTTTTGATCAGCTGTCAGCAGGCGATTACAACAAAATCCTATTGGGTTGATTTTGTGATCGTTAGCTAGACAGTCTTCCTTTTTTGATTATTGTGGTGCGTTTCTTTCTTGCATTTGAGAACTGGCATTACACCATAGATTATGCAATTACTTATACAATATTACGGCACCAATTGTTTAATACTCTGGGGGATAAGTTTGTCGGAAGATGTAAATGAAGGTGTTGGTTCTCACCAAGATACAGTGGAAAACTGGTTGTCATCATCGGCGACAAAAGGGCCGAAAGGGAAATTTCATTCCACCTTTGGGCGTTTACAAATTGTATGGTTGGTGCGGCGACACTCTTTGACTAGCTGTAAGGGTTGCGATCCACATAGGGCCATCCGAAAAAGTTTATCTTGTCCATCATTTGTCATATCAAATACCGAGATGTTTGCAATCGTCATAGAAGTGAAAAGCCCTTTGAATCCGATGGATCCCCAAGATGAAACCGCCATTGGTGCCATCGAGACGATTTACAATTTTCCAGATGATCAAGTCCTCTTTCAGTGGCCCGATACAAGCTTTTCCGCCTTTTTGAGTGGCGACATCAGTGACAGCTGGCGGGACATCAAGCAACTGCTCTCAGATTTGGAAAGTGGCCGCAAAGAGGTCAATATTCAATTTCCTTCTCAGACATTTTGGCATTACTGGCAGCTGAGAGAGTGGGAGGAGGAGCAATGGAAGGTAACAGCCTTGTACGGCCAGGACAGCCAGCGTAAGATGACCGTGAAAAAGGATGTCTTTTGTGCGGAATTCAAAAAACTGGTGGCAAGGGTCGAGGCGGATTTGCAGGCCCAAGGGTACGATTTGAATGCCCTGTCGGAGTACAAATCCCTCCAGGAATGAGAAGAAAGAGAACAACAACAGAAGCATATGAAAACAAAAATTTTACTCATCACATGGCTCTTTACAGGGATGCTGGGACTGGACGCGCAGGAAGTCCGCTTTGCGAAGAAGGAAGCCAGATATGTCTGTCACTGTTATCAACAGATAGAGCGAATGGTTCGAAAATTGAAGCGAAAGACAAAGCGGCAGGAGAAAAAATACAAGCCAGGGCTGAAATTGTTTGGTGGCAACAGCATCGATTTCCGCCTCGGGGATTGCCTCGACAAACAAAGAAGCCGTAAAATGAGAAAGTACTTGGCATCTCTCAATGACAGAGAGGACAAAAGATTTCGGCGAAAAGTCAAAGCCCTCGTCAAAAAAAGGAATCCCAAATGTGTGTCCATCTTGTAAAAAGCAGCCCTTGTCCATGGAAATTCCAATGATACAAGCCTCCACATGACAGACCCCATTCTAGACCATGCCTACGAGCCCCCGGAAGAGGATGGCGTTCGACTAGACAATGTGGCCTTTGCCATCTGGTTTCGGCCTCGGACGAGCTTCCGATTCATTTTGCGCCATTGCCCTGGTCGATACATCTTATTGCTGCTGCTCTTGGCTGGGTTGGCTCAATTGGTGGACGAACACATGGCCATGTATCAGTGGTGGTACGACAACTATTTGTTGTTGTTGGCCCTTTTGCCCTTGGCAGTCATCATCAGCGGGCCAGTCATCCATTACATTTTTGCTTGGATTCTACAACGCACAGGGCGATGGATCAATGGTCCGGCCAAGGTCATGGACTTGCTTGCCGTCTTGGCTTGGTCCTCCTTGCCCAGTATTGTCTCATCTACCTTATTGTTTGCCATCATTTTGCTGTCCCGTGTTGTGGACAATGGGCTGTACATCGGCTGGATGTTGGACATCCATCAATACCTTTCTCTTTTGTTGACTTTGTGGGGACTGATCCTGATCATCATTGGCATCTCAGAGGCGCAGCGATGCAGCCTCTTGTTGGCCTTGGGAAACGTCATCGGTTTGGTCTTTGCCCTGTTTTTGCCCTTGGCACTATTGCACTTCGGCTTTGGGAGCTTCCTGTGACGCTGCTTGAAGGCGCTTCTTTTGATAGGCTTTTGCACCTCCGTAGATCAGGATGCCGAAGCCGACCAAGCCCGCTGCGAGGTAGTAGTAGTTGATGGTAGATTTTAGCACGCCCAAAAAGGCGATGGCGACCAGCAAGACGGTGGGTACTTCGTTGAGCAGGCGGTATTGAAAAGCTTGGTAGGGGCGTTGGCCAGCCACCAGCTTTTTGCTCAGGGATTTGCAGTACAAATGGTAAATCAGCAACAAGATCAACAGGGTCAGCTTGATGTGCATCCAGCCTTGGGTCATGTAAGCCGGGTTGAGAATCAGCATGGAGACGCCACAAAACCAGGTGAACATCATGGCGGGATTGCAGATGATGCGGTACACCCTGGGGTGCATGAGCGAAAACTGTTCGACCAGCACTTTTCGTTCGCCTTCAGGCCGTTGGTAGGCTTCCTCGTGGTAGACAAACATACGGACCAGGTAAAACAGGCCTGCCATCCAAGAGACAAATCCAATGATGTGGAGGGTTTTGAAAATGAGTAAAGCCATCTGTTGCGATTTTATACAAAAATACGAAGACTTTAACGGAAATCTACTGTGGCCATATTCATCTTTTGGTCAAACTGTTTCTATATTTGGCATGCAGGAACCTCCGATGTATGAAATCGATCTACCGTCCATTTTTCAATTGGTATACCTTTTCAGGCTCTTATCTGAACCTGCGTTTCGCTGTGCTTCTGTTTGCCGCAGAGGTCCTGATCGGAACCATGGGATTTGTATACATTGAGCAATACGACTGGTTGGAAGCTTTCTACATGACCATCATCACCGTGTCGACAGTGGGCTACACAGAGGTGCAGGAATTGAGCGATGACGGTCGCTTGTTTACCTCTATTCTCATCTTGGTGAACATTGCCATCTTTGCCTACATCGTATCGGCGGTGACCAGCTTTTTGGTCAAGGGAGAATTTTTTCGCAAAATGCATATCAACGTGATCGACCGTAAGATTTCAGAATTGGAACAACACATCATCCTCTGTGGGTATGGACGCTATGGCAAGGAGGTGGCCGAGCAGTTTTTGAAGCACGATGTAGAATTTGTCTTGATCGAAAAGAACCACGACCGCGTGGTGGACATCCAGCGAAGCCCGGAGAAACTCCTCTACATCGAAGGCGATGCAACCAACGACGATGTACTGGTCAAGGCGGGCATCGATCGGGCCAAGGCCTTGCTGACCACCCTTTCGGATGACACCAGCAATGTGTTTACTGTGCTGTCGGCCCGCCAAATGAACCCGGCGCTCAACATCATAAGCCGGGCCAGCTCTCCACAGTCCGGTAAGAAATTGGAGTTGGCTGGGAGCAATCAAGTCATCATGCCCGACCAAATTGGTGGGTTTTACATGGCGACCATGGTCAACAAGCCCGGAACCGTGGAATTTTTTGCCCACGTGACCAACGAATTTGAGGCCGACATTGGATTTGAGGAGATTCACTATGAAACGGCACCAGCCAAGTTGCGGGATTGTTCGATCCGAGATTGGGACATTCGGGACCTGACGGGGGCCAATGTCATCGGATACAAGCCAGCCAATGGTCAATATGTGGTCAATCCGGGGCCGGAAATCGTTTTGGATGCCGGGGCGAGTTTCATCGTATTGGGCAATACCCAGCAGTTGGAGCGGCTGCGACATTTTCTCAACAAGGCATAAAAAATCCCACCCAAGTACTGAGGTGCTTTTGGACCCCGATAAGACACGTTGAGGCTGCCGAACTGTTTTTGGTAATCTCCTTGTTTCCCGAGGGAAAACCGGACAAGTCAACGGTTGGAGCCCGCCCTACTGGCATTCCGAGACAGTACCTCATGATGAAACTGTTGGGCCAAAGCTTATAGTACCTGAGTGGAAAGCGGGAACAGGCCATTTGCCCGTTCGGACTGCAAGGTATTACTTTTTTCATAATAAGTCCAACAAACTTGACAATCCTTTTTCTGCCCTTCATTCGATGCAAAACATTCGAAAATTCCCCCTATTTTTGCTCCCGAACCATCGAACGCTTGCCATTCGTTGAGAATCAAAAGTTTGCCATCAGAATGGGCTCCTCTCCGGGCTGTTGCCATCAATTTGTTGTTGGTCCTCTTGCTGTATGCTGTCCTGAGATGGGTGTTTTTTGCCTACAATCAGGCTGCCTTTCCCGATTTGGGTATGGGAGAAAAAGTGCGAATGAGTTTGATTGGTCTTCGATTTGACCTGCCTCCGCTTCTGTATTTCAACAGCTTGTACATCTTGCTCGCCCTTTTGCCCACAGGCTTCCGTCAACGGCCCCTTTACCAAGCCTTCCTCAAACTGATCTTTCTACTGGGAAACGCCCTGGCGCTGGGCCTGGAAATGGCCAGCATTCCTTACTTTCCGTACTCCGCTCGCCGACTGATCCGCTCTGACTTCAGCATTTGGTCGGAATCGCTCAACCTGACGGCTGCCTATTTGCAGGACTTTTGGGCATTGGTGGTCTTGTTTGTGTTGCTGATGGGGCTCTTATTTGTGGCCTATCGGTCTGTTGGGAAAAAGGAGGGGCCAGTCCGTCCACTTGTCCAATGGGCCATCTTATTGGGGACCATTTCGCTGTCCATCATTGGCATCCGGGGCGGGGTACAGCTGCGGCCCATCATGCCCTTGACCGCCGCCCAGTACTACGAGGACGCCCGTCTGGGACCCTTGTTGAGCAATACCGGATTGAGTGTCCTGTTTTCCTTGGGACAACAACAATTGGAAGACCCTCGCTTTCTGACAGATCAGGAGTTGGATGCGCGTTTTGAGCTGCGGCGGGAAGCGAGTGCAAGGGGAGGGGAGATGCGCAAGGACAATGTGGTGTTGATCGTACTGGAAAGCTTCAGTCAGGAATACATTGGGCGATTCAATAAGGGACCATCCCATACGCCTTTTTTGGATTCATTGCTCGGTGAGGGCTACCACACCCGCTGGGGGTTGGCCAATGGAATGCGCTCGACCCACGGCATTGTGGCCATCAGCAGCTCAGTCCCTTCTTTGATGGATTCGCCCTTGATGATGTCGACCTATCAAGCCAATGCGGTGGAGAGCATTGCTTCCTTGTTGGGGCGGAAGGGCTATCGGTCTGCCTTTTTTCACGGGGCCAATCCCGGCTCGATGGCATTGGAGAAATTTGCCAGCTGGACAGGCTTTGAGGCATTTTACGATCGGGAAGACTATGAGCAGGTGCGCGGTGGGGGAGAGTACGATGGAAATTGGGGCATTTGGGATGAAGACTTTTTTGATTTCACCTGCCAAGAGTTGTCTTCTTTTGAAGAACCATTCGTAGGACTTTTGTTTTCCTTGACCTCTCATCATCCCTACAAAGTCCCAGAAGAATTTCGCCTTCGATACCCGGAGATGGATGAGGTTCGTCGGAGCATCTTGTACACAGATCAGGCATTGGCCAAGTTCTTTCAGCAAGCCAGGCAACAAGATTGGTTTGACCGGACATTGTTTGTCATTACGGCTGATCATTTGGGAAGAATTGTCGGTGGTTCTCCTTATCTGAATTCCCTGGGCTTTTTTCGAATCCCCATCCTATTCTACCATCCCACTACAGAGATTCAAGGCGACAGCACGAGGGTCATCCAGCAAATCGATCTCATGCCTTCTGCGCTGGATTGGTTGGGCTATGACGAGCCCTATTTTGCCTTTGGCCAAAGTTGTTTTGACAGTCTGTCTACTCCTTCTGCTTACATGCTGCACGATGGCCTGTACCAAATCGTGGATTCGACCCACCTGTACCAGAGCGATTTCAAGGACTTGGAAAAGCTGTACCGTTATGTAGACGATCCTTATCTGCAGCGCGATCTCAGTCCTCACCAAGAGCAACCCAAGGCAGCTTTGCGGAAGAAGTTGCAAGCTATTGTACAGCGCCACCACCGGGCCATGATCCGCAACGAATTGAAGTTGGAAGAATGAGTATGCCTCTCTGAATTTCCCCGCAGGTCCTTATCATCAGGAGATCATGTCTACAATTTCTTGGCTCGTGATGATGTCTGGATTGGCAAAGGTTTGATAGTCTTCATAATTCATGACGGATTGGATGACGGTCCGCATGGAAGTCAAGGCCGCCTTCAGCAAACCGGGCCCCAGGCTGATTCTGGCAATGCCCATTTCTTCCAATTCCTTCATGGGCATCAGTCCTGCGACGGCCAGCACATTTAGGGGGAGATCAACCTCTGCATTGACGGTGTGGAGGGAATGTGGGGGGCAGAGGATGGGATAGTAACAATCTGCACCAGCCTCTTTGTACATCTGTCCTCTCTTGATGGCGACGGACAAGGGATCGGTGCTTGGCTGTTCTTTCAGGTAAATGTCGCAGCGGGCATTGATGACCAAGGGAATCCCTTCCTCATCGGCAGCTTTTCTGATGCATTGGATTCGCTCGCATTGTTGGTCCAAAGATGTCAATTCACCACCTTCTATGATGGAATCTTCGATGTTGATCCCGATGACACCCGCTTCGATGAGTTGTTTGGTGTTGTCGGCCAGCTCTGCATTGTCGTTGGCGTATCCTCGCTCCATGTCTGCAGAAACGGGCAGGTCGGTGGCTTGGCAAATGGCTTGCAGGACCTGGAGCAGTGTGTTGAAAGGAATGTGTTGTCCATCCTGGTATCCTCTGGAGAAGGCCACGGAGGCGCTGGCCGTTGCCATGGCTGGCAGTCCGGAGCGTTCGATGAGTTTGGCGCCCAGAACATCCCATACGTTGGGCAGGACCAGAAGTCGCTTGTCGTGATGGAGGGCCAGGAATGCCTCTGCTTTGTCTTTTTGTGGCGTCTTCATGTGATCGAAAATGATTGGTCAGCACTTTGAGAATGACCACGAAGTTTTTTGGTGGTACAAATGAGTTGACAGTTGCGTTGAAACAACTCAGCATCAAGTTCAATATTTGACCAGTGATTTCTTCAATCTTTGTCCGTTTGAATGTTTTGTCAACTCGATGGAGTAAATACCTGCGGGGAGACGACTGACATCAAGGGGTGTTGAAAGAGACAAATTCTGGTGACTTTGAATCAGCTTGCCAGTGGAGTCCAATATGGAAATGTCATAGCGCGAAAGGGAGGTCTTTACTTGTACCAGATGCGTTGTTGGATTTGGATACAGAGAGAATACATCGCTTTCGGGATAAAAGGACAATGTAATCATCTTAGAATACTCGAACTGTCCATTGAAATCAAGTTGTTTGAGTCTATAATAATTCTCTCCTTCATGAACGGACTTATCTGTAAATTTATAGGTATTGGAGGATGGATGACTTTTTACGAATCCGATGGGGTGCCAGTTTTTGCCATCAAATGATTTTTGGACTTCAAAACCTCGATTCCCAGATTCGCTTGATGTTTCCCACGTCAATAGGGCGGAATTGTCCTCTTGCTTAGATCCGTTGAAGGACAGAAATTCGACAGGGAGAGCAACATCTGAATTGTAAAACTTGAAAAAGGACACTCCGAGCCCGGAGAGTGTATCAACGAGGGTGGCATTTTGGATGGTATGATGACTAGAAAGAAAGACGTCTTCATATTCATTGAAGGTCGGATCGTTGATGTCCAATTCAAAAATTACATTTGCAGAAGCGGAGTTTACAGCAATGACAAACAATGTATCGTTCCATACTTTCCCAATTGTCTTGATGGAAGGAAATTGGATGATGTCACCATCGATGTCAAAAGAGGGGGTCAGGCTTGGGCCAGCTTCGACTGTTGTCGTTACAGGCACAGTTGTGCCATTTAGCATTGTTTTGTCTAAATTTTCCGATTTAAAAATGCCAATGGCTTCATTTAGTTTGTTCCAAGAGTCGGTCAATGTACGACTCGAATTCCTGTAGAAATGTGAGAAAGCCAAAATTCCTTTCACATCACACGCCAACGCCAGCCAGAAGTCGTGCCAGGTTCCTTCCTCTGTCAGGGGAATGCTACCTTCGAACAGCTCAAGAATGGCCATGACAGTTTTTTCTCCTCCTAGATAGTTGTCGCCAATGACATACCCTTGATCTGAGATGGCCTGAAAGGTTTGCTCAATGCTCCACCTTACGTAAGCATGGGGCAGTTCTTGCCAATTGGTGTAACAACTTGCTGGTAGGATGTCCAGATATGCAACATAGTTTTCGATTCCTTCACTGCCATAATGCCCCGGAATGTACATGAAGTTTGGTCGGACCAATGGGTCGTGAAGACGAGTCAGGCGGGTATAGTTTTGTACAATTTCATATTCATTGCTGTACCAATAGCGCAGCTCTTCGGGAATGTCCCACCAAGACAAATTCTGATTTTGGGATTGACTTGTTATTTCGTCAATGGTTACTCTTTGCGGTCTACTCCATTTTTCCCCAATGGAATCATGGTAGCTGAGGCGGGCCATTGCATCCAATCCGTTTTGTGCTGATGTGATGAAATAGGTATTGGGAACCGGAGCGTGTTGGTACGTATGGCTGCCGTTCCAACCCAGTGTGCCTGCCTCTTCAAAATCGGCATACAAGGCGTATAGACACAATGGAAATTCATCCCCCATAGGATAGAGATTTTGTCCAAATAGGCTGCAGGAAAGCAAGGAGAAAATAATGGTATATTTTAACATATTGACATAGTTTTTGGTCAAAAGTTGCATGTCTATTCCATCGTCCAAATCTAGTGCAAACTTCATTGCTAAAACGTTATGGTTTCACTACTTCCTTTGGAAATTGTGGCATGTACTGACTGAAACCGTCTGATACAAGATACCAATTTGATTTGATTATTCTCGTGATCGGTAGGAGATATTGCAATCTTGCCTTGGCTACTCGGCAATTGATCCATATCTTGAACATAGGTTTTATTGTCTCATTCCCAACGCAGACAAACAATGGTCTTATGAGGTTGTCCATCTTGCTGTACACGCTGTATTCATTGGTTTTGTTGGTCTTCATCTTTTGTGGTCTTTTGTTGCAGATGGTTTTGTTTTCTCCTGAGGAGCAGCAAGCCGAAGAGGAGGAGATGGCAGCCTGCTGTGGATCGATGACTCATACAGTACCGGCGGAAGATTCCGTGGAGGTGCAATATGATTTGGGCAAGGCCTTGTTTAAGAACAATTGTGCCACTTGCCACAACAGAAATATGCGAGATGACATGACAGGGCCTGCTTTGGGAGGGGCAGAGGAGAGGTGGTCGCCGTTTCCCAAGGCGGACTTGTACGATTGGATTCGCAACTCTCAGGCGATGATTGCCGAGGGACATCCGCGGGCGGTGCAATTGGTAGAAGAGTGGGATCATTCTGTCATGTCGAGTTTTCCCAATCTGGGGGATGCGGAGATTGATGCCATTTTGGTGTATGTAGACTATGTTGAGGATGGGGTACCGCGGGTGGTGGAATGAGAAGCGCCGGAAGGCAGATGGCAGGGGAGGGGGCTTTGTTGGGTGGGCCCGCCCTCTAGGCGAGACCCAAAGCCCCGCCCCTCGCAGGCGCCGTACCCAAGTACGACTCCGTCAACCCAAACCTGAGCACATGCCCAAACAGAGTCCTGTTTTCCGCCATCCAAAGCGCCATCCGCGGCTGCGACACTTTCGATTTTGTCTATAATAGGACACGGCACCCCCCGAAATTCCATAAATTTTCAGACACTTTTTTTAAATTTTTATTTTTATACTGGGTAATGAAATGATATACATAAATTTAAACATGTATTTTTATTCAAATTGAAGGGGTGGCAAGAATGGAATATTTGACGTATTTTGCCACCTGCAAGCAGTTCGAACAAGCTTTGGCATGCCATTTCTATCTTGGCAGACTTTGACCAGAGCGCGTTTCAGTTTTCCCACATCACTCAGCATCCCATTCTCTTGCCAATTCATCGGAAGAGCAATGCTTCTTTTGCATTCAAAAAAATCTCATTCATGCGCATTCTTTCATTCCTGTTTGTTTTCCTTTGCAGCCTGCCATTTGTCCACGCCCAGCAGGCAACAGAATTGTACCCATTTACCAAAAACAGAAAATGGGGCTTTGTCAACAAAAGTGGGACAGTGGTCGTGCCTGCTACCTACGACAGGGTTCATTCATTTCACGAAGGACTCGCCGCAGTTGAACGGCATCAAGGGCGGACGGGCAGTTCCTACATCACCCCAAGGGGAAATTTGGGATACATCGATGGAAGTGGGAAAAGAGTCATCCAAATGGGCTTTGATCCCCACAGCTTGGGACTCGCCAAATTTTCCAACGGACGGGCTGCCATCGCCTCCAGAGGAAGATACGGATACATTGACAAAACTGGCGAAGTGGTCATCCGACCGGAATATGAAACGGCAAATCCTTTCCATGAATCGCTCGCCCTTGTCAGGACCTTTGACAAAGAAGTGCTCGTGATTGATACCTCTGGCAATGTGCTGTTCAGCCTACTGGAGCGCACCCGGACATTGGTCGATTCCACTGTCGAGAGGGTCATCTATAAAAATCGGACCTATCAAGAGGGAAAAATTGGGGTGGGCTTTTATCGGGAAGGCAAAGGATACACAGCAGTATTTGACAAAAGTGGAGCCCTCCTCTTCACCTCGCAAATCTTGTTTTTGCATGACTATACGGATGGCGTTGCCCCTGCCACAAAAGACATCAGACAGAACTGGGGATACATCGACGCCAAGGGAGAACTGGTTGGAGGATTTGACTACAAAACGGTTTCCGACTTCCAAGATGGGCTTGCCGTTGTCAAGTCTGCCGAAACAGGCAAGATGGGAATCATCAATAGAGATTTTGAATTTCAGGTCGAACCAACCTATGATCTCATCTTCGAAGAGCGTGAATCCAATGTGTTTTTGGTCGAGCAGCGGCAAAAGTATGGCTACATCGACGGAGCGGGCAATGTGTTGATCGACATCCAATATGAAAGTGCCATGCCTTTCAGCGAGGGCTTGGCCTTGGTGAGGCAAGAGGACGGGACCGTTTTGTGCTTGACCAAAGACGCAGAGCTGGTCTTTTCATTCGATCCCTCTCAGGAAGTGTTGCTGAATGGGGGAAGACTGCCGAGCAGAAGAGACATCGGGTTCAGAGATGGCCTGGCAGTGTTGATCTTTAAAGGAGTGACCAAGTACGTGGATCGCAAAGGCAAGATCGTTGCGGAGCACTAGCTTATTGGGTATTCAACTTGGGGATTTTGCTGCGTTCCTTGAAATTGAGCTTCACAGAAAAGATATTGGAATATTGGACCTGGGAGACATTGCCGACATCCGTAAAGGCATAGTCAATGAAAATGCGTCCGATCTTCAAGCCTACGCCTAGCGTGGGTTGAAAAGTCCAGCTTTTGTTGCCTGATCCATCGTCGTCCAGGGCTTGCTGAAATCTACCGACCCCTCCCCGGAGATACAAGGTCTTGCGATAGGCCAGCTCAAAGCCTGCGAAGGGATCGAGGTTGAACACCTTGGAGCCGACCAGAACATTGCGCTCGCCATCGGTGGTGATGTACCAGTTCATTTCTGCCTGCAGTTCTACCTTTTCGTTGATCTGAAAGTGGCGGGCAGCGCCCAAAATGAATTGGGGACGAGTGATTTCTACTGAACTTTCTGGAATCTCATTTCCCGTATTGGCAAAGACCAACTTTTCTCTGTCATTTAGGCTAAAGGACCAAGCGTTGAAGGTCGAAGTGACATCCCGGGCCATCAAGCCAAACTTCCACTTTTCACCACGATGCTGGATGCCAAAGTCCAGCCCGAAGCCCCACGAATTGCCAAAAGTACCGATGACGCGGCGGATGATCTTGGCATTTCCACCCATTGCAAAAGTCTTTCCTTTGATCTTAACCTGTTGGGCGTAAGAAAAGAAAACGGCATAGTCGGCAGCAGAAAATTCAGTGACATTCTCGTAATTGATCGACCCATCGGCCCCAATCAGGTTCAGGGTATTGGGGATGTTGTCGATGCCGAGCCGGATGACGGACAAGCCAATGGAAGACTGTTTTTCTGGATTCAAGGGCTTGGCAAAGCCGATGTAGTCGTACTGTGCAATGCCTGCAAACCATTCGGCGTGCATCAGTCCGAGTTGTAGGGGGGCGTCCAAATAGACCAAGCCTGCTGGGTTCCAAAAGGTGGAGAGGACATCCTCTGTGCTGGCCACTTGTGCGGTGGACATGGCTTGTGCCCTGGCGCCGATGCCGAGGCTGAGAAATTCATTGCTGTACTTGACTTGGGCTTGAGAGGGGAGCATCCAACTACTCAGGAGCAAGACGAGGAGCATCTTTGGGTAGAACAGGTTCATGTATCAGCGTTTAAAACGATGGTCTGCCGGTTTGTTAACATTTCTATAACGCACAATCCTCAGAAGGATTATGCGCGATGTACTTTCCTGTCAGATTCTGGACACTTCCCCCCATTTGAACACAAACCGCATGGGCAATTCCATCAATCAATTGCCCTGCTTGTTGGCATTTTTGACGGCTTTTTTCAAGTAGTTGAAATCCAGGCGAAGAATCACAGAGACGACATGCGAATAGGTCTTTTGGTCTTGCTGACCCACATCGGTCAAGGCATAATCGATTCGCAAGTTGATGAATTTGAGACCCAAACCCAAATTGGGCTGGTAGCGCCATTCATCATTGCCGTTGAGGTCTTCTTCTTGCTGCAGGTTGTTGATGCCGGCGCGCAAAAATACAAATTTCCCGTAATTTACTTCCAATCCAAGGGTTGGATCCAAGCTGTAGGGATTGGAGCGAAAAAGGGTGTTGCGCTTTCCATCCAAAGAGACATTGGCATTCAACTCGGCCAACAGCCCAAATTTGTTCCATTGGTGGTGGTATGCGGTCGCAAAAATGAACTGAGGACGGGTGACTTCCAGCGAACTGCTGGGGACCAAATTGCTGGTCGCTTCGAGAATTTTCTTTTCGTCTTCTGTAAAATTGAAGGTCCAACTGTTGAAGGTATTGGAGATGTCGCGCGCCATGAGGCCAAAGTTCCAGTGCTTGTGCCGCCATTGGACAGATGCATCGATCCCAAAGCCCCAGGCCTTGGCAAATTGACCGATGGTCCGATGGACAACCTTCACATTTCCTCCTACATACAGCTTGCCCAAATGGGTGAAAATTTGCTGGGCGTAACTCCCCATGAAGGCATAGTCTGCCGAAGAGAAGGGGACCACATTGTCAAAATTGATGGAGCCATCGTTGTCAAACAGATTGAGTGTATTGGGGATGTCGTCGATCCCGAAGCGAATGGCTGTGATGCCGATGGCTCGCTTTCCTTTGGCCAAGGGCATGGCGACGCCCAGATAGTCAAATTTGCCAATTCCGGCAAACCACTCTGCATGCATGGCCCCGATTTCCATCCCCGAGGCAATGTCCATGCCCGCCAGAGCAGCCGGATTCCAGTAGGCCGCCGTGACATCATCCACGCTGGCCACCGTGCTGTTGCCCATCGCCTGGGCCTTTGCTCCGATGCCCAAAGACAAAAATTCATTGCTGTATTTTTGCGCCCAGCCTGCCTGCAACAACAGCAACCAGACGCCAACGGTTAAAAGCTTGTGTTTTCTCATACCCATTTGTTTGTTTGAAACCCGTCCGTAAGCTTGTCAATGTCTACTCCCTCCATTCAATCAAGATATGTACCACAAGCGCTCAATCCTTTGCAACTCGGCCTTTTTCCCCTTGCTACAGGCCATTTTGGGGGCTGGCAAACAAAAAAACGGCCCACCAAAATCAATTGGTTGGCCGTAGGGGGATTTTATATGCTTATTAATCTACAAATGTAGATGTGGAGGCCTTTCCTTTGCTAACGAGGAAAAAGCCATGGGTAGATTTCGAATTTTCGTGTTTCAATCAAGTGATCGGTATCGGGGAAGAGACGGAAGGATAGGTTGTCGGTGGTACTGAACAAATATACAATAATAAGTTGAATGTCAGCAGATAAAGGATATTTTTTTCAGTGAATTATATGTTGAAATACCGCAATGTTTATCGGTCTGATCACCACGTATTTCTGCTTGAGAAGACATGACTCGGTGCCAAAAAAAAGTGAGCTGCCGGGATGTACCGACAGCTCCTTCAACTATTAAATCCGTAAACAAATTATAGCCAAATAAATTCAACCATGAGTAAAATAAGTTCAATAGTGTTGTTTTGTTCGTAAGTTTTTTGTCTTGTCCCTCAGTAAATAAGGAATCATATGGGTGCTATCCGTCCGCTAGCCGTTAAGACCTAGAGATGGTCTTTTTCCTGGAAGAAAAGTGTAAAAAACTGAGCACAGAAATGAATGCCAGAAACAAGGCCTGGGACTTGATGATCGTCAGAAATTGAGTGTTGAAGCCCTGGACCAATAGAAACAGCACATAGGCTAGGTCCAGGCATAGTAATATGACCAGTAATCCGGTGAAGATTGTCCGATTGTTCATGAGTTCGGTTAAATTGTAAGATTCGTTTTCAAGCTGTACCGAAGCACAGCAAATTTTCGTTTCCTAAGCGGTGCTGCAAACGCAGCCATGGGGGATGGTTGGTGTAAGTTGTTGATTCGTAAGTGGGGGGAAGTGTAAGGGAGAGTTTGTGTCTTGGTTACGAATACAAATATATGTTCTTTCAATAGATGATAAAAATATTTGAATGACTTTTTACCAAAAATACACCAAATAGGGTAGAAGTGAATTTACGCCTAAGAGTGATTGTAATTTATTGAAAATCAATGAGTTGTAATTATTTCATTTGCCCTTGGTTTTTCATGACTCCCACAGCTTTTGACGCATGAAAATGGCCAGATGCATCGAGATTTTTGCTTGTCCATGGCTTTTTGTACTGCTCTGGTCGGGACACCTTTGTGCCCAGCAAAACGGCCAATTAGAGTGGGGCATAGAGGCTGGACTGAGTTGCCAGGTGGGAACGAGAGTGAATCGCATCGGAGCATTTTGCACTGCTTTTGCCAACAAGAATCATTGGACTTGGAATGCACAGTGGCGGCTGTATTACAATGTCGGACGCCTCGGTCCTCCCACCCAAGGATTCGAAAGCCAGTTGTCTTCGGGATTGTCTTTGGGGTTTGGACCAGTGCAAACGCTGCCGGGGCATCCGCCGCATGCATTGAGGGCCCGGGGCCAATACCGCCACCGCGTTGGCTATGCCTTGACTTGGTATGTCGATCCGCAAAGTCCCCAGTGGACAGGTGCATTTGCCGCTGGATGGGGAAATTGGGAGCTGATCTTGGAAAATGATGCCTTTGTCTTTTCGGGCAAAGATCGCTTTCGAACCGGAGCTTTGGAGTTGGCTACCTGGCTTGGGGATACGCGCTTGGCGAGCAAATGGCTGCTGTGGACAGGTGATCCACACCACAAGGCTTGCCGGTGGGTCAAAGAGGCGGAGGATTATCCCTGCCGTTTTGGATATCGAGATTTGTCGGCCTCTCCACTGGGGGCCTATTCCCATGGGATTGGGAGCTTGACAGTTGGGTGGGCATTGCTCGACGGCCAATGGGCTGCCGTTGAACTGGGGATCGACAGTGAAAGAATTCGACATGCGCTGCAAAATCGCCTGATCCACGATGGACTGCGCTGGCCCAAGGGAGAACGCGGGCCCAAGAATCCGCACATTCCCATGTTGGATGCCCATGGCCAGCCGTATTTGTTCGGGGAAGACCAACAAATTCGCCCCTCGCGATTCTGGGGGGCATTGTCCTGGAACCCCGGCCTGTTTTACTGACGATGAACGGGCCTTGGCGATTTTGACAAATACAAAAAGCAGCATTTCCCTAAACCAATATTTTTTCCGTTCTTTCTGCAAAGCTTTTGAAAATGAAAAAAATCAACTACCCATTGGTCTATTTCCAAATGAATGAGGATGCCGTCCTTGGCATTCTGGTGGGGACGGATTATCAATTGGTAGACAAAGATTTGAAAAGCCTCAAATCTCAATTTTCCAACCATCTGCAACGACAGTACAAAAAGCAAGACGATTATTGGTACATGGACCTGATCGAACCCCGACTCAAGGTGCTGGAAATCAAAATCCGGCCTACCTACAAGGACGATACGGGTTCTTATCCAACCAATACCATCCTGAAAATTCCCGTCCCAGTCATCTATGGCGAGACGGACCAAGGGCATTACGAATGCTACCTGCCGTTGCTGGACGAAAGCTTTTACTACTACGATCCCAAGCAATTCCGGTCCCTCGTACAGTACATCGCCGTGGATTTGTTCAACCAGCTCAGCCCCGAACAACTCAATCGGCACCTGCTGTTTCCACCTCCCCAATTGGACATCGTCAGCCTCAAAGTCAACGACGAGCGAGAACTGCGGCGGGGACAAAAAACCTACCAACGCCAATACGATCTCCTCAACCGACTGACCGTCAAATACCCTTATCCCAAGGCTCTCCGCAAACAGCTCAATACCTTCCCAGAGGCCGCCTGGGAATTGGAAAAGCAAGTGGGAGAAGTGGTCGATAAGCTGTTGAACATCCGTGCCAACATCTTGGTAGTGGGCAAGCATGGCGTCGGCAAGAGTTCGGTCTTGCAGCAGGCCATCAAGAAGGTCAACAGTTTGTCCAAAAAGGAGGGCCTGGACATGAGCTTTTGGCAGTTGATGTCCCAGCGCATCACGGCCTCGGCCCGATACTTGGGAGAGTGGCAGGAGAATGTCGAAAAGCTCATTGAGGAATTGCGCTCGGCCAATGGCGTCTTGTGGGTGGTCGACATCATCCGCTTGTTGCAGTCGGGCGGGCAAGGGGCGGAGGACAGTGTGGCGGCTTTTCTGGTCTCTTTTCTCCAACAAGATCGCATCCAACTCATCGGAGAGGTGACTCAACAGGAATTGGAAAGCATGCGTCGACTGTTGCCTGGATTTGTGGAGCATTTCCAATTGGTGCAAGTGGAAGAATTGTCCGAGCAAAAGATCCAATCCATTCTGACCCGCATTGCAGAATATGCCTCTCAACAGCTCAACATCCAAATTGCCAGTGTGGCTCTGCAGGATGCCTATCGCTTGTTGGCGCGCTACTATCCCTACGAAAGTTTTCCCGGCAAGGCCATCAAGTTTTTGGGTCGTTGTGTCAGCGAAGCACAGTTGTTGGAACGCAAGGAGGTGAGCCGCGCCGATGTGGTGCGCAATTTCATTGAGCAAACTGGCTTGCCCGAGCTTTTTCTGCGCGATGATTTGCTTTTGGACCAAAAAGAATTGTCTAGCTATTTCGACAGCCGCATCATTGGCCAGCCTGAGGCGGTGGGCAAGTTGTCTGGCATCGTCAAGATATTCAAGGCCGGGCTCAACAATCCCGATAAGCCCATTTCTACCATGATATTTGCCGGGCCAACTGGTGTTGGGAAAACAGCCAGTGCAAAGGCTTTGGCCGATTACTTTTTTGGAAAGGGACAAAAGCGCAATCCTTTGATTCGCATCGACATGAGTGAATTCCAGCACCCATCCCAGATCAGTCGCTTCATTGGGGCGGGCAAGGAGGTGGGCAAGCTGGCCCAAGAGATTCGGGAGCGTCCATTCGCTGTGGTTTTGTTGGACGAGGTGGAAAAAGCCTCGCCCGCCATCTTTGATGCCTTCCTGACGGTCTTGGACGAGGGTATCTTGGTCGATGCCTTTGGTCGAATCACCAATTTTCGGAACACCATCATCGTGATGACCTCCAACCTCGGCGCTTCCAACCGGGCTTCGATCGGCTTCAAAAACATGAATTCAGACGAAAGCAAATACCTATCGGCCATCTCTTCCTTTTTCCGGCCCGAATTTGTCAACCGCATCGATCATGTGGTGATGTTCAATGCCTTGAGCAAGGAGGACATCGAAAAAATTACCCTCAAAGAATTGGAGGCCTTGCGCAAGAGAGAAGGCTTTGTCAAAAAGGGCCTGAGCATCGAATTTGGTCAAACGCTCATCGACCATCTATCCGACATTGGCTTTGACGAACGCTATGGAGCCCGCCCTCTGCAACGCGCCATCGAACAAACCGTTGTCAATCCCATGGCCAATTGGTTGCTCTTGCATCCCGAGGCAGAACAGCGCGTGCTGAAGATCGACTGGCAGGGAGGGGTAGTGATTGAATGACATGAGCTTATGGAATCGATACATCTTGTTCTTCAAATTGCATGCATCCTTCTAGGGCCTTATCTCTGCATTCGCTTGTCTGGTATTGGTCGGTTGGGCGAATGGCTCAGCCCAGTGGTCTTGTCGTATGGACTGGGAATTGCACTGGCCAACAGTGCTTGGCTCGACATTCAAACCAGCATTTCCACAACTTTCAGCGAGGCCACCATCTTATTGGCCATCCCTTTATTGCTCTTGAGCACCGACCTGCTGGCCTGGTTGCGACAGGCTCGGTCTACCCTCATCAGTTTTGGGCTTTGTGTATTCAGTGGCACCTTGCTTGCGCTGTCTGCCGCCTTGGTCTTTGATGGCTATGTGGAGCAGACTTGGATTGTATCGGGCATGTTGGTTGGGGTATATACGGGCGGGACGCCAAATATGCAGGCCATCGGTTTGGCCCTGGGGGCGCCCAACGACTTGTACATCTTGCTCAATGCAGCCGATATTTTTTGCGGGGGCATTTACTTGCTGCTGCTCACCTCTGTGGTGCATCGGGTCTTTGGATTGTTTTTGTCCAGTTATCGTCCCATTGCGAAGGAGAAAGAAGAGGCTTCTGCTGAGCTGCCAAGCTCTTTTTCCTGGAAGGGATTGTTCAAAGGACTGGGGCTGACGATTGGCATCATTGGCTTGACGGTCGGTTTGACTTGGCTGACGACAGGCGGTTTGGAGCACAGTGGTCTCATTTTGCTGCTCTTGACCAGTTTTGCCATTCTGGCCTCGATGGATTCTCGCATCCGCGCCTGGTCGGGTACCTATGAGGGGGGAGAATACCTCTTGTTGATGTTTTGCGTGGCAGTGGGCATGCTGTCAGATTTTACCACCCTGTGGCAGGATGGGGGACAGGTCATTGCTTACACTTCCTATGTATTGGTGGGGACGATTGTCTTGCATTTGTTGCTCTGCGGCCTGTTCGGCATTGATCGGGACACGGCCATGATCACCTCTACGGCTGCGCTCTATGGTCCGGCCTTCATCGGTCAGGTAGCCAGCGCCATTGGCAATCGCGAGTTGGTATTTGCAGGCATGGCCACGGGCTTGGTGGGCATGGCCTTGGGCAATTATTTGGGCATTGGGATTGGCGAATTGCTGCGTGTACTGTTGGTCCAATAGGCAGAATTACCTTCTTTTTTAGAGAATAGTTTGAAAATCAATTTGGCAGAATTAATCCTTTTCTTGAGTTAAATTTTACTCATTTAAAATTTTCTTTACTAATATTTCTCCTCTTTTTTTCTTTGCCAAAGCCACTTGTGGAAAGAGGGCAAATTCTTCGGGCTTTGGGCCTCAATTCCTTACCTTTGCGGCCTAAATCAGACCAAATAAAATGAAACAAATTGCAGTCATCGGCGCAGGAACCATGGGAAATGGCATCGCGCACGTTTTTGCCATGAAAGGATACCAGGTCAAGCTGGCAGATGTATCTCAGGATGCCCTGGACAAAGCCCTGTCCACCATCGGACGCAATCTCGACCGGATGGTCAAAAAGGAGAAGATCAGCGCGGAAGACAAGGAGGCGACCCTGGCCAATATTCAGACTTTCACTCACTTGAAAGAGGCGGTTGCTCAGGCGGACTTGGTGGTGGAAGCGGCCACGGAAAACATCGATTTGAAGCTCCGCATCTTCCAACAGATGGATGAGTTTGCCCCTGCTTCGGCCATCCTGGCGACCAATACTTCTTCCATCTCCATCACCCGCATCGCTGCCGTTACCCAACGCCCGGAGAAGGTGATCGGCATGCACTTTATGAATCCCGTTCCGGTCATGAAACTCATTGAGGTGATCCGGGGCTATGCGACCAGTGATGAAGTGACGGCTGCCATCATGGAGTTGTCGCGCGGGCTGGGCAAGGTGCCTGTGGAAGTCAATGATTACCCAGGTTTTGTTGCCAATCGCATCCTCATTCCGATGATCAACGAGGCCATCAATGCCTTGTATGAAGGCGTGGCAGGTGTGGAAGAAATCGATACGGTGATGAAGCTGGGTATGGCACATCCGATGGGACCACTTCAGTTGGCTGATTTCATTGGATTGGATGTTTGCTTGGCCATTTGCCGCGTATTGCAAGAGGGGTTTGGCAATCCAAAATTTGCTCCTTGCCCACTTCTGGTCAATATGGTGACGGCAGGTAAATTGGGACGCAAAAGCGGAGAAGGATTTTACGACTACAGCGGTGGTGGCAAGGAATTGGTAGTGTCCGCTCGCTTGAAGCGTTGATGAGTTCCTTTAGGTGAACGAGGCAACTCAATAAAAATCCTTGAATTTGTCGATGTCTCGGCGGTCTCTTTTGGTAGGCCGTCCAGCTCCGCGTTCTCGTCTCTCTGGAGGTGCCTTTCCGACAAACCAGTCATTGTACTTGTTGAGTTCTTCTTCTGGCGTCAGATTGTCGTAGCATTCCTGGGCGATGGGTGCCCCCACGCGTTTTTCGATCAGCTTCAGGATTTTGTACTTTAGGTTGAAGCCGTTTTTGCGCACCTTGAGTATTTGGCCGATCTCTATATTGGAGGAGGGCTTGAGGGTGAGATCATCCAATTTTACCTTTCCAGACTTACAGGCATCAGTGGCTTGGGTACGAGATTTGAAAATCCGCACACTCCACAACCACTTGTCAACTCTTACTTTGCTAGGCATAGAAGTAGGGTATTGATCATAAAGTTTCGCTGGTCTTGGTGCTTCGACTTTTCTGGCCATGCAGCCTTGGAAAATACCGAACATCTCGATCCAAAAGGTCAACCTCAAAAGGCAGGGGAAAGTTCACCAAAGGGGCGGGCAAAGGGGCTATTCCTCCTTGAGTGGCGGCCAGTCCAGTTGGAGGGCTTCCAGTGCTTCGACGATTTTTTTGGACACCACGTAGTCGCGGTACCAACGCTGGTCCACAGGTACCACCGTCCAGGGCAGTTCACTCCAATTGAGGACATCTTCGTAGCACTTCATGTATTTGTCCCAGTGTTTGCGCTCCTCCCAATCGCCGGGATTGTGCTTGTAGTTTTTCTCTCGTTCATCGATGCGTTCCTGCAGTTCGAGTTCTTGCTGGTCTTTGGAGAGGCTCAGGAAAAACTTGAGAACCACAGTATTGCCATCATTCACCAGTAGTTCTTCAAAGGCATTGATGGCCTTCATGCGTTGTTGTACCTTTTCTTCGCTGATCCATCCGTGAACGCGTTGGATGAGGATGTCTTCGTAATGGGAGCGGTTGAAGATTTTGATGTGGCCTTTGGCAGGACATTGCTTGTGGACCCGCCAGAGGAAGTCGTGTGCAAACTCCTCATCGGTGGGTTTTTTGAAAGAATAAACGCTCAGGTTGTTGTGGACGCATTTGCGAAAAACATTTTTCACAGCTCCATCCTTTCCACTGGCATCCATCCCCTGAAAAATGACCAAGAGCGAATGAGATTCGTTGGCCAACAGCAGACGATGTAGGTCTCCGATACGGTCCACATACTCATCTGTGGCATCTTTGAGGGCCTTTTTATCGGAATCGGCAGGTGGTTTGGTTGGCAGGTCGTGAATGCTCAGCATAGGGCAAAAGGTTTTCTAAACAGGTGATGGTATGCCCGCCAAGATAGTACTTTTGGGCCATTTGCCGAAATGGATCAGGTAGGGGACTAGGCGCCCATTTTGCTGCGCTTGACCAGGTAAGACTGGAGGATGGGTTTGAAGCCTGCGTGGATGTCTGCTTCGACAAAGTCAATGCGGTATTGCAGGCATTTGAGCTTGAGCTTTTCGGTGAATTCCCGGACCTGTTTGACGTATTGGTCCTTCACTTGATTGGACTGCAGCCGGACCTGTTCGCCCGTTTCGATGTCGATGAACAGGTAGGGACGATTTTCAAACTCAAAGTCGATCTCCTTGCTTTTGTCCACGACGTGGAAGAGGACGACTTCGTGCTTGTTGTGCTTGAGGTGTTGGAGGGCGGAGAAAAGGCGGTCGCTTTGCTCGTTTTGCTCAAACATGTCGCTGAAGATGATCACCATGGAGCGTTTGTGGATGCTGTCTGCGATCTGGTGCAGGGCATCGGCGGCGGCGGTGGTCTTGTTGCGCTCGGGATTGTTGATGAGTTTGTCCAAATAGGTGAGCAGCAATCGGTAGTGGGAGGTACTGGATTTGCAGTTTGTATGGGTATTGACCTGTTGGTCGAAAAGGCTCAGGCCAAAGGCATCGCGTTGCTTCTTGAGCAGGTTCATCAGGGCGGCTGCCGACAGGGCTGAGAATCTCAGCTTGTTGATGTAGGCATCCGATTTTTTGTTGACCTCTGGGAAGTACATGGACGAAGAGGCGTCGATGACGATCTGGCAGCGCAAATTGGTTTCTTCCTCAAATCGCTTGATGAACAGTTTGTCTGTCCGGGCAAAAACCTTCCAATCGATGTTTTTGGTGGCTTCCCCTTGATTGTAGAGTCGGTGTTCGGCAAATTCAACAGAAAAACCGTGGAATGGACTTTTGTGCAGTCCGATGATGAAGCCTTCGACCACCTGACGGGCCAGCAGTTCCAAGTTGCCGAGATTGCGTACTTCGTAATTGTCCAGTAAACTCATAAGATCGGGGGCGATTGGTGATGGTAGTGTATATAACGCTTGTAGACAACATCTGTTGCAGGGAACTGGAAAAAGGCTCTTTGCCAGCGAATGACAAAGAGCCTTTTTGCGATTGCTTTAGCTGTGGACGGGTGTTAGGCCGTCGCCAATTGAGCGTTTATCTTCTCTTCCAGCTTCGTCTTGGTCGTAACACCGACCTGCTTGTCAACCACTTCACCACCTTTCATGATCAGGATGGTTGGAATGCTGCGGATGCCGTAGTCGGCAGATACTTTGGGGTTGTGGTCTACATTGACTTTGCCCACCAGTACTTTGCCTTCGTACTCCTTGTACAAGTCCTCTATAATTGGCGTGATCATGCGGCAGGGACCGCACCACTCTGCCCAGAAATCAACGACTGCTACGACATCAGGTTGGAGTACGGTTTCTTGGAAGTTGGAATCTGTGAATTCAAGTGCCATGACTAGATCGATATTTAGTGTAATAATAATTTTATGATACAGTAGCCACGAAATTAATCATAAGTGACAGAAAAAATTGCGAATGAGTCATTTTGATCTGTAAAAGTCACTGAAAAATGCCTGATTCGCGACTCTGTCTGATCAACTGTGTGACTTTCTTGACTTCTAAACATCACAATTGCCTCAGAAGTTGCGTCCGCCTTGCCGATTCTTGGGAATACTTGTCCTGGCTAAGACAGTCTGGGATGGTTTTGTGAAATCTACCGCAACAAAAAGGGTTCTATGATGGCCTGCATTTCTTCTGACCCGTAGGCTCTGTGATAGAGCAAATTGACGCCATCGGCTTGGTTGAACAACCAGGTCGCAGGCAAATCTCCCGACCATTGTGGGAGCAGTCCGCTAAAATCTGGGGCATTGATTTGCGGGCGAAGCTGAAAGACCTTTTGTGAAAAATTTTCCTCCCGGATGTACGTTCGAACCTCGGCGAGCTTGGATGGCAAGTCCGTATTGACCAAGAATACTCGGGGGGCATTGGCCCCTTTGGAGGCCACCAGATCGGCCAGGATGCGGTTGGTGTTCATGCATTGGGGGCAGTCAAATCGCCAGAAGTTGACCACGTGGAGTCCGTCAGGGCTTTGCTGCAGCAGATCGGCCAGTTCGTTGGCTGCGATGCTGGGGACATCTCGTCCCTTGGCCTGGGCCAGTTTTTGACGGTCGGCCTCGCTCAGCTCGGTAGCCGGTAGGCTTTCGCCGTGGGGCAGGGCCGATGCATCGACTCCGGTCGGATCTGTAGACGGATTTTTTGTGCCATCGCCAGCGCCATCGCCTTGACAGGCCCAGCAAAAGGACAAGCAAATTGCCAAGAGGAAGATGGCAAAATGTTTCACATCAGTTTTTTTGAATGTATCTTTGCGCATGCCCAAAAATAAGGATAAAAGATGGATTTGGCTGGTATTGGGGATCATCATGATCTCTTTGAGGTACCTATTGGGAGATTCTCCCCTGTTCATCGAGCGCTATTACACCCGTGGTTTGTACATCGGCATTCGCTGGTTGTTGGACCACACCATTGGCCTGATGCCTGTCCCCATGCTCTACGTTTTGATTTTATCGTTGTTGATCTGGGGCATTGTGCGATTGATTCGCAGTTTTCAGCGCGGTTTTCTCTGGTGGCAGTGGCTTTTTCAGACCTTGTATTCGCTCTTTGCTTTTGTGAGTGCTGTGGTGTTCTTCTTCCTTCTTTTGTGGGGCTTCAACTACGCCCGGCAGCCATTGGAAGACCAGATCGGAATCCAACCCAAGCCCTTGGACCGTCGGGAGCTATTGGAAGAATTGAGTCACTACACCCCCTTATTGGTGACCAACCGTCTGCAGGTACGAGCAGATTCTGTGCCTTTGTCAGAGGGAGATGCCCCAGGGGAATTGCTGCCCCAAATCCGTCCATTGGTAGAGGCTACGCTGGCAAGCCTGGACTTTCCCGATAGTGGTGATCCACGCCTTCGCTGTCTCCTTCCCAAGGGCGTGTTGTTGCGCATCAGCACAGCTGGTTTTTACATGCCGCTGACTGGGGAATGCCACATCGATGCGGGCTTGCATCCCATTCAGCAGCCCTTTGTCATGGCCCACGAATACTTTCACGCGTATGGATTTACCGATGAAGGGAGTTGCAATTTTTTGGCCTTTTTGGCGTGCATCGAATCGGAAGAGCCCTTCATCCGCTATGCAGGTTACATGGGGTACTGGCGCTATCTGGCCAGTGGCTATCGGCGGGCTGATCCCGACTTGTATGCTTCCTTTTATTACAACTTGCCTGCGGTGATCAGAACCGACCTCAAGGCCATCCGCGAGCGAATGGATGAGTATCCAGACATCATGCCTCGCTTTCGAAATCTGGCCTACAATACCTATCTGAAAGCGCAGGGGATTCCAGAGGGAATGAAAAATTACAGTCGCATTGTGATGTTGGCTGCTGCCTGGCGGAAGGGAGACAAAAAAAGTGCCGCCCAATAGGGACAACCATTGGGCAGCAGTATAGTACTCAGGAATTGCCCGAGCAGATTCAATACTCAGGAATTTTTTTGAGAATCAGAGATCATTTGCCATCTCCTTTCTCTATCTCTTGGATGGGGAAAGTCCATCGATTTTGTTTCATTGCGTAGGGACAAAGGTCTGGCCGAACTTGCCGCAGCTTTCCTGATCATGCTGTATGGTGACCGATTTTGCCATGCGACGGTTTGAATCACTTTTGATTCCAATCGCAGAGCGTGTTTCACCAAGGGTGTGCAGCAAGTCCGAGCCCAAAACCTATGAAAAAACTTCTCGTCAAATTTTTATCATTTCAAATTGAGAATTCAAAAGCATGCTTTGACAATGCTTGTCATGCTCTCCAATTCTTTGTCAAGCTTACAGATGTAAAATTACGGGAAAATGCGAGTGGGCGACACTACCAACTTGGGTAGTTTTTGTGGGTTAAAACATGTTTTCTCCCTTGGCTTTGATCACCGCTTCATACTTGGAATTGACTTGCAATTTTCGGTAGATGTTTTTGAGGTGAAAGCGCACGGTATTGCCACTGATGAAGAGTCGGTCGCCGATGACCTTGTAGCTTTTGCCCTGGCAGAGTAAGTTGAGAACTTCTCTTTCCCGGGACGTCAGTTGGTGCCCGGGGCGTTGGACATTTTTGAAAGAGGAAACGACTCTCCGGGCAATGGCTGAACTCATGGGGGAGCCACCGCTTCTGACTTCCTTGATGGCATTGAGGAGTTTGGAGGGAAAAATGTTTTTGGTCAGGTAGCCTGTTGCGCCAGCTTTGAGAGATTGGAAAATGGACGCATCGTCATCGTGTACGGTCAGCATGATGATGTCGAGTTGGGGGTACGATTGTTTGAGGTGGCGGGCGCATTCAATGCCAGACATTTGGGGAAGCTCAATGTCCATCAAAATGACATCGGGCAGCTCTCGGGCCAGTCCTTCGATGCAAGATTCTGCATTTTCATATACCGCTTTGCAGCTGAAGTCGGTCGCTCCATTGAGGATCAATTTCAGTCCTTCGCGGATGTCTCTTTTGTCGTCTACAATGGCTACGGAGATCATTGGTGTCTGTTTTTGTGTAGAAAAAGTATTGGCATTGTGTACTATTGAATCGGGCAAACCAGCTGTACCTTGGTGCCTTTGTGAGAGGCATTGATCTTCAGGCTCGCGTTGATTTTGCGGGCGCGACTCTGCATGTTGTGCAATCCATCTCCCATCCGTTGCGTCCTGGGATCGAATCCCTTTCCATCGTCTTCTATTCGCAGGGTGAGTGATTTGTGGCTGTAGGACATTTTCAAATTGACTTGGTGACAGTCGGCATGGCGTAGGCAATTGTGCATGGCTTCTTTGCCGATCAGGAGTATGTGTCGTTTGTAGTTCATGGGAAGGGCCAGTCCGTTTTTTGGCGGCTTGTCGATGCCGACTGATTGAAATTCGATTTCCGAATGAGTGAACAACTCTTCTCCAAAATCTTTGAGGTGCAAAAACAAATCGCAAAGGCTGTCTTTTTCCGGGTTGAGAGACCACAATAGGTCTTTCATGGAGTCGTACAGACTGTTGGAAGTTTGGGCGACTTTGTCCAGGTAGACAGGGGTTTGTATGTCTCTTTTTTGAACTCCTTTTTTGCTCAATTCGCTGTACAAGGAGATGATGGAAAGTTTGGAACCAAGTTCATCGTGAAAATCTTGGGCAGCCAACTGGCGGACGGCCTCCACTTCGGCCATTTGACGCAGTTTGAGTCGATACATCAAATAAAAGAAAGAGGCACTACAGAGCAATACCAGCAGTCCGATGCCAGCGTAAAACCAGGGGCTTTGCCAAAAGGGGCGTTCGATGATCAACAGCAGGCTTTTCCCCGACTTGTTGACGACGCCGTCCTTGGTGGTGGCGCGAATGCGCAGGGTGTAGTTGCCAGGTGACAAATTGGAAAAGTACAATTCCCGATTTTTGCCGATGGATACATCGTTGATGTCGGCCCCTTCCAAGTCGTAAGAATAAATCAATCCATCGGAATTGACATAGTCCAAGCCAATGAAGCCCACCGCAAAGGATCGCTGCTGATAGCTCAGCCGCACAGGAGTTTCTTCGTCTTGATCGAGCAGAGAAAATTCCTCTCCGCTGATCACCTTGAGGGAGGTAAACCAGATGGGGGGGATGCGGTGTTCTTTCCGAATCTCTGTCGGATGGAAGTACGTCAGGCCATTGATGCCGCCAAAGAACAATTCTCCATTGTCGCTTTTGAAGACGGACTTGCCATTGAACTCATTGCTTTGCAAGCCGTCTGAAGCACTGTAATTGGAAAACTGAAAGTAGCGTGTATCCACTTTGGATAGGCCATTGTTGGTGCTGAGCCAAAGATAGCGGCGGTTGTCTTCGGGCAGCATTCCATGTATGATGCTATTGGCCAATCCATCGGCTTCTGTAAAGGACTTAAATGTCAGTTGATCACCCAAGTCAATGGCCATGGACAAGCCGGTCATGGTACTGATCCAGACGCGACCCTGGTCATCCTCCACAAGGGCATAAATGTTGTTGCCAATCAGGCTGCTGCGATCTTTTCCATCGTGCCGATACCATTCTGGCTCTCTGTGAATGGCATCAAGGATTCCCCCCGACAAGTTGCGGTAGACAGCCAGGCCATGATGGGTACCGATCCACAAGTTGTTGAAGCTGTCAAATAGAATGGCATTGACTCGATGGCCAACGGGTCTGGGTTGGTCCTTGTACAGTCGGATGGGACACCTCGTGAATTGCTTTGTCCTCAAGTCAAAGAGGTGAAATCCCGAATAGGTGCCAATCAACAAGTGTTCGTCCAATTCCTGAAAGCAAAATGCGCCGATGTCAACACACTCGGTTGAGTTGGTCGCAGGAGTGGCTTGCAATTGTCCATCAGCTTGTTCGATCAATTGGTGCAAGCCCATTGGGCCTCCAATCCAAATTCTGCCCATTCGATCGCGGTGAAATCCCGAAAACATATTTCCCGTCAGAGGACGTTCTCCCAAGCGCTGAATTTTTGACCAAAAGTGATGCCCTCTACCATTCCCTTCAATCTTGGCAATGCCGTGTTCGAGCCGAACCCAAAGGTTGTCATCTCCGTCTATGACCATATTCCAGACGATGGGCAGGTGATCGTATTGCTTGGTGATGGCTTCGAGGTGATTGGTGTGAAAGCGCTTTCTCTTTTTGTACATCTTGACCAAGCCACCGATGTGGGTACCGATCCAGTAAAATCCATCGTGCAATCGGTCTTCCAAAAATGGTTGTTCGTACTGAGGATGCGGGATGTACTGCAGGGTATCCAGCTGGCCGACCTGCTCGAACTTTTTTGCATATCCACTGTCATCAGTGGTCAGCTGGAGCAATCTGTTTTGATCGATCATCAGCAAATCCCCCATTCGATTTTTGTACATATGTGCATGATGGGAGTCGTCCTCCGCATTGGATTGCGATCGGTATTCTGTTGTCGGTAGAAAACGTTGGTTGTTCCAATCGTACATCCACAATTTGCCATCTGCACAAATCCGCAAATTGCCAAGCGCATCTTCTATGATGGACGTAACTGGGCCTCCCACTCCCTGCAGGTAATCGGCATCAAACAAAGATGCTGGGGCATTGATTCTGTGATCGTCCAGGTAGTCAAATCGCAACAATCCCCTAAAGGTTCCTACCCACAGATGCCCGTGACCGTCCTGGTAGAGCTTGGTGATGCCAATGTAGCCGGGATAGACGATGTAGCTTGGAGAGACAATGTCACTGATGAGGTGTCTGCGAAAGAAAAAGGAATTTTCTTGTTCGGGCTCTTCTACGATCTGGTTCAGGCCATTGTTGGTGACCACCCAGATGTTGTTGTTCCTGTCTTGGTAGATGTCTTTGATCGAATTGCCAGACAAGCTGGTACCATCATTTGGAGTGGTGTAAAAGCGCAGAAACTTCTTTTCCTCTTCCAAATACAGGTTCAGACCTTCACTGATGGTTCCGGCCCAGAGACGGCCTTTGTGATCGATCAATAGAGAGGTAATGAAATTCTGAGACAAAGAGGTCGAGTCAAAAGGGGTATTGCGAAAGACTTCAAAGGAGATGCCATCGTATTTGTTGAGCCCATCTTGAGTGGCCAACCAAAGGAATCCTTTCTCGTCCTGTGCCAGTGCATTGATGGAACTTTGAGACAGTCCGTGCTCCAAACCAATGCGTTCGATTTTGTACAAATCGGTTGGCAATTGAGCGACCAGCCAGTCGTTGGTATACATCAGCAGGAGCACCAGGCAGACGACCAAATGGCCAGAGCACAGTCCGTGTCTATTCATATGAGTGTAAAGTTACGGTCCCGATGTCCTTGAGAGAACTACACAAATGGGTAGTTTCCCCAGAGAACAGTTTTGATTGTGTAGAAAATCAATCTTTTTGTGCAAACGACCAAGAATATTGGATGATTGATGATATGATGCCCATGAACAATCAAAAATCAAAGCCAAGGCCAATGCCAAGAGAAGGCGCCGCACTGATGGTTGCCTCCAAGCTGCGGATGGTTTTTTGTGATTCGGTAAAGATGGGATTGTCTGTGAAGTCTTGTTCGTAATAAGCAGAGACAGCGAGCAGAGTAACATTCAGATCCAAAAAGAAGCGATCGAAAAGAGGGAGTTGCAAATGGGGGATAAGGGACAGCATCAGCCCTGTTCTGTCAATTTCTTTGTACAACAAAAAAACGGAGGAGCGCGGTGTCTCGCCATTGTAATAAAAGGCCTCAGCAGAATAGCCCAATCTGAGTTGTATTTGATTGGGGGGGTGGTGGGCAGGGGATTTGCCCAATTCGTATCGAAGAGAAATGTAGGTTTCCTTAAAACCATCGGCTTCGTAGTCGCGCAGGCGGACGTTGGGCTCCAATTCGTGAATCCATTGGCTGCCAGCTTTTTGAATGCTCAGTGCTGGTTTGAAAAAGAAATAGTCAAATGGCATGAATTGCGGTCTTTCGAAAAAGAAGTTGGTGGAGGCACCCAGTCGAAGGAGTTGACCATACATTTTGAGGCTCATCCTATCGGACGCATCTGATGCTTCTGGCTGCGCTTGTACCCCGGTCAAGCCAAGCCCACAGAGACAGAGCAACAAAAGGAAGATGGTATTTACAGGTGATTTCATGAGCTTGCCTATTTTTTGGGTACTCGCTGGGGAGTTGTTCGAAGGCTCCTTTCAGTGAGATGTCTCAATATAGTACAAAATAGAGGAATAAGTGGGAGAAAAGGCACGGATGGTGTGGGATGGTGGCAAGAGGGCTGCGGGCGGCATGGGCTGGTTTCGGAAATGATGTGTTGAGAAAGGGCTTGCATCGCGGGCTTTTTGTCAGTGGGGAGTTCGGGGGGATGAGATGGGGCGAAAAGGGTGGGAGCCCGCCCTCTAGGTACCCCCCAAGAGGCTACCCCTTTTTGGAGCCGCACCCAAGCACGACTCCGCCAACCCAAACCTGGGCGTTTTTGCCCAAAAGGGAACATTTTTCTCCATCCGCCAACTCGTCTCCTAGGACCAAACGACTTAACTTTTGTCTACAATAGGACACGGCACTTACCCAAATTCCATAAATTTTGAAAATATTTTTATTTTTCAACTTTGTTTGGGTCTCGTTGATCAGCTGATTGTCAATGAATTGCAATTCAAATATCAAATAAAAAAATGTATTGAGTGTTTATTTTTATTTTTCTAATTTGATTGGGTTTATGGCTTGGCGGAAAAGAGATGGGACAGCGCGATGGGCAGTCTTTGCCCTAAAACAAACTGCCCTGCTGCCCAACATCCGGGGGAGAAACAGGACTCAGCAAAGAGGCATCGTTTTGCCCAACCTTGTTGACTCGCTTGGATACGGGGTAGGCATCCATCTCCTCTTCGGCATATGGGCTGATCAATGCCAGCACATCTTCCGCGCGGAGGTCTTCATCGAGCCAGATGGCCTCCTGCTCGGGGCGAAGGATGGCAGGCATGCGGTCGTGTATGTCGGCCAACAATGGATTGGGAGGCTGGGTGAGGATGCTGAAGGTGTAAAGGGGAGGGCTGCCGTCCGGGGCCTGCCATTTTTCCCAAATGCCCGCCACTGCGAAAAGTGCGTCGTCTTTGAGCCGAATGCGATAGGGGAACTTTTGCTTGCCCATCTTCTTCCATTCATAGAAGCCGTCAAAAGGCACAAGACATCTGCGCTGGCGGATGGCAGCCCGAAACGCAGGCTTTTCCAAGACCGTTTCCATGCGGGCGTTGATCATGCGGCTGCCAATGGACGGGTCTTTGGCCCAAAAAGGAACCAATCCCCATCTGAAGTATTGAAAGTGTTCAGGATCAGCACTTGTGATCACCGGATGGTAGTGGGTAGGGGCAATGTTGAAATTGGGCAAGGGCTGCTGATCGTCCAATGTCTCAGCGTAGAAGGTAGCGTGAAAGCGTTTTTCCAGTTGTTCTTCTGTGTTGGTAAGGGAGGCGCGACCGCACATAGCAAAGTGTTTGTTGCTAAAACGAGAAAAGCTGCAAATTGGTTTGCAGCTTTTCGGACAGTGTTATAATAGGCGGTGTCAATAGGTATCAATAGCCTGTTGAAATTGCGGCTCTTGTTTTATTCAAAACGAAAATACTTGATAATGGCTTGAACATCTTTGTCGTCTTTGACATGGGGAACCCAGCGGAAAAAGAAGTCGTGCCGATGAAAATCCTCGGTCAAACCTTCGCGAAGGGATTCCAAAGCCGACGTCTTGTCGCCTTCCAAAAACAACAGGGCAGCTTTGCAATAGTAGATGTCGGCACCGAATGAATTGATCTCGGCATCTTCTATGACGCTCATGGCCTCATCCAGCTGCCCAAGGTCCAGATAAAACTGAGCAAAACTCGTCCAGTAGTGGGTCTGCTCTGGTGCAGTTTCTACTACATGAGCAAAGAGAGGAATGGCTTTTTTATGGCGGCCCAATTGGTGGTAGGCCTTGGCCAAGGAGAAGCGATAATCTTCCCGTTCCTCATCCAAGCGGATGGCCTGGCGGTAAAAATGAACGGCACTCGTCCACTGTTTTTCCGCTGCATAGCACTCCCCGATGTAGTAGTACACCTCATCATTGCGCTGGTCCAAGCCCAGAGCACGGAAAAAGTAAATCTTGGCTTTGGCTGTCTGATCGGTATACAATAGGCACTGACCAATTTTGGCCAACACATCTGCATCTGCCTCAAAATGTTCCAAGGCCTCCTTGTAGCACTTCAAAGCTTCTTCATAGGCCTGTACCTCAAAACAAACTTCCGCATAGTCCCGGTAGGCCAATTCAAATTTTTCATTGATCAAAAAGGCATACTCAAAGGCTTGCATGGCCTCCTTGTACCGATTGGTAGAATAGTAAGCATGGCCGATGTTGAACCATGCCCTGTAATTGTATGGATTGAGGTCGAGGATGTAATTGTGCAGATCGATGCTGTCTCGGTGCCTTCTGCAAAACTCCACTGCGGCCCAAAAGCGTTCCAATGCACGGCTGTGGTTGGGGTTCTCCAGTAGGGCATCTCGCAAAGATTGGTGCATGTGCTCGTAATCTCCCTGCTTCTCGTAAATGCAAGACTCCATGTACAGCATCTCGCCCCTCTCTTCGCGACTGAGGTATTCATAGCAACGAAGATCGTTGAGCAATTCAACCGCTTTGTCAAAATTCTCTTGGAGAATAAAGGCTCGCGTCCGCAACAAATCGACTTCTTTTGCCGACTGACCAAAGACCAAAGCTCGGTCCAAGGATTCCAGTGCCAAATCCAGACTTTGCTTGCTCAAAAGCAGCTCCGCCTTGCGTTTGTGAAGGATGCCAGAGTAGCGATGTTGTCGAATGGCTTGGTCCACCACAGACATCGCTTTTTCCAAAGAATGTTCTTTTTCGAAAAAGTCGACCAGTTGTACAAACGCCGTTTCCTCAAGGGAAAGTACCGTTCCTTTTTGTGACACTACCTCATACCTAAAAACAAGGTCACGGAGGTTGTGTGGTTGGTCAAAATCATAGTGCTTCATGTTGGTGTAAAATTGGTCTCTCTAACTTTTACAATCGAGTTTTGAACCAGCCTGTTTGTTGTTATTGTATTACATTATTTTTTAATAAGATGCACAATATTAGCCCATAATACTGTAACTATCAAAAATTTATGTGTAAAGTTTTTAACAAATTCATTTCTGATAATTCCATCAATAAATGGCAATAGTAGTTTTCTTTTGGGCAAAAGAATATTGAACAATTGTAAAACAACAAAGGGGGGTAAATCAGTGACAAGCTATTCTCAAATTGTGACATTCAATCTGTACTCATTCACTGCTCCATTCTACGACTCTGCCAGCCTGGAAGTTTCGGATTCCCAGAGAATTTTCGAAAGGCTAAATCAATTTTTTTTATTAGTATTAGAATAAAAAAAATTTAACTACTCCTTCCCAAAGTGGCTTCTCAATCCTTTTGGTCCTTCAAGCTCTTGCGCAGATCCAGATTGACAGCTATGCTGGCATTGAGCTCATACCCAATCAAGAGAATCAGGCAATTGAACTGGATGGTAAGCATGATCACGATCACCGTCCCAATGGAGCTGTAGAGTCGGTTGTAGGTGTCAAATTCATTGACATAGTAGGAGAATATGGCGGTGGTCAGCAGCGACAGGGTCGTGGCAAGGGTAGCGCCAGTGGAGAAAAATTGAAATTTGCGCAGGGTAGGGGCCGCCAGCCTGTAGATGAGACTGATGCCTGTGTACAGCAGCGCAATCAGCAGCGCAAAACTCAGTAAATTGGTGCCCTTGCTGCCGAGGTTTTCAAAGCCGAGTAGGTTCTGGAGATAATCAATGACTGGGCTGCTCAACAGGATGAAGAAAAAGGAGCCCAAGACCAACAATCCAATGATGAAGGTCAAGTAAATGGCAATCATCCGTTTCTGAAAGGCATTGCGGCGGGTAAAGGTGGACTTGTACGATTTTTCGAAGCCATTCATCAAGGTCATCATCCCATTGGAAGCAAAAAACAAGGCCAGCACAAAACTGAATGACAACAAACCTGCCTGCGAGCCATTGGCCCAACTGCGGATGTAATCCAGTGCATCGGTCTTGCCCGTAAAGTCGGGGAGCATGCGGTCGAAATGTTGCAAGAGGGTCTCGTTGTAATCCACCACCTGTGTCCCAGCCTGGTAGATGATGGGGGCATTGTCGGGCAGATACGACAAGAGCGTTTCGTTGAAAAAGAAGGGCAGGATGTAGGGGATCAGGGTAAAGAGGGCCAGAAAGGAGGGAAAAAGGGAAAGAAAGAAGCTAAAGGCAATGGAGTTGGCGCGGGTGACGATGCTGTCGCGACGGATTTCTTTCAACACAAACATGATCACGTCGTAAACCGGAACCCCCAGCAAACCGGGCAGGGAGTGTGTCTTTGTCCAATCCATCACCTGACCTACCACTGGCAATGCCCAAAACTTTTCTACCCATTGATTCCAATCCGGCTTTTTCACTCGACAAGATTAGGAAAAATCAAGCACAATTGACAAGTCCTTAGACGAGAATTGTCAATAATCCGATCACAGAGTGGACTCCTCTGGAAAGTAGGGCCTCAACAAGCTCAACAAATGTTCTGGCGCTCGGCAACGCTTCCGACTTTGTGCTTCCAAAAAGCAAAGGCGTACACTGCCTCCATTGACAAGCTTGGACTGTTCGTTGAAAATCTCTATGTGGAAGGTGATGTAGCGATCGGGCAGGGCCCGCAGGCTGGTATGGATCGTCAGTTGCTCGTCGTAGGGGACCGGGCGGACAAAGCGCATGTTGAGAGACATCACTGGCATCATCACCCCGTATTCCTCTTCCATCTGTTTGTAGCTCGTGCCAAGGGAGCGGATGGCTTCCACTCTCCCCACCTCGTAGTACTGGGCGTAATTGCCGTGGTACAACACCCCCATTTGGTCTGTCTCGCTGTAGCGAACCCGCAATTTTGTTTGGTGTGTAAACATGGTTTTAGCCTCTTTCGATGGGACAAGTCATGCAGTGCGAACCACCCCGCGCTCTCGACAATTCGTTGGAGGGCAAGGTAATGATGGTATTGGTCAGGGTCGCGGGATCGATTTGTCCCTTCTTGACGCCCGAGATCAACTTTCTGGCAGTCAGTATTTGATAGCCTTTTTCGCGGAAGGCCTCCTCGGTTTTGATGTTGCGATCATAGGTCAGGGCGATGCCAGGGCGCAGGGCCACCAGATTGCAGCCGTCGGTCCATTGCTCTCGCTCTTGGTAGGGCGATTGCCCGTTGCCACTGCAGATGTAGTCCATGTTGGGATTGATTTCTGCCGACATGAAGTCCTTGACAGATGGATAGGTCGTGAAAGCCCCATTTTGTCGATACACCTTCACATTGGACCCCAATCCATCGATGACAATGGGTTTGAAGGCAGCAATGTGGTTGTGGTTGATGTGGGTAAAGAGGGTGTCGATGTGCATGAAGGCCCGATCTGCCGGCACGGTGATTTGAACCACGTTTTTGATGACCTTTTTCTCAAACAGAACCCCTTTGAGACTGTGAATGGCGTGCTCCGTGGTCCGCTCACTGCATCCGATCAGCAGGTAGTCTTCGTTGAGCATCATCACATCGCCTCCCTCGATGGAGACCCGTTCTCCTTTTTTGGAGGGAGGAAACAAGTCAATGTGGTTGAGGTTGATCAGTCGACCGGATTCGCTCAGCTCCTGAAAGATGGGGTGGGCCTTGAAGATGAAACGAGTCAAAAAGTTTTCGCGCGAGCGAGCTTCTTTGGCTGCCTTGGTAATGATGACATGATCGTTGATTACCACGGCAATGTCGCGGGTGAAGATGAAGTTGGGGATGGGATCAAAAAAGATGATGTCCTCCTGGCGGTAATAGCCCGAGATCAATACCTGCGTCAGCTCTTTGACGGGCATGCCGCTCAGCAAATCGTGGTAGTGCTTGGGCAGTTCTTCATCCTCGACGATCAATTGCAGCAACTCGGCCTTGGTACCGGGGTCTGCCACAAGAGCCTCGGCCAATAGGGTTTCTGTGTACAGGACATTTTCCTTCCCCAAAAAGGTGGAAAGCACCTCGACAAACAGATCGTGTTCTTCTTGCATCTGAGGCAAGTAAACGATGTCGTCAAACAACAACTCTTCGGCCTTTTTGGGAGAAATTCTGCTGATTCCCTCGTCGGGACGGTGGACGATGACTCTCTTGAGCTGTCCAATCTCGGAATGGACTTGTACAGTTGGCTGTTTTGCCATGGGTTTGATTTATTTGGTTGGTCTGATGAGCGCCTGGGCGAAGGGGAAATGTATGCCTTCCCAATTTTCAGGCCTGCAATTGAATTTCGACCGCAAAGTAAAAAAAAAGAATGCAAAGCGATATTCTATTCGGCTTGTTAATCTGTGGCTGCGCCCGACCTTTTGGCATTGACCAATAAAAAAAGCCCCACAACTGTAGGGCTCCTTCCTAACGTTGGTGTCCGGGTCGATGGCGCCGAGGCCTTGAACAAACGCACCTCTTCCCGCTACACCTCTCTTAAATTGAATGATAGCCTTGATCCTGTACCAAGAATAAGAATTGGATTGACTTCATCTGAACTGCTGGCCCTCTCTCTTTGGCCAATGTCGCAATCCAGGTAGTTGATCGTCACAAACCATTTATTGCCATTCACAAGCCACCCAGCCGTTTGCCAATCGGCCAACAGCAAGGGGAATCGACGGACCAATCAGGTCATTTCGCTTCCAGCTTGTAGTTTAGTATGAAATTTCCTTACTTTGTACGAGCCTCAATATCTAGGCTGGGCTGCTGCCGCACAAGGACAGAACGCCTCAAATCGTACCATTGATTGAAGACATATGCTGAAAAAACTCAAATCGTTGTTCATTATTGAAGACGAGAAAGGAGCGGAGAAGTCACAATCTCCACAAGAAAAAACAGTCCTGCAAAGCAATGCGCCTGCTGCCAACCCTCCCCAGGGTAAGGCAGAACCCATCTCAACGCCCATCGTGGCCTCTGAGGGACGTGTCAGCCAAAAATTTCTCAACGTCTTGCTGGGAGCCATGGATAAAAACAATCTGGAGGGCTTCGACTATCTGGAATACCGCCAGTCCCTTCAAAACCTCAGCAAAATGGCCATGGACGAAGCCACCCGCTACAAAAGTGCTTTCGCCGCCGCCCAGACCATGGGAGCCACGCCACAAAAATTGATCGATACGGCAGGTCACTACCTGCGCATCCTCAAAGAGGAAGAAAACAAATTTGGGCAAGCCCTGGCCAACCAGCGCAAACGGCAAATCGGCGGCAAAGAGGAGCAGTACAAAAAAATGCAACAGAGCATCAAGGACAAGCGAACCCGCATTTTGCAACTCCAAAAAGAGATCGAACAACACGAGACCCAGATGGCCACCGTCAAGGATGCCGTCCAAAAAGCCACCATCAAAGTGAGCAATACACAAAATGATTTTGTGACCACTTACAACAGCATCGTCGATAAAATCAAGGAGGATGTCCAAAAAATGAAACAATACTTGGCCTAAAGCCTTTTGTAAAAAAAGATAGGCCTTTGACTGTCTCTTTTATTCCGGGGGAAAAAGTATATTTGCCATTGGTCGGCAAAGGTGTTTACACTTGCTGGCTGCATGTTTATGGTAAAAATAGTAATTTACCACCCCTTGCGCTTAGGCGCAGCATTTGCTATACATTCGAATCAGAAGAAAAGGATCACAAGATATGGAGTCTACACCCAAATCATTTTGGAAAAAACCGGAAGGAATTACCGGCGCCATCGTCATGGGGGGACTGCTCATCGGAGGAGGAGCCCTGGTCTACAGCAACATGGCAGCCATCTTGGCATTGGCCAACAATGTCGTAGCCCTGAGTGCCATGCTGCTGGCCCTGGCAGCCATCGTTTACATGGTGCTGGACCCAAAGATGCGCAACCTCGTTTGGTACATGTACAAAAGCGTCATGCGCTGGGTCACCGGATTGTTTGTACAAATCGATCCCATCGGCATCCTCAAATCTTATGTGGATGACCTCAAGGACAATTTGCGCAAAATGAACCGCCAGATTTCTCAGCTCAGAGGCCAGATGCACAAGCTGCGCGAAATCATCCACAACAACCAGCGGTCCATCGAGAGCAACCTCAACCTGGCCAGCAAGGCCAAGGCCAAGAACAAGCAGAACATCGTCATCCTCAAATCGCGCAAAGCCGGACGCCTCAAAGAGTCCAACATGCGCCTCGGAGACTTGTACAAAAAAATGGAGGTGCTCTACCGGGTGCTGACCAAGATGTACGAAAACTCCGAAATCCTCATGGAAGACATCAAGGACCAAGTGGAGGTCAAAGAACAGGAGCGCAAGGCCATTCACGCCAGCCACGGTGCCATGAAATCAGCCATGAACATCATCGCTGGCAACAAGGACAAACGCGCCATGTTTGACATGGCCCTGGAAGCCGTCGCCGATGATGTGAGCCAGAAGGTTGGGGAGATCGAAAATTTCATGAGCATGTCGGCCAACTTCATGGAGTCCATCGACTTGCAAAACGGCGTATTCGAGGAGGAAGGTCTCAAAATGCTCGAAAAATGGGAAAACGAGGGTGTCTCCCTCATTCTTGGAGCCGAAAAGGGCAGCCTCTTGGACCAGGCCAATAACGATGAAGATGTCCTGGACCTCAACCAGCCCATGAAAAAAGTGGTCAGAGAACAAAATCACACCAATCAATACGACAACTTCTTCGATTGATTTAGTCAATTGATGACACCAAACATTACATCACCTGCGCTTTGAACATGGCATCAAAGCCGAAACAAAACAACAACTAATGGCCAGACGTTTAACTACTTTTTCCAAGTTTTTGATCACCGTAGCCATCGTTGCCGGGGTCTTCTTCGCCGGGCGTTACTTCTTGCAGCAAACAGACATGGGACAGGATTTGGTGGAACAAGCCGATTCTCCCAGCAATGGCGACAATGTCAATTCTTCTCCCTCCAATGGCAGCTCTGGCGCCAAAGACGATGGGGTTGTGCGCATCGGCGTGGTGACCTGGGGAGGATATGCCGGTGGACAATATTTCAATGAAGGCTTTGAAGCCAGCGAAAAATCCCGCTACTTCAAGGACTATGGCATGAAGGTGGAGTTCAAGATCCTCGACGATTTCGAGGCGTCCCGAGCTGCTTGGAAAAACGATGAAGTCAATCTCCTTTGGGCAACCATCGACGCTTTCCCAACCGAAGCAGGTGCCCTCGCACAATACGATCCCGTCGTGGTCTTTCAGGCCGACTGGTCCCGCGGTGGCGATGCCGTCGTGGTGCGCCGTGGCATCAACAAGGTATCCGACCTCAGAGGCAAAAAGATTGCCGTTGCCGAAATGACGCCTTCTCATTCCTTCCTGATTTGGCTGCTACAAGCCGGAGGTTTGACAACCGATGATGTGGAAATCTTGCCGCAGGCAAACGCCATCGATGCTGCCCAGGCCTTCAAAAGCCGCGCTGCAGATGCCGCCGTGGTGTGGAGTCCCGACGATGCAGACTGTGTCCAATCTGTTCCCGGTGCCCGCGTCTTGGAAAGCACCCGCTCTGCTTCTCACATCATCGCCGATGTCTTCATTGCCAAAAAAGACTATGTAGAGCGCAACAAGCGCAAGATGATGGACCTTTACGAAGGTTGGATGAAAGGAGCTTCTGAGATCAACTCCAATGATGCCGCCAAGCGCAAGGCCGCCAAGATTTTGGCTGCTGCCTTTGATGGATACGATGAGGCCCTGACCTACGACGCCATCAACAACGTCAGATTGTGTACCCACGGAGACAACCTCGATTTCTACGGCATCAACACGGCATACAAAGGAGTCACTGGTGAGGAGTTGTACAGCAACATGACCAATGTCTACCGCGATCTGAACTACATCAAAGACAAGGTGCCCAATTGGCGTTTGATCAAGTACACCGATTTGGTCAAAAACACCCAGTTGGAGGGTTCCTCCCATGCCGCAGAGGGCCAAAAGGTATTTGCTTCTGCCAAAAAAGCGGACGAGACCAAAGCTGCCATTGCCACCAAGGCTGTCAGCATCAGCTTCCGCACGGCTGAGTACAAATTGGACGAAAACGCCAAATACATCATCGACAAGGAATTTGTGGACATCGCCAAGTCTTTTGCCAACTCTCGCATCCGGGTAGAGGGCAATACCGACAATGTCGGAAAGGCAGCCTCCAACAAGCGCCTGTCTCTTCGCCGGGCCCAGTCTGTGGTCGATTACCTGATACAGGAGCACGGCATGCCTCGCAATCGCTTTGTCGTATTGGGCAATGGTCCAGACAAGCCGGTGGCGACCAACAGTACGGAAGATGGACGGAGCAGAAACCGTCGGACTGATTTTGAATTGATCCCAGACTAATTTGTCTGTACCCATCTACAGTTGGAAAGGATGTCTCCGGAGGTCCTTTCCAACTGTTTGTCCCTTACCTACTGACAAACAATCCATTATACGATGTCATTATTTGCCCTGAGAGGAGAACTGAGCCGGACTCAGAACATCATTTTTGGCCTGCTGGGGCTGTTGCTGTTCGTGCTGGCCTGGTGGCTGGTGGCCGAAGCCAAAAGCCAACAGATTCCGGTGGGGATCGAACAGCAGGAATTGCCCTCCTCCATCGGAGCTGATTCGCTGACCCTGGCCCGCATCGACTCTCTGACTCGCCTGGATTCCATCGCCTTTGCCAACGCCACCGAGTTTCGCAAGGTCTATCCCATCATTCCCACTCCCATGGCCACCTTTGGGTCTTATGGAGAACTGCTTTCCTCAGATGGGCTGCTGACCAATGCCTGGTATTCCATCTGGCTCAACCTGCGAGGCTACTTTTGGGCGGTGATGCTGTCCATTCCCATTGGCTTTGTCTTGGGTTTGTATCCACTGTTCAGAGGGCTGTTCAATCGACAAGTGGAGGCCTTTCGCTTCCTGCCGCTGACGGCCTTGGTGGGCATATTCATGGCTTGGTATGGCACGGGCGACAACATGAAGATTGCCTTTTTGGCCTTTGGCATCATGGTCTATCTCATTCCGGTCATCGTGCAACGGGTCTTTCAGGTCAATGATGTGTACCTCAAAACGGTTTTCACCTTGGGAGCCACCGATTGGCAGACGATTAAGTCGGTCTACATTCCCTCTGTCATGTCCAAAGTCATCGACGACATACGGGTGCTGACCGCCATTTCTTGGACCTACATCATCATCGCCGAATTGCTCAACAGCACCAAGGGACTCGGGCGACTCATTTGGACCAGTTCCCGGACCGGACAGACGGAAAAGGTGTTTGCCATCCTGCTGGTCTTCATCATCATTGGCCTGATACAAGACCGACTGTTTGTCTTCATCGACCGCCGGTTGTTTCCGCACAAATACCTCAATACCCGTCCGGCTGGCTTGCGCGAATCCCAGTATGGCATCGCCATGGTGTTGGGCGTCGTAGTCATGGGGCTCATCATCACGGCCATCATTCCGGGCATTGCCTGGTTGTGGACCAGTTTGGTGCCCATCTTGGTCATTGCTGGCGTGCTGTTCATCTTTTATGGTGAATTCAACATCTATCGTTCTACCTCCAACTGATACAAACTCGATTTTATGTTCACATTCAAAGACAATCCAGATCAGAAAAACATCATCGAGCTACGCGGCATCGAGCAGTCCTATGATTCTGGCAAAGTGACCATCATCAAGGATTTGGATTTTTTGGTGGAAGACAAACCAGCGCAGGGACAGTTCGTCGTCATCCTGGGGATGTCGGGCTGTGGAAAGTCCACCATCTTGCGCTACATCGCAGGGCTGCAGGAACCCACGGCAGGTACCATCAAGGTCAATGGCCAAGCAGTGGGCGATGACAATCGGGTGAGCATGGTTTTCCAGCAATATTCGTCCTTGCCTTGGATGACAGTCTTGGAAAATGTAAGCTTGGCCCTCAACTTCAAAGGCATCTCTCTCAAGGAGCGCAACGAAAAAGCGATGGAACTCATCGAATTGGTGGGACTTGCAGGACATGAGCACAAGTTTGCCCAATACCCCAAGCTTTCGGGGGGGCAACTGCAACGGGTGGCCATCGCCCGCAGCCTCATTGCCAACTCGGACATCCTCCTCATGGACGAACCCTTCGGTGCCCTCGACATCAAAACCCGCATCCAAATGCAGGACTTGCTGTCCGACATCTGGCACAAATTTCAGTCTACGATCATCTTTGTCACCCACGACATTTCCGAGGCAGTCTACCTGGCCGACGACATCTACATCATGAAGTCCGCCCCTTCGCGCTTTGTCGAACACATCCACGTCGATCTACCTTTGCAGCGCAGTCGCGAAACCAAGCGCGATCCCCACTTTGTGGAGTTGGTTCACTTGGTGGAGGATCGAATGGTACAGGTTGCGGAGTTGGGCTAGGGGAGTTGTTAAAATTGCTGTTCGTAATATTCCACAATTCTTTCGTCGGTCATGATGTCTCTTGGTCGGAGTGCTTGTTTGAGAACAATGCCTTCCAGGGTGCGGCAACGGCTCAAGGCCACATAGGTCTGCCCGTGTTCGAATGCGCCCCTGCCCATGTTGATGATGACCTTGTCAAAAGTTTTGCCCTGGGCTTTGTGGATGGTGATGGCCCAGGCCAGCCGAAGCGGGTACTGTTTGAAACTGCCCACCACATCGGTCTGTAGGCCCTGCCCGGCTTGGTCGTCGATGGAATAGCGCAGGATTTCCCATTCCAACTTTTCCACCTCAATTTTTTGCTTGCTGCCGTCGGGTTTTTCGATTTGGACGGTGATCTGGTCGTCGTTCAAAGCGGTGATCTTGCCGATGGTGCCATTGACGAATCGTCGCTGGGGATCATTTTTGACAAACATGACTTGGGCGCCCGCCTTGAGTTGCAAAGCGGCGTCGGTGGGGAAGAGGCGGGGATTGAAATTGCCTTGGATGCTGGCCAGAAAGGTGTATTCCCGGCTGTCGAGTCGCTTGAGCTGGTTTTCGTTGATTTGGTTGACGATGGCGTTGCGGGGAGAGAGGGTGATGTAGTAGTCCTCGATGTCAAAATTGGGTTGGTGGCGTTCGTTGAGGTCTTCCAGGTCGTCGTAGTCGATTTGGTTGAGGCGGACGGCTTCCAGCAGGCGCAAAAAGTGGCGGGATTCCTGCCGATAGGTGACCCGCAGCTCCAACATTTCCATCCCAAAACCTTCCTCAAATACCTTGGCAGAAAAGAAGTAAGGACTGTCGTAGTAGGTGCTGAAAAGTTGTCGTTCGGCATCGGAAGACACCACGGGAGGGAGCTGAAACAAATCGCCAAAGAAGATGACTTGAACACCGCCAAAAGGATTTGGATTTTCCCGATTGCGCCGCAAAAAGTAGTCGATGTTGTCCAACAGATCAGCGCGAACCATGGAAATCTCATCGATGATCAAGACTTCCAGTCGCTTGTACAGCTTGCGATTGCGCAAGGGCTTGATCTCCTCTCGGCGCAATGGCTTGGCTGGAAATCGGAAGAAGGAGTGGATGGTTTGCCCTTTGACATTGAGAGCTGCCACGCCAGTGGGGGCCAAGACAACGGTCTTTTTTCGGGTCGTATTCCGAAAGAGCTTCAAAAGGGTGGACTTACCCGTCCCGGCCCGCCCGGTGATGAAGGCAGAACGATCTGTTTTTTCCAGCACATCCAATGCGTACTGAAACTCCTTATTCAATTCAAGAGGGGACTTGTCGATCATGTATCAGCTAGTAAGGGGACGAAGATACACATCTCGCCGCGCTCCTACAACTCGCGCACCATATACATGTACACCGGAAAGTGATCGCTGTAGCCACCTCGGTAGCTGTCGCCCACAAAAGTCCGCAGTGGGTACCCTTTGAACTGACCGATCTTTTGGGTCATGAAGGATTTGTTGAAGACCTCAGCTTTGTAGTAGCGGTAGCCATTGTCAGTTGGTTGGAGCAAGGTACCGGAGATGATGATCTGATCGAACAAGCTCCACGCATCGCGCCAGGCGGTGGTTCCGACTCCTTTTTTGTAAAAATCATACATGGGGTTGTACAGCTCGTCTGATGCCACCTTTTTGCGTTTGGACTTGGCCTTGAGGATTTGCTTGACGCTGGGGCTGGTCGGATCGTCGTTGAGGTCGCCCATGATGACAATTCTGGCATCGGGATCGCGCTCTTGGATTTTCCGGACGGCTTCCAGGTTGAGCATGGCAGCGCGAATGCGGTTGGGGCGCGATCTCAATTCGCCACCTCGTCGGGACGGCCAGTGGTTGACGAGGACGTGTAGGCTGTCGCCATCAAACAGGCCGCTGACCAATAGGACATCTCTGGTGGTGAGGCTGTCACCGTTGTCCAGTGGGATTTTCAGGCGAAGGGCTTCGGTATGAGAAGGTGTAAAATATTTGGGTTGGTAGAGCAGTGCTACGTCAATTCCTCTGGAGTCTGGCGAGTCGTAATGCACCACCTGGTAATTGCGGGCCCGAAGTTTGGGATGTTTGGCAAAATCTTCGAGCACCTTGCGGTTTTCGGTTTCTGCAGTGCCCAAAATGGCCAGCCCATCTGGTGTGAGGTCGGTTCCGATTTGGGAGACGACATCTGCCATGTGGTCCAGTTTTTCTTGGTAGAGGCTCTTGGTCCAACGCTTGCTGCCATCGGGGGTAAACTCTTCGTCGCGGATGTCTGGATCGTCCAGGGTATCGAATAGGTTTTCGAAATTGTAAAAACCAATGCACCCCACCTTGTACTGTTTTTTCTGAGCGTAGGTGCTGCTGGTACAAAGCAGAGAGAATAGGAGGAAATAACAAAAGCTGTTGAAGTTCATGTAAAGGCTTGTTTTTATCAATGAGACGAAAGACTTGTGGGCGGGAGTCTTACAAATTTGTTAAAAGCTTCATCCCTTGTCCGCCATTTCATGCGAACACATCGGTGGGTGCGTTGCAAAGGTAATCATCTGGGGTTCCAATTGAGGTCTTTTTGAATATGAAATTTGCGTTAATTCTTTGCGATGTAGCAGGCCTTTGCCATTAAAATGCTACTTTTGCCATCCCACGGAAGCGATATTTGATAATCTGAGAAAATTGGACAATGAAAGTACAACCACTAATTGTATGGCTTTCGGCTCTGTGTTTCTTTAGTTCTTCTCTGTATTCACAAAACATCACCTTAAGCGGTTCGCTTACCGACCCCTCAAACGAAGCCCCCCTGCCGGGCATCGAAGTTCAGCTGGTCGGAGGATTGCAAACCACCATCAGTGATGCCAGCGGATATTTTGAACTTTACGAAGTGCCCAGCGGAGCCCAAACCCTCAACTTCTACAACAAAGAGGTGCTCCTCCAATCCATGGATGTAGAAGTGGGCAGCAGTTCTCCCCAAGATTTGGGAACCATTGAAGTCGGAGTGGCGGTCACCACCAGTTTGGCGGAAGACATTCCCACCATCTCTCTTTCCAACGAAGACCTGGAAACAGGGGAGGGCAATTTGCAGTATTCCAACCTGCTCACCGCCTCGCGCGATGCCTTTGTCTCCTCGGCCCGCTTTGTCTTCGGTCCACGTAGATTTCGCATCCGTGGCTACGATTCGGAAAACAATCAGGTATACATCAACGGCATGCCTGTCAACGAATTGGAAAATGGCCGTGTCAGCTTCAGTCATTGGTCGGGTCTCAACGACATCACCCGCAACAGTGATTTGAGCATCGGCCTCGATCCCCTCGACTACTCTTTCGGAGGAGTGGGTGGGGCTTCTACCATCGACATGCGCGCCTCTCGCCAGCGCAAGCAACTGCGCCTCAATTACTCGGCCACCAACGGCAACTACCGCAATCGTCTGATGGCCACTTGGTCCACCGGATTGCTGAAAAACAATTGGGCGTTCTCTTTCTCTGGCTCCCGGCGTTGGGCCGACGAAGGCTATGTGGCCGGAACGTTCTACGATGCCTGGGCCTACTATATGAGTGCTGAAAAACGCATTGGCAAACACGCGCTGAACCTCACCGTCTTTGGGACACCCATCCGGAGAGGAAAGGCAACGGCTGTCGTGCAGGAATTGTACGATTTGAGTGGCGACAATTACTACAATCCATTCTGGGGATACCAAAATGGCAGAAAGCGCAACTCTCGCGTGGGCGATACCCACCAGCCAATGTACATCCTGACCCACGATTGGAACATCAGCCCCAAAACGGCCATCACCACCACCATCGGCTACCAAAACGGTCGCAATGGCGGAACGGCCCTGGACTGGTATGATGCCAATGACCCTCGGCCAAACTACTACCGCAAGTTGCCCAGCTACATCGAGGCAGTTTCCGGCAGTGAGATTGCCGACCAAGTGGCGGAGCGCCTTCGCACGGATGAAAACAGCCGTCAGATGGCTTGGGACGACTTTTACGAGGTCAACCGAAATAGTCTGACAACCATCGAAAATGCCAACGGTAGTGGGATGCCCTTCACTGGCAACCGCTCTCGCTACGTCATCGAAGACCGCCGCTACGACAGTGAGCGTCTGAATGTTTACACCAATTTGCGCCATCAGCTGAATGATCAGTTGATGTTTCAAGGAGGCATTTCCTACCAAATGCAGAAGGTTCACACCTTCAAAGAGATCGTCGATTTGTTGGGAGGAGATTTTTATGTCGATTTGGATCGATTTGCGGAGCGGGACTTTCCCGACAATCCAGAAGCAGTCTTCAACGACATTCGCACCCCCAACCGCATCTTGCGCGTGGGCGACCGCTTTGGCTACGACTACGATGCCAACATCAACAAAGGAGCCTTGTGGGGCCAACTGCAATACGATTTGGGCAATCTGGATGTCTTCTTATCTGGAGAGGCCTCCCGCACCACCTTTTGGCGGACCGGCTTCATGCAAAATGGCCGCTTCCCGGATGATTCCCTCGGGGATTCTGAGAAGCAGAACTTCACCAACGGCGGTGTCAAAATGGGTCTGAGCTACGCCATCGATGGCCGAAATTATGTGCAGCTTCGGGCTGCCTACATGACCCGCGCTCCTTTCTTCCGCAACTCCTACCTCTCTCCACGGACCCGCAACCAAGCGGTGGCTGGCTTGACCAACGAAAAGATTTTGTCGGGAGAGGCTGCTTACATTTTGCGCACGCCCATCATCAAGGCCAAGGCGTCTTTCTACTACACCCAGTTCAGAGATCAGATCTTCACTCGTTCTTTCTTCCAGGATGATCTGCAGACCGATGACACAGGTTTGAGAGATGGCTTTGTCAATTTCATCATGACAGGGATCGACAAGCAACACCTGGGAACAGAATTGTCTGCCGAGGTCAATCTGACACCAGCTCTCACGCTCAAGGCAGTGGCGGCCATCGGACAGTACATTTTCAACTCTCGCCCATCGGCTTCCATCGTACAGGACAACAATGCGGACTTCCTGGTGGAAAATCGAACGGTATATGCCAAAAACTTTTACGTACCCGGTCGTCCACAGAGAGCCTACAACCTGGGCTTGTCTTATCGCGGCAAGAACTTCTGGAATGTCTATTTGGACTTCAGTTACTACAGTGATTTGTACATCGACTTCAACCCCAATCGCCGGACAGAGGCGGCCATTACTGACATCGACGGCTTCGACAAGCTGGAGCAGGGGACCCAACTTTGGAACAACATCCTGGCACAGGAAAAGAGAAATGGCTTCTTCATGATCGACCTGAGTGTATCGAAGTCTCTCAAGGTGGGCAATCGTCGCTACATCTACCTCAATGCCCGGATCAACAACCTGCTCAACAACCAGGACTATGTGACGGGAGGCTACGAACAGTTGCGATTTGACTTCGAGACCAAAGATGTCAACCGCTTTGCCAATCGGTACTTTTATGGCTATGGCCTTGGGTATTTTGTCGGTATTACGTATCGTATGTAATCAATCGACAATGTGACCCTTGTGCATTTGAGAATGCCTGTCAAATTTGAATTAAAAAAACTCAAAATAAAAACTGCTGAAAAATGCAATTCACAACATTTTCAACCAGATTCTTGCTTTTGGGCTTGTCCGTGATGACCTTCTTTTTCGTTGGCTGTGTCGATCAAGATTTTGACGAGCCGCCTTCGACGATTGAGCTGCCCGACATTTCGGCCAATACCACCATCTCTCAGCTCAAGGAAAAACACATCGCTGGTGAGTTTGAGTCCATCACCGAAGACCTCGTCATTGAGGGCATTGTGGTGGCGGATGATGCGTCTGGAAACTTTTACCGCACCCTGATCATTCAGGACGGTACTGGGGGCATCGAGCTGCGCCTCAACTCCAATGAATTGTACAATGACTACCCAATCGGCCGTCAACTGTTTGTCAAATGCAACGGCTTGACCATGGGCGATTACAATGGCATTGTCCAATTGGGTGGCGGCACCTATGTTGACGACCGTGGCTTCAATCGCCTGGGTGGCATCGAAGACATTTTTGTCAAAGATGTGCTCCTGCGAGGCACCCGCAACAACGAGGTTACTCCCACAGTGGTCACCATCGATCAGCTGACCACCGACATTCAGGACCCCTACATCAATACCTTGGTTCAGATCAATGACGTCCAATTTGCCACCGGGTCCAGCGGCGAAACTTATGCCTTGTACGATCAGGCGACCAACACCCGTTCCACAGTGAATCGCGATTTGGAAGATTGCAATGGCAACGAATTGGTCCTTCGCAGCAGTGGATTTGCTGACTTTGTCAATGAATTGACGCCTACTGGAAAAGGAAGCATCACTGGGGTATACTCCGTCTTCCGCACCACCAGACAGTTTTACATTCGCACCATCGAAGACGTGGACATGACAGATCCTCGTTGTGGTGGCGGTACCAATACAGGCAACGAAGAGCTGATCAGCTTGGCAGATGTTCGGGCCTTGTATTCGGGAACAGAAATCCCGATGCCTGCCGACAAGAAAATCAAAGGAGTGGTCATCTCTGACCGCAACACCAACCACTTGGACGACAACAACTTGGTGATCCAAGATGCAGACGGAGGTGGAATCGTCCTGCGTTTTGCCGATCCCCACACCTTCAACATCAATGAAGAGTTGGAAGTGGTGGTGTCCGGCATTGAGCTTTCTGAGTTCAACGATGTCTTGCAGATCAATGGCATTCCGCTGAGCAATGGGACCATTTTGGGCACCGGAGCTGTGGCACCCAGAGAAATTACCATTGATGAACTCATCGCTGACCACGAGACCTTGGAGTCTACCTTGGTGAAAATTGACAATGTGACCATTTCTGGCGGTGGTACCTACGGAAGCAATACGACCTTGGACGATGGAACCAACAACATTGCCTTGTACACCTCTGGCCGGTCCAGTTTTGCATCGGATAGATATCCCAGTGGATCGACTACGATTACAGCCATTGTATCCGAATTTCAGGGGACCAAGCAGCTGGGCATTCGCAGTCCGCAGGATGTTGTGGGTGGATTGATCGGCGGCGGTGATGAAGACCTCAACGAATCCTTCGATGCCACCATCGACGATGCGGCCATCGAGCTGGCAGACTGGTCCAACATCATCGTAAAAGGAACCCGGAATTGGATTGGCAAATCCTTCAGTGGCAACCGCTTTGCACAGCAGACAGCCTTCCAGGACAGCAGTCCGGAAATGGAATCTTGGTTGGTGACACCTGGCATCACCATGGACGTGGAGAAGGTCCTGACCTTTGAAACAGCACAGGCTTTCTGGGTACACGATGGCTTGACGGTCTTGGCTTCCACAGATTTCGATGGCTCAGACGTGGTTTCTGCCAACTGGAAAGAACTCAACTGTACCATCGCTGGCGAAAACGACGACCGTTACGCTTGGATTGAGTCTGGCGTTGTCGATCTGTCCGAATTTTCCGGCAAGGTATACATCGCCTTCCGCTACGTGGGCAACAAAGACAACCAAACAAGTACCTACCGCATCGACAATATTGTGGTCAGGGAGAAATAAGATTTTCCACTAGGGAAGATCACATTTAGGGAGAGGCCGTCCGAACTTCGGGCAGCCTCTTTTGTTTTACCAAAACAGTAGCGAGAATGAATTTTTTCGCCTAATCTGCATTCCCTAAAGCAACCGTCAAATATCCTTTGTGTTATGCCACTCATCAGCAAGAAATCCAAACTCTACAGCATCTTCAAGTTGAAATGTCCTACCTGTCATGAAGGCGATCTGTTCAAGACATCCACCTGGTCCTTTCAGAAGCCCATAGAGATGCACGACCGTTGTCCCAAGTGCCAGCAGTCCTACATGCCAGAACCTGGATTTTACTATGGGGCCATGTTCATTTCCTACATCATTTCGGCCTTTTTCTGTCTGGGTTTCGCTGGCTTTTGTGTGGGGGTATTGGGCATGGGGATCAACCAGAGTTTTGCACTGCTCATCTTCGTTTGTGCCATTTTCTTCATCTGGTATTTTCGCTTTGCCCGCTCTGTTTGGATCAATCTGATGTATCACTACAATCCCGACAAGGCCCGGCAGGCCCAAAAAGCTGGATAAGCTCCAAAAATTCATCCCTTCTATCTGTAGATTCGGTTGCTGAATTCTGCACTTCGGTCAACTAAACTTTTTTGATGTCGCCATGTGCTGCATCTTGTGGTCATATCATTGAAAGCAAATACGGAGTCAATGCAGCTTCGTTTTCAAAACCAGACCCAAGATGAGTCATTTGTCCTTTCTTCCCATCCGCGAAAATTCTTCGGCCTCTTCTCAGAGTCAATTTGGACCACAAAAGTGGCCATCTGCTCGATCCATTCACCCATTGCAGGGGATCATTCGCCTGATATTTGGGCCACTCACCTAGTATGGGTTTTGTAAGAGGTTGATTTTCATCAACTTGTGCTTGCAATCAAAAATCATTGCCAGCATGACACCACAAATCAATTTTCGCCTTGTGCAACGATCACAAATCAGTTTTACCTCCTCCATTCACCTTCAAAATAAGTGCAAGATGTACTCCAAAGCTGTTTTTTGCCTTTCATTCTTCATTGGCCTTTTGATGGGCTGCATTCAACTGTCGGCCCAAACGACGATCAAGGGCGTGGTGAGCGATGGGAGAGGAGAGCTGATCATTGGCGCCAACGTTCTCTTGGACGGAACCTACGATGGGGCCTCCTCAGATGTGGAAGGGCGATTCAGTTTTGTCACAGTGGAAAGTGGGGCACAGCAGTTGATGGTCAGCTACATCGGCTATGAGGATTTTCGGATGGCCATTGACTTGACGGGCAAGGAATTGGAAGTGAACATTCAGCTCAAAGAAATCATCAATGAATTGGAAGCTGTGGTGATCACGGCAGGCTCTTTTGAGGCCAGCGACGAGCGAAAGTCGGTCATCCTCAAGCCACTCGACATCGCCATGACAGCAGGTGCGACTGCGGACATTGCCGGAGCGCTCAACACCCTGCCGGGTACACAAACAGTTGGGGAAACGGGCCAGCTCTTTGTCCGGGGCGGATCGGCCAACGAAACGCGCACCTTCATCGATGGGATGTTTGTCCAAAACCCCTACAACAGCACCACAGCCAATTTGCCCTCTCGCAACCGCTTTTCTCCCTTCTTGTTCAAAGGAACCATGTTCAGCACCGGGGGATATTCGGCAGAGTATGGCCAGGCCTTGTCTTCTGCCCTGATCCTCAATACCCAGGACTTGGCGCCACAGACATTGACCAGCATATCGCTCATGTCGGTGGGAGCGGGCCTGTCCAAAACCAAGCGTTGGAAAAAATCTTCTCTGTCTTTGAGCGGCAATTACAGCAACTTGGCCCCTTATACCAGCATCATTCCCCAAAACATCAAGTGGGACAAGCCCTTTCAAGGAGTACAGGGGCAGTTGGTGTTCCGGCAGGAAACTTCTGAGACAGGTATTTTCAAGGTGTATGCTGATTTGTCTTCCAATTGGTTTGCCATGCAGGCCCCTCACAACGAAGACGTCACACAGCTGAGCAAGCTGAAATTGAACAACAACAACTTTTACTTCAATACTTCTTACCGGGAGGTTCTCAACGACCGTTGGTCCATCTTCAGTGGCTTGGCATACACCAAAAATGTGGATGAGGTGGAGCAGGGATTTTCCTTCGACGAAGACGAGCAATCGGTACAGGCACGGGTCAGTTTGCGCAATCACGTATCCGACCGCTTCAAGGTCAAATTTGGTGGGGAATACTTGTTCAACGACTTTGAGGAGCGCTTTGTGAGCAGCAACGAGGAGCCATTTTCCCTTCAGTTGCAAGACCATTATGCGGCGGCTTTTGTGGAGGCAGACTTTTATGTGAGCAACAAACTCGTCTTGCGGGCAGGGGAGCGGGTGGAGTATTCGAGTCTATTGGAAGATTACAATACGGCCTTGCGCTTGTCGGTAGCCTATCAGACATCTGAGTATGCACAGTTCTCCTTTGCTGCCGGGCAGTTTTACCAAAACCCAGACAAGGAGTTTTTCCGCTACGGCAATGAGTTTGACTTTGAACGGGCCGACCACTACATTCTCAACTACCAATGGGCAAAAGACCAGCGGGTGTTGAGAGTGGAGGGCTATTACAAAGACTACAAGCGGTTGGTCAAGTTCAGTCCGGACTTCTCAGAGCTGCCCAATCACTCCGGCGATGGCTACGCAAGGGGGATCGATCTGTTCTTTCGCGATCGCAAGACATTCAAAAACATCGATTACTGGCTGTCGTACTCCTTCTTGGATACGGAGCGCGATTACAGAGATTTTCCGGAAGCTGCCACGCCATTTTTCGCCTCTGCGCACAACTTCTCCTTGGTGTACAAGCAGTGGTTGCCCAAGCTCAACTCGGCCATCGGCCTGACTTATTCTCATGGCAGCCCGCGCCCTTACAACGATCCCAATGATGTGGCCTTTAACAGCCGGCGCACCAGGAGCTTCAACGATTTGAGCTTCAATGCCAGCTATCTGACCAATTTGTGGGGTAATTTCACGGTCGTGTACATCTCGGTCAACAATGTACTGGGCTTCAACAACAGCTTTGGCCGACGTTTCAGCGCCAACCCAGATGGCGAAGGTGTTTTCCGCAGCACTCCCATCCGGCCACCAGCCAAGCGCTTTTTGTTCGTAGGCTGCTTCATCTCCATTGGTCAGAAATACAACAATGCCAAACAAAGTGTAGAAGATTTATAATCCATCGATAACCTTCGATCAAATTTCATCATTCGCAAATCAAAAAAAATACAATAGTCATGAAAAAATGGATCATCTTTTCCCTCTTCCTCCTCACTGGAATGAGTCTCCAAGCACAGAATGCCAAGTATGTCAAAGCCATGCAAGGCCAAATCGAGAAAATGAATGCGGCCAAGTCATTCGATGACTACCAAAGTGCTGCCAATGGATTTGAGCGCATTGCCATGGCCGAAAAAGAGGAGTGGTTGCCTTTGTACTACCATGCCTACTGCCACATCCTGATGGCCAACTATAGGATGCAGACCAAACCAGAGGACATCGACGGCCTGTTGGACAAAGCACAAACTTCTTTGGACCAGATCCGAAAGATGTCCAGCAACAACAGTGAAGCCTTTGCCTTGCAAGCCTATGTATACCAAGCCAGAATCTGGGCTGCTCCTCAATCGCGCGGTGCAGAATACACGCCACTTTGTTATGAAGCTTGTGCCAAAGCCATGGCCATGGACCCCAACAACCCAAGACCTTCCCTGATCCAGGGACAACACACCTTCTACACGCCCACATTTTGGGGCGGTGGACCAGAGGCTGCCCTGCCATTTTTGCAAAAAGCAGCTGGACAATATGCCTCTTTCCAAGCCAAGGATGAGTTGCATCCCAATTGGGGCGCCAGTCAAAACCAATCCCTGCTCGACAAAGCCATTGCAGCAACAGATAAGTCGTCGGAAGGGGCAGCTGCCGAAGGAGCAGAAAAAGCCAAGCAGAATTGATGTTGTTCAAAAAATGGTTGATCTTTAAGCAGTACATGATTTCCGGCCACGATTGGCAATGTCCTTTGGTGGCCGGAAGTCATTCTTTTCATTCAAAAAGCAATACAGTGGCACCGCAAGTAACCGATCGAAGTCGCAGCCAGTCTGTCAAGACCATTCTCAAAGCAGTTGGCTTTGGAGCGATTGGTACCTGTCTGATTTTTTTGCCTTGGCTGGGGGTGGAATCGGTTGTAGGATTCCTGCGGGTCATCGTTTACAATGTATTTGTTTGGTTGATTTTGTGGCTGGGCAATGGCATCCTGTCCAATTACTTCAGCAGCCGCTACTCTTGGATACACCAGCCAGGGAAGACTTTTGTCCTTGTCAGTTTGTCGGTTGTTTCCTACACGGTTTTGGCCATGACAATTTTCATCTGCATTTGGAGCTTTCTGGTCTACGACGTTCCCATTGGCAAGACCCTTTCAGAGATCGAGGTCAATACATTTACGACCTTCATTGTCATCACGCTTTTTGTTGCTTTGTTCATGCACGGGCGTTCTTTTCTCAGTGAGCTGCGCACGTCCATGTTGGAGGCGGAAAAGTTCAAGCGGGAGGTGATTTCCTCTCAGTTTGAAACTTTGAAGAACCAGGTCAATCCACATTTTTTGTTCAACAGTCTCAACGTTCTGTCAACCCTGGTACACAAGGACCCCAATTTGGCCGATAAGTTCATCAAGCAACTGTCGGATGTCTACCGCTATGTACTCGATGTGAAGGAGCGGGAGGTGGTTCCCTTGCGGGAGGAATTGAAGGCCTTGGAGGCCTATGTGTTTTTGTGCAAAATCCGTTTCAGCGACAATCTACAAGTCGACATTGACTTGGGGGAAGACGACAACAGCATGATTCCGCCATTGACCTTGCAGATGTTGGTGGAAAATGCCATCAAGCACAACATCGTGTCCAACGCCCGCCCACTGCGGATCACCATCAAACGAGAGGGAGAGCGTTATTTGCTGGTTCAAAACAACTTGCAGAAAAAGTCCTCAATGGAGGAGGGGACGGGCCTGGGCTTGCCCAATATTCGCCAGCGGTATCGCTTTTTGGCCGATGAGGAGGTCATCATCTCTGAGGTGGCAGGTTTTTTCAGTGTCAAGATTCCCGTGTTAAAAATGAATTACCAATGAAGATTGTGATCATTGAGGATGAGGCCCTGGCCGCCGAGCGCTTGGCCCAGCTCATTCGACGCTACGATCCCGATGTAGATATTTTGGCTTCCTTGGATGCGGTCGAGCAGGCCGTTGAATGGTTTGAACAGTCGGACCCGCCGGATTTGGCATTCATGGACATCCAATTGGCCGATGGATTGAGTTTTGAAATCTTTGAAAAAGCGCAGGTTGACTGTCCAGTGATTTTCACGACTGCCTACAACGAATTTGCCCTGCGTGCCTTCAAGGTCAACAGCATCGATTATTTGCTCAAGCCCGTTGATTTTGAGGAGCTTTCTCAGGCGTTTCGACAGTTTGAAGCACTGCAGGAAAGTGCGCGGGCCAATAAAATCCCCGATCAGCGGATGATTCAGGATGTGGTACAGTTGATCCAAAAACGCTACAAGTCCCGAATGATTGTCAAAAAGGGACACCAACTCATTTCCGTTCCCACCTCAGAGGTCGCCTATTTTTACAGCGAGCACAAAGCTGTTTGGATGAAGACGATTCACCAAAAGCGACATTTGGTCGATTACACTTTGGAGCAATTGGAGCAGCAATTGGACCCCGCCCAATTTTTCCGCCTCAATCGAAAGTACCTTGCCGCCTATCCAGCCATTTTGTCTGCGACCAGCTATTCCAACAGCCGCCTCAAGGTGGGCTTGGTGGGAGCTGCCAAGGAGGAAGAAGTATTGATTAGTCGGGAGAAAGTCGGTCAGTTCAAGGCTTGGATGGATCAGTGAGGACATTGTCAGTGAGATGCTTCTTTGGTCAGAATCTGCAAGCTCAATATGAGAAAGAGCAAGGCCAAGAACTCGATAAGTACCCTCGTCCAGTGCCAATACCCCCAAATGATCAACTCTGCCTGTAGCTGTTCCGGTCCAAAGGCTGCCTCATAAAATTGCTGATTTGTCCCTTTGAAGTAGATGTAGAAAAAGGCGATGAACGCCACGCTCAGAAAAATTGAAACAAGAGAGTAGGAGAGGGCGGCAGATTTTTTGTAAAAACAATACCCCCCGACCAAGACTGGAATCAATGCGGCCGCAATGGTCAGGATGGTATAGAACCGAGCGATCATTGGTCCAAACTGAGCATAGTATTCGTAAAACTCATCAGAAGACATGGATTTCCAATGGGGGACAAGCAGGGCTCCTTCGGCGACTTGGGTTCCGATGAAGATGGAGAAAAATGCGATCGAGCAAAAGGCCAATATGCGATTCATAGCGCGGAGGCATCATTGAGTGAGGGTGCAAATTAGCAAAAGCTGTGAAATAAGTCGCGGCAATCCTTCTGCTAGTAAAATTCAAACAAAAAATGGTGAAATGACAACAGTACAAGTTTTATTTTGATTATTTTTGTACGGACAGCGATTTTGATCAGCCATACAAGTCATTGAAAATGAGCAATATCAAAGACAAGTACATCAATCCATTGACTGATTTTGGTTTCAAAAAGTTGTTTGGAACGGAGCCAAACAAGGTATTGCTCATCGATTTTCTGAACCAGATTCTGCCCGATCGACACAAGATCAAAGACTTGAGCTATTCGAGAAATGAACAATTTGGGCAAAATGATCTTGACCGCAAAGCCATATTCGACCTATATTGTGTGGGAGAATCGGGAGAACGGTTCATTGTGGAAGTCCAAAAGGCAAAGCAAAACTACTTCAAGGACCGAAGCATCTACTATTCTTCCTTTCCCATTCAAGAACAAGCAAAGAAAGGAGACTGGGATTACAGACTGGATCCTGTCTATACAGTAGGTGTGTTGGACTTCGTCTTTGACGATCACAAAAACGACGATGAGATCATCCATTTTGTGGAGTTGAAGAACCAGAGATGTGAAGTCTTTTATGACAAATTGAAGTTCATCTACATCGAATTGCCAAAATTTACCAAAACAGAGGAGGAACTGGAAACGCATTTTGACAAATGGCTGTATGTTTTCCGACATCTGTCGAAATTGCAAAACAGGCCCCCAAAACTACAAGACAAAGTGTTCAAAAAACTATTTGACTCTGCAGAAATCGCCAAGTTCTCTCCCGAGGAACGGCAGGCCTACGAAGAGAGCCTGAAGTATTACAGGGATTTGAAGAATGTGGTTGATACGTCGAAAGAGGAAGGGAAAGAAGAGGGAAGAGAGGAAAGAAATGCAGAGATTGCAAAAGTACTGAAAGACAAAGGAATGCCAATTGACGAAATCTCCGAAATTACTGGATTGAGCCGGGAAGAGATCGAGAAGTTGTAACTCTTACCTGGTTGGCAAAGTAGAATGAAATGGCTCAAGAAATGAAAAATCTAAAGTACCACAGGGATTTGAAGAATGTGGTTGATACATCGAAAGAGGAAGGACGACAAGAAGGAAAAATAGAAGTAGCTAGAGAGATGAAAAAGAATGGTGAACCAATTGAAAAAATAATGGTCTATACCGGTTTGACGAAAGAAGAAATAGAACTTTTGTAGAACGAAAATTGGCCCGTAATGATCAGCAACCCCCACACCATCGGCACAAACTGCACAAATGACAGTTGACGAATTTGATCTGCGAAAAGCCAATCGATTTTTGCCGCACATCCTACTGACAGGAGTGGGCATAGGGACCGCCAATTTCTTCCTAAACGACGGTCTCAGCTGGCCCCAGTGGATCATCCAATCCATCTCCACCAGCTTGGTGATTGGCTACAGCCTCATGGTCGTAGCCACCAATAAGCCCTGGGTGCAGCGGCAACTTCAGCCCTCTTGGAAGTTGTATCTCTGCCTGGGCATTGTATTTTTTGCTGTAGGGGGCATTGCCTCTGAAGTAGAACAACTCATTCAAGCATGGATTTTCCGCAAGCATCCTTACAGGCCTTTCTCCGCGGGTGTCATGTACCCATTCAACGGCATCATCTCCATGGTGATGGGATTCAGTTTCTTTCAGAATTCCTTTTTCCTTGGGGAACCAACATCAGGGACACCACAAGTCCAGCCCGAAGCCCCCATTCCGCCTCGCCCTACAATGGAGGCGACCAATGCAGAAGAACCCATCACCAAAATTCCCGTCAAACAAGGAGAAAACATCTTATTGATCGCCACAAAAGACATCGCCTATTTCGAAGCCTTTGACAACTACTCCTTCGTCTATGATCTGGACGGGGAAAAGAGGTTGTGTGATTACTCCCTTTTGTTTTTGGAAGAAAGACTGGGAAAGAATTTCCTGCGTGTTCACCGAAAATACATTGTCAACGCGACACACATCAAGCAGATCAAGCCCCATCTGAACAGTCGCTATCTGATCCTATTTGACAATCCCAAATTGGCTGAAATCAGCAGCAGCAAAAGCTACTTGGCCACCATGCGCAAGCTGGTCAAAATTGAATGACCATCACTCTTCCTCTCCCCAGCGATAAGTCTCCAAATCCAATCCCGCCAAGTCCAGCACCCGGTCGGTCACAGTAGCCGCCAGTGCTTCCATGTCTTCGGGTTGGCTGTAAAAGGAAGGGCAGGCTGGGCAAATGATGCCTCCAGCCTCGGTGATTTGGGTCATGTTGCGCAGATGAATCAGACTGTAGGGGGTATCCCGCGGCATCAAAATCAGCTTTCTCCTTTCCTTGAGAATGACATCGGCTGCTCTGGTGATGAGATCATTGGAAATCCCAGTGGCCACTCTTCCCAACAGCCCCATGGAGCAAGGACAGATGATCATGACCCCATAGCGAGCCGATCCAGAGGCAAACGGTGCCATGAAATCCCGTTTGTCGTAGTAATCGAAAGGGTATTGATTGTAGTCTTTGTTGCCCAGTTCCAACTCCCAATTGTAGCGTGCATTGTCTGTCATGACGACCGCCACATTTTGCCATTGGTCTGACAAGCTTTGTAGTCGATCCAGCAATACTTTTGCGTAAATGGAGCCACTAGAGCCACCGATTGCCACGACGATTTTGTGCTTTTTGCCCCCGGAGGGCTTATTTGAATGATCCATTTGAAGGCTTTTCAATGTCTGTTACAGGACCTTTGAGGTGTTATCAATCTGTTAAAAACACACAGGCTGGAATAGTGCTTGCTAACATTGGTGTAAATTATGCGTTGTATCCTACAATTGGATGCAATATTAGCAACAGCCTGCTGTCTAATTTCTTGTATTCAACAGTCGAAGTTCAAGAATGTTAGCACAAAAGAAAAATTATCATCATCATGAATCGTTTTGCCGCTCTTTGTTGTTTGGGACTTGTATTTGTACTGGCCACTGCCTTTGTCGATCGGCCTGATCCGGTGGAAGCCAAGGAAACTGTCAAATGGTACACCTGGGAGGAAGCGGTGGAGGCCAATAAAAAGGCCCCCAAGAAATTCATGATCGACATCTACACCAGCTGGTGTGGTTGGTGCAAGGTAATGGACCGCAAAACCTTCAGCGATCCCAAAATTGCCGCCCTTCTCAACAAAGAGTTCTATCCCATCAAGTTGGATGCGGAACAAAAGGAGGAAATCATCTACAATGACCATACCTTCAACTATGTCGGACAAGGGCGCCGGGGCGTTCACACTTTGGCCTATTCCTTACTGGACGGTCAAATGTCCTATCCATCCATCGTCTTCATGGACGAAAGTGTCAAGCGCATCATGGTTTCCAAGGGCTTCAAAAATGCCAAGGACTTTATGCAAGAGTTGCAATATACCTCGGGTGGTCACTATACAGAAAAGACTTTCGAAGAATTCAAGGCTCAGTCTAAGTAAGGGAATCAATCGATTGGTTCTTGGGCTTCCATTTGGCGAATCCATTGCTGGAGGACCTGGGTGGTTTCCTCTGCAAAGCGAGTCATGAAGTTTTCGTGTTTGGCTCCTTCGATGAGGTGCAGTTTCTTTTGCTTGGCAGCACATTGCCGATACAATTTCTCGCTTTCTTCCTTTCGCACTTTCAACTCTGCTTCTCCAGCGATCAAAAGAGTGGGAGCTTGGTGGGTCGCCAGATACTTTTCTGGTGCCAATTGCTCTGCTTTCGCTCCAATTCGCCATTCGGTGATCTTTTGAAGTCCGATGAATGGCCAATGGGGCAGGCCAAACATGTCGAGACGATTGTTCAAGGCTTGTTGGATGTTGTCATAGCAGGATTCCAGTACAATGTACTCAAAACCAGGTTCTTCTGGGAGGCTGTAGCAGATGGTGGCAGCCCCGAGTGATAGGCCGTGAGCAGCAATGCGTTGAATGCCTTTTTGTCGGATGAACTCAACAGCCGCCATCAAATCCCAACGCTCTTTCCATCCAAAGGTAATCACGGATCGCTCACTTTCTCCTGTCCCTCGCAAGTCAGGCAGCAAGACGCAATAGCCTTCTGCATGGTACAAACGAGCTCTCTGGATCAGTCCGGAGCGATTGCCCCTCAGGCCATTGAGCAAAATGAGGGCCCTGGTACTGGATGGGTTGGGAAGCCACCAGGCTTGGATGTGTACGCCATCTTGAGCGCGAAGACTGATCTCTTCGACGGGGAAATCGAAATGCTTGTGGGCAGAAGCGATCTCTGCCGGAGCTGATCGGGTGCTGAATACGCTGGCAAGATAGCTGCCCGTACCCCATAGGAGGCCGATGAGAAGGAGCCCCCAACTGATGCGTTTTAGGATTTTACTGCGCATATTCGTTTTTGTTGTCAGCCAAAAATAAACATTCTGCCACTAGCTTGCTTAGAGTTTGCTATCTTTGCACCTCTTTTAACAAATCCCTATGTATCAGCTCATCACAGGAACGCTTTTACTCAGCGTTTTGCATGCTTTCATTCCACACCACTGGTTGCCTGTATTGACCATCGGACGGAAAGAAGGTTGGAGTCTGCGTGAGACGGTCTACGTGACTTTTTTGGCGGGAAGTGCGCATGCATTGAGTACCATCGTCATCGGCGTGCTAATTGGCAGCATTGGCTACGGTCTGTCCGATCAATTTGAAGCTTTTACACATTGGGTCGCTCCGATCTTCCTCATCGCCATGGGGGTGTTTTTTCTCTGGCAGCACCACCACCATCACCATTTTCACCTGCGCGAGAAAAAGCCGACTTCTCCTGTTACCAAGTTTCGGATCGTTTTGGCCTTGGTCACGGCCATGTTCTTTTCTCCCTGCTTGGAAATCAGTGCGTTTTATCTGATGGCGGGTGGCATCGGCTGGAATGCCATTTTGATGATTTCATTGATTTATTTGCTCATCACAGTCGTCGGTATGGTCTTGTGGGTCGGGTGGGCTTACAAGGGCATTCGCAAATTTGACTGGCATGCCTTGGAGCACAATGCAGGCATGATCACAGGCTTCATTCTGATCCTGGTAGGCGTTTTTTCCATCTTTGTTCACTAGAAGATTCCCTTAAATTTTGGGTGGGATGATGTTTTTGAAATGGCCGTTGAGCTGCACTTTCTTCCGCAGGCGCTCCATCTCCTGAACCACCGGCAGCAACCGTCTCAAATGCTCCGTGACAAAGGCCTGTCGGTCGTACTCGGTCGTCAGGCAGAGCAATTCGTATTCCTGATCCAGAGAGAGGCCAACCTGATGAGCGATGTCATAAACATTGAAAGCAGTTGGGCCGTCTGGCAGCTCTTTGTCAATTTTCAGAATCCGGAACAAGTCCTTCATGTAGTCCAAAATCTTTTCATTGAGCAGGCTGTCGGAAGTGTATTCATTCTCCAAGCGGGCGATGTCCGCTCCGGCGTAGAGTTTATTGGGGGCTGTTTTGTAAAAATTTCGAATCCGGAACAGTCCGATGCCTTCCGTTTTGATGTCCATCTCCCCATTTTCGTGTCGCTTGACAATTTTGCGCAACCGCAATTCCGTTCCCATGTCCATGACCTTGTCGTTGATGAAAGCAGGGATGCCAAAAGTCACCTTGTTCTGCTCGCACTCTCTGATGAGCTGCTTGTACCGAGGCTCAAAGATGTGCAGGTTGAGCTGTTCGCCTGGGTAGACCACGAGTTTGAGAGGAAAGAGTGGAAGAAAATCAGTCATAAGACTTGCATCGATTGAGAGTTTGTTGGGATTTTATTTCTCTGTATACTGCGAAATTGTTGAATTTAACGGCTCACGGGGTAACGCTTTGCATCGAATGATCGTAAGATAAGATCAAATACTTTATCTGTGTACACAAATATTAGAATTAGCGCACATTTTTGCGTAAAATTGGCAAAAATTACCTCCATACATACTATACTGCCCAAGTTGCGATTCAGTAAACTACAACTCGCTCTTTGAATCGGCAGAGCGAACATCCAAACGACATTGCTTATACAAGTATCACTCCACTGATGATGTGATGCAATTTGAGTATTTGCTTCCCTCATCATTGACAAAAACCTGGCGTTATGTTTCACGATTCCCTTAAAACCGCCCTTCTATTGGTCCTTTTCGGATTGATGGGCCTCAGTGCTTGTAAGACGGACCAGCGAGCCAAACCCATTCCCCCCGAAGTCAATTCCTACGTCTATGCATACACCTCGGGAACCATCTCCCGGGCAGCTCCCATCCGATTGCAGTTTACCCAGCCAGTAGCCAATCCTTCCACGATCGGCAGCGATTTGCCCAAAGGCATCTTGTCGGTCACGCCTTCTTTTGCAGGCAAAGCGCGCTGGGAAGACGATCGGACCATTTTGCTCGAACCAGACGAAGTACTCCAGACCAATCAGCGCTACCTGGTCAAGGTGCGCCTCGACAAATTATTTGAAGGCTTGCCAAAAGCTGCTTCTTCCTTCGAATTTGACTTCAAAACGAGAGAACAAAACTTTCAGGTCCGCAACGGACATCTGGAGCCATCTGTGGAGGGAGCCTTGGAGAATCAACAGTACAGAGCCGCTGTCTATACTGCCGATGTCGCGGACGGTGAGGATGTAGAGAAAATGCTTACGGCCAGCATGGGGGGGCGTGAATTGCCCCTGCAGTGGACCCACAAAGGCGATGGCATGACCCATGAGTTTGTGGTCAGTGGCATCACCAGAAATCAAAGTGACCAGGAATTCCAACTCAAATGGGATGGACGGCCATTGGGGGTCAGTCAAAAAGATGAGCGAATCGTCGCAGTTCCTTCGCTGAGCAACTTCAGGGTCATGGAGGCCAGAGTGGTACAGGAGAAAGACCAATATGTGGTCCTGTTTTTCTCCGATCCTTTGTCCAAAGGCCAAAACCTCAACGGCCTGCTTGGCATCTCTGGTTTCGATGGTTCGCTGGATTACGCCATTGAAGGCAACCAAGTCCGCATTTATCCTTCCAAACGAGTGGCAGGCGACCGAACCATTCGCGTGGCCAAAGGGGTTCGCAACATCAATCAGCTGGGGATGAAAAATCCATCTGAGTGGACATTGTCCTTTGTGGAGGCCAAACCCGAAGTTCGACTGGTGGGCACAGGTGTGATCCTGCCCGATGCAGATGGCCTGATCCTCCCATTCGAAGCCATCAATCTACACGCCGTGGATGTGGAAGTCTTCAAGATATTCAACAACAACATTTTGCAGTTTCTGCAGAGCAATCGACTCGATGGAGACAGCTACATGGAAAGGGTGGGACGGATTGTCGCTCAACGCCGGGTCAGCCTCCAAAGCCTCAACCCCCAAGCCTCAGCCGCCGAATGGACCCGCTATGCCCTCGACCTCAAGGACATGCTGGCAGATGATCCCACAGCCATCTACCAAATCCGGATGGGCTTTCAACAGAGTTATACAAACTATTACTGCAGCGGCCAATCCAAAGACGACAAAAACGAACTCACCCTGGCCGAAAGTGCCTTTGATCCATCCGGTGACATCAAAAGCATCATGGACATTGGCTACTATGGCAGAGGAGGGTACTACGAAGGCTACCGCTGGGAACATCGCGATGATCCTTGCTACTCGGCCTACTACAACCGCGATCGCATCGTCAGCCGCAATGTCTTGGCTTCCAACATCGGGATCACCGCCAAGGGGAGCGACAGCAAAAACTATTTGGTGGCCGTGACGGACATCCGCACCACTGATCCGATGAGCGATGTGGAACTGGATGTATACGACTACCAACAGCAATTGCTCAAAAACATTCGCACCGATGGAGATGGCATTGCCCGCTTCGAAACAGAGCGCCCGCCTTTTGCCATCATCGCCCGCAAAGGATTGGACAAAGGATATTTGCGCATGGCAGATGGCAATGCCCTGTCTACCAGCAAATTTGACGTAGCTGGTTCCCGTGCTCAAAAGGGACTCAAAGGTTTTTTGTACGGAGAAAGAGGGGTGTGGCGCCCTGGCGATTCCATCTATCTCAACTTTGTGTTGGAAGACAAAACAGCCAGCCTTCCATCCGATCACCCCATCACATTTGAAGTCTACGACGCTCGCAACCAACTCTTCCTCAAGGAGGTCAGCTCCACCAATGTTAACCGAATCTACCCACTGGCCTTCGCCACTTCCATGGATGATGCCACGGGCAATTGGCGGGCGAAAGTGCAGCTAGGAGGAGCGAGCTTCAGCAAGCGCATCAAAGTGGAGACTGTCAAACCCAATCGACTCAAAATCAAACTGGACTTGGACCCTGCCAAGGCCATTGCCGTCAACGACTTGCCCAAAAGCACCCAGCTGCAGGTCAATTGGCTGCACGGCGCCCCGGCCCGCAACCTAAAGGCCAAAGTTGAGGTACAGGTCAAAGAAGGAAGCACCACCTTCCCCAAATACAAAGAATACCGCTTCACCGATCCAGCCCGCAAGTACAACTCCAGGACCAAAACCATTTTTGACGGCTCGGTCGATGGCAATGGCCAGGCTCCCTTCAATCTCAAACTGGCCCGGAATGACAACAACATGCCTGGCAAGATGCGGGTGAACTTTCGGACGAGGGCCTTCGAAAAAGGAGGGGGCTACAGCGAAGACAATTTCAGCGTAGGCTACAATCCGTTTGCTTCCTATGCAGGCATTTCCATTCCCAAAAACCGCTACGGATCAAAGCGGATGGACATTGGAAAAGAAGGAACTGTGGGCTTGGTACTGGTCGATGAAGATGGCAAGCCGCTGGCCAATCGCAAGCTGAGTTTGGGACTGTACCGAGTATCCTGGCGTTGGTGGTGGGAACGGTCCAACAACAATGTGAGCAGCTTCAACAGCAGCAACCACTACAAAGCCAGCTCCAAAGGAAGTGTCAATACCAATAGCCGGGGAGAGGCCAAATGGGCTGTCAAAGTCGACGGTTGGGGACGGTACATGGTCCGCGTTTGTGATGAAACCACTGGGCACTGCTCGGGTGACTTTTTCTACGCAGGCTATCCCTGGTACGACAGCGACGACAATTCGGCCAGGAACCGGGAAGCAGCTGCCATGCTGGTCTTTTCTTCAGACAAACAGCAATACAACACAGGAGAAAAGGTAAAACTGCGCATCCCAACCTCCGACATTGGCCGTGCCCTGATCACCATCGAAAATGGCAGTCAAGTCCTCGAATCCTATTGGAAGGAGTGCAAGAAAGGCGAAACCAATTTTGAATTTTATGCCACACCCGAAATGGCGCCAACTGTTTATGCACATGTCAGCCTGTTTCAGCCCCACTCTCAGGTCAAGAACGATTTGCCGATTCGCATGTACGGGGTCATTCCCATCCATGTGGAAGATCCCAAAACGCGGCTTCAGCCCAAATTGAAGATGGCCGATGTATTGGAGCCGGAACAAACAGTGAAGCTGGAGGTATCAGAAACCGAGGGGCGCCCCATGGCCTATACCATCGCCATGGTGGATGAAGGACTCTTGGATTTGACTCGTTTCAAAACCCCTGATCCTTGGAATGCATTCTATGCGCGGGAAGCCCTGGGCGTGCGCACCTGGGATGTGTACGATCATGTGTTGGGTGCTTATGGTGGACAAATGGATCGCCTGTTGAGCATCGGTGGAGATGGTGCCAATGCGGCGGGAGATGCCAACTCTCGGGCCAATCGCTTCGAGCCTGTGGTCCGCCATCTGGGGCCGTTCTTCTTGGAAAAAGGCAAAAAGGCAAGCCATGAGATCACCTTGCCCAATTATGTGGGATCGGTGCGGACCATGGTCGTGGCAGCAGACAATGGCGCCTATGGCAAGGCAGAAAAAACGACTGCTGTGCGCAAGCCTTTGATGGTATTGGCCACCCTGCCAAGGGTGTTGGGACCTGCCGAGCAGTTGAGCATGCCGATCAATGTGTTTGCCATGGAGGACAAGGTCAAAGAAGTGACGGTCAAAGTAGAAGAGAGCAGTGGACTGATTGACTTTCCTTCTGGCACCCAAAAGAGCATTCGCTTTGCCAGGCCGGGAGAGGAGATGGTCGAGTTTGACCTGAAGGTGCGCGAGTCAGTAGGGGTGGCCCGTTTCAAAATCACCGTGAGTGGTGGTGGGGAAACAGCCAGCCAGGACATCGAGATCGACGTTCGCAATCCCAATCCATATGTCAGCGACATATTGGCGGGTGTCATTGATGGCGGAACGGTCTGGGAAAAGGATTTTTCCCCCATCGGTGTGGCAGGGACCAATCAGGCGACCCTAGAGGTTTCCTCCATCCCACCCTTGAACCTGGACAAACGCCTTCGATACCTATTGCGGTATCCGCATGGATGCATTGAGCAGACGACTTCCTCGGTGTTTCCACAGCTCTACGTCAATCGACTATTGGACTTGGATCAGGACAAAAAGGATCAAATGGATCGCAACATCCGGGCGGGCATCGATCGCATCCGAAAATTCCAGAATGCTTCCGGCGGATTTGGCTACTGGCCAGGAGATGACGGAAGCAGTCATTGGGGCAGCAACTATGCCGGCCATTTTCTGCTAGAGGCCAAGCAATTGGGCTACAATGTCCCCGACAACTTGCTCGACAACTGGAAGCGATTCCAAAAACGCGTCGCCAAACGATGGGACCCCGACCTGGAAGATCGTCCGTACTACTCAAGAAGTGGCATGGAGTTGACACAAGCCTATCGGCTCTACACCTTGGCATTGGCCGGGGCCGCTGAGTTGGGAGCGATGAACCACCTTCGCGAAAGTGGCAAGCTGAACAGCTCGACCCGCTTCCGCTTGGCAGCAGCCTATGCTCTGGCAGGTCAGAAAGAAATTGCGGTGAAGTTGATTGAAAATGTATCTACGACCGTGAAGGACTATCGGGAGCTGGGCCATACCTATGGTTCCGGGGCTCGGGACCAGGCCATGATATTGGAAACTCTGCTTGTATTGGGCGACCGAAAAAAGGCAGCCGAATTGGCAAAGAATCTATCGGAGCGCATGGCCAAAGACAGTTGGTACAGCACCCAAACCACCGCCTACACCCTGATGGCCATTGGCAAATTGGTAGGGGACAGCGAGACTGGCAACAAATTGGATTTCGCCTACCAGATCAATGGACAGACAGCCGTCAATGCAGGTTCTTCCAAACCCATCTTTTTGGTGGACATTCCCATGAAGAATTTGGTGAGCCAGTCCATCAAGATCACCAATAGAGGTGGCAACTTGCTGTATGCGCGCATTGTCAATTCCGGCCAACCCTTGGTGGGAGACCAAAGTGCCGCCAGCAATCACCTCAAAGTGGCCGTTTCCTACAAAAAGACAGATGGCAAGCCCTTGGACCCATCAAGCATTCAGCAGGGAATGGACTTCATTGCCGAGGTGAGCATCATCAATCCAGGAACCAAGTCAAATTGGTACGAGGAGATGGCCTTGTCTCAAGTATTCCCTTCAGGTTGGGAAATTCTCAATACCCGGATGAGTGGGGTACAAAATTTCAAAGAGGCTTCTCGTCCCGATTACCAAGACATCCGCGACGACAGAGTGTATACCTACTTCGACATCAGCAACCGCTCCTCCAAAGTCTTCCGGGTTCAGCTCAATGCAGCCTACCGAGGTCGATACTATCTTCCCAGCATCAGCTGTGATGCCATGTACGACAACACCATCAACGCCCGCCAACCCGGTCAGTGGGTAGAGGTGATCGAGCCAGGAACTTTGTGATTGCTTGATTGCCACGAAGTTGACAGACAAAAGGCGATTGCTCGGGTAGGGCAGTCGCCTTTTTCATTTGTCATGGACGACGGAAGGAAAGGCCAAAAATACGACAGCTCCCGGCATCACCCTCCGAGAGCTGTCTCTAATGAGATCAAATAACGAAAAATCAACCCATTTATGTTGTAACGCAAGGAATTGTCTCAATGGGTTTTTTAGACAGGCGGTTTGATTTGTTTATGTACACAATTAAAGACAAGTGTAAGTACTGATTGTTCAATAAATATACAACTTTCAGAAAATATTGAACGAACTTGATGAAAAAAAATCACAATCCTCTGTAATTTCGGAGGGATAAATGGATGAATCTGCATTTTGTTTAATGTTTATCGAGAAATTATTAAACAAAATGATCATCTGTTCGTTGTTATTTTATACGAACAAAAAACACCTATGATATGAGAAGCTCAGAATTTTATAACAGGTTAGAGATTTATCACGATCGCTTGCGTGATTTTTCCTTAGAATTGACCCAGGATCACGAGCTGGCCCGCCATTTGTACCGGGAGGCCACCTTCCAAGCAGCTCGCCTGTCCAGAGGCTATCGTCAGCAGTCCAGTTTCTACGATTGGCTTCGCGGCATCTTTGTCCACACCCTTGAAAGCCATCTGTTTCAGGCAGAACCTGTCACTGATGAGGTAGAAAAATCCTTGTTTGTAGGGTCTTCTTTGCGTCCTCTGTCGCCGTATTTGCCCCAGCGCGCCTAGTCCGGCTGGTTTTGAGATTTGTCTTTTGACTCTGTATCCTTCTCCTTGCTGTCCACCTGTGCCTCGTTTCGGCGGGGCCCATCCTTTAGCATGTGCTCCCTCGCGATGATGTCTTTTAGGCTTTTCTTATCGAGTGGATCTTCCTCCTGTATGCCCACGATTTTCAATTCTGTCCGGCGATTTCGTTGGTGACCTTCTTCGTCGCAGTTGACGCCATCTTCACATTCGTTGGCGAGTTGCGATTCTCCATAGCCCTTCCAGGTGAGCCGCTTGTCCATGATTCCCTGTGTGATCAAATAGTCAACAGCAGACTTGGCTCTTTTTTGAGAAAGGGAGAGGTTGTAGGTGTTTCGACCACGGGCATCGGTATGCGATCCCATTTCTACGATGATGGCTGGATTGTCTTTCAGGACGCCGATGAGTTTGTCCAATTCGCTGGCAGCATCTGGACGGATGTTCCACTTGTTGAAGTCGTAATAGATGTTTTCAATTTCAAATGTTTGATTGATTTGCAGTGGTTCCAGTTCGATGTTGGCCAGGAAGGTGCCCATGTCATTGCCATGCGACATCACGTCGGTGACACCGGGATTGACAATGCCCAGGCCATCGAAGCAAAGGATGCATCCTTCCACATCGATGTAGGCTTCGATGCGCTTGTTTAGGTACCCCTTGCGGCGGATCATGAGGGTATAGTGATTGCCTTTTTCAAAATTGAATTTGAAGTTGGCGTGAGGGTAGTTGTTGAGCACCAGTTCTTCTTTTCCACTTGTGTTGTTGAATACTTCGATTCGGGCTCCTTTGATGACGGCCACATTGGCTTCTGTGCTTTGGGCATTGGCGATGGTCACGTCGAAGACATAGCCTGGTCGGCGTTCCATGACCAGATCGATTTGTTGGATGGAGTCCGTCCCAGTGGAGAAGGCAGAGTTGAGAGGAAGAAAGTGTTTCTTTTGTGCGGAGAGCTGAAAATCCGTTTCGCTTGGCAATTCGACTTGGAAGAGCCCTTGTTTGTCAGACAACACCTCTGCGAAGATCTCCTGGGTAGAGTCTTTGAGAATGGTGATTTTTACATTTCTGAGTTTGCCCAGTTGATTGGGCTGTTGAACAATCCCTTGTACGAGGACGGTTTGTGGTTTAGGAGTTGTGTGTTGAGCGCTGAGGTGAAGGCTGGGCACAACAGCCAGTACCAACGCGTGTAGCCAATGAAGTCGCATGACAGCCAGTGTTTTGAGAGGTTAGACGGCAAAGAATTCCAGACAGCAGGGGGACACCGATTGATTCGACAAATGAAAGAATGGTACCTGCTTTGGTTTTCCTACGGATAAATGATGAGAAAGTTCTATGTGTAGGCCATTCTTTTTCAGGAATTCATCAAAAAAGTGGAGGGCATGATTGAGCTTGCAGGTAGTGTGTTGGAAAAGAGACAAGTAGGAGGGAAGAAAAGTAAAATAAAATTATTTGTGTTGTATTTTTGTTTCAAATTGTTTATATTGTGTTTCGTTTGATGCATTAGATGGCGTTTTGGGGAGATCATCCCCAAATTGGTTGGCAGGCAATGGCCTACCACCCTCTATTAATATCATATCCATTATTGCGAAATCCGCCGAGCCATTGTTTGCCGCTGGAGCCTAAGCCCGTTCCGCCCATATCTTGGCGATGTTGACAATCGTCTCCACTGCCTTGTGCATGTCCTGGACCGAGACCCATTCCTGCTTCGAGTGAAAGGCATGTTCTCCCGCAAAAATATTGGGACAAGGCAAGCCCATGTACGACAAGCGCGACCCATCCGTCCCACCGCGAATGCTCGAACGGCGAGGCATCAAACCCGTTCTGCTGATGGCCTCCACCGCAATGTCGACAATCTCTGGATGCTGGTCCAAAATCTTCTTCATGTTGCGGTACTGCTCTTTGATCTCAAATACCGCCTTGGAGTTGGGGTAGGACTCCAAAATTTTTCCAGTCAATTCTTTCAAAAAATCCTCGTGTTCTTGCAGCTTTTCATCCGTAAAGTCCCGAATGATGAATTGAATGCTGGCCTTTTCGACAATCCCTTCGATGCGCACCGGATGGACAAAGCCTTCCTTGCCCTCCGTACTCTCCGGCGACAAGCGATCCTTTGGCAGAGCAGCCAATATCTCCCCGACAATCTTCAACGCACTTTCCATCTTCCCCTTCGCAAAGCCCGGATGCGCACTGATCCCGTGAATGATGATTTTCATGGCATCGGCCGAAAAGGTCTCATCTTCCAAACTGCCCAAGGCTTCGCCATCCACCGTGTAGCAAAAATCGGCTCCCAGGCGCTCCAGGTCTACCTTGTCGACGCCCCGGCCAATCTCCTCGTCTGGGGTAAACAAAATCTTGATGGTCCCATGCGGTACCTCCGGATGGGTCATGAAGTAGTGGGCCGCATCCATGATCTCTGCAACACCCGCTTTGTTGTCCGCTCCCAGCAGGGTGGTCCCACTGGCGGTAATGATGTCGTTGCCCATTTGTTCTTGCAAACCCGGATGCTCCGATAGTCGAATCACCACCTCCTCATCATCGGGCAGCACCAGATCAGAGCCATCGTACTTGTTGTGGATGATGGGCTTGACCCCTTTGCCACTGCTGTCTGGCGATGTATCCATATGAGAACAAAAGCAAATGACAGGAACCTCCTTGTCCACATTGGAAGGGATGGTGGCATAGACATATCCGTTGTCGTCCATGGCCGCATCGCCGATGCCCATCTGCTGTAGCTCTTCCACGAGTAGCCTCGCCAGATTTTTTTGCTTTTCTGTAGATGGGAAAGTCTGGGAGGAAGGATCGGACTGGGTATCGATGGTGACGTATTTCATGAACCGATCAACAACGGTCTGGGCAATGCTTGTTTCTGACATAAGGAGTTGTTTTTGTAGGTGCGAATATACAATTTGATCAGTGGATTCTGGAAAAAATCTGCTAGGCTGTGGCCGGAATGGGATGCTGCTGTCGCCCGACAAGCCACTCTTTGAGCAGCTTTTTGAAGTAGATGGCAATTCGGATCAAAAGGGCAGGCCAGCTGAAGGAGCCCGTCGCCAAGGCAATGCCCCATTGGATGACCCTGACTGCAAGGTTCAGGGCAAATTGTTGTTTGGGACTCAAGTCTGATTCAGGGGGCTGTTCTCCTTCGCTTGGACGGGTCCACAATTTCTGGATGTTGAATCGTTTGAGCAGTTTGGACACAGTGCTGGTATTCAGATCGGGCAAATAATTGCGCAGCACGATGAGTGCAATGCCAATGCCGTATTGTCGGAAGCCTTCCCGGATCATCTTGTAAGCGACCCGGATGATGTTGCGAAAGACATTGGTCAGCCAAGCAACGCCTTTTTTGATGAACCAAACAATTCGTCGCATCACCCGCAGACCCGCATGCACCAGACTGCCGATGCCCTGGTACAAATGCCCCAGCACGCCTCGACGCCGCTCTTCCTGTACATCGTTCAAGGTCTTCTCTGTCAGCTCGTTGGTCAGTACATTGGGGTGCTCATCGAATGCCTTTTCATAGCTGGACAGAAAGTCCTCAATGTCGGCGGAATGTTGTTGTTTCCTTTGGTGCTTGACAAAGCGTTCGAGCAAATAGGCGATGTTCAACACCCAATGGGTCTGTGCATCGCTTTTGATTTGTACCAGGATGTATTTCAGGCGGACTTTTTTGAGGTCCTTGACCATTTGGACAATCGATTCGAAGGTTTGTTGGCCAAAATCTCCATCCGTTTTTCCCACATAATAGCCGTTGGTCCATTGGTGAAGCTGAATCAATCGGATCAAGAACTGGTTGAAGTCGTCCTGGGCGATGGAGCGAAGAAAGAGGGGATTCTTTTGTTCGAAAACTTGTCGCCGGATCTGTCGGTAGCTGGCCTCCGTCAGGCATTTTTTCAACTTGGCCTTGAATCGAAATTTGAGGCCGTTGAGTTTGTGCGACAATTGCTTGAGACGCCTTTGCAAGCGGACGAGCTTCTTTTGTTGGGCAGAACTGTTTCGATTCCGCCTTCGTCGCAGCCGTCGAATGGCGCGGTCCAATTTTTTTCTCTGTGAGTTGTCAGTCGCCTGGGCTAGCTCATCCAATAATCTTTGTTCTTCCCGCAGGCTGTCCTGAAATTCCTCTGCCAACTGATCCAGGATGCGCTGCATCAACAGGCGGATGCGCTCCAGGCGAGCCTCCCGATTGGTGAGGGGCTGTTCCATCTGTACTGCTTCGTTTTCCTCTTGCGCAAGGAGTTGCTGACCCACATCCTTCAAACTTCCGTCCAGAGAATCTTCCAGCCGATTCAGCTGTTTTTCGTTGTCTTCTTCCTCCGATTCCTCTTGCAGTAGATCCACGATGGGCAATGGCAAGTTGCTGTTGGCATTCTCGAAGACCACCACCCGCTCTGCCAGTTTTCCCCTCTCCACACAAGCCCTGATCAAGGCCCGTAGATCACCACTCAGCGCAGTGGCTTTCAGCAAATGATCCGACAGTTGAAACCATTGACAGAGTTGGTGCAAGCCTTGCAAAGACGACTCCTGCCAAGGGGCCTCAATGGCACCCGTGTAAAGCCCAAGTTTGTGCAAGCGAAAGTGAATCACCCGAGTGAACAAACTGCGCTCCTCCCGCCTGGGCATTTGCTCGATGGGCATTTCTCCTTCGAAACTGATCGCTTGGTGAAGCAGATTCAATTCCAAGCCATTGAGATCGTCAGCGGGGGCATGGGCCAGGTCAGTGCTCAGGGGATCGAGCCAGCCGTCAGCGACCCCTTCTGCCCGAAACAAACCAATGGCAGACTGCCACTCCGCAGGTCCCGGCTCTTGGCTGCGAAGGTATCCCAATGCCTGCAAGGGTTGAAGGATGTCCAATCTTCTTCCCGCTTCGAATTTGTCGACTTGGCTGGCAGGAAAGACGTCTTGAAAATCTCGTAATTCGGGCATTTTTTTGGTTTTGTTCGTGCAATTTCCCCTCGTCAATCGTATCTTGGATGTTCGCTGTATCGGCCTCAAAGGAGCGTATCGAATGTCGTTCCCAGAGTCGAAAATAGGCAATCTTTTGATAAGTACCAGTCCAAGGCCAACCAACTGCTTATGATCAAAGTAAATATTCCGGAGACAGATCAAAAACGCGTCCTCATCATCGGTGGAGGCTTCGCCGGTCTGCAACTGGCCCGCAAATTGGGCCGGAGCAATTACCAAGTGGTGTTGATTGACAAAAACAATTTTCACCAATTTCAACCCTTGTTCTACCAGGTGGCCATGTCCGGATTGGAACCCAGCTCCATCGCTTTTCCACTTCGCAAAATCTTTCAAAAGCGCTCCAATGTTTTCATCCGCATCACGAAGGTGGAGCAAATCGACTTGGAACAAAAACATGTCTTGACACCCCTCGGCATCGTCAACTACGACTACCTGGTGCTTGCCATCGGTGCCGATACCAACTTTTTTGGCAATGCCAACATCGAACGACATGCCATCCCCATGAAGTCAGTGGGGGAGGCCTTGTACTTGCGCAATGCCATCCTGCAAGATTACGAAAAGGCCTTGTCTACCACCGATTACGACGCCCGGCAAGAATTGATCGACATTGTCATCGTGGGCGGAGGACCGACGGGTGTGGAGGTGGCCGGTGCCTTGGCGGAGATGAAGAAATACATCTTGCCCAAAGACTACACCGAGCTGGATTGTGACGAGATCGACATCTACCTCATCCAGGGAGGTGATCGATTGCTCTACGGCATGTCGGAAGAATCGGGTGATGCCGCTCGCCGCTTTTTGGAAGAATTGGGCGTCAAGATCATCTTCAACAAACGAGTGACCGATTTTGATGGCAAGACTGTCTTCATGGAAGATGGCTCTACCATTCCGACCCAAAAAGTCATCTGGGCTGCTGGCATCACCGGGAATACAATCAAGGGCTTGCCCGCAGATTGCCTGACCTATGGCAGACGCCTCAAAGTCGATGGCTTCAATCGGGTAGAAGGTTTGGAAGATGTATTTGCCATTGGTGACATTGCGTACATGGAGACCAAAGCCTATCCCAAAGGACACCCCCAAGTGGCGCAGGTGGCGATCCAACAAGCCAAGTACCTCGGCGACAATCTCATCGGCCAAATCAAGGGCAAGGAGTGGAAAGCATTTGCCTACAAAGACCTGGGCTCTATGGCGACCATCGGACGCAATCGGGCGGTGGTGGACCTACCGAAGTTCAGATTTGAAGGCTTCTTTGCCTGGGCCGTTTGGTTGTTTGTACATCTCTATGCACTGGTCGGGGTCAAAAACCGCATCTTCGTCTTCCTCAATTGGGTGTGGAATTACTTTACCTATGATCAGTCCCTGCGCCTCATCATCAAAATGAAACCCAAGCAATCCAGCGAAAAAGCGGAGGCAGTTGCCCAGGAATGAGCACTATTTTTTCTCCTCTTCCGACTCAAAGCTTTTGATGATCTCGTCGTCAGAGCGGCCCAAGTTTTCGATCAAAAACTGGGTGTCGTCCGCGAATTCATCGTTGGGATGTTTTTCCAAAAAGCTCTTGTACACAGCCAAGGCCTCGTCGTGCTTTTTCAAATCATTGTCCAGCGTAAAGCCTTTGAGAAACAGGGCTTGAGGCGCTTTGGCAAAAGAGGGGTATTTGATGTAGATGAGATCGTAGAGCCCCAGGGCCTTGTTGAAGTTCTTGGTGGTGCGGGCGGTTTCAGCAGCTCGGAACAGATAGGAGGGGGCCTCTGCGTTGTCGGGCTGAAGCTTGGCAAACAACTCACAGGTTGCGACATATTGCTGGGCAACTTGTGGCTTGGCCTGCAGCGTTGTGGTGTCGTACAAGCTGGCAGCCAACATGGTTGTCGTCAAAGGAATGAGCCCGATCGACTTGTCAGTTTCTCCCTTTTGTTGGTGCACATTGATGCTTTTGAAAAGGTACTGCGCAATTTGCGGCGTGTCAGTGGGATTGGCCTGCATGAAGGCATTGTAGGCATCGAGCAGTTGCTGTTGGTTTTCTGGCGTAGCAGCCGTGGCAACAGCTTCTTCCAATGCAGCAATGTCAGGTGTCTGATCGGTTTGGCAAGACCAAGCCAGGCACAAAAGGCAAAAAAAGGTAATGACTCTCATAGGGCGATTCAAGATTTGAAATAACTTCATATTTGAGTACGGTCCGATGACCGCCGTTGTTTGGTTTGATGAATGAGCACAAAAATATAGCTCTTTTTGATTTTTCTCCGATCTATCCACCAATTTTTCCCAATGCAAGGGGGACAATCATCCCAAAAACGGCTTGGATGGCCATCGACAAAGCTGGGATTTTGCAAAACTTTTGTGGCCTGGAATGAAGTGTACGGGCCAACTCCCTTATTTTTGTGGCCCGAAATCTTACCATCATGGAATTGAAAGAACTCAAAGTTGTCGAGTTGGCCAGTGTATTGGCTGGACCCTCCGTGGGGATGTTTTTTGCCGAATTGGGTGCCGAGGTGATCAAGGTGGAAAACAAAACCACCGGGGGAGATGTGACAAGGCGATGGAAATTGCCGTCCGAAGCAGCTGATGCACCGACTTCTGCCTATTACCACAGCGTAAATTATGGAAAACGCGTGCTGTTGAAAGACCTGCGCGACCCCAAGGAGAGAGAGGAAGTATTGGCATTGATTGATCAAGCCGATGTGCTCGTCAGCAATTTCAAGACTGCCTCTGCCCACAAGCTGGAATTGGCCTACGAGCAAATTTGCCAACGCAATCCAAGATTGATCTACGCCCAGTTGCATGCTTTTGGGGAGGGAATCGATCGGCCCGCTTTTGACATCGTTCTGCAGGCGGAGACCGGGTTCATGTACATGTGTGGAGAGCCCGGGCGTGATCCAGTCCGCATGCCCGTCGCTTTGATCGATTTGCTGGCCGCCCATCAGCTCAAAGAGGGCATTTTGCTGGCCCTTTGGCAACGAGAGCGCAGCGGCAAGGGAGCCTATGTCTCTTCGTCGTTGCTGGAAGCCGCCATCGCCTCCCTGGCCAATCAAGCCACCAATTGGCTCATGGCCGGATACCTGCCACAGCGCATGGGAAGCCAACACCCCAACATTGCTCCCTACGGAGATGTCTTCTACACCTCTGATCGACTCCCCGTGGTATTGGCTGCCGGGACAGACCGACAGTTTGATGCCCTTTGCCAATGTCTACAAATGGAGGCACTTGTCCAAGACCCGCGATTTGCGACCAATGCCCAGCGAGTCATCCACCGGCAGCAGCTGCGCGAAAGCCTACGGCCTGCGTTCGAGCAATGCACCCGAGAGGAGCTGATGGAGGCCTTTGGAAAGGCTGGGGTCCCTGCAGGCAGCATCCGTAACATGAAGGAAGTCTTCGAACAAGAACAGGCCCGCCAAATGATTTTGGAGGAGGATCTTCCCGATGGCAGCAAGAGCCGATCTGTCAAGACAGTTGCTTTTCAGATCAAGTACTAGAGCTGCCAAAGTCTTTGGATTTGTAAGCTAATTTCCTATTTTGTGGATTGGACCATCGGAACAGGGAAAAATTTCCGTTCTTGTATGAAACGATGCGTTTCGCGACCATTGGAGTCTTTTGGCCTGGCAAAAAAGGTCGGAAAGTCTCTCAAAAACAGTCTCAAAGACAAAGCCTACACCCAAACTTGGATTTTGTGCAACGTCAACAAAGACGATCCGTTTAATCGCCGTAAACAAACCATGCAGTACTTCCTTCGATTGTTATCTGCCACTTGGACACTGGCTTTCTGCTCTTTGCTGCTCCTGCCGGGAACGACCTCTGCCACCCACATCGTCGGGGGGGAAGTGACCTACACTTGCCTGGGACAGGATGGAGATTCCACCACTTTTGAGATTCAATTGACCATTTTTCGGGATTGCTTCAACGGCAACCCAGCTGCTTTTTTCGATCAGCCAGCTTCCATTGGGATATTTGGAGATGACAACCAATTGCTCACTGCTCTGGGTACCAATGGCCAATTGCTCATTCCATTCGATTCGCTGCTCAACGATACGCTCAACCCCGTTTTGGCCAATCCTTGTCTGGAAGTTCCCCCCAACGTCTGTGTACACACGACAACCTACCGGGCCAACCTGACACTTCCGTTTCGACAAGGTGGTTACCTACTGGCCTACCAACGCTGTTGCCGCAACCAAACCATTCTCAACATCGTCGAGCCATTGGCATCCGGGGCGACCTACAGCATGTTCATCACCGAAGATGCCCTGCGAGAATGCAACAGCAGCGCCAAATTTGCCGAATGGCCACCCCTCTATATTTGTGCCGATGAACCCATCGATTTTGACCAAGGGGCCATCGACACAGATGGGGATTCCATCGTATACAAGCTTTGTACGCCATTGTTGGGCGCCGACCAAATGGACCCGCGGCCGCAGCCACCCAACAATCCGCCTTACGATTCCGTCGTCTGGGTCGATCCGCCTTATAGCCTGAGCAACATGCTGAACGACAATGCGAATACGGCAGACCCTCTGCAAATTGACCCAAGAACGGGCTTCCTCACGGGCATTCCCAATACGGTTGGCCAATTTGTGGTGGGCATTTGTTTGGAAGAATACCGGAATGGCCGCCTCATTTCTACCACCCGTCGGGACTTTCAGTACAATGTCGGCATCTGTGGTGAGACGGTTTCCAGCTTCTTTGCGCCCCTGATTCAATGCGACAGTCTGACGGTGAGCTTTGAAAACCTTAGTGAGGATGCGACCTTGTTTGAGTGGTATTTCAACGATCCCAACCAACCTGGGCTCAACTCCACCAGCTTTGCGCCAACCTTCACCTTTTCGGATACAGGCCGCTACACCGTCATGCTGATTGCCGACCCGAACTCCTCTTGTACCGATACCTCTTTCCGGGAGATTTATCTGCAGTTTCCTTCTTTGACGGCTGATTTCAATTTCGAATTTGTGGAGTGCTCAGACAGCATGATCATCAAGGTGACAGACTTGAGTTCTGATACCATTTCGGAGATCGTCGATTGGGATTGGGTGCTGACTTCTGGTTCTACTGTATTGGGCAGCTCAGATGAGCAAAATCCCACTTTCTCTGTCCAGAGTTCTCGCCCGGTGATTCTCACGCTCATGGCAACAGCCGCCAATGGTTGTGTCAAAACGCTGCAACAAGCCTTTGACATTGAATTGATAGAAGCCGAATTGCCCAATGATTCTCTGTTGATTTGTTTTGGGGAACAAACAGCGCTCAATCCATCGCCAGATACCTCCTACAACTACAGCTGGACCCCCATTGGGAGCCTGGATGATCCAAACTCTCCCAATCCGGTGGCTCGGCCCGATACCACAACGACCTACGAGGTGGTCATTACCGACGACACTGGCTTTTGCCGCATCGATCGCTTGGTGAAGGTAGAGGTACCACCCGATGTGGTCTTGGCCCTGCCCAATGATACGGTCATCTGCGCCGAATCCATCTCTTTGTTGGCCCAGACAGAGCAAGACGTCAGCTTTCAGTGGTCGTCAGCGTCCAGCTTTTCGGATACCATTGGCCAGGAAAATGTTCTGACGGTCAGCCCAATCGGTTTTCAGACGTACTATGTGCTGTTGACGGATGCCTTTGGGTGTACGGAAATGGGGAATGTGAGCATTCAAGGAAACAGCGTCAATGTGGTGCCGGATTCGGTTCCGCTCATTTGTTTGGGACAACAGCTGAGCTTACAGATCAACAACATTGATCCACAAGATACCTTGACCTACAACTGGTCACCAGACAGTTTGATCCTCTCCGGAGGCAATACCTCCAACCCGACGATTGAGCCCGATGTGCCTGGGACGACTCTGTTCGTGGTGGAGACGGCCAATCAATTTGGCTGCATGACCATGGATACGCTTGCCGTAAATGTCTTGGATACCTTGCCGCAAGAGAGTCTGGTGGCACAGCAGCAGTGTGGCAGTTTCAATGTGCAGTTTACCCACACAGGAGTAAATGGGCCTTTTTACACCTGGAATTTTGGCGATCCCAACAATCCAGATGCGCGTTCTCGCGACCTCAGTCCCACTTATTCCTATCCAGATACTGGGACCTATGTTGTGTTTTTGACGGCAGATGCCGATTGTGCAGATACCGTCTTCAAAGAAATTCGAATTACCCAGCCACAGATCAATCTGGATTTCAATTGGACATACGAAGCGTGCAGCGATACGGTCGTTGTGGCCTTCACAGACTTGTCGACCAATGGCCAGAGCAATTTCGTTTCCTGGCAATGGTTGTTCAGCAATGATTCGACCTCTACGGCGCAAAATCCCGAGCTGGTCGTGCGCGAGAGCACCGATCTGATGGCCACCCTCATCGTGGAATCTGATGACGGCTGCATTGATACATTGACCCAAATCATTCCCATCCGAGTCATCGAGTTGAATGTGGCGGACAGCCTGATCATTTGTCCGGGAAGTTCGGCCTTTCTCAATCCGGGAGCCGATACTTCTTTGGTGTACCAGTGGAGTCCTTCCGATGGCTTGGACGATCCCAATTCTCCCAATCCATTGGCCAGTCCGGAGCAGTCGACCGTCTACACCCTTCAGGTGACCAGTTTTGCCATCGACACTTGTCGGCTGACCAAAGAGGTCTTCGCAACAGTGCCACCAGAAATTGATGTGAGCATTCCGGATGAGCTGTTCAGTTGCGATGATTCCATACAAGTGGATGCTACTTTTAGCCAGCCATTGCAATTCATTTGGTCGGAATCGGCCTTGTTCGACAGCATTGTGGCCGAGGGCGAAAGCGTGGTGTTGTATCCGGGGCGAATGACCACCTATTTTCTTCGCGCCACAGACGAAAATGGTTGTGTGGAAGAACGCTCCATTGTCTTGCGCAGCGAATCTCCCCGCATTCAAACAACTGATTTGACCGTTTGCCAAGGCGATACCATCGTATTGTCTGCGGAGAATGCACAGCTCGGTGACCAATTGACCTACTACTGGACAGGACTTGGCAGTGTGCCGGTGAACGTGCCCACGGACCCCACCCCAGAAGTCATCATTCCCAGGGGGGCATCCGGACGCATTGACTTTGCCGTAGAAGTGAGAAATCAATTTGGGTGTACAGCTCAGGATACTCTGAGTGTCAATGTGTTGGGGAACATCCCTGCACTCTTTGTCAGCCCAATTACCGATACCATCATCGCGGGCAGTGGCAATCCTTCTGTCCAGTTGACATCGACCCAAGACCCCTTTTACACCTATTTGTGGTCTCCTGCAGAAAGCCTGTCGGATGCCACCATCTACAACCCCACCGCCTCTCCAACAGAGACGACAGAATACCAACTCACCGTGACAGATGCCGATGGCTGTCGCAATCAAGCCAGCTTGCGGATCATTGTATTGGACCCATCCTGCGAAGATCCCAACCTCTTTGTACCCAACGCCTTCACGCCCAATCAAGACGGGGAAAACGACGACTTTCGGGTGTATGGCAATTTCATTGAAGAGATGCACCTCATTGTCTATAATCGCTGGGGGCAAAAGGTCTTTGAAACCCGCTCGCAGGACGACGGCTGGGATGGGACTTTCAAAGGGCGAGCCCTGACCACGGAGTCCTTTGGCTACTACCTGGAGGTGCGCTGCATCGGTGGAACAGAAATTGTTCGAAAAGGAAATGTCACCTTATTGCGCTGATGTTGAGATTTGACCTCCAAAAACTGACACATGAAAGGCATCGACAAAGAATTGGAAGAGCTGTATGAGCAAAAACAACTCAAAGAAAAGATAGGAATCCACATCCAAACGGTCCGGGAAAAGCTGGAGCAACGCGAAGTGGAGAAGGAACACCTCCTGGACAAACTGGATCACAGTCACGACAGGATGGAAAAGCTCGAAAAGCTTCCCTTGCAAAAATTGTTTGGCAAAATACTGGGCCGCCGGAAAGAGCGCTACGAAAGGGAGCGCCAAAACTACCTGATGTACTTTTTGCGATTGCGCGAGATCAAAGAGCGGATCAAGGTCAAAAGATATGAAATTGAGGTGCTGGAAGAAAAGCTCCGCAAGTTGGGAGGCATTGAGGAGCGTTTTGAAAAGCTGATTCGCGACAAAAAGAACCGACTCAAGTTCAAAAACAGGGAGCTGGCCAAGGAGATCATAGAAATCGAGGGCGAGATCAGGTGGTGGGCGAGTCAACAGCGCGAAATCAAGGAAGCCATGCTGGCGGGCCAAAAGGCAATGCAAGAATTGGATGAGATTCAAAAACAATTGGAGGTCATCGATTCCTGGACCCTTGTCCCCATGAACGAAGCAAGGACATTGCTCTACAAACAAAAAAAGTACGTCAGAGGTCTACAGGAATACATCCGCTCGGTCAATGGCAGTTTGGATGATTTCATCGACGAATTGCAGGATGTCAGCAAACACTATCAGCTTGACTATGAGCAATTCATTAGCAACATTTCTCGCTTTCTCGAAAATTTTTACCACGGTCTTGTCTCTGATTGGATTTTGGGCAAGGAGTTGCGCCTGAGTACCAACCTAGTGGAGGGGACCAAAGACAAGGTGGATCGCATCCAGGACATGCTCCAAAATGACATGGAAACAGCAAGGGCATCCGAAATGGAAACCCGCCACAAACTGGAAGTTGTGCTCGTCGAAAACAAGCTGTCCTAAGGACAAATCGCTGGAGTCAAAAGGTCTTCGAAACCCGCTCGAAGGACGATGACTGGGATGGGACTTTCAAGGGGTGGGCCTCGACCATGGAGTCCTCCGGCTACTACCTGGAAGGGCATTGCATTGGTGGAACAGAAATTGTTCGAAAAGGAGGGGTTACCATTGCACTGATCTTGAGATTTGACCTCTAAAAACTGAGATATGAAAGGCATCGACAAAGAATTGGAAGAACTGCATGAGCAAAAACAACTCAAAGAAAAAATAGAAATCCACATTCAAACGGTCCGGGAAAAGCTGGAGCAGCGCGAAGTGGAGAAGGAACATCTGTTGGACAAACTGGATCACAGTCACGACAGGATGGAAAAGCTCGAGAAGCTTCCCTTGCGAAATCTCTTTGGCAAAGTACTGGGCCACAGAAAGGAGCGCTGCGAAAGGGAGCGCCAAAACTACCTGATGTACTTTTTGCGACTGCGCGAGATCAAAGAGCGGATCAAAGTCAAAAAGTATGAAATTGAAGTGCTGGAAGAAAAACTCCTCGGCTTGAAGGGGATCGAAGAGCGTTTTGAAAAGCTGATTCGCGACAAAAAGAACCAACTCAAGTTCAAAAACAAGGAGCTGGCCAAGGAGATCATAGAAATCGAGGGCGAGATCAGGTGGCGGGCAAGCCAGCAGCGCGAGATCAAAGAAGCCATGTTGGCGGGACAAAAGGCGATCAAGGACTTGGAAGAGATCAAGGAAAGATTGAAGGTCATCGATTCCTGGCCCCTCAACGCATTGCCGAGCGAACCAATGACATTGCTCTACAAGCAGAAAAAGTACGTCAAAAGCCTACAGTCCCACGTGCGCTCGGTCAATGGCAGTTTGGATGATTTCATCGACGAATTGCAGGATGTTAGCAAACACTATCAGCTCGACTATGAGCAATTCATCCGCAACATTTCCCGCTTTCTCGAAAATTTTTACGACGGTCTTGTCTCCGATTGGATCTTGGGCAAAGAAATGCGCATGAGCCTCAACATGGTGGAAAGTACCAAGCACAAGGTAGATCGCATCCAAGACATGCTCCAAAATGACCTGGATACAGCCAAGACATCCGAAATGGAAACCCGCCGCAAATTGGAAGTTGTACTCGTCGAAAACAAGCTGCCCTAAGGCTATTCCTTCACGAAAAAGAACTCGACAGACTGCCGACTGAACCGCACCCGACTGACAAAGTCCGGTGAGCGAGTCAATTGGATGGGAACGGTGTTGTTGGCCGAATTGAGACTGATGTTTTTCAAATCGGCGACCAACTCAAACTGCCGACTGCTGACATCCTTGAAACGACTCAGTCCCACCACACAACGCAATTCGATCTTCTCTGGAAAAATCTTGATGCTGTCAGGCGCATTGCGCACCGTGATGGGCACAAACAGCCCCGACTTTTCGGTAAACTGCTCCACTTGAATCAAGACCTGACATTGGACGGGTTGGATCTGCAAGACGGGGTCTTCTGGGGGGAGAAGGTCCACGTAGGGCTGCACATTGGAAGACAAATCATCCAGTTGCAAGGGCAGGGTGGGCCAAAAACCATGGCGGGCAATCAGAGAGGCCGGCCCGGTGAGCAAGACGCTGTCCGGTGACAAACGGATGGGCGCTCGGAGCTGGAAGCCTTCCCGAAAACTGATTTGCTGCTCCAACTGTATGGGCACCTTGCTCTGCGATGCTTCGTCCAGGTCGATCTGAATGTAGTCCATCTCGATGTCCATGACCGTCACATCGTCCAGCAGTTGTTGGATTTTGGCCTTGATCTGTGAACCATTGATGGTCTGGGAGGCATTGTTGGCCAGGCCCAACTGAATGTCCATTTCGTCGCGGCCCGTAAAATGTGCCAACAACTTCCAGCCGGTACCTTCTACGGTAGCGGTGACCTTGTGGGGGGGAGTACTGGTAAAGATGCGCCCTTCCGGGAGCAAGTACTCCACACCAATTTCTATTTGGGACCGAAAAGAGAGGGACAGCTTGAGGAATACCCAAAAAATAAGAGCGATGCCTAGGCAAACGAGAAAAATGGGACGGTCGTCCGCCAATATGTCTCGCAGGCTAGTTCTTGGCGTTGTCATCGGTAGTGGTGTCCTTGGCACCTTCTGTCAACTCCTTGGAGATGGCACTCCGGGTGAAGCGGATGAAGGTCTTGGTGTCTACCTGTAGGGTAATGACATCTCCGTCGATTTTGTTGATCTTGCCGTACAAGCCACTGGAGGTGACAACTTCGTCTCCCTTTTGGAGGTTGTCGGCAAAGCTCTTTTGCTCCTTTTGTCGCTTGGATTGTGGACGGATGAAGAAAAAGTAAAAAACCACGACGATCAGGATCAGCGGTCCGAATTGGGCCAGCGGGTTGGCCGCACCGGACTGAAGCAGGATCATTTGCAGAGACTCGTTCATAAAGTGGTTGGTCATAGTATGGTTGTTGTTTATTGTTTTTCAGCTGTTGACTTGTCAGGTTCTACAAAGCCCGTGAGGCGCACCACTGTATTGGCCGGGTAGGTGTTGGCCGTGATGGTCACAGGCTTGTCCTGTTTGTTGAATTTGCTTTTGGTATTGAAACGCACCTTGACCTTGCCGCTTTCTCCCGGTGCAATTGGCTCCTTGGGCCATTTGGGAACGGTGCAGCCACAGGTGGATTTGGCATTGTTGATCACCAGGGGAACGGTTCCGGTATTGGTGAAGGTGAAGGTGTGCTTGACCACTTCCCCTTCTCTGACAGTCCCAAAATCGTGGACCTCTTCCTCGAATTCCATCTTGGCGACATTGTCCTCGTCCACCATCTCGTCGGCGCTGACGGGATTTCGGATGATGTCAGCATTGGAAGGTTGGTCGGAAGGGGCAATTTCTTGTACTCCCTGACTGCCAGACTCTCCGGCTTGTTGGCAGGCGGAAAACAGTGCCACAAGCATGGCAAACAGCAAAGCGGATTTCATCATTCTCACAAACATATCATTCTATTTTTACGGCTCAAATGTAGCTATTTTTACAAACAAAAGGAAATGCTGCAATGACTGGGAAATGCTGCATTTTTGTCTAAATTTGGGACTTCGATTGAAAAAAACCGAATTGAGAAGGTCCTATTCCAGATTCTACCACATCGCTTGACAGAAACAAAACGCAATCCTTCGATCATGATTCACAAGTACAACTACGGCATCATTGGCAACTGCTCCTATTTGGCTTTGGTAGACGACAAGGCCAACATCGGCTGGATGTGCTGGCCTCGTTTCGACAGTTCCTTCATTTTCGGAACCCTCCTGGATGAAAACAGAGGAGGGCAATTCTCAGTTCAGCCCGAATGGGAAGAATTTGAGACCGAACAGTCCTACATTCACAATACCAATGTGATCGAAACCCTCTTCCACTGCGACGAGGGCAAGTTCAAAGTCATCGATTTTGCCCCTCGCTTTTACCAAAACGAACGCTACTACAAGCCACTCATGCTGGTCAGAAAGGTGGTGCCTGTCGAAGGAACCCCCCGCATCCGGGTGCGCTGTCAGCCCGTGGGCGACTATGGCGAGGCAGTACCCGATCGCACCTTTGGCAGCAATCACATTCGATATGCCGGACTGGAATCTCAGGTGCGCCTGACCACCAATGTCCCTCTCAACTATGTGGAAAAGGAACAAGCCTTTGTCCTCAACGAAGTAAAATACCTGATCCTCACCTGGGGGGTGCCATTGGAAGCCAGCCTGGAAAGCACGGCGGAGATTTTTCTCGACAAGACCATCAAATACTGGAAGCAGTGGGTCAAAAATACCTCCACAGAACGCTTTTCCCAGCATCGGGTGATCCGCTCGGCCCTCGCCCTCAAACTTCACCAATACCAAGACACTGGCGCCATCATTGCCGCTGCGACCACCAGCTTGCCAGAGTTTCCAGGGAGCTCCCGCAATTGGGACTACCGCTTTTGTTGGCTTCGCGATGCCCACTATACCCTCAAGGCCCTCAATGATCTGAGCCACTTTGGCATTTTGGAACAATACGCCACCTTCATTCAAAACATTGTACTGGGCGAAGACCAACGCTTTCACCCATTGTACCCCATCACCATAGACCGCAAGCCCGTCGAACGCATCGTGCCCCTGGAAGGCTACCGCGGAGAAGCGCCCGTACGGGTGGGCAACCAAGCCTACGAGCACATCCAAAACGATGTCTATGGCCAGGTATTGGTCACCTTGTTGCCCATCTTTTCCGACCAGCGGCTGCAAACCGATCGCCACAATGCCACCCTGGGAAAACTGGCCATGCACTGCCTCAAGATGATCGAGGTGACCATGGAGGAGCCCGACAATGGCCTGTGGGAGTTCAGGGGCATCACCCAAATGCACTGCTACACCTTCCTGTTCAACTGGGCAGGGGCACAGGCAGCCAAAAAGATCGCCTTGCAAATTGAGGATGACAAGATGCAGCAATTGGCTGAGCAAATGATCCTCAAATCGACGGAGATGATCGAGTCTTGCTACGATGAAGAACGGGGTGTGTATACCCAAGCAGTTGGTTCTGCCAATTTGGATGCCAGCCTTCTTCAGCTCATCAACATGGGCTACTTGGACCCGACGGCCGAAAAGACCCATCGACATCTCGAAGTCCTGGAGGAAAATCTGCGGACGGAAAGTGGCCTGTTTTACCGCTACAAGCATGTGGACGACTTTGGAGAGCCAGAGTCTACCTTCCTGATTTGTGCCTTTTGGTATGTCGAAGCCCTGGCGCGCATCGGTCGGGTGGAGGAGGCCATCGAGATATTTGAGCGCTTGCAGGCGCATGGCAACCATCTGGGCTTGCTCAGTGAGGATGTCCACGAGAAAACGGGCAGCCAGTGGGGCAATTTCCCCCAAACCTACAGCCATGTTGGTCTGATCAATGCCGCCTTTACCATTTCCAGAAAGTTGGACAAACCGGAATATCTCTAAAGTGGATTGCCCATGAAAATGCTTGTCATCTCGGATACGCACGGCCAACACGGGAGTCTGCGCCTGCCCAAGGGCGAACTGCTGCTGCACTGTGGCGATGTGTGCAAAAGAGGCAGTCGAGCAGAGGTGGAAGATTTCCTGTCTTGGTTTGCCAAACAAGATTTTGAACACAAGGTATTCATCGCAGGCAATCACGATTTTTTCTTCGAAACGGCCGATGAGCAAGAGATCAAAGACATGATCCCGGAAGGTGTTACCTATTTGAACGACAGTGGTGTGACCATCAATGGCCTGCGGATTTGGGGATCACCTGTGCAGCCTTGGTTTTTGGACTGGGCTTTCAATCGACAAAGAGGGGAGGAAATCGATCGCCACTGGCAGCTCATTCCCGAGCAGACGGACATCTTGCTGGTACATGGGCCGCCTTATGGGATTTTGGACAAAACCATTCGGGGAGAGCAGGTGGGTTGTCGGAGATTGTTGGCCAGGATAGAGGAAATCCGGCCGCGCTACTGCTTCTTTGGGCACATCCACGAAGCCTACGGCAGATTGGAGCGAGCTGGGACGACCTTTGTCAATGCCAGCGTCTTGGATGTTCAATACTGCCTGAACCAACTGCCCGTCCAATTTTCGTAAAACCCTCCTTTTTCCAGCAATTGGTCGTGGATGTGGACGATCTGTGGGATGAGTTTGTCCTTGCGGCCATTGTAAAGCACAAAATCCGCCATCTTCATTTTTTCCTCTTCACTCATCTGTCGGCGAATGCGGGCCTTCACCTCGTGTTCTTGGAGACCGTCGCGGGCCATGACTCGTTTGATGCGCAACTCCTCGGGCGCAAATACCGTAATGATGTAGTCGAGTGCCCGATAGCTGTGGCTTTCAAATAGGAGGGCGGCATCTTTGAGGGTGTAGGGGACATCGCTTTGGCTGTTGTGCCAGCGCAGGCTGTCTTCTGCCACGGCAGGGTGGACCAGGTCGTTGAGGGCTTCCAGTTTGCTTTTGTTGTAAAAAACGATGTTGGCAATGTGGGAGCGGTTGAGTTTTCCGTCCGGCAGATAGGCTTCGTCGCCAAAGATGATGCGGATTTTTCGCTTGAGTCGAGGGTCAGACACCATGAGTTCTTTGGCCCGCACATCAGCGTGATAGATGGGGATGTCCAGGAGGGAAAACAGTTTGCACATGCTGGTTTTTCCACTGCCAATTCCGCCTGTGATGCCTACTTTTAACATAATGTGGAATATATTTTTGTAATGTAAGACTTATTCGTTAGTTTGCATAGTGTCTAAAAGAACAAGCTGGATGACTAAGACGATCCCCACAAGCTTATTGCTGCTTCTCTTTTGCTGGCCCTCTCTCTATGGTCAGGACCTTCATTTTTCACAATATTACAATACTCCGCTGAATATTAACCCTGCTCTTACGGGAATTTTCCAGGAAGACATTCGAATGACGGCCAATTACCGAAGCCAATGGCAGTCGGTGCCCGTGCCATTCATGACGATTTCCGGAGCGGCGGACATGAAATATTTCACAGACAAGATCAGCAATGGTTACTTTGGGGGTGGCTTGATTTTCAACTACGATCAAGCGGGAGACATCGAGCTGAGTTTGCTTCAGCTTTCCCTGAGTGGGTCGTACACCCAGCAGCTCAACGATCAGAACTTCTTGACGGCGGGTTTTCAGGCGGGCATTGCACAGCGGTCTTTTGACGAAAGCAAGCTTTTGGTGGGCAACCAATTCGACGGGGAACAAGTGAATGCCAACCTTCCCACACGAGAAAACTTTGCGTCCAACAATGTGGCCTTCAGCGACTTGTCTGCCGGCATCAATTGGCACTTGCAAGAAGAAGACCAACGCTTCTACCTCAATGCAGGAGTGGCCTTTTTCCATCTCAACCGACCCAAGAAAAATTTTACCAATACAGATACCGAGCGGAGGCCCGTTCGTACCAGCTTGTACTCCTTTGGCGCCTGGAAAATGGCCGAAAAAGTGTCCATGAAGCTGTTCGCGTTGGGGCAACTGCAAAACCAAGAGCAATCAGAACTGGTCGTCGGAGCCGGTCCGAAGTACTTTATCCGGGAAGAACGAGGGCAGGAATTGGCCGTACAGTTCACCACGGCCGTTCGCATGAGCGGTGAGCTGGACGCGATCATTCCCGCCGTCGAACTGTCTTATCTCGCTTGGAGAATTGGCTTTAGCTACGACATCAATATTTCTGATTTTTCAGCGGCTACAAACGGGGCCGGTGGTCCCGAAATGGCTATCCGCTACGCCATAACCAGGGTCAAGCCTTTGAAAACTTTCAAGGCTTGCCCCATCTTTTAACGGAAAGCATGAGTAGGATGTCGAGATACTTTTTTGAACGCTTCTCTCCAATCGCTTGCCTCGCTTTATGTCTACTTTGGGCGCTTCCCGCTCAGTCTCAGACCGCCAAGGCCTACCTCAAGGCTGGTGACAAAGCATTTGGCAAAAACGATTACTACAGCGCCCTCAAGTACTATCAGGAAGCGTATCTGATCAACAACAAAAAGCTGGAGCTCGCCTACAAGATCGCCGAAGTGAGCCGGGAGTTTTTTGCTTATGAACTGGCCGACGAATACTACAAAAAGGTCTACTACAGCAATCGCAAAGCAGAATTTCCCCTTTTGCTCTTTCGCATGGCAGAAACACAGCGCCTCATGGGCCAATACGATATGGCCTTGACCTACTTTGACCAATACCTCAAGGCACATCCCTCCGGAAGCAAGGCGGCGGAAGCCCGTCAGCAGGTGGCAAATTGCCAGTGGGCACAGGAGTTGATCGGAGCCCCGGCAGCCGTCACAGTGAGTCATCTCAACAAGCGAGTCAACACACCTTACTCAGAGTTTGGACCTGTGCTGAGAGGGGATACACTCTTTTATTCTTCTCTTCGATACGACAATTACAAGGACGACCACCAGCCCAAGCGCAAATACACCAAGGTGCTGCAATCGGTCCGAGGGGGGAGGGGACGGCCCTTGTCTCGCGGGTTCAACGACAAGAAATACCATACGGCCCATACGACATTCAGTCTGGATGGCAAGGTGATGTATTATACATTGTGCGAATATGTCAGCAGTACCAACATCCGCTGTGCGATTTACAGCCGCACCAAGGACAAGCGGAGACGGTGGACCCGGCCCAAGAAACTGCCGGAAGGAATCAATGCGCCGGGCTACACAGCCACTCAGCCCAACATTGCCTACGACAGCATCAACAAACGGGAAATTCTGTTTTTTACCTCCAACCGACCAGGAGGGAAGGGCAAGCTGGACATTTGGTATGCACTGCCCAACAGCAGCGGAAAATTTGCCAAGGCCCAAAATGCCGAAGCCATCAACACGGCCGAAGACGATGCCACGCCCTTTTTTCACAAGCAATCACAGACCCTGTTTTTCAGCTCAAAAGGACGGCAGGGGCTGGGAGGCTACGATGTCTACAGCATTCCCTACGATGGAAAAGGTTGGGGAGAGGTGCGACATGGGGGCTATCCGCTCAACAGCAGCTACAATGATGTATACTTCAGCCTGAATCCAGATTCGACCGTTGCCTATCTGGCTTCCAATCGGGAGGGCTCGCTGTACTTGGAAAAGGAAAACAAATCTTGTTGCAACGACATTTACAAAGTTCAGATCTTTAAGGATACTACGGAGAAGAACCTGGTTTCCGAGGATTCTCTGACCATTGTAGTGGATACCCCTCCTGTGGCAGTCATTCCGCCCGTCCCACCCAAATTGGAGCCTGTGCCGACGACCTTGGAGGATTTTCTGCCATTGGCCTTGTACTTTCACAATGATGAGCCGGACCGTCGCACCCGTCGCACGACTACCAAAAAGACTTACGAGCAAAGCTATTTTGACTATTATGCCCTCAAGTCAAATTATTTGCGGGAGTATGCCGGGCCACTCCCGGAGACGGTCAGGTTTCAGGCCGAAACAGAGATGGACGACTTCTTTGAGTCCAAAGTCCGCAAAGGCTATGACTATCTGATCCTGTTTTCCGACATTTTGCTCAAGCGATTGGAGCAAGGGGAGCAAGTGGAGATTTTTGTCAAAGGATTTACCAGCCCGCGTGCCAAGAGCGACTACAATCTGGCCTTGGGCAAGCGCCGGGTGAGCAGCGTTCGCAATCATTTCAACACCCATATGAATGGCATTTTCAAGCCTTACTTGCAATCGGGTAAGCTGATCATCTCAGAAAAATCCTTTGGGGAGACAACGGCTGCCAAGTCCATCAGCGACGACTTGTTTGATTTGCGCAATTCCGTCTACAGCATAGGGGCGGCCAAGGAGCGGCGCGTTGAGATTGTGGAGATCAAGCGGCAATAGCCAGAAGTTGGACTGTTGCAATGAGGAAGTCCACAAATGCCATAAAATTTACATTTCTCCTGTCAACACATTAATAAAAAGTTTAATTATAGACGTTTGGTTTTTCAAATTATTACTATCTTTGCTGTGAGCTGAGAAGGTATTGAAGTGATTTTAATTTTCCCTCAACCGATGCCTTATACACAACCACTGGTTGGCTCATAAGGCTACCCTGATTCCCTCAATTGATAATTACTTGTGTTGTCGATGCGTCTGTCGACAGTTAACCGAACGCGCTGGTCCATGACTTCTGGTGCCAAAGGGGTGTGTTTACTTTGGAATGAATATTGATCTTTCACATGAATTGTATGAACAAGGTCTGCTCAAACATCCCCCCCGTTTAGACGTATTCGCTTGCCTGACTATACACAAAATGATCCCAGCTTGCCGATAGAGCTGTGGGTCGACGCCATTTACCGAATTGAAATGTATAGATACGAAGCATGAATAAAAACTTAATATTCCCAAAAACTACGGCCTTTTTCTGGGGTTGGATGATAATGGCTTTTTTCTTGGTCTCCCATCAAGCAGAAGCACAGGTGACAGTCGATTTTACCTACACCGATTCGGTGGGTTGTGGATCGGTCCCCGTTACCTTTTGCGACAACTCCTCTTCCACGGCCGGAAACATCGTTTCTTATTCTTGGGACCTCGGTGGGGTCAATGTCAGTCAGGAATGCCCAAGTCGAATCTTTGGCATTCCCGGTACCTATACCATTTGCCTGACAGCCACGGATGACATGGGCAATTCAGCGACCTTGTGTCGCGATGACCTGATTCGCGTCCTCAACTTGCCTCAACCCGAGTTCAGCGCCGACAATACAGATGGCTGTGTGCCCATGCAGGTGGCCTTCCGCGATGAATCTACCTCCGTTGATGGCAACATCACCGATCGATTGTGGGGCCTGGGCGGTTCTTGCGGTCCGGTAGTGGGTACGTCTGCTACACCATCGGCCCGCTGTACCTACGACATCCCGGATACCTACAACATCAGTCTGACCATCACGGATGACAACGGTTGTACCAATTCCATTACGAAAACCAATTACATCCAGGCCAGCGATCGGCCCAGTATTGACGTGCTGGTCAATTCGCCTTTTGGTTGTGATCCGCCATTTACCACCTCTTTTACCAATAATTCGCCCATCGCCAACGTGAACTTCCGATGGGATTTTGGCAATTCGGATACGCATGTAGGGGCTACGCCTCCTCCGGTGGTCTACAATGACTATGGCAATTATACGGTTACGGTCATTGCAGAAAACATCCAGACAGGTTGCTCGGATACCTTGGTGTTGAACAATGCGGTCAGTGTGGGCAACGAGGTGTCCTTTACGGTCTCCACAGAAGACATTTGCCAGGACCAGCCAGTGTCCTTTACCGATACTTCTCCACTGCCTGCCGATAGTGTGCGTTGGGTCTTTGGCGACGGTACCAATTCCACCGCTCTCAATCCCGATCACATCTACACAGCTCCCGGTTGCTACACCGTGGCCTTGACTCGCTACATCGATGGTTGTCCAAGTGATTACCAATATCCGGTCTGCATCAATGTCAATCCACTGCCCAATGTGACCTACAACAACAACAACAGCATTGGTTGTTCTTTGCCACATGTTGTCAATTTTGCAGGCATTCCCCAATCGGGGGACATCGTGAGCTGGGAGTGGGACTTTGGCGATGGTGTCGGAACCTCAACAGATCAAAATCCGGTCTATTCTTATTCTGACTTTGGCAATTACATCGTCACATTGACGGTCACCAACGGCAATGGCTGTTCTTTCTCCTATTCCAACAACCCCATCGTGGTACTGGAATTGGCCGCTGAGATCGTGAGCCCGGCCCAAAGTGGCTGTGCGCCATTGGACGTGACTTTGTTTGAAAGTTCCATGTCGATTGCACCCATCAACAGTTGGAGTTGGTCGGTCCAAACGCAGAACAATACTTATACTTCCACTCAGGAACAAGGCCAGTTGAGCATTCCCGATACCGGGGTATTTGACGTGGTGTTGATTGTAGAGAATGTCCTGGGGTGCCGGGATACGGTGATTGGAGAGAATTTGATCGAGGTGGGACAGCCGCCTGTGGTCGATTTTGTGTCCAGCACACAGGAAGAATGTATCGAAGTGCCCATCAGCTTCACTGACCTGTCCAGTTCCAATGCCGAGCGTTGGCTGTGGAAATTTGGGGATGGAGAAGAATCTGTGGCCCAGAATCCCGTCCACGAATACCAGGATACGGGCTTCTACGACGTCACCTTGATCGTGACCCACAATGGCTGCTCTGATACGATGACCTTTTTTGACTACATCCAAATCAAAGAACCACTGGCCAAGTTCAGAGCCATTCAATACTGCAATGACATTTTGCGGGTCGATTTTGTCGATCGGTCGGTAGGAGCAGAGACGGTTTTTTGGGACTTTGGGATTACGGGCTCCAGTACTGATACCACCAGTGAGCGATCGCCGACCTTTACCTTTCCGGGGCCGGGGATGTACAACGTGACCCAAACGGCCTTCAATTCGACCACCAACTGTGAGCACTCCACCACAGAAATCATCACCATATCGGACCCCAATGCCAGTTTCAGTTTCACGCCCAATACAGGCTGTGCGCCTTTGAACCTGACCATTGAGGACCAATCCGATTGGGCCGTTCAGTGGGAATGGTCGGCACCTGGCGGGACCATTTCGAACTTCACAGCTCCCGAACCGAGGATCACCTATGAAACTCCGGGAGCTTACTCTGATGTTCAGCTGATCATCACAGACATCAACGGTTGCAAGGATACCTTCATCAATACAGTTGATACCATCTACGCCAATGGAATTGATGTCAACGTCAGCTTTACACCAAATGAAGGTTGTGGGCCTTTGACAGTCGACTTTACCGATCGCACGACCAATCTGTTTGCCAACAATACCAACTGGACCTGGACCTTTGGGGATGGGCTGGGCGAATCCTTTGATCAAAACCCGAGCTTCACCTTTGAGGAGAATGGATACTACGATGTCATATTGGTGGTGAGAGACGAATGGGGCTGTTCGAGCCGGGTCAAAAGAGATTCCGCCATCCATGTGATTCGACCCACTGTCAACTTTGGCACCTTGGATACCTTCAGTTGTACGACCCATTGTGTGGCATTTGCCGACAGTTCTTCTGGCAACAACTTGACGTATCTATGGGATTTTGGCGATGGCAATAGCTCCACAGACCAAAATCCATCCCACTGTTACCAATCGGAGGGCACTTTCACAGTCTGCCTCACAGTGACGGACGACCGGATGTGTTCTGAGCAGTTGTGCCGCACGAATTACATTCAAATCGTCGATCCAGTGGCTGACTTTACCGCCGATGTCACCTCATCGAGCTGTCCACCTCTGACGGTCAACTTCACCAACAACTCCACCAACGCCACCCGCTATCTGTGGGACTTTGGCGATGGCAGTGGATTTTCCAGCGTTGAGAATCCGACGACTACCTACTCTGAATCAGGCAATTACGACGTACAGCTCATCGTCAGCAATACGCCCAATTGCTTTGATACCCTCTTGCTGGAGGATTACATTCAGATCAATGGTCCGGACGGAAGCTTTACCTACAGCATTGATTCGACTTGTGTACCCATGCGAGTCACTTTCTACGGACAGTCCTCGGGCTCCTTCTTTTTCATCTGGGACTTTGGCGATGGTGTGGTAGATACCAGCGCCCAGATCGCGATGATGGATACCGTTGTCCACTATTACGAAACAGAAGGCCAGTTTTTCCCGGCCCTTAGAATACTCGACCCATCCGGTTGCTCCTTTGTAGTGGCCGATCAGGTAGGCTTCCGGGCCGCTCGACTCGACTTGGACTTCAGTCTTGACCAACGTCTTTTCTGCGACGACAACCTACCGGGGCCACTGACATTTTCCAATCTCAGTTTCTCCATCGAACCTGTCAGCTTCAATTGGCAATTTCCCGGAGGAACGCCCGACAACAGCAGCGCCATAGAACCGGTGGTGGAATACACCGCACCCGGCAGCTACGACGTCATGTTGATTGCCGACAATGGGATTTGCAAGGACACCCTCATGCGAGAGGACTATGTGGGCATTGGACCAGCTCCCGAAGCGGGTTTTGTGATGTCGGTCCGGGAGGGTTGTGAGCCCTTGGAGATTGACTTCATCAACAGCTCCGTGATCAGCAGTGGAAATGTGGTGGAATGGCAATGGGACTTTGGCGACGGAACCACTTCCAGTTTGCCCAATCCAACTCATACCTTTTTCCGCGGCGAAGACATTCCCGTTACCTTGGTTGTCACCAGCGATGTAGGCTGCCAGGATCGGATTGTAGATTTTGTCACGGTACTGCCGCAGCAAGAGATGTCGGCGGGGCCAGATGTAGACATTTGCATCAATGAAACGGTGCGACTCGGCGCAATCATTTTTGGAGACGATGCTGGACTGACCTACGAATGGTCGCCAAGCGCAAGCTTGAGTTGCAGCGATTGTCCCAACCCATATGCTTCTCCGACAGATACGACGATTTATACGTTGACGGTCTTCAGTCGCCAAGGCTGTCCGTCTTCAGACGAGATTCAGGTCAATGTCAAACCCTTCCGGGCGCCGGACATTGTCATGCCGGATGATACCACCATTTGCGCCAATGGATTTGTCCAGCTCACCGTAGATGGGGGCATGGCCGTATACGACTACGATTGGAACCGAGACCGCAGCGGACTCAGCTGTTATGACAACTGCCGCAACCCAATTGCCAATCCGAGCATTTCGACCGATTATGTTGTTTCTGTCACCAACGACTTTGGTTGTACCAGTGTGGACTCCGTTCGGGTCAATGTCTTTGATGCCGTCACCAATTTTGCTGGAGATGATCGCACCATTTGTGAGGGAGGATCGGTTCAGCTCAATGCTGGCACTGGCACCGACCCGCTTTGGCAGAGCGATTTTGGCATCAGTTGCATCACTTGTCCGGACCCCATGGTGGAACCAGATTCTACGACAGACTACATTGTCCGCGTCACCACTTCAGATGGTTGCTTGAACTACGACACGGTTCAGGTCACTGTATTGTACCAAGACCAGCTCGACGCAGGCGAAGACCAACGCATTTGCATCGGAGACAGTGTACAGCTCAGTGCAATAGGAGAGGGGGATGTCTTTTGGACACCTTCTTCCAGCCTGGATGATCCGAGGAGTTTGACACCAGTTGGTGATCCGAGAAATACCACTTTATTTTACGTAACGGTGGGCAATGATTTGTGTGTCCTACGCGATTCTGTGCGGGTGGAGGTCAGCAGTCAGACCGATGTCAGTGGCATAGACCAACGAATCTGCGAGGGCGATACCGTTGCCTTGTCCCTGATGGGAATTGCCGATGTATTTGACTGGAGTTCTTCCGATGGGCCACTCATTGGCGATCCGACAGAATCCAGCCCATTGGTGGCACCGACTGCGACGACAACTTATACAGTATTGGCCACTCAGTCGACTTGTAACGAAGACACGGCGGTCATCGTCATCGAGGTAGAACCAGCGCCACAGATTGATTTGCTCCCGGCGCGCAGCTTCGTCCCTGGCCAGCAAATTACCTTGAATACAGAGACGCCGCCCAATCCGGACTTTTCCTACGCATGGGAATTTTCCACCGACTTGAGCTGTGTGGATTGTGCTTATCCAACGGTCAGCGCGGATTCCAGCGGGCGCTATACTGTCACTGTCACTGACGACTTGACTGGATGTACGTCCACCTACAGCATTGATGTGATGAAGTTGGAGAGCTGCCCCGAAGATCTGATTGGCGTACCGAACATCTTTACGCCAAATGACGATGGGCGAAACGACGATTTCCGACTCTTTTTGTCTGGTGCATTGCGACAAGGCATCTACAGCTTCCGGGTGTACAGCCGCTGGGGCGAACTGGTCTTTGAGACCAATGACCCGAACGAGGGCTGGAATGGAACCATCCGAGGCAACAAGGCGCCGATTGGTGTGTACCAGTACATGATCGAAGCCCCTTGCGAAATCACTGGAAAGACCATCCTCAAAGTAGGAGACGTGACCCTGCTCCGATGATGGCGTAGACGAGGCTGTAAAAGGCCAACATCGACAAACCCGAATGTTCCCCTGCTGAATGTTCGGGTTTGTTTTTGGGTAGATATGACAATTGTTGTGGATGCATCAATGTTGGAAAATGTGACATTGTTTTACTTGAGTTGAATGGGCAAAAGCCTGTAGTTGTCAAGGGTTTATGCCATTTGACCATAACGAATTTCCGGTGGGAGCCTAACGACTGCCTAACAAAACAAACACCTTCTAACGGCATCATATTTGGATTTGTGGTAAGCAGATTTGGTCATCAAATTTGTATGGACAAATGAATAAAGGTTTACCACTATTGCTGCTCGTATACGTATGCAGTACGCTCTTTGCATCTAAAGCTGACGCTCAAGTCACTGCTGATTTTTCCGTTAACAATCGAACCGGTTGCGGTTCCTTGCAGGCATCCTTTACAGATCGATCTTCGTCGACTGCAGGCAACATCGTTTCCTGGTCCTGGGACTTGGGAGGGGTGGCCTCTTCGAGCCGAAATCCAGGTCGGATTTTTGGGACGCCGGGTTTGTATACCATCTGCCTGACTGTGCGCGACAGCGAGGGCAATGAGGATACCGAGTGCAAGGACGATTACATCCACGTATTGCATTTGCCCACCCCAGAATTTACGGCGACGCCAGAACAGGGTTGTAGTCCCTTGGATGTCACCTTTTCCGATCAATCCACCAGCATTGATGGCGAGATCGTTCAATGGATTTGGGGATTGGGTGGATCGGCTGGCGTGGTTGTGACGGAGAATGCACAGCAAGATGTCCAGTCCACTTACTCCGTACCAGACAATTTTACCATCAGTCTGACCCTGATTGATGAAAACAACTGTACCAATACGCTGACAAGGCCAGACATGATATTTGTCTCGCCTGATCCAGAAATCTCAGCGACGGCCCGAAATACCTCTGGATGTGAGCCACCTTTGATTGTGGACTTCATCAACAACACCGATACGACCAATTTGGATTTCGTATGGGATTTTGGCAATGGGTCGACATTCAACGGAGCCTATCCACCTCCGACCGTCTACTCCGCCCAAGGCATCTACAGCGTGATCATCACTGCTGAGAATCGCATCACGGGTTGTCAGGACACTTTCATCATGTCAGACATTGTGGATGTGGGGGATGAAGTGAGTTTTACTGCCAGCGCCATGAGTGGTTGTGAAGATTTGGAGGTGCGCTTTGTCGATACCTCGCCCGACCAGGCCGACAGCGTTCGTTGGGGCTTTGGCAATGGGGTAAGTGGCGAGGGAAACAGTCCTTCGTACACCTACGAGACGCCAGGATGTTACTTTGTCACTTTGACGCGATGGGTCAATGGTTGTATGACGACTTACACCATGCCCGACTGCATCGAAGTCTTTGCCATCCCACAAGCCAATTATTCAAATGACAATCCCATTGGCTGCGATGTTCCGCACACGGTCAACTTTGCAGGATCAGCGCCGGGTGCCACCCAATGGTCGTGGGACTTTGGCGACAATCAGAGCAGCACTGAACAGAATCCGACACACATCTATACTGAGTTTGGAACCTTCCCTGTGAGTCTCACGGTCACCAACGCCAATGGCTGTACCCACACCATTGCGACGGATACCATTCGAGTGGTTCCCTTGGAAGGGACCGTGGTTTCGCCTCGTTTTTTTGGTTGTAGTCCTTTGGAGGTGACTTTGGAAAGCTCGGCGACAACAGTTGCTCCCATCACAGACTGGGAGTGGATCGTGAGCAATTCCGCTTCTTCACCACCAGTGGTTTTGACCTCTACTGACACAATTCCCACCTTTACTTTGGTGGACACAGGACGGTACCAGATCACCTTGATTTTGACCAATGAAGCGGGTTGCATCGATACGACGGTGGTCGATGGCTTGATCGGCGTGGGAATACCGCCGGTTGTCAATTTTGATGCAGACCCACGGGTTTCCTGTATCACTTCTCCCATTCAGTTTACCGATCTGTCCAGTCCATATACCGACGAATGGTTTTGGGAGTTTGGAGAAGGAGGGGAGTCTGATGCACAAAATCCGATGTACGAATATGCCGATACAGGCTATTATTCTGTCACCTTAACTGCCTTTCACTTGGGTTGTGCCAATGAACTGACCATCGACAGTTTCATCTTCATCGATCCTCCCAAGGCGGGCTTTGTGGTGCAACGGGATTGCAACACACCTTACTCCGTCACGATGAATGACATGGCCATCGGCTACGATCGAATTTATTGGAATTTTGGGGTCGAAGGCGTCAGCGATGATACTTCCAATATCTCTGAGCCCACCTTCATTTATCCCTCGACGGGCACCTATGGCATTACGCAAATTGTCTGGAACTATACGACGGGCTGTACCGATACGGTCCGAACGACCATACACATCACCGACCCGGACGCCAACTTTACGGTGGATACGACCCGGGGTTGTGCGCCTTTGACTTTGGAGATTGACAACATTTCCATGGATGCCAACCTCAGCGCCTGGTCTGCCAATGGAGGGGTCTTTTCCGATGTCAGTGACCGGGAGCCGACCATTACCTTCGATGTGCCTGGTCGGTACAGCGACATCCGACTGATCATCACAGATCTCAACAATTGTTCAGATACCCTGACGTTTACAGATACCGTATTTGTGAATGGGGTTCAAACCGACTTTGTCACCGATCCGGTGGGAGGGTGTATGCCTCTGACAGTTCAATTTACCGATCAATCCACCACCACCTTTGGCAACAATGTGGAATGGGATTGGACCTTTGGACAGGTGCTGGGGACGTCGAGGGATACAAATCCTGTCTTTGAATTTGACGAGCCGGGACTTCATCCAGTTGTGTTGACAGTGACCAATGATTGGGGCTGCCAGGATACCCGCACCTTCAACGATGTGGATGTGGCCTTTCCAATACCAGAATTTTCGGCAGATACATTTGGATGTACCAAGCACTTCATTTCGTTCCGCGATGAATCTGTGGGAAGAGACCGCAGTTATTTGTGGGACTTTGGCGATGGCAATTCCTCTACCGAACAAAACCCAACGCATTATTATGAAAACGAAGGCGTTTACACAGTTTGTTTGACGGTTTCCAACCAGATTTACGGTTGTGATTCCACCATCTGCAAGCAAGACTATGTGACCATCGCCGATCCGGTGGCTGCCTTCTCGGCGGATTCTACCTTTGCGTCCTGTCCACCATTGGTGGTCAATTTCCAAAACAATTCCCTCAATGCGTCCACCTATTTTTGGGACTTTGGGGACAACAGTGGAAACAGCAATTTGGAAAGTCCTCCTCACGTTTACACCATCCCAGGAACTTATGATGTGATGCTGATTGCTTCGTCGACGGACAACTGCCACGATACGCTCTTGTTGGCAGACTACATCAGCCTGGATGGCCCGATTGGAAGCTTCAGCTTTGACAACCAGCAGGCCTGTGTTCCGTCTCCCATTACCTTCTACGGTCAATCGGCCGAGCCCTATACCTACATCTGGGATTATGGCAACGGGGTGCTGGATACGTCGGCCCTGAGTGCTTTGACCGATACCTTGACCTATGTATACGAAGAGGTAGGCAGCTTTGTCCCAAAACTCATCCTGGTCAATCCACAGGGATGTGCCCGTGCCTTGGAGGCAACCGATACGATTCGCACCGGAAACCTAGAAGCCAACTTCATGGCCATGGATTCCATCTTGTGCGACAATGCCACAACGACCTTCCTCAACTTGAGCAATTCTTCTCATCCGATCAGCTTTGTCGAGTGGATCTTTGAAGGAGGAACGCCTGGCAGCAGCAATGGCTTTGAACCAACTGTTTCCTTTGGTACCGAGGGAAGTTTTGATGTGACGCTGATGGTTGGAAATGGTTTTTGCAACGATACCCTTGTCATGGACGACCTGATTCGGGTCGGTGCCGTGCCACAAGCCTCTTTTTCTGCTACTCCGACAGCAGCCTGTGCCCCAGCTCTCGTTGAGTTTACCGATGGATCATCCATCGTCAATGGCGTCATCGTGGGCTGGAATTGGGACTTTGGAGATGGCAGCAGTACCTCAGAACAAAATCCGACACACCTATTCCGGGAGCCCGGAACCTATCAGGTAACTTTGGAAGTGAGAACCCAAATTGGTTGTACGTCAACTTCCAATCTTACCATCACCGTCAGTGATCCGCCAGAGGTAGAGCTGGGTGACTCTCCCGTCATCTGCCGGGGTGAATCCGTCCAACTGTCTGCCAACATCATCTCGACCAATGTAACCGACTTCTTTTGGTTGCCCGATGCGACCCTGAGTTGTACAGATTGTCTCGATCCTTGGGTCAATCCGCTTGATACGACGATTTACTCTTTTGTCTCACTCAATGACCAAGGCTGTTACGACACGGTTCAAATTGCTGTTTTGGTAAGACCTTACGACATACCAGTGATTGACATCGGACAGGATACGACCATTTGTTTGGACAATGTGGCCTTCCTCGATGCACAAAGCAATGGGGCCAACGACAGTTATGCTTGGCTGCGCGAACGGCAGGGCTTGACTTGCTATGATTGTCCCGATCCAGTGGCCCGTCCCGATTTTACGACAACCTACGTACTCACAGTGACCAATGAATTTGACTGTTCCAGCTCTGATTCCTTGACCGTATCTGTCATTGACGAGCGGCAGGAGTTTGCCAGCGATGACCGCATCATTTGCGAGGGCGATACCGTTCAATTGTCCATCAGCATGGGCAATGATCCGCTCTGGCTTAATACAGATGGCTTGAGCTGCGGGACTTGTCCCAACCCAATGGCTTATCCATCCGTCAGTACAGATTACATTGTGCGCATCACCACCGACATCGGTTGTACGCTTTACGATACTGTTCGCATTGAAGTGATGCATCCCGACGACATTGACGCAGGCGACAGCACCCGCATTTGCCTGGGAGAGACCATTACTCTGCAAGGAGATTTTGTTCGGGGAGCTGTCAGTTGGTCACCCGATGCATTCCTGGACAATGCCAACACCATCCAGCCCGAGGCTCGGCCAGAAAGCAGTGGGTATTTCTATCTGAGGGTCAGCGATGGAGATTGCGTCTTGACGGATTCGGTCTACATTGCAGTACAAGAAAAAGTAGAAATCTGGGGAAGAGATACCACCATCTGCGAAGGGGAATCCGTACAGATTGAGATTCAGGGGGCGGCAGATTCCTACTATTGGATTCCACCAAGAGCGGTCTCTGATTTGACCAGTCCCAACCCGATCTTGTCACCGCGCAAGACAACAGAATATGCGGTACTGGGGCAACTCTCTACCTGCATCCCCGATACGGCCCGGGTGACGGTCAATGTGATTCCCGCACCAGAAATTGGCCTACTGAAAAAACGCAATGTGATTGCAGGTCAGGTCATCAAACTCAATACGAGCTATGACGGACTGGCGGGCTACGAATTTGAATGGTGGCCACCCTTGGGACTGTCTTGCCGTTCTTGTGCCTCACCAGCCGTGCAAATCGACACCACGACAATGTACTCCGTAGTGGTGACAGATCCGCAAACGGGCTGTACCGATACGGCGCAAACCATTGTAGAAGTATTGCAGGCTTGTCCACCAGAGCTGATCAACATGCCAAATATCTTTACACCCAACGACGATGGCGTCAATGACATCTTGAAGATTGTCGCTTCTCCAGCCATTGAGACCATCAAGAGTTTTACCATCTACGACCGCTGGGGTGCCCAGGTCTTTTCCACCAACGACATCAATGCCGGTTGGGATGGACGTCTGCGAGGAGTTCCGGCGCACAAGGGTGTCTATGTGTATTTGATCGAAGCAGAGTGTCCGATAGATGGCTCGCTCATCTTCCGATCGGGCGATGTGACCTTGTTACGCAACTAAGTCGGCGATGATTGTCCGACTCCACAATCCGTAAACCTTTATTGTCCATAAATTGGTTGCGCAGGCCTTCGTATTGCAAAGCAGTACGGAGCCTGCCAACGTTTTTTTGGGGCAGGCCTCAACGGGTGCTGAGGTATTCGATTTGAAGGTCGGGAATTTCCTTTTCCATTTGGAGAAACGCCTCCACGCTCAGTTTGGCGATGTGGGCTTTGATTTTCAGGATTTCATCTTCTGCTGTGGCGCGGGGGAAGGCCACTTGGAGCATGCCTGCTTCGGTGAACTCCTGCTGCAGTATGCTGGCATCAAACTTTTTGACGGCATTCATCACATCGCTCATCAGGGAATAGGGAAAGTCAAAGCGGTAGATTTTCTGAATGCTTTTTTGGACGATCTGCGCCTGTTCGAGGGCTTGGCGGGCGCTGCCCTTGTAGGCGGCGATGAGGCCTGGTACGCCAAGCTTGGTCCCGCCAAAGTAGCGAATGACGATGATGATGACATTGGTGAGGCCAAAACTGTCGATCTGGCCGAGGATGGGGCGGCCTGCCGAGCCGGAGGGTTCGCCATCGTCATTGGCCCGAAAGCTGTTGCCGTCCAGTCCCAGGCGGAAGGCATAGCAGTGGTGGCGGGCTTTGGGGTGCAATTTGCGCACCTCTTCCAGTGCTGCCTGCCAATCTTGCTCTGTAGCGGCGGGGTAGGCATAGGCCATAAATTTGCTTCCCCGGTCTTTGTATTCTCCGGTGCTGCTGCGCTCGATGGTTTGGTACTGATCTGATGACATGTGGCAAAAATACGTCGATTTTTTGGGGGAAGGAAATAGCTGTGGAAGGAGGGATTTGACAATCGTTAACAAATATTGGCGGCTTGTTAACAGCACGAGAAGGGGAAAAAGGCAAAATTTGTAGCCGAGAGGGGATTTTGCATATATTTGCAGCAAACCTCAGGCAGTTCAAGGTGTTGGTTTGGTAGGTTTTCGAACGCTCTTGCAACCGGGCTGCCAATTTTTCGTTTGGACAAAAAATAGTTTGTACAATGACACTATCTACACTGGTTTTGATGATCGGTGCCATCGCATTGGCCCTCACCATGTTGGTCAAGTTGGTCTTCAAGGCCGACAAGAGTTTGTTGGTTTCTTACTTTCAGAACTTCTGCGGAGCACTCTTCATTTTTTCAGGTTGGGTAAAGGCCATCGATCCGCTGGGAACGGCTTACAAGATGGAGCAATACTTTGCCGAATTCGAATCGACTTTCGAAGGAACCTGGATGTCGTTCATCGCACCGATGTTTCCCTGGCTGTCGGAATACGCCATTGGCTTTTCTGTCTTCATGATCGTCTTTGAAATCGTCTTGGGCGTCATGTTGCTCATCGGAGCCCGTCCGAAATTTACTGCCTGGGCCTTTTTGTCGCTGGTGGGCTTTTTTACGGTCCTGACAGGCTTTACCTATCTGACTGGCTATGTGCCACAGGAAGTCAACTTCTTTGAATTTGGCAAATGGGGCCCTTATGTCGAGACCAATATGAAGGTGACCGATTGTGGTTGCTTTGGCGATTTCCTCAAGCTCAAACCCAAGGTATCCTTCTTCAAAGATATTTTCTTGATGATCCCGGCTTTGATGTTTGTCTGGAAAACCAAGGACATGCACGAACTCTTCGGCGGCAAGGTCCGTACAGGGCTTGTCTGGGGATCGACGGCCCTCATCACCCTCTACTGCCTGAGCAACTTCGTTTGGGATTTGCCTCACACAGATTTTCGCCCGTTCAAGAAGGGAGCAGATGTAGCGGAGATCAAGAAAAAGGAAGAGGAAATTGCCGCCAACGTCAAAGTGATCGCCTACAAGTTGACCAATAAGGAGTCCGGAGAGGTGACGGAGTTGCCCTACGCCCAATTTTTGAAAGAATACAAGAACTACCCCAAGGAAGCTTGGGAATACGATCAGATCACCTCCACCCCTGAGAGCGAGCCAACCAAGATCAGCGATTTTGCCTTGACGGATTTGGATGGCAACGACATGACAGAGGAGGTGTTGAGCGATCCAAGCTACAGCGTGATGATCGTTTGCTACAAGTTTTACTACGCCCAAAACAGCCAAACCTTCACGGTTCAGGATACCACCTTTGTCACCGATACGGTTCAGATTGACGGGACAGATTCCATCCAGCTCGTTCAGCGAGTGGGTGACATCAAGACCCGCCAAGTGCAAAAAGCCGTTCACCTCTTTGACAAAGACTATGTGACGCCTTTCAACGAAAAAATCACTCCCTTTGCAGAGGCGGCAGAAGCGGCTGGTCTCAAGGTATACGGTGTGGTCGGCGGGGCTGGCTCGGACATCATCAACGACTTCCGCCACGAAACCCAATCGCCTTACCCATTTTACGAAGCAGATGACATCCTGCTCAAGACCATCGTTCGCTCCAACCCAGGAGTGGTCCTTTGGAAAGACGGGCAGATCATCAACAAGTGGCACCACAAAAAGCTGCCGACTTTTGAGGAAGTGAAGGCCCAGGACATCCAATAGTCCTCGTCTCATTTGGCAATGGCAAAACAGGAAGGCATGACATCGTGTCTTCCTGTTTTTGTTTGCAGCTTGTGTCTCGCATTTTTGGCATTAAATTTTCTCGTCATTCGTCAGAAGCACGCCTCGGTCGGGAGCAGAGAAAAGAGCAGTGCGGCCCTTTCCGCCCCGGACAATACAGGAGGAGTGTACTTTGAGCTAGGAATCGACCCACAGGCAGTTTGTCACCAATCCATCATGTAATGGACATATGTTGGGAAGAATTGAAAATTTTGTGTTTCTTTGTGTCGCACGAACAAGAACTGTCTACAACATGTAGGCTTTGAAATAACAGATATAGTCGCTTTAGATTTTATGCTAAGTAGAAGAAATATCCGCATTAAAGTAATGCAGGTGCTCTACGGAATGAGCAGAGACAAGGAACTGACCCAAACAGAGGTCGTCAAACGGTATAATGATGCCGTTCAGAACTCCTTTGAGTTGTACATCTTCAATTTGTACTACCTGACACAGATTGCAGCCTATTCCAACAATGATGCTGCCAGACGATCTGCCAAGCACCTTCCTTCCGAAGAAGACAAGATCTTCACTCCTCGTTTGTTTGAGAACCCCATCATTCAATCCCTGACCAATTACGAGGCACTGGAAAAAGAATTCCTGCGCTACAAAATGCCGGGCTTTGTCGATGAGGACAACATCCGCAAGCTGTATGTCGAGTTTTCCAAAACAAAGGATTACACGGTTTACTTCATGAAGGAGGAATGCGAAGGGAGTGACCACCGCGACATTTTGCTCAAACTCTACAAACATTGCAGCACCAATGAGCTGTACAACGAACTGATCGAGGAGCGTTTCCCCTCTTGGGTAGACGACAAATCGCTCATTGTGGGGACCATGAAAAAGACGCTCAAGCAACTGCCGGATGCGCCCGAATTTCTAGACTCTTATCGCCCGCCCTTCGACACGACCACCGAGTTTGGGGAAGGCCTGCTGGTACATGTCATCGAAAAAGACAGCGAGTTGTTGGAAATGATCGAGCCCACGCTCAAAAACTGGGATGCCGAGCGGGTAGCGGTCCTCGACATGATCCTCATCAAAATGGCCCTGTCGGAACTCATCATCTTCCCAACCATTCCCACCAAAGTCACGCTGAACGAATTTGTGGAAATTTCCAAAATGTACAGCACCGACAAGAGCAAGGATTTCATCAACGGCATCTTGGACCGTCTGATGAAGAAGCTCAACAAGGAGGGAAAGATCAAAAAAGAGGGGAGAGGTCTACTGGAGTAAACATTCCGCTTCCATTATTCCACAACATTCCACTTTCTCAACTGCTGCAAGGTAGCCCTGAAATCCTTTGGGACGTCTGCCTCTATGGTGATCCATTCCTCTGTATCGGGGTGGATGAGGCGCAGTTTGCGGGCGTGCAAAGAACTTCGACTGATCAATGGCCGCTCTTCCCGTTCGTCCTTTCGCCGATAAGCCCGCCCTTTGATTTCCGATAGCAAAAAAGATTCTCGCCTTCCATAGACAGAATCCACTGCCAGTGGGTAGCCAATGGCGTCGAAATGCACCCTGATTTGATGGGTGCGGCCCGTCTTGATGTTGGCCTCTACCAGGGTGAACTGCCGGAATCGTTCCACGACCTTGTAGAGGGTCAAGGAAGGCTTGCCACTTTTGGAAACGATCATTCGGCCGCTGCGCGAAGGATGGGCAGCGATGGGCTTGTCGATCCGTCCCGTCTCCTGATGAACGTTGCCTTCCAGCAAGGCATAGTAGTGTTTTTCTGCCTTTCGGTCCTGGAATTGCTGATTGAGATGGCGATGGGCTTCCTGGGTTTTGGCAAAGCAAATGATGCCACTGGTCTCGCGGTCGAGTCGGTGGACGACGAATACTTTGCCACAGCGCTTGCTCAGAAAATCCAATAGATTGGGAAGGTGGTGAGCGTATCTGTGGGGAATGGTCAGAAAGTTGGGTGGCTTGTTGACGATGATCAGGGCATCGTCTTCGTGAAGGATGTCGATTTTATTTTTCATAGAGATTTCTCAAGTCTTTGAATTTTCGCTTGCGCAGCAAATAATACCACAGAACAATGCTGTGTCGATACACTCCTTTTGGGTTGGGCTGTTGTTGAATGCTTGCCTTTTCGATCCGGTCTTGGTATTTCTTCCGCTTTCGCAGGCTGCGCCCAAAGGTGCGATAAAAGGTGCCATGTGCCCGCAGGATGGAGCGCAAATGCTGAAACTTGCCTTCTGATATGAACAGCAGCCCTGCCAGTCCATCCAAGACCAGGCGAAGTGGGATCAGCCAAAGCAATTTGGACGCTGGTTCGTTTTTCAGCAGGGTAATGAGGCTGTTGCGAAAGTTGAGATAGGCCTTGTAGGGACTTTGGTAGTCGAGGGTGCCACCTCCCACATGGTAGACAATTGAGCGCGGCTGGACCATCACCTTGTATCCCGCCCGCTGGATGCGCCAGCACAGGTCAATTTCTTCCAAATGAGCAAAATAGTCGGCATCGAACCCACCGAGGCTTTTCATGAGTTTGGGGCGGACAAAAATGGCGGTGCCACTGGCCCAGAAAACTTCCGATACATCGTCGTATTGACCATTGTCAACTTCCAGGGTACTGAAGATGCGTCCTCGACAAAATGGATAGCCCAGGTAGTCGATCCAACCACCAGCCGCTCCGGCATATTCAAAGGAAGGACGGTCGCGAAAAGATCGGATTTTGGGCTGGCAAGCACCGATGCTGGGGTCTTTTTCCATCAATTCTACGATGGGTTCTATCCAGTCTTTGGAAACTTCGACATCCGAATTGAGCAAGACGTGATAATCGTATTCCTTCTCAATCTGGCGGATGGCCTCGTTGTAGCCTCCGGCAAACCCCCGGTTTTCATCCATGCAAATGAGCTGAATGTCTGGGAAATGAGCTTGCAGCCAGTCGACAGAATCATCGGTCGAACAATTGTCGGCAATGATGATGTGGGCATTGGAGTAGCTGCTGTTTTGCAGACTGGGCAGGAAGGATTCGAGGTATTGGCGGCCGTTGTAGTTGAGAATGACCACCGCTACGCTGGCTTGTTGGGTGGGGGCAGGAGCTTTAGGAGCTGACTGTCGTTTTTTTTTAAGTATTTCCAACACATCCTTCTTGTCCTGCGCCAACTGCAGTTTGAGGGCTTCCAGGCCATTGAGCTGGGTCTCGTGGCGGATGAAGTCGACAAACTCTACCTGGACTTGGTCGCCGTAGATGTCCTTGTCAAAGTCAAAAATGTTGACCTCTATGGTGCGGTTGGTATAGGCGTCGAGTGTGGGGCGCGTACCGATGTAGAGCATACCGCCGAAGCGTTGTTGCTGGTGGATGACACGCACTGCATAAATCCCACGGGGGGGGATGAGTTTGTGCTTGTTGCTGATGTCGAGATTGGCTGTCGGAAAGCCCAGGGATCGCCCGATGCTTTGCCCCCGGACAACGCTGCCAGTGAGGGTAAAGTAGTGTCCCATGAGCTGGGCAGCCGTATGTACATCTCCTTTGCTGAGGGCCAAGCGCACCTTGGAAGAGCTGACGGTGATGTCTTCGACTTCTTGCTTTTTGATCTCCACAATCTCAAAGGCCCCGTCAGTGGCGTATTGGCGCAACAGTTCGATGTTTCCCTGTCGATCTTTGCCAAATTTGTGGTCGTAGCCGATGACGATGCAGGCAGGCGAAAATCGACCGATCAGAAAATCCTCGATGTATTCTTGGGCCGATTGGCTGGAAAATTCGGGGGTAAAGCGCACCACCACCACATTGTCGATGTCGTAGGTTTCCAGCAATCGCACCTTTTCGTCGATGGTGTTCAACAACTGCAGAGAGTTGTCATCGGGGCGAAGGACCAGGCGGGGGTGGGGATGAAAGGTAATGACAACACTTTCGCCTTCTTTCTCCGCTGCCAGTTGATTGACTCTTTGGAGAATCTTCTGGTGTCCTTTGTGGACGCCGTCGAAGGAGCCTATGGTGAGCACGGCATTCCTGAAAGCGGGAAGTTCCGTCAAATTGTGGTATACATTCATCGTTTGGCAAAAGTAGGAAAAATTGGCGATTTGCGAATTTGTAAAAGCAGTGAAAAAAAATGCCTGTCGTTCCGCCGAACCAGCTGCTTCTCTGCGGCAGTGTAGGACGAAAATATTGCTTGCAGGGCTTTGGGGAATAGTTTGTACATTTGCGGCCCCAAAGACAACCAATTGCATCTTGCGGCTGTTTACATTTCGAGTGTTTCAAACCCAAGACGGCAAACAACTCGTATCATACTACGCCCAAAAGGGCATTTCGTTTACAGTCAATGGCGGAAAGATTCGTTTTACAGGCGCTTTTTCTGCAATCAGTACTCTTCGACAACTCGAACCAGCAACGAAATCGACGAATGAAGATCGAAAAAATAAAAGTTGTAGAGGCCCTGGCCAAGGTCAAGGACCCACTCAGCGGCCAGGACTTGGTAAGCATGAACCGGGTGCGCGATTTGGAGATCAACGGGGAGGATGTCAACTTCACCCTCGAATTTCCCTCGCCCAACTTCGAAGGAAAGGCGGACATCAACTTTGCGTGCATGGCCGCCATCCAAGAGCTTTACCCGTCTGCCAATGTCAATGTGCATTTCATGGGACTCAATCAGGGTGCTCCCAAGCCACAGGATCAGCTGGCACACGTGCGCAACATCATTGCAGTGGCGTCTGGCAAAGGAGGAGTTGGCAAATCTACCATGGCTGTCAATCTGGCCCTTGGACTCAAAGAGCTTGGTGCACGGGTCGGACTGATCGATGCGGATTTGTATGGACCGTCCATTCCCACGATGTTGGGATTGCAAGGCCAGCGCCCCAAGGTGCAGGAATTGTACGGTAAGCACAAAATTTTGCCTTTGGAGGCCTATGGAATCCCTGTGATGTCCATCGGCTTCATCATCGAACCAGAACAAGCCGTCGTGCTGCGCGGGCCTCGACTAGGCGCCATTGTGAAGCAGTTTTTCAACGATGTGGTCTGGCCCGAGCTGGATTATTTGATCGTTGATTTGCCTCCGGGAACAGGCGACATTCAGCTCACCTTGGTGCAAACTGTCTCCGTGACAGGGGCGGTCATTGTGACCACGCCCCAGCAAGTTGCGATGGTGGATGCCATCAAGGCGATGAACATGTTTCTGTTGCCCTCTGTCAATGTGCCCATCTTGGGTGTCGTGGAAAACATGAGCTGGTTCAGTCCGGCAGAATTGCCCGACAACAAGTATTACATCTTTGGCCAGGGAGGAGGCAAGGATCTTGTCAAACAGAGCAATTCGGTCTTGTTGGGACAAATTCCTCTGGTTCAAGGCATTCGGGAAGGGGGCGACGGTGGCAAGCCCGCCATCTTATCGGAAACGGATGAGGTAAGCTCAGCGGCATTGTTGGAAATGGCCAAGGAAACGGCCCGCCAGGTCGCCCTGCGAAACGAAAGCCTCGCACCCACACAGATCGTAGACATAAAGCTTTGATTTTTTGTCAACGGAATGCTAACTTTGTACTGAATTTCATCACATTTTAACCCAATCCATATGTCATCAGAGCAGCGTGCGGAATTATTGAGCAAAATCGATACAGCTTTGGAAGACATTCGTCCACACCTGGCTGTAGATGGTGGAAACGTAGAAGTCGTCGACGTGACGGATGACATGACTGTAAAAGTCAAATGGCTTGGGAGCTGTCAGGCATGTACCATGTCTACCATGACGCTCAAGGCTGGCGTAGAGCAGACCATCAAGGGCAAAATCCCCGAGATACACGCTGTGGAGGCCGTCAATGGCGTCGGGTAGATCGAATCGACCCTTATGACAAGACAATCGCTTTACGAGCAAATTCAGAAGAAAAAATCCTATCTCTGTGTCGGTCTGGATACCGACCTTTCGAAAATACCTTCTCACCTGCGCTCTGCCGATGATCCGGTTTTTGCCTTCAACAAGGAGATCATCGATGCGACCAAGGACCTCTGCGTCGCTTACAAACCCAACATCGCCTTTTACGAAGCCATGGGGTCCAAAGGGTGGGACTCTTTGGCCAAGACCTTGGATTACATTCCAAAAGATCATTTTACGATTGCCGATGCCAAAAGAGGGGACATTGGCAACACCTCTCGACTGTATGCCCGTACCTTTTTTGAGACCTATCAATTTGATTCGGTGACGGTTGCGCCTTATATGGGAGAGGATTCTGTCGCGCCATTTCTGGAATTTGAGGACAAATGGGTCATTTTGCTTGGGTTGACTTCCAATAAGGGGAGCCGGGATTTTCAGTTTGACAAAAACGAGGAGGGAGAAGCTTTGTACGAGTCAGTCATCCGGCGTGCTCAATCCTGGGGATCTCCCGATCAGTTGATGTTTGTCATCGGTGCCACCCATCCATCCCAATTCAGTCACATCCGCTCTCTTGCGGCAGATCATTTCCTCTTGGTGCCGGGAATTGGTGCCCAGGGAGGAGATTTGCAAGGTGTGTCAGAACATGGACTCAATTCATTGGGCGGTTTGTTGGTCAACTCCTCGCGCGGGATCATCTACGCCGGTCAGGGGCCCGACTTTGCAGAACAGGCCCGTCAATCGGCTGCCAAGTTGCAGACTCAAATGTCGTCCATCTTGTCCTCGACAGTGGTGTCAGACAACTCCTAGGGTTCTGTCGTTTGGTCATTTCCATTCAATTGATTTTCCGTAGACTGCCTTTTCCCTTTGCTGTTGTGCTGTAGAGATTTGGTCAGCCACGCATTCCTTGACAGGCAAGCTGTTTCACCTCTCAAAGCTGTTGTGTATGGCAAGTGAATCCCCTTTTGGTGCTTCTAGAAATATGCTGTTGTTCGTCCTCAGCTTTCTGGCAATTTACCTGCTTTGGGGCGGCAGCTACATGGCCATCGTGATTGGCTTGGAGAGTTTTCCACCCTTTATACTGGCAGGTCATTGTGGGCTTTGCGGCCTTGTTGCTGAGTGTGGTCTGCTGGGTAACGGGGACCTTGTACCACCGGGATCACATTCGATCGGGGGAAATCATCACCAATTTGGCCTGGCAGCTGTTGCCTGCCTCCGTTCCGGCAGCCATCATTGCTTTGTTGAGGGGGGAATTTGCCCAGTTTACCATTGCCGACATCAGCGTGCCTGCCGTTTCTGCCCTTTTGTATTTGGCCATTGGGAGTTCCATCCTAGCCTTTACCGCCTATACCTGGCTGCTCACACAAACGTCCTCGGTGGTTGTCAGTTCCTATGCCTACATCAATCCCATCATTGCTGTTTTTCTGGGGTGGTTGGTATTGGGAGAATTGGTATCCGCCAATCAAGTCTATGCGATGCTCATCATTTTGCTTGGTGCCTTCATCATCAACAGTCATGTCGCCAAGCTCAAAAGGGCGGCCAGTAGGGGAGAGTGATGGCCCTATTTTGTCCTTTTGATGAATTCGGAAGGCGTCATTTGGTAGTGTTCTCGGAAGACCTTGTAAAAAGTGGCTTTGGAGGAAAAGCCCGCCAGTTCGGCCAGGGCCATGATGGTGTAGCGTTGGGTCCCTTTTTGCCGCAATTGGGTTTCGAACTCCTTGAGTCGGTAGGTATTGACGAATTGGTAAAAATTGGTGCGCAGGTAGCGGGTGAAGATTTGGGAAAGTTGGTTTTCTGGGATGTCCGTTGCCTGAGAAAGATCGGACAGACTCAGTTTGGGGCGCAGATAGGGCTTGTCTTTCTCCAAATGTTCTTCCAGTCGCAAAAACAATGCTTTGAGTTCTTCATTCTTCTTTTGGTCATGGCCGTAGTGGTCATTGGACAACAGGCTGAAATAGTTGGAAAACCGAAGAGACAAGGCCACCAGACTGAAAATGAACAAGGCGTAGAAGACCAACAAGATGTATTCGAAGCTCGCCACAAAGTACCTGACATTGAGCCAGTAGAGCAATACCGCAATCAGGCCGAGCAATATGACAGCAAGCCCACTGAAAAAGAGGACCAGCCAGCGGATGCGTTGTCTGTGCTTAGCGGGAATGTCTGCCTTTTTGAGCACCCAAATGGACGCCATTGTAAACAACAGACTGTTGATCAAATACATCATGATCCAGCAGATGGTGTAGGTATTGCCATCCTTAAAGAGCAGAAAAAAACCGACCCTGGAACCAGCTGAGATGAGAAATATTTGTAACAATAAGTAGATGCTGCAAGGGAAATACAGCAGATACGTCCACTTCCAGGACTCCCTTGGGTGTACAAGTGCGCGGCTGTAGAGGTAGAGCAATGGAGAGATGGTGTACCAGGAGATGGCGCTGACGTCCATCAGGATGGAGCGCCGCATCAGTCCATTGATGATGCTCACGTAGTGGACCAGGGTAATGATCAGAAAAGCCAGCGTTGCAATCAGGTAGCGTTCTGAGTAGTGCATGCGATTTTTCCGGAGAATCACAAAAATCAGCAGGACAGCCTGAAAAGCAGCCGTCAGATAGATGGTACTGGTAATGTTTATTTGCATAATTGTTGGCCTTAGATTCAACAGCCGGGCAGCGTGCTCTTGTGGTCGGCAAATTATCTTTCTTTAGGCGGAAATTCCACTCAAAACCCTCCTTTTTGTGCGTCTAAGCTAAGATAGACCCTTATTTGGGTGGATTACTGGAGTGAGAAGATGGTCTGAAATACCTTGGAGCTCAAATCTATTCCTATCCTAAACTCTAGTATTATGCAAAAAATCATTGACTTCATTTTTGTATTGTTTTTTGTGAGCTGCTTTGGTGGGGCCTCGTATGCCCAGCAGGTGACCACCATTGTAGAAAAGCCAGGAGCGCGTTTTGAGGGCATCACATGGGCCCCAGATGGGCGAATTTTCGTGGTGGATTTCTTCACCGGGGAAGTTTTCCGGACCAATACAGACGGAAATCTAAGACGCATCGGGCAGTTTTCAGGTTCTTTGGGAGGTGCCGTGGATGCTGAGGGCAACTTTTACTTTTCAGAATTTTCTACAGGAAACATCATCAAAGTAGCGCGGGACGACACCCACAGTGTTTACACGTCTGGCTTATTTGGACCAGCGGGTATATTGATCGATACGGTGCAGCAGCTGATGTATGTAACCAATTACAATGCAAACAACATTGCTCGGATCGATATGAAAGCGAGTGAACCCAAGCCCGCTGTATGGGCGCAGAGCGCGCGCATCTCTGGGCCCGATGGCTTGGCGTTCAGCCCCAATGGCGACATCATCTCCGCCAACTTTTTGAACAATCGCATACAGCGGATCAGTGCCGATGGCAGTGTTTCTGCTTTCACCCGTGTGGAAGACAGCCGGAAGACGGGCTACATCGTGCGTTGGAAGGACAGCTACTTGGTCACAGGAGCGGACGGCACGCCCGATGTTTACCTCATTTCTCCCGATGGAGATGTCAGCCGCTTTGCAGGCACTGGGCAGAAGGGAGTAAAAGATGGGGACATTTCCGAGGCCAGCTTTGATTTTCCCAATGGCATTGCGTTGTCTCCGGATGGCAACAGCCTATTGATCACAGAGTCCAGTGCGGTGGGACGGATTCGGCTCATTTCAGGGTTGGACCAAACGACCAGTGTGGAAGAACTTCCATTGGGTGCGCAGATTCAAGTTCGGCCCAATCCAGCTGTTTCCTTCGTGGACTTGTCGATGGATTTGCCGGAGGCTGGCCAATTGGAAGTCAAGTTGTTGACTATGAAAGGGGATCAAATTGATACATTGCTGCAAGCTCATCGACCGGTCGGCCAGTTGCAAGAACATTTTGAGTTTCACCGGGAACTCCCTTCAGGCTTGTACATTTTACAGGTCCGCTTGAACAAGCATGTATTTACCAAGCAGATCTTCATTGAATAAGAAGAATATGTAAGTCGCATATTTTACAAGTATAAGCTGTAATCGTTAAAACTCGATGACTTTCAGCCGACTGCTCTTGTTGATCATGTAGTGTCGGATGATGCGGACGGTTTCCGGGTTGTGGGTGTAGGGCTTGATGGCTTCTTTGAGCTCTTCCACCCCATACCTGGCGTCCTCTTCATCGATGTATCCAAAGCCTTTGTATTGGCCTTCCTCTACCAATATGACCGCCTTCTCTCCTTTGCTGCGTCCTTCGTCGAGTATGATGAAACTGCTGTCGAAGTCCATCCCAATGGCATTGATGGCCTCGTGGACTCGTGCGTTGTACTCCTCCGGCGATTCTATCCCCACGCAAGCTCCTTTGCATTTGTGTAAGTGATAATCGAAGCAGGGACGTCCACTGTGACCAATGTTGCAGTGCAATTGGCACAACTGGAAGTTTTCCAGCATGCGATTGATGGCCCCCTTGGCAGACAATTGGGATGGAAAAGCGTGTACCACGTCCATTGTCAGTTGTTTTTTGGGTGCGGCCCGCTTGACATCCAGGCATCTGTAGCCTTCTTTGTCGAAATAGGAGGTGATGACCCAGTTGAAATTTCGCTGTCGTTGTGCGCGGTTGATGCGTGGATGGTGAAGTTTGATTTCGTGCGATTCCTGCAGCAAGGCGACCAATTCGCTGCCAGTGATTTCGTAGGAGATGTCGTGGACAGATCGATTGAGTTTGTTGCCTTTGTTGTTTTTGTTGGTAAAATGCTGCATCACCCGATGCTTGATGTTGACGCTTTTGCCAATGTAGATCAGCTCTCCGTTGATGTCGTAAAAGTAATATACCCCGCATTCCTCTGGCAACTGATGCAGCTTTTCGATGGTGATGTTTTCGGGAAGTTGTGACTCTCGGATGCCTCTGTTGACCAAGTCCTTGATGCGCTGTTCGGCGGGGTCTTGTCGCAGGATGCGCCCCAGTATGTCAGTGGTTGCCAGGGCATCGTCCAGTGCCCGGTGTCGTCGGTTGACTTTGATGCCAAAGTGTTTGATGAGGTTGCCGAGGCTGTAGGAGCGCAGGCCGGGGAAGGAATTGCGGGAGAGTCGGACCGTATCGAGCAGTCGGCGGGTGTAGGTGTATCCCAGTCTTTTGAATTCCTCCCTGATGAAGTTGTAATCAAATCGGGCATTGTGGGCCACGAAAACGGCCCCTTCTGTCATGTCGACAATTTTCCGCGCCACCTCAAAGAAGCGAGGCGCTTCGGCGACCATGTCATCCGATATGCCAGTGATTCGGGTGATGTTGGAGGGAATGGCCCGTTCCGGGTTGATGAGGCTTTCAAAGGTTTCGAGAATGTTTTCTCCATCAAAAAGTACGATCCCGATTTCGGTGATCTTGTCCCTGGCAGCCCTTCCACCAGTGGTTTCTACATCAATGATGGCATAAATTTTTTTGCTCATTGTTTATCTTGCGAGGGTAAACCAAAAAACGCAGAGAGTCTTATCTCGAAAGGCTTCAGGGAAATCTGTACAGCCGATCCAAATAAGTCTCTCTGCGTATCCTGACAACAAATTACGATTATGTTGCTAAATCAAAAAATCTTATTGGCCTTTTTCTTCTGCTTGGGCCTGTGGCAATGCGGAGACCAGGCTGGCCGAGCGGTTCCGACGGCTTCCCAAGATGTGCCACCCAAAGAAGAGTCTTCTGTCGATCGCCCTGGTCCGATCATCGTGGGTGCGGCCCGTTTCGATGCGTACTTGCCCAAGCTGAAAAACCAAAAGGTGGGCATGCTTGTCAACCAAACTTCGATGGTAGGTGATGTCCACTTGGTCGATACACTCTTGGCCCTTGGTGTGGACATTCGAATCATTTTTGCCCCAGAACACGGATTCCGGGGAGAGGCCGATGCCGGGGAGAAAGTGGCTGATGGAAAGGACACAAAGACGGGCTTGACATTGAAGTCTTTGTATGGCAAAAACAGAAAGCCAACTGCAGAAGACCTTCGCGATTTGGATGTCATTGTCTTTGATGTTCAGGACGTGGGGGCTCGATTTTACACCTACATTTCCAGCATGCACTACATGATGCAAGCCTGTGCAGAGCAGAACGTCAACTTTTTGGTCTTGGACCGCCCCAATCCCAATGGCCATTATGTGGATGGTCCCATCTTGGACATGGCTCACTCCTCCTTCATTGGGATGCACCCAGTGCCTGTGGTTCACGGGATGACAGTGGCCGAGTATGCGCGCATGATCAATGGAGAAAACTGGCTGGGGGAGGGCCTTCGGTGCGATTTGGACCATGTGGCTTGCCAGGACTACGACCATCAGCGGTTTTATGAACTCCCCGTTCGTCCATCGCCCAATTTGCCCAATATGCGGTCCATCTATTTGTATCCTTCTCTGTGTTTTTTTGAAGGGACAGTGGTCAGTATTGGGCGAGGAACGCAGAAACAATTTCAAGTGATCGGCCATCCATCGTCGACGATTGGAGAGTACACCTTTGTCCCTGAATCCATGCCGGGCGCCAAATATCCCAAGTTGCAAGGGGAAAAGTGTCGTGGCCATGATTTGTCGGATTTGCCCCTCAGCGATCTGCAAGAAATTGATCGTTTGGATCTCAGCCATTTGTTGGCCTTTTATGAGGCCTTCCCGAATCGGTCAGACTTCTTTTTGAAAAACAAGTTCATCGACAAACTGGCTGGGGGCACCCAGTTGCGGGAGCAAATCCTTACCGGGCAATCGGAAGAGGACATTCGCCAGTCTTGGGCTGCGGGTTTGGAGGACTTTCGGAAGCTGCGCAAGCCTTATTTGTTGTATGCGGAGTAGGAGTGATTTGGTGAGAAAGTGTGGGAAATTGTCAACAATTGGTGAAATAAAAAATATGTACCGAAAACATTTTTTTATTCATTATTTGATGTTCTAAAGGGCAGATTTTGAATGGGTTAGAGAGAGTAGGTTGTATATGATGAAAAAATATGTGAATTCAATTTTATGGAATTTCGGGGGGTGCCGTGTCCTATTATAGAGCAAAATGGAAGAATTTGTGTCCGCGGCCAGCATTTTGTTTTGTTCGATCACTCCCTAGATTGGGCAAACATGCCCAGGTTTGGGTTGGCGGAGCCGTGCTTGGGTGCGGTTCCAAAAAGGGGCGGTCCGTTTGGGGTCGCCAGAGGGTGGGAATCCCACCCAAAGCCCCCCGCCATATCTCCCTCATTTTTCCACCAACGCAGGACCCACAGCGCCCTCGCTCCTCCAACAACTTTCCCCCTCAAAATCGAATCCCCGCATTCAAGCCCCAATAAAACACTTTGTCCCCACTCTCATATTGCTGATACGAGGCCCTTGTTCCCATCGTCAAGTGCTTGGCGATGTACAACTCATACTCCAACAATACCGTGTACCCCAACTCCTGGTGAACATCCTCCGCTGGCAGCACGCCCAAGCTGTCACTCGACGCATTGATGGGCTCCGTCACATCTGTCGCACTGCGATAGACACCCCCAAATCCAAACTTCAAACTGTTGATTCGATTGTGAATGGGTGACAAAAACAAATTGAGTTCCCCCTGATAGGACTTGGTGCTGACCTTGTCCGTTTCATTGAGGTTTTTGCTGGCATCTGTCATGCCCACATTCAGCCCCATGCCCAGCAAGGGAAAAAACGATCGCTGATAGTCCAGAGAACGATGCTTGCCAAAGTAGTCGCCAGAGTTGAGATAGGCGGTGCCAAAGCCGACTTTCAGACTGTTTTTTGGATAATTGCTTTTTTGGGCCGAAGCCACGGAAACGCAACAAAACAATGCGGCAAGGAGTAGGATGCGGGAAGTCTTCATGGTCATTAGGTTTTGTACGATTGTTTGACTGTAAATCTAACGGCGGGTTTAGTAGATGCCCCCTTCTACAAAACGTTTTAACCCGCTTTTAACCTATCCTGACACACCACCTTGCGTTCTTTAGGAGTTCTTAACGACTCTGAAACTTCTCTTAAGACAATCTTAACGACCAACTGACCTTTCGAAAGGGACTTTTGCCGACCAATTGTTGAACTTTACCCATGATCTTAGTTATTTTGTCCGGCCAACGCGTCGAAAATAACAACGGAAGAGAACCATTTGTGGCTTCCAACGGGTTGGTGTAAAAAAGCATTGTAGACTCTATTCATCATCCTCAATTCAATCACATGAGTAAAATTTCCATCCGGAGAATCAACAAAGCAGTACACTTCGAAGGCGTCAACGAAAATGGCAATACCATCAGCCTGGATGGATCGCCCAAGATCGGGGGAGAGGACAAAGGGGTTCGCCCCATGGAATTGTTGCTTTTTGGAGTGGCCGGCTGTAGCAGCATCGACATCGTCAGCTTTCTGGGCAAAATGAAACAAGACCTACAGGATTTGCGGGTGGAAGTGGAAGGACGACGGGAAGAGGGAGCCATTCCCGCTGTCTTTGTCGGCATTCACGTACACTACTATCTCTACGGGGAGATCAAACGCGAAAAAGCAGTACAGGCCATCGAACTGTCCCTCGATAAGTATTGCTCTGTCTCCAAAATGCTGGACAAGGTAGCCGAAATTACCTACGACCTGACCATAAACCCGGAAGAATGAAATTCGAAACCCAAGCCATTCGACTGCAAAGCGACCGCTCGTCTCACCGCGAGCACAGCGTCCCCATTTTTCCCACTTCCAGCTTTGTCTACGACGATGCCGAACAAATGAGGGCATTGTTTGCGGGTGAGATGGAAGGCAACATCTACAGCCGCTTCACCAATCCCAACTCCTCGGAGTTTGAAGAAAAAATAGCGGCGCTGGAGCAAACCGAAACCGCCATGGCAACCGCTTCTGGAATGGCGGCCGTGACGGCGGGTTTCATGAGCTTTCTCAAACAAGGGGATCACCTGCTGGCATCCAGGGCCATCTTCGGTTCTACCTACAACTTGCTCAACGTTCATTTGCCAAAATGGGGCATCGACTGTTCTTTCGTCGACCCACGAGATCCAGCGAGTTGGAAGCAACTCGTTCGGCCCAATACAAAAATGCTCTACATCGAATCCCCTTCCAATCCCGGACTTGAAGTGATTGATTTGGAGGTGGCTGGTGCATTTTGTCGGGAGCATCAGTTGATTTACAATGTCGACAACTGCTTTGCAACTCCTTATCTACAGCAACCCGCCCGATTTGGGGCGGACCTGGTCATTCACTCAGCTACCAAGTTCATCGACGGCCAAGGCAGGGTACTTGGAGGGGTTGTGGCTGGGAAAAAAGAATACGTCGACGAGGTCAAAAAATTTTGCCGAAGCACAGGACCTTCTCTGTCGCCTTTCAATGCTTGGATTTTGTCCAAAAGCCTCGAAACCCTGGCCGTTCGAATGGATCGGCACTGCGCCAACGCGCTTGAGCTGGCCAATTGGCTGCAATCGCAGCGAAGCATCGCCTCTGTCAATTATCCCTTCCTGCCGACACATCCTGCCTACGAGATTGCCAAAAAACAAATGAAATTGGGTGGCGGAATTGTTACCTTTGAACTGGAAGGAGGCCTGGCACAGGGAAGGGCATTTCTCGACCAATTGGGACTCTGCTCCCTGAGTGCCAACCTGGGCGACACCCGAACCATTGTCACCCACCCAGCCTCTACCACCCATGCCAAACTGACCGAAGAACAACGCCTCGAAGTAGGCATCACCAATGGCCTGATACGCGTATCCGTAGGCCTGGAGCATCCCGATGACATCAAAGCAGATTTGTTACAAGCACTTCACCAATCCACAACGACAGCATGATTTTGGAAACCAGAGGGACTTCTTATGCCATTCCGGTCGACATTCCGGACCTGCAGTTTTTTCATTCTGCCTCTTCCTTTCACTTAGAGACTGGCGAGCAATTACATGATCTGACCATCGCCTATCACACCTATGGGCAGATGAATGCGCGAAAGGACAATGTCATTTGGGTCTTCCACGCACTCACAGCCAACTCCCACGTCACCGATTGGTGGGCTGGGCTCTTTGGAGAGGGGGCACTCTTTGATCCCTCCAAGCAGTTCATCGTTTGTGCCAATATTCTTGGTTCTTGCTATGGTTCTACCTGCGCCAGAAGCATCAATCCGTTGACCAACGAGGCCTATGGATTGGACTTTCCGCTGGTCACCATTCGCGACATTGTACGGGCCCACGACCTGTTGCGGGCTCATCTGGGGATCGAGCAGATTGCGTTGGGAGTCGGAGGTTCTTGTGGGGGGCACCAAGCATTGGAATATGCAGCCATCTTTCCGGAGCGGATGGAGAAAATGGCCTTGCTCGTCACATCTGCCCGCGAATCTGCCTGGGCAATTGCCATCCACGAAGCAGGGCGGATGTCTCTGCAGGCAGACCCCAGTTTTTGGGACAATACAGATGAGGCGGGAGAGGAAGGCTTGCGAGGAGCGCGGGCTGTCGGGCTGCTGGGCTATCGGACCTATGATGCCTACATCGAAACCCAGACCGATTCAGATCAGGAGAAACTCAAAGACTTTCGGGCTTCTTCCTACATTCAGTACCAAGGAGACAAGCTCAAACGGCGATTTTATGCGCATTGCTACTGGCACCTTCTCAGGAGTCTGGATACACACAACCTCAGTCGGGGACGAGGCAGCATGGAAGAAGTCCTCAGTCAGATCAAGACGCCAGCTTTGCTCATTGGCATCGATTCGGACATGCTCATTCCCCCAAGTCAGCAGCGATTCCTGGCCCAGCATTTGCCACAGGGAGAGTACCGGGAAATCAGCTCTCGATTTGGACATGATGGATTTTTGATCGAATGCGAGCAGATTGACAAGCTGATCAAAGAATGGCTCCGGCATTCATAAGTACGTCACGAACCATTTGAGATGATGCCACACAACCCATCTACTTTCATTTTGGCCATTTTGTTGTTGATGACAATGGCTTGTTCTCCTTCCCAAAAGGCCGCCACTGCCCAGCAGGAGGACCGTCCGAAGACCATCGACATGACCAAAAATCCTCGCTTGAGCGATGTTGGCCGCAATGCGTACATCTTGGTGGATGACAGAGAGTTTACTTTGCCTGAATTTTTGAAAACATTTCGGCCCGAAGAGATTGCAGTCATCAAACCAATGCGCAAAGAGGAGGCGTTCAATAAGTATGGGGTGAAAGCGGCAGACGGGGCCGTCATCATGATCAGCCGGACCAGGGCCAAGTACCAAAATCAGGAAAAACTCAGCAAGCAATCATCCAAATATGCAGAGCTGTTGGAACAAGGATTGTCAGATGCTGATTTTCTCTATGTTCTGAATGACAAGCCACTCTTTCAAAAAATTGATGCCCAATTGTATGACATCCCGGCAGAATCCATCCGAAAAGTCCGAATCAAGGGGGCCAGTTTTGTGAGTCGAAAATACCAGCAAAGCCAGAAATGGGCGGTTTTGATTTCCACTCGTTGACGACCACTCTTTGCATTTCTTTACTCCGCCAAGCGCCCACACAACTTTACCTCTCCAATCGAAATGTCGTCCTCCCGAGCCACCAGCCGAATGTAACGCCCCTGACGGCCAGCCAAATCAAATGACTTCCACTTGTAGGGTCGCGGACTCCTCACTTGCCATTGACGGAGGGGCATCCACTTTTGCTCATCCCCCAGATGAATCTCCAATTGCCCCTTGCCCTCGTGTTTGCTGTACAAGAAGAGGTGATCAACCAGGTGCTCGGCGGCCAGATCCAAGATGACAGTATCACCCTCTGAAAGCTGGAAGGCCGATTGCATGTCGATGCCTTCTCCACAGTACAAGTCAGTGGCTAGGGATTGTTCGTCCCCCAGGGCTAAGGCTTCCGTCACCCCACTGCTGCGAAAGTCAATATAAGAGCAGTCACAGCCCTGAAAAGCAGTACCTGGATCGCCGTGGATGACCACAAATCGGGGGCGCTCGCTCACATCCACGCACAGCCGCCCATCGCAGGAACTGACCGGACGCCATAAACCATCTACATCGCCATCTTGCAAATGAACCACACTTGCTTCTTTCGCTGCCAGTGGCAAAGCATAGTTGGAAATCACTGGTCGATTGTCTCCAAACTGGCTGGTGGGACTCCAAATGGCGTAGACCTCCCGAGGCATAGACTGACAGCTGTCCGCGAATCGATAAAGGCGAACGCGGGGATCATCGTGGATAAAATCTGCATCAAATTGAAGGCCTTTCATCACCTGTTTGAGGGTCGACACATAATACCAGGCTGGTTTGGCCTCGTATCCAGTTTCCTCTGGGCCAGCATATGCGGTCAGACCCGCTGTGCTGTAGATGGAGGAGCTGGAAGATGGCCCATCGTCTCTCATCGTGAAGACCATGGCGCGATCTGCCCCGCCCGCTGCAATCTCCAAAAACGACCGCACGACCCATTGGCCTTGGATTTCCTGCATTTTTTCAAAACAAGCCGTCTCTTCACAATTCTCACAGTAGAACTGACAATCTGGACTCTGGATGGACTTGGGATGGGTGTCATAGCCAAACTCGGAAAGCCAAACTTCTACGCCAGGCAAGTATCGGTCTCGAAATTCAACTGCCTTGGCAATGCGTTCCCGTAGCCCATCCTCCTTCGGACAGATGCCGTGGGTTTGCTCTTGTCCGCCTTGCTCATTGTGACTGTAGTGGTGAAAATTGATGACATCGAAGGGAAAGCCAATGTCTGCTCGATGGTGCTCAAACCAAAACTTGATAGCCCTCACATAGTCCAAATTGATCTCCGTGAGTCCAGACATGGCAAACTTGAGTTGTCCCTTGCTGTTGCGCAAACCCAGTGGTGATGCGCCTGAAGGGATGTCGTCCCCAAAGCGAGCGCGGACAATGTTTTCGACCTCGTCGCTTTGTCCATGTCCATCATAGACAGCACTCGACATGGCTGCGTACTCAAAAGGGGTAAAATAGCCCAAGCGGCGTTCTACCTTGGGATCGAGGTACGATTCGTTTTGGACCAAATAGCCATGCCACCACTTGTCGGGTTCATTCCAGTTTTCGAGATATTGCAGCAGCCCCAGTCCGTGCTTGGCCTCATTGCTTGGAGACACTTTCAAATTGGCTGGATTGCCGGGGGAGCCATAGCGGCTGGACAGCTGGTAGAAGACATCGGCCTGTTCTATGTAGGCATTCGGATCGGTCAATTCCATCTCCTCGCTGATGGGGTAGCGTTTTTCATCAAAGGGCTTTCGCTCGATCACCTTGACGTACACCTGCTCATCGCTCAGCAAGCCATCCTCCATGGCGTGAACGACATTGTAGTTGGGATTTCCGTTTTTGTAGGCAAATGTGGTCAAATAGGTCGGCGCTTTGTGAACGTCGGCACAAATGCCTTGCCCGAGGTCTTGGACAGACTGGTAAAAGTGGTCGTGGTCATAGTCGGGGCGCAAGCTGGGGGACCAGCTGTAGGAGTTGTTCGGATAGGGGGGAGGATTGGGAGTGTGGTAGCCTTCGTTGAAAAAAATGTGTTGATAGTTGCGAATGATGCCAACGGCATTGGTCTTTTCTGCAGGGATGTCAAAGCTGGTATTGGCACCGATGAATTGATCCATGGGTGGCCGAGGGCAGCTGCAATCCTGCTGTTGGTTGCAGGCTTGGATGGGAGGGGGGCAAATAAGGCCATTGGAGCGAGTGGCATAGAGCTCAATTTCGCGAATGTTGGCTTTGGAAGATTGGAAGGTAAATTGAAGATAGCGGCCTTTGACAAAGGAAAGAGGGTGACACATTGGACTTTTGGCTCTGTGCCGAAACAACGGCTTCCACTGGCCGGGAATTTCCTCCGTCACTTCCACAAGTACCTCTCCCTTGTTCCGCTTTCCATTTTGCAGGCAAACTTGCATCAATTCGCAAGATGCTCCCAAGTCCACAATGACCTTAATGGGAAAAAAGAAGTCTTGGCCATTCCAACGCCCGTCAAAGCTGGCCGTTGGGTCCGTTGTGCTGGGAATGGGGCAGGCCAACGGTCCCCATATTGGCTGGTCGTCAAACAAAACCCAAGCCTCTCCTCTGGCGGAGATGTTGTACACCATCTCTGGGCTGATGACCAACCGCTCTTGGGCAGTGGAACCGGATGAAAAGAGGAGGCAAGCGACAAGGCTGGCAATCAGTATGCTGAAGGGCTTCATCTTGTATTTCTGTTGGGAAAAAGCCCTTAAAGATACGCATTATTTGTCCATCCCGTACAAATCTCCTCCCTTGGAAAAACGCTTGTCCACCCGCCTGCGAATGTCCTCATCTACGATCAAAGGCGGAGCGTGATGTGGCTTGATCCGCGCATCGATGATCAATGGGCCTCGGCATCCCCAGTGCTTGAATTCCACGAAGGAATGGACACCATAAATGTCGTGAGAGGGATTGGCCCTGGTGAAGGTGATCCACACAAAGTTGTTGAGAGTAGCGGCGGCAAAGGTGGGGCTGTCACACAGGATGATCAACGGAATGTGATCCATATTGTACGCTTCCAATTCTTTGCTCAACTGCTCCGCTTGTTGTCGACTCTCTTGGGCATTGTCAGAAAATTTTGGAGCCTTGATGGCCAAAATGCCTTTGTCGATGAAAGTCGGTTCGTGAAATCCACTCGGCAGGCGGAAATTGTCTGGCAAATGGGTGCCCAATGTGCGCAATGGCGCCCCACAACAAGCCATGACCACTTTGGAGCCCGCATTCCAGCCGCTTCCCGAATAGTCCAGCGTATCAATGGTGGTTTTGGTGTGGAAGTGAAGATCGCGCCGCCAGTCCACTCGTTCGAGTACGTGTTGGAAAAAAGCGGGAATGTCGTGGGTATTCAATCCTTCCACATCCCCTTCGGCAGCAATGATGAGAAATTTGGCCAAGGACGTTTGTCCGCTTCCCAAAATTCGGTTGGCTTGGGCGAGAATTTCTTCGGGCAAGCGTTCCCGGAAGGGCATGTATCGTTCACTGCCAATGGCCAGCAGTAGAGGGTGTACCCCCGCAGCGTCTACGGCGTTGATTTGGCTGACACCGGGAAACTCTTGTGGCGTGAGCAGTTTGACCAACTGATGAATCAAATATCCAAAACTGGAATCTTCCTGCGGTGGCCGACCCACTACGGAGAAGTGCCAGAGCGCATCCCGACGGTGATAGACCTTGTCCACCTTCATCACGGGAAACTCGTGCTCCAGACTGTAATATCCAAGGTGGTCACCAAAAGGGCCTTCCGGCTTCTTCTTGTGCTTGACGATGGTTCCGGTGATGCAAAAATCGGCATCGGCAGACAGGATGTGTCCTTCTTTTCGCACATAGCCAAATCGGCGTCCGCCCAGCATGCCCGCAAACGTCATTTCAGAGAGACCTTCCGGGAGCGGCATGATGGCTGCAAACGCATGAGAGGGAGGCCCTCCTATGAAGACAGAGGCGCGAAACGGTTCGTCCAGCTGATTGTACTGGGTGTGGTGTACGCCAATGCCGCGGTGCAGTTGGTAGTGCAATCCGATTTCCTCATCTTGAATGTATTCATTGCCCGATAGCTGAATGCGGTACATGCCGATGTTCGACTGCATCATGTTTGGAGAGCCCGGCGGCATGGTCAATACTTGGGGCAGGGTGACAAATGCGCCGCCATCCATGGGCCAAGACTTGACCTGGGGCAGTTGTCCCACTGTGGTCGTTCCATAGGTAATGGGCGTCGAAAAGCGTTTTTGGCGGGGGAGGGCCGAGAGGGCCGTGAAGGGGGCAGAGAGATAGCGGAACGGATTTTTGGCAAGATTGGCAGGATCGGCCTTCAGCTCAATGACCTTGCGAACCTTTTCGATGGTATGCCGAAAAATGAACTCTGTCCGTTCGAAGGTACCATATATATTAGACACGGCTTTGAAGGGGCTGCCTTTTACCTTTTCAAATAAAATGGCTGGCCCGCCAGCGTCGAAAATTCGTCGGTGTATCTCGGCCATTTCCTGGTCCGGATCAACTTCTGTTTTGATGCGAAGGAGTTGGCCATGCCTTTCGAGATCCTTCACACAGTCCATCATACTTTTGTAAGCCATTCGGTATTGCACGCTTTTGTTGTGATGCATAGCCATGGCGACCCAATCAGATAACAAAGGGTAAAGAGGAAGGTTGTCAGAATTCTAGGATTCCTGCGAGCTTGGCATCCTTGTAGGGATGATTCCTGAGCATCTTGCGAAAGCGCAGCATGGACTGGACGGGGCCCTGGTCGATGGCCATGTTGACAATCCAGGACGGAATGCTGCCGGCAGGGTCAGATTGGAGGGTGTATTCAACGGCAATGAGGTTGGGGCCGATGGGGGTGAATCTCCATCTGTTGAGGTGCTTGAGTACCCGCACATTGCCCTCTGTCTGGGGGATGTAATCGGGCCGAGCCTCTGTGATGGACTCCAAAACTTTGGTGATGGGATCTTGTGTAATGTAAGAGTAGGCCACCAGGTCTCGATCTGAGATGGGCCAGGGAAAATCGGCGATGTAGTAGTCGTAGGTGCGATTTTCGTCGATCTTTTCCAAATTTTTGGACAAAGAGCATTTGTAAACCCAATCTTGGTACTTATTGATATCTGCTAACAAGGCGACAATACTGGACATTGTGGCATTGACTTCCAGCGTAATCCGCAATTCCTTTATGTTTGAGTTGGCAACATCTCTGGTAAAAACTTTGATTCCATCTCTTTCTTTCTTAAATTCCCATTCAGAGATGGGTTGTGCAAAGGCATAAACGGAAAAGAACAGGAGCAGGGAAAGCCACAAAAGTCGTTGGTCGTACATGATTCAGTGTATTTTCAGCCTCTAGCAGGGTATTTCCAAAGGAAAGTGCCAAAACTTGGCCAAAAGGTTTGCAAGTGTTAATAACTTCTCAACTGATAACTCCAAAACAACTTCATTTGTTATTAGTTTTGCGCCCAATGAGTTAACTGAAGAATTTTAACACTTACTTATACCTGATGAAAGCTTATTTGGAGCTGCTGCAACGCATCTTGACAGAGGGAGTCGAAAAAAGGGATCGAACAGGCACGGGGACACTCAGCGTCTTCGGGCATCAAATGCGCTTCGATTTATCTGAAGGATTTCCCTTGACGACGACAAAAAAAATTCATCTTAGGTCGATAATTCACGAATTGCTATGGTTTTTGAAGGGAGATACAAACGTAAGCTACCTTCAACAAAACGGCGTCCGAATCTGGAACGAATGGGCGGACGAAAATGGTGAGCTTGGTCCTGTATACGGCAAGCAATGGAGAAGCTGGGCAAAAGGCGATGGTACCACCGTCGATCAAATCACAAATGCCCTAGAGCTGATACAGAACAACCCCAACTCACGTAGAAACATCGTCAGTGCCTGGAACGTGGGAGACATTCCTCAAATGGCCCTGCCGCCCTGTCATTGTTTGTTCCAATTTTACGTAGCCGACGGCAAGCTGTCCTGTCAGCTTTACCAGCGGTCCGCCGATTGTTTTCTAGGAGTGCCTTTCAATATTGCCTCCTACGCACTGCTAACTATGATGATGGCTCAGGTATGCAAACTTAAAGCCGGAATCTTCGTACACACGTTCGGAGATGCTCATTTGTATCTGAATCACATCGAACAGGCCAAACTCCAGTTGAGCCGGGACCCCCGTCCTTTGCCCACAATGCAGCTCAACCCGGAGATCAGCTCTCTTTTTGATTTCAGCTATGAGGATTTCCAGCTTGAGGATTACGATCCACATCCCCATATCAAGGCGAAGGTTTCGGTATAAGCAAACTGCTGATACGCAATGGTTTTATTTAGAAGCGATCTAAATAGATTAGGCCTATTGATTAGTATTGGTTATAATGTTATCGAATTATATCTTTGCGATGACACAAAAATGACAGTTTAACTTATTTGTTAATGATTGGACTTTTCGGTGAAATAAACAGATGGAAATGATTCAAAAGTCAATAAAAACGGTCCTTTTTTCTCTATTTGCTTTCCTGTTTCTGGCCCTTCCGGCAGGTGCCCAAGATCTCAATCTTGACGAGGGGAAATCCTTGTTCAAAAACAACTGTGCAACTTGCCACAATAGAAACATGCGGGACAATTTGACCGGACCTGCATTGGGAGCAGTGAGAGAGCGTTGGGAGTCCGAAGAAGACCTCTACAGTTGGATTAGAAATTCCCAGGCATTGATTGCCACAGGGCATCCTCGTGCCAACGAGCTGTACAACGAGTGGAACCAATCCAACATGTCGGCTTTCCCAAATCTCACAGATCAGCAAATCGCCAATATTCTCGGCTACATTGATGGCGTCTACGAAGGAACGTATGGTCCAGCTGCCAATGCGGCTGTGGCAGGTCTTGTTCCTGGCGACAATGTCACTGTAGAGGAAGGTGACAATACTTTATTGTTTGTTACGCTCTTCCTCATCCTGGGCATCTTGGCTGTTGTGCTTGCGCGCATCATCGCCAACCTCAACCACATGAATCAGGTGAAGGAGGGCAATGTCAATGCAGAGCGCAAAACACTGATGGAAATCATCACCAGTAAAGGGGTGATCGCCTTTCTGTTGTTTGCCTTCGTCGTCTTGGCTGGTTCAACCACCGTCAACAATGCCATCAACTTGGGACGTCAGCAAGGCTACCAGCCAGAGCAGCCCATCAAGTTTTCCCACGCCACACACGCTGGTCTGCAAAAGATCGACTGCCAATATTGTCACGACGGTGCTCGCCGTTCCAAGCACTCCGTCATCCCAGCTGCCAACACTTGTATGAATTGCCACAAGGCCATTAAGAAAGGCAGCCAGTATGGTACAGCAGAGTTGTCTAAGATCTTTGCATCCGTAGGATACGATCCCAACACAGATAAGTACATCGACAATTACATGGAGATGTCTGAAGATGAGATTGAAAAAATCTTCAAGGGATGGATCGAAGCCAACTACCTGGCCGACAATGAGTTGGATGCCCTTGACAGGGAAGGGGAGCGCACGGTTCAAAACCAGTGGGATGACATCGTTACGTCCTTGACCAACGATCAGAAGAAGACCATTGGTGGCCCCATCGAGTGGACCCGCATCCACAACTTGCCAGATCACGCCTACTTCAATCATGCACAGCACGTATCTGTGGGCAAGATCGAATGCCAGCAGTGTCACGGTCCGATTGAAGAGATGGAGGTGGTACAGCAGTACGCGCCGCTGTCCATGGGCTGGTGTGTGAATTGTCACCGTCAGACGAAGGTTCAGTTCACAGAAAACGATTACTATCAGTCTTACGAAAAATATCATCAAGAAATCAAGGAAGGTACACGCGATGGTGTGACGGTAGAGGAGATTGGAGGACTGGAATGTCAGAAGTGTCACTACTAGGTCTGACAGACCGTGCCTTTATGCCAATTGTGAAAAGACAATATCATAATACATAATGAAAGAAAACATTCATTCCAAAGGAAACAAAGGTTTATGGGTTGGTGTGCAGGACAATGATCCTGAAGTGTTGGAAGCTGCAAACAGTGAATTCACAGAACTGCCACTCGTAGACTCTCTTTCCAAGGAAAAGTCGCTGGAAGTGGGAGCCAGCCGACGGGATTTTCTGAAGTTTTTGGGTTTCAGCCTTGGGGCAGCTACAGTGGCTGCTGGTTGTGATGCGCCAGTTCGGCGTGCCATTCCATACGTGGTGAAGCCCGATGCCATTGTACCAGGTGTCGCTACCTATTATGCAAGTAGTTATGCGCAAGGTGGAGATTATGCGGCGATTCTGGTCAAAACCCGTGAAGGTAGACCCATCAACATTGCAGGGAATACCATGTCATCAGTCACCAAAGGTGGTGTCTGTGCCCGCTCTCAAGCCAGCGTTTTGGATCTTTACGATACCAACCGTCTGAAGGGACCCGTTTCCATTCAAGATGGAGAGCTAACCTATACAAATTGGGGAGACATTGACAAGGCCATGTCAGAAAATCTCGCAGCCAATGCTCAGATTCGGATTGTCACCAATACGATGATGAGTCCAAGCATGCGCCAGGTTTTCGCCGACTTCAAGGCCAAGTATCCCAACATGGAGGTCATTACGTATGATCCCATTTCTTACTCGGCCTTGCTGCAGGCAAATGAAGCCTGTTTTGGCGAGCGTGTCGTGCCCGAGTACTCTTTTCAGAATGCAGAGGTGATCGTGAGTTTTGGTGCAGACTTCCTGGCCACTTGGCTCACTCCGATTGCATTTGGTCAGCAGTATGTGACCAATCGGAAGGTCAATACCGCCAATCCCAAGTTGTCTCGCCACATTCAGGTGGAAAGCAACATGTCTGTGACTGGTTCCAATGCCGACAACCGCATCTTGGTCAAGCCCTCTGAGCAGGGAGCAGCCATTGCGACTTTGTACAATGCGATTGCCAGGACCACTGGTGCGCCGACCATCAATGCGCCCAAGTTGAACGCCAAGGCCACTCGCAACATTGGCTATGCTGCAGAAGAATTGCTGGAAAACAAAGGTCAGTCCCTGGTCGTCTGTGGAACCAACAACATCGGAGAGCAGATATTGGTCAATAGAATCAACCATTTGTTGGGCAACTATGGCAAGACCATCGATTTTACCCACCCTTCTTACCAGCGCCAAGGCATCGATGAGGACATTCAAAACCTCATCAAGGAGATGAACGCCGGAAGTGTTGACGCCGTCTTTGTTTTTGATGGTGCCAACCCCGCTTTCGACCTTCCAAATGCGGAGCAATTCAAGGCAGGGATGGCAAAAGTGAAGACCAAGCTCTCTTTTGCAGGCTCTTTGGACGAAACGGCCATGCTTTGTGACTATGTCGCTCCTCAATCCCACTACTTGGAGAGCTGGGGAGATGTAGAGCCAAAGAAAGGGCACTTCGCACTGATTCAGCCTACCATTCCTCGTTTGTTTGACACCCGCCAGGTAGAGGAGTCACTCCTTCGCTGGTCGGCTTCTCCCAATTTCGACGCGAAAGCAGAGCAGCCAGTCTTCGAATACATCAGAAATTACTGGAAGAACAACCTCTTCCCACTGCAAAGTGAGTTTGCTTCCTTCCAAACCTTCTGGGACAGCTCATTGCACGATGGCATCTTCGAGGTCAAGCAGTCCAACAAGTCCATTGAAGGTTTTGCAGCTGATGTCACGGACGCAGCTTCCAAAATTTCTCAACCTTCCAATAACGAATACGAGATTTCTTTCTACGAAACCGCCAACATAGGGGCTGGTCACCAGGCCAACAACCCTTGGCTGCAGGAGCAAGCTGATCCCATCACTCGCTGTGTATGGGGCAACTATCTGCAAGTGCCTGTAGAGTGGAACGGAAGCAGAATCGTCGGTGTCAAAGACATTGGTGCGTTGAATGCCAAGAGCAAGGGAGACATTGTCGAATTGACGGTTGGCGATCGCTCTCAGAGAGTGACAGCAGTTCCACAGTTCGGTCAAATGGCTGGCACGGTTTGCATCGCTCTTGGATATGGCCGGGAAGAGGTCGGGTCTGCGGGCAGCAACATTGGAATCAACACCTTCCCATGGATTGGTTTTGACAAGAACGGCAACGTTCAATACTATTCGACCAATGCGGTCAACTTTACCGAAGCCTTGGAAATCGACGAGGAATTTGCTTGTGTTCAGTACCACCATACCATGGGTGTGACGGGCAAGGCAAGTGCAGATGGCAACGTCATCAATCTCGATGAAGAAGAATTGGGATACCAGGGATCACTGGTAGATCGCACCATCATTTACCAAGGAAACATCAATAGCTACAAGGAATTGACGGAGGAAATTCGCGAAAAGCGGGCCGAAGCCAAGCATCTCAACGATGCCACCTTGTATCCATACGACGAATACCAAGAAAATGTATACGGCCAAGGACATCACTGGGGAATGCACATTGACCTCAATGCCTGTGTCGGTTGTGGAGCCTGTACCGTAGCCTGTAGTGCAGAGAACAACGTTCCGGTGGTTGGAAAGAAAGAGGTACACCGTCATCACGAGATGACTTGGTTGAGAATCGACCGCTACTACTACGGAGATTTGGAAAACCCAAGTGTTGTCTACCAGCCAATGATGTGCCAGCACTGCGACAATGCTCCTTGTGAGAACGTTTGCCCAGTTGCTGCTACCAACCACAGCTCGGAGGGTCTCAACCAGATGACCTACAACCGCTGCATCGGAACCCGTTACTGCGCCAACAACTGTCCATACAAAGTGCGTCGTTTCAACTGGTTGGATTACACAACTGCCGACTTGTTCCCTGGCAACCAGATCGACATCAACGGAGAAGAAATTCCATTTGGTGCAGACAACCTGACGCGGATGGTTCTCAATCCGGATGTAACGGTTCGTTCCAGAGGGGTCATTGAAAAGTGCAGCTTCTGTGTACAACGCATCCAGGAAGGAAAACTGACTGCGAAGCGCGAAGGCCGCAAATTGACCGATGCCGATGTACGACCAGCTTGTCAGACTGCTTGTGTGACTGGAGCCATTACTTTTGGTGACATGAACGACAAGAACAGCGAAGTATCCAAGGCCATCAAGGACACATTGACCTATCGGGTATTGGAAGAAATCAACACGCAAAACTCTGTTTACTACCGCGCAAGGGTCAACAACAGAGATGAAAAATACGATGTTTAATCACGCGGGCCTACTACCCGAATACAAACGATTCATATCATTATGAGTGCAATTGTATCTCCAATTAGGGAGCCTTTAATAGAAGGAAACAAATCTTATCACGACATCACGGAAGACCTGGTTTCGCCTACCGAATCAGTGCCTAACGCGGAATGGGTGATCGCCTTTTTGATCTCCGTCGCTGTACTGGGATTGGGAGGGCTCGCTATCTTCATCACCATTTGGTTTGGCATCGGTACCTGGGACCTGAATCGCACCATCGGATGGGGTTGGGACATTACCAACTTCGTATGGTGGGTCGGAATCGGACACGCCGGAACGTTGATCTCGGCCATTCTCCTGTTGTTCCGTCAGAAATGGCGTACAGGGGTAAACCGGGCGGCAGAAGCCATGACCATCTTTGCCGTTATGTGTGCGGGTCTTTTCCCGCTGATCCACATGGGACGCCAATGGATGGCTTTTTTCATCTTCCCTTATCCAAATACCAGAGGGCCATTGTGGGTCAACTTTAACTCCCCACTTCTCTGGGACGTATTTGCGATCAGTACTTACTTCACTGTATCACTCCTGTTCTGGTACACTGGATTGGTGCCTGATTTTGCAACGGTACGGGACCGCGCCACAGGCTTGCGCCGTCGCATTTACAACTTCTTGTCCTTCGGTTGGACAGGCTCGGCCAAGCACTGGCAAAGATGGGAATCACTTTCCCTGATCTTGGCCGGATTGGCAACACCTTTGGTACTTTCTGTACACACCATTGTAAGTTTTGACTTTGCCACCTCCATCATTCCAGGTTGGCACACCACCATATTCCCGCCTTACTTCGTAGCTGGAGCGATCTTCTCCGGTTTTGCGATGGTACTGACTTTGATGATCATTACCCGTAAGGTTTTGGGGCTACAAGAATACATTACACTGAACCACATCGAATCGATGAACAAGGTCATCCTCCTGACGGGAACCATCGTTGGAGTCGCTTACTTGACCGAGTTGTTCATCTCCTGGTACTCACAGTATGCTTATGAGCAGTTCGCCTTCTACAATCGCGCGGCTGGTATCTACTGGTGGTCTTACTTTGGCATGATGTTCTGCAATGTGATTTCTCCGCAGTTCTTCTGGTCCAAGAAAATCCGCCGGAGCATTACCTGGACCTTCTTCTTGTCCATCGTTGTGAACATCGGTATGTGGTTTGAGCGCTTTGTGATCATCGCGACCACTTTGGCAAGAGATTATTTGCCATCAAGCTGGAGCTACTATGTACCAACTTGGGTAGAGGTTGCTCTCTTCCTCGGAACAATGGGACTGTTCTCTACTCTGTATCTGCTCTTCACTCGATTGGCTCCTGTTGTGGCCATCGCGGAAGTAAAAAGTATTCTGAAGTCTGCAGGTGATCAGTACGTTGGCCCCAATGCCCACGCACACCACGGACATGGCCACGCTCATGGCGTAGAGCACTCTGAGCATGCTGGAAGCCACGACGCAAGCGGTGCTTCTGAAGTAGCGACAAGCGAAGTCGATGTACCAAGCAATGGAGAGACAAGTGGGGCAGATGGAACCGTGATGCAAGCCATCAGTGCTGCTGGCGGTGGTCAAATGGAACTGAACGACGACCTGAAAGAAGTAGAGGGAATTGGACCTGCCATCGAAGGCCTGCTGAACACTGCTGGCATTACAACTTTCGATCAATTGGCGGACATGGATCTGGACCCTTTGAAGCAGATACTGGCCAATGCCGGAAAGAATTTCTCACAACACGATCCACAGACCTGGGCTCGCCAAGCGAAAATGGCCGCTGAGGGCAAGTGGGAAGAGTTGAAGGAATGGCAGAAGAACCTGAAGGGAGGAAAAGAGTAACACAAATTTAAGGACGCAAACAAGCAAACCACAATATGGCAACTGCAACCACAGACAAAAACATACTTTACGGTCTCTACAACGATGAGGAGATTTTGCTGGTGGCTGTCAAAAAGGCAATGGATGCACATCTCAACATCTACGATGTCTTCACACCATTCCCTGTTCACGGTCTGGACCCAATTTTGGGGCTGGCAGAATCTCGACTGCACATTGCGGGATTCGTCTACGGAGCAATCGGAACTCTGACGGCATTTGGTGTGATGACCTGGGTATTTACCCGCGACTGGCCCATCATTTTTGGTGGAAAGCCTTACTGGTCTGTCCCCGCATTCATTCCGATCACCTTTGAGTTGACTGTATTGTTTGCCGCCATCGGTATGGTCGTCTCTTTCTACACCGTTTGTGGGCTGGGCCCAGGTGTGACCAACGAGACATTGGACGATCGAATCACGGATGACAAATTTTGCATCGCCTTCAACACCAACGGAATGTCTGACGAGGAGGTAGATGGACTTCGCACTTTTTTCAACAAAACAGGTGCTGAAGAAGTCAATTCCAAAGTTTTGCATTGACAATAGATCAATCCATTTAAACAGAAGCGATTACAAAACATAAGATATGAATTCCGCTTTCAAAAAATATTTTTTCCTGGTCCTACTTGCAAGCCCTTGGCTGTTCAATGCTTGTCAGCAACCTGATGGTGACTCGCCAGGAAGTGAATATATGCCCGATATGGGGCACTCGATAGCGTATGAGGCTAACCACTACGACTATTACTACTACAACACTTGGGGCTCAGAGGAAGAGTATTACAAAATGGCCAAGCCTCGCAAGCCCATCAATGGGACCGTTCCTCGTGGGTATGCGGCTGTACACTTTGCCAAGGGCCCAAGAGCTCGGGCAGTGGCAATGTCTCATCACGATGGTACCTACAGTTCTCAGACCCTGAGAATTCCCATCAACGGAAGTGTTCCTTACAATTATGACGATACCGAGGCGGAAAGAACCCGTGCCTCCAACGAGATTCTCGACAATCCATTCCCCATCACAGCTGATGGACTGGAGCGTGGCAAGGATTTGTACAACAAGTTTTGTGGCGTCTGTCACGGAGAGAAAGGAGACGGAAACGGCTGGTTGGTAGATGAGAAGAACCTCAATGCTGCCTACCCCGCGGCACCTGCCAACTTCCTGCTCGATACTTTTTACAATTCTACAAACGGTAGATACTACCACGCCCTGATTTATGGCAAAAATGTCATGGGCGGCTACTCTGATAAGATTTCTTACGAGGAACGCTGGCAGGTCATCCACTGGATACACGCTCTGCAAGCCAAGGAGAAGAAATTGGAATACACAGAAGAGATCAACACACTCAACAGCGTGGACATCCCCGGCAAGGTATGGGACATGATGGCTGCCAATGAACTCAAGCAGCTCAAGGCCCACGATTCAGGTGCTCACCAAGGTGGTGGTTCGCACGGAGACGACCACAGTGGAAGTGGACACGGCAGCGATCACGGTGGCCATGGAGACGGTCACGACCACGGAGATGGACACCATTCTGAAGGCCACCACGGTGGGGGAGGAAAGTAACGCAAACTAAGAGATCAAATCAAAGAAACGAAAACAACGAAGTTAAATCACATACGATGAATCAATTCGTTTTTGAACGCAAACAAAAAATCACGCTGATCAGCTTTATGGTCCTGGGGGCGCTGTGTCTTGCAGGGAGCTACGTCATGGACAGCACGATGGACCATACTCGATTTTGGACAAACTTGCTGCACAATGCAGTTTTCTTCACAGGAATTTCCTTCTTGGGCTTGTTTGTCTTGGCTGCATTCACCACTGCCTTTGCTGGTTGGTATACCGTGATGAAAAGAATCTGGGAAGCCTACGCTCAATTTTTGCCCATAGGTTTGTTGCTCCTTCTTCCCGTCATCGCCGGTGTCTGGTTGCATTGGCATCATTTGTATCACTGGGCAATGGATGGCATTGCCGATCCAGAGCATGTCAATTACGATCGCATCATCGCGGGTAAGTCGGCATTTTTGAACAAAGAATTTTACACAATTTCTACCATATTGGTGTTGGGTATCTGGTATTTCTTTGCCACGCGGATTCGCAAGATTTCTGTGAGTGAGGACGCCTCTGGAATGCCTACTTTTGAACACCACCACAGACTCCGGGCTACCTCTGCCGTATTTTTGGCCATTGCTGGTTTTTCCAGTGTTGTGCTGATCTGGCAATGGGTCATGTCCATCGATGCACACTGGTACAGCACCATGTTTGCCTGGTACTCAACTGCCAGCTGGTTTGTTGCCTGTTTGGCGCTGACCATCATGATGTTGGTGTATCTCAAGTCCAAAGGGTACTACGAAGAAGTGACGGAAGAGCACTTGCACGATTTGGGTAAGTTTCTCTTTGCCTTTAGTGTTTTCTGGACCTATTTGTGGTTCTCTCAGTACATGCTGATTTGGTATGCCAACAACGGGGAAGAAACCATTTATTTCAGACAGCGCTACGACAGCTATCCCGTCTTGTTTTACGGCAACTTGGTGATCAACTTCGTGCTGCCATTCTTCATCCTGATGCGCAATAGTACCAAGAGAAAGTATGGAACGCTGATTTTCACCTCTTTGATCGTCTTTTTCGGTCACTGGTGGGACTACTTCTACATGATCAAGCCAGGTGCTTTGATCAATGTACAGCACGCCTCTCACGCTGGCCACGGGCACGGAGACGGCTCTCATGGTGCCCATGGTGCAGAAGGAGCACACAGTGCAGCGGGAGACCATGCCGGACACGGGGAAGCTGGCCACAGTGGGGCAGATCACGCAGCCGATGGCGCCCACGGTGCTTACGAAGCAGGACATGATGCTGCGGGCCATGGAGCGGATCACGCGGCTGGCTTTGTCGATGGCTTTACGCTGCCCGGTTTGTTGGAGATTGGAATATTTTTGGGATTCACGGCGCTGTTCATTTACGTCGTGTTCAACCATATGTCTAAAGCGGCCTTGGTACCGAAAAATGACCCTTATTTGGAAGAAAGTTTGCATCACCACGTTTAGGGGGAATCGGACCGAACATTTTGTTGGAAATTATCATTAATAAGTAGAAAACAGATAACATAATGACAGCAATATTCGCTATTCTTTCCATCGCCATGATCGCCATTATTTTGGTGCAGATTGGCAAGGTTACGGAACTAGCAGCAAAGATCAAGGGAGAAGAGAACAGCGAGATGGAAGCCAACAATCGGAATGGCTATGGGCTGTTGATATTCATGCCCCTGTTTTTGATTGCCTGCGCCGTCTCTGCCTACTATTACAAGGACAGTATGTTGCTCTATGGTCCACACCAGTCTGCTTCCGAGCATGGAACGGAGTTGGATTCCCTGTTCAATGTAACCTTGTTTTTCACTGGGATTGTGTTTGTGATTACACAGGTCGTCCTGTTTTGGTTTGCATTCAAATACCGGATGCGCAAAAATGCAGTTGGCCTCTTCATCTCCCACAACAATACCTTGGAGGTTGTTTGGACCTTGATTCCGGCTGTCGTGATGAGCTTTTTGGTTATTCGCGGTTTGGTGGCTTGGAACAATGTGATGGCAGACGTCGGGCCAGATGAAGATTACGTTGAGATTGAGGCGACTGGTTATCAATTTGCCTGGGTTCTTCGCTTTCCAGGTGATGATGGGGTTCTCGGTGCGAAAAACTTCCGCAAGATTACGGCCATCAACCAACTTGGTCAGGATTGGGAAGATACCAAGAACTTGGATGACATTGTTTCCTCTGCTCCGGGAGAGGTCATCAAGCTGCCTGTTGGCAAAAAGGTCCGGGTGCGAATCACTTCCAGAGATGTACTCCACAACTTCGATTTGCCGCACTTCCGGGTAAAAATGGACGCAGTTCCTGGTATGCCGACTTACTTTGTCTTCAAACCAAGTGTGACCACAGAGGAGTACCGCGCACGGTTGGGCTCTGTGGATGACAAGACAGGGGAGCCAATTTACCCAGAGTGGCACGAGCCATACGATCCAGAAGATCCTTCTGTCGGACCTCGCTGGAAAAACTTCAACTACGAGCTGGCCTGTGCTGAGCTTTGTGGAAAAGGACACTACAGTATGCGCCGCATCATCGAGGTGGTCTCCGAAGAAGAATTCAACGAGTGGATGAAAGGCCAAAAGAGCTTCTACTTCTCTTCTGTTCGGAATACAGAGGAAGATCCACACACGGGCACGCTGTTCAACCGCGAGGTAAGCGAAAGAGCTGCTGCCTTCCGTGAAAAGACAGAGAAAGCCATTGCTTCCAACGAGACTGGCGACAAGGTCATCAGCTTGGAAAACGTCACTTTTGAGACTGGCTCTGCCAAACTCAGTGGCTTTTCTACCTACGAGCTGGACAACCTGGCCAAAGTCTTGCAGGAATACAAGAATATGACCATCGAATTGGCAGGTCACACCGACAATACAGGTGATCCTGACAAAAACCTCACTTTGTCACAAGCCCGGGCACAATCTACATTTGATTACCTGGTGGGCAAAGGGGGAATTGATGCCAATCGATTGACTGCTGTTGGCTACGGACAAACCCGCCCGGTCGATTCCAATGACACCGAGGATGGCCGTCAGAAAAACCGCAGAACAGAATTCAAGATATTGACACAGTAATTTGGTTTCAATATACAGACGACAAACAGACAAGAACCAGATTCAATTTTGAAGATTTAACCCGTAAATTATTAAAACAGTCATGGCTGATATTGTATCAAAAACGACGACGATAACGTACGACCCGGACATTTTGATAGAGGAGTTGGGATACGATGATCACTTTCATGATCATCACCACGGTGATAAGTACCAGTCTAATTTTATTACGCATTACATCTTTAGTCAGGATCACAAGATGATTGCCAAGCAGTTTTTGATCACCGGTATGTTCTGGGCGATCATCGGTGCTGGTATGTCCATCATCTTCCGTCTTCAGTTGGGTTTCCCAGAAGACAGTCTTGCTTGGTTGCAGCCGCTGCTCGGCAAGTGGATCACTGTCAATGATGCTGGTATTGGTACATTGGATCCTCAGTTCTATTACGCATTGGTCACGATGCACGGAACCATCATTGTCTTCTTCGTATTGACAGCTGGTTTGAGTGGTACCTTTAGTAACTTACTGATACCGCTCCAAGTGGGGGCCCGAGACATGGCCTCGCCATTGCTCAACATGCTCTCTTACTGGTTCTTCTTTTTGGCTGGTGTTGTCATGTTTGCATCCTTGTTCTTATCCACAGGGCCCTTCGCTGGGGGATGGACTGCCTATCCGCCCTTGAGTGCGCTGCCGCAAGCCTCTTCCGGTTCGGGAGCGGGCATGACGCTCTGGGTCTTGAGTTTGGTATTCTTTGTCGTCTCTGTCCTTCTCGGTGGAATCAACTACATCACAACGGTCTTGAACCTGCGTACCAAAGGAATGAGCATGTGGCGTTTGCCACTGACCATCTGGGCGTTCTTCGTAACTGCCATCATCGGTCTGCTTTCCTTCCCAGTATTGGTATCTGGTTTCTTGCTGATGATGTTTGACCGCGGATTGGGTACGAGTTTTTACTTGAGCGACATCTACATAGGCGGACAGGCCCTGGATCACGTCGGTGGTAGTCCTTTGTTGTACCAGCACCTTTTCTGGTTCCTTGGACACCCTGAGGTATACATCATCATCCTGCCAGCCATGGGACTTGTATCAGAAATTCTATCTGTACATTCTCGCAAGCCAGTCTTCGGATACAAAGCGATGGTATACTCCATCTTGGCGATTGCCTTTTTGTCCTTCATCGTTTGGGCTCACCACATGTTCATGTCTGGTGTAAACCCATTCATTTCCAACTTCTTCGTCATCTTTACCCTGATCATCGCCGTTCCATCGGCTGTAAAGGTGTTCAACTGGATTTCGACGCTGTATGGAGGAAACATACGATTCAACTCGGCCTGTTTGTTCGCCATTGGTTTTGTCTCCATGTTCATCTCCGGTGGTTTGACTGGTATCTTCCTTGGAAACTCAGCTATTGACATCCAAATGCACGATACGTACTTCGTTGTGGCTCACTTCCACATCGTGATGGGGGTTGCTGCTTTCTTTGGAATGTATGCAGGGGTGTACCACTGGTTCCCCAAGATGTACGGGCGTTTCCTCAACGAAACCCTCGGTAAGATTCACTTCTGGGGTACTATGATTGGTGCCTATGCGATCTTCTGGCCAATGCACTATTTGGGAATGGCAGGCGTTCCTCGTCGTTACTACCGTTTCGACTCCTTCGACGCTTTCAGCCACTTCACAGAGATGAACCAATTCATCACCATTGCTGCCATCATTGTGTTTGCTGTACAAATCTTGTTTGTCATCAACTACTTCTACAGCATCTGGTACGGTAAGAAAATGACCACTCGCAATCCATACAATGCCACTACTTTGGAATGGACAACTCCAATCCAAGGTGTACACGGCAACTGGAATGGCAAAATCCCTGCAGTTCAGCGCTGGGCATATGACTACGGCAAAGATGGAAGAGATTTCATCCCGCAGTATGTCCCAAAACTGGATGGCGAATCGGATAATGACCATTAGTCGAGTCACATCATTCTAAAACAATCATAACCACAGACATTGAATAGTAGTAGAACGGCGGTTATCAAGAAAAAAGACGGTCGAGGGGCTTTTGCAAGAAAGCTCCACGACTACCAACTCTTGACAAAGTTTCGCTTGTCTTCCTTGGTTGTATTTTCTTCCCTGATGGCCTACATGATGGCAGCTGGCGGATCAGTCAGTTGGTTGCCACTTGTGCTTCTTGGCCTGGGTGGTTGGTTGGTAACGGGTGCCGCCAATGCGCTCAATCAGGTTTTGGAAAGAGATTACGACAAGCTGATGAAGCGGACAGAGGATCGACCTCTGGCGACGGGAAGAATGAGTGTCTCAGAAGCAGTGATGTCTGCTGGATTCATGAGCATGATTGGGATTACACTCCTGGCACTGTTCAATCCATGGACTTCTTTGCTCGGAATGATCTCTTTGATCTGCTATTCTTTTGTCTACACGCCAATGAAGCGGGTGACGCCCTTTGCCGTCTTTGTGGGGGCCATCCCAGGTGCGCTGCCTACCATGATCGGCGTGGTGGCATTCGAAGGGGAAATTACGGCCATGGCTTTGGTCTTGTTTGCCATACAGTTTTTGTGGCAGTTTCCCCACTTTTGGGCCATCGCTTGGTTGGCACATGAAGATTATACAAACGCTGGTTTTTACCTCTTGCCATCGAGAGCTGGGCGGGAAGATCGCAATACGGGTTTGCAGTCTTTCATCTACGCGCTCTTTTTGGTTCCAGTGGTGGTGATCCCATACATGATGGGCCAGGTGGGCTTGCTTTCGACAGCTCTGCTGGTCTTGTTGAGTATGGCCTATTCATTCTACGGCTGGCGTTTTTTCTCTGACCTCAACCGTCAGAGTGCGAGAAAATTGATGTTTAGTTCTTTCTTCTATTTACCCCTGGTGCTGATTGTACTGGTATTGGATAAATTATAATTGGAGGTGATTATGGAAGCAGCTATTAACCCTGGCGGGCGGAACAATAAGATACATCCACAGCAATTTGCTTTGTGGTCCGCCTGTGCAAGTATTGCCATGATGTTTACAGCTTTGACAAGTGCCTTTTTGGTTCGTCAGGCAGCTGGAAACTGGTTGGAATTTCAAATGCCGACGCTCTTTTACGTGAGTACGGCGGTCATTTTGGTAAGTAGCATCACGCTACATGCCTCATATGTGTTTTTCAAACGCGGAAGTGAACTCCCATACAAGGGACTATTGGTCCTGAGCTTTTTCCTCGGTATTGGCTTCGTCGTATTCCAATATCTGGGATGGATACAAATGATGGAGATGGGAATTCCACTGCGGACCAATCCATCGGGAGATTTCATCTATGTCATATCCGGCGTACACGCAGCTCACGTGCTGGGCGGGCTCGCGGCCATCATTGTCGCTTTGGTCCACGCCTTTGGTTTGTCCTTCAAGCCAACCAAAAAGAGACAACACCGCCTGTTGTTGACGCTGACCTATTGGCATTTTGTAGATTTTCTCTGGATATTTTTGATAGGATTTTTTGTCTTACAGCAATCTTAATACTTTTGCAAAGCATTTTTGCTAACTTATCATAAACCTACAGTAATGGCAACAGAAACGATAGCCGAACATACTGAAATGGAACACCAAGGGCAAGACTCTTGGTCTGGTGGAAAAGAGCCATTTGAGGCGAGTTATGGAAAGTTGATGATGTGGTACTTCCTCCTTTCCGATGCCTTCACCTTTGCAGGATTCTTGATCGCTTATGGTGCCCTTCGATTCAGTATGCCGACATGGCCTGTTCCAGATTTTGTCTTCTCTACTGCTCCTTTTGGCATCCATCATGCACCCCTGATTTTCGTCACGGTCATGTCTTTCCTCTTGATCATCAGCTCGGTGACCATGGTACGTGCCGTACAGGAAGGACATCGGGAAAACAAGAATGGAGTCGTGTTTTGGATGATTCTAACTGTCATTGGTGGAGCGGGATTCCTGGGATGCCAAGCCTGGGAGTGGAACAACCTGATCACCGTGGAGCACATGTCTGTCACCACCAACCCATTTGGGACTCACATCGAGTCTGGGGTCTACCTGGAAGGAGACGGTCATGGCATCAAAGAAGGCGACACCTTCGATGCAGGAGATTCTTACTTGATCCACTACCATGACGGAGCTTACGATCAGCTCTCTTACCGCACGGAATCTGGCGAAGTAAAGCAGCAGGAATTTGGACCCAAGGCATTTGGGGCATTGTTCTTCTTCATCACGGGTTTCCACGGTTTTCACGTATTCTCTGGAGTCGCCTTTTTGTTGATCATCGCCTTGAATGCGGCCAGCGGATTGTATGTAAAGCGGAAGAACGGATACGAGATGGTGGAAAAAATCGGCCTGTATTGGCACTTTGTAGACTTGGTGTGGGTATTTGTATTCCTTGTATTCTACCTGCTCTGATTCCAATCATTTAGCGAAAAAACATTGATCACTACCTAATTAAAATAGACAATGGGACACGGTAATTATGAAGAAGCCATCAAAAAAGTTTACATCGGCCTTGGTGTATTGGCTGTATTGACTTTGGTAGAGGTTTTCGTATCCTTGTTTGGCAAAGGCCACATCATGGGAGGAGTTGAAGACATGAAAGTCGTCCTCTGGGGAACAGGCCTTCTTATCATCGTTTTGTCGGCCTACAAAGCCTACTACATCATCTACAAGTTCATGCACATGGAGCAAGAGGTATCTGGATTGCAGTTGAGTGTGCTTTTGCCCATGGGGCTGTTGATCTGGGGAATGATTGCGTTCTTCCAGGAAGGAGGTAGTTGGAATGCTCGTCGTCAGCAGATCAAAGAGAAAGACAAGATACAAGTTGACGAATCTGTCAAGTTAGAGGGATATTATCACGTCCCGGACGACACCAAGCGTTACTTCTAAAACAAAAGGCGAGATCATACAATCTCGCCTTTTGTTTTTCAACAAAGCTCCCCGTTCGTTGTTCTTATTGTAGAGTGTAGTTGTACAAAGCTCTCTCAGATCAGTACGCATTCAAAAGACCCCCAGTTAACGTTTTCAAACGCTCGGACTCACTGCTTCTATGGAAAAGAAAAAGGGAATCATCGGAAAAACAATTCAAAGTGTTTTGCTCGTCCTGTTCTTGGTTGTCATGCCTCTTGGATCGTGGTATTACCTACAATCGGGTTTCAACTACCACAAAAAGGCATTGGCTGAGTTGAGAGACTATGGGGAGCTGCCCACCTTTGCCTTGACAGACCAGAGTGGCCTGCCATTTACCCGGGACAGCCTCATGGGAAGCATCGCCATCGCGGGCTTTTTCGATCGCTCCGACAATTCCAGCAAGGACTTGTTTCACTTGGTCAGTCGCTTGCACGAGCAATTTGACGACCGCAAAGGCATCCTATTTTTGTTGCACGATTTGAATGCCAACAGCTCTTCTTCCGACTTGCAACAACTGGCCAACCAACACCAGCTGCTGGATGCGCGCCAAATTCGTTTGCTCACCTCTGCCGACAGCGAAAGCATGCAAAGTCTTCTGCAAAAGGGCTATCGAGTCCCGGACATGGACAAAGGCCGAGATGAGGAAGGCAACTTTTCTTTTGTCCCAGCATCCAGCAAGGTGGGAGAATATCCTTACTTGGTCATCACAGATACAAAGGGAGGGGTGCGAAACTACTACACCTACAATGACATCGCCTCTCAAAAGCGCCTGATCGAACACATTGCATTGACCATGCCGCGAAAAGACAAAAAAAGTTCGCGCAGGGCAACGAACCAGGAAAACTTATAACGAATGGAACGTCCAATCATCGATGGGCCCCAAAACAAGGCACTGGCCCGCAAACTCAATTACGCCGCCATCGGCCTGTCTGTTGTGGTGTTGCTATTGGTGGGAATGATGCGTCGATACAAAATTCCGACGGACATCGACTTCAGCTTTTTGCCACCTTTTCACGCCACTGTGAATGCCCTGACAGCAGTTGCATTGATGTTTGCACTCTATTTCATCAAGAAAAAGAATGTCGAAGCGCACCGCCGCTCCATCTACGCCGCTCTGGGGCTGTCGGCTCTCTTCCTGCTGTCCTACGTGGTGTATCACTTTACCACCGAGGAGACCAAGTATTGCTTTGAAGGAGGCATTCGGACAGTCTATTTCATCCTGCTCATCTCACACATTGTGCTGGCAGGTGGGATATTGCCCTTCATTTTCTTCACCTTCATTCGAGCCTATACAGGTCAGTACGACCGGCACAAAAAAATGGCCAGATGGGTCTATCCATTGTGGTTGTACGTGGCCTTTACAGGTCCGATTTGTTACTTGATGTTGCGCCCTTGTTATGGGTAGTAAAACTTGATTACAAACCCTTTGATGTGTACCTTTGTAGTAGACATTGATCGGTATAAATCTGTTCATATGAAAAAGTCATTCTTTCGATACATCAGCATCTTTTGTCTCCTTTTTGCCTTGCAAATGGCAGCACCGACGACGGCCTCTGCACAATGCCCCATGTGCCGGATTTCTGCAGAGAAAAACCTGGCAGCTGGTGGGTCGGCAGGAAAGGGCTTGAACCGAGGCATTCTCTACATGTTGGCCGCTCCCTACCTCATCATCGGCACCATTGGCTTTGTTTGGTATCGCAACCGCCGCAAGGAGGAAACGGAGCCAGAACTTCCCTTTTCTGACAATTGAGCCAATTCCCGTTCTCCACAAAAAAAGAATCCGGAAAGTCATTGCTGTCCGGATTCTCAATCACAAGTTGGTATGTACAGATTCTCAGAAATGCCAAACAAGTACACATCAACTCCACAACTATCCAGCGGACAAGAGGCCGATCCAAAGGTTTCGATGCCCCCGCCACGCTGCTATATACAATACAAAAACCTATAATTTTCCTGTAATCTACGGATAAACATCACCACCCCCGCCAATGGGGATCAGGTACCCTAGATTGACCCCAACCCCTCGATTCTGTGCATTCAAATCGACCAAGGGTAGTTGGTTGACGTCTGTGAAGCCATGGGTATAGCGGGCATCCATAAACAACTCTCCCTTCCCAGCTGCAATGCTCATCCCAGCACCCACAGTGCCCGATACCTCCCAGCGGTTGAAGTCCAGATTGTCCAAATCAAACTTGGTATTATTGATGGGGATGTCGACCAATATGCTGGCCCTGGTTTTGAACCGACCACTGGTGGCATATCCCATGCTGGGCCCTGCCGTCACATAGGCGCGCACCTTGCGCTCTCCAAAAGTATACTTGAATAGAAGAGGCATTTCCACATAGTTGAGTCGAAAGTCGCTCCGGATGCCGATGGGCAAGGGAATATTTTCCCCTCCAATTTTGAAGCTCTCCTTGATGACAAAGCCCTTTCTGGTATAGGCCAATTCCGGTTGGATGGAAAAGTTTGGCGTCACTTTGTACTCTCCAACCAACGCAATGCTGGTATTGAGGGCTGGTTTGAAGTTGATCAAATCCAGCTGATCCAATACGGGCAGGTCAATCGTGGAGAAATGGACACCGCCGCGGGCACCCAGCGAAAATTGGGCAAAAGAGGTCTGTGCTGCCAAGAGGGCCATGCAAAGGCCAATATATGAGAGGGTGGTTTTCATGATCAATCTTTTTGGTGTGAACAAAACAGTAGGGCCAAGCCCGATACAACCAGAAGACGATCTGCAGGAAGTTAATAAGCCTTAAGTGGATGTTAGAACGATATTAAATTCAAAGGCGTTTTTTCGACAAAGTGTTAAGAATCGTGAATGTTTCTGCTCATTTTTCTAATGAACATAGCGTTCGAGTGGAAAAAACTCCCAAGTCAAACGTCTCTCGGCAGGGCTGTGCTGGAATCGCAGGAGGCTGTCCCTGTTCAGGTTGGTGACATAGGCGGGGATGTACTTTCGCCCCATCGAGTTGTTGATGCCGGAGCCCAAAAACCAGATGCCTTCCGCGGTTTGGTACTGAAATCCCTTGTGGCGTTGACCAAAATCACCTCCAATGAGTATGACTTGTACCCCTCTTTGCTGTACTTTTGCCAATTGTGGATAGATCAGCTGTTGGAAAGAGCCGGCGGTATCGCAGCTGAACGGCAGGGCATCCCGGTAAAAATTGCAGGTCAGATTCATGTTCACTTCATGGCGGGCAATCGAATCGGTCAGTAGATTGTGGTGGTGCAACAAAATGAGGTGAGAGGAATGTTGTATGCTGTCCAATACGCTCGACAGCAAGCGATACTGTTCGTTTTGCTCAGGGCAATCATCTCCATCGCGAGAGAGCTGTGGGTGATTGAAATTGGTGTTGAGTACAAAAAGGCAGATTCCGTCAAAGCTGTCTGTGTAAAAGGTGGGGCGCCCGGTGGCCTGGCGGATGTATTCGGCCTTGCCTTCGATCAGATCGTGATTGCCCAATGCCCAATGGGTGCTGGAATGGCTGATGTGGAAAAGGGAATCCAGGTAGGAGAGGGTAGAAGGGGAGCGACTGCTGCGATTGCAAAGATCGCCTCCTAGCCAGATTTGGTCGTAGTCATCTAGTGGCAATTGCTCCAATCTGCGATCTACTTTGTCACCTGCGGGGGCTCCCCATTGGTAGGCATGACCGATGAACAGGTAGTGTTTATTGTTGGACAAAGTCTTTTCTGTGCAAGCAAACAGCCCCAAAAGTCCAACAAAAACCACCAAAAAACCTTGAACCTTCATAAAAACTATCTTATTTTGTGATATTGTTTAAAAAAACACTTAGTTTCGTTAAACACTTTACAAAGACCTAGTGTTCCAATTACAGCAAGCAAGATATTGAAAAACTAAGCTTACCGCTTAGGTAGGCGGTTTTTTGTTTGTTTATAGTTTCTGTAGGGTATTTCCATGTGAAATACCCTTTTCTTTTGCCCCACCTTCGACTTTTAGGATACAGATAAATTGGTATTTTTGTGCCTGATTTAACCAAACGCACAAAAGTTAGAATGAACATTCTTCAAAAAATCCAGGAAAAGTACATTGAGGAATTTACCAATAATGTCCCCTTCGATGAGTTTTTGTTCAACATGCTCATCGTGGCCCTTCTGGTATCCTTGCTCCGCATTTTTTACATCCGCTACGGAAATGCCATTTCCAACCGGGCCAAATTTGCCAGCAATTTCATGCCCCTCGCGCTGGGGACTCTCCTGATCATCATGATCGTCAAATCTTCCATCGCTCTGTCTTTGGGATTGGTCGGTGCCCTGTCCATCGTTCGCTTTCGGGCAGCCATCAAAGATCCCGAGGAGCTGACCTATTTGTTCATCGCCATTGGCTTGGGACTGGCAGGTGGTGCCAACCAACCCATCTTGGCCATCGTCGCCTTCTTGTTGATCATGGTGATCTTGTATCTCAACAAGATTGTCACTGGCAAAGTCGTTCTAAAAAAGGAGGACAAGATATTTGTGAACATCAACACAGATGTGGAAGATCTCAAGATGGTGACCAGTCTCCTGGTAGACCACTTTCCCTACGTGGAACTCAAGCGGATGGATACCCTGGACCAGGGCATGGATTTGTCCTTTGTCTGTACCACCGAGTCGGTCGATCAGCTGAGCAAAGCCAAAGACGCCATCACCAATTTGTCTAAGTCTACCCGTCTGTCCATTGTCGATCAACCCGATCTGATTGTATGATAATTTCTGATGCGGAAGGACGGCGAGCGGCTCTTGCCGGACCCAAATGGCTGGCAGGCCTCTTTTTGTTGGTCTGTTGCCTGCTGCTGTGGTGGTCTCATCGCTCAGCTACTTCTGCATCAAACATTGCCCCACCTCGCTCCGAGCAAGTATTTTGCGATGCAGAACAAAGGGACGGAACAGTCTTTGTCAATGGCCCTTTTCAATTTTCAGCCGGGGAAAAACAGACAGCAGAGCAAGCGCATTCCGGGCAGTTCAGCTGTAAAGTAGACAGTGGAGTCGGGCTTCAGTTTGGCTTCAGTCATCAGCTACAAGGCTACCAGCCGGGAGATCGCTTTCGGGCAAGTGTGTGGCGCCATCGACTGGATGAGCGGCGAGGGAGTTATCTGGTGGCATCTGCTGAAGGAGAAGGCAAATTTTACCTGACCGCCAATCTGGGCTCAAAAGAGGACAAAGGCTGGGAAAAGCTCCAGCTCTATTTTCAATTGCCTTTGCTCAAAGCAGTGGACAACCTCAAGGTCTATGTCTACACTGATGGAAAATCGCCTGTGTATTTCGACGATTTGCAGATTGAAAAAGTGGGCAATCTCAAAGATAGTCTTCAGCAACCCCTCGAAGTCTTGCAACTCCAGTTGGGAGAAAAGGCCATGCAAAAGCTGGCGACCAAACGACAGGAAGCGCTCAGGGAAGGCATACTCGAAAGGGCCGATGGTGATTGGGTCAAAGGGAAGCTGTCGTCTGAGCGGCAAGAAGAAGCCCAGCCCGTATCTGTCCGCCTCAAGGGGGACTGGCTGGATCATTTGATGGGGAAAAAGTGGTCTTTTCGGGTCAAGATGAAGGGCGGCCAGAGCTGGAATCGCCTGCGACTGTTTTCCCTGCACAGCCCAAAGGCCCGCGCTCATCTGATGGAGTGGATTCTGCATCGCCTGTTCGAAAAAGAAGATGTGCTGACCACTCGATATGACTTTGTTCAACTGGCACTCAATGAAGACCATCTGGGTGTCTATGCCATCGAAGAACACTTCGACAAGGTCCTGTTGGAGTACAAGCACCGAAGGGAAGGTCCGATTGTCAAGTTTACCGAAGAGGGTTTTTGGGCTGGACTGAAGCGCAGCATGCGACAATTTGATGCGGTGGATCACGAGTTGAACCAGACGGTGGTGGAGATGGAAAATGCAGACATTCGCCCCTTCAACGAAAAGCAAACCCTGGCCAACCCCCGCTTGGCGGAAGCATTTGAAGCAGCTCAAAAAGCACTTCAGCAATACCGCTATGGTTTAAAGACGACGGCAGAATTGTTTGATCTCGATCTATTGGCTCGTTTTTATGCCTTGTGCGACTTGATGGGAGCCTATCACGGCCTGGCCTGGCACAACCAACGCTTTTACTTCAATCCCGTGACTCAACTGCTGGAGCCCATCGGATACGACGGCTTTGGTTCCCATGTGCCCATTCGCACCACCATCCTTGGTCAAGGAGCACTCAATCCCAGAAAGATTCAGGAAGAACGATTGGACAACAAGCTCTTTCAAGACAAAGACTTCACGGCCAAATACATTCAATATCTCTACCGATACAGCTCCTATGAATACGTCAAAGAATTCATGGCAAGCATCGAATCGGAATTGCGTGCCAGGGAGTTGTTGTTGCAAGAAGAATTTGAGGAGTATGCCTTCGACCGACGCGACTTTTTTCGCAATACCCAACGCGTCCATTCCCTGCTGCTTCCTTTCGATGAGCTGAGTCTGCGGGCCTACACCCAGCAACAGGATGGAACCATCAAGGAACTTCGCCTGGCCAATACCCACGGATTGCCCTTGGAGGTGGTCGGGGTCGGCAGTCGTCAGGATCGGATGAGTGATAGTTTGGAAGTCCCTGTCTTATTGGAAGGATTCCACCCACGTCTTTTCAAAAGCCTGATCGAGCAAAATCGGCGCAATCAGATTCTGTTGGATACCTTCACGCCTGCTATGTCTTGGAGAGCCTTTCACCAACAAGAGTTCTTGCAGTTTGGAGAACTTCGTGTACGCCCTTCTGCCCGCTATTTGTTTTATCGCCCCTTGGGGCTGGACACAGTCTTCCGTACCGCCATCTCCCCTTGGAAAGCGCCACTTGGTGAGTTGGCTGCACAAGAAATCTTTGATCAATACCCCTTGCAGTCAACCCATCCGATTTACCGCCGCAGTGCGGGCCAGGTCTTCTTTCCCAAGGGCAAACACATCCTGTCGGAGCCCATTTGCATTCCCAAAGGCCAACGGGTCATCTTTGAGGCAGGTTGTGAAATCGACATCCGAAAAGGAGGCATGATTGTCTCACGTTCCCCTGTTTTTATGTACGGAACTGAAGAAGAAGTTGTAATTTTGCGCAGCAGCGACCACAAAGGAATGGGTTTAAGCGTTATACAAGCAGCAACGGAGTCCAAGATCAATTATGCCATCTTTGACCATCTGGATCGCCTGCAATACAAGGAATGGGAACTCACAGGAGCTGTCACCTTTTACGAATCAGATGTCAGCATCAACCACAGCGTATTCAAAAACAATCCCTGTGAAGATGGCCTGAACCTCATTCGCTCTGAATTCAGCCTGAACAATTCCCGCATCAGCAACACCCTGAGCGATGGCCTGGATGCCGACTTTTGCAAGGGATACATCGGGCATTCCAGCTTTGTCAACACCGGAAATGACGGCCTCGACGTATCGGGAAGTGTCATTTTGATCGACAACAGCCTGGCGGAAAACTGCGGCGACAAAGGGGTCAGCATCGGAGAAGAAAGCGATGCGACGATTTTTGACATCACCATCAAAGGGGCCAAGATTGGAATGGCCTCAAAAGACTTGTCGGTCTTGAGCGTGCGCCAAGTACATCTGGAGGATTGCCAACAAGGTTTTGCAGCCTATCGCAAAAAGCCAGAATACGGAGGGGCGCAAATCATCGTTCAGTCCTACACGAGAAAAAATGTAAAACGACTATACAACATACGAAAAGGCAGTCGGCTGCAACTCGAAAAGAAATTGATCGTCGGCCAAGAATAACTGCCCACTAGACATCGGACAAGTAATGAAAGACATCGGTAATTTCCGACTGGAAACGGATAGGCTGTACCTAAGGGTTTTTGTACCCTCAGATGCACAAGGCTTCTATGCTCTCAATGCTGATGAAGAAGTCATGCGTTACACGGGAGACCTGCCCTTCGAATCTGTCGAGGAAGCTGGTCGGTTCATCCAAGCCTATGACCACTACCAACGACATGGATATGGTCGCTGGACGGTACTGGACAAGCAAACAGGGACCTACTTGGGCTTTTGCGGTCTGAAGCATCATGCTGACAAAAAAGAAGTGGACATCGGATTTCGACTGCTGCGCCAATATTGGGGCAGAGGCCTGGCCACAGAAGCCGCCCGGGCCTGTCTCGATTATGGCTTCAAAGAGCAAAAAATGGCTTGCATTGTTGGGCGTGCGCAAAGCGAAAACGCGGCCTCCTTGCGAGTACTCCAAAAACTGGGCATGCGCTACTGCTTCGACTTTGTCGAAGACGCACAGGACTGGAAGCATTATGAACTAAAAAATCCTCATCAATAGTATGCTGATTACTCAAGTTAGCGGACAGCGACAAAAAGTTTTGACCTCTTTGATCCCACTGGGGGCATTGGTCGGCATCATTTTGTTTGGCAGCTTTGTGATCTACCCTTATTATCTGGTCTGGTTGACAAAGGATGGAAGCGAGGGAAAAGTCATTCGCTGTGACATGGAGCGGGCCTGGCGTTCGCACATCATCTCCGGTGGAACTTTCTTCGACCATGCCCGCACCCGCACCAAGGAGGTGTCGCGCAGCGGCAAGTACAGCTCCAAGCTCGCATCGGGCAATGTGCAATACGGAGTGGGCCACAAAATGGCAGCTGTACCTGGGCAGCGGTATCTTGCCTCTGTGTGGGTCAAGGCATCGGTGATGAAAAACAATGTCTACCTGGTGGCCTCTTCGGTAGAGGATGCGGAAAACTTTCACGTCCGAAGCAACAAATTGACGGATCAGGAAAAAGGAGGTTGGCGCAAGCTCGTCTTGGACTTCAGCCTGCCGGATGCCCTCGATTGGGAGGAACTGCAAATTTTCATTTCCACTGAAGGACATGCAGACGCATACTTCGACGATTTTGAGATCAAGCTGTTGTCCAAGGATGACAAAGTGGAAGAAAAAGAGCCACAAGCATTCCAGGCCCCACGCCTGGAGATCAAGCTGAGCGCTAAGCAATACGCCAAGCTGGATGACAAAAGGAAACAAGCCTTTCGGGATGGGGTGTTGCTGTCGGATGAGGACAGTTGGGCGAAAGGAAAACTGCTGGTTGGCGGGGAAGAATTGCCCATCAAAACGAGACTCAAGGGAGATTGGTTGGACCACCTCCGAGGCGACAAATGGTCCTTCCGCGTCAAGGTCAAAGGCGCCTACGCTTGGGACGGCCTCAAAACCTTTTCTCTCCACAATCCCTCGGCCCGCTATTTTTTGTGGGAGTGGATGATCCACAAACTCTTTGAGCGAGAAGATGTGCTGACGACCACCTACGACTTTGCCGAACTGACGTTCAACGGAAAGTCCTTGGGGATTTATGCCTACGAAGAACATTTTGAAAAGCAATTGGTGGAGTCGCGCAAACGGCGGGAAGGCCCCATCGTTCGCTTCTCGGAAGATGCCCTTTGGAAATACCGTGCCCGCGCCATCCAAGCGATTGGCTACTTCAAGAAAGACTTTGTCCATCCGAGTTCCTACCCAAAGCAAGCCGAAATCAAGGCCTTCAAAGAGGGCAAAACTGCTGGCAGCGAAAACCTGAGCAAGCAGTTTGAGATCGCCCAAACCCTGATGTATCAGATGCAGCAAGGAGAAGCACCAGCCAGTGAGATCTTTGACCTCAAAAGATTGGCCCGCTTCTTTGCCATCTCCGACATGATGGGCGCCTGGCACGGATTGGTGTGGCACAACATCCGCTACTACTACAATCCCGTCATTTCAAAACTGGAACCAATCGGGTACGACAATTTCAACGACAAGCCCCGCAAGCCTCTGATCCTGGGCAAGATGCCCAAGCTGGACCACACACCCGTCTACGCCGATCCCTCCCGCTTGCTCTTTCTCGACGAAGCCTTCATGGAAGCCTATGTAGAAGAACTCCTCCGCTTGTCGTCTGAGGAATACCTGGAGGAATTTGTGCAAGAAATCAGACCGGGGCTGAAGCAGCGATTGCTCTTTTTGCAAAAGGAATATCCCAAATTCAACATGAGCGTCATCGAAATCTTGGAGCGAAGCAAGTTGGTCAAAGCAGCCATCATGCCGTACCAAGAGTATTCCGTGAAGGTGGAATGGTTGGAAAATACAGACAAGGGCAAGCTTCTTAAACTGCGCAACTTGCACCTGATGCCACTTTGGATCATGGGCTATGCCAGTGGAGACCGGGAAGACGATGAGGAAATTTTGCAAGAACCACTCATGCTGTTGCCCGCTCCAAACAGCCGGGATACCCTCTACAAACTCTTGGAACTGCCCGAAGACACCCACCGGGTGCTGTACCGCCTGCCGGGCATCGATTCGGTCTTTTCTGCCCAAGTACCGACTTGGCGCCTGTCCACCGACAAAACGCCTTTCCAGTATTTGTTTGAGCGCCGGGGATTGAAGAGCAATGCCATGTACGAAGTGGAAATTCCGGGCAAGCTGGTGCGTTTCCGCAAGGGAAAACACACTGTAAAAAGCCGCATCGTCATTCCGTCTGGCTACAAGGTCGTCTTTGATCCTGGGGTGCAATTGGACTTTATGGGCGCCAGTTTTTTCATTTCCAGGGGAGCCGTAGAGATCAATGGAACGGAGGAAGAACCCGTCGTTTTTCGCTCGCTCGACCACAAGGCTCGTGGCTTCACCGTCTTGCAGAGTCCAGAAAAATCAACCGTCCGCCACGCCGTCTTTGAGGGCTTCAATACCTTGGACATCGATGGCTGGAAGCTGACTGGGGCCGTGACCTTTTACGAAAGCGATGTAGACATCTCCAACAGCATCTTTCGGGACAACGTCTGTGAAGATGGCCTCAATGTCATTCGCTCCAAAGTACTTTTTGAAAAGAGCAAGATTTACAACACCTTCGCCGATGGCTTCGACCTGGATTTTTGCCAGGGTACGATTCGCTCTTCCTACTTTGAAGATACAGGCAATGATGGGGTAGATGCATCCGGCAGTCAAATCGATCTGCAGCAGTGTTCTTTCCGGGGATGTGGCGACAAGGCCGTCAGTGTGGGCGAAAACTCGCAGGTGGAAATCGGCTATGCCTCCATCGAGGGGGCTGTGATTGGGGTGGCATCCAAGGACTTGTCGACCTTGCGGATTCGAGACATTTCCCTGCGAGATTGTAACCAGGGCTTTGCCGCTTATCAAAAGAAGCCAGAATTTGGTCCATCGCGCATCATTGTCGACAACTACAAAGCCGAAGAGGTTCGCTATCTGTATACAATCGCTCCCGGCAGCAAGCTGCGCTTGATGGGCAAGCTCATCGGAGAAGAGGAGGACTTGCAATAGTTGTCCTTGGGTCGGACAGCTGCTTTCAACTTGCCATTTTTTCCTGTATCTTAGGGATCGACTCCTGAACAAGCTCTCAGAGCGATTCCAAAGCAGCAACGAAAGCTATGCCTTTTTACTTTTTACTCATCGCACTACAGGTATTCTGCCTCGTACATGCCATTCGAAACAGCAGAGACCGGATGTGGGTTTACATCCTGATCTTTTTGCCATTGGTGGGGGCCTTGGCCTATTTCATCTTGGAGATCATCCCCGAATTGGGACGCAAAGGCGAGGTGGTGGAAACGGCTGTCAATGCATTTGATCCGGGCCACAAAATCCGTTCGTTGGAAGCCAATCTTCGCCTCAGTGAGACCCATGCCAACCGAGAGCGCCTGGCCGATGCCTACCAAGAGGCGGGACAGTATGAGAAGGCCATCATGCAATACCGAAAATGTTTGTATGGCATGTTTGCTGACGATCCGGTACTCTTGCAGAAATTGATGAAGGCCTATTTTTATGCCGATGAGTATGAAAAAGCCATAGAGATTGGAGAGCAGGTAAAGGAATTCAAGGGTCGCTTTCCCCAAGAAGCCAGCCAACTCATCTTTGCCCATTCCCTAAAAAAAGCCGGACTTTTGCAGGCGGCCAAAGAAGAATTTCAAAAAACATTCGATCACTTCCAAAGCTTGGAGGCTTGTTATTTTCTGGGCGTGATGAGTCGGGAGGAAGGCGACTTGCAACGAGCTGCAGAGGCATTCCGACGGGTACTTCAGGAGGGGCAGGACTTGCCGCGACAACTGCTCCGGCCATACCGCAAGTGGATGCATCGGTCTCAGGAAGCCCTCAACGAGCTGTAAGCCACATCCTACCGTGTAATTTTTCTCATCCCAACCGCTAGACAATGAAACCGCAGCACAAAAAATGGCTGGTCAATCTCCTCTTTTTGCTATCTGCCTCTTCCATGATCTACGGCATCTTTGCCCAAGTAGGAGACGAAGGAGCCAAGCAAGTAGATTTGTTTTTTTGGGTTGGCTTGGTGGTCTTTTCTGTGGCAGAAGGCATGCGGCAAAAATGGAAAAAAGAAGAACAAGAATGAGAAGCATTGGTATCCAAAAAATGATGTGTTTTGCAAGATGACATACTTGATTACGAGGAAAAACCGAGCAAACACGTCTTGTCGAAGCTCGCTTTGGTAGAAATGGTCTTGTTGCTGGTCTTGGTATTTGTCCAGATCGGGATGCAGCTATTGAGTGGGGAGCTGCGATTTTTGGGCCGCCTACTGGTTCTTTTGGTCTTTGTGGTGAGTCAAATTATCTTTCCCTTTCTTCGCTTTTGGCGCAATGTCAATCCCTGGATTGCCTTGGGACTGGCCATATTGGGGCTGCTGTCCTGGCTTGGCTATTTGGTTGGGGTCCAGTTTCGGATCAGCAGCTGGGCGGGGGGAAGTGCCATTTTGCTATTTTCCATTGTGGGAATCCTGCTGCAGTATGCCCTTTTGCCCCTCAACGAGAAGTTTTACCAGGAAGAGCGACAATCCAGGGGGCTGCTTTACATCTTTGTGATGGGGTGGATGGCTTGCATGAGCTTTGTTTTGTTCAAATTTGAAAGCTGGAATTTGGCGTCCTATGCTGGCATCTTCGCCATTTTGCTCAACGGCCTTTCGTGCCTGTACATTGGCTCCGCCATGATGCGCAACGACACCCGCGCGCCCTACCTATTCGATTTCCTACCCAAATCGGTCTTCTTCCTCTACTGGGCCCTCTCCATGTACTTCTGAGCAGTTGGAGAGGAAAGAGCAACGAATCTCCCTCAATTCAAGCCAAAAGCTGTATCTTATGGGGACAAACGGAAGCTATATGAACAAACAAAAATGTATGGGGCTGTTGCTGGCACTGACAAGTCTGCTGTGCTGGACTTCCTGCGGCTCCAAAAATGAAAAAAATTGCGATTCCAATTTGGCCTATGCCTTTGAATTGGCCGTGAGCAATGACCTTCGGAGCGGGACCATCTCCTTGTCCGACAGCATCGAGATCGAGATGCGCTATGCAGCCGAATTGGTCGATGGCCTGTCGGGCCAGCCCGTCAACATCGAGAACTTGAACGTGCGCCCGGCCCTTGCCCTCAAGGACTACAATCACGACAAAGGAGATTTGGACCAGTATCCTTCTGCCAAGGAGGACTTCAAATTGATATTGCAAATGGGAGAGCGTCGGGCGATTCCGGCAGGCAGTTCCCTCAACGAAGAAGAAGTCCATCTATTTGAGCCAGAGCAAGAGGGCAACACCTACTCCCTTCGATTCTATTTGGTTCCCAAGCGAAAGGGCACCTTCTACTTTTACTGGCAGGATGGCAATCCTTCCGAAAGTGCGACAGCTACCTTCCCGGTGGACGGCTTGGAATGTCCCGGTAGGTATCGGTTCAATTTCAGCAACAGTGGCTTGAGCAATTTCGAATTGTTCGACAGCAACCAGCTCTTGAGTACCCGCCGCGACCTCGTCAACAGCTTTGGCATTCTGGCCGTGCAGGTGGAGTAAGGTGGCATCTTTTCTGCACTGAGAAGAATACTGCCGAGAGAAAGCCAATTTGCCTTCTCCGTTTTGCGTTGTATCCCTGATACAAAACCACATGTATGGCCAATCGATCGATTTTAGACGAAGATGAGCTGGACCGGATTCCCCCTTTGGAGGAGTACCTGCGCTATGTGGGAATGATCCGCATCTTTGTCATGCTCTATCTCGGCTACCGATGGATTGACAATGTTGACATTCCACCCGGCTATGGCGGCATGCAGATTTTCTTCTATTTTCTGGGCTTGTCGATCCCGTCGGGTTTCCTTCTGTTCACGGCATTTTACAACCTTCGGCAGGCGGGCATGGAAATCAGACGCGCGCCGCTGGCCCGTGCTCCCCAGCGATACCGACTGTTTTCTACGGTCTCTTACGGCATCATCATCTTTCTCTTTGTTGGCCGCACCAGTTGGGAATCATTTACGTGGAATGCCCTCATGAATTTGTCTTTGCCAAGTATTATTCTTATCTCCATGATTGTGATTTGTTTGACAGACATCCGATATTATCGCTATGAAGATCAATTTTCCAGGAGGGCTGTTTCCTGAACAAGCATTTTTGGGCCTGCCCAATCCCATCTGTCCATCCGATAAAGAACCTCTGCTGCCATGACAATTTATTGGCTCATCCCACTATTGGCTGCAGCTGCTTGGTACTGGTACCGACGGCAGCAACGCACCTTCTTGCCTGGAGCCAGCTTTCCGGATGCCTGGCGGCCCGTTCTCGGCAAGCATGTCAAATACTACGCTCGCCTGACAGCAGCGCAAAAGCTTTTGTTTGAGCGAAAGTTGATGGAATTCCTCGCCAATTGCACCATTACGGGGGTGGAAACGGAGGTGGAAGACTTGGACAAACTCTTGATCGGTGCCAGTGCTGTGATTCCCATCTTTGGTTTTCCCGAGTGGAAGTACAAAAATTTGGACGAAATCCTCTTGTATCCGAGCAGCTTCAACATGTCGTTTGACACCACTGGCAAGGATCGGCCCATACTCGGCATGGTGGGCACGGGTTTCATGGATGGCAAAATGGTGCTCTCCAAGACGGCCCTCCGGCAGGGATTTCAAAACGAAACCGACAAGCGCAATACCGCCATACACGAGTTTGTTCACCTGATCGACAAGTCCGACGGTTCGGTAGATGGGATTCCAAGAGCCTTGCTGGAGCGCCAGTACGTCATCCCTTGGATGGACATGATCGAGCGGAAGTTGGAAGTCATTGCCAGCCGGAAGAGCGACATCCATCCCTATGCAAGCACCGGGCGAGAAGAGTTTTTTGCCGTGTTGAGTGAATACTTTTTCGAACGGCCCTTTTTGCTCAAAAAGAAACATCCGGAACTCTACGAGATGCTGGAAGAAATATTTGACCAGGATTTGACCCAAAAACGATGAGCTCTTGAAGATACAAGTACTAGACAAGGAACTCAAGCGAGTGTTTCAGGAGGTGCAGGCCAAGCGAAAAACAGAAACCTATCTGAAAAACATCGACCGCATGCTGTTGGACAACGAAGCCGAATTGGCCGACATTGAACGAAGCATTGAAGAGGAGATGGAGGATGTGGATCGACTCAGTCGCCTGAACTTGTATTCGCTCTTTCAGAAATTGCTTGGCAAAAAGGAGGAGGCCCTCGAATTGGAAAAACAGGAATTGCTCTATTTTGTCCTCAAACGAAAGGGAATCCTGAGCAGCATGGCTGGCTTGCGACAGCAAAAAGAACGCCTGCTGGCCAATTACAGCAGCAAATTTCAATCGGAGCACCGACTGGATGAACTGCTCGCCCAAAAGATCAAGCAACTCAAGCTGGAAGGACATCCGCTCAGCAAGGACATCTTGTTTTACGAAACCCGAATGGCCAACAACCAAGCCAAGCGAAAGGAAATTCAGGAAGCCATTCGGCGAGGGGAAAAGGTAATTGAATACTTTGGACAAACGATCATGGACCTGGAGAGAATTGAGTCCTGGGGCCGAACCCGTTACAAGTATACCTACGAAGTGCGCAACCAATCGGTGCGGAAGATCAAAAACGACATCTACAAAACCCATCGCCAATTGGTCCGCTTTGAAAAAGAATTGTACGACCTGTCGGACCATTACGAGATGAACTACCTGAGACAAGTTCAGGAGATGCAATTGTTCTTGGACCAATTGATCGACAATCTGATCACGGATTGGGTGGTCAAATCGCGCATCACCAACAGCATTGGACTCATCCTGTTGTACAAAGACAAAATCACCCGCATCCTATCCATCCTGCGCTACGAGATCGAAAAAACAGAAGAGTACATCTCTACCGATAAGAAAGAGCTGACCCAAATCCTGGAACAGCATTTTTCTTGAGAAAAACGACCCCCATGCTGCAAAAAATCAACTGGCGCTACGCCATTGGAGAAATCATCATTGTCATCATCGGCATCACCATCGCCTTTGCCCTCAACAATTGGGCAATGGGTGCCAAGGAGCGAAAAATGCGCCTCATTTATTTGGATGGACTCATCACCGATCTGGAAGCAGAGCAGAGTCATCTGGAGGAAAACATCGCCACTTTTGAGGCAAACATCCAAGGGATCAATGGCCTGCGCCCCTACCTCTATGGTAAGAAGGATGGACGCGACTCCATCTGGCGAAAAATCTTTGAGTACACCAAGATGGTTCACTTCCAGCCCAACGACATCACCTACAAAACACTGGTCAACTCGGGACACTTTCACACCCTGAACGACATCCAGTTGCAAAAAGAATTGGAGGGTCATTACTCTTATCACCTCCTGGTGGAGCAAGACTATGATCGGCAACGAACCATCCACGAGAACTACTTTGGGGACTTCGCGGTTTATGAAATGGATTACGACGCCATCTTCAGAGGCGACTATTCTTTTATGGACAAAAAAAATCTTCGAAACATACTCAACAGCTTGTACGGAAGCTTTCAGATGGCCTCCGAAATCTCAAAAGAAGCCATCGAAAAAGCAGCGGCCATGAAGGTGCGCCTGGAAGCCTACCGAGCAGAGCAATGAGTGTTTTTTTACCTCACTATGGATAAGAACCTGCTACAAAAAGTATACGACCCGGAAGCCTTTCGCAAGGCTGGTCACGCATTGGTAGATCTATTGGCCGACCACCTCCAACACGTCCAAAAGCGGCCTGACGAAGCTGTCATTCGATGGGAAGAACCCCAAGACGCTTTGCAATACTGGACCGATTACCAGGCCGATCCACAGCATCCCGAGCAATTGTTTCGCGACATCCTGGACAAAAGCATTCACCTGCACCATCCCCGCTACATGGGGCACCAAATCTCAGTGGCCGCTCCCATGGCTGCCCTGACTTCTCTGTTGGACGGCCTGCTCAACAATGGGATGGGCGTCTACGAAATGGGGCAGGCCGGGACTGCCATCGAAAAGGTGGTGGTCAACATCCTAAACCAAAGCATTGGCTATCCAGAAGCTGCAGATGGGGTGCTCACCTCCGGCGGAACGCTGGCCAACCTGACGGCCTTGCTCTGCGCCCGCCAGCACCAATCACAGTTGGATCCCTGGAAAGAGGGAAGTCGAGAGCAGTTTTGTTTGCTCGTATCAGAGGAGGCGCATTACTGTGTCGACCGGGCGGTGCGCATCATGGGCTGGGGAGAAGAGGGCATTGTGAAAGTACCGGTGGACGAGAACTTCCGAATGCGAACGGATCTTTTGGAAAAATACCATCGGGAGGCTGTTGCCAAGGGCAAAACCGTTGTGGCAGTGGTGGGCAGTGCTCCTTCTACGGCTACGGGTACCTACGATCGCCTGGAGGAGATGGCGGCCTTTTGCCAAGCGCACGGGTTGTGGTTTCACGTGGATGGTGCCCATGGTGGAGCGGCCATCTTTTCTGCTCGCTACCGACATCTGCTCAAGGGGCTGGAACAGGCAGATTCCATTGTCATTGATTGCCACAAGATGATGATGACCCCATCGGTGGCCACGGCATTGCTGTTCAAAAACGGAGCACATTCCCATGCCACCTTCAGCCAAAAAGCCCAATACTTGTGGTCCAAGGCAGAGGGAAGAGAGTGGCACAATCTGGCCCGGCGAACCTTTGAATGTACCAAATTGATGATGAGTCTGCGGTTTTATGCCTTGTACAAACTGCATGGTGCCGCTGCATTTGATGCCTTTGTGAGCAAATTGTACGATGCGGGAAGGCAATTTGCCCGCCTGTTGGCAGCACAGGAGGATTTTGAGTGTTTGTTGCCCGAGCCAGATGCCAACATTGTCTGTTTTCGCTATGTGCCTTCCGACTTGGCCGCGGAACAGTGGGATGCCCTCAATGCGCAGATTCGTCAGCACTTGATCGAGCAGGGGCGCTTTTACATCGTCGAGACCAAGATTCGGGGACGGCATTACCTGCGGACCACCATCATGAACCCGATGACGGATGTGCAGGATTTTGAGGAATTGTTATCTTGTGTTCGATTAGCCGCTGTGGCAGGACCAGAAATTCCTCAATGAATCCAAGTGACATCCAGGAGGTAGCCAGGTTTCACCACCTAGCCCACATCTTCATATCCCTGACCGGGGCTGTCTTGCTGTTGGCCATTTGGTACAACATTCGGCGCCGCTTTCGTCAGATTTTGGAAGAGGACGACTCGCAGATGCGGGTAGACAAAGGATTGTTGTACCTGAGTTTGGCGATGTTTGTCTGGGTGTTGTCCGGCTGTTGGGCCTATGGCGGTGGTGTGTTGCAGGCAGAGGGGAGGATCAGTTTTCAGTTGGGCATCAATTTGTTTTCCACCCTCAACAATCTGTTCTTGCTCCTGGCGCTTTTCTACTTTTCTCACGCTCCCGCCTTCATTTACCACAACCCCGCCAACATCAAAAAGATCGTAGGGATGATCATTGCAGTGGCCATTTTGACCTTGGCCTTTCCCCAATTTTTGGGAGAAGACAATGAGGCTTATGGCATGAAGATCAGCGCCATTCCCGATCTGATCTTGTCGGCCTTTTTGTCGGGATTGCTGTTGGTGTCCTTTTACCGAACCTTTGTCCATCGGGGCTTGCGGATCGTTGCGTACATCTCCGTCTTGATCATCCTGTTGATGTTCGTGTCCCAATTGCCAGAAGTTTTTCGGGGTTTCGACGACGGCTTTGCCAACAACTTGCTCAAGATCATTGCCAAGACTTCCCTGATTTCCATCTTCCTTTTGCTGGCCACCAGCTGGGTCATCCAACTGGCCAACGCCCCCCGGCCCAATGAGATGTCCTTGCGATTTTTGGACTGGTCATTGGTCAAACTCAACATTCCCTCCAAAGATGTCCACGACCAATTGATCGACTTCAAGGCCCGCACGACCCAGTACAAAAACCTGTTCAAGTTTGCCCTCCGGCGAAAGTTTGGCGAAGGGGAGGAGCAGAGCATCGGCGTGCATGCCGGGGGAGAGATCAAAAACCAATCATACCTCAGTCGAATCATCGACAACATCAACGACATCCTACAAGTGGAAGAGGAGCAAAAGCTGGAGCGGCGCGATTTGTTTACCTTTCTCGGGCAAGGACAATACCGCCTTCGCATGGTGCCCGAAAACATCAAGATTGAAGATGCATTGCTGAAAGAGTTTTTGAAAAACTCTGAGAATCAAGCCTATAGAGAGGTTTGTAAGCAATTGTAACCCGCCTTACACATCCTTACAGCCAACAATTTTTTGCGATTTTTTGCGACAGCGGTCAGAGGACGAAAGCTGTGCGACTACATTGTTGTCCAGTAGTAGCACCATTGTTTTTATTTCGTCACTCTTTCATCTTTCCAGCCTATGTCAACTGCACCGACTCCCCAAACATGGGGCCACCCCAGGGGATTGTTTTACCTCTTTTTTGCCGAGCTGTGGGAGCGATTCTCCTTCTACGGCATGCGCGCCTTGCTCACCTTGTACATGACCAAGCAACTGTTGTTTACCGACGACATGTCCTTTGGCATTTACGCCGCCTACATGTCCCTGGTCTACATCACACCCACCTTTGGCGGCCTCATTGCCGATCGCATCATCGGGTACCGAAAAGGGATCATACTGGGAGGCATTCTGATGGCATTGGGGCATTTTTTGCTCACCTTCGAGTCGCCCATTTTCTTTTACACTTCTTTGGCCTTCATCATCGTAGGCAATGGATTTTTCAAGCCCAATATTTCCTCCATGGTCGGGCGCTTGTACGAGGCCGGAGATGAGAGGCGGGACGCTGGCTTTACCATTTTTTACATGGGGGTCAACATTGGTGGGGCCGTCGCGCCGCTCTTGTGTGCTTGGTTGGCCGAGCTGTACGGTTGGCATTACGGCTTTGTGTTGGCGGGGATTGGAATGTTGGTTGGCTTGGTATTTTTCTTTCGGGGGACACAGCAAAATGTCTTTGGGCAGGAAGGACTGGCCCCCGATCCTGTTGCTTATCAGGAGCGTTGGTGGGGACTGGACAAAGGTGCTCAGGTGACCATCGGGGCTTTCTTGTCGGTACCACCAGTGGCAGCTCTGATCTACTTTTACGAGTTTGAGCATTATCTGGTGTGGGTGGTGACCTTCCTGCTGATCTTTGCCATGGTGTGGATTTACCGCTCCTGCAATCGGGTCGAGCAAGAACGACTGCTGGTGGTAGCCTACTTCACCGTATTGGCCACCTTGTTTTGGGCCATCTTTGAACAAGCAGGGAGTTCGCTGACCTTATTTGCCGATAGAAATGTACGTCTCATCGGACTGAATGCCGCCCAAACCAATAGCATCAACAGTACCTTCATCATCTTGCTGGCCATTCCCTTCTCAGCCCTTTGGTCGCATTTGTCGCGCCGGAACATCAACCCCAATTCAGCTGTCAAATTCGGGATTGGACTGATCTTGCTGGGCCTTGGGTTTGTCTGCTTTGGCTTCTCTGCCCGTCAGATGGACGAGTTGGCGCAAACCCCCATGTTTTACCTCATCCTGGGCTATTTCATTTTGACAGTCGGAGAATTGTTCTTGTCTCCCATTGGTTTGTCGAAGATGACGGAGTTGTCGCCTGCCAAATACGTGGCCTTTATGATGGGGGTGTGGTTTTCTTCCAATTTCTTTGGGCATTTCTTCGCTGGCAAGATTGCCCAGTTGACAACAGTCCGGGAGGGGGTGGCCAATCCATTGTCAGAAGGGATGCTGGGGCAGTTGGTAGAATTGGTCACTGGGATGGAGGCCGCTGGTCTTTCCGCCATGGTGAGTGACTTTCAGCAATTGTATTCTTATGTATCGGTCTATGCCGTACTGGGCTTGCTGTCGATGTTCATCGGTTTGCTCGCCTTGTTGCTGTCTCCTTGGATCAAAGACTGGATGAATGGCATCAATTGAGTGCCAAAAAATTGCCATCTTTGTGCTTCTAAACCAAGAGGAATATGAAAAGCAACGAGGCCAAAATCCCCCCAGAGGGTGTGAGCAGAGATTCCATTCTATCGGAATTGGAAAACATGAAAACCAACGACATCAAATGGCGCGCTGGCCGGTCCTTTAGTTATGTCTATTTTGCTGGCGATGAGATTTTGTCTTTGGTCCAAGAAGCCTACCTGAAGTATTTTTCGTCCAATGCCTTGAACCCCTCGGCTTTCCAAAGTTTGCGACGGATGGAGTCGGAGGTGGTGCGCATGTCGGCCCATTTGTTTCAGGGAGGAGAAGACATCAGTGGAAGCATGACGTCGGGCGGGACGGAGAGCATTCTCATGGCGGTGAAAACGGCTCGAGAGTGGGCCCGGCGGACCAGGGGGCAGCAGTCCGGATGGGAAATTGTTTTGCCAGCCTCTGCGCATCCGGCTTTTCACAAGGCCTGCCATTACTTCGATGTTAAGCCAGTGAATGTTGCGGTCGGCGACGACTTCAGGGCACTGCCAGAACAGATGGCTGCGGCCGTCAATGAGCGAACGGTGATGTTGGTTGGCTCAGCCCCTTCCTATCCCCACGGTCTGGTTGATCCCATTTCCGAGATTGCTGCCATTGCAAAGGACAAAGGGCTCTTGTGCCATGTAGATGCCTGTGTGGGTGGTTTCATGCTGCCCTTTTTGCGCGCTGCCAATTACCCCATCCCCGCCTTTGATTTTGCGGTGGAAGGAGTCACCTCCATCTCTGCCGACATTCACAAATTTGGATATGCTGCCAAGGGAGCCTCTGTGGTTTTGTATCGGACAGGGGAGTTGCGCAAGGACCAGTTTTATGTCTACACCGATTGGTCGGGTGGCATTTACGGCTCGCCTACCATGACTGGGACGAGGCCGGGAGGAGCCATTGCGGCGGCTTGGGCAGTGATGCGATTCATCGGCATGGATGGCTACATTGAAAAGGCTCGCCTGTCCATGGAGACGGCACTCAAGATACGGGCAGCCCTGACTGCCATTCCCGGCCTGAAAGTATTGGGCCAGCCCGATATGTGCATCTTTGCCCTTTCCTCGGACGAGTTTGATATATACGAAGTGGGAGATGAATTGGGTCTGATGGGATGGTCGATTGATCGACAGCAGTTGCCCCCCAGCTTGCACTTCACCATCACCCCGACGCACGTTGATGTGGTCGATGAGTTGGTGGCAGATGTGACAGCAGCGGTGCGAAAGGCCCGTCGGTGGGACTTGAACAAATTGGGGAAGGCCGTTCAGCTCAAGACCTTGAAAGGATTGAAAAAAGTCTTGCCCGATTCTGCCATGGGAAAGCTACAGCAAACAGCCGCCAAGCATTCCAGTGTGGGGGGCAAGCGGTCGGCAGCCATGTACGGCATGATGGGCGAGTTGCAAGGCTCTGGCAATTTGGAGGACATGGTAAAGGTGTTCCTGGACAAATTGCTGGAATAGACCTCGACTCAGCTGACAAAGCTCAGGTGGTGGATTCCGGGTAGGTATTGCTTGGAAAGAGCCTCTTGGATCATGTCGTAATGCAGTTCACTCTCCAAAAAATTGACCTCCTCTACATCGATGATCAAGATGGGAATTTGCTGTTCGGTGCGGAAGTATTCGAAGTAGACGTTCTGGATGTTTTGCAGATAGTCGGCTTGGATGTCCTGTTCGTATTCGCGTCCCCTTTTTCGAATGTTTTGCATCAGCCCTTCAATGGATCGGTGTAGAAATACGATGAGGTCTGGCTTGGGAAAGGTGGAATTGAGGATGTTGAACAGCCGTTGAAACAGGCGGTATTCCTCGCTGCTCAAGTTGTTTTTGGCAAAGAGGAGTGTTTTGACAAAAAAGTAATCTGCCAGGGTAAAGCTTTGAAACAAATCGCGTTGACTGAGATTTTCTTGCAGTTGTTTGTGGCGCTCTGTCATGAAAAACAACTCTACCGAAAAAGCATATCGCTCGGGATTTTCATAGAAATACGGCAGGAAGGGGTTGTCGGCAAATTGTTCGAGAACCAGCCGACAGTTGTAGGTGTTAGCCAGCATTTTGCAGAGTGTGGTTTTTCCGGCGCCGATGTTTCCCTCAATGGCGACGAACTGATGCGGTATAGTATGTTTCATCGACGCGAAGGTACGAAAAGGGCAGCATATTTTGGGTCAATCCAGTCGGCAAACCGCTTGCTGGTCTTCTGTTTTTTGCAGGATTTCCTCTATGGTTTGGCCCGTTTCGGGATGGCGAAAATGAGGGGCAATTTCACAAAGCGGCAACAGCACAAAGCGTCGATTGGCAATTTCGGGATGGGGGATTTGCAGGCCCGTTTCCCGCAGGATGAGATTTTCGTAGAACAAAATGTCAATGTCGATCAGCCGAGGCCCCCACTTGTACTCCCTGACTCGCCCCATCCATTCTTCTATTTCCAATACACAGTTGAGCAGTTCGCGAGCTGTCAGTGAGGTGGACAGTTGCAGGACTTGGTTGTAGAAACTGGCCTGGTCGGTGATGCCCCAAGCGGCTGTTTCGTAGAGTTGTGAGCATTGCAGAATGCGACCGGCGCGCGCCTCCAGCTCCGTACGAGCCATCTGTAGATTTGCGGCCCGATCTCCCACATTGCTTCCCAATTGTAAATAGGTCGAAAAAACGGAATCCATAGGCTGCAAAGGTAATGTTTGTGCTGCGGAATCATCTCTGTCTTTGGAATAAATGTTAAAATACTTGCAGAAAAAGACCGATTGGTTTATTTTTGAATCGTGAACGAAACAGAGAACATGAAAAAATCAGACCAGACGCGTTTGTTGATCATTGAAAAAGCTGCAGCTCTCTTCAACAAACAGGGCTTTGCGGGTACTTCGATGCAAGACATCATGGATGCCACGGGTTTGACCAAAGGGGGGATTTACGGCAATTTCAAGCGAGATGCCAAGGACAAAAAAGGGGTCAAGGACGAGATTGCTGTTGCGGCCTTTGCACATTCGGTGGAGAGGGTTGGGCTGGAGATTCGGCAGCGCACCAAGGTCATCGACAATTCGATCGACAAGCTCAAGGCAGTGGTCTATTTTTACAAAGAACGCATTCTCAACCCACCAATCGAGGGGGGCTGTCCCATTTTGAATACCTCCATAGAGGCAGATGACAACCATCCGATGTTGCGCCAGGAAGTGCTGCAGGCCATCGAGTTTTGGCACCACGGCATTGCATCCACCATCCGAAAAGGCATCGAACGCTCTGAAATCAAAGAAGGAACGGATCCGGAGGACTTCGCCACGGTCTTCATCGGTACCTTGGAGGGAGGAATTTTGTTGGCGCGCATTTACAAGAATCTGGACCGCTTCAACGTCATGGCAACCCAATTGTTGGCCATGCTGGAGGACATCCGGTTTCGCAAATGAATTTCATTTACTGACAGAAGACCGATCGGTTTAAATCAAGGAAACTATGCAGGTTTTACAAAGAATAGAATACATCAGGGAGGTGCCCAGTGTGGTGACTTCTGAGAAAAGGCCTCCCTTGCCCTTTTTTCTCCGCGCCATGCAGCTGGGGTTTTGGATCACTGGGCAGTTGTTTCCTCGCCTGGCAGCCCGATTGGCCTTCAAGCTTTTCTCTACGCCTCGCATCCGGGCGCAGCACAAGGCCTCGGACGAGGTCATGGAAACGGCCCGCATCTTTGAATTCATGTACATGGGGCGTTTGCTCAAGGCCTATGAGTGGGGCCGGGGAGACAAGGTGGTGTTGCTGGTACATGGATGGGAATCGAGGGGAACGGCGCTCCGGTCCTTCGTCCCCGACTTGCTGGCCCAGGGCTACAGAGTGGTTGCCTTCGACGGCCCGGCCCACGGCAACTCCGGTGGAAAGCGGACAGACTTGGGACACTTTGGGGGAGCCATTCGCGCCATCATCAATCATTTGGGTGGCGTGTACGGCATCGTTGCCCATTCATTTGGCGGAAGTTCGACTGTATTTGCCCTTTCCAAATTGGATACCTCCATTGCGCTGCAGCGCTTGGTATTGATTGCCTCTCCAGCAGACATGCAGAAGATTGTCACAGATTTTTTCGAACTGGTTCACCTTCCCATGCGAGCCCGCCATCACTTTCTCCAACGGGTCGAACGACGCATCGGCTTCCCGCCGGCTGCCACCAATTTTGCCCATTCTCATCCCGATTTGAACGTATCCGAAGTATTGGTCATTCACGATGAGGAAGACCCCGTCGTTCCCATCAGCAGTTCTCATGCCATCCTACAGCACTGGGACAATGCCCGTTTGTTGATCTCACGAGGCCTGGGACACTACCGCCTCATGAAGCATGCGGCCGTCATCAAGCGAGTGGTGAGCTTCATGAACTGATTGGCTCAAACAATGTGGAAAAGAAACTTTCTTTATCGCCAGAGGTCTCCTTACTCAAAAGAGATTCCCTTAGCACAAATGCCGTCTTTATGGATATGAACAAAGACACTGCCGTCCAGAAACTTGCAGAATCATTCGAAGCTGTTGCAGAGCTTGTCCGATCTTGCTCCGCCGAGGGGCTGAACCACTGCGAAGAAGAGGGCAAGTGGCCGATCATCGATCATTTGCGCCATTTGATCCTGAGTGCCAAGCCCGTGGCCTCCTCCTTGAAGCTGTCGGAAGAAGACATCTTGAAAATCTGCCAGCCTTCCAGCCCATCGCGCTCCTACGATTCACTGGAGGGACTCTACCAAACTTTGATGCGCGAGAAGGGCAGCAATACTACCCCAAATTTTTATCCGGAGCATCTGCAGGAGTATACTGTTGAGGAGCTGTTGTCTTCCTGGTCCATGATCCGGGGAAAGATGGTCAGTCGATTGGGGGAGTGGAGCGAAGAGCGTTTGGAGCGCAACGGTTTGCCACATCCTCGCATGGGCGTTTTTACCATGCGCGAGATGGTGTATTTTACCACCTTTCACAACTGGCATCACGAAAAGATCATGTCCCGCATCCAAGCCTTGACTTGAGGGGACGAAAGAATATTTCCATATTGTTATACTAGGCAGCCTGCCCGCAATTCGGGTGGGCCTTTTGATGTGGTCCGTTACCACCTCAGCAGTTTGATGTAGTGAGATTGTCCTTCTTTTTGGAGTTGTAAAAAGAACAAGCCTCCGCTGGGAAGATCGTCGATGCTTGTATTCTGAAGCAGCCGTCCTTTCTTGAGCAATCTCCCTTGGCCATCGAACAGCTCATAGTCAAATGGTGCCTCCAGACCTTGTAGCTGGATACTGGCTCTGGATGGATTGGGAATGGCGATGATCTTTGGGGAAATTGCACCTGCTTCACTGGTCGAGGTGCTTGGTCCGTCACAGGCATTGTCAAAAAATTGGATGGTTCGTTTGTTGTGGTTGGAAAAAAACTTGTGTCCCCCATGGGCCAAATCGATCAGGTTGGCAGCTGCCGTGCGCTGGCCAGGTGTGAGTGATCGGAAGTTGGGCCAATTGCTTGTTTGGGCCAGCACATCGGCCAGGATGTCTTCGGCAGGTCCCTTGACAAAGCCCTTGGCATTGAGCCAGTTGTTGGCACCCAATTCTGCGTGCAAAGAGTTTGAACTGGGCGCGTCCAAGCCCGTGCGTTGGAAGTATTCGGGATAGAGGGGGAAGGGGATGTTTTCAAAATATTGACTGCAGATGCCTCGGTCGAGCAGCATTTGGTGGTAGGTGCGGGCGTCCTCATTGCCTTGCTCTCCGATGATTTCGTCCCTTGGCATCATGCAAAACAGCAATGGTGTCGTGCCGTTTTGTGCGATGACCAGTTGGCTAGAGGCTCCATAGATGGCACTGGCTTTGGTACCAAAAGCCACAGAGAAGGTCCCCGAAAAGCTTCCGCCACTAGACATCCCGGCAGAAAACAAGCTGTTGCGATCGAGCAGCCCCCTTGTTTGAAAGGTATCAATGACCACCTTCATATTTTGGTAGTCGATGTTGTTGAGCGTATCGATGGGGTAGGAGAGCCAGCGAATCTTGCCATCGCCGTTGAGGTCCCTGTTCAGTGTACTCTCCTCACTTTCGGTGACGATGACCCCATAGCCAGCTTGGTAGAGGTCTTTGAGGAAAGAATAATTTTGTTCCTTGCGCAGTCCAATCCAGCCTGCGGTACTCCCGGAGGTGCCATGAAAGAGAAACACGCTTCCTTTGGGATTGGGGGGAAAGGCAGAGTAGACAGGTTTTTCTGTATTGATTGCCGGAATGTTTTCCAGTTGAAGGAAATCTGCTGGGAGTGTATCAATTTGTACCCGACACATCAGATCCGTCGCAGGCATTTTGAAGGCGAGCCGCCATTCTCCTTCGTCGGCCAGAAATTCAATGGAAGACTGATCGAACGTCCAGTCTCTGAAGGTTTCCAATTCGCCCAATTCCCTAGAAAAAATGTAGACGGTGTCTCCTGCCTCATAACTGCCACTGCCATAGCCATTTTGCACTTGCAGTTGGTAGGATTGGGCGCACAGGGAGGAAGAGAGGAACAAAAGAAGAAGGGGGTAAAGCTGTTTCATCTTTTTTGATCCTTTGACTGATCCCACTGGCCGTCGTTTAATGGTGGAAGAAGAATTATTCTGCTTTCACATGCAGTAGTTGAATGCCAATCTGACCAGTAGAAGTGGAGAGCTGAAGAATGTACGTTCCTGCTGCCAACTCCTCTGGAAAGGAAAGGACTTTGTGGTAGGTACCTGCTGGCTGTTGCTTGCCTCGTTGAAAGTTTTTGAGCAAGCGCCCCTCTTTGTCCAATAAATTGATGGAAACGATTTCTTCCTTTTCCAGGGTATATTTCAAGGTCGTTGACTGACGAACGGGATTGGGATATGCCAAAAGGGCAGAAGAAGTACCAGAGATGTCAGCAGTATTCACAGCCAACTCATTGAGATAGCGAGCTGCGGCGAAACTTCCTTCTCCCGAAAGGAATGTAATGCCAATGGCAACAATGCTTCCATCGGCTTGCAGAGCCACTGCTAAGGCACGAGCATCATCCACATCGTCAAAGGAGGTATTCACCACTCCATTGATGCCGAAATCGGTGTCTGGTGTTCCGTTGGGAAGGAGGCGCAGCAACGCAAAATTACCTGGAGAATTTTCACTGATTCGATGTTCCCCAACAAGTAATATTTTGCCATCCTTCTGCAATTTCATATCGAAAGGGATGCCTTCGAAACCATTGCCGGGAACTGCTCTGACAATACCGTTGGTACCAAAATCAGGGTCAAGTGTCCCGTCGGCCAGATAACGGATCACGGCAGTCTCCAATACAGAATTGTTTCTGAAAAATCCGGATAAAATGATCTTGCCATCTTCCAATAATGCCATGTTATTGGCCTGTCCGGCTATACTGTCAAACGCAGTGACTACTACGCCATCATTTCCAAAACTTTGGTCCAGCTCTCCCGTAGGAGTGTATTTCATCAGTAGAAACCCACGACCCAGATCTTCTGAACTCCGCCCAGCTGCAAGAATGCTTCCATTGGCAGTAATTGCCAATGCATTGATGTATTCACGTCTTTCTCCAAGATCTGTAACCACCCGTCCATCCACGCCAAAAGTCGAGTCAATTTGACCATCCGCATTGCAACGCACCAAAAGAACATCAAAAGGAATACCTTCTTGCAAAAAGCCTCCAACCAGAATTTTACCGTCCTTCTGAATTGCCATGGTAGTGGCTACCACTCCAATGGTACCAGCAAATTCAAAATCAATTCGCTGGCTACCCGTTTCATTAAAGGTGCTGTCCAAGCTGCCATCCTCCAAATAACGAACTAGCACGATGGCGCTGCCATTGTTAAAAGTAGTAGCAGTGTGAGATGTAACAACCAACTTTCCATCGTCTTGCAATGCCATATTCCCAAAGAAAGATCCAATTTGTCCTACAACAGTTGACACTTTGCCATCCACACCAAATTCCGTGTCAAGGCTTCCATCAGGAAGCATTCTGATCAGAGCGATTTCACGCTCGTACGCAGGCGGATGATTTGCATAACTACCTAGGACGATCTTGTCATCATTTTGAACAAGGCCAGTCAAGGCATTGACCCTGTCATCTAGGCCTTCAAAATCATGGATGACTTTTCCTCCATCCCCAAAATTGGGATCGAGTGTACCGGCTTGTGCGAACAGCAATGAGGTAAATAGGCAAAAGAAAAGAGTCGCGAAAAGAGGGGCGTTTTTCATCAAAATATTTTTGTTGTTTTTGGGGCAATCATTGTCCCAGATGGAAAAGACGAGAGTATAAATATAAGACCTTTCCCCTATCAATCCCACACCTTGCTGAACCGAATTTGCTCCGACAAATAATTGTCGTTGTAAAAGCGAACGAAGTAAGTACCCGTCGCCAAGTTCCGGACCTGTGGCAAGACCAACTGTCCTTTGCCCTTGCGATTGAGCACCGTCTCTCCGCCGAAAAGCAATTGTCCCTGGCTGTTGAATACCTCAAACTGCAACGGACCTGCTTCCAATTCGTCCAAGGCGATGTACAATTCTGCCTTCACTGGGTTGGGATAAGCGAGGATTTTTCCGCCTTTCTGGATGTCGATGGCCTGTACATCGCTGTAGGCCACGGTGCCGTCAAAATCGATTTGCTTGAGGCGGTAGTAAGAAAGGCCCGGAATGGGTTCACTGTCGATGCTGTTGTACTGTCGGATGCTGCGACTGTTGCCAGCTCCCTCCACTCTCTTGATGGCGACAAAGGTCTGCCCATTGCGAGAGCGTTGTATTTCGAAGTGACTGTTTTGAATTTCTGTGGCAGTGGTCCACTGTAAATGGACGTCCTTGCTGATGTACTGGGCGCGGAAGGCCATGAGTTCCACAGGCATGGGGGTGAAAGACCCCTCGTAGGCGCCGATGTCAACTGTGCCATCCTTGATGCGGGTGTCACAGGCCAGGTCTTCACTGTAGCCGCTGATGGCCGCATTGTTGCCAGCGTTCAAGGCCGAAGAGCCGATCAAGAGGCGAAAATCATTGTTGGCGGTATCTCGAAAGCTCGGATAAAGATTGTATAGCATGGTCAACTCTGTACAAGAGACCGTCCCGATTTCTCCCCGGTACAATTCTGAACAATTGTTGACATCCACGATGGAATGACTGATGGTGATGCTCCCGTTGTACAAACGGAAATTGTCTCCCTGCCAGATGGTGGCGGCTTTGTTGCCCCAGAAAATGGAGTTGGTAATGACGGGATCAGAGGAGCCACTGCCTGCATTGGCGTAGATGGCACCACCGTTTTGGTTGGCTGTGTTTCTGAAAAATACACAGTTGGTAAACTCCGGACTGGCAGTACCGGCATCGCCCAAGCTGTAGACACAACCCGCTGCAAAGGACTCATTGCGGGCAAATACACAGTTGACGAATTGAGGACTGGAGTTGCCGCCGTCTTTTCCAAAATTGTATACCGCTCCGGCATAGCTGACATCGCTTGTACTTGCGCCGATGGCATTGTTACCGATGAACTGACAGTTGACCAAGTCTGGGCTGGCTTCTCCATTGCCGATGGCATCATTGTAAACAGCGCCTCCTGCGACGAAGGCCCGGTTTTGTTCAAAATGGCATTTTGTGAAGATGGGATTGCATTCCCCCGTATAACTTCCATTGTTGTAGACAGCTCCCCCCGCATTGTCGGCCCGATTGGCCGTGAAGGTGCAAGAGCTGATCGAAGAGTTGGTTTGGCCAAAATTGGAGCCATTGTTATAGATGGCGCCCCCAAAGGCCAACGCGTAGTTGTTTTGGAAACTGCAATTGGCAATGATGGGTTCTGAGATGGTGTTCATCCCATTCCGATCATTGAAAATGGCGCCACCGGATCGGCCGGGTGTATCGTTGTTGGCCGTTGGATCGTTGGCATTGCCACCCGAGAGGGTGAAGCCGTCCAGGCGGGTCTGAGCGCTGGCGAAAGAGAACTTGACGATGGTGTACAAATTGTCGCCATTGTTGGCAAAATTGCTGCCATCGTCGCCATTGACGTCGCCGCTCAATATGGTTTTATTTGTCGATACGTCGCGTTGATCCAAAGAGATCTCATCTCCCGAAAATCCGCCAAACATCAAGACCCCAGAAGGGATGTGGAAGCTGGCGTTGCGGCCATTGACTGAGGTGTTGGGCAGGTAGGTTCCTGCTGCCACCCAGATGGTGTCGCCGCTGCTCGACAAAGCCAAGGCATCCTCTAGGCTGATGAGGGCGCCGGGCCAGCAGTGTGGGCCACTGCAGCTGGCTTCATTGATGTCGACGTAGCGTTTGGTTTGTCCATAACTGTCTGATAGACAGCAAAGAATAGCAATGGATAGGACCATCCATCGGATTGTGTGTTGTGTCATAGCAATTCAATTGTTTTGCCCCGAATGTTGTCGTAGTTTGTGTTTGGTGTTAGGCAGGGGGGATTAGAGACCTTGTGGTGTACAACTGGTGTAGGCAGCTGTTACTCGTCAGTCCATTTGCCAGAATGGATGGTAACAGGATCGTTTATCAGGAGGGGAAAAAAGAGGTAAGTTTTTTTGCGTTTGTGATTACAAAGGTAAGGGTATTGGTCATGGCAGGCATACCCAAGAAAGGGTATTTTTTGGTGGGAAACAAAAAATGAGGCCCCAACTCAATGAAGCCTCATTTTTCCATGCATCCTGTCATTTGACACGAGCAAGGAGAATGGATGGATGTTGCGATTTATTTGATCACATAGCGGATCACAAAGCCATTGGCCGATCTGACGTTTTGGTCCACAAAATTCTTCACCGTGCTGTTGACATCCTTGGTATTGGTGAAAAAGAGGTGTGGCTTGCCCTCGCCGGAAACGGTCCGTTGGTAGGCCATCAGGATCAGGTTGTCCATGTCCTTGGTAGAGTAGGCCGAGGAGTCGAACTTGTAGTTGCCACTGAGTCCCATCGGGATGGGGGTGGACTTTTGGATGAGCGCTGGCTGGCCGTTTTGTTGAAGGCCAATGAGGCTGTGAACGACGAATCGGTCCAGGTTGAACTGGATGGGACTTTCCGGAATGGCATAGGCACTGATTTTTGCCTGAAAGGTGTACTCTCCACTTTCCGCAATCTGTACCACATCCGAAATGTCATGTGTCTCTTGCAACTGGCCACTTTCATAGCGGTCCAAGACCAATTTGATGGTTTTGCCGCCGATGTAGCCTTCCAAGGTAAAATCCTGGTTGAATACCCCTTTCAGGGTGTCGACATAGATCGGTAGATAGGGACGGACGCTGGGAAAACCAGCAAAGCCATTGTCTGCAGTAGTAATGGTCAGCTCTTTTTGGTTGGCACCAGACTGGCAGGCAGTCAACAAAAGGCAAAAGCAAACCACGGCCAAGCCGACAAGGGAATGTGTTTTGAAAAAGCGGGTCATTTTTACAGTTTTGAAGATTAATGCTTGTCAGGCATCAGTTTTTGGGACCTACCCAGGATGCCTTTGGGCTGCAAATTTGGGCATTGCTGCCAATTAAGAGCTTATTCAGATTTAAAATTTTGAGGCTGCAAATGAATCTTTTGTCATCATATCGCGTGAATTTTTCAAGCCGTAGCGCGGCTATGCCTTTCAAAATGTCACTTATCTGATACCAAAATCTTTCATTTTCGCAAATAATCTCAAATTCTGAATACGCTCTAATGCAAACGGAATACCAATCGACGTGTTGGCATCAACCATTTTTCAACGTGAAAAACTCGTGCCATAAAAAAACGCCCTTCCGTTTCAAGGGAAGGGCGTTCATTCAAGCGAACTGAGATCAGGCGCGACACAAGCCGCGCCCACAACTCATTTTATCATCTCATGGAAAAGTATCTTAATCCAACAAGATCATCTTGCGAGTGGCTGTTCCCGCCTCACTTTCGAGGCTGTAGTACAGCACACCACTGGCAGAGAGTTCACTCTTGCTGAGGGTGATTTCGTTCATGCCCTTCACAAATTCTCCTTCGATCAGCTTCAATTGGCGACCAGAGGCATCGTATACCTGCAGGCTTGCCTGAGTGCTGTATGGCAACTGGAAGCGAATCACGGTATTCTCCTTGAAGGGGTTCGGACTGTTTTGCAACAAGGCAAAGCGATCTGCTGCGATGGCATCGTAGGCAATGCCCAAGTCCAGGCGTTCCAGTGACTGGGTGTAAGCCTCAGCCGTGGTGTAGCTGGAGTTGATGGACAACACATCTGACAATTGTACATCGCGCTTGGCACGGAGGCGCAGGACAAAGGCGGTCTCATCTGCCTGTCCGTCTTGGCTGACAAAACTACTGGTGATGATTCCCTCGTCCAGCAAGCTCATTCCGAAGTTGCTCGCCTGCATTCCTTCCATCTGTGGCTCCAGGCCAACAAAAGCAGCCAGATCCTGGTCGAATGCCAAACTGAACTGGAATCCGCTGATGTCTTCAAACTCATTGGTGCGGAATGGAATCTCGTAGACCTCTCCGGCTTTCAATGACTGATCCGTCAACTGGAAGTCGTAGCTACCGCTGATGCTGCGCTCTTGGCTGCCCACGGCCAGGTTTGGACGGGCACTGCCGTTGACATCTCCCGTCTTGATGGCGACGAAATCTGCAATGGTATTCTCCACCAAGTTGTTCAGGGCGTACACCTCTGGGAAGGCCACGTCAAATGGACGGAGTGGATCTGGGAACACATAGTCAGATGGGACGAATCTCCAGGAGTTGTTGTTCTGGAATTCGGTATCGATGAACAGGATCAGCTTGCGCAATTCCACCATGTCAAAGGCCGTGATGGTTCCCGACTGGTTGACGTCTGCAGCAATCAAGCGGTAAGGCGTATTCAGTGCCTCAATGCCCAGGATGTGCTTGCTGATCAGTACCAGGTCATAGGTAGAGACCCCATTGAGTGGATTGACGTTCTTGTCAGGACGGATCAGGTAGTTGTTTTCCGTAGGAACACTTGCGAAATTGTAGTTTCCGTTCAGCAGGGTCATTTGCTCTTCGTCCATGGCTCCTTCCAGGTATACCATGACATCTGAGATGTCTTCTCCTTCTTCACTGCTGATCGAGCCAGAGATGGCCACCTGTGTCTGATTGTCACAATTGGTCAATACGATGCCAACCAAGCAAGTTGCAAAGTTGTCGGCCTCATCCCATACGTAGATGGTCAGGGTGTCGAACAAGGAGTTGCCTGTGATCTGGGCACAGTCATAGGTCCGGATGTTGTCAGTGACGTCATCGGAGAAGGAGTAGCGCAGAGCGGTGGAGTCCGTACAGTTGTCGAAACTCTTCAGGTTGAAATCGTTGGCCCAAATGTCCACAGTTCCTCCTGCGTTGACAGGCATTGGAATGGTGGAAATCCCTGGCAGACAAAGTGGGGTCGGTGGCTTGGCATCTCTGATGGTGAACAGGTAGGAGCAAGAAGTGGAGTTTCCACATCCGTCCGTAGCAGTCCAAGTGATCTTGTGAGTGCCCAATTCGTAGTCATCTCTTGCATTTGGCGTGGCAGCGGTAAAGACACGGGCTGTCAGGCTTCCAAATGGGTTGCGAGTGTGGTTGTCGGAATAGCCCAAGTCGTTGATGATGCCATCGTTGTTCAAGTCAATTTGGTATCTGGTAAGAATGTCTTCAGAAGCAGTACAGTCATCAGTGGCAGTGATGGTGAGGGATGCAGCCCCGTTGCAAGTACCGAATCCATCGATGGTGACGTCTTCACAACCCATGAGTTCCGGTCCGGAGGTGTTGATCAATTTGATGACCTGTGTAAAGTTCCACTCAAAGGTGATGTTGGCACTTGGATTGGCCTGGGCTTCGTCAAATAGACACCAGTCAATCACAGACCAAGCGCGGAAAATCTTCAGGCAAGCATTGTCTTCCAATACATACTTGGTATCCGTGTAAGTGGCAGCCAAGAAGTTGCACTTGCGGCGGTCGAGAATGGGTTCGCGATCGCGATCGTCCAAAATATCCAAGTTCTCTGGTAGAAAAGCTTCATCTGTCACGCCGCTGCATGAGGTCAGCTCCACATCGCATGGCCAGCTGATCAATTGGTACTGACCCAAGGCAGCGTTGCACTCTCCAACTCTGTCGCCAGAAGAACGCCAGCATACGCTTGGTACGAAGAAATCGCGGCAGTCGATGATGTTGATGATCTGCGTGGCGGTGTTGCTGATGTTGCCTTGCAAGTCGCGGGCAACCCAATTACGGGTGATGGTTCCTTTGCCACAGATCAAATTGGGGACGATGCTTTGTTCGATGCTGACGTTGCAGTTGTCTACCGCATACCCATCTTTGCCCCAATTGATTTGGTAGGTATTGTCGTAGCAAGGATCGGTTGCTGGATTTGCTGGTGCAAACTGTGCAAACTTGGGATGGCCATTACATACTCTGTCTTCGATGATGATGTCTTCCAAAGACGCCAGACTGGCAGGAGAAGGAACTACCTTTCCAAAGATGCCGTCAAATTCGTCTGTGAAGTCATTTGGATTTTCAGGGTCAAATGGGAAGTCAAAATCGCAGCTGACCCATACGGTTGGTGGCGCCACAACAAATGGCGGAATCTTATCATCTACCGTCAATTGAACCATGCAATCGCTGTAGCGGCCGTGCAAATCACCACCTGCTGCCATTGCTTCTGGCAATACACCAGTGTAAGTGGATGGATCGCGGTCTGAATTGGCGTAAAATTGTGGGAATTGCGCCGCCGGAAACTGATTGCGGAATTCATATGGCGTTGGATCGACATCAAAGACCCGGAAGACCACCATGATCGGTGCATCTGTATCTTCGCAGCATACCTTGATGAAATCGTCGAAGTAAGACTGAGATCTGTTGTAGTTGGGGTGGTTGGCGGCAGGGAACAATCTTGGGTCGTCGTCGCCGTTGGCAGCTTCACAAGTGACGGATTCCCAATCGCCCAGGCTGACAGGCTCTCCGCCATTGCCATTGCCATTGGAATCAAACTCGTCCATCCGCACGACCTTGAACCACACCTGGTCAGAGCAATTGTCAAAGGAGCCATCGTCGAAGGTGGTGGCAAATACTTTGCTGGTGCCATTGTTGGGATCGTCTGGGTTGCTATTGGCAGTAAGGCCAACCACTGTGTTTTGGTCACAGACAGCAACAGGAGGAATTTCATCAACAACCGTCAATTGGATGGTGCTGGATCCGCGGTTTCCGCAGCAATCAGAGGCATTGTAGGTAATGTCGTAGGTACCAGGAGCCAATCCGATGATCCGGAAGCGGCCGTCGGGCAATTGTGTGACTGTACCCGCTGAACTGTTGACAGTATAGCTCAATGGGGCAGAGCTGCAATTGTCTGTCAAAACAGGAGCAGGCGCAACCCAATCCGTTTCACATCTCCACACATCAACGCTGACAGTTGCATCGGCAATGTTGCTGATCACAGGTGCCTCGTTGTCTTCTACTTTGATGATTTGCTGGCAATTGTTGACCGCACCCGTACACCAGTCGAGAATCAACCAGTCGCGAATGATCTTGAAACAACCATTGCTGGGGCCAGAAGTACACACGTCGAAGCGAGTATCCTGGAAGGTCATTTGTACACCAGCGCAAGCGCCAATTTCAGGAGTTCCTGTACCAAACCATTTTACGTTGGAAGAACCGGGGTATAGTACATCATAGGGAGAGGGGTGACCTGCAAAGCGGCGGGTATCAGGCAGGGCATTCCAGCCCAAGGTGTCAATGCCGTTTCCAGCCATGCTGTCGTCTCTTCTGTCCTGGCAAAGCAGGCGACCCTCATTGTTGTTGGCGGTGTCTCTGTCTGCAAACCAGTCTGGAGGACAGTCTGTCGCAGCATCGAAAGCCGTTGATAGATTTTCCAGGTAAATGGTATCCACACAGTCGCTGCTGTTGCCAGCTGCATCGGTGATGGTCCAGGAACGCTGAATGACGCGGTTGAAATCGCCGCAGGTAGAGCCTCCAATGTCGAGGTCGCGATAGACCAGTGTGGCATCGCCGCAGGCATCATAGCCCACTACGTTGAAGGTATTTGCTCTGTTGGCCATTGGGGTGACAACAGCACTACCTGGGACCGGAAAACCAGGGGTACCACCCAAAACGGGCAGCGGACTGGCAGCACAAGATATGGTGTCTCCATCGCCACATTCAAGTGGGAGGATGAACTTGTCTTCTACCTTAATGCTTCCCCAGCAAGAATTGCCAGAGGTGGTGTTGGTGACAACCGCAATGATGGTGCGACCGACGTCCACCGAGGTGACTACCGGGCTGGTCGGGACCGGCATGGTCTTGTCGATGTCGTAAAACAGACTCACTTGGTAGCTGCCCGCAGGAATGCTTCCTGTCAGAATCATCGCAGAGTCTACGGTGGCCTCACAATTGGCTGTGTCCAAAGATAAATTGATCAGGTTGTGGCAACCCAATGCAAGTAAATTGTCCTCTGCCGGCGAGTTGTCAGCCAGGGCCATCTGGCTGTTGCCGAAGCAAAGGAACAGTACAAAAAACATCCATGTCCATGGGGTGTTTGTACAGTGTTTTGTAAAGAGATTAGTTGTACAAAATTTCATGATTTGTTTTTGTCGTTAAGAAGATTTGTTTTAAAAAATGCATACTATGATCAGGGGTGACCGAGTTTGAAGTCGGGACCCAATTCTCCAAATCAGGACATCGGTACATAGGCTTGTAGGCCGACGGAGGTACATGACATACCTGTCTGTCCGATGCAGTTCAGTAAAATTGCTGTTACTGGACGATCTCAACGGGTGGCGCATACGCCCTCGTCCTGGACAGGAAGAGGCATGGCTCTGTCGAGATGTATTTTGCTGTTCTGGAAATAAAAAAAGAGGGGCTTGAGTACAAATCCGGTTTTGAGATGTGTTGTCAAGCAATTACAAACACCTGCCCGTAGGCAATGTTGTTGTCAATCGATTTGTGGGATGTTGTTGTACGGTTTGTGGGATGTAGGGACTTTGAAAGAAACCTTTTGCTAGTCAGTAATCCGCTGGCTTCTCGCTTTACAATTCTGCAATTATAGTGCCAAAATATTTAATGTGTATTCATTTGAATTTCAGTTGGCCTTCCCCGAGGAGAAGGCCAACTGCGTGGGTGTTTGTTCGGTTGTTTACAAAGTTTTGTTTTTATATGGTACGCCGCTTTTGGTAGGGGGTTGCGAACGCATGTGTATTTTTTTTAATATTTATTTCAGCCGGATCATCTTCCGATTCAATTGCTGATCGACGGTCTCCAAGCTGTAAAACAACAGGCCGTTGGCGGAGATGCTTTCCCAGTCAATGGGCCATTGGTGGTACCCTTGGGCAAACCATCCTTGCCGCTCCAACAATTGCTTGCCCGATGCATCTGTGAGCCGCAGACGGATTTGTGATGCCTTGGGCAGGTAGAATCCTATTTCGGTTTGCTTGCGGAAAGGGTTGGGACTGTTTTGAAACAGTTGGACTTCATTTGCTACTTGTTTGTCGGGAACAAACTGCAGCGCCAATGGGGCCACACCTCCTTCCAAGGAATAGCATTCCGAGGGCGTAAAGTCGGCGGTCAATTCCAGCCAGTCGGACAGCTTTCCGATGGTCTTGGCAGTGAATGACAGGCGAAACAACAACTGATCTCCACGGCTTCCTTTGGGCAGGACGAAACTGGAGGTCACAATTCCTGCTTGGCTCATCTCGCTGTTGAAATGGGCGGCTTTCATAGGGTCCATCACAGCTTCTACTCCTTCAAATTCCAAGGCAGTCGCCTCAAAATGCAGACTAAACTGATAGGCCAAGATGCTTTCCAACTCCCGCCCAGATACTTCGACGGTCACATGCTCTCCGGGGCTTACTTCTCGTTCTTGTACATACAAGTGGCGGGTGGGCGCTTGCTGTCGGCTCTCGCTGCCAAGGATGCCATTGGGTCGAGCGCTTCCGTTGACATCTCCCGTCTTGATGGCCACAAAATGTGCCGACAGGTCTTCCCGAAGCTGATCCACTTGGTAGGCTTCCGGAAAGCTGTTCTCGAATGGATTGTTCGGGTTGGCAAATTGATGGTCGCTGGGCACAAATCGCCAGGAGGTATTGTCTGTAAATTCATTGTCCAAGAACAAGATGAGTTTGCGCAGCTCCACCATGTCCAAAGCCGTCAGAGAGCCGGATTGATTGATGTCGGCGGCAATGAGCTTGTAAGGACTGTCCAATGGCTCGATGCCCAAGATGTGTTTGCTCATCAAGACCAGGTCATAGGTCGAAACACCGTTCAATGGATGGTCGTTTTTGTAGGGGCGGATGCGGTAGGATTGCTGGGTGGGCAAATCGGAAAAGCGGAACTGACCACTTTCTGGCGTTTGCTGACTGGCATCTAGGTCTCCTTCCAAATGCACCATCACCTCTTCAACGGCTGCCTGTTGCTCCGATTGGATGCGTCCGCTGATGTTGGCTTGGCTTTGGTTGTCGCAATCGGTGAGCTGCAAGTTGACGGCACAACTGGCAAACAATCCAGCCTCGTCCCAGACATACACCCTCAAGGTGTCGATGAGCACGCCACTCCCCACATCCGCACATCTGTACACGCGAATGCTATCGGCTATGCTGGCCGCAGAAAAAGAATACCGCAGACGAGTGCTGTCGCTGCAATTGTCGCTGCTGTTCCAGTTGAAGTGTCGGGCCGTGATGGCGAGTGAATCTCCGGCATTGGGCGGCATGGGAATGCTGGAAATGCCAGGCAGGCAAATGGGAGTTGGTGGTTTGCCGTCTTCTATGGTCAATAGAAATGAACAACTGCTGGCATTGTCACAACCGTCCAAGGCGGTCCATCGGATGCGGTGAACCCCTGTCGGATAGGTACCGGAAATGGATGGATTGGCCGATGAAAAGATCCGGGCGCTCAAGTTGCCAAAAGGATTGCTGCGGAAATTGTCGCTGTAGCCCAATTCATTGATGGTCCCATCATTTTGCAAGTCAATTTGGTATTGGTAGCGAAGGATGCTGTCCGGACTGCAATCGTCTGAGGCCGTGATGGGCAAGTTGACATCTGCGGTACAGTCTTCGTTGAGGGCCAGCGCGTTTTGGTCGTCGCAACCAGCGGTGAATTCCGGTCCAACGGCATTGATCAGTTTGATGACTTGCCGGAACGTCCACTCGTAGTCAATCCTTGGATCGATCTGGGCTTCTTCGTACAAACACCAGTCAATCACCGTCCAGTCCCGAAATACCTTGACACAGGAATTGTCCTCCAAGGTGAATCGGGTATCTGTAAATGTCGCCGCCAGGAAATTGCATTTCTGTCGATCCAATTCGGGCTGGCGGTCTCTTTCGTCACTCACCAGGAGATTGGCAGGCAACAGAGCGTCTACATTGTCGAGGCAAGTGGTCACGGTGACATCCCCTGGCCAACTGATGAGTTTGTATCGGTAGCCCTGGGCGGCACTGCAACTGCCAATCGCTCCATCGCCACCACTCATGCGCCAACTCACGCTGGGCACGTAAAAGGCCCGGCAGTCGATGATGTGAATGGTTTGGCGGACGGTATTGCCAATGTTGCCTTCCTCGTCCTGCCCGGTCCAGCTCCGTGTAATGGTACCTTTGCCACAAACCAAGCTGGAACTGATGGACTGTTGAATGTCGACCGAACAATTGTCGATCGCAAATCCATCTGTTCCCCAGTTGATGGCATAGATGTTTTCGTAGCAGGGGTCGAGTGCGGGGTTGGCAGGGGCGAGTTGGTTGAATTTGGGATGGCCTACGCAGACTCGGTCGTTGAGGATGATGTCAGCCAGGTCGCTTTGTCCATTGGGATTTGCCACAATTTTTCCAAACAAACCATCAAAGGCATCGAGAAAGTCATTGGGCCGATCTGGGTCGAAATCCAGGTCAAAATCACAACTGAGCCAGATGTCTTCGGGGGCTTGTAAGAAAGGGGCAATTTTGTCGTCTACATCCAAGGATACCATGCAGTCGGTGAAATGCCCAAAGAGTGCTCCCGTGTCCGACATGGCCGCAGGCAGAATGCCCGTCAACTCCGAAGCATCCCTGCCAAGGTAGAATTGCGGAAACTGATTGGGAGGAAAGACATTTCGGAATTCATAGGGCGTCGGATCTACATCAAAGACCCGGAATACCACTTGGATGTCTTGGTCTGTATCCTCGCAGCAGACTTTGAGAAAATCATCAAAATAGGCCTGTGCGCCGTCAATGGATGGATCGTCGTCTCCATTGGCACCGCCACAACTTCTGGCCGCCCAGTCGCCTTCTTTCAAGTCCAACTCTCCCCCCTGTCCATTCTGATTGGCATCAAATTCGTCCATGCGGATGACTTTGAACCATACTTGAGGGGAGCAATTGTCATAGGAACCATCGTCGAAAGTAGCGGCAAATACCTTGCTGGTGCCATTGTTGGGATCATCCGGATCGGCATTGGCTGTGAGGCCCACCACCGTATTTTGATCGCAAACAGCAACAGGTGGAATGGCATCTATGACAGTGAGTTGCAGGCTGTCATTGGCTCGATTGCCACAACAGTCGGAACTGCTGAAGATGATGTCGTATGTGCCAGGGGCAAGCCCTTCGACCAAATAGCGGCCGTTGCTGAGTCGGCTTACGCTTTGCCCGGCCACACTCACGCTGTAGTCCAAGGGCAGGGCATTGCAATTGTCGGTCAATTGAGGCTCGGGCACAGTCCAGTCCAATTCGCAGCGCCATACATCCACACTGAGGGTGAGGTCTTCCAGCAGGCTGAATTGGGGGGCAGTATCGTCTTCTATTTTGATGACTTGTTGGCATTCTTCTACTGCTCCGGTACACCAATCGACCACAAACCAGTCGCGCACAATCTTGAAGCAGGCAGTGCTGTTGCCCGTCGCGCAAATGTTGATTCTTTGATCTGTAAAAGTGCTTTGGGCAGAGCCACATTCTGGAATGCTTGGCTGGCCAGTTCCGAACCATTTGACATTGCTGCTATTGGGATACAGAGCATCAAAAGGGGAGGGGTGACCCGCAAAGCGGTGGCCATCGGGCAAGCTGTTCCAGCCGAGTGTTGTGCTGCCATCGCCAGCCAAGGCGTCGTCTCTTCGCTGGTCACACAGCAAGCGCCCATTGTTGTTGGCGGCGGTATCGGCTTCGGCAAACCAATCGGGGGGACAGTCAGTGGCCGGGTCAAAAGGATCTGTGAAATTTTCCAGATAGATCAATTGACGGCAGGTATCCGTATTTCCCGCAGCATCTTGTAGCAGCCAATCTCTTTGGACAATTCGGAAAAACACGCCACAGCTTGTTCCGCCTACATCAGCATCGACATATCGCAGCGCTAGATCACCACAGGGATCAAAGCCAGGTACTGTAAATGACTGGGCATCAGTGGAATCTGCCATTGGTATGATGCCCGCTGGCAAGGGAAAACCAGGCTCGCCACCCAAGGCAGGCGCCACATCTTCTCGGCAATCAATGGTGTCTGCAGAGAGGCATTCCAAGGAAGGAATCCATTTGTCTTCCACTAGGATGGTCCCCCAACAGCTGTTGCTGCCCGTGGCATTGCGCACGCTTGCGTACAACAGGCGGCCCATATCTGCGGATGATACCACCGGGCTGCTGGGCACAGCTTGGGTCATGGCTTGGTCGTAAAAAAGCTCTACTTGATACAGTCCCGCTGGAATATTGCCGCTCAGGAGCAGACTGGAATCGATCAACGCTTCGCAGCTTCCGGTATCCAGGGAGACTTGCACCCGGTCGTGGCAAGCCAGTGGGCCTGTTTGGGCCATGACAGTGGGGCAGAAGGCCAGGTAGAAGAAGTACAATAACATGTGTTTCCTACAATCACTGATGAATCTGAACATGGGTTGTGTTTTGTTGAATATTGGACATGAGCCCTCTGTCCACATCCGAGCAAAACGATCGGAGCAGTACAGGTGAAGGGGGCCATTGACAAGTAATGACGGTATTGTTGCTGTTGCTGAGAATGTGGGGCATTCACCTGAAGTGGCAAATGCATTGGCTGGTGGGACGGTTTTTAGGAAACGCAGTTGGACTCCCAGGGGAGTTTATGGGAATACATATGCAATAATTATACCATGTGTATGGCGAATCTCATTCGGAGAGATGATTTGTCTCCAAAAAAACATCCCGCATACTTGGTCAAAGCATGCGGGATGAAAGGCAAAAGTGATTGCCTTGGGTTGACTCATTCGTCGGCGTTGATGGCCCCCGATTTGATGGCGGCCATGTATTTTTGCATCTCTTCTTTGACCACAGGAGCCAGGATGATCAAACCGATCATATTGGGAAAGATCATGGCAAAGACCATGGCATCTGAGAAATCGACCACAGCCCCGAGGCTGGCCGCTGCTCCGATGACCACAAAAAGGCAAAACAGGATTTTGTAGGTGGTGTCTGCCACTTTGCTTTTGCCAAAGAGGAATTTCCAGGCCTGCAGACCGTAGTAAGACCAAGAGAGCATGGTGGAGAACGCAAACAAAATCACGGCGATGGTCAGCACATAGGAGAAGCCTGGCAATACGGAGTTGAAGGCTGCCGAGGTCAGGTTGACCCCACCCAATTGATCGCCTGTATTGAGGATGACATTGTTGCCCTCTACGGCGCCGTAGGTGAAGTGTCCGCCTGTGTTGTAGATGATGATGACCAAGGCAGTCATGGTACAGACGACCACTGTATCGATGAAGGGTTCCAACAAGGCCACAACACCTTCACTGGAAGGGTAGCGGGTTTTGACAGCTGCGTGTGCCACAGATGCTGATCCGACCCCTGCTTCGTTGGAGAAGGCGGCCCGACGGAATCCTTGGATGAGTACCCCGATCATACCGCCTGCGATGCCAGCACCAGAGAAAGCGCCACTGAATATTTGGCCAAATGCCTGTGGGATGGCGCCAACGTTGGCAATCAAGATGATGAGGGCTGCGGCCACGTAAATGCCCACCATGAAGGGAACGATCTTTTCTGCGACCTTCCCGATCCGCTTGATCCCTCCGATGATGACCAGTCCGACCAATAGGGCCACGACCACACCGAAAATGGTGCCTGCGCTGCCGTTGGGATCGGCATTGATGAGGGATTGGAACTGTGCTGCTGCTTGGTTGGCTTGGAACATGTTGCCACCTCCGAAGGAACCACCAATGAGCATGATGGCATAGAAAACGGCGAAGACCTTGCCCAATCCGGCCATTCCTTTTTCTGCCAGTCCCTTGCGCAGGTAGTACATCGGCCCCCCGTAAACGGTTCCATCTGGTCCAATTTCCCTGTATTTGACCCCCAGGGTACATTCGGTAAACTTGGAAGCCATGCCGAGAAAGCCCGCCAGGATCATCCAAAAGGTCGCACCGGGTCCTCCGATGGCAATGGCGATGGCCACTCCGGCGATGTTCCCCAGTCCCACGGTGGCCGAAAGGGCGGCTGTCAGGGCTTGGAATGCGGTGACTTCCCCTACGTGGCCTTCCTTGCGGATGGTATCGGGAATGTCTCCATCGTTGGTCACCATGTCGTCACTGGGATAGGCTTTGGTATTGTCGTACTTGCCTCGGACTACGTTGATGGCCAGTCCAAATTTGGTAAAGTTTGGAAAGCCGAAGTAGACAGTGAAGTAGCTTGCTCCGAGAAGCAGGACGATGAGAACGATGGGGACGCTCAGGCCGTTGCCGACGGGGATGGAGTAGAAAACGATGCCTGCGATGGTGGCTGCGATGGGGGCGAAAAATTCATTGATTTGCTCATCCAGGCCTCTTTCGCTGGTGTCTTGGGCAATGGCAAGAACAGGTGCCAGCATGACGGCCAGCGAGAGTAGAATGCGTGATTTCTTCATAGATTGAATTCGATGGGTTGGTTTTTCAATACGGCGGTATGTTTTCGTTTTTACAGCCCGTTAAGGTATTCACTTTCTGCTCATTTTCAAAAGAATGAGGACAAAATTTCCCTGGCCCAGCAGTGGAATGTCGCCTGGGAAATGCCTTTGCATCAAAGAAAAACTGTGGTGTCGGCTCGCTTATTCGGCTGGCTGTTCTGGCACGAAATTGAGCTTTGTCATCAGCAAAATAGAGGTAGAATAATTGGGACAAGTTCTCGACAAAACGCCCTGGAATTCTTTTTTGCGTTGCTCGTCGTTGCGAATGACATCCACCAATCGATTGCTACAGCTGAGGGCAGTGCGGCGCACCTCTTGCAATTCTGAATCGACGCTGGTGAAGGCCGTCGAGTCGCCTTGGGTGAGTTTGTCGCGGGCTGCTTGGCGCATGTCGTTGAGCTTCTTGAAGCAGTTGCAAGCCTCCTTGGCGCGGGTGGATTCATCGATGGTGTTGGGATCGACAGCTGGGCTGGCTGGCGGTGTTTCCACTGCGCTTTGTTCGGTATTGGCATCGTTGGTCTGTTCCGTGGAGGTGGTTTCTCCTGCACAGGCAAACAGTGTGAAGGCCAGGCTCAGGACGATGAGCAGAGAAAGCAGTGATGTGGATGCGGACATTTTTTTCATTGGAAGAAATTTCAGAGAAGATTTTTTGCAAAAGTATAAAAAAAATGGTGCCAGTTGAGCGGCCTTCGACAAATTAAGCCAAGCACCAATTTTGCAAGCAATTTTACCAAGGTGTTGACTGATCTACAGCTGGACTTTAATTTATTCGCAAAAATACTTAAACTTGCAAAGCGTTTGCACAGCCTAGCAGGCGCCCAACACTTGTAAAAATCAAGTTTTCACCGCGCGTACTGCCTCCGGGTAGTATTCCAATAACTGCCAAATATTCTATGTCTACAGAAACTCGCATCATCAGCATTGCCAACAGCAAGGGAGGCGTTGGCAAATCTGTCGTCAGTATTTTACTTGCCACTACGCTGGCCAAATACAAAAAGAGAAGAGTCCTCATTTTGGACTGCGACAGCCAAGGCAGTATCAGCGAAATGTACGAAAGAGAAAGAGAACTCTACGAGGATGAGCCGCTGATCGAAGTCGAGGCCCTGACACCTCGCCGGGTCAACACCTTTCTCAAGCGATTTGGCAGCGATTACGATGTCATCTTTATCGACGTACCCCGTATGACCGATGGGAAAAAAGACAATGCCACCGTCATGCTCTTGCAGCATTGCGACTCCATCCTCATTCCCGTCATTGGCAGTGAAGTCGACATCCTCTCCACTTCCGATTTTGTGGACATCATCCAAGAGACGGCCACTTACAAAAAAGAGATGGATGCTCCTTTCAAATTCTACGGTTTCATCAATCGCCGCAACCAGCGCAAATCCAATGATGAGGCCGAGGCCATTATGAAGAAGCGCAAACTCAAGATGTTCAAGCATTCACTGGCGGATCTGAAAATTTTTACCACGCCTTCTTTCTATACTTCCGTGATGGATTATGCAGAGGGAGAGCGTCGTTTTTCAGACTTCTACAAAGAGTTTGTTCGCAAGTTCAAGGTGTAGTTCCGACCACTTCCAGGGCTTGTTCCAGGTCTTCGATCAAGAAATCGGGATTTTCCAGTCCAATGTACAATCTGACCAATTTCCAGGAAATGCTGGTATCGGGCCGTCCTTCTATGCCGTAAAAGGCAGCAAAGGGCAGGACAAGCGATTCGTGTCCACCCCAGGAGACAGCTAGCAGAAATCGTTTGAGTCGGTGGAAAAAAGCTTCTACCTCGGCTCTGTTGTTGGCTTTCAGCAAGATGGAAAAAAGTCCACCACAGCCACGCATCTGTTTTTGAGCCAATTCATACTGCGGGAAATCCTCGGCCAAGGGGTAGATGACTTGCTCCACCTTGGGGTGTTGTTGGAGGTATTGGACGACGGTTTGGGCGGTGCTGTCGGAGCGTTGCATGCGGAGTTCGAAGGTGCGCAGTCCCCGGATGGCCAAGGCTGCATCATGGGGAGGCAAAACGGCGCCCAGGGTCATCAATTCTGATTCAAAAATTTTGTACAACAAGGCCCTGCTGCCGCAGACCACACCCAGTACGACATCGCTGTGCCCATTGAGGTATTTGGTACCCGAATGAACGACGATGTCGATGCCATGCGCGATGGGATTTTGGAAGTAGGGGGAGCAGTAGCTGTTGTCGATGATGCTGACGAGTTGATGGCGGCGGGCCACATCGGCACAGGCGCTGAGGTCTTGCAATTCGAAGGTGATGGAATTGGGACTTTCCAAAAAAAGCACCTTGGTTTCGGGGCGAATGGCTGCCTCCATTTCCTCCAAGTTGCGTCCGTCCACAAAAGTGTGACTGACCCCAAAGCGATCCAGGAATTTGGTCAGCAGGGCATGTGTCCAACTGTAGGGATTGCGCACGCAAACGATGTGGTCGCCCGCGCTCACTTGTCCGATGACGGCACTGGCAATGGCGGCGCTGCCACTCCCAAAAACGAGTGCTTCTTCTGCGCCTTCCAATGCCGCCAATTTGGCCCGCAAAATGGCTGCGGTTGGGTTGTTGCCTCGGGTGTAGATGTGGCTGTCAAATTCACTTTGAAAAGCCTTTCGAAAGTCGTCCAAGGTGTCGAAGGCAAAGTTGCTGCTTTGGATGACGGGAGGGGAAATGGCGTTGAAATATTGGGAGCGATTTTCGCCTAAATGGTTCAGTATTTGGCTCAGGTTCATGTTCTATGATTTGGACTGCTAAGTAATGTAGAAAAAGAAATTCGGTAAAACTATAAATCCTTAAATTTGGCTAAACAGTTAGCCAAATGAGATACA
>JBCBOS010000013.1:0-239222 GCA_039821145.1 Bacteroidota bacterium | reverse complement strand
CTAAGCGATCATTTAGCAATGAAGACGAATTAAAAGCTTTTTTATCAAAAGAGACCACATTGCTGAATGATCGCTTAGGCAAGTACCCCGCTTCATCTAAAGTTGACTCTAATACTCGAATAACAATAGACTGATTTTGATAGGCATTTGAATTACTCAGTCCAAATGTAAGCCCTAATAAATCATATGTCAATCCACTCTTGAAGCTATATAAGCCAAAGAATAATAGATCAGCATAAGTCTTAAAAGTACTTTCACTTGTAGACATATTTTGTCGATCTTCTAGCGATTCGTCAAATAAGGCTTCATAGGTCTTCTTAAATAAAGGCACAAAGCTAAAGAACTGTTGCTTGCTTAATCCTGTGGATGCCTTCCATTGTCGATCTGTTCGTATATCGCGATAACTTACTGCCATGTTTTCGTATTTTTACAAATATACAAACTCTGATCCTCAGATACTTATGACAGAACAAGTCTATTACTCCAACTAAATTGAACTGGATATACAATCTGAGAGTTCAACTGAACCAACACGATGCCATTGTCCTGACCAAAGCAAGGGTTGCGAACAATACTACTACTTGCAATCAGAGGAGATGGACAAGCAGTTTCCCCAACAGTGATTTCTATCGTAGCTTCCCCGCACAAAGCATCGCGTATAACAACCACATAGTTTCCCGATTCAAGTTCTGATATATCCTCCTGATTACTTGCGAACCCACTTGGTCCAGTCCATGATATTTCATATGGAGCAAAGCCACCACGAATTGTTAAATCAATCGATCCATCACTTACATATGGTGATGACGTAGGTGTAGCAGTTGCACTGACATCAGCTCCGAGTAATATTGTGGAACCAGATAGTAAAACTAAAATGACTAGGAGTAATTGTTTCATAACTTTTACTGTTGCGACGGTTTGACTAGGCTTAGATTTCAATACATAATACCTACTTACTTTAGTAATATTTTTATTATACGACAGGTGGCCGCTGGCCGTACAGTCCTGAATGATTCGAAGCTGTGAAATCCCAAAAATATTTGGGCAATTAGAAGGGACATTTTGTTTTCATGCTAACCTTCTTTTTATTTTTTGTTGCCAATAACAAACATAATTGTTTGTTATCATAATTACTAAAAAATTATCTGTTTGTTTTAATTTTTTCTTTACTATCTTCCCCCCATGATCACCGTCGAACAAGCCCAACAAATCATCTCTGCGCAAATTCGCGATTTTGGTACCGAACAGGTGGGCCTGGAACAATCCATGGGCCGCATCCTGCGCGAAAACCTCTACGCCGACCGCGACTTACCCCCCTACAACCGGGTGTCCATGGACGGCATCGCCATCCGGTACGAAGATTTTGCATCTGGAACCCGCTCCTTTCCCATCCAAGGCATTGCCCCCGCCGGATCACCCCAGCAAGAGTTGCAACAGGCAGCTGCTTGCCTAGAAGTGATGACAGGTTCCATCCTGCCCCTGGGAACCGATACGGTGATTCGATACGAAGACTTGGACATCTCCGATCAGCAGGCCCGAATTCAGTTGGACGAGTTGAGGAACAAGCAAAATGTTCATCGAAAGGGGATGGATCGACAGAAGGGAGAGCTGCTGGCTGCATCGGGCAAGAAAATGAGCCCTGCAGAAGTGGGGCTGGCGGCTACGGTGGGAAAGGCCCAATTGTTGGTGAGCCGATTGCCGTCCGTGGTGGTGATCTCTACCGGAGATGAGTTGGTGGAGGTCAACCAGCAACCCTTGCCACACCAAATTCGGCGCTCCAATATCCATCGCTTGGTGGCTGGGTTGAAGCCATTCGGAATCAAGGCAGAGCAGCGGCATTTGAAGGACGACTTGGAGGAGGTGATTGAGGAGCTTTCTCAGTTGTTGGAGGCATTTGATGTGCTCATCCTCAGTGGGGGTGTGTCAAAAGGGAAATACGACTACGTTCCGGAGGCATTGGACCGCTTGAAGGTAGAGAAGCTTTTCCACAGGGTCAAACAACGGCCTGGAAAGCCCTTTTGGTTTGGAGTGGCGCCCTCGGGAGCCAGGGTTTTTGCCCTGCCAGGCAATCCGGTTTCTTCTTTCATGTGCAGTTGCCGATACATGCTGCCTTGGTTGAGAGCGAGTTTGGGACAGCATCCAGTGATGCGTTGGAAGGCCACCTTGGCCAGCGACATTCACTTCAAACCCGACCTGACCTACTTTGCACAGGTGAAACTATCGACCAATGAGCAAGGGGTATTAGAGGCGGAGCCCATCGAAGGAAATGGGTCCGGAGATTTGGCCAACCTGGTTGAGGCCGATGGCTTTTTGGAATTGCCGAGGGGCAAAGATGTCTATTCCAAGGGAGAAACCCATTCCTTTTGGCCATATCGGATGTAGTGGCTAGAGCGGGACATCGTCTCTGTTGACACGGACAGACCGCTTGCGCTGCTCTTTAGTGTTGGGCTGGTCGGGGATGTCATCCAACATTTTGCGCATGGGTTTGAATCTCACCTGAATCTCATAGCCCTTGTACTTTCCTTGGACCAAAGGCGAGAAAAGCATGCCCATCAACTCCTTGGCTTCCTTCTTGGAGGTTGTCAAAATGTTGTCAGCCAGTGCGTCGCGGCGGAATTCTGCCCGAAGTGCGTTGAAATTTTCATTGAAATCCACCTCTTTCACCTCCCGCATCCAGCCAATGTCGAGCTTGTCGATTTTGGGGTAGACCTCGTGAGACAGAATGATGGGCTCCGGCAGGGTAATTTCCACCTTTTTGCGTTTGTCATTGAGTTCCAGGGAGAAGTGCTGTTTGAGGTTGAAGCCCGCTTTGAGGATGCTGATGGCAGATATTTCTACATCGGAGGAAGAGACCGAAAAGCCCCATATCTTGGTCTGCATTCGTTTGTTGATGGCCTTTTTGTCTCGAATTTCTACCGTCGCCAACTCTGCGATCAGTCGCTCGACTTTTTCTTCCATCAGGCCTTTGGAACGGCTGAAGTCCAAAATGGCCGCCCGGTCTTGCAGCCGCTTGATCATCGGGCGCAGGGCCTCTGTCATGGCAATTCCACAGGGGGTATTGACCCGTTGCCCTTTTACATTGAGGGTGCCGTTGTCTGATTTGACGAGGCTCATGATGACGTGGTTGACCAAAAAGCAGGTGTACTTGGAGGCGACCTCGTTCAAGGCCTCTGTCGCACCGCCGGACTCATTGTCGTACCAACCCTCGTACAAATTGGCAGACGTATCGCGGATGTTGACAAAATCGTTGAAGTAAAGCTGTTTGAGATAGGGATGGTGTTTTTGGTACTCTGGTTCCAGTAGGATGCGGGTGCTGTCTGCCAAATCCATGCGTTGGGCGACGTGGTGAAGCAGGGAGAGGTTGAAATCGTAGATCAATTCGTTGAACTCCCGGCGGTATCGATGGGGGTTGGACAGGATGGCCAGGGCATTTTCTTCGTCCATCTCGTAGTTGAAATCAGAGGGCACATAAGTGATCTGCATTTCTTGTGGCACACTGGTGTAGGTCGAGATGTTTTGCTGGTAATAGCGATACAAAAACAGCAAAAGGACGCTGCCGATGGTCACATAAAATAGGCTTCGGCCAATGCCAATTCCGCTTCTAGGGGCATTCTCGCTCATCTGTTGAGGTGATTTTGATTCAAATATCGGCAATCTTTTTCGAATTTTCCCGCTCCAATTGGCGAGCCGATGATTTGCAAAGGCAGCGGATTTTCAGTCGGATTCGTTCTTAGATCAATAGCATGCATTGCTATTCTCATAGGTGATAGTTAGTTTTCTGTGATGATAAAAGAGGTTCTGGGTACGCCTACGGCCTCTTTTTTACTTTCCTTGAACGTTGTTTTCTCTCCAATCGGTACATTGGATTTTCTTATCTTGCCGCCAAAATCGGACCCAAATCCATGCTCAACCCTCAACGTACCATCAATTGCAAAGGCCGTTTGGTCGATCTGAGCCAGCCCAAGATCATGGGCATCCTCAATGTGACTCCCGACTCCTTTTTCGACGGAGGAAAATACACTTCCGAGAAAAACATGCTCCAGCAAGTGGAAAAAATGCTGGCAGAAGGAGCCGACTTAATTGATGTTGGTGGGATGTCCTCCCGGCCCGGTGCAGAAGTCATTTCGGTAGAGGAGGAGCTGGGGCGGGTGCTGCCTGTGGTACGCGCCATTCACAAGCATTTCCCGGATGCGCTCATCTCCATAGACACGGTTCGCAGTGAAGTGGCCCGCCAGACAGTGGAAGCGGGAGCAGCCCTTGTCAACGACATTTCAGCAGGCAGGTTCGACGATCAGCTGTACCAAACAGTGGCATCCTTGGGCGTGCCCTACATCCTGATGCACATGCAAGGCCAGCCTTCCAACATGCAGGATGCCCCCGAATACGAAGATGTCATCACCGAGGTATTGGACTTTTGCATCGCCCAACTCAAGGAGCTGCGCGCGCTCGGCATCAAGGACGTCATCATTGATCCGGGCTTTGGATTTGGCAAATCAGTGGAACACAACTACCAATTGCTGCAAAATATGCACGCCTTTCAAATCCTCGATCTTCCCGTCCTGGCGGGGGTATCTCGCAAGTCCATGATTTGCAAGCTGCTGAAGGTCGATCCCGCCCAAGCCCTCAACGGCAGCACTGCCCTGCACATGATTGCCTTGCAGCAGGGAGCCTCCATCCTGCGGGTACATGACGTGAAGGAAGCCCGTCAGGTGGTTCAGTTGTGGGAAATGTTGGAAAATTCGACAATTCAGTAGCCATTGTCCTCCGCTTTTCGGACAAAAAATCTCCAGATCCGGCAGCATTCATCGTATATTGATTTAATGAAAGTTTTGTAGCGTAAATACTATGAGATTTTAGAAGGCTTCTTTTGAACGATGACTTCATTGAGAATACTCGCCATAGCTGGGGCTATGTCTGCATTTCCCGCTTCGTCCTAGTCCAAAATAAGCTCTTCAATATCTCCCATTACTTATTCTACAAAACTTAATGTACTTTTGGGGCAGAAGTCTACTCGAAAAAAGATACTGATTTTGGCCTTTCGGTGAGGCTGTACATTCCTTTTGGTGCCAATGATAAGTGAAGATCAAATCAAAAAAGCGGCTCTGCGGTTTCTGAAGGCCTACTACAAATTCAGGCCTCGTCTCGGGGAAACCCGTACACGCACAGACATGCAAGCCTCCGACGGAATCATTGCCGACGGCTACCTTACCTTTCCCCAAGAAGATGGACACAACTTTTTGGCCACCATCGAAGCCACCTCCCGCGCCACGCGCGACGAAGTCCACTACAACCTCCAGCAAACGGTCTTGATGTGGGACAGCATCGCCGTGTCGGGATTGATCACGGCCCTGGCCTTTTGTTATGGCTATGTGTACGATCATTTTACCATTCGCCAGATCGGACAATTGGGGACCATTTCTGTCTTGTTGGGCATTTTTGCGCTTTCCTTTGTCCTCTATTTCTTCCTCTCCCGAAGCCTGCGCCGCTATCGATACATTTATGCGATCGAGCAGTTCAAAAAATACCATGCCGATGAGCAATGGGTGGCCATCGGAGAAGATGTATTTGCCAATGAAAACGACTTCTTCTACCGAGAGTTGAAGGACCAGTGTGTATACAATGGCTTTGGCCTGATTACGGTCAGCCAAGACGAAAACCCGCAGATGTTGATCACGCCTTCCCGCCAGGAGCTGTTCAAACGCAAGCGCCAATTGCACGATTTTCTCAGCCAAAGCAGTGGTTCCAGGGCAGTTCAAATTGCCAGTGGCATCAAAAAACGCTACGACAATTGGATGACGAGGCTTTTTGTCAAGCAAAATGACAACCGCAAGAATTTGCTTCGCTACCAAAAGACTTACCACAACCAAATCATCTTGTCTGCCATCGCACTTGGACTCATCAGTGCCATATATTTTGAAGAACTCAAGGATACTGCCGTCGAATACGTAGATGAAGAGGGCTATGTCGAGCAAATGGAAACGCTCAAAAAAACGGCCAAAGGAGAAGCCTCCGTGAAGCCACCTGATAGACTGATCAGCGAATTGGATGAGGAGTACGACAGTCTCAAAGGTGCCTATGATCTGCAGGAAGATGTCGACCTATTGTCGCCGACAGATGGACCACCGGGTGCTGTCGACCAAGAGGATTTGTATGCTGCAGCAGAGGAGCCATCGACATCGCAACAACTGGCTGCCATCCTGGATGGAGAATACGTGGTATACGATTGCGAACGCTTTTTCAACTTCGACCAAAACATCTTCATCGTTCAGGAGGGCCTATACAACGACCTGAGCTTGGCCAAACGACGAATGGGGACCTACGCCCGGCGCGGATTCCAAGCCAACCTCATCTGGCTGGGCTGTTTCAGCAAAGCAGAGAGTGGGTATGCTGTATTCTTCGACTTGATGTACGAGCAAAAAGCAGAGGCTCGCAAAGCCGCCCGCGGTCTTCGCCAATCGCTCAAACGCCAGAGCTTGACCCCACAATCCTTCGCCATTCGCACCTTTTCCCGAAAAAAATAAACTCGCTGACATGAAATACATTCCTCTCCTGTACTTGCTGCTGTGCATCAGCGCTTCTTCCGCCCAACAAAGCATTTTGCACTGCGGTCGATTGATCGACGGCAAAAGCAATGTCGTGCAAACAGAAATGACCATCGTGGTAGACGGCCAGCGGATCATTTCGGTCGAAAAAGGCTTCCGGCCAGCCCAAAATGGAGAACGCTTGATCGATCTCAAAGACAAAACTGTCCTACCTGGATTGATGGACATGCACGTCCACATCGAAAACCAAACCAGCACCAAGCGCTATGAAGAACGCTTTCGGATGAATGATGCAGACGTTGCCCTGCGCGCCACGGTTTATGCCCGCAAGACCTTGATGGCAGGCTTCACCACCGTCCGCGATCTGGGAGGAACAGGCATCAACGTATCCATGCGCAATGCCATCAACAAAGGTTTTGTGGTGGGACCGCGCATTTACACATCTGAAAAAACACTGGCAACCACTGGCGGTCATGGCGATCCGACCAATGGCATGCGTGATGAGCTCAAGGGCGATCCTGGCCCCAAGGAAGGCGTGCTCAACAGCCCGGAAGATGCTCAGAAAGCAGTGCGACAACGCTACAAAAACGGAGCGGATCTCATCAAGGTCACGGCTACAGGTGGGGTGCTCAGTGTGGCAAAAGACGGACAGGGACCTCAATTGACCTCCGATGAACTGGTGGCCATCTGCCGCACGGCCGATGATTATGGGATGACCACGGCAGCCCATGCCCATGGCGACGAGGGAATGCGCCGGGCGGTGGAGGCAGGCATCACATCCATAGAGCACGGCACCTTGATGAGCGAGCAGACCATGGATTTGATGATTCAAAAAGGAACGTATTATGTTCCGACCATCTCTGCTGGTAAATTCGTGGCAGAAAAGGCCAAAACACCAGGTTATTACCCCAACATCGTCGTGCCCAAAGCCCTGGCCATCGGTCCCCAGATCCAGGCTACCTTTGGAAAAGCCTACAAAAGAGGGGTGAAAATTGCCTTTGGAACGGATGCCGGGGTTTTCCCACATGGAGAGAACGGCAAAGAGTTTCTCTACATGACCGAAGCGGGAATGCCCGCCATGGAGGCCATCAAGTCGGCGACCATAGAAGCGGCCAAACTGCTGCGGATCGATGAAGACTTGGGGTCTTTGGAAACAGGCAAGCTGGCCGACATCGTCGCTGTATCCGGCGATCCCCTGGAACGCATCGACGCCATGTTGGAGATTGCTTTTGTCATGAAAGATGGCGAAATTTTCAAACAGTAAACAACTCCATGCCCCTCATAGACCCCTCCACCTATCAGGCACCCAGCCGTCGGTGGACCTACACGCACCTGCAGACCATCTACCGTTCGTTGTATCGGACAGTCGAGGGCTTTTCCTACAATCGGCGCGAGCGAATCGATACCCCTGATGGCGATTTTTTGGATTTGGATTGGTCGGAAGTCGGGGGAGACAAACTGTTGCTGGGCCTGCATGGCCTGGCTGGGAGCTCGGAAAGCACCTATTTGTATGGGCTGTTGCGGCAGTTCAACTTACAAGGCTGGGATGGGCTGGCCATGAATTATCGAGGCTGTAGTGGTGAGGTCAACCGCAAGCTGCGCTCTTACCACAGTGGAGAGACCGAGGACATCCACACCATCTTGACTCATTTGCAAAAGAATTATCACTACAAGGAGATTGCTTTGGTGGGCTTCAGCCTGGGCGGCAATGTAGTGATGAAGTACTCCGGAGAGCAGGGGAGTGGCATCTCACCCTTGATCAAGCGGGTGGTGGCCGTCTCTGCTCCGGTGGATTTGGTCAGTTGCAGTTGGGAATTGGACAGATGGCACAATCGGCTCTATTTGTGGCGCTTTTTGCGGGCCTTGAAGCGCATGACCTATGCCAAGCAACATCTGTTGCAGGGGGAGATTGACCTTGAGAAGGTTCGGAAATCCAGGACCTTTGCAGAATTCGATGGCGCAGTGACGGCTCCCATTCACGGCTTTGAGAGTGCCATGGATTACTACACTCGGTCGAGCAGTTTGCCATACATCCCCAGCATCACCATTCCCTCACTGCTCATCAACGCCCGCGACGATTCCTTCCTCGGCCCTCCTTGCTATCCAGAAGACCTGGCGAGGCAAAGCGGACTGTTTCACCTGGAAGTGCCAGCACATGGGGGACATGTCGGTTTTGTCACCCGTGATCCAGTGGGAATCTATTGGACAGATCGACGAATTTTTGAATTTGTGACAGGTCAGTCTGACTAGGGCTATTTGCTCGCCCGGGTCATTTCTCGCTTTCCCGGCGGGCCTGGGATGCTTTCCACCACAAAACCGATGCTTTTCAGCCGTCGCTTGAAGATTCCTTTGGCGCAGTAGGTGGTCAAGATGCCATCCTCTCGTAGGGCGTCGTACATGATTTGCAGAAGGGGTTCTTCCCAGAGGTGGGGTTGAATATTGGGGGCAAAGGCATCGAAATAGATGATGTCGAACTGGTCGACAAAGCTCATGTTTTCAAAATTGTCTTGGATTTTGTGGAGGGAAAAATGCTCGTTCAGCCGTTCTCTCTGGCCCCAGTCCTGTAGGTGCATTTGCTCGAAAAGCAAGGCATCGGCTTCTGTTCCGATTTGTTGGGTATAATTGAGTTGGCGGACGTTTTCCATCGATATGGGAAAGGCTTCAATGGCGGTGTAGGTGATGTCGAGGTTTCGCTTTTGGGCTTCCAGAAGGGTCATGTACGCATTGAGGCCCGTTCCAAATCCAATCTCCAGCAGATCGATTTGTTGCTGGATGACGGCCTTGATGCGTAGAGCGGCATCAATGAAGACGTGTTGGCTCTCTTGGATGGCACCATACTTTGAATGATAGGTGGAACCAAAGATTTCAGAAAAAATGGAATGAGAGCCGTCCCCTGTCGTAATGATGTTGCGCATAGCGGTGTTTGTGTGTCCACCAAAAGAAGATGGTACGAAGGCAAAAATAGCGAAATTTTTCTACACCACAGGAGATCACATGGCCACAAACCACAAATGGTGTTGACACAATTGTACAACACCATCCAGGTATTTTTTCACTAGTAAAGGGAACGTCAGTAAAAGGACAAGTGGAGTTTATTCTTGTACAAACAGTTCGATTACTTGGTCGCCGGCTGCGCTAACAACAGTATCCAGAGAGAAGTTGTTGGGACATCCCATGCCTCTGTTGCAAGAGCTGAATGTAGCCACCGCGAACAAGAGCAAAGCAATTGGGACCAGCTTTCTGAACGTACGGATTTTCATTAGATTACGTTTTTTTATGATAATAGAGTTACAAATCTACTCAAAAGAAAACAGCTTTAAGGCGCAGAAGTTTAGAATCGAAACGGAAGTAAATTGTTGATGGATCATTTGGTTTTGGGAAGTCGCTCATCTACCTGTTTCTCCGGTGAAAGTAGGAGGTATTTTGCAAAATCTCAAAAAATAACCCACCGATCATTGCATTGTGCCATCTACAATACCTAACCCAAACGTTTTCCAACGCTTTCTTAGTATTGAAGAATCGTCATGTTCTGCAATTGTACCACCGAACTCGTCTCTAAGGGTACTTGTTTCTTTTTTGTACAAGCTTGGGGAGCTGTTGAAACGGTCTGCTCTGATGGTTTGTGAATATCCATACCATTGCAATCATCGTACCGACTTGTGAACCACTACTTGTACCATCTTGTAAACGAGAATTTGTCGCGCTTTAGGAAGCCGATTTTTTCCGGAAGCAATGCAGAATTGCTATTTTTGCAAATCGTACCAAAAAATACAATACTCAATGGCTCGAATACTGACACTTAGAGATGCGCTGCGCGAAGCAATGACCGAAGAAATGCGCCGTGACGAGACAGTTTTTTTGATGGGAGAGGAGGTTGCCGAATACAACGGTGCCTACAAGGTCAGCAAGGGAATGCTGGATGAATTTGGCGCCAAACGCGTCATTGATACCCCCATCGCAGAATTGGGCTTTGCCGGCATCGGTGTCGGAGCGGCCATGAATGGCTTGCGCCCCATCGTGGAGTTCATGACCTGGAACTTTGCGGTCCTGGCCTTTGACCAGATCATCAACAACGCCGCCAAGACCCTCTCTCAATCGGCAGGTGAATTCCGGTGTCCCATCGTATTCAGAGGCCCTTCTGGCTCGGCTGGACAGCTGGCCCAGCAGCACTCCCAAACTTTCGAATCCTGGATGGCCAACTGCCCCGGACTGAAAGTCATCTCTTGCATCGATCCCAAGGATTCCAAGGGCTTGCTCAAATCTGCCATTCGCGATGACGATCCCATCTGTGTGATGGAATCCGAGATCATGTACGGCCACAAAGGAGAAGTTCCCGAAGGAGAATACCTCACGCCAATCGGAAAGGCCGCCGTGCGCCGAGAGGGAACAGACGTGACCCTGGTGTCTTTCAACAAAATGGTACTGGTCGCCGAGGAAGCTGCCCAAGAGTTGGAAAAAGAAGGCATCTCTGCCGAAGTCATTGACCTGCGCACCATCCGCCCACTAGATATCGATACCATCATCGAGTCAGTCAAAAAGACCAATCGCTTGGTGGTCGTCGACGAGTCATGGCCCTTCGCTGGCATCTCTGCTGAGGTGACCTACCAAATCCAGAAGGCTGCTTTCGACTATTTGGATGCTCCGGTCATTCGCGTCAATGCGGCTGATACGTCTTTGCCCTACGCGCCGACACTGGTAGATGCTTACCTACCCAATCCGGCCAAGGTGATCAAAGCAGTCAAAGAGGTTGCCTACATGGGGGCCTAATCAGAGCTGGTAAATCCCGCTGTATTTTTCCTTGATGTACTCCATAAAGTAGCGAAAGTTGAGTTTTTCGCCTGTAATGCGTTGGCACAAGTCGGCGGCTGAATAGGTCTGCCCGTGCTGGAACACCTTGTCGCTCAACCAATCCAACAAAGGCTGGCTGTTGGCTGATTCAATGGAAGACTCCAATCCCTCGATCTCTTGACTGGCCTGCCGAAAGAACTGCGCGGCATAGAAACTGCCCAGGGAATAGGTGGGGAAGTAGCCAATGCTGCCGTGCGACCAGTGGATGTCCTGCAAAATTCCCCTCCGGTCATCTGGCACATCCACCCCTAAATATTCCTTGTATTTGGCATTCCAAAGCTCGTCCAGCGCATCCAGAGATACAGACCCTTCGATCATGGCTTTTTCTATTTCGTAGCGGATCAATACATGCAAGTGGTAGTGGATTTCGTCTGCCTCGGTGCGGATGAAATTGGGGGAGACTTGGTTGATGCCTTTGTAGAATTTGTCGAGGCTGATGTCCTGCAGGTTTTCGGGGAACAGCCCCTGCAAATGGGCGTAATGTGCCTTCCAATACACTCGGCTCCGTCCGACATTGTTTTCCCACAGGCGAGACTGCGATTCGTGGATGCCCAAGGAGACAAACTTGCCCGATGGCAATCCATACTCTTCGGCAGGCAACCCTTGCTCGTACAACGCATGCCCCCCTTCGTGAATGCAACTCCAGGTCATGCTGCCAAAATCATTGTCGTCGATGCTGGTTGTCACCCGCACATCCTGAGAGCCAAAACTGGTGGTAAATGGGTGAGGAGAAAGGTCTTGCCGACCCGCTTCAAAATCGTAGCCCATGTTTTGGAGCAACTTGATGCCAAAGTCCCACTGTTTTTGTCGGGCATAGGGTCGGTTGAGGAAGCTTCTGTCCTGTTGTGGCGCGGCAGATATTTGGGCGGCAAATTCCACCAATTGCTCCCGGACATCTGCAAACAATTTATCCAATTCTGCCACGGTGGCTTCTGGTTCGTATTCGTCCAAAAGGGCATTGTAGAGGTGGCCGTCGTATTGGAGAAGATTGGCTTCTTCCCTTTTGATTTCCACGATTTGGCGAAGCTCATTTTTGTACAAATTGTAGTCGTTGGCCTCCCGAGCGCGCAACCAAGCGTCGTAGGCCTGGGAGATGATGTGCGACCGGCGCATAACGAAGTCTGTACTCAGTTTCTTTTCCCGATCAAATTGCTTTTGGCTGATCTGTACATTTCGGTACTGTCGGTGATCGAGTTGCTCTTTGTCCTCTTCCAACCGTCCAAGCAGTTTTCCAAATTTTTCATCGGTGATGATCTCATGGGCCATCCCATGGAGGGTGGCCAATTGGCGGGCCCGCATTTGACTGCCTTTCGCAGGGGCGTTGACTTCTTTGTCCCAATGAAGAATGGCAATGCTGTGCTCCAGGTCTGCATGTTTTTGAAGGGTTTGTCGGTACTGCTCGTATAGACTAGACATAGGTGTTGATTTTGAAGAGGGTGTTGACGAAACTTGCTAAGGCAACAACGGATTGAGTTTGCTTGTTGACCAATCAGCTGGATTTTGGGAGGCTTTTCACGGCGGTCAAAGCCAATGCCAACCAGCCTACAGCAAATAGCAATCCACCGATGGGTGTGATGGGCCCCAGCCAACGATAATTTTCCAATCCGATGAGTGTTCTGGTGGAAAGGAGGTAAAGAGATCCGCTGAAAAGGACAATGCCGATGAGAAAGCAAGCGGCTGCGATCGACCACCAGCGATGGGGGAACAGGCGGTGTAAAATGCCGACGGCTGCCAGCCCAAAGGTGTGATAGAAGTGATAGGTAACCCCTGTTTTGTACACGGCCAGCTGGCTAGGCTGCAGGGACTTTTCCAGTCCATGCGCTCCAAAGGCACCCAGGCCCACTGCCAAAGTTCCCATGATGCCAGCCCAAAAGATCGCCTGTTTTGCCATAGTCATTTTGGTCGAAATGTAAGACCTTCCCCGCATTCCTCCAAATTCACTTCTGTACTTATGTATGGTCCTCCAAAATTTTACGCACCGATGGCAAATAGCTCTGTCCAAATAGGTTGACGTGTACGAGAAGGTAGTAGAGTTGGTAGAGGCCACAGCGTTTGTCAAAGTCTGCTTCGAGGGGGTAGGCTTCTTGGTAGGCATCGTAAAAAAGAGGGGAGAAGCCGCCGAACAATCGGCTCATGGCAATGTCCATTTCCCGGTGGGCGTAACTGATGGCTGGGTCGATGAAGACCACTTCTTCCTGTAGGTTGCACAGAAAATTGCCCGCCCAGAGATCACCGTGGACAAGGGCCGGAGGCTCCTTGGGGCAGATGTTGCCAATCTTGGGAAAGAGGCGATCGAAGGAGGCTGATACGGAGCTGGGAAGGAGATTCTGTGACCGGGCCAGTTCCAATTGAGGCAACAGACATTCTTGGCAGTAAAAGTCGGGCCAGCGGGCGTGCTTGCCATTGGCTTGGGGCAATTGGCCGATGTAGTTGGCTTGTCCGGTGCCGAACTGAGGGGGGCGCTGGCTGTGTAGACGGGCCAATTCGCGGCCAAACTGTTGCCAAAACTGCTTTGTCCGTTGGCCTTGTTCAATGAAGTCCAGCAAGAGGTATGCCTCCCTTTGCATGAGCAGCTGCGGCACTTGCACGCCGCCTTCAGTGGCCAGTATTCTCAAGCCGTCGGCTTCTGCTGCCAGCATCTTGGCCCCTTCGGGATGAGGACTGTACTTGAGGAAAAAAGTCCCTTGTGTTCCTTCAAGCCGATAGGCGGCATGGCTGTCACCCCCTGCGATGGGGCAACAATTTTTCAAGGGCTCTCCCAGCCAGTCACCAAGTTGCTCAAGCGATGGTTTCAAAAGGGATTAGAGACGGTTTCTATTGATGATGTCCAGCAATTCTTCTCTGTAGTTTTTGCCGATGGGCAGGTGCTTGGCTTGGTTCTTTTCCACGATTTCGATCATGTTGCCTTCCACCGCTTGGATCTTGTCGATGCCCACGATGTAGGAGCGGTGGATGCGCTTGAAGATGTTGACGGGCAGCTTGGATTCGAGGCTTTTCATGGTTTGCAAGGTGATGACCCTGCCGGTTTCCGTGCGGATGATGACATAGTCTTTCAAGCCTTCAATGTAGATGATGTCGGAGTATTTGATTTTGACCAACTTCTTGTCGGCTTTGACGAAGATGAAATCGGCATTTTCCTCCTCGCCGCTGCTGGCCGCCGGACTGTCTTTGCGCTGCAATTCCAACTGTTCTTCGGCCTTGTTGACCGCCTTCATGAATCGTTCGAGGGAAATGGGCTTGAGCAGGTAGTCGATGGCATTGAGTTCAAAACCTTCGATGGCATAGTTGGCATAAGCCGTGGTGAAGACGACCATGGGAGGCCGGGAAAGCGTCTTGAGAAAGTCGATGCCAGTCAGCTGAGGCATTTGGATGTCGAGAAACATCAGATCGATCTCGTTGTTTTTCAAGGCATCATTGGCTTCCAGTGCATTGTTGCAACGCTGGATGAGTTTGAGCTGTGGGATTTTTTCGATATAGGTCTCTAGTACGTCAAGGGCAAGGGGTTCATCGTCTACAATGATTACATTGATCATATGGTGGTGGTTGTTTGATGACAGAATATATGGCTCGATATATGGCTCACACCAGGTTGACCTTTAGATCGACCGCATAGGTGTTGGGATTTTCTCTGATGTTCAGCTCATGGTGATTGGGGTACAATAGATTCAGCCTCCGCTTGACGTTGACCAGCCCGATGCCACCACTTCTCCGGTGGGTTTGCAAGGGCAAGACAGCTGGCTTGCTGTTTTCGATCAACAGGTGGATGTTCTTTTGCTCCACCTTGAGAGAAATCTCGACAAATCCCTCTGAAATCTGGTTGTTCAGGCCGTGTTTGAAACTGTTTTCCAAAAACGGAATGAACAGCAATGGGGCGATCTTTTGCTCTGCAATTTGTCCTTCGACCTTGAATTCAATCCTGAAATTTTTGTTTTGCCGCAGCCGCTCCAAATCGAGGTAGTTGCGCAGGTAATTGACCTCCTTGCTCAGCAAGACTCGCTTTTCGTTGCACTCGTACAACATGTAGCGCATCATCTCCGACAGCTTGATGACGATTTCGGGAGCCTTGTCCGATTTTTTGAGGGTCAAAGCATAGAGATTGTTCAGCGTATTGAAGAGGAAATGCGGGTTGATCTGCGATTTGAGAAACTTCAGCTCCGACTGCATCGTTTGGGTCTGCAAGTCTTTGCGGTCGCGTTGGTAGCGCATCCAGTCCGAAATGATCTTGAACACAGTGGAAGAACCCGCGATCAGGAAGGTTGACAAAAAGTACCAATACTGATCGGTGATGAGCTGAGACTGTGCATCGGGCTGGTCGTAAAACCAGACGTAAAATACGATGACTTTGATGGGTGTAACCACCAGCACCGAAACCAACAGCAGGGTGCAGTACAGCAAAAATTTCTTTTCGGATAAGTAGTTGGGAATCAGGTAGAAAAGATTGAAATAGACCACAATGCTGTAAAACAGCACGTTGATCATTTCGATGGAGAAAGTGAAAAGGAAGCTCTGCGCCTCGTTTCGGCTGCTGTCCACCAAGACCAAGGCGAGGAGGACCGTTCCCCAGAACAGGGAATGATATACAATTCTCGTCGTGAGAAAGTCGTAAATTTTGGCTCGGATGGTCCTTTTTACAGCTGTATCCATAGGTAGAACTGGTATGCGGTCACCAGACTTTCACAAAGAAGGCATAAAGTAGGAATTTTAGCAACAAATTAGATGAAAATTCGGTATTTGTAGATGAAATTGCGCCCTGAGCGATTCTTCCCGCTCGCCAGACAAGCTCAAAACCACGCCCAACAATTGCCGGGCAATGAGCAGCATTGGAAAAAATGGAATCCCCATCAAACATTTGTGTCATTTTTTAAAGTCTTGGCACCGAGTATGTGCCCAGGATGCATTTTGTGAACCTTTTTATTATTACTTTTGCGCCATGGTTTATTTGACGAGAAGAGAACGTTTCAATGCCGCCCACAAACTCTGGGTGGAGGAATGGTCAGACGAAAAGAACTTTGAAGTCTTTGGCAAGTGCGCCAACAAAAACTGGCATGGACACAATTACGAGTTGTTCGTGACCGTCAAAGGGCGCCCCGATCCACAGACTGGCTTCATCATGGATGTCAAAAAGCTCAGCAACATCATCAAACAGGCCATTGTCAAGAAGGTAGATCACAGCAATCTCAACCTGGATGTGGACTTCATCCCCCCAGGGACACAGCCGACAACCGAAAACTTGCTCCTGTTCTTTTGGCGAGAATTGGAACCCCTCATCGAAGGTTGCCAGCTGCACAGCATCCGCCTGCACGAAACCGAAAACATTTATGCAGAGTACTTTGGCGAGGAGTAAAAACCGAGGAGTCTAGTACCATCACAATCCAGAACAAATGTCATTTACAAAAAGCGAGAGTTACGACCAGGCAACCACCGATGGCCTCATGGAACTGTACAAAGAATCCTTGCTCAAATTGGGGGAAAATCCCGAGCGAGAAGGATTGGTCAAAACGCCCGAACGCGTCGCCAAAGCCATGCAGTTTTTGACCCACGGCTATCAATTGGATGCGGAAGAAATCCTGCGTTCTGCCATGTTCAAGGAAGACTACAGCGAGATGGTGATTGTCAAAGACATTGAATTGTACTCCTTATGTGAACACCATCTGCTGCCATTCTTTGGAAAAGCACATGTAGCCTACATCCCCAACGGATACATCGTCGGACTGAGCAAAATCCCTCGTGTCATCGACATCTACGCCCGTCGCCTCCAGGTCCAGGAGCGGTTGACAGACCAGATTTTGCACAGCATTCAAAATACGCTCAACCCTCTGGGGGTGGCAGTGGTCATCGAGGCCCAGCACTTGTGCATGATGATGCGCGGTGTCCAAAAACAAAACTCGACCACGACGACTTCTGCCTTCACAGGCGAATTTCAAAAGGTAGAAACCCGAAGTGAATTTTTGAACCTCATCGGAACCAGCCTGCGATAGCAATGGTGGGGGGAGTAAAGAGTCACAATTTGAACTAGACATACATATTATATGAACGCTTACGTTTTTCCCGGACAGGGCGCCCAGTTTGAAGGAATGGGCAAAGACTTATACGACAGCTCCACGGAGGCCAAAGACCTCATGGAACAGGCCAATGACATCTTGGGATTTCGCCTCACCGACATCATGTTCGAGGGAAGTGTGGACGATTTGAAGGAAACCAAGGTCACCCAACCAGCGATCTTCTTGCACTCCATCGTCAAGGCTCGCCTGGCGGGAGAAAAATTTCAGCCGGATGTAGTGGCTGGACACTCCTTGGGAGAATTTTCGGCCCTGGTAGCCAGTGGCTCCATTTCTTTCGAAGATGGCTTGAATTTGGTCAAAAGAAGGGCCGATGCCATGCAGAGAGCTTGCGAGGCGGTGCCTGGAACGATGGCCGCCGTCATCGGCTTGGAAGATGAGGTCATCGAAGATGTGTGCGCAAAAATCGACGGAGTGGTACCGGCCAATTACAATTGTCCCAAACAGCTGGTGATCTCCGGTGAGTTCAAGGCAGTGGAAGCGGCAGTCGAAGCCCTCAAAGAGGCAGGCGCGCGCAAAGCGGTCATGCTCAAGGTAGGAGGAGCCTTCCATTCCCCATTGATGGGACCGGCCCGCACAGAGTTGGAGGAGGCCATTCAGACGACCAGCATCCAGGCTCCACGCTGCCCAATCTACCAAAATGTAACGGCAGAGGCAGTTCAGGACCCGGAGGTGATCAAGCAGCAGCTCATTGCACAATTGACCAGCCCCGTCCGCTGGACACAAACGATGAAAAATATGATGGCGGCAGGTGTCAACTCCGTCACAGAGGTGGGAGGCACAGGAAAGGTTCTGTCCGGCATGTTCCGGCGCTTGGACCGCTCCATGTCCGTTGGCCCCATCTGATGCCCGTGGCTTGTGTAGCCAAGTACATTAATTGACGAGATATGGAATTGACCACTGGTAAAGTTTTATTGGCAGAACCTTTTTCTGAAGATCCCAACTTCAAGCGATCGGCTGTTTTGTTGTGCGATCACGAGTCGGACGGAAGTGTTGGCTTCATCCTCAACAAAAAGCTGGATGTACAGGTCAATGAGTTGATTGCCGAGTTTCCCGACATCGACGCCAATGTGTATTTTGGAGGGCCAGTGCAAACCGATACCATCCACTACATTCACAATGTAGGGGACCTATTGGAGGGCAGTGTCAAGGTGGTGCCCGGAGTCTATTGGGGAGGCAATTTTGACAAATTGAAATTTTTGATCACCACCCAACTGGTCAAGCCGGAAAACATCCGATTTTTCATTGGATACTCTGGTTGGTCCCCCGGCCAATTGGCCGAAGAGATGATGTATGGTTCCTGGGTGCTGGCCAATATGCACGCCAATTACCTGTTCAATTCGCCGCCGAAAGAATTGTGGAGCCAAATCATGAACAACAAGGGAAATACCTATTCTGTCATCGCACAGATCAACGAAGGGGTTTGCCTAAACTGAGTTGCAAAATCGCTATCAAATGATCAACGCATCCAACATCTTTGTCAAGTATGGAGATCGGGTATTGCTCGACAATGTCAATCTCTCCGTCACCAATGGGGAGAAGGTCGGACTCGTGGGGCGAAACGGGGCCGGTAAGTCCACCATCCTGAAAATCCTGGCAACCTACCAGAATCCAGACAAAGGGGATGTGGTACGACCCAAAGAGAGCACCCTCGGTTTTTTGCACCAGGAAATGAGCCTGCCCAAAGGCAAAACGGTGATCGAAGAAACCCTCTCGGCCCTGGACCGGGTCAAGACGATCGAAAAGAGAATCGAAGAACTCAATGTGGCCATCAGCGAACGGACAGATTACGAGAGCGAGGCCTATGCCGACATCCTCAACGAATTCTCTGCCCTCAACGAACAGTTCGCTCTGCTTGGCGGACAAACGGCTGCCGCCGATGCGGAGAAGATTCTCAAAGGACTTGGGTTTACCCAAAAAGATGTCCACCGACTGACCGATGAATTCAGCGGGGGCTGGCAAATGCGGGTCGAATTGGCGAAAATGCTCTTGGCCCGCCCGGATTTTTTGCTTTTGGATGAGCCGACCAACCACCTTGACATCGAGTCCATCATCTGGCTCGAAGAGTTTTTGAAGACCTACTCCGGTGCCATCATCGTTATTTCGCACGACAAAGAATTTCTCAACAAAGTGACCAAGCGGACCGTGGAGGTGGAATTGGGCAAATTGTACGACTACAAGGCAGCCTATACCAAGGCGATGGATCTGCGCAAGGAAAGGCGAGAGCTGCAGATGTCAGCTTTCAAAAATCAGCAAAAGGTCATCGCCCAAAAGGAGAGAACCATCAATCGATTCATGGCCAAGGCGACCAAGACCAAGATGGCCCAGTCCATGAAAAAGCAACTCGACAAGGTGGAGCGCATCTCCATCGAATCGGAGGATGTGGCTACGATGAACATCCGCTTTCCCAATGCTCCCCGCTCTGGAGTGGTGGTGGTCAATGGTGAAAAGATCAGCAAGTCCTACGGGGCGCTGAATGTCTTGAATCAGGTAAATTTGAAGATAGATCGGGGCGATCGAATCGCTTTCGTTGGCCAAAACGGACAGGGAAAAACCACCTTGGCCAAAATCCTGGTCAATGAGCTGTCTGCCAGCAGCGGTGATTTGGAGTTGGGGCACAATGTGCAATTGGGATATTATGCCCAAAACCAGTCCGACCGCCTTTACGCCAACCAGACCCTATTGGAGACCATGGAACAGCATTCGCCCCCAGAGATGCGGACCAAATTGAGGGGCATCCTCGGTGCATTCATGTTCAGTGGAGAGGATGTAGACAAAAAGGTATCCGTCCTTTCTGGAGGGGAAAAAGCCCGGCTGGCTCTGGCCTGTTTGCTGCTCAAACCCTTCAATTTATTGGTGCTCGATGAGCCGACCAACCACCTCGACATGCTGTCCAAGGAGGTCTTGAAGCAAGCCTTGTTGGAATATGATGGAACCTTAGTGGTCGTTTCTCACGATCGGGATTTCCTCCGGGATTTGACAAATCGCACCCTGGAATTTCGCGACAAAAAGCTGCACAACTACCTCGGCGACGTCAATTACTTCCTCGATAAGCGAAAGGCAGAAAGCATGCGGGAAGTAGAAATGCGCTCCGCTGCGACCTCCAAGCAGGCTGGCAAAAAGAAGCTCACAGAAGCAGAGCGCCAGGAGCGCAAAAAGTGGCAGCGGGCCGTCCAATATGCAGAGCGAAACATCGAAAAGCTGGAGGCCAAAATTGAAAAGATCGAAGTCCAAATGGCCGATCCCAACTTCTACAGTTCTCCAGATGCAGAGAAGACCCTTTCGACTTACAAGTCGGCCCAAAAAGACTTGGATGCAGCCATGGAAGAATGGGAAACCGCCCAAGAACGACTTGACTCCTTCGAAGCCTGATCAGCTCCTTTTCTCGACCCTTCCTTTAAGGACCTGGAGGATGTTTTGCTGAATGTCGCGCATGATCCAATGTCCCCACAGACCAGCGTACCAATTGAAAGACGTTTTGAGTTGGAATTCACTGTCCAATTCCACCCGGTAGTGCTTGTCGTCGATGGGAATCAGGCGGTATTCTCCCGTGAGCACGTCGAAAAATTCTCCTCCAATGACGATGTGCTCGTCCATGGTTGTGGCTGGAATTTTTTGTGGATCGGCGTCGATGGTGAATCGCATCCGCTTTTGGTCTTCGTAGACAATGACTTTCTCGTCAAACACCAACCCTCGCTCAAAAATGGCCTGCCGATGGCCACCCACTGCCTTTTTGTCCAATACAGCCCGAACAGGCCTTGGCAGGGTCATCAGTTTGCTCAACCAGCCGCTGTCCTCCTCCTTTTGGATGGTCTCCACTGCTGTGATGTTGTCCCAAATCAAGCTGGGATCATCGGACTGTAGCACGATCTCGGTTTGCACTTCGAAAGTGCGCTTGTTGACCAACAGTTGTCGCTCGATGGGGGCCAGCAAAAGGGGCAGCATCATCAAGAGGCTGACATTGAGCTTTTTGTCTTGGCTTTTTTTGATGAGATGATAGCCAAACAATCCGCCCGTGCTGCTGGAAATTAGAAACAGCGGCAAGGCCATCACCCAGCACACCCATCCTTCCAGGGAAAATAGCAAGGTGATGAACAAAAAGGCAAAAACGGGGGCCCAGGGAAAGAAGAAGCGAAAGGAGAGCTTCTCCACCCGTTCCTTGGGGGCCAAAAGCACGCTGGCCATGCCGATGAGGAAGGGGACCAAGAAAAAGAAAACGAGGGACATCACACTCAGAAATTCTTCCAATGGTTTGTAGGTGAAGGAAAGCCAAAAGGCGAAGGCGAGCAATAGGGGAATGCCGATGGCGATGAGGAGTCCGGTTCTTTGATGGTTCATGCTTTGATTTCTTGTGTCGGTCCCAAATGGGCGCGCGCGTTACGGAATGCGTTGAAAGAAGACGAAGCCATTTTTCCTTCCGATTTCTTTCAGCTTTGGATGTTTTTCCAAGGCCTCGCAGCGGTGGACTTTGCTGATGAAATAAGTGGGTTTGTCCACCTTGGCTTGGAGCAACCAGTCGATGTCGTGGCTGCGTTCGTCTGTCACGGGGACTTTGCGGGCGTAGAACAAATGCCCGTAGGTTTTGTATCCCCAAGCTTGAATATAGCAATCTTCTGTTGCTTTTTCTTCAAAAAACTCAATGGCAGCTCGCTGTGAATAGGCCTCAAAATTGCCCACACAAGTCCAGAGGGTCAAGGTGACGAACAGGGCATTGCCCAAAAACAAGAGGACGATGCCATTGCGAATTTGCCCGGCCCGAAGCCATGCCAAACCGCCCACCAGCACCACTGCCAGCCAACTGCCAGCCATTAGAGGGCCCACTCCCCAGTCAACAGCTGCCTCGAGATTGGCAAGCGCAAAAGGATCGTTGAAAAGTGGTGTCAGCAGATGTACATTGTTGCCCAGGTACGGCAGCAGCAACAAGGCGGTGACAAACATCCCTCCGATGCCCAACAAGCTCCACTTCATCCAGTTGGGAAACGAGAGTCGCCCTTCCCACAATTCCTTCAAGTACAAACTGGCCAAATAGGTGAGCGGAAAATAGCAAAGCGAGGAATAGTGAACGATCTTGGACTGTACCACTGAAAAGAGGAGCAAGACCACCCAAAACAAAATCAGCATCCACTGGCGAAAGTTTTGCTGGAAGCGATGGGATGCCTCGGGCATGGCATACATGCTGCGCAAGGCAAACACGGAGGCTGGAAAACAACCAATGAGCAAGACCACGAAGTGGTAGCCAAAAAATCCTTTGTGCCCGGCATCTGGGGTGCTGAAGAGTCGGTATTGGTAGAGATTGAACTCGTAAATGAAGGAGGGGCCATGCCGCAGGGTCTCCAGCCCGTACCAACTGAGGGTGACCAGACTGGCACTGAGGGTGAAAAACAAAAATTGCAAGGGACTGATGTACAAGCGCAATCGCTCCTTTATCCAATAGACAAACAAGCAAAGGGCGACGATCAGGTAGGCCACAGGGCCTTTGGTCAGCATGCCCATGCCCAGAACGAATCCGGCGGCAAACAGATAGGTCCAGCTTCCTCGGGAAAGCTGAATCCCCTCGAATTGCTCCTTTTTCCAATAAAACAACAAAAAGAGATACAAACCTCCGAAGATGAACAGGTTGAACCAAGGATCGATGATGCCCGAGCGGAAATACAAATGGGGGAGTGTGCTGCCCAAATAGACAAGTGCCCAAAGAAGTCCAAATCTGCGATTGTACAATTGACGGCCCATCAAATACAAGACAATCAAGCTGAGAATGCCGCAAATGGCATTGGGAAGGCGAGCGGCAAATTCTCCCACCCCAAAAACCTTCATTGCCGCGACTTGCAGCCAAAAAAAGAAGGGAGGTTTTTCCCAAAAGGGGAGGTAGTTGATGTGAATTTGGAGGTATTCTCCCAGCTCCATCATCTCCCGGCTGACTTCTGCAAAATTGATCTCGTCCCAGTCAAACAGGTGAACCCCGCCGAGGAAGGGAATGAAAAACAGTCCACCCAGTAGGCCAAGTTTGAGGATGTCTTTGTGGCTTTCTGTCAACTTCATGCTGCGGCAAAGGTAATTTTTTCCCTTCCATTGGCGAGAGAATCGGCGCAAAAAACTGCGAGGGAATGACCATGGGAAGAGGGGGCTTGGTGGTCAAATGTCGATCTTTGCATATGTACACTTTGCTAAGGCTGACATTTTTATGCTTTTGGGGAAATGTTTATGTAGAAAAAAAGGATTTCGTACATTAGAGCCCGACGAAACAATCCAGTCTCAATCGCACCAAACAAACATTTCCAATGATGAGAAGATTTTTATGCCTGTTCTTTCTGGTCTTGTGCATCAGTTTGTCCCAACAGAGTTTTGCCCAGGATTTCAAACATGGAATTACCATTAAAAAAACCTTGATTGACTACTACAGCCCATTTGTGGAGGATGGGGTTGATTTTTCTGAAATGACACATGGTGCGGAATTGGGCTGGGTGTACAATATGAATCGCTGGCTGAATGCATCGGTCCCGCTCAAATTCGGTTCGGCTCGTTTGCCTTTGGAAGGAAATGAGTTTGCAGAACGTCGATTGTCTGTCAGCGCAGATGCTGTATTGCACCTCAATTTGATAGACATCAACAAGACGGTCAGTCCCTATTTGCTGGGGGGAGCAGGAATCAACCATACACAGGAAGACGATACAGGGGTGCAATTTCCCGTGGGAGTCGGCATCAATTTCCGGGTGGCCCGCGGCCTGTACATCAACTTGGAATCCCAGCGCCGTTTTGCCCTCGACGACAATCGCGACAATTACAACCACGCCATTGGTCTGATACTGGACCTCGGAAAGACGGGAAAAGAGGACAAGCCCAAAGAGTTGCCGCCCTTGGACTCTGATGGGGACGGCATCTCCGACAGTCAGGACGAATGTCCAAAAGAGGCTGGCCCTGCTGCCCTCGGAGGCTGTCCCGATACCGATTCGGATGGCATTGCAGACAAAAACGACGACTGTCCGGCCGTAGCTGGGATTGCCCAGTTCAACGGTTGTCCAGATGCCGACTCGGATGGAGTGCCCGACAAGGATGACAATTGCCCGGACCAGCCAGGTCCTGCTACCAACAATGGCTGCCCTCTGGCCGATGGTGACAACGATGGTGTGGTGGATGCCGAGGATGATTGCCCCACAGAGCCAGGCCCTGCTGCCCTCAACGGCTGTCCAGACAATGACTCGGATGGCGTGGTCAACAAAGATGACAAATGTCCCGATCAAGCTGGCTCGCCAGAACTGTTTGGTTGCCCAGATACGGATTCCGATGGGGTGGCCGACCCAGATGACAAGTGTCCAACAAAGGCCGGACCCGCTTCCAACAAAGGCTGCCCAGAGATTGAGAAGGAAGAAAAAGAGGTATTGGAATTTGCCATGCAGGCCGTCCAATTTCAAACTTCCCGCGCCACCCTAAAGTCTTCCTCCTTCGAGGTGTTGGACCAGGTGGTGGCCATCATGAAAAAATACCCTGCCTACAGCTTGACCATCAGCGGTCATACAGACAGCATCGGAGACTCTGAGACCAACCAATTGCTGTCGGAGCGCCGCGCCAAGGCTTGCTATGACTACATTTTGAGCCAGGGAATTGCCGCTTCCAGATTGAGTTCGCAGGGCTTTGGAGAGTCGCAGCCCATTGCCGACAATCGCTACAAGGAAGGAAGGTCCAAAAACCGGAGAGTGGAGTTTGATTTGTCCATCAAATAGGCGATTGCTTTGTTGACAGATGTTTTTGCCAACAATGGGCTCATCAAAAAAATGACTATTTTCGATGCAAAGAACAAAATCCGGCCAGACTCTTAAGAGAGCTTGTTCAGATTTAAAATTTTGGTGCTGCAAATGAGTCTTTTGTCATCATATCGCGCGAATTTTTCCAGCCATAGCTAGGCTATGCCTCTCAAAATATCACTTATCTGATGCCAAAATCTTTCATTTTCGCAAATAATCCCAAATTCTGAACAAACTCTAATATATTTGCCGCATGAATGAAAAAATACTGATTCTAGACTTCGGTTCACAGTATACCCAACTGATTGCCCGGCGAATTCGCGAGCTGAACGTATACAGTGAAATCGTTCCTTACAACAAATACCCGGAAAATGATGAGGACATCCAAGCCGTCATTTTGTCCGGAAGTCCTTTCTCGGTAACAGACGAACGCGCGCTCCAAGTAGAGTTGAAACCTTTCATCGGTCGCAAGCCGGTCTTGGGCATTTGCTACGGAGCCCAGTACATTGCCGACCAATACGGTGGGCAGGTGATGGCATCGAGCAAGCGCGAATATGGAAAGGCTCAGTTGGAAGTGAAGAGTGAGGATCCCTTTTTGGCAGACATGTCGGGGCAATCCCAGGTGTGGATGTCGCATGGAGATACCATTGTCGAGATTCCCAAAGGATTTGAGCTGCTGGCGGGCACCCAGAGCATCAAAGTGGCGGCATTCAAGGCGGCGGAAGAGACCTTTGCGGCTCCAGTATATTGCATTCAATTTCACCCAGAAGTGACCCATTCGCTGGATGGAAAGACGCTTTTGCGCAACTTTGTGATTCACATCGCAGGATGTACACCCAACTGGACGCCTGCCTCTTTTGTGGAGTACACCATTGAGGAGTTGCGCCAAAAAGTGGGCACTGAAAAGGTATTGATGGGCTTGTCTGGCGGGGTGGATTCCTCAGTAGGTGCAGAGCTTTTGCACCGGGCGATTGGCGATCGATTGTTTTGTTTTTTCATCGACAATGGCCTGCTGCGCAAAGGAGAATTTGAGGAAGTCTTGGAGTCCTATCAAACCATGGGTCTCAACATTGTGGGGATCGATGCGCGCGAGCGATTTTGGGAGGCCTTGAAGGGCGAAAGTGATCCAGAAAAGAAGCGCAAAATTATCGGTCGTGTTTTTGTAGAGGTTTTTCAGGAAGAGGCAGAAAAATTGGAGGGCATCTCTTGGCTGGGCCAAGGAACGATCTATCCCGATGTCATCGAATCGGTATCGGTACACGGGCCTTCTGCGACCATCAAGTCACACCACAATGTGGGGGGGCTGCCCGATTTGCTGCACTTGAAAATTGTAGAGCCCCTTCGGATGTTGTTCAAGGACGAGGTCCGCAAGATTGGGGCAGAGCTGGGGGTACCAAAGCACATTTTGGGGCGCCATCCATTTCCCGGTCCTGGTCTGGGCATTCGGATATTGGGGGACATTACGCCCGACAAAGTGGCCCTTCTGCAAGAGGCCGACGCCATCTACATCAACGGCTTGAGAAAACACGGTCTGTACGACAAGGTGTGGCAGGCCGGAGCTGTCTTGCTGCCAGTGCAATCTGTGGGTGTGATGGGCGATGAGCGGACCTACGAAAATACGGTCGCATTGCGCTGTGTGAACTCCCTGGATGGCATGACTGCTGAGTGGAGCAGATTGCCGCACGAATTTTTGGCCGAGGTATCGAGCGAAATTATCAATCACGTAAAAGGCATAAATCGCGTTGTATATGACATTAGCACCAAACCACCTGCTACGATCGAATGGGAATAACCTCCTTTGGTTGTTCTTGCTGATCGCCATTTTGTTTACATCCTGTGATGCCTTTCGCAAAGCATCATCCACAGAGGAGCCTGTCAGCCGAAATGAGAAAGAGAATGAAAAGGAAGAATTGGACGAAATCCAATCCAATCGGCGCTACAATCCAAAAACAGGCAAATACGAATACGTCAAAGAACTGAACTCCGAGCTGGATACAGTTCGCTGGACGGAGGTTCCCGCCGCAGACAATCCACCCATTACTTCAGAGGGCGTTGACTTCAACCCCGGCGATGGAACGGTGGTGGATGGCACGCCTGGTACGGCTCCCGGCGGACAAAAGCTGGATGTCTACAACGTAGCAGTCTTGCTGCCCTTTTTGACCAATCGCTTCAATTCATTGGATGGAAAGATCAATGACAAATCGGAATTGGCACTTCAGTTTTACAGCGGAGCCAAGATTGCCATGGACGAGTTGTCCCAACAAGGCATTCAACTCAAGCTCGACGTGGTCGATACCAAAGCATCGGAAGATGAGATTCGTCGGCTGATCGATGGCTCTGCACTGTCAGATGCCCATATGATCGTTGGTCCAGTGCGGAGCAGCAACCTGAAATTGGTCGGAGAGTATGCGCGCAGCAACTTCAAGCCCTTGGTTTCGCCCATCAGTCCCAGCATGTCGGCGGCCAGCAACAATCCTTACTACATCCAGGTGAGCCCTTCTCTGCGCGCCCATTGCGACGCCATCACCCGCCATGCGAAGGAGCGGTATCGGTCGGATCAGATCGTATTGGTTTGTCGGAACAAAAAGGCGGAGATCAATCGACTTCGCTACTTTCAGCAGACCAACTACATGATTGAAGGCTCCACCTTGGCAGATCGCCTGACGGAGTTCATCGTCACAGACCTATCGGCAGACTTCAACGAGATGGATGTGGCCCCTTACATCAAAGAAGGGGATACGACGGTCTTTGTCATTCCTTCCTGGTCCAACGAATCCTTTGTGTATTCTTTTTTGCGCAAGGTGAATTTGGCCAAGGGCAACAATCAAGTGGTGATCTACGGCATGCCACAGTGGATGCGTTTTGAGCGAATCAGTTACGACTACTTCGAGCAGCTCAATGTGCATGTGAGCAGTGCCAATTACGTCGACCAGGAAAGCCCTGGCATTCAACGCTTTCGGCGCAGTTTTTTTGAACGCTACCACATGCTGCCCACAGAAAATGCCTACAAGGGCTACGATGTGATGAAGTTTTTTGGCCAAATGATCCATCGCTATGGCACTCGCTTTCAGGATGTCATTGACCAGCAGACTTTTACTGGAGCCAATTTTCAATACAAATTTGAACGCATTCCGGAATCGGATGCCACCCCAGAGTCTGGTGCCAACATTGACCACATCGAAAACACCAGTGTGGACATCTTGAAGTTTGAGGATTACTACTTCCAACCTGCGTATTGATGAGCGTCTGGCGATGCTTGAGTTTGTCATTGCTGTTGGTGTGTTTGGTGGCTTGTCAATCCTCTCCAACGCAAGTCCCCAAAGGAAGTCCTGTGCCTGCCTCGAAGGAGACTTTCGCCAATACGGATCTGCTCCCTGAGGACAACCCGTCTGTGGAGCCCCCCGCCGATGTGCAAGTGGATTCCTCTAGTGTGGAAGATCAGCTCGACAGCACCACCTCTGCCCGCTACGTTTGGCTTGACGAATACGACATTCAGCAGTCCATTCGCTTTCAAATTCCGGTTCCTTCGGGTTCCCGGCGAATTCGACAAGACCAGTTGTCCTTTGCCCATTGGCTCCGGCACTTGCCCTTGAAGGCAGCGGGTAGCAAGGTGTTGTTGCATGATGGGACAGCCAAATTTAGGCAAGATGTCCACCACAGAATTGTCGACATTGATCGGGGGCGGCGCGATTTGCAACAGTGTGCAGATGCGGTGATGCGACTCAAGGCAGAGTATCACTACAGCCAAAACTCATATGCTGACATCCACTTCAATTACACCAGTGGGGATCGGGTGAGTTTTGATGATTGGCGCAAGGGGCGCAAGCCTTGGATTGATGGCAATCGGGTGCGCTTTCGGGAGGCAGGAGGAGCGGAGGACAACTCGTATGCAAATTTCAAAAAATACCTCATTTCCATCTTTTCCTATGCGGGAACTGCTTCTTTGGAAAAAGAACTCCAAGCGGTCTCCATTGATCAATTGCAGGCAGGCGATGTCTTCATCCAAGGAGGATTTCCCGGCCATGCGGTGCTGGTGATGGATGTAGCAGAGGGGGCTGCTGGGCAAACGTATTTCTTGTTGGCCCAAAGCTACATGCCAGCGCAGGACATCCACATTTTGAAAAATCCAACCAATGCTTCTCTGAGTCCTTGGTATGCGGTCGAGGAGCTGGATGGTGTGCTGCAAAGTCCCGAATGGACTTTTGAGACGAGAAATTTGAAACGCTTTCCGTGAGAGCCTTCTCCCCGCAAAGCTGTATGTTTGCAATGGACTGATGCGATCCTTCCCAACTCAATCGACAAAATGACACCGGAAAGAGCCACCAAATTGTATGAAGTAGCGATGAGACGGCAGTTGAATCTGACGGTCATCCTCGAAAATGTACACGACAACCACAACATTGGTGCGGTGCTGCGTTCCTGTGATTCTGTGGGGATTTCCGAGGTGTTTGTCTTGTATACCCATCTACACTTGATCCGAAAGCAGCGAATCCGACTGGGAAAGCGGACCACGGCGGGGACCCGACGGTGGATTGAGGTTCATTACCACACCAATTTGGAAGAGTGTTTTGCGGAGGTGCGCAGCCGCTACGATCAAATCTGGGGCACCCACATCTCGGACGAGGCCAAATCATTGTACGATCTGGATCTGACCCAATCGGTGGCCTTGTTGTTTGGCAATGAAAATGAGGGCATCAGCGAGGCGGCCCTTGCCCAGTGCGATGGCAATTTTTTGGTTCCACAGATGGGCATGGTCCAAAGTCTCAACATCTCGGTAGCCTGCGCTGTGAGTTTGTACGAGGCCTATCGCCAACGAAATGTCAAAGGGATGTACGACAACAACACCTCTGGCAGTCCCGAGCAATTGGAGGCCAAGTTTGAGGAATACATGGAGATACACGACTCCAAGCGCAAGAACAGGAGCATTGAGAAGAAGACTTAATCCTTTTCAGTATGTGGACAAAAGCTCATTTTTGGCTCGGCCATTTTCAGTCAGAGGAAGACTTGCACCAATATTTTGCAGAGCATTATGACGAAGATGGGGAGTTGCTTTCATTTGCTTTTGCTACTGATCAAAGCCTATCTTTTTGCGATCACGATTTTTTAGAGTATGGATTTGAGCCGGAAGGAGAGACCCTTGCGGTAAAATTCAGTGGGTACTCGTATAGTGAAGATTGGTTAGAGACTCTCCAAGAGCGAGCCCATGGATTGGTTGATATACAACACATTAACTCGATTGCATTTTTGTGGCAAGAGGATGTGCCGGAACCGATCTCTATTCGAGGAGAGGGATATTCTTGGGTCTATTTGGGGATTTGCTGAGAGCGGTGGAAAAATGAAAAATAGATTTTGGCAATTACACCAATGATGAACTTTTGCAGGAGCATCCAAATGCAAATGCTTGCAACACCACAGAGGCGCTGCAAGCATTCGACCATCATTTCATTACTCAATGCCGACTATTCAATGATCACTTTTCGAGAGAGTTTTTTCCCTGATTCATCTGTAACGGTCAGAAAGTAAATGCCGGGTGAAAATAGGTGGACGGGCATCGTTATGGTATCGGACAACACTCCAATTTGCCGACTCATCAACTGACCAGAAACCGAATAGAGCTCAACTTCCCTGATGTTTTCCCCTGATAGATTGATCGTAATGTTTTCCCTTGCTGGGTTCGGAAAGATGTCAATCGCAACCTTGGAAGGACTTTCAAAGGGGAGCGTGTACTGGAGATCGCCGCTTACTGGTGCGTTCTCCTGATTTTGGCCACATGCATTCAAATGCCGAATGACAAATTGTCGTTGCGTCTCGCCATTTGTGGTGTTGATCGACAGGGCGGGGATGGATGCTTTGACTTCAGAGATATTTGCTGCCAAAGCTGCCTCATTGATCTCCCGACCGTGGAAAGAATGGTGAAAAAGGTCTTGGCTGGGATGAACGGCACGGGACCTGTTTTCGAAATAAATGGGTGGGTCGTCACTGGACATGTGGAACAGCATGTCTACATCCTCCCGATACTGAATCAAGTCGGGATCGTACAAAATCTGACGGATGGAATCGAGGCCACCATAAAAATTGGAAGCTCTCTGATAGCCCAATAGGTTGACCATGCTGTCCAAGGTGTAGTTGGTTCCTTGTCCATCAAAATTCTGGTATACTTGCGTTTCCCATTTGTACAGGTCATAAGTGGCTTGGCTGCCACCCATCGCGACGGCGCAAGGTCTCGTTGATTCTCGCAGGACGGGGTCTGCCGCAGTGGGATCGGCCATGTCGTCGCGCGTCCCCAGCCACAAACTGGTTCCCGCCCCTGCCGAGCCTCCTGTCAGGACAATCCGTTCTGGATCGATATTGAGGTCGTTGGCATAGTAGCGCACAAATTGCAGGGCGCGTTTGGAATCATTCAGGCATTTGATGACCCCTTCGTTGTCCGCTTGGTTGCTGGCAATCAATCGATAGCCAAAGCTGGCATAAGCAACCCCTTGTTCCAGGTAGTATTTGATGTCGGCTCGTCGACTCGGGTCATTGATGACAGTGGAGGGAGAGCCCCCTGTGAAACCACCTCCATGGATAAAGACCACCAATGGGAAGCTGCCTTGGGTATCCGGTAAAAAGAGATGAAACACTTGCTTGTTGAGGTCGATGTCGTCGTAGTTGATGTTCAACGCATAGCTGGGGTTGGGGCTGTTGATGTTGTACTTAGACGGAATGGGCCTAAATCGAGGATTGATTTGTGCGATCCCATGAGAGACGGACAGCAACAAAAACAACAGGCATAGGCAGAAGTTGATCATTCGATTCATAAGTTGTGTTTTGTAGGTGATTAGAAAATATTCAGTTTGGTTTTTTACAAGCTATGCAGCCCACCCAGATTGTCATCATTCCAATGAAGTCGCCGCGCAGAACTACCGTCAGCGAGTAGATTGGGACAAAGCCTTTTGGAAGGATTTCTTGAAACGAGGGTTGTTACCGGGTGCTGATCAGGTGTTATGTCAACTTAGACTGGACCCGATGGCAGAAGTTTAATGGCAGGCAAATAATTTTGTCATTGACGGATTCAGGATTTTGTGTTAGTCATTCGGCAATTCGTGTAAGTGGAGGCTAGCGGCACCCGCTACCTTTGTTTTACACAAATAAAAATGAATCATGACAGCACAAGAAGCATACAATTTTGTAGATCCCCAGGGATGGGCCAAGACAAGCATTCAGCAGCGTTTCAGTCTTCTGAGACAAATCCAGAAAAACCTGGCAACACATTCCAAACAACTCGGCAGGGCAGATGCCAGGATGAAGAATGGTCTGATCGGTCAAGATGCGGTGAGTCTTGGCGAAGGGATGGGGGGAACAGTGATGCCCATGGCAAGTACACTCATGGGCATCCAACGATTGTATGAAGCTCTCTTGAAAGGGAAAATGCCCAAGCCCGTTTCGATTCAAGAAATTGATGACGACCTTTTCGAGATTCAAGTGTTTCCCATTTCTTCCAAGGACAAGATGATTGCTGGAAAACAGAAAGGGTTCCTGCATGTGGAGGGAAAGCCCAAACAGGTCCATCCATTGGACAAGTCTGCAGGAGTGATTGCCATATCAGGTGCGGGAAACTACAGTTCGTCAATAGAAATGGCTATGGCGCTTTTTTTGGAAAACAAGGCAGTCGTCCACAAGCCACATCAACTCAACGAGGCCACAGATGCCATATGGGAGAAAATTTTTGCTCCCTTGATCGAGCTTCGCGCCTGTGCCTTTTGCGATGCCGACCAGGGCCGGGCTCTGTCGAAATTGGAGGGGTTGCACTCGATTTACTTTACGGGGTCTACGGCAGTTGCACATGCCATACAGAAGGCAGCAAGCGCCCCTGTGGTTGCAGAATGTGGAGGCAACAATCCTTGCATCATTGTACCTGGCAAATGGTCAGCAAAAGACATTCAAAGACAAGCCATACAAGTGGCATCTGCAGGGAAATTAAATGGCGGTGCTGTCTGCGGTCGTCCGCAAACCATCGTGACCTCAAAGAACTGGCCTCAGCGCGATGAATTTCTCAATGCACTCCGAAAAGTACTGGTAGAAGAGACCTTTGCCTGCGCCTCCTATTATCCTGGGGTGGACCAGACGGTGGAAAAATTTCTGGCTCATCAGCCTACTGCAGAAGTATTGAAACCGGAAAACGGCAAGGTCAAACGCAGTGATTGTGTATTCATTCCCGACATGGCAGAAGATGATTTTGCCATCACCAATGAAGCCTTTGGCCAGGTATTCAGCGAGATTGCGCTGGAAGCTCCATCAGAAACGGATGACTTTCTGAGAAGAGCCACAGATTTTTGCAACAACAAACTGCTGGGGTCTCTGGGATGCATGATATTGGTAGACAATGATACCTTCAAGAGAAATGAAGCCAGAATCGAGCAAGCCATCAAAGAATTGGATTATGGAGGCATTGCCGTCAATGACATTCCACCCAATATTTGGTTGAATGCGTACCTGACCTGGGGCGGATGCGGTGAAACCACCGAAAATTTTGTGTCGGGTGTGGGCAATTTTGGAAATCCACTGAATTTTGAACGGGTGAAAAAATCAGTCCTGATCAACGACTTCAAGGCCACCAGCTTTGAATTGACCCACCGAAAACGCGTTGAGAATTTGATGGAAAATGCCTCAAATTTCAACATCGACCAGAGCTGGGGGCATTTTGTCAAGCTGGCTGCGCAAATGACGGTGGACAGCTTTAAGAGCAAAGATTTTTGATGGCAAAACGATGGAAAGAGTAAGCTGGGGTGCTCCTCCATCTTGGGAGAGTCAGGATGTGAGTTCTCTCAAAATGAAGGAGCATCGTGCGAATGAGTCAGCTCTTAAAAGCCAAACATCCCGTTGGCATTGGCCAGGCCATCAAAGGGGATTTCCTGGATGACATCCCAATGCTCCACCGCCTTGCCATTTTCAAAGCGGAACAAATCGTAGAATACCTGTTGCTTTCCGTTCCACTCTCCTTCGCTTACGGTCAGTGCAAAACTTCCTTCGCCCAAGACCTTGTGGATCTTTGTGTATTTGAACATGTTGTTTTGGGCGCTGAGGTATTCTACCGCTTCCACAATGCCGGCCAGACCATCTTTTACGTCTGGATTGTGCTGGTGGTACTGCTCCGCACTGATGTAATCTGTGATCTTTCCTGGATTTTTGCCCATGAGGATGTCTTCTACCAGAGAAGTAGCCAGTGCCTTGTTTTCTTCTGTCTTGTCCAGGTCCACGGCTGTTGTGGGACCGTCGGTCTGTGTCCGTCCGCTGGCTGTTGTTGCAGCTACCTCTGTCATGGCATCCCAATGCTCCGCCACCTTGCCATTGTCGTCCAAGCGGATGATGTCAAAGGAGACCATCTCCTGGGCACCAAAGGGTTTCGCATTTTTCCAGCGGTTGTGCATGAAGACGTAGTTGTCATCCTGGAACATCCGAATGTTCTCAGCCGTTGTGCCGTGTTCTTGTAAAACGGGCAGCATACTGATGAAAGGTTCCAGTCCTGTAGGGATGAATGGATTGTGTTGAATGTAATTGGCGTTGGCCAGTTCCCGCATCTTTGCCGGATCATTTTGTAGAACTGCCTCCAAAAAGGTGCCTACGATTTCTTTTTGACTCATTGTTGAAGTGTTAGGTTGTTGACTGCCATCGCTTGTCCTTTTGTTCGAATTGCAGGCCGCGATGACTCCAATGGATAATAGAACCGCAAGGAGTTGCCTCATGATTGAAAATTTATTACTTTTGATATGCAAGTAAAATTATGGATATTACTTTTGATATGCAAGTAATTTTGAAATTAATTGCAAAATGAAAGTAAAATTAACCGATGGATCATATGGCAAATAAGTTTCGCTGCGATTGTCCGTTCACCTCAGCCTTGGATGTCTTGGGTGACAAGTGGATGCTGGTCATCATCAAGCAGATGTTGATGGAAGACAAAGAAACCTTCAAAGATTTTGTGGAAAGCGATGAATCTGTCGCCACCAATATCCTTTCTGCCAAACTCAAGCAATTGGAAGAGTGGGGCATCATTTTGAAAACCAAACGACCGAATAACAAAAAGACCAATCTTTATCTACTCACTGAGAAAGGCTTGGCTTTGACACCTGTACTTTTGGAACTTGCCATCTGGAGTGATGCTCATCTACGGGATGTTCATCCGGGCATTCAAAATGGAGAGCCCATGGAATTGTTGCGGACCGACAAGGCGGCCTTTGCCAATGTAGTGGAGAAGCGGTACAGGGAAAAATTGGCGACGACATCCTACATACAATGATTTTCTCCACTGCGCTTTGGCCACTCTTTTTCTTTAACAGACTTTTAAGCCTCTCCCCACAACCAGGGCATCTTTGAGTTGTTTGTATACAAGTGATCGTGTCTACAGGACATTTTAAACTCTTTATTATGTATCAACGGTTCTTTTTGTACGTGGCAGCGCTTGTGCTGTTTTTCTCCGCCTGCAATGCCCAAACGAATATTAGCGAACAAAACCCAACCAACGACATGGAAGATCAATCAGTGAACATGGACAATCTGAAAACGGCTACCCTCGGTACCGGATGCTTTTGGTGTACCGAAGCTGTCTTCGAAAGCCTGGAAGGCGTGTATTCTGTCGAATCAGGCTATTCTGGAGGCCACGTGGAAAACCCGACTTATGAAGAAGTTTGTGGGAAGAAAACGGGGCATGCCGAGGTGGTCCAAATCAAATATGATCCGGAAGTATTGACTTTCGAGGATCTTCTGGAGGTGTTTTGGCGGACACACAATCCCACGACGCCCAACCGACAGGGCAATGACGTAGGCCCGCAGTATCGTTCTGCCATCTTTTATCACGACGATGCCCAAAAGGAAGTTGCCGAGCGGTCAAAGGCGACGACGGATGCCTCCGGCTTGTGGCCCGATCCCATTGTGACCGAGATTGCTCCCTACAAAAATTACTACGTAGCTGAGAACTACCACCAGAACTACTACAAGCGAATTGGAGACCGCAATCCCTATTGTACCTATGTGGTCAAGCCCAAGGTAGAGAAGTTCAAAAAGGAGTTTAAGGACAAACTCAAAAAACAAAAGCAATAGCATCCTATCGGATCAGGCCCTCATACATCCAATTGGAGAGGGCTTGCCGATTGTTTTCGAGTATGAAACGCTGCTGGTCGTACTTGTTGCGAATGTTGCCCAGTTCAATGAAAACAGAGGTGGTCTTCGGCTCGCGCAACATGTGCAAATCCCGCGCTGTCACGGTGCCTTTGTAGGAACCATTGTTGCGGTACTTGCGGTATTTTTGTCCGATGGTTTTGTGCATGTTCCGCGTAATCTTCCGTCCTCGCTTGCTTCCCGGATAGTAATAGAAAAAGACATCTGTCGTTTCGCTCACGCTTCTTGAGTCGATGTGGATGACGACAGTGATCTGGTTTTGGTCTTTTATTCCCTGTTTTTTGTGGTACTCAAACAGTTTGTTGATGGCATCTGAGCGTTGGTAGAGACGGCTCTTTTGGCTTCGGGGTATTTTGTAGTTGCCCCAGCAGTACTCGTCGTAATCGCATTCGAGGTACTTGCCTGAGCGCAGGCCATCATCGGGATCGCGGGTGATCATGTAGACCAATGCGCCGTGTTCCAGCAAGTTGCGCGCCAGCCGGAGCGACACATCATAGGCGTATTCATCTTCGCACAACTGGTGGGAACCATCTTGGCCTACCGCCCCGACATCTGGTCCGCCATGTCCACTGACGACGTAGTAGATTTTTCCACGGAGTTTGTTGTCTTTCAGTGGAATGAGCGCATGTTCCTTTCCAAAGATGGCAAATTTGCGATAGCCGCTGACCATTTTTGCCTTTGTGAGTATTTTGTCATCTATTTTGACAAGCTGGTCTTCTCTTTTTTGGCGTTCACTTTCATCGCCCGATGCTTCTTTACTTTTGCTTTTGTTGTTGTCAGTCAGTGCTTGCTCGTTCTCTTTTGGGACGACGATGGGGGCAGCGCCTTTTAGGCAATTCATTTCGTGATATGGCACCCACAGGATGTTGCTTTTGACGAGGGTACTGCGCCGCAGATTTTTTTCGAGCATCAGTTCATTGTACCGTTTGATGCGGAGGGCTTGCTCCCAGGTTTTGATGCCAAGTGTGGAACGGATGCTTTTGCCGTTGTAGGTATAAATCTGGACGGGGATGTAGTATTTTTTCTCTTTGATCAGTCGGGCATTGGACTTGAGTTTATTGAGTTTGTAGAATTGCTGGAAGTTGCATTTGTGATCTTGCAACTGGTATCGTTTCAGCAGGCTGTGGATGTTGTCGCCATCGATGGCAGGCACTCTGTGGAAGCGGCCTTCTTCGGCTAAGCACCAAGAGGTGAGGCAACAAAAAAGTATGGTGAGTATGGTAGTGTTTCTTCTCATGCCGTTCATCATATCGTCGGTATTCACAGGAAAATGAATGTTTGGAATTTTGTTGTTGTGCAGGTAAAGGTATTAAGATTGGCGTATATGTACAAATTCAGTTTTCGTGAGGAAAACGGAAATGGTCATGTTGGTTGGGTTGTTCTTTTTGCGACAGAACATATAACGAAAATAAGTACATCAATCATGCCATAGAAGGGGAGAAAAAGATTGTAAGTAATTTGTTATTTAGTATTCGGGGGGCGAAAAGGGTGGGCCCGCCCTCTAGGTGACCCCACAAAAGCCACCCCTTCGCGAAGTACAGCACCGCCATAGCTCCGCCAACCCAAACCTGAACGAACACGTCCAAAATGGATCCATGGATTCATCTCCCTTCCCAGTTGCGCACCTCAGAAAGTTGATTTTTCTCTGTAATAGGACACGGCACCCCCACATTTTCCATAAATTTTCCGACAGTATTTTTCTGAAAATATATGTTAAAATTAATTTTTATATTGATTATCAGCTAGTTGTGAGTCAAATGGTAAAATAAAAAATGTATTTTGCAAACATATTTTTTACTATTATGTGATCCTTGGCAAGCAGCTCCAGCAACGCACCCAAGGATACAACGCTCCCGCTTCTCCACAGATCACGCACGTAAGATAGCTGTTAAAATTGTTTTAAATCTCAGTCAGAATGGGAATTGATTGGTGAAGGCTGTATTTTTGTCTGTAGTGTACCATACTCATTAAAATTCGCCTCATGAACAAATCTGCTTTCCTACTGCTGGCATGCTTGTTTTGCTTTTGCCTTCCCCAATTTTCTTTTGCTCAGCATCCCAACGTATTTCTAAAGGATGTCTACGACCTCGGTTGGTGCCAAGACAAAGGCATCAAGGTTTTGCATTCTGGTGGAGGGGTGTACGAATTGACCAATGGCGTTCCCATCAGCAAGAAATCCAGAGATGTGACCTTCGAACAGGATGGCCGCCTCATCAAGCAAACCATGGGAAAGGTCAACTTCAAGGTCCAAACCTTCCTGACGGCCGACCTCAAACGCCTGTCTTCCATTTCCATGGGGCCTATTTCTACCTACTATTTTTACAACGAGCAAAACCAACTCGCCTACAAAATCAACCACTCCAATCGCGGCAATTCCAACTATCGCTCCGGTCGTGAGTTCAGCATGGAGGAAGTCGAGTGGGATGCCGAAGGGAAGATGACCCAAAAGATCATCTACGCCTACGACAAGCCCCTTACCTCCTTTATGGAGGACGTCGCACGTCTCCAATCTGAAAACAGACGGCTCTGCGAAAAATGGGAATACATTTACAATGAAAAGGGGGAGCTTCAGATCATCAAAATCAGACAGTTCGACATGGGCATCGATGATCCCGAAAAAACCACCACGCTGGTTAAAGTCTCACACGAAAATGGACTTCCTGTCTCGATGAACATCCAGTCGGCCAACGTCGCCACACAAGCTTTTGGCAACAACCGAACGTTTGAATACGAATTCTAGCCTTACATCCTTTATTGATCTCGTCGGAAACTGTATCGCAAACCGATCAAAGAGTTGCTGGGATCAAAGTTCAAACTCAAGTCATTGGAATCCCGTCTGCGCGAATCTCCAAAAAATCGACTGTAAGAAATGTCGCCCAAGTAGGCGACCACTGCCCAGTGCCGATTCAAATGGTACTGCAAACCGGGATTGGCAGATAGGCGAAGGGGACCGACTCGGTGAACTCTTACGTCAAAGTCAAAGTCTTGAACCACCGTGCGAGTGGTCTGCATGCTCATCGTGATGCCAAAGCGCCAAAAAAGTTGCCATTTTCGGTCCTTGCTGATGAAGCGGTAAAACATGGCCTGCGGACCAGTCCCCAATTGCAGCGTATTCAACGCGTTCCTTCGGTCTGGCCTGTCAGTTTCTTGAGTAGTTAAACTGCCAATCAATTGCCATCCAAAAGAGAATCTTTCGTCTTCCCGGTGAAAATTGATGTCGGGACTAAGGGTGTAAGGTAATGTCCCTCTCAGGTTTGTTTGCGCCGAAATGCTGATGAAGCTTTTGGCATCTTGTGCTTCCAGGCCCATCGTCATCCATAGACCCAGCATCAAAAAGGTCAATTGCTTCATTGTTGGGTGGGGTTTTTGGACAGTCGAAAGAAATAGGCCAGCTCAAAGGAAAGAATGTTGGAGGCAATCGCCTGGGCCGTCAGTGAATGAGACTGAGTGGTTTGGGTCTTGACATCTTCGTCAAATCGCCGGGACAAATTGTAGTTGTAGGCCAAACTTCCCAAACTCTTGATGATGGCCAGTCTCGGTGTCAGCCGTACAATGACCCCCAGGTCAAGAGAGCTTCGAGCACTAAAGGTCCGCTCTTTTCGATCCCGATCGCCACCAAATGATTGCAAACCATCTTGACTGCGGTTGAATCGTGCCGTGAAGCCCGTCCGGGATTGTCCATACAACAAGAGGCGACCCGATTTGGTGATGGGGTAGTGGCGCCTCATGATGAAATTGGAGCTGAATCGCTGAGAGGTAGCCTTGCGTTCCTGTGGACCAGACAAACTGTTCTGACTGGAGTTGACAGACAAGTCGAAGCCATAGGCCCAATTGGGCTTTTTCTGAAACAGAACGGTCCCTCTCAAGGAAGTGCTAAAGGTGCTGGCCTGTTGGTCAACCGTACTGGATTCCATGCTGCTGTTGCCCACATTGAGGCCAAGTGCACCGCTGGCATAAGCGGTTCCCACTCCCATATTGTACTGGCAATGTGCCCACAAGGGGAGGAGAAAGAAAATGATCACAAACTGAAATGTACTTGTTTTCATAGTTTCAAACTGATTGATGTTACAAAAGGGTTTTACATGGGGTCTCTTTGGAAAGAAGCAGTCGGTAGCATTCGTCATCACTGGTACCTCCTGCATTGCTTTCACGTATTAATGATCGGAAAAAAGTGCGAAAAGGCTGGGTCCCTTCTCCCTGTCTAACAGATCATTAACTAAAAACGAGCAATATTTAAGATTCTCTTAGGGAAAAATGCACAGCTTTACGGGACTTGCTTATTTTTGCGTGCCGATATGAATCTACTACGACAAACCGTCTTTTTGTTGCGAAAGGAATTCGTCCTCGAACTCCGCCAGCGTTATGCCATCAGTGGCATTTTGCTGTATGTATTTTCTACGGTGTTCATCGTCTACATCTCCTTTCTCGACGTGCCTGCCAAAAGTTGGAATACGCTCTTTTGGATCATTGTGCTATTCGCTTCCGTCAACGCCATTGCCAAAAGTTTCATCCAGGAATCCGGCAATCGCCAGTTGTATTACTACACTTTGGTAGATCCCACAGCCATCATCCTGTCCAAGATCATTTACAACACCTTGTTGCTGTCGTTTTTGAGCTTGCTGTCTTATTTGTCTTTCAGCTTTGTGGTGGGAAATCCCGTGCGCAATTACGAACAATTCTTCACCGCACTGTTTTTGGGAAGTATGGGCTTTGCGATCACCTTTACCTTCGTATCGGCCATCGCTTCTCGGGCGCGCAACAGTGCCACCTTGTTGGCCATCATGGGCTTTCCCTTGGTCATCCCGATCTTGCTGACCTTGGTCAAGGTATCTGCCAATGCCCTGGCCCTGTTACAGGATACAGGCGTGTGGAAAGACATCGGCATCCTCTTGGCCATCGAAGCCATCCTATTGAGCCTTGCCTTTGTGCTGTTTCCGTATTTGTGGCGGGATTGAGTCCCTGGGCCATTGTTCATTACCAAACATCCAATTCTTATGAGTCGATTGCTTTTTGTTTCATCCATTGTTCTTTTGTTGGCAGCTTGCCAATCGTCCAGCTTGGACAAAACCTACGATCCCAATCTCTACAAGGCACACTACAAGATGATGGTAGGAGACGAACAGGTGGGACCACAAGAAGTCTTTTTGATCAATTATGCCATCGCTCGCCACAGAGACTATCTTGGCTACTCCATCGAGGGCAAATCCTATGGAGACATTTTGGAGATGGCCCGTGGATTTCAGCAAAACGGTCTAGGGATCGCAGAGGAGTACCAGCAAAATGGACAGGCGGAGGGAATAGAGGTGAAGGTGTTCAATGAGGGACAAGGGCTGGTGCGCAAAAGCCCCAACAGCTCGCGCATGCTCAAAATTCTCAAGTTTGAATGTACTTATACCAATTCGACGGACAAAGACATGGCCTTGGAAAGCAGCTCTTTCATTCTAAAAGGACCTTTCGGTCAACACCTCAGCACAGTTGGCTACGAACTCAACTGCCTGATTCCTGCCGGGCAATCTCTCAAAGCTTACTATCTACTGGATGGGCGAGAGATCAGAAAGACCCTCAATTTTGGTCGGAAAAAGCCCAATACATACCTGGGGATCGAAATTCTTTTCCCGAGCATCGACATCGTCCCAAGTGGCAACAGCGTCACCACAGAAAATGCCGAGTTGTACAACGATTGCTTGTTTGATGGTCGAAGAGCCGAGCCGTTTGCCGTATACGACTACAGCGAACAATTTGAGAAAGACAATCCCTCTTTATCACAAAAAAGTGGCAAAGCGGAAAAAATAAATTATGGAAATGCTCATTTTATCTTAGAGGAAAGCGACGAGCCTCTCAACGCATCAGAGTTGGGCAGGCGATAGAAACGAGTAGATCGGAAGTGCCCAAGGTACATGACTTGTTTAATCCAAAAATCTAGTAACTCATGAAGCAGCATTGGTGGAAGATTCTTGCCGTTCTGATTCTGTTTTATACCTTCTTTGTCGGTTTGTTGGTCCCCCTCAAACCTGGGGTGATTGCCGTGAGTCCAGACAGTGCGAAAAGCGGTGAGGAAGTCCGACTGGAAATACAGGGCTATAACACCAACTTCCTCAAAGGCAGCAAAGACATTCGCGCCTGGCTCAAAATAGGGGAGGATCGCTCCATCCCCTCCAACAACATTTTGGTGAAAGGTGATGAATTGATGTATGCCTTTTTTCAATTGCCCAACTTCCTCCCGGTGGAAGCGCCTGTCACAGAAGTCAGCCTCATCATCGACAACCCCATTGATGGAGCCTTCGTCTTGCCCAGTGCCATCTTCGCCTCCCAAGACCAAGTCAACGCCAATCAAGGAAAACTCCTCTGGCGAACGGGCAACATCAATGGCCTGCACGAGTTGGACCAAATGACCTATCCCTTTCGCAACATCCTCCAAGAATCCATCCGCAACATGTACTTCCACGTTCCCCTTTGGTTTGGGATGATCATCATCCTGTTGGGAGCCGTTTACTGCAGCGCGCGCTACCTCAGCTCTGGCAATCGCCTGCACGACATGCAAGCGGTGGCCCTCACACAGGTCGGAGTGGTGTTTGGTCTATTGGGACTGCTGACGGGTGCCATTTGGGCAAAGTACACCTGGAATGCCTGGTGGAGCTTCGATGTCAAACAAAACATGTCTGCCATTGCGGTGCTGATCTACATGGCCTACTTTGTCCTGCGCTCTTCTTTCGAAGACATTGAGAAACAGTCCCGGCTCGGAGCTGTCTACAACATATTTGCCTTTGCTGCCCTCATTCCACTGCTGTTCATCATCCCTCGACTGACCGATAGTCTGCATCCCGGCAATGGGGGAAATCCCGGATTTGGTGGCGAGGACTTGGACAACACCATGCGGATGGTCTTCTATCCCGCCATCATTGGTTGGACATTGTTGGGGGTTTGGATGGCACAGCTCAAACTCCGCACAGAGCAACTCCAAGAGCGACTTTCTTGGGACGATGCCTGACAAATCTGCGTCCCCGTGATTTTGACGCAAAAAAATGCTGGAAAAAGCCCATCTCTGTACTTGGAAGAATAAAAAAATTAAACGAGTTTTGTCGTCAATTCGTAGCTCATGAGAAACAACCTACTTTTTGCTCTCACAATAGCTCTTTCCTTCCTGACCCACGATCTGTATGCACAGTCCGGTGATGACCTGATGAGAAGCAATGGAAAGTTCTATGTCGTTGTAGGGGTGATCGTTTCGATGTTTGTAGGGTTTCTGATCTATATGGTCTACATCGATAAGAAACTAACCAAATTAGAGAACCAAATAAAAGACGATGAGTAAAAAAGCTGCCCACGACAACGGGCGTTTTCTAGACAGCGTCAGCCGCAACTTTGACAAGGCTGCTGCCCACACAGGTCTGCCTCAGGGGCTTCTCCAACAAATCAAGGCTTGCAATTCTGTCTACCAGATGCGCTTTCCCGTCAAAATTGGCAAGGAATACCAAGTCATCGAAGCCTACCGGGTTCAGCACAGCCATCACCGCTTGCCAACCAAAGGAGGAATTCGTTACAGCCAAAAAGTGACCCAAGACGAGGTCATGGCACTGGCGTCCTTGATGACTTACAAATGCGCTTTGGTCGATGTCCCATTTGGTGGGGCCAAAGGGGGAGTGCGGATTTCTCCTCGCTCTTACACCCCGCTGCAGTTACAAGCCATCACCCGTCGTTATACCACCGAATTGATCCGCAAAAACTTCATCGGACCAGGTCAAGATGTGCCCGCTCCCGATTATGGAACCGGCTCAAGAGAAATGGCCTGGATTCTGGATACCTACAACACCTTCAAGGGAGGGGAAATCGATGCGGCTGCCTGTGTGACTGGCAAACCCGTCAACCAAAACGGCATCAGAGGAAGAACGGAAGCCACTGGTCGTGGTGTGTATTATGCACTCCAGGAAATCCTGTCTTACAAGGACGACATGGCGGCCATCGGCCTCACACCGGGCATGGAAGGCAAGACCATCTCCGTGCAAGGATTGGGAAATGTGGGCGCACATGCTGCTGAAATTTGCCAAGTGGAAGGAGGAGCCAAGATCATCGCCGTAGCAGAGCACGATGGGGCACTCTTCAACAAAGATGGCATCGACATTCCCAAATTGATCAAGCACAAGAAAAATACTGGTTCCATCATGGGCTTCCCAGGAGCGGAAGGCACCGAAGAGCGCAAGAAGGTATTGGAGGTCAAATGCGACATCCTCATCCCCGCTGCTCTGGAAAACCAAATCCGCAAGGACAACGCCCGCCGAGTGAAGGCCAAAATCATTGCAGAGGCTGCCAACGGTCCTGTAACAGCTGATGCCGAAGAGATTTTGCTCAAAAAAGGCGTCATGATCATCCCCGACATGTACATCAATGCCGGTGGTGTGACGGTCTCTTACTTCGAATGGCTCAAGAACCTTTCTCACGTGCGCTTTGGACGGATGGAAAAACAGTTCAACCACAACTCATTGCTCAACATTGTTGGCCTGGTCGAACGCCTGACTGGAAAGACGGTTGCCGCCAGAGAGAAGGAATTCCTGACAAGGGGGGCCGATGAGATCGACTTGGTGCGCTCTGGCCTGGAAGAGACCATGCAGGTGGCCTACCGCCAGATCAGAGAAATCTACAAGCGGCGGAAGAAAGTGGAGGATTTGCGTTGTGCAGCCTTCATCAATGCCCTCAATAAAATCAGCAGTGATTACCTGACGCTGGGTATATTCCCATAACACCGCGTTTGGCGAGAATCGAAATTTTATTGGCAATTCTTTTGTAAAATGCCAATGACATAAAATTAACATAGGTTTTTTGTGAAATTTATGGTAATTTATTTTATACTTGCAGCATAAGCACCTGGTCGTTTCCAGGTGCTTACGTTGTCTGAATTCAAATTTTATTCACATTGAGGTTCGTAAAATGAATTCATGCCACCAACCTCAATTGATCAAAAACTGTCAAAATGCCTGAAAAATTGGATAAGATTGACCTGAAGATTCTGAAGATACTACAGGAGAACAGCAAAATAACCAACCTAGACCTTTCGAAGAAAATCGGCCTGTCTCCGGCACCGACATTGGAAAGGGTCAAAAAGTTGGAGAATACAGATGTGATCGAAAGCTACCATGCCCAAGTAAACCCAACTTCCATCGGCTTGAGCGTCAAGACGTTCGTCCTGGTATCACTGGCATGGCAAAAGGAAAATGCCCTCAACAACTTTCTCAGCAAAATACAGGAAATCGAAGAAATCACAGAGTGCTACATCATCACAGGAGAAGCCGATCTGCTCATCAAAATCATCTGTGCGGACATCCCCACTTACGAGCAACTGCTTTTCAAGACCTTGTCCCAAATTGAAGAAATTGAGCGCCTGAAAACTTTGATGACCCTCTCCACTGTCAAAGATTCCAAGTTGTTGCCCTACACCTACGAGTAGTCCAGCGGCAATTCTGTCATTCATCTAGCTGATTTCATCCAATCGTAAGCCTTGAGTTCTTCCAAGCACAAAAAGAGCTTGCTGTGGCAGTTTCGAATGCCCGAAATGGAGCAGCCCTCCTTTCTTTTCGGAACCATGCATGTCAAAGACCAGCGAGCCTTCCGATACCAACAACAGGTATACGAATGCATCCGCCAGTGTGATGCATTCGCCCTGGAATTCGACCTGCGCGAAGCAGATGCGGGTGCCACAGCCAATATGATGGACCTGCCTGCGGGCATGAGCCTGCAGTCTCTGCTTCGTCCCAAACACTACAAAAAGCTTCGGAAGATTTTCAAGAAAAGCACGGGAATCGACCTGGCCTTTTTCAATCACAGCCAGCCCATTCTCATCACCAATCTGCTGACCGAAAGCATCCTGTCCAGCGACAAAGCCATCGTATTAGATCACCAATTGTGGCAGTATGCCAGTCAATTGGAAAAACTGACCCTGGGCATCGAGTCCTTCGAAGAACAAATGCAAATTCTTCAGCAGATTTCCATCGAAGACCAACTCAAGTCTTTGGTGTCTGCTGCGAAAAACTTCAAGCGATTTCGCCACCAGATCTTGCGCATGACAGATCTTTATGCCGAGGGAAACATCCAGAAGCTCCACAAGTCGGCCCGCAAAAGCCTCAAAGGCATGCGGCGTTTGATGCTCTATGATCGCAATGAACGCATGGCTGAGCGCATCGCCTTGCTGGCAGGGGAGCAATCCATTTGCGTGGCCATCGGTGCAGGGCACCTGGCTGGCAAAAAAGGGGTGCTCAGCCTGCTCAAACAAAGAGGTGCCTGCCTTCGCCCCATCCCGCTCTCCCCGGCCGACAACTGAAAATGGCTCGCCCTTGGCCCTGATCTGCCATCCTGTGGATAAAAATCCCAAATCTGCCATCCAATCCTAGGCCTTTTTCCGTAATTTTGCGTGCTATGCGGTTAAAAACACTAGAGATAAAAGGTTTTAAGAGCTTTGCCAACGATACCGTCATCAACTTCAATGAGGATGTCATTGGCATTGTTGGGCCCAATGGATCGGGCAAGTCCAACATCGTGGATGCCATCCGATGGGTTCTTGGGGAGCAAAAAAGTCGGGAATTGCGCCTGGAAAAGATGTCCAACGTCATTTTCAACGGAACCAAAAAGCGCAAACAAGCTGGCATCGCCCAAGTGTCCCTCACTTTTGAAAATACCAAAAATCTCCTACCGACGGAATACCAAACCGTCAAGATCACCCGATTGCTCTACCGCACCGGGGAAAGTGAATACCGCCTCAATGGTGTCACCTGCCGCCTCAAAGACATCACCTCTCTCTTCTTGGATACGGGCATCGGCTCCAATTCCTACGCCATCATCGCTTTGGGAATGGTGGACGACTTGCTCAACGACAAGGACAACTCCCGACGTCGGATGTTCGAACAGGCTGCGGGCATTTCCAAATACAAAAAACGAAAACGAGAAACCCTCAACAAACTCAAAAATACGTCCGACGATCTCGACCGCATTGAAGACTTATTATTCGAGATCGAAAACCAACTCAAGCAACTCGAAAAGCAGGCAAAGCGCACCAAGCGATACTACGAGCTCAAAGAACAGTACAAAGAATTGAGCATCGAGCTGGCCGTCATTCAACTGGACAGCTACAAAGATCGCTACAAGCATTTCGAAAAACGCCTCAATGAAGAGGAAGACCGCTTTCGCCAACTGGAAATCGACTCTCACAAAATGGAGGCGGACTTGGAGAATGAGAAAAAATCCAACGTCGACAAAGAACGCCTGCTTTCCGAACGCCAACGCGATCTCAACACCCTGGTCGGACAAATTCGGACCCAGGAAAACGAGAAGAACATCTTGACCCAAAAGATGAACTTCATCCAACAAAACCAGGTCAAACTGGCCGAGCAAATCCGAACTGCCAAGGCAAAGTCGGAGCAACTGACCGAAGCCATTGATTCTTACCGCAGTCGACTCAACGAGGAGAAATACCTGGAAGGAGAGTTGGAAGAAAAACTCGACAGCGCCAAGGATGAACTGGACCGGATCAGAGAAAGCCACGGAAGCATCAAATCCGAACTCGAAGTCTTCATCCAAAACCAACAAACCCTCGAACGGGAGGTATTTGAACTGGAAAAGCAAAAGGCCATCAATACCAACCAGATCGACAACTTGTCGAGGGACATCGAGGCCAGCGCCAAGGGCATTGAAGACAGACAGAATGAGATCAAGCAGATCGAAGAGCAGCTCAAGGACTTGGAAGTGCGCCAGAAAAACAGGGCCACTGAGCTGAAAGCCCTGGAAGAAGCGGAGGCCCGCCGCCAGGCAGACATTGTGGAGACAGAAGGCTTCATCGAAGATTCTCGCAAAAAAATAGCAGATGTCAATCGCCAACTCGATGCCAAGCGCAATGAGTTCAAGCTCACCAAGAGCATGGTCGACAATCTGGAAGGGTTTCCCGAGTCGATCAAGTTTTTGAGCAAGCAAAAAAAATGGGCCGAGGAAATGCCCCTTTTGTCCGACCTCATCTACGTTCAGAAAGACTACCGGGTCGCCATTGAAAATTACCTCAATCCTTACCTCAATTACTATGTGGTCAAGGACATGAAACAGGCATACGAAGCCATTCAACTGCTGGGCAAATCCCAGAAGGGAAAGGCCAATTTCTTTGTCCTGGAATCCATCGCCGACTACGAACCTCCCATCGCCCTCTTTCCGAATGCCCAAGAAGCCTTCGACATGATCCAAGTGGACGAGCCGTATCGAAAGTTGTTCCGACACCTGCTCGAAAATGTACTGGTTACTGACAGCGAGGAACCTTCTGCCGATCTGAAAGACAAAAATGTAGTGCTGCTCTCCAAGAGTGGTCGCTTCATCCAGCGCCAGTACAGCATATCCGGAGGATCTGTTGGATTGTTTGAGGGAAAGAAAATCGGGCGGAAGAAAAACCTCGAAGTTCTCGAACAAGCCATCAAAAAGCTCGAAAAGGAGGAGACCAAATTATCGAGTGGTTTTTACACCTTGCGCACCAAATTGGACAAGCTCAAGGCAGGCATCCAAAGTGCAGCCATCTCCAAAGAGCGGGAGGCACTCAATCAGATTGCTCAGCAAAAGGTGTCTTTGCTCACCAGGTTGGAAAACTTCGAAAACTTCCTGCGGGATGCCAACGAAAAGAACGAAAAGTCGAAGGAACTCATCAAGGCCTTGACCCAATCCAATGAGCAGATCAACGGCAAATTGACGGAGCGCAATCAGGTCCTGGAACAAGCCAAGTCGCAGATCACCGACATGGATGATTCCTACCGCAAGATCGCCGAACAACTGAGCATGGCCTCGGCGACCTACAACAACCAAAACATCGAATTCATCCGCCAACAAAATAAGGTCACTGCCTTGCAACAGGAGCTGAGTTTCCGCGAAAAGCAACAACAGGAGACACAGTACAGCCTGTCCAACAACCAGAAGACCATCGGGCAAGGAGAGGTAGAATTGGAGGGCATCCACCAGGAAGTCCAGCAGTTGGAAAAGGCCTTGTTGGAAAATTACGATCTGAAAACCGTTCGGGAAAGCTCCCTGACCGAAGCCGAGCAAAGCTACTTCAAAGCCCGTGGTGGCATCAATGAAATCGATGAGCAACTGCGCATCACCAACCGCAAACGCCAGGAAACACAGATGTTGATCGGTGAATTGAAGGATGGGTTCAATGGCCTCAAACTGGAATTTACTTCCATTGGCGAGCGCCTCAAAATCGAGTTCAACGTCAGCATGGAGGAAGTGCTCAACAAAGAGCCCAATCCCAAGATCGTTGTCGAACAGGTGCAGCCCAAGGTCGACCGCCTCAAGCATCGCCTGAGCAACTACGGGGAAATCAACCCCATGGCCATCGAAGCCTACGACGAAATGAAGGAGCGATACGACAGCATTGCCACCCAGCGGGATGACATCGTAGAGGCCAAAAAATCCCTGCTCGATACCATCAAAGAAATCGAAAACACAGCGACTACGCACTTCATGGATGCATTCACCAAAGTCAGAGAGTACTTTGTCGATGTATTCCGCAGTCTCTTTTCCGAAGACGATACCTGCGACCTCAAGTTGCTCCAACCAGACGACCCACTCAACTCATCCATCGAGATCATCGCCAAGCCCAAGGGCAAGCGCCCACTGACCATCAGCCAACTGTCTGGTGGCGAAAAGACACTCACCGCAACGGCACTGCTCTTTTCTCTCTACCTGCTCAAGCCAGCCCCTTTCTGCATCTTCGACGAGGTAGATGCCCCACTAGATGATGCCAACATCGAGAAGTTCAACCGCATCATCCGCAAATTCTCCAAGGATTCGCAGTTCATCATCGTCACCCACAACAAGGCGACCATGGTGGCAGTGGACATCATTTATGGAGTGTTCATGCAGGAGATGGGCATCTCTCAAGTCAACGCCGTCGACTTCCGCGAATTGGATCACGTCTCTACACTAGAGGCAGTAGGATAGGGAAGGGGGAAAAAGAAACTTGCCCTGCAGGAGCTTTTGACTTTCTTGATGAATGTGTCAAATCAGCTCTCCTACAGGGCAAGGATTTACCTGTCAGTCTGTTTTATGTTACTGTTTGGTCAGTTTGATGGTCTGTAAGATGGAATCGTTTTCCAGTCTCAAAAAGTACACACCAGTTGCCAAGCTGGACAAATCAATGCCTTGTCCCAACTCATAGTTTTGATCTTGCCAGACCACAGCACCTGTCAGGTTGACAATCTGGGCCGAGAAGGTTCCAAGAACAGCCCCCGTTGCGTTCACTTGCACGACATTGGCAAATGGATTTGGAGAGGCAAATAGGGAAACAGCCACTTCTGGTTGTGTTGTATTGGTCGTCGCTCCCAATCTGATGCAGTAATCTTCTGCTTCTCCGATCGGCTGGTTGTTGGCATCTTGACAAGCCGTGACAGAAGCACCGCTGGCATAGACGATCCGAATGCGTGACAGACCGGCACTGGCGGTGTTGGGAATCTCTACTTCGCCCGTCCAGCTTGCATCCACTTGCGCTTCTTCTACGAGTATTTCGTCTTCGGTAAACTCGCCATCCAAGTTCAAGTCAACCCAGACCTTGAGGTCAGAGGAGATTTTGTCAGATTGGAAACCTGGTTCTACCACCAAGGTAAAGGACTCACCGATGTTGATCTCTTCGGGTTCGGGAAGTACGAAATTGCCGTAGCCTCCATCGCTGCCCGTGCTATTGACAAAGCCATTGATCTCTATCTTGTTGATGAATGCCGCTTGGCCCGATAGGTTTTGAGATACTTGGCAGTATTCTTCGTCCATACAGACACCACAGTCCTTGGTCCAAAAGACGAGGCTCTCCCCAAAGTTACTGTCTTCATTGCTGCAATTGGTTCTGATTTGACACTCGTATTCTGTACAACCATCGAGATTGTTGATGCGGTACGAATTGGCCCGCGTCGAACGCTCTGACCAAGAAGACTGGCCCAACTCTCTCCAGCGGACTGTGTAATTGGTAGCAAATTCAGTCCCCATCCAGGAAACAGTTGCCCTGCTATTTGTCACGCTGCCCAGTGCCAGTGCTGGATTGGAACAGCAGCCCAAGGTCCGGAATTGAATGGTAGAGGATATGGAGTTCAGCGAGTCACAACTGCTGGTGATTTGAAACTCGTACTCCTGGCAAGCCTCCAAGCCGTCCAATACATAGGTGGCCTCCGCATCGGGAACGACGTTCCAAACGGTTTCACCTTCCTTGCGCCACTTCAATGTGTCTGATACACCGTTGTCATTGGTGATCCAAAACAAATCGGCCGAGGTAGAATCTACGTTGAGGGCCTTGAGGTCTGTGGCTGGCAGACAGGACAAGAAGTTCAGGTCGAATTTCCATACGCTGACATCATTGTTGATGTTGGACGACAGGCCACCGAAAAAGTACAGTTGGTCGTCGATGATGAAGGAAGACGGAGCCCATCGGCTGCCGTTGGGCAGGGGCGGCAGGTATTCCCACTCATCGGTTTGGGTGGAGTATCGCATGAAGGTCTCGAAATTGGGCACGTGATCGTGCAGGTAATCATCACCTGCTACGATGAGTCCATCGCCTTTGTAATTGAGCTGCGTTCCGGCTACGCGCCCCAAGGGAGTATTGTCGATTTCGGACCACTCACCTGTGTTGGTGTCATATTTGAGCCAGTTGAACACGTGTCCACCACCGACGTAGACATCGTCACCAGAGGAAAAGTGAAAGGTGTGGTGTCTTCTGGTGCCGGGAATGTTTGGTCCTTGTGTCCACTGTTGGGTATTTATGTCATAGATCCACCAGTCTCGCAAGTCGCCATTGGAACTCGAACCAGCTCCCATGTAGACTTTGTCGTTGTGGGCGATGAGAGACGGGTGGGTTCTGCCAATACAAGGGCAGGAAGGGAGTTGGGTGAAGGAGGTATCAACAGGATCGAAGACCCACAAGTCGTTGAGACGTCCATTGACGCCATCTCCAAAACCGTAGTAGTATTTTCCTTCCCAATCGTCGCCGATGGCAATGGCTCTTGCTGGGCCAGGAAAATCGGGCAGGCGGACCCAAGTATCTGTTTCGGGAGTGTATTCCCACAACCTGTTGGAGACATCTCTGGAGTTGAGGATGCCTTCGAAGATGTACGCCTTCCCTTCGTGGCCATAGCCGTTGGAGTGGTGTTTGTAAAAGGGGGAATCTGACAATCGCTCCCAGGTTTGGGCCGACAGCGTGGATGCAAAGAGAATGGCAAGCACGCTCAGGCTCAAGGGAGAGAAGAACAGATGTTTGTTGAATTTCTTCATAAGTCGAATGGGTTTACATCAGAAGTGAGCAGTTTAGAATAAGCAACTTGCTGGTTTCCTGATGGTTGCAAACTGCTAAAGGGGTTTCAAAAGTTGATTCAATCAATGATTTTTGTACACACAACACACCGGATTGGCTTCCACAGCTTTGGGCCTTGGATGCGTCTTGTGATGGTCCTATAGTCTTTGAGTAAATCCGTCCAATGCGGCTGATTAGGTATTGAAGCAATGACTTTGCTCATTCCGCTTCAGAAGATAGAGAACGACCGAATTGCATATTCGCACACAAATTAAGTCTTCCTTTCCTCGGGCAGAAATATTCAGCAGATCGTCTTTGTCTGCTACGTGGCAAAGCTACGAGAATGTACCAAATATACCCACCACACACCAGGATAAATTGCGACTTCAGAAGTTGAGAAAGGTGATCAAATTGATCTGATCTCGATTGACGAGATTCAAAAACTGGTTCATGTAGCCGATCTCGAAGCGCGCATTGCCATTGAGTTTGTAGCCAATGCCGACATACAGTCGATTTCTGTCGTAAAGTACTTGTTCGGTATTGACAAAAATTTCGTTGTATAGGGAGCCGTAAAAGGTCTTGGGGCTCATGTCTGCATTGTTGATGGGCACGTTGATGGCCAAAAAGTAGCGAAAGCGGAGTTTCATGGGCTTGTCCTCGATCCAGCGTTGCTCAAAACGGTAGCGGTGCTGCACCTTCACCCGGCCGAAGGATTGCTTGGTGACGAACTGTTGAAAAATCCGGTGTTCGTCCACCTCGATCTTGTCTTCCAGGCCATCGAAATAGTTTTGGCTGTGAATGAAGCCGTAGCCAATCAGCAGATTGTTGTTGTTTTCGGTCAGATTGACGCCGATGCCTGTTCTCAAAAGCAACTGTTCCAAGTCGCCAATGGCATCGTAATTTCTGTATTGCACCTCGTGGTGCCAGTTCCATTTCGAACTGAATTTTTTGCTTCCGATGTAGATCAACCAATTGCCCAGGTCACTGTCCTGCGAAAAGGCACTGAGTGGCATGAGGAAGCCGAGGAGTAAAAGGAGTTTTTTCATTTTGTTTGTTGGCATTTGCAAATGTATTGGCAGATTGACTGCGCTGTGTCACTGACTTCAACAATTCAATTCCCATTTGGTTATGATTGGCCAAAATGAGCCATGCAAACAGCTGCATGACTCATTTCGGCCCAATCCCGTAGGATCAACTTGTCGGATTTTCTAGGATTTTATGTGCAGCAGCTTTCGGGTGTACGACCGCTGTGCATCTTTGATCTTGATGATGTATAGACCTTCGTGAAATGTCGACAAATCGACGGTCATCTGCTCAGAAGTCTGCGCCTCCGCATATTCCGAGTACAAGACCAATCTTCCATTGACATCTGTAATTTGTACGCTGACGGGCCCTTCCAACCATCCGAACTGGATGAAAAATTCCTTGCTGGCAGGATTGGGATGGATCGTTGGTTCTGGTCGGTCGGGATGGTCCAGGTGGGAGCCAGCTGTGTGGATCAGGGGGAGAGAGGACTTGGCAGACGGTGTTGAAATGCAAAGGTCAAAATCGGAGTAGACGTTGGCAGGACTGGTGTAGATTCGCAGCAAGTAGGTATGTCCAATGTACAAATTTTCCACGACCTCCAGGGTTTGCGTTCCGTTCCAGCCATTGCAAGAGACGAGGTTTCCTCCGCAAGCATTGTACATAACGTAGATCATGTCTTCTGTCGCATTGGTGATGTCGATTTTGTGGGTGTTGGCCGTGGCCGTGAAGGAAAACCACACGTCATCGTCGGACTGGGCGCCACTGATGCAGCCCGGAGGCAAGGTACGCGTGGCAAAGCGAGTAGAGTAGGAGTGGACTTGTGAACAATTGCTGCTGGTGCTGGTGGCAATGTCAATGGCATCGACACACTCATCATTTGCTGCGCTGGGAACTTTGATGCAGAGGTCAAAATCGGAGTAAACATTGTTTGGTCGGGTGTAAATCCGCAAATAGTAGGTGTGGCCCACAAATAGGTTTTCGACAAAGTCGATCGTTTCTGTTCCATTCCAGCCATCGCAAGAGACAATTCTTCCACCACAGCCATTGTAGAGGACATAAACCATGTCTTCTGTCGCATTGCTGATCTCAACGGTGTGCTCTGGAGCGGTGGCCACAAAAGAGAACCACACATCATCATCGGATTGTGCCGCATTGACACAGGAGGGGGGAACGGTCCGTGTGGCAAAACGCGTGGAAAACGAATAAGTCTGTGCGCAGCTGCTCGTATTGCTGGCCAAGACCTCGATGGCATCGACGCATTCATCATTCGGTACGCTGGGAACTTTGATGCAGAGGTCAAAATCGGAGTAAACGTTGTTTGGTCGGGTGTAGATGCGCAAATAGTAGGTGTGGCCCACAAATAGATTTTCGACAAAGGGGAGCATTTCTGTTCCGTTCCAGCCATTGCAAGAGACAATCCTTCCACCACAGGCATTGTAGACGGTATAAGTCATGTCTTCCGTCGCATTGCTGATGTCGATGATGTGTTCGGGGGCAGTAGCGACAAAGGAAAACCATACATCGTCGTCGGACTGTGCGTCAGTGATGCAACCGGGAGGCAGCGTTCGCGTGGCACCATAGGTAGAAAACGAATAGGTATTGGTGCAGTCACTGGTGGAGGAAGCGATTACGGCAATGGCATCCTGGCATTCATCATTGCAAGTTTGTTCCAATGCACCTGGGGTGGTTCTCAGTGGGTTTACCAGCGGCGGGAAGTCAATGGGCAAAGGCTCCAATGTCCAATTGAGGCAGGCACTGGTTAGGTGCAAGTCTTCTCTTTGATTGGCGCTTGGGTAGTTGAAAAAATCAATGGCTTGTTCTTGGTTGTTGATCCAATCGGGTGGGGTGACGGCGGGCATATTCATGCAGTCCAAATTGTTTTGTCGGTTGGTTTCTGCCGCACTGAGTGTCGTACCGTTGATGCCAAATGCACCCCAATAAGAAAATTTTGTGGAGACATTGGGATAACTGGGCCATTGAGGCCACTGCTCCAGTTCTGCAAAAAACAAATTGCTCCGCAGGATGATGCCATTGCAATGGTCACCAGCGCCGAAGGTACAGGGGCCGTCCGACGAGTAAAATATGTTGTTGTAAAAGGTACTTTCTGTGGCATTGGTCCATCGCTGGTTGGTCATGTTAAGCGTCATGGCCACTCCCGTCATGGCAAAGGTGTTGTAGTAAAAATGGCAGTTTCTGCTCACACAAACATTGTCTGTCCCAAGGTAGTTTTCCTGATTGGCACACACCAGAGTGGGAGAGTTGGTGAATTTCAGTGGTTTCAGATCAGAGACAGCTTGGTTTTGCGATTCGAGATTGGGGTTGGCAAAGGTATTGACCATCCGGTTGGTGGTGATCACATTCTCGTGGAAATAGACAGGCCCTTTTTCAACTGTTACCAAGGAAATTCCTCGAAATACATTCTTCAAAAAATTGCCATAGCAGCGGACCTTTTCGGCAAGGCCCTCAATCTCCAGTCCATCGTCATCGACTTCTTCCAGCCTGTTGTTGGCAATGGTGGTGAATCCAAAAGTGGAAATGATTCCATTGAAAAATCCGCTGATGGTGTTGCCTTCAATGAGGCAGTCAGAAAAATCCGGGTTGGGATTGGCCACATTGGAAGAGGCATTGACAATGGCACTGGATTCAATGATTTGACGTTTGACATCCGCATAGGGAACATCAAATCGCTTTTTGACCAAATGGGTGAAATTGTTGTTTTTGATGACCATGCCAGACTGTGATGACGCACGCAGGAAAATGCCATTTTTAACGTCTTCGAAATCCAGATTTTCAAATCGACAGTTGGCCAATGTACCAGATGCGTAGATGGCATATCGTCCGGAATACCTGATTTTGATTTGCTTGTTTGGACCGCCATTCAGTTCAAAATCGCTGCATCCTCCCATTCTGATGATGGCCCCTGATTTTGAGTAGTGGAGTCCTTCTTGCGATTGGCCAGCATTGATGAAATCGTCTGCCGGGTCGACGGCGATGTACAAGACCAGAAGATTGGGATCGCTTGGGTGGGGCTTGATGTAATAGCCAACCCCATTGCGATTGTAGGCCAGTCGCGAAGAGAAAAACAACCCATTGTCCTCGGGGTTTTGGTTGAGGTCGCCATTGCCATTGAATCCGGCATCGGCAGCATTCAGATATCTGTATCCATACAACTGCTCAACCTCCCCGCTTGTCTTTTTTCGGAACAGCCAATCTACTTTGTAATCAAAAGACAAGTTCGTTACGTTTGGCGAAGTGTTGAGAGCCACATCCGTTTTGTAGATGAGGTTGCCATTGAAATAGCTGTCTTCTATGGCAGGATCGGAACCAGTCGTCACGAGGGTCCACGTTCTGCCATTGGCATCAATGTCGTTTGCGAGGTCTTTATAACTCCCGTGGATGATGGCATCCCCACTGCCTTCAGCTTCTATGGTGAGCTTGTTGAAATTGTTGATCAAAATTTGCTCGTAATAATCACCTGGCATCAGCTGAATGCTTCCGCCCACGGCGGGGTCCAACTGTCCCAATGCATGTCCGATGGTCTCAAAAGGGTCCTGGGTTGTCGTCCCAGAATTTCCAGTATCCGACCCAGTGGATGGGGAAATGTAGTAAGTCGTCTGTCCGAAACTGCTTTGTGGCAGGAACATACAGAGTAGAAGAAATGGGAAAAGGAAAATACAATTTTTCATGCTCTATTAATTTTAGTTTTTGAAATGTAAAGTGTGTTGTCTTTGGCCATTGCCAAAAAAAAGTCAGCCTTCGACTGTGGAAGTGGAAGGAATCAATTTGAGATTTCTCGGTAGGGGAGTACACTGTCTCTAAGCCTGCAGAGGAATACAGTCACACCCTGTCACAACTGCACAAATCGGATTCGCGTACAGTTGAAGTGTAGGTTATCAATTGCTATTTGAGTACATGGTTTGACAATTGAAAATCAAACCACAGCGGTTGTGGACACAACCATTTAGGCAAGTATTATTTTTTTTACAACCAGATTTCGCTGGCAAAGATATTCGTTCGTTGCACCAAATGCAAGAGCGTTAACATATGAGTGGCCCTCCGATCAGCATTTGCGCTCAGCCGTTTGCTTACTCCTTGCGATAATCTTTGTAGCCGACTTGCTCCAGTTTTCGGTATTTCACCGCGACTCCTTCCGCCAATTCCTCCTTGTAGCGAACCATCTTTTTTTGTACCGCTGCATCTTGCGATCCAATGATCTGCGCAGCCAGAATGCCCGCATTTTTGGCACCATCCAAGGCCACTGTTGCCACGGGAACACCACCGGGCATCTGTAGGATGGACAAAACGGAGTCCCAGCCATCGATGCTATTGGACGAGTGAATGGGTACGCCAATGACGGGAAGGGGAGACAGAGAAGCAACCATGCCCGGCAAGTGAGCCGCACCGCCAGCTCCCGCAACGATGACGCGGATGCCTCTTTGGTGGGCCTCTTTGGCAAACTGGAAAAGACGCTCCGGCGTGCGATGTGCCGACACGATGGTGAGTTCGAATGGGATGTCGAATTGCTCAAGCATGGCAGCAGCTGCCTTCATTTTGGGAAGGTCAGAGTCTGATCCCATGACGATGCTGACGAGGGGAGTGGTAGAAGGGTTCATGTGACGATTTGTAGGTTTTTTTGAATGAATCGGGCCTTTTCAATGGCCTTTTGTGGATCGGGGTCAATCACGGTGGCATGTCCCATTTTTCGCATGGGCTTGGTCATCTCTTTTCCGTAAATGTGCAAGTAAGCACCCTCGATTTGCAAGCATTCCTCCAGGCCTTCATAGCGGGCTTTCCCTCTGTGGCCTTCTGCTCCGAGGAGATTGATCATGACGCCGGGCAAAATGTTCTTGGGACTGCCCAATGGCCAATCCAACACGGCGCGCAGGTGTTGCTGAAACTGGGAGGTGTAACAGGCTTCGATGGTGTGGTGACCGCTGTTGTGAGGGCGTGGTGCCACTTCATTGATCCAGATGTCCCCATCCTTGTTGAGGAAAAATTCGATGGACAACAAGCCGCAGATGTCATAGGCTTCCGTGGTTTGTATGGCCAGTTCTGTGGCGCGACGGGCGACTTCTTCGGGAATGTCGGCAGGCCCCAGGAGGAATTCCACCAGGTTGGCTGTCGGGTGAAAGCTCATCTCCACCACCGGGAAGGCCGCCAATTCGCCATTGGGACGACGGGCCACCTGGACGGCCAATTCTTTGTCGATGTCTGCCAGCGATTCCAAAAGCGAAGGCCCTTCCATCAGTTTGTCCAAGTCGTCTTCTGTTCGGATGATGGCGACCCCTCGACCGTCGTAGCCGGCAGTCCTGGATTTTTGGACAAAAGGCGGTGTCCAGCGACCCGCTTCGATGGCCTCTCGGATGGCAGTCGTGTTGTTGAACAATTCGAAAGGAGCCGTTGGCAGTTGGTGGTCGGCGTAGAATTGCTTTTGGAGGCCTTTGTCCTTGATGATGTCCAACTTGTCGGGAGCGGGATGGACCGTTTTGCCTTCTTTGACAAGCTGGTGCAATGCCTCTGTATTGACGTGTTCAATTTCGATGGTCAGCACGTCGACCTGCCTGCCAAAGGCCAGCACATCTTCGTAGTCTTTGAAGGAGCCGGAGACAAAATGGCTGCAGGAGGGACCGGCGGGAAAGTTGGGCGATGCGTCCAGTATCCAGGTATTGACATCCATTGGGGTGGCAGCGGCGCACAACATTTTGCCCAATTGGCCCCCGCCCAAGATGCCGAGGCGGAAGTCTGAACTGACCTTTTCTACAGAGGAGCCAGAAGAATTTTGGGTATTGCGTTCATTCATAGCGCGAAAATAAAATTTCCGCCTTAGCCCAACAACCGATTGGACAGATTTTGACAAAAAAAGCCCCCCACCACCGGAGTGATGAGAGGCCGTCCCAAAAACTGATTTTAAATGACTTTAAACAGTTTTTGATTTAACACACAATCACCTATTTCTTTCCATCTGTATAGAGCATCCGTTTGCTGATGGTCTCCTTGGCATTGGACAGCTCGATGATGTACAGCCCTGGGGCTTGCAAATCTTTGGCCTGCAAGTCGAAGCTTTGCTTGCCTTTTTCGAAGGACTGTCGGCGTTGTAGGTGGACCTTGCCGGATACGTCGTAGATGGTGATAGTCGTTTCGCTCGGTTCGGGAATGGTGAATTGTATAGTAGTATTGGTCGCAAACGGGTTTGGATGATTCTGAAGATTCAACTGAGAATGCGTCCAATTCGATGGTTGGGCAGTTGCCTTGGTGAGGACAGGAAGATCACTCGGACTCGTGGCTTTGTCTCCACAATGTCCCTGAGGATCATCCACGTAGACAAAGGTGGTACAGCGGCTCGCGTTGTCACTCAAATCCATGAGCAAGAGTTCTGCCTTGTGCATTCCTCTTTGTTGGCACCCAAACTCGATCTTGGCAGCGGCGGGCATGCCAGCCACAGGATCGATTCTCATTTGAAGTTGTGCGATGGCACAATTGTCATAACTGAATTGGCTGAGGTCTTCGGCGCGCAAACTCACCTTCAGGTTGGCTCCCAGGTCGAGGGACTTTCCATTGATGCAGCGTGCCACAGGTTTTGAGCAATCCTTTACCTCGAATAGATAATCGCAGCTGGCAGACTGCCCACAGGCATCTCTTACACGCCAGTATACGCGATGTTTTCCAGGAGGAAATTCTCCTTCGAGGCTTGCTCGTCGCCCCGCATCGTTGATGCTGCCGTCATCGTCCAGGTCCAATTGGAAGTAGTAATCGAGTTGATCGCTTGGCGTATGGTCATCTGCCACTTGGATCGTCAATTGGATGGGACTGGGCTCGCAATTGTGTTTTTGTAGGCAAAACAGTTGGTCTGCACATTCCGAAGAGAATGTCGGTGCCAAGTTGTCGGGACAGTTGCTGGCCCCCAACACAGATACAACCCCCACCAACAGCAGACTGCTCAACAAAAAGCGCAAGCAGAGAGATGTAAAATGGGTGTTGTATGTGTTTGTTGCGTTCATGAGATTATAGTCAAGTTTCCCTCTCGCATCAGTTGCTATGAGAGGAGTAGGCATAAAATTCTAAGTTGAAATGCTGCTCGTTTTTGGGAGATGGAAATCTGCAGACGCTTTGGGCGTCCAAGTGGGGGGAGTGCGTGGGAGGGTTTTCTGCTGTTGCTGAGATTCGTTCTTTTTCTCAGCATGTGATTACAAAGGTAGGACTTTCACCCATTGGGCGCATACCCGAAAATCGGTATTTTTCGTATATTAAAACATCGTTATTTGATTGAGTGGCCAATGGCTCTCTTCCTGATGCCCTTGTTTGCTACACACGACAAAGCCCAGCAGTTGAGTGCATCAATTGCTGGGCTTGAAAGTTGCAAAGGCTTGGTTGTCAAAACCTTTGGTCTTATGTATGTCTAATTTATTTGCTGAAGTACTGTTGCAGATCAACGCCTACTTTGCCGATGGCTTTTTCAGAATTGTAGACTCGGTAGACTTGCTTGTCTGGTGTGAGTAGGATGAATTTGGCGGCACCCAGATCGTTGACTTCAGAGAAAGAAGCACCTTGGTTGAATTTGGGAGAGTCGTCGTGGATGGTCGACCAGGGATAGTTGTTCTGCTGGGCCATTTTGCGAATCTCGTTGGGGTAGTCATCCGTGCAGATGCTGATGATGTCGATGTTGTATTGGGTGTAAAATGACTTGAGGTATTTCTTGTTGCGCTTGCACTGCTGACAATTCATGCTCCAAATTTCAATCAACACGGGCTTGTCCAGTTTTTCGTACAGTTTGAAGCCCTTGTTGAAGACATCATTGAAGGACAGATTGGTGACCGTAGCGCCCACACTCCATCCCATGTCGCCACCCTTGGCAGTGAACTCATCTGGGGCGATGTTGGGGATTTTGTCGGATGGTTGGGCAGACAGCTGAGTGGGGGTGACCAAAGCAAAACAAAGCAAAAACAGCAAAGAAAAGGAAAAGTAGGAAATCGGTTTTTTACAGATTCTCATGGATAATGGGTTTGATGTAAAAGATTCAGATGACGTGCCAACGGTGCAGTTGGCCATGTGATATTAAATGATTGTCAAATGTGTAAACGAAACAGAAACAACACTTAGTGCCCTGAAATGAACAAATGAAGTCATCTCGTTGGGTGCGCAAGCATCGCACAGTTCGCGAATGTATCATGAGGAATTTGCAGAAAGGTAGCCATAAAACGACGGAATCAAATGACTTATTTTCCCAATGTAAAAAAATCCCGACCTTTTTCGAAAGCCGGGATTCCAATTGTTTTACTTTCTAGTGCAGATTATCTTATACCTGATATTGGATTGATGGTTGATTGACCATCAAATGAGTGTATGAATTACTTTCCTCTGGAGCGCACATCGCCGGAGCCCAAGATTTTGGAGCGCACATCTGGCGAGCCTTTGTAGCTGATATCTCCTGATCCGGTGATTTTTGCATCTAATTTGTTCTTCACATGTACCTTGGCATCGCCAGAGCCCGTAATGGCAATGGAACAATCGCTGGACTGCAACTCATAGCTGCGGTAATTACCTGACCCACTGATGCGGACCTCTTGCTCAACCGCGTTTCCCTTGAGTTCGATGTTGCCAGAGCCACTGATTTTGGTGTCGACCCGCTTGGCGTCAATGTCCAGCCTGATGTTGCCAGAACCACTGACGGCTATGTCTACATCACCCAAGCCGCTGAAATGGTCTTTGCTTTCGACATCTCCCGATCCAGATACTTTGACTGCTCGGAGCTTTGGCAGGGTCACCTGAATGTCGATGGAAGCATGGTTCCGCAAGTTTTTGCGACTGCCGATGGTCAAAATGCCTCCTCTGACCTCTATGTCCATGGCGTCTATGATGTTTTGTTGTGCATCGACAACTACTTTGCAATTGCTTCCTTTGATGAGTTGAACATTTGCAGGCAGAGAGAGTTTTACTCCTTCGAAGGATTTAATCTGAAGTTCTTTTTGTACTTTTGGCCCTTCTCCTTTTATTCCCCGACCCCAACTTTGAGCGGTCAATGAAGTACCTAGCAAAAAGAGGAAGGCCGTCAGAAATAATGTATTTTTCATACTGATAGAATATTGGGTGATGAATCTTGTTGACATCCTCAAAGACACCCATTTTCTTGCGTGGTTGCAAAAAAAGATGATGAAATGATTGAAAAAATCCGCGAACTCGAACAAGTCGCTCGTCGATTGGAGGTTTCTCCCACCCAGCGACACGACTGGAATCAAGCTGTCATTCAATATGCCGATGACTTTTTGGACATCATCCACGAACGTCCGGCATACATCGAAACAGATGACAAAGGACAAGCCCTTCAAGGCATCGAGGTGCCAGAAAAAGGCAAAGCCATTGGAGAGTTGCTCAACATCATTGCCGAAAATGTGGATCGACCCGGCTTGAACCCCGCCTCTGGTGGTCACCTGGCCTACATTCCTGGTGGTGGCCTGTTCCCAACTGCTTTGGGAGATTACCTGGCCGATGTCACCAACAATTATGCAGGGATCTTCTTCGGAGGCCCAGGAGCTGTCCACATGGAAAACAAACTCATCCGCTGGATGTGCTCTTTGGTAGACTATCCGACAACCGCTCTTGGCAACCTCACTTCTGGCGGTTCCATCGCCAATCTCATCGCCATCGCCACAGCCCGTGACGCCCGCCCCGTCCGCGCCCGCGACATCGATCGCTCCGTGATTTACCTCACAGAACAAGTCCATCACTCCATCCAAAAGGCCATCCGAATCGCTGGCATGGGAGAGGCGCCGCTGCGATACATCCCCGTCGACGATCGCTTCCGAATGGATGTCGAAGCCCTCAAGACCCAGATTGCTGCCGACAAAGCCGAAGGGCTTCAACCCTTCCTGCTGGTCGCCTCTGCCGGGACTACCGACACTGGGGCCATCGACCCATTGGATGCCCTGGCCGATGTGGCAGAAGAAGAAAACCTCTGGTTTCACATCGATGCAGCCTATGGCGGGTTCTTCATCTTGTGCGACGACATCAAAAAGGCCTACAAAGGCGTGGAGCGAAGCGATTCCTTCACCATCGATCCCCACAAGGGCCTGTTCTTGGCCTATGGGACAGGGGCGGTCCTGATCAAGAATGTGGAGGCCTTGCAAAATACCCACTATTACACGGCTGCTTACATGCAAGACACGGTCAATTCCAAAGAGGAGTTGTCTCCGGCCGATTTGTCTCCCGAGTTGACCAAGCACTTTCGGGGCATGCGCATGTGGTTGCCTTTGCAGTTGTTTGGCTTGGAGGCCTTTCGGGCAGCTTTGGAAGAAAAGATGTACCTGTGTCGCTATTTCCACGGTGAAATCAAAAAGCGAGGTTTCGAGGTCGGGCCTGAGCCGGAATTGTCGGTCTGCATTTACCGATACCTACCCGAAGATGGCGATCCCAATCAGTTCAATACCGATTTGGTCAATGAGGTGCGCGCTGATGGTCGGGTATTCCTGTCTTCCACCACCATCAATGGCGTGGTCTGGCTTCGCTTGGCAGTGCTGTGTTTCCGCAGCCACATGGATACCATTCAAACTTGTCTGCAGGTATTGGACGAAAAGGTTGAGTTGTTGAAAGAGAAGGAGGCCTACAAAAAATCTACATCTACCGCATAGGGATAATTCATCAAATATTGGATGGCTCGGTCGATGTCGAAGCCTCTGAAAATTACGCTGTACAACATATCTGTGATGGGACTGTGCAGCTTGTGGCTTTTGGAGAGTTGGCGCATGATGAGCACGGTGCGCACTCCTTCTGCCAGTTCGGGCATGGTAGACATGACACTGTTAAGGGATTCTCCCGTGGCCAAGCGCGTGCCCAAGGTGTAGTTTCTGCTTTTGGTACTGGTGGCGGTGGCGATGAGGTCACCGATGCCTGCGGTTCCCAGAAAAGCACTGCTGCTGGCTCCCATGGCTTTGCCGAGGTTGACCATTTCTACCAGCCCCCTGGTGATGAGCATGGCTTGGATGTTTTTGCCCATTCCTTTGCCACCCAAAATGCCCGATCCGATGGCCACCGCATTTTTGAGCGCCCCCGCCAGCTCGGCCCCCAAAATTTCATAACTGCCAAAGACGTGAAAACGCTGGCTGTCCAAGACCTTGCGCCCCGCTTTGATCACCTCGCTGAATCGGCTGGCAATGAGGGTGGCGGCGGGTTGTCCGGCCATGATTTCGGCCGAGAGGTTGGGCCCAGAAAGGCATCCCACCCGCAAGACCACACTTTCCTGCTGGATGACTTCGCTCATGGTGTGGACCTGTTGGCGGCTCAGGACACGGTCTTTTAGCAAATCCTCCTGGGTCAGATCGCCCAAGTCAAAGCCTTTGGTGCCGTGGATGAGAAGGTGATAGGGTTTGAGAAAAGGAGCCAAGTCGCGCATCATGGCCCGGAAGTTGGTCGAGGGCACGATGGGAAACAGCAGGGTGCAACGCTCTGCCACTTCTTCGAGAGAGCCCGTTGCTTGGATGCGGTCGGACAATTGCACCTCCAGGTTGCGGTGTTGGGTGTTGATTTTGTCCACCAGCTCTGGGTTGCGGCTGTAGAGCAATACGTCGGTGTTTTCGGCCAACAGATTGGCAATGGCCGTTCCAAAACTCCCTGCTCCGATGACACCCACTATGTTGTTCTTGGCTCTCTGACTCAATTTTATTCTTTTCTGTAGACAGACAATAACCTTTTGCAGGCCTCAGTCGTTTACGATTAAATGCACAAAAGAAGATGATTTATTCAATCCTACTCCCATATTTCCTTCAATTGCTCTTTTGCACGTCCGATATTCGGCCACCTGCCCAGCCAGATAGTGGACCAGGTGGTGGTGCGTATCAGCACAGCGACTTCCGGGTGACAGATGCCAGCCAGGAGGCCGATGGCTATTGGTTGTACGAACCAGACGCACCCCGTCCGGATTCCGCTCACGTGATCGTATTCACACATGGATACGGGGCACTCAATCCGATGATTTACGGGGGATGGATTCGGCATCTGGTCCGAAAGGGCAATATAGTCATTTTCCCGAGGTATCAGAAGAATCTTTTGGCCCCGCCACCGGAAGAATTTCCCGCCAATGTGGCAACGGCCATTCGCAATGCCCTGCTCCGCCTGGATTCGGCCGATCACGTGCGCCCCATTACCCGCGACTTCAGCTTGGTGGGGCATTCCTATGGAGGAGTGATCAGTGCCAATTTGGGGGTTCATTATGCTTCTTTGGGCATTCCCCAACCCAAGGCGATGTTGTTGTGCTCGCCAGGCTCGGGACCCTTCAAGGGGGCAGTCCTGAATCGCTACGACAGCCTGCCGCCGGATCTCAAAATCCTGATCATGGTCAGTGAACGAGATCATGTGGTGGGGGACAAATTTGGCAAACTGGTTTTTAATACCGCTCCACAAGTCAAAATGCGGAACCTGCTGCGCCAATATCCTGACTCTCACGGCTCGCCATCCATCGACGCTGGGCACAACGAGTCTTACTTCTTGGATGAAGAATTTGACAGTGGGCTGCGCAACATGACCACCCGCCGGGCCATGCGCATTGGCAGTAAGAATGCGGTGGACTACTTTGGCTATTGGAAATTGTTTGATGCCTTGCTCAGTTGCCAGCGCAGCGGAGAAGACTGCAACATTGCCTTTGGCAACAGTCCCGAGCAACGCTTCATGGGGGAGTGGAGCGATGGAAAGGCCGTTCGGGAATTGGAGGTGAGTGTGCCCCAAGAATGAGAAGGTGCCATCTCCAGGCACAAGCATTTTTTGGCAATTCAAAATTTAATTCTATATTTGACTCGGAACTGCTATGAGAAAACGCATCGGTTCCATTGAAAACAGCAGGATATTTCTTTTCAATGACCAAAAAAGAACAGTAAGCATTTTACTGCTCATCATGCGTTAACGAAAACACAACTCATGGCAGAGACTGTCGAACAGTGGGAGCATCGACATACATCTCCTTCAACTACACATCCGTCTTCTTCATCTCTTTCAACATCAGATGTTTTTCATCGGGGCATTTTTCTCTTGTGGCGCCTGTGCCTATGTGGAGGACTGATGGCTTTGTTGCTTTCTCTGGAGGGTACAAAGCATCGATTTTTGGGAAAAATGCCTCTTTCCGTACTTCCCATATCTTCCACCAACTGGGAGGTACAACCACTACAAACTCAATCTTTTTTGTTGCCAACAGTCAATATACCAAGCCAGACAATGGCACCTACAATTGCTTTTGAGACTACTTCTACAAATCATTTTTTGGACCTTGATCAAAAAAGGGAGGCCCCAGGCACGATGTCTACTGGGGAAAAGGCCATGACTCCTTCCACAGCCATTGCGCTGGCCTCCTTTGGTCCATTGCCCGACTTGCCGAAGAGGAATTGGCCGATTCTTTCTTCCTCTGTATCAGTGACCTATGCGCTCACTGCCCGGCCCGACTTGGAACAGTACGACTGGATCAGGAAGGAACTTTTGGCCTCGGGAGAAGAATTGGAAGAGGAGGACGAAAAGTTGGTCTCCTCTCAATCCAGGGCTTTCGAAGTGGAAAGCTTCCAGCGTTTGCAAAGTGAAGCGGCCGCTCTTGACAAGCCATTTTTCATCCGATTCACCGCAAATTGGTGTCTGCCTTGTCGCATCATGGAACAAACTGTCCTTGCCGATCCGGAGGTGACTTCCTACATCGAAGAGCATTATCTCAGCCTCAAAATGGAGGAAAAAGAGTTTGATGCGCTGAGCCTGAAGTCTTTGTACAACATTTCTCAATTGCCCACCATCTTGTTTTTTCAACCCAATGGCGAACTCATCGAGCAGCATGCAGGCAGTCTTGGCAAGGCGGAGTTTCTGGACAAATTGGCCTCCTTTCTTCCACCTTCTGATTTGGTAGAGGCGGATTGGATGGAAGAAGCACCAGCCGCCGCCGCGGATCGTTGAGTGTGAAAATCGAGTAACGCCTTGTCTATTCGGAAGGAGCTTTGTTTTCTTGTAGGCAGTCCAATAATTCGGGCAACTGCCAGGCTTGGTCGAGGCTGAATTCCCCCACCTTGGTACGGCACAAACGGGTCAGATGGGCACCGCTTTGAACAGCCTTTCCAAAATCATAGGCCAGCGAACGAATGTAGGTCCCCTTGCTGCAAGCCACTCGAAAATCTACATCTGGTAACTCGACTTTCTCCAATTCGAAAAGGGAGATGTGAACGGGCCTTGGCTTGATTTCTATCTTGATGCCTTTGCGAGCCTTTTTGTAGAGTGGCTGTCCGTCGACCTTGATGGCGGAAAACATGGGTGGGATTTGTTCGAGATCACCGAGAAATTGCTGGCGTGCGCCTTCCAACAGTTCTGGCCCAATGTGCTCTGTGGGAAAATGGGCATCTATGGGAGAGTCGGCATCGTAGGATGGGGTAGTAGCCCCCAGTTGCATTCTGCCTGTGTACTCCTTTGGCAAGCCTTGAAATTCGTGAAGCTTTTTGGTGAACTTTCCCGTGCAAATGATCAGCAGACCTGTTGCCATCGGATCGAGGGTACCAGCATGCCCCACCTTGATTTTGCGCACACCCAACAGGTGGCGAAGCCTGCCGCGAATTTTGTTGACCACGTCGAAGGAGGTCCATTCCTTGGGCTTGTCCACCAGGAGGGTTTCTCCAGCGAGGAAATCGAAATCGGCAAGTTTGGTCTTCTTAGAATACATTCAATCCCTTGGCAATAGCAATGGCAGCTACGATGAAACAATAAATGGAAAAGTAGGTCAGTTCGCTGTTTTTGACGATCCGGATCATCCAGGTACAGGCAAAATAGCCAGTGATGAAGGCCGCCACGAATCCAGCAAACAAGGGGATCAGCACTTCGCTCGAATAGGTGATTTCTCCACTGAGAATGTCCTTGGCCATTTTGCCAAAGATCAGCGGGACCACCATGAGGAAGGAAAAACGGGCGGCTTGCTCCCGATCAATTCCCAGCAGGACAGAGGTGGAGATGGTCGCACCCGAGCGAGAGATGCCCGGCAGGATGGCAATTGCCTGGGAGATGCCGATGACAAGCGCTTGCCAGTAGTTGACCTTTTGGTCGGTCCGGCGGGCTCGGTCGGCGAAAAACAACAAGATGCCAGTGACGATCAGCATGCATCCAACGAGCAAGATTTGCTTGTCGAAAAGCGCTTCCAGGTAGTCATCCAACAGCACCCCAACGGCAGCAGCCGGGATCATGGACAGGATGATTTTGAAAGAAAAGTGGGTTTCCTCATTCATTTGAAAGGCGAAGAGACCTTGGAAGATTTTGGCAATGTCTTTTCGGAAGATGACGATGGTGCTCAGAGCGGTGGCTGCATGAAGGACGACAGTCATCAACATGCTTTGCTCGGCAACGGAGGTATCTCCCATGATGTATTTGGCCAATTCGAGATGTCCACTACTGCTGACAGGGAGAAATTCGGTGAGTCCCTGGACAATACCGAGCAGTATGGATCGGATAATATCCATCATAATCAATACAGGTACTTGTGAATGGGGGTATACGGGTTAGGCCTTGGCCTTGTTGCCTTTGAAAATGGCGTAAATTTCCACAATGAGGCCAGCCAAGATCAGCACAGGAGCCAGGACAGTCCTCCGGAAGCCATAAATGATGTCTGGGTCCCAGGTATCGGGGTCGGGCATGTCGCCTCCCAGCATCATGATCATTCCCAAGGCAATCAAAACAACTCCAATCCCCATCCACATAAAGTTTTGCCGATCGAACAGCAAGGGCTCCTTCTTGGCAGTTGCACCACCGCTTCCCGCTTTGACCCTGGAAGTCGTAGGGGCTACTTTCTTGGCACCGGTTTTGGCACGCGTACTGACAACAACCTTTTTCTTAGGCGATTTTTTACTCATGATATGGTTGATTTAGTAGAGATCGTCTACTCGCATTTTCAAATATTTGTTGACCACAAAGAAGGTGCTTCCGATGTTGATCACGATTCCGATCAGCAACAAAAGTCCAAACAGCAAGGCCAATTGTACGTTGTCTTGCAGGCTGCGCAACTCTGGCATGTCCTGTTGGCTCAAGTACATCAATCCCAGCAGGGCCCCGATGGAGAGGGCGGCACTCAGCAAGCCATTGAAAAAGCTCCTGCCCAAATAAGGGCGGCTGATGAAGCCCCAGGATGCGCCGACCAACTGCATGTTTTTGATCAAAAACCGATTGGCAAACAGGGCCAGCCGGATGGTATTGTGGATCAGCACGATGGCCACAAAGAGGAACAAGATGCCAATGCCAAGGGCCAGCCAGCCCAGTTTTTGAATGTTGGCTTCTACATCCTCGATGATGTCTTCCTGGAAATACACATCGTGTACGGAGGCATCTTCTTTCAATTCCCGGCGGATGTCTCCCAGCTGCAGTTGGGACATCGACTCGGCTTTCACATTGAAGGTGATCAGGTCGTACAAAGGGTTTTGGAAGTCCAATTGAAGAAATTCTTCCCCCAGTTCTTCTTGCAGCAACTTGGCCGCTTCCTCCTTGCTGGTAAATTGGATGCTGCCGGGCTTGGTGTAAGCCGCTCCTTTGAGGGCTTTTTCCAATTCCAATGCCTGGATTCGGCTGCTTCCTTCGTTCATCTCAATCAGGATGTTGACACTTTCCTTGTAGCTTTTGACCAATTGCTGTGCGTAGAGCAAAAGCAGTCCAAACAATCCCAGCAGAAACAACACCAAGGATACGCTTACAACGGAATAAACGTAGTTGGGTTTCCTGCCCACCAGGGGCCTTTTGGAAGATAGTGTTTCGGCTGATGGCATTGTTGTGTTTCGATTGACGCACAAAAGTAAGAAAATATGACAAATATCCGTTCAATGGCTACACATCAGAGAGGCTGTGGTTCACTTTGGGCTTATCAAAATTTGTTTCTGTGTATTTTCCGACTGCCGTGGGCAAAAATGGGGCAGTTATTGCGTTCATTTTCAGTTTTGGGAATTCCTTCCTAATTTTGAGACATCACTTAGTAGTTGACTATGAAATTCCTTTCGTTGAGCTTTTGTTGCTTTTTGTCCTTGTCTGCCATCTGCCAGATCAGCTTTCAGAATGCTTCTTTTGAAGGCCAGCCCCAGGATGCCACGACCCCCGTTGGCTGGCATCCTTGCGCCTCGGGGACGACCCCGGACATTTTACCTGGTCATTGGGGGGTGTATCTGGAGGCTTCAGAAGGAGAGACTTTTATGGGCCTCATCACCAGGGACGATGGCTCCTGGGAAAGTGTCGGGCAACGGCTGTCAACTCCCTTGGAAAAGGGGGAATGTTACAAATTCAGCGTAGACCTGGCCCATTCTGATACCTATGCCGAGTACAACTTCCCCTTAAAGCTCCGCATATGGGCGGGCACAACGACCTGCTCTCGCCAACAGCTTTTGGCAGAATCAGAAGTCATCAAGCACGAAGAATGGGAGAGATACGAGTTTGCATTTTTTGCCAAACAGCAATACCAATACATCATCTTTGAGGCCAGCTACATTGATGGAGTCTATTTCAACTACAAAGGAAACATTCTCCTCGACAACCTTTCCGTCATTCGCAAATGCCACCGGGCTCATTTGGAAGGGCCACAGCTGGCGCCCAACAAAGGCTAACTTACTCTTGTTGTTCTTGTTCCTGGACTTCTTCTACCAAGTTTTCTGTCTCCTTGGTCAAGCGTTCCAATTCTTCCAACATGGCTTTGGATTCCTCCTGGGTGCTTTCCTGGCCTTGCTCCGCCGACTCCTTGATTTTGTCCTTCAGTTCGTCCTTTTTGTCTTCCAGCTTTTTGATTCTGTCCATCAAATCGCCATTGTCCTGCACTTTTCCGCGCAAATCCTTGAACACATTGCCAATTCTCTCCAAGGCATTGTCGTACTTCCCATCGTCGAATTTCGCCTTTTCGTCCTTGATCAGCTTGCCGACAGAACGACCGACATCCTTGATCTCATTGATGATCCTCTTGGAATTTTCTTGTTCCTCCGGCGTGCCCAGGTATAAGTTGTAGGCCAGCAGGCCAACCATGAGAACAAGCCCAATTCTGATGATGCTTTTGATCATGATAGCGTTGTTTTTTGAACCGGAAATATAACAAATTGACATCAATTATTATTGTGTTTGCCCTGCCAATCAATATTTCCTCATTTTTGCATATTTTCGCGTTTTTGAATGGCTGCCACATACAAGCTGTCGTTGGGAACTTCGGCTTCGCAAATGCAGTTCTTTACCAAATAACATGACTCAAACTCGCTTTCCGACCTTCGGATGGCATTCGTTAACGAATAAACTGACTGATCATGGACTACCGCCCACGGGACATTGAAAAAAAATGGCAAAAGTACTGGGAACAGGAAGAAGTATACAAGGTCTCCAACGACAGTGACCGCCCCAAGTTCTATGTGCTGGATATGTTTCCCTACCCATCGGGGGCTGGCCTGCACGTAGGTCACCCACTGGGGTACATCGCTTCCGACATCTTTGCCCGCTACAAGCGCCTCAAGGGCTTCAACGTTTTGCACCCCATGGGCTATGATGCCTTCGGCCTGCCCGCCGAGCAATACGCCATCCAAATGGGCGTCCACCCGGCCAAGTCCACCAGCGAAAACATTGCCCGCTATCGCTCTCAGCTCGACAATCTTGGCTTCAGCTTTGATTGGAGCCGGGAAGTCAATACCTCCAATCCCGCGTACTACAAATGGACCCAGTGGATCTTCCTCAAATTGTTTGAACACTGGTACGATGCCGAGCAACAAAAGGCGAGACCCATCAGTGAGCTTCTGGCACACCTCGAAGCCAAAGGAACGGATGCTCTCCCGGCAGCTTGTTCTGAGCAAATGGACTTCAGCGCTGCAGATTGGCAGGCAAAAAGTGCTAAAGCAAAGGATGAGGTGCTGATGAATTATCGCTTGGCTTACAAGAAACAAACCTTTGTCAACTGGTGTGAAGCATTGGGGACGGTACTGGCCAATGATGAGGTAAAGGACGGCTTGTCGGAAAGGGGAGGTCACCCGGTGGAGCGCAGGCCCATGTTGCAGTGGTCGCTTCGGATCACCGCCTATGCCGAACGCCTCCTCAACGACTTGGACGAGCTTGAATGGTCTGATGCCATGAAGAAAATGCAGGCCAATTGGATTGGTCGGTCCACAGGCGCCCAGTTGTTTTTCGATCTGGATGGGCACGATGAGAAGATCGAAATTTTCACCACTCGTCCAGATACCATCTTCGGAGCAACCTTTATGGTGTTGGCGCCCGAGCACGATTTGGTGGCGCAAATCAAAACTCCCGAGCAGTCCGCAGCCATTGCCGACTACCTCGACTATGTCAATACCCGCTCGGAGCGCGACCGCATGAGCGACGTCAAGACCGTCACCGGAGCGTTCACTGGGGCTCATGCCATCAACCCCTTCAATGGAGAGAAGGTCCCCGTCTGGATCAGCGAATATGTCTTGAAAGACTATGGTACGGGTGCCATCATGGCCGTTCCTGCCGACGATGAGCGCGACCGTCGATTTGCAGAGAAATTTGACCTGCCCATCATCGACATCATCGACAAATCCGCTCACCCAGGGGCCACCATTGAAGACAAGGTGGGCACCATGATCAATTCCGATTTCCTCAATGGAATGGAGGTCAAAGAAGCCATCAGTGCCACCATTGCCGCCATGCAAGAAAAGGGGATCGGACGAGAAAAAGTCAACTACAAACTGCGCGATGCCATCTACAGCCGCCAACGCTATTGGGGCGAGCCTTTCCCTGTCATCTACGACAAGGAGGGAATTGCCCATCCACTCAAGGAAGAGGATTTGCCATTGGAATTGCCAGAATTGGACGATTTCAAGCCAGCCTCTGGAGGTCAATCGCCGCTGGCGCGCAAGACGGATTGGGTGGAGCGTGCCGATGGATTCTTTCACGAGACCGATACCATGCCAGGCTTTGCCGGATCGTCCTGGTACTTCCTGCGCTACATGGATGCCAACAATTCTGATGCCTTCGTCAGCAAGCAAGCGGTTGATTATTGGCGCGATGTCGATTTGTATGTGGGTGGAACAGAACATGCCGTCGGTCACTTGATGTATGCCCGGGTATGGCACAAATTGCTCTACGACTTGGGTTACTTGCCCACCAATGAGCCCTTCCGCAAGCTCATCAACCAAGGGATGATCCAAGGGGTGATTGAGTACATTTGCCTGTTGAAGGAGAAAACAGATGGGAAGAACCACTTCATTTGTGCAGACTTTGCCGAAAAACGCCCGGAAAGCGAGTATGCCCGCCTGCCAGTCTATGTGGACTATGTGTCGGATTACGGGACAGAAAAATCGCACCTCAGCGCAGAGGGAATTCGCCAGTTCATCGAATGGCGGCCTGAATACAAGGATGCGATCTTCGAGGGATGCGGCGGAACCTATCGCGATGGCAAACTTGAGTCGGAGGGCAGCCCGGAGGATTTTCGATTCTACACCATCTCCGAGGTCGGAAAAATGTCCAAGCGCTACTTCAATGTCATCAATCCCGATGATGTGGTCGAACGCTACGGCTCTGATTGTTTCCGTCTGTACGAAATGTTTCTCGGTCCCATCGAACAGGCCAAGCCCTGGGATACCAAGGGAATTGATGGTGTCAGCCGATTCTTGCGGAAGTTCTGGTCTTTGTTTTTCAATGACAAAGGAGAATTTTTCTGCAGCGAAGAGCCAGCCACCAAGGCGGAACTCAAAATTTTGCACAAGACCATCAAGAAAGTTTGTGACGACATCGAACGCTTTTCGTTCAATACCTGTGTCAGCGCCTTCATGACGGCCACCAACGAACTGCTCAAGCTCAAATGCAACAAAAAGGAGATACTGGAGCCACTTGTAACCTTAATCGCTCCCTTTGCTCCTTACATGAGTGAAGATTTGTGGCACAAACTGGGGCATGCCAACAGTGTCCACCTCGATACGTACCCCGAACTGATCGAAGAGCACCTCAAAGAAGACGCCTTCACCTATCCGATTGCCATCAATGGAAAGACGCGCAGCAAGATGGATTTTCCAGCTGATTTGAGCAAAGAGGAGTTGGAAAAACAGGCCCTGGCCTTGGAAGGAATTCAAAAGTGGTTGGAGGGAAAGACAGTTCGAAAGGTAATCGTGGTACCAAAACGCATGATCAACATCGTCGTAGGCTGACAGACGTCCGCCAATGCAAAAAGACCTGCCTGCATCCGGTCAAATGACCAGAGCAATGGCAGGTTTCCCATATCAACATCAACTCAGCTTAAGGACAAAATAAAGTGACGCTTCCCATACAGGACAGGAAACGAAGAGTTCGTGCGTCTGATCTGTTCTATGTGCTGTACACTATTTTGTTAAATACATCGGCAAGATAGGTTCAACAAAATACTTGTGATGTATGCCAAAATCGGATAATGTGACGTCTTCGATCGAAATTCTTCCCTGATAAGTGATTGATAATGAGTTTGTAAAGCCCAAAAGAGGCATTGTTTTTTGTGCTTGTCGTGACGACGGGAAATGACGGCCATCCTCCAAAATGCATCCTCTTACAGGTTGAAAAAGTAAATTTGTGTTAACAAAATCCTCTCTCGCTGAAAAATTCCCTAAATTCGGACTGGTCAGCAAGTCCAAACGTCAGCCGAGGACGCATGCCATTGGTGACTTGTGAGACCATTCAGGTCGTATTGTGAACAGCGACTTGTGTGTACATGCTTTCTTTTCTGCCAATGACGACGCGGCAAAGAAGGCGTTGCATCCTAAAATCAGATAAAAGCTACTATGAAACGACGGAGGGGAAACCTGTCGGCTCATCTGTTGGGCGTTTTGCACGGGCTGTTCTGCATGGGAGCAGTAGGTCTTTGCTTGCCTGCCTTTGCCCAACCAGCCAACAATTGCGGTCTGTTTTTTGCCATCCCAGACAACAGCTGTACTGCTTCGAGCAATTACCAAATCGACATCACCGACGCACCTGGCAGCCAATTGGGATCAGATGTCATTCTGGAGGAAATTCGACTCATCATTGAACACGATTGGGTGGGGGATTTGGAATTGTACTTGCAATCTCCTTCTGGCATTCGAATTCCCCTGTCCATCAAGAACGGTCGGGGAGGGCAAAACTATGGCGATCCAGGAAGCAACAACTGTGCGATCCACACCACCTTTACCCGCTCGGCTTGCCAATCCATCAAAACTGCGTTTCCCCCTTTCACAGGCGCTTTCCTCCCAGAAGGCAATCTCAATGATTTCAACGACGGCAGCGATCCGGTGGGCAACTGGACCCTGCAGGTTTGCGATGTCCAACCCGACAATACAGGCTGGCTTCAATTTGTGGAATTGGTCTTCAGTGCCAATACCTGCCAGCCTCCCACAGATGTGTCCATCCGCACGATCAGCGCCGATGGGATAGAGCTGTTTTGGAGTTCGTCCAATGCCTCTTGTACAGATTTTGTCATCGAATTTGGCCCGCCCGGTTTTCGGCCAGATTCGGCAGGGACTTCCAGTAGTGGACAGACCGTGCTGGTGCCTTGTACCGCAACACAGCCGTATCTGCTCAGTGGTCTCGATGAGTTTTCGACCTATGATGTATACATCCGAGAAGTTTGTGGTCCGGGCGTTTATTCGCCCAACTCCTGTCAGTTGCAGTTTACCACAGATTGCTTGCCGCCACCGCCTAGTTTGGAAGAAAACTTTGATGCCCAGTCCATTTGTGGCCGAAGCTGTTCGGATACTTGTCTGATCACAGGCAGTTGGTACAATGTGCGGAGCGATGACCAGGATTGGTTGGTCAGCGAAGGCGAAACGACCTCCAGCAAAACAGGGCCATCGGATGATGTCAGCGGTGGAGGACGATACATCTACATGGAGGCCAGCAATCGGGGTTGTCCGGATGCCTCCCTGACAGAATTGCGCTCCAATTGCCTGCAAATTGACACCGCAAACTCTGAATGCCACCTGTCGTTCTACTATCACATGTATGGGACAGAGACGGGCAGCTTGCAATTGGAAGCCTCTTTGGACGGCGGAGCCAATTGGATTTTGTTGTGGTTGCTGTCTGGTGACCAAGGAGATCAATGGCATCGACAATTCATCGATCTGGGCTTTTTCCACCAGCAAAGTGCGCAGTTTCGATTCATCGCCACCCGAGGAACCAGTTTCAAGAGTGACATCGCCCTCGATCAGATCAGTTTCTATGGAGCCCAAGACCTGGGGCGCTCCCTTTTTCAATATTACTTGGATGCCGATGGAGATGGCTTTGGTGACCCAGCTGTTGCACAAGGCAGCTGTGCTCCTGGCATTCCCATGGGCTTCGTTTCCAACAATCTCGATTGCGACGACAGGGACAGCACGATTTATCCCGGAGCTTTCGAGATTTTGTGCAATGGCATAGATGAAAATTGCAATGGGATGGTGGACGATGCCTTTGTCCCAGCCCCCGTAGCCAGCGATGGAAATGTATGCCTTGGGGAAGTTGCGGCCATCCAAATCGATGACCCGGCAGCAGGTGACTATTATTGGTTTGAAAGCGAGACAGCGACTTCGCCAATTGCCATCGGACCAAGACTGGATTTGGGCACACCCAGCCAGAGCAATATCTATTACGTGATGGATTCTCTGCCCACTGCTTGCCGATCCGAGCGAGTGGCCGTCCGCATGCAAGTCAATCCCTTGCCCGACCTCCAAAGCGAGGAACGGCCCGTTTTCTGCCGAGGAGACTTCTTTGATCTTCGCAGCCTACTCATCAACGACGACAACCTCACTGGAGGGACCTTGCAATACTTCAACAGCGATCCTACCCTGGGCCTTCCCCCTTTGGCAGACCCCCTTGTCCAGCTATTGAGCGATACGACATTTTATGTGCAGTCGACAACGAGTTTTGGCTGCAGCGATCAGATTGCCATTGATTTTCAAGTCAATGAATTGCCACAAATTGCCATCGCCCCTGATGTTGATCAGGTCATCTGTGCCAATGGAAGTACCATCCTAACAGCCCAGCCTGGAACCACTGGCTTGCCACCTTTTTCCTTGAGTTGGAGTACGGGGAGCAGTCGGTCCCGCATCCGGGCCAATGCCGGTCCAGCAGGCAGCACCTCCCTCTATGCCATCACCTTGACCGATGCCAACGGTTGCCAAAACAGCGACAGCATAGAGGTGGAGACCTTGGAAAGTGTTACGGCCATTGCCATCAATGAAATCGTAGATGTGTCTGATTGTGATGGAAGTGATGGCATCATTCGCCTGGAACCAGCCAATGGTCTGGCCCCTTTTGACTATCAGTGGACGGGGCCCAGCAGTGGCAGTTTGAACAACCAGAGTGGCCAGACCAGTCTCACAGGTCTTGGGCAGGGAAGTTATCGAATCACGATCAGCGACCAGAGCAGCATCGGCTGCCAAATGGTATTGCCTGTGGTCATCGTCAATGGCCCTTCCGTGATCATCGATACCAATGTTGTCATTGCACCGACCTCTTGCCCTGAGCTGGCCGATGGAAGCATAGACATCAGCATATTGGCAGGTTCGCCTTCCTTTTTGTGGAGCAATGGGGCGCAAAGCGAAGACATCTCCAATTTGCCAGCAGGCACCTACAGCGTGACCATTAGTGAAGGCAGTTGTGTCAATGTACTCAATGATCTGAATGTACCATCGCCTGATACCTTGGATGTCAATGTGGCAAGCCTCAACGCTGTGAGTTGCAAGGGAGGGGCGGATGGAGAAATATTGTTGTTGGTCAGTGGCGGTGTTCCTCCTTATGCCTACCAGTGGTCTCAGGGAGATTCTACAGCACTGGTTCAAAATCTAGTAGCGGGATTGTACGATGTAACAGTGGTGGATGCCAATGCCTGCCAAATTGCTCTCGAAAGCATTGAATTGACAGAGCCGGATGATCTCAGCATCGAGATCAGTCAGGTTCGCATGCCGTCTTGTTTTGCTGCCTTGGATGGAGCCATCGATGTGGTGGTGCAGGGCGGGACAGCCCCGTATCGATACGAGTGGTCCAATGGAAGACAAACAGAAGATGTCACTGCCTTGGCGGAAGGAACCTACCATCTGTTGGTGACCGATGCGAATTCCTGTATGATTCTGTCCGAAGAAATCAGCTTGCGAGCCCCGGATGCCCTGGACATTATTCCGCTATTGGAGCCAGCCTCCTGTAGCGGGGTGGACGATGGAGCCATCAGCATAGAGGTGCAGGGTGGGACAGCCCCTTTTTCCTTCTCTTGGAGTCATGGACCCAGCAGTCAAAATGTGACCGATTTGGCTGTTGGAGAGTACTCTTTGACAGTGACCGATGCCAATGATTGTGCAGCTGTCATTGACAGTTTGCTCATCGAGGCACCATCTGTCATCCAATTGGAACGGATCAGCATTCAGGAACCAGCCTGTCCTGGGGTAGATGATGGATTCATCTTGGTACGCATGAGTGGGGGGACACCTCCGTATACCTACCTATGGTCGGATGGGGTCAATACCCAAAACCGAACTGGACTTGGGAAGGGAACCTATGTCTTGAGTGTCACCGATGCCAATGGTTGCGTCTTTACCACAGCACCTATAGACATTGACTATTTGGTGCCCTTGGAATACGTCTTGTCATTTTCTTCCGACATCAGTTGCCACGGTCGATCAGATGGTAGCATATTGGTTTCCCCGGCTTGGAATGGCCAAGGGTTTGTCTATCGGTGGTCGCATGGAGAAAATACGGCTTTTGTGAGTGGCTTGACGGCTGGCCACTATGTGTGTACCATCACGAGTCAGGATGGCTGCCGTTTGGTCACAGACAGCATTGAGATCGAGGAGCCTGATCCCTTGGACATTGCGCTGTCCAGCCGAGAAGATGCCAGTTGTGATGGTTTGCAGGATGGCAACATCGATGTGGACATTGCCGGCGGTCGAGCCCCTTACAGTTACAGTTGGAATACGGGTGCTACTACGGAAGATTTGGCTGGCATTGGAGCGGGGAGTTACCTGTTGACCATTCGGGATTCCAGCAATTGTGGCTTCACCAGCGAGCCCATTCTCATATCGGATGGTGATCCGTTGGAAATTCATTTGGTGGAGATTGTGGATGTTGGTTGTGCGGGAAGTGCCAATGGAAGTTTGGAAATTGAAGTGCTTGGAGGAAATCCGCCTTACAATATTCAGTGGGAAACCGGAGATACGAGCCTATTGGTCAGCAAGCTCAGCCCGGACCGCTACGATGTGACGGTCACTGATGCCAACAGTTGTGAGCTGATTGCCACGGACTTGGAAGTCCGCAGATTGCCAGACTCTTTGGTGGTGCGCTTGGGACATGTACAAAATGTCAGCTGTTTTGGCGCGATGGACGGCAGGGTAGAGGTCGACAATTTGAATGGACAGCCACCCTATCAATTCAATTGGAGCAATGGGGTGACAGACAGCCTGAACGCAGGTGTTGGGCCTGGAACTTACTCGCTCACCGTCACTGATGCCAATGGCTGCGTGGGGCAATCCACCGCTGTCGTCGTGGAAGAACCTCCTGCCTTTTCCTTCAGTGTGGCCAACATCGGCGGCCTGCTTTGTGCTTCCGATACGAGTGGCTTCATTGAGGTAGCCGTATCTGGTGGCCAACCTCCTTACCAATACCTGTGGAACAATGGGGATACCACAGCCCTGATCCAACAGTTGGTCGGCGGCAGCTATCAACCCACCGTCACAGATGCAGCGGGTTGCACCTTCGTACCCTCTCAATCCATTCAACTCACTGCTCCCAATGCCTTGCGAATCGATTCCATCATACAACAGGATGTCGCCTGCTTTGGAGATTCTACTGCCAGCATTCGCCTGCTGGTGACGGGCGGTCAACCCACCTATCAGTTTTCTTGGAATACGGGTGATTCCACCAGCTTTTTGGATCGACTTCCAGCAGGGGCATATCGATGTGAAATCACAGACTCTCTGGGCTGTCGCATTGCCAGTGAAGAATTGAACATTCAGCAGCCAGCATTTCCCTTGACAATAGACAGCATTGAGCAATCTCCGGCCGCTTTCTGTAGTGACATTGGCAGCATTGAAATTGCGTTGAGTGGAGGAACGGCTCCTTACCAATACTTTTGGAACAATGGCGATACCACTGCCTTTGCCGATGAATTGGGGGGAGGGATTTATGTTTGCTTCGTCGAGGACAGCCGGGGCTGTTTGCTGGAGAGCCCCGACATTGAATTGCCAGAAAGCCCTGAATTGTTGGTGGACTTTGAGACCGAAGCTGCCTCTGATGGGCAGGAGGACGGTCAAATCATTCCCTTGTTGGAAGGGGGCAGATGGCCGTATCAATTTGAATGGGGTGCCAACAGCGGCAGTCAAACAGACTCCATTGCCGATGGGCTGGCCAATGGCTGGCATTATCTGACGGTGACGGATGCCGATGGCTGTCAAATCATGGACTCCATACTTCTAGACCCTCGTTTGAGTGTATCCAGTCTGGTAAGCATCGAAAATTGGTCTCTTTTCCCCAATCCAAGTGCTGGAACCATCGCGGTTCAACTGGAGCTGGCAGAGGCTTTGTCTGCCGATTGTGTCCTCTACGATTTGTTGGGGCGCAAGATGCGAGAGGGACCCCATGAAGTCTCCGATCAACATCGATGGGACTGGGACTTGTCTGCTCTCCCGAGTGGAATGTACTGGGTTGCCGTTCGAGTCGATGGCCAAGTGGCAGGCGTCCAAAAACTTGTGCTTCAGGCTGACAAATAATCCAAATCTGTCCTAAAAAGTATGCGAATCTGACCATTTGTCGGGATTTCTGCCTGTGTGGTCGAGAAAATCCCACTTGGCGTGGGTCTTGCCCGTAGATTTGAAACATTGCCAGCCAAAACTGGTTGTCTAACATATGAAAAAGAGAAAGATCGTTTCCAACATTTATAAAACTGTAAAAAAGACTGTTATGAGCAACAAAGGCAGTGACCGCTCCAAGCATGCCGATACCATCATCCGCAACCACGTCATTTGGTCCATGGGGGCAGGTTTGATTCCCGTTCTGATCGCAGATATTTTTGCTGTGAGTGCCCTACAACTGGACATGATTCGGCAAATGGCCAAAATCTATGATGTCGATTTTCAGGAAACCCAAGGCAAAGCCATCGTGACATCCCTCACAGGCAGTACCCTGGCGCGCATTGGAGCCGGATCTTTGATCAAATTGATCCCAGGGGTGGGAAGTCTGCTGGGTGGCGTGACAGTCTCCGTCTTCGCTGGTGCTTCTACTTATGCACTGGGAGAGGTGTTCAAACAGCACTTCAATTCCGGTGGAACCATCCTCGATTTTGACCCGGATCGCCTGCGCAAGTACTATACAGAGAAATTCGAAAAAGGCAAGAAAGTGGCCGATGAGCTGAAAAAGAAGAAGGCCGAAGCCACAGAGGAAGCCCCTTATGCCGCAGAGGAACCTGTCGCCACACCAGATGACAGTCCCAAAAGTGAAGCTTCTCCAACCGAAAGCAGCACTTCCAGCAACATTCCGGAAACCGATGTATTGGCCCGGCTGCGCGAGTTGGGAGAGTTGAAGAACAAAGGCATCATCTCCGACGAAGAATTTCAAATCTTGAAGAAGAAACTCATCGACGAGTTTTAACACCATACCATACTGTTTAAGATGAACGTTATTGCCGGAACGGAGGATGAGCCCCCTCTGTTCCGGCTCTTTTTTTGCCTTGCCTTCCGCTCGTCTAGCCAGTAAAAGCCATCCCCCGGTGTGAACAAAATCCATCCATCGGCATTTTTTCCATGACACCAGCATGATCCAATCTGATCATCCCTCCGTAGGTACAGTCAAAAATGATCATCATGAAAACAACAGCCATCATCCTACTTTGTGCATTGCTCCCCGCCTGGGGCATTTGCCAATCCACCCTTTCCATGGACAAGGTCGAAACAAGACGGGAATTGTCCATGAGCCAAGTCAATGGCCGCACTTCCGACGGCATGTACCGCTACTACGAAAAGGGAAGTTCGACCCCTTACACAGGCGTCTTGACGGCCTCCTACGACAATGGCCAGATCCTGGCCTGGCAAGAATATGTCGACGGCATCGGCCAAGGCAAATGGATCAACTACTACGAAAATGGCGAATACAAAGAAATTGGCTACTTCGAACAAAATAGGGTAGAAGGCCCCATCCAGAAATTTCATTCAAACGGACAACTGCAAGCAGAAGGGACTTACAAAGACTGGCGCATCAAGATCAATGTGTGGAAGTATTACGACGAAGCGGGCCAGCTCATCGCCACCAGAGACTACGGTGAAAAGGGCAGCATCGAAGAGGTTCAGGAATACTACGACAGGGGTGATATTTCCTACCGTTGGTACAAACAAATCCTGGCTGACAACGGATTTTGACCACCCTCAGACGACCCAGTCCCGAGCCAGGAAACAATCTGTAGCCCTGTCCGAACTTTGGAGCGCAAATACTGGTATAGAAATGGTAATTGTTGTATTGAATCAGCAAAACCATCATTGCCATGAAAAATACATTGCTATTGCTTCTCTGTTGCTGCTGTGGACTGGCCAAACTGTCCGGTCAGGCTCTTACCGATTCCACCATTACGATGATTGCATTTTGGTCCAACCAGGTCTATGTGGAGTACGACTTTGTCTACACCGAGGAAGAACTGGAAGAGGGAGATACCATTCGAAAGCGGACCGAGTTTGAGGTGATCATGTCCATCCTCGATTCGACAGAAAACAGCTACATGCTTCAATGGGAATATGGCAATTACGAGATGAACTACGAAATGACACCTCTCGAAAAGAACATCTTGGAGCTATGTGCCGAATTCCCCGTCGTCTACGAAACTGATGAATTGGGGACCTTCCAGGGCTTGACAAACTGGAAGGAGATGAAGCAGGTGGCCAAAGGCATTGTTGGAAAGTACTTGGAAAGCAAACGCGACAGCCTGCCCGATAGCCTGGCTGTAAAAGTTGAACGGATGGTCCTGGGGCTCTTCGAATCCGAAAACCAAATGAGCTATTGGGCCAAAGACTTGCACTTCTTTCACTATCTCTACGGGGCGACCCTCAGCCGAACCGTCCCCTTCGAAGGGGTAAAATACTACACCAATCCTTTTATCCAACAGCAAATGCCCGGTATCCAACGGATCGAGGTATTGGACATAGACGAAGAGACTTGGACAGCGCGCATCAAGGTGACCTCTGGCATTGGAGGCGATCAAGCCAAGGCTTTGATGTACGATTACCTGATCAACAATCTAGAGAAATTGGGCTTGGAGGCGGAGGAGGTGACAAAGGAGAAGCTTCCTGGTCTGTCTGTGCAAGAAGAACTGTATTGTACCTATGACATCCTCAGCGGTTACATACTCGAAGGAAGCTACAGCAAGCGAGTCAAATCGGAGGAGGATTTCAAAAATGTGAAGTACACCTATAAATTGCGCAACTGATCACCCTCGGGCAAAGGGCCGGACTTCTTGCGAGCTGAACTGCCCTGCCAGATACTTGTAATAGCCCGCCACAGCAATCATCCCGGCATTGTCTGTACAGTATTCAAATTTGGGAATGTAGGTATTCCATCTCCGTTCTTGTCCGAGCTTTTGCAATCCCTGGCGCAAAGCCGAATTGGCGGACACCCCTCCTGCAATGGCAACTTCCCGGATGCCCGTTTGTTTCACAGCCTTTTGGAGTTTGTTGAGTAAAATGCTGACAATGCGTTCCTGTACCGACGCACAAATGTCCGCCTTGTTTTGCTCGATGAACTGCGGATTTGCTTTGAGCTCTTTTTTGAGAAAATACAGAATGGACGTCTTCAAACCCGAAAAGCTGAAGTCCAAATCGGCAATTTTGGGTTCTGTGAAGGCAAAGCGCGCCTTTCCTTGCTGTGCCAATCGATCGATGATAGGGCCAGCCGGGTAGTCTAAGCCAAGGAGCTTGCCCGTCTTGTCAAATGCCTCCCCGGCAGCGTCATCGATGGTCTGGCCAATGACCTCCATGTCCAGGTGATCCTTGACTTTGACGATTTGGGTATGGCCACCCGATACGGTTAGGCAGAGAAATGGAAACGCGGGATGTGGTTTTTCGGCAAAATGTGCCAGGACATGGGCCTGCATGTGGTGAACTTCTACCAGGGGAATGCCGAGGCTGAGCGCCATGGATTTGGCAAAGGTCACTCCAACCAACAAGGAGCCGATCAGCCCTGGTCCACGGGTGAAGGCAATGGCGTCAATGTCTTGTTTGTCAATGCCCGCCTTTTGAATGGCCAGGTCCACCACGGGGATGATGTTTTGCTGGTGGGCCCGCGAGGCCAATTCCGGGACCACCCCTCCATAGGCGGCATGTGCCTCCTGGTTGGCGACGCAATTGCTGAGCAGCTGCCCATCCTTGAGAATGGCGGCGGCTGTGTCATCACAAGAGGACTCGATCCCAAGTAGAATTTGACCCATTTGAATAGTAGTTATGGATTTTTTTTAAATTTATTTAAAGCGTTTATACGATTTTTTGATATAGAGTGCTATCTTTAATGTGTTCTGCATCCTACCCAAGCTGAAACTGATTTCTTGCAACGATACGCTACTTCTACTTCACATAAATCGCATACATTCATGTTTGGAACAAAGGTAAAATCAAAAAATGACATTCGGACGCCCAAGGGGACCGATCTTGCCGCTACTGCAGCCAGCAGCTGTGTTTTTGTCAAGGGAACCGTCATCGAAGGCAAAATATTTACGCCCGAAGACATCAGGTTGGACGGCGTCTTGATCGGCAATGTGATCAGCGAAAAGCGCCTGGTCATGGGAACCGAGGGCAAAATCGATGGCAATGCGGACTGCAACAGTTCTTCCATCTCTGGCAAAATCGAGGGCGAACTTCGGGTCAACGGCACCTTGCACCTGAGCGAAACGGCCTCGGTCAACGGGAAAATCCTGGCCAAAAAGCTGTTGGTAGACGAGGGAGCTTCTTACTCTGGCGAATGCCTGATCGGTGAGCAACACTTCCGAAAATGATTCGAAAAAACACTTGGAAACACCATTCAACCCCAAAAAATCATTTGGCCACCCACCAAATGATTTTTTTATGTCATCTCAATAGGTAAGTGGCGCCCGAAACAGATCCGCCACACAAAAGCTTTGCCTTTTGCAGCAGCATCCAATGACTGCCGACATTTGTTGGAAACTTCACATTTATTTTTTCCAGCTCAAAACTGTATTTAGAAAAAATTCACTATACTTGCAATTAAACAAAAACGAAATAACATCTTATGAGATTAGCTATTAATCTGGGGCTCATTGCTGTCATTGCCTTGCTCGTCTGGATGTTGGTTAGCAGCATCCAAGAGCCAATTGCCTTCAAAGCGGCCAAAGAGGCCCGTCACTCCGTAGTCGAAGAACGACTCAAGAAGATTCGCTCAGCACAGGAGTTGCACAGGGAGATTACTGGCAAGTTTGCCGGAGACTTCGATTCTCTTTCCTATGTCATCCGCACGGGAAAAGTACAGATCATCTCTGTCTATGGCAACCCAGATGATCCCGATAGCGATGGCACGGACATTCGGTACGATACCACCTACGTTGCTGCCATGAAAAAGATAGAGGAGCTGGAAATCGGCAACCTGGATTCATTGCGATACGTCCCCTTCGGCGATGGTGCCACTTTCTCCATCCAAGCCGATACCTTGACCTACCAGAGTACATTGGTAAACGTGGTTGAGGTGGGCACACCAACCAAGATTTTCATGGGCAAGTACAAAGATCCTTACTACTCCCGTTACGATAACTCCTACGATCCCGAAAAAGTCATCAAGTTTGGGAACATGGGGGCGCCAAACTTGTCTGGAAATTGGGAACGATAGGGCGGCAAGAACTCGTAGATACCAAATTTTCAGAACAATCCACTTCGGTGTACAACCTGTCGGTACTAGCTGGTACGGACAGGTTGTCTTATTTTGTGCAGGATTCTCAGCATACGGTCATCCTCCTGCGCTCCTATGACTTTCCGGAACGAGGTCCTTCCAATGATTTTGCAGAAAAAATCCGAAATGTCTATCTGCAGGACGAATGGATTCGGCTGCCGTACAAACGCATTTCTTTTGGTCTGCTGGACCCCATCGCGACCCTTGTCCCCGGCCGATTGTACCAAAAGGGCATGGAAAGGGCCTATCTGGAGGCCATGAGCCAGTTGGCAGATTCCGACAACTTGCACGCCGATTTTGTCGAACCACTCGGACTGTACAATGCCTATCGGGTGCCAAAAGGCGTGCAAGAACTGATTCAGAAATCCTTCGAGGGCGCCCGTCTCTACCACCACCATACCGCCTTGCTGTTGGCCTTTTACAAACTGGCTGCCTCCCGCAGTGGGCATCGCATGTTTTTGAACATTCGCCAGCAGTGGGTCCAGATTGCTGTTTTTGACCAGCGAGATCTACTGTTTTGCAATGCCTTCCAATTTCAATCGGGAAAAGACTTCATTTACTATGTCATGCTCACTTTTGACCAATTGGGGCTCAAACCGGAAGTGGTCCCGGTGGTCCTTTCTGGACAAATCACGGCACAATCGGAAAATTACCGACTCTTGTATCGCTATATTCGGCATCTGACCCTTGTACAAAAGCCCGATTATTTGCAATTTGGAAGTGCTTTTGACCAACTGCCCCCCCATTTTTTCTTTGATCTGTATTCATTACAACTATGCGCATTGTAGGAGGCCAATTCAAAGGACGGCGTTTTTATCCCCCAGCCAAAAATTGGCCAACGCGTCCCACAACAGATTACGCCAAGGAGGGGCTGTTCAACATTTTGTCCAATCGATATGATTTTGAAGAATGGAAAGTTTTAGACCTCTTTGGTGGAACTGGAAACCATTCTTATGAGTTTATATCAAGAGGATGTACAGATGTGACGTATGTAGATAAGCACGGTCCTTGCGTCGCTTTTGTCAAACAAATGTCTCAAACGCTGGAAGTTCGCGATTACATTCGGATAATCCGAGCAGATGTTTTTAAATTTATGTCGCGCAGCAATGGCCAATTCGACTATATCTTTGCTGGACCACCTTACGGCTTACCTACCATTGATACGATCCCGGATTGGATTTTCCGGCAACAACTGCTGAAGGAAGGAGGCTTACTGGTATTGGAACACAATCCCAATCACACCTTTGGCAAACACCCACAATTTTCTGAAGAGCGGAACTATGGAAAAACGATTTTTAGTTTTTTCCTAAACAATCTCCAAAAACACGAGTGATGAAAGCGAAAGTATTGGTGTTTGTTTTTACAGTATGGACCATTTTGTCATTTGTCTTTCCCGTGGCCTCCCAGGCCCAGGACAACCAACGCGTGCCCGTCGATGTCAGTGGTCAATGGATCGGAGTGGCCACCCAAAACGAGGGCGGCTATCGCTCGGAATACAATCTTCAAGTGTACCTGGTACAGGATGGGGACTCGCTCAGCGGTCGTTCTTATGTCAACATCGAGGATGCAAAAATCTATGTCGACATGGAGATCAAAGGAAGCATCCACAGTGGCATGCTCATCCGCCTGGACGACATCCGCATGATTGATTACAAGGTCCGCGACGGCATGGAGTGGTGCGACAAACGCTACCAATTGGTACTCAAGCGCGAGGAAGACGACTGGGTGATCGAAGGATACTGGCAGGGCGATACCAATTTCAGTGCCTGCGTACCTGGCCGGATTTTTCTCCGAAAAACATCGCCCCGCGCCTGATCCAAGCAAAGGCTGGCCACACTGACAGCCCATTTCCCTTTATTTTGCGCATATCTGACAATTGTCTTGCATAGTCGCAGGCAGACCTATAAATTTGCGCGATATTTTCCCACTTGAAAATTCATTGTTTTGTTGGAGCATAAAGTTATGGATGTCGTAGACCTCATATTGGAAACGACCGTCAAGGGTGTAAAAAGCTTGTACGATCAGGACATCAGCAAAGATGCCGTGATCCACAATGCGACCCGCAAAGAGTTTGAAGGTGACTATACCGTGGTTGTCTTCCCTTTTACCAAGGCCGCCCGGAAAAAGCCCGAGCAAATCGGGGAGGAATTGGGCCAGTTCATGCTGGAACATTGTGCGGGAACTGTGGTGCGATTCAATGTCGTGAAAGGCTTTCTCAATCTCGTGGTCAGCGATGACTACTGGAAGACCTATCTGGGCCAAATTTCTGGACAGAAGGACTTTGGCCGACAACCTGCAACGGGCAAAAAGGTGGTCGTGGAGTTCTCTTCGCCCAATACCAACAAACCTCTCCACCTCGGACACATCCGAAACATCTTGCTGGGATGGTCTTGTTCCAAGATTTTGGAAGCGGTTGGAAACGATGTTTTCAAGGTCCAAATTGTCAACGACAGGGGAATCGCAGTTTGCAAAAGCATGCTGGCTTGGCAGAAGTTTGGCGATGGAGAGACGCCGGAAAGCAGCCAAACCAAAGGCGACTTCCTGGTGGGCAAATACTATGTCTTGTTTGACCAAAAATTGCGGGCCGAATATGGCGCCTGGCAAAAGACCGAGGAGGCCAAGGCATTGTACGAGTCCAAGAAAAAAGATGGACAAGACGAATTGGCTTTCTTCAAGGCCTACAAAAACGCCTACTTCAACAACCACAGCCAACTGGGGACAGAGGCCAAAGACTTGTTGCTCAAGTGGGAGGCCAACGACCCGGCTGTGCGGCAGCTGTGGGCGATGATGAACTCTTGGGTATACGATGGCTTCGACCAGACCTATGACAGCCTCGGAGTTTCCTTCGACAAGTTGTACTACGAGTCAGATACGTACCTCTTGGGCAAGGAAGAGATTGAAAAGGGTTTGCAAAGGGAGGTGTTTTACCTCAAAGAGGATGGCTCTACCTGGATTGATTTGGAGGCTGCCAAATTGGACCACAAAGCAGTACTTCGAAGCGATGGCACCGCCTTGTACATTACCCAGGACATTGGCACGGCCCAATTGCGCTACGACGATTTTGGAATGGACCAAATGGTGTATGTGGTGGGAGATGAACAAAACTACCATTTCCAGACTTTGTTCGAAATCATGAAGCGGCTGGGAGCCCCCTATGCAGATCGGATGTTTCACCTGTCCTATGGCATGGTCGATCTACCGGATGGCAAAATGAAGTCGCGGGAGGGCACTGTGGTTGATGCCGATATGTTGGTGGCCGAGGTCATCGAGGAGGCTCGCAAAAGGGTCGTAGAGGGGACCAGTGATGTGTCGAATCTACCCCAAGAGGAGCAAAAAGAAATCTTTCGGCAAATTGGACTGGCAGCACTCAAATACTTCATTGTCAAGGTCAATCCCAAGAAAAGAATGACCTTCAATCCGGCAGAATCTGTGGAGTTGCAAGGGCAAACCGGTCCCTACATTCAGTATTCCTACGTTCGGATCGCCGGTGTATTGGACAATGCGCGCAAGGCAAAGATCGACTTGTCCATCGCCAGCCAATATGCCAAATTGGAATCCATCGAACGCGACATCATCCGCCTGCTGTACGACTACCCATCGGTGGTTCAACAAGCTGCGGCGGACCTGGACCCTTCGCTGATTGCCAACTTTTGCTACGACCTGGCAAAGGCATTCAACAAGTCCTGGCACGATTTCTCCATCCTCAACGCAGAGTCTGACGAGGCCCGTGCCTTCCGCCTTCAATTGGCCCAAGCCATCGGCCACGTCCTCCAACAGGGCATGGATTTGCTCGGCATTGAGATGCCCGCCAAGATGTAGGAATTTGTTGGAAAATTTGACATGCATCCTTTGAAAAACGCATTGACAGAAATCGATAATCATTATGTCTGACGAAAAATACGAATCGCTGAATTTCCTCGAACAAATCATCGAGGAAGACCTCAAAAATGGCAAACACGATGGACGGGTCCAAACCCGCTTCCCACCCGAGCCCAATGGCTATCTGCACATCGGGCACGCCAAGGCCATTTGTGTCAACTTCGGCATCGCAGAAAAATACAACGGCAAGTGCAATCTGCGCTTTGATGATACCAATCCCACCACCGAGGAGACAGAATATGTGGAGGCCATTCAGGAAGACATTGAATGGCTGGGCTTCGAGTGGGATCAAGTCTTGTTCACCTCCGACTACTTCGGGCAATTGTACGATTTTGCCATCCAACTCATTGAAAAGGGATTGGCGTATGTCGACGATTCCACTTCCGAAGAAATCGCCGAGCAAAAGGGAAGTCCCACCGTACCGGGTACAGAAAGCCCGTACCGCAATCGGCCCGTGGCTGAAAACCTGGAGCTGTTTCGTCAGATGAAGGAAGGCGCATTTCCAGACGGAGCAAGGGTTCTTCGTGCCAAGATTGACATGAGTTCGCCCAATATGTGGATGCGCGATCCTCTTTTGTACCGGATCAAAAAGGAGACTCATCACCGTACTGGTGACGATTGGTGCATCTACCCAATGTACGACTTTGCCCACGGTCAGTCGGACTCCATCGAGGAGATCACCCATTCGCTTTGTTCATTGGAGTTTCGCCATCACCGTCCATTGTACGATTGGCTGATTGAGAAATTGGGCATCTTCCCATCTCGTCAGATTGAGTTTGCCAGGATGAACGTTTCGTACATGATCACCAGCAAGCGCAAGCTCCGGAAGTTGGTGGAGGAAAAATACGTCAGCGCCTGGGACGATCCACGGATGCCCACCATCTCGGGCATGCGCCGCAGAGGTTACCCACCTGCTGCCATCCGCTTGTTTTGCGACAAGGCAGGCGTGGCCCGTCGGGACAACCTCATAGAGATCGCCTTGTTGGAATCCTGTGTGCGAGACGAGCTGAACAAAACCACTGCTCGGGTAATGGCTGTCCTCAATCCACTGAAGGTCGTACTGACCAATTATGACGAGGACAAAGTGGAGATGATGGATACCGTCAACAATCCGGAAGACGAAAGCATGGGGACCCGTCAGATGCCCTTTGCCCGTGAGCTGTACATCGAGCGGGACGACTTCATGGAAGACCCTCCCAAAAAGTACTTTCGCCTGGCGCCAGGAAAGAATGTGCGCTTGAAGAATGGCTACATCATCCATTGCGATGAGGTGATCAAGAACGAGGCAGGAGACATTCAGGAGTTGCGTTGCACCTACCATCCCGACAGCCGCAGCGGTTCTGATACCTCTGGGATCAAGGTCAAAGGCACCATTCACTGGGTATCGGCCAAGCATGCGCTCGAAGCGGAGGTAAGGCTGTACGATCGCCTGTTTACCGTGGACATGCCGACTGCCGATCCGGATGGCCGCGACTTTCTGGAGTTTTTCAACGAAAATTCTCTGGAAGTTTTGCCCAAGGTGTATGTCGAGCCCAGTTTGGCAACTGCCCAGCCCGGTACGCGCTTTCAGTTTTTGCGCAAGGGATACTTTGTGATGGACGAAGAGTCTCGCGCCACCAAGTTGATCTTCAACCGCACGGTCAGTCTGCGCGATGGCTGGGCCAAAAAAATGAAAAAGAAATAAGCATCGATTCGGATTTTGTTCTTTCGGGCGAAATCCGAATCAATTTTGAAGATGCTCCTATGCGAATCTGAAGGCAAATGGTATATTTGTGCCCGATATGTCCAAAGGAAGAATCATACTGAGTAGCAATCGTTTCCAACTGACCATCGACAGGCTTTGTCACCAGTTGATTGAGTCGTATGGCAATTTTGAGGATGCTTGCCTCATTGGCATACAGCCTCGGGGTGTGATGCTATCGGATCGCCTGCACGAGCGCCTGCTCAGCATCTTGGACATTCCACAAATACAGTACGGAAAGCTGGACATCACCTTCTACCGGGATGACTTCCGCACCCGGGAAAAGCCGCTTCAGGCCAATCCCATGCAAATGGACTTTTTGGTTGAAAACAAACGGGTGGTCATCGTGGATGATGTCCTTTACACCGGCCGCACCATCCAAGCTGCCCTCACGGCCTTGCAACATTATGGACGCCCCTCCCAAGTGGAGTTGGTGTCGCTGATCGATCGGCGCTTTCGTCGGCACCTGCCCATCAGTTCCGATTATGTGGGCCTCACCATCGATGCGTTGGACGAGGCATATGTCAAGGTAAAGTGGAAGGAAGTAGATGGGAAAGACCAGGTGGTATTGTTTTCAAACAAACAGGAATCAGAATAAGGGCCTTCATGTCAAACTCTCAATTAAGTACCAATCATTTACTGGGGATCAAGCAAATCACTCCCGATGACATCCACCTGATCTTTGAAACGGCGGAAAATTTCAAAGAAGTCATCAACCGGCCCATCAAAAAGGTGCCGTCTCTCCGAGATGTAACGGTTGCCAATTTGTTTTTTGAGAATTCGACCCGGACCCGCATTTCCTTCGAATTGGCAGAGAAACGCCTGTCTGCCGATGTCATCAACTTTTCTTCCTCCTCTTCCTCCGTCAAAAAAGGGGAAACCCTCCTGGATACGGTCAACAACATCTTGTCGATGAAGGTGGACATGGTGGTCATGCGCCATCCTGCCCCCGGCGCCCCTGTATTCCTCTCTCGAAACATCGATGCCAACATCATCAATGCAGGTGATGGCACCCACGAACATCCCACACAAGCCCTTTTGGATGCCTTTTCCATGCGGGAACAACTGGGGGATTTGAGGGGCAAGAAAGTCGCCATACTGGGGGACATTCTGCATTCCAGAGTGGCCTTAAGTAATGTCTTTTGTCTTCTCAAACTGGGAGCCAAAGTCCGGGTTTGTGGCCCGCCCACCTTGATCCCAAAGCACATTCACCGCCTGGGCGTGGAGGTGTCCTACAACGTACGCGAGACCCTGGAATGGTGCGATGTCGCCAATGTATTGCGCATCCAGTTGGAGCGCCAAGACATCAAATATTTTCCTTCTCTTAGAGAGTACGCACAATATTTTGGCATAGACAAAGCCATGCTCAATAGTCTGGACAGCGAAGTGATCATCATGCACCCCGGCCCCATCAACCGCGGGGTGGAATTGTCCAGCGATGCAGCGGATTCAGACCAGTCGATCATCTTGCAGCAGGTGGAAAATGGGGTGGCCATTCGCATGGCAGTCTTGTACTTATTGGCAGCAAAGCGTTGATCGGTAGATTTTTATACTTTTGTTTATTTTTTAATGTATGTTCACCCGTTGAAGGTGTCTGTGTGAATTGTCACAGAATCGAGATGTGTGCGACACATTCTGCTCTTTTTTTCGTTATATTGTGAAAAAAGCTGACATATGAAGTACGTCCTTTCCAAAAAGCTTTTCCCCCTTTTCATTGCCATTACATTTCCTTTTCTGCTGCAGTCGCAAAATTGTGGCTCCCTCATCGTCCAAAATCGGATGATCAGTGGGACTCAATTTGTGACAACGGATCTGCAGACCATCGTCGTACGTGGAAATTACAGCTATAGCCTGGAGCTGATGAGCAACGAAAAAGGCGTTCAAGCCAAGGTATATTCCAAAAGTGGGGTAGAGTTCAACCAGGACGATGAAATCATTTTTATGGATCGGTCGAATGTTCGCAAAAGTTACCGATTTATAGAGATGGGAGAGGTCATCAACAAGGGAGGAACCCCCGTTCACCAAAATATCCTGCAACTCGATTTGGCAGCCATCAGTTGGTTTTCTACCTCCATGATCGGTACAATCTACATCAAGAACAACATCAGCAACAAAATGCACAAGTACACGGTCAACTCCAATCGGCAGGCACAGTTCCAGCAGATGGCCAAGTGCTTCAACCAATCAGTGGATGAGTCCAAAGTTGTCAATGTTGCCATCACAGACAATGACCTGACTGCAGGACGGAAAAAGACAAATGGGGAAGGAACGGGTGGTCGCCCCATCAGCGCCACTTCGGCTGGCGTCCGCCGCGTAGCAGACATCAGCATGCTCAACGATGAGGAATTGGCCAGCCTGAGAAAGGAACTCAAAGACACCAAAGATCGGCTCAAGGAGGAGATCAAAGCAGAGAAGGAGAAAGCGGAAAACATCAAAGCCAATCTCAGATCAGAAGTCGCTGCTGCCCGCGAACAAGCTGCTGCCCAAAAGGCCGTTTACGCCCAGGAAGTATTGAATGCTCGCAAGAGCAGCAACGAGGAAATCCAAAAATCAAAAGAGGAGGCCGCACTTTCTGTCAGCGATGCCCGAAACAAGGCCGATGAGCAAATCGAAGCCATCAATACCAACGTAGACCAAGCGCGTCAGGAGGCGGCAGAGAAGATCAACAAAGCCAAGTTGGATGCTGCCAGCGAAGTGGCCGCCGCTCGGGAAAAAGCTGCCACAGAGATCAAGGCTGTAAAGGAAAAACTCGAATTGGCCAAGCTGGAATATACGGATGAGATTGCCTCTGCCCGAGAAAATTCCGAAAACGAACTCAAACGGATTCGGGAAGAGACGGCAAAAGTCATCGCAGAAGCCCGTGAAAAGGCCAAAAGTGAACGAAATAAGACAACAGCCGATGTCGTCAATGCCAAAAAGACCGCATCAGAGCAAATCCTAGAAGTGAAGGAGGAAACTGCCGAAGACATTGCCCAAATACGGGAAAATGCTGTCTTGGAGAAAGAGAAAATCGCCTTTGAAGTAGCAGAAGCAAGGCGAAAAGCAGCGGAAGAAAAGGCGCTCATCGCCGAAAACAGTGCCTCGGAAGTAGCTGAGATCAAAGAAAATGTAGCCAAACAAAAAGAAGCCTCTGCCGTAGAGGTAGCCGAGGCTCGCCAAAAGGCTGCGGAAGAAATCAACAAGGCCAATGAGGAAGTCGCCTCTGCGAAGTCCAAGGCCAATGACGAGATCAGCAGCACCCGGAAAGAGACTGCCGAAGAGGTGGCAAGTGCCCGCGAATCGGCTGCCAAAGAAAAGCAACAGTCCGCCCAAGAGGTCGCTGATGCACGTAGCAAAGCCACTCAAACAGTCGCTGAAATCAATCAGGAGGCGGCGACCAAGGTCAAGGAGGCGCGGGAGCGCTCCGAGGCAGAGAAAACCAGAATCGCCAACGAGGTAGCTGCTGCCAAAGAACGAGCGGCCAAAGAAATCAGCAAAATCCAGGAGGAACTCAAAGTGGCCTTAGCGGAATCCAAGACCAAGGAGGCCGACATCAAACAACAGTCTGCCGAGCAGGTCGTAGCTGCCAAGGAACGGGCCACAGATGAAATCTCTAAGGCCTCCTCCGAAGCTGCTGAAAGAGTGAAACAGGCCAAAGACAAAGCAACCAGTGCCAAGACTCAATATGCCAGCGAGGTGGCCAGTGCCCAGGAGACAGCCCAGCAGCGAATCAAGGAGATCAATGCCGAGGTAGCTGCCAAGATCGCCGAGGCCAAGGCCAAGGAGAAGGAGAGCAAGCAAACTTCTGCCGAGGATGTGGTAAAGGCCAAAGAGCAGGCTGCCGAAGAGGTGGTCCGCATCAAGGAAATCGCCGCTCGTGAGGTCGCCAAACTCAAAGAGGAAGAGGCGCTCAATGCTCAGGAAATTGCCACCCGCATGGCAGAGGCCAAACGCCTTTCTGTAGAGAACATCGCCAAGGTAAAGTCTGAAGAGGCAGAGTCGATTCGCCAAACCAAGGAAGAGGCAGCACTCGAACGGCAAAAAACTGCCAACGAAGTGGCTTCTGCCAAGGAAACAGCTGCGGCTGAATTGGCGGCCATCAATGAGCAATTGGCCAATGAGCGAAAAGTGGCCAGAGAGGAGGCTGCCAGGGAGCGAGAAAAGCTCGATCTGGAGGTTCTCGAAACCAAAAAAGCAGCTGCCAACGAAATCGTGAAGGTACAAGAGGATGCTTCCCAACAAGTGGCCACCGCAAAGCAACAGGCAGTCGAGGAAATCGCCCTGACCGAACAACAACGAGATGATCGCTTGCTGGAACTGAAAAATGAGGTGGATGCCGCCGAGCAGAAGTCCAAAGACGACATTGCCAAGGCCAATGAGGAGTCGGCCAACGAGATTGCCAAGGTGCGCCAGGAAACGGCAGACAAAAAGGCGAAATACCTGCAGGATTCCGAAGCGGCTCGCAAAGCGTCTCTGGAGGAAATCAGCCAAGCCCAGAAGGAATCTTCTGATGCCATCTACACTGCTCGCCAACAAGCCAATGAAGAGATCAAAAAAGTGAAGGAAGAAACAGCCCTTCGCATTGCCGAGGAACAGAAAAAACAGGACGAGTCAAAACAAATGACCGTGGAGCTGACCAGCAAACTCAAAGACATCAAGGATCGCATCGCCAGCGAACAAAGCTCCTTGGAAGAGGACGAGCGCAAGGCGGCTGAGGCATCCGAAAAGCTCAAAGAGCTCAACGATCGCATTGTAGAGGCAGAAGCCAAAGTTCAAAAATTGGATGAGAGCATTCGCGAAAAAGAAAAGATCAGTAATGACAATGAGTAAAAGCTTCTGAGCACTTGCCAGTTTTGTCAAAAGGCGTTGGGGAATGAAGGTTCTCTAACGCCTTTTGTAGATCCAGCCCTTTGGTGCCTTGTGTACCAATTCATAGTCTTTCTGTAGAAATTGTGCCAGCTCGGGAAAGTCTGATACAGGATATTTGGCCACCGAACGAGCTGCATCCTGATCAACAAAATACTGGGGAGGATGTTTGGCGAAGTCTTCAAAAAGCTGCTCCCAGGAGCCTTCCACAACGCGATCGGACGTATCAAAATCAGGGTCCCAAGACAGTGGGCTGCCAAAGATGTAGCCCGTCAAGGGAAAGCAGGCCACAAAGCGGGAGGCGGGTCGCCGCTTGGCATCCAGGTAAATCATGGTGTGCTGGCCCCAAACAAAAATCTTGTCTTCTTCCTGTGAGTTGTCGAGAATGTACTGACCAGCCTCTTCTGCCTGTCGGTGTTGCCACAAACCTGCCGCAGCAGATAGTCCAAAGCCAATGGCTAGCAAGGCGAGTGAGTTGATCCACACCCTGGGCCGAAACCACCATTTACCGGAATCCAATTGCCCTTGTAGAATGCGCGCAATGGGAGGGGCTGCCAAAATGGCGAGGATGGGCGTCAGCTGGATGAAATAGTGAGGATAAAACCGACCACTGGCCGCCGTTCCCACAAAGGCTGCAATCAGTGAGGTCCACAGCGCGAAGTAGGCCGCGGATCGTCCCTTCCAACCCTGCCATCTGTTTTGCAATGACCAGTAAGCCGCCAGAACCATGGGAAAACAGGCTGCGACAAATGCCAAGCCAATGCGCCCGCCCCGAATCCAAAAAACTGGATCGGTCAAGCCATGGGGGACGTCGTGATGGGTGAATGTCCAGAAATAGGTCGTCTCCAATATGCCTTGTCGGTACAACTGCCAAGTCACCACGGCCAGCAAGGCGAAAAATCCCATGGTCAAAAGAGCCGCCTGTACAAAACCATAGAACCAAGAATGCTCACTTTCTTTGTGGTATTTGGGATGTAAGAAGTAGAGTCCGAGTGGGACAGCGGCGATGGCAGCGGGTTGTTTGAGCAGGAAGCCAGCAGCCAGCAAAGCTCCTGCCAGGACGACTCCTGGCCGCCAGCGGGCCTTGGTAGGGCGCAGACAGAGCCACAAAGCCCAAATAATGGGCAGATTCATCAAAACTTCTCCATTGAAAGCGATGTTTTTCCAGTAGGCCCAAGGTTGGAAGATGCAGTAGAGCAGAGCGGCCGTCCAGCCAACGGGGCGGTTGAATAGGTCGCGCCCCAACAGGTACAGACCATACATGCTCAACAACACCCAGAGGATGCCGATGGCGTGCAGGGCATACCAGTTGAAGGTCCCAAAGAGTTCGAAAATGCATTGAAAGAGCCAAAACAAGAGGGGGGGCTTGCGTTCCACAGCATCCAGATAGGGGAGTCCTCCAGCCACCATTTCATTGGCCACAACGCTGTAGATCACCTCATCGTCAATGGCTCGCGGATGCAAGAGGGCGGGAAGCCTCATCAAGACGGTCAAAAGGACCAAGCCACCCCATAGTTGGGGCATACTAAATCGCTGGAAAAATGCGTTTCCTGCATGTGCCATCTGGGCTGTTTTAGGTAAAATTTTCTTAAAATCGCTCTAAAGTGACGCAAATATAATGTAAAGGAAAGATATTTGCGTTGTAGCAAACGGGAGGCTTTGCATTCCCATTGTGTAGACAAAACCACAATCGAGTATGAACAAATTTATATGCTTGCTAGTCAGTAGTTTATTGTGCCTCCAGTGGGTACATGCCGATCAAGGATACCGCATTGAAGTCAAGATTGACGGCCTCAATCAGACGGAAGCTTATCTGGGCTATCACTACGGCGAAAAACAATACATCCAGGATACCGTCCAGGTCAATGAAAACGGCAGCTTTGTCTTCGAAGGCGACGAAGCTCTCAAAGCCGGTGTGTATCTGTTTGTCATGCCGCCCGACAACAACTTCTTCCAACTCTTGGTCACTGATGAAGAACAACAGTACAAAGTGCATACGACCATGGCAAACATGGTGGGGGATGTCAAAATTGACAATGGGCCAGACAATGCGCTGTTTTACGAGTACATGAAGATGCTGGGGAGTTTGCGTCCCCGTGGCGACAAGCTCAACAAAGACATTGAGGCAGCCACCGATGAGGCACAGAAAGAAAAGCTTCGCAAGGAATTGGCGGGCCTGGGAGATGAAGTGACGGCATACCAGCAAAAGTTGATCGCCGAGCACCCCAAGTCGCTGACGGCTGCCATTGTGCGCTCTGCTTTGGAAGTTGACATTCCCGAGTTTGAAGGAGAAATGGCCGATTACGATCGCTGGCAGTGGGTCAAGGCCCATTGGTTCGACAACATCAGCATGGGAGACGATCGCCTTTTGCGCAGTCCTGTCTTATTTGGCAAAATCGACCACTACGTCAACAAACTGACCACACAGCATCCCGATTCCATCAACCAGGCCATCGACCGCATTTTGGGCATGTTGGAACCGGCAGAAGAAAGCTTTAAATACTACCTGATTCACTTCCTGAATAGCTATGCCAAGTCCAAAATCGTTGGATTTGATGCGGTGTACGTCCACATTGTCGACAAGTACTATGCAAAGGGACTGGCGCCTTGGACCGAGGATGAGCAATTGAAGAAAATCGTTGAGAATTCCGACAAGCTCAAGCCATTGCTGATTGGCAAAACGGCTCCAGACATCACCGTCTACAAGGAAAGTGGGGAGTCCATCTCTTTGCACAGCTTGGAGGTGCCTTTCACCGTTTTGTTCTTCTGGGATCCCGATTGTGGCCACTGCAAAAAGTCAATGCCTGACATGCTCAAGTTTCACGACAAGTACAAGGCCAAAGGGGTGGAGGTATTTGCGGTTTGTACCAAGGTGGGCAAAGACAATGGCAAGTGCTGGGAGACGGTGGAGGAAAAGGAAATGGGGCGCTGGATCAACGTGACCGACCAATGGCTGCGTTCCAAATACAAGACCATTTACGACATTCGGACCACACCACAAATTTACATTCTGGACGAAAGCAAAACCATCCTGTCCAAGCGCATTGCTGCCACCCAATTGGAGGAAGTGATGGACCAGCTGATCAAAATCCGGTCTGAGGAAAAGGATGTGAGTGGCAGTGGAAAATAAATAATTCTTTGATCTGAATGGCGTCAGAGCGTTTGGCGGCGGCCAAATCGGAAGAGCAAAGTTCCTGACAGTTCCAATCCACCTACAGCCATCCAATTGGCAAACCGCTGGTGTTCGTCATTGATGTACCCATCTGTGGGCACGGCGTCGTAGTCTCCAAAGGCAAAGCCATAGCCCACCGTTGTCAACAACCTGGTCCAGCCAAACTCAATGGCGAGACCCCCTTTGACATTGGCGGTCTCATCGGCCAGGATGTTGTAAAAGCCAACGATTCCATCCAGGGTAATTTCGATTTCGGGAAGGCCTGTGGAGCGAACGTAGTTGAGCCCGAGATAGGGGGAGATGAAGTTGTCCTTGAGCAGGTAGACCCGGCCTCCCACGCCGTATTTGAAACCGTTGAAGCTCACGCCTGCCCCGGCGTTCAAGTCAAATTGTTCCAGTAGTAGTACACTCAGCTCTATGCCGAATCCATAGGTAGAGCCCCAGCCGCCTGTCAATCCGAGCCGATAGTAGACATCCCGATGGTCGGTGCCGTATTCGTTTTGGTAATCCTGGGCAGTCAGCCCCAAGCTTGTGCCCCACAGCAGCAAAAGCAAAAGTATCCTGTGCTTGGCCATCATTCGTTGTCGTGTTACTTTTTGGAATTCAGAAGATGTTGATTCAAGGCAGTCAGTTCCGGGCCACTCAGTTCACGCCATTCTCCCTGTGGCAGTTTGCCCAGCCGAATGTGCATGATTCGAACCCGTTTGAGTGTGACCACTTTGTACTGCAGGAATTCACACATGCGACGAATTTGGCGGTTGAGTCCTTGGGTCAGGATGATGCGAAAACTGTATTGCCCCAATTTTTCAACGACACATCGTTTGGTGGTAGTGCCCAGAATGGGCAGTCCATTGCTCATTTTGTGTACAAAGGCAGAAGTAATGGGGCGATTGACCCGTACGATGTATTCCTTTTGGTGTTGGTTTTCCTCTCGGAGGATCTTGTTGACAATGTCGCCATCGTTGGTCAGCAGGATGAGACCAGAAGAAGCCTTGTCGAGTCGGCCAATGGGAAAGATGCGCTGTGGGTGTCGGACAAAGTCGATGATGTTGTCCTTGTCTTTTCGGTCTGTGGTGCAAGTGATGCCTGGCGGCTTGTGAAGAGCGATGTAAACGGGCTGGGCTTTGGGTTGGATGGGCTTGCCGTCCAGGGTGACTTCGTCGCCGCTTTCCACCCGGTTGCCTTTGCGGGCCAACTGCCCATTGATGCATACCCTGCCAGCTTCGATCCACTTGTCGGCCTCCCGGCGCGAACAGATGCCTGTACTGCTGATGAATTTGTTGAGGCTGATGGAGGTATCTGACATAAGCGATGTTGCATTTGGAGGGCAAAGATAAGACAAAAAAGCTCCGACCGAGAAGACGGCCGGAGCAGTGAGTGAGTATTTTTTCGCTGAGCGAATGGCTTACATCATGCCTGGCATTCCACCTCCAGCATGTGCATGCGGCATAGCTCCGCTGTTTTCTTCTGGCTTGTCATTGACAACACATTCCGTAGTCAGCACCATGCCTGCGATGGAAGCGGCATTTTCCAGTGCGATGCGAGTGACTTTGGTTGGATCGATGACACCAGCCTGCTTGAGATCTTCGTAGGCCTCTGTGCGGGCGTTGAAACCGTGTGCTCCTTCTCCGTTCTTGACATGCATCAGGACAACAGAACCCTCTACACCTGCATTTTCAGCAATGATGCGAAGAGGAGCTTCCAATGCCTTGCGGACGATGTTGATGCCAATGCCTTCATCTTCGTTTTCACCGGAAACACTGTCCAGAGAGTCGATGGCGCGAACCAATGCCACACCACCACCAACTACGATGCCTTCTTCGACAGCAGCGCGGGTAGCGTGCAATGCATCATCTACGCGGTCTTTCTTCTCCTTCATCTCTACCTCTGTGGCAGCTCCGACGTACAAGACGGCAACACCACCAGAGAGCTTGGCCAAGCGCTCTTGCAGCTTTTCTCTGTCGTAGTCAGAAGTTGTTGTTGTGATTTGTTGCTTGATCTGACCGATGCGAGCCTGGATGGTCTCTTCGTGGCCACCACCATTGACAACAGTTGTATTGTCTTTGTCGATTTGGATTTTCTCAGCAGTACCGAGGTGTTCCAACTCCACGCCATCCAACTTGTAGCCTTTTTCCTCACTGATGACTGTACCGCCTGTCAAAACGGCAATGTCTTCCAGCATCGCTTTGCGACGGTCGCCAAAACCAGGAGCCTTGACAGCAACCACTTTCAGTTGAGCGCGCAGGCGGTTGACCACCAATACACCCAATGCTTGGCTTTCGATGTCTTCTGCGATGATGAGGAGAGGACGACCAGCACCTACCACCTTTTCGAGGATGGGAACGATGTCAGCCATGTTGGAAATCTTCTTGTCGTGGATGAGAATGAGTGGGTTTTCGTACTCAGTCGTCATGTTCTCCGTGTTGGTCACGAAGTAAGGAGAGAGGTATCCTCTGTCGAACTGCATACCCATCACCTCGTCTACATATGTATCGGTACCTTTGGCCTCTTCTACAGTGATGACACCGTCAGTAGAAACACGCTTCATGGCGTCGGCGATCAAAGAGCCAATTTCTTGGTCGTTGTTGGCAGAGATGGCGCCTACTTGTTGGATTTTTTCGTAGTCGTTGCCGATGATCTCTGTTTGGTCCTTGAGGTTGGCAATGATGGCTTTTACGGCCTTGTCAATGCCGCGCTTGAGGTCCATTGGATTGGCACCAGCAGCGACGTTTTTCATACCGGCAGCTACCATGGCTTGTGCCAAAACAGTGGCAGTGGTTGTACCGTCACCAGCGATGTCGGCAGTCTTGGAAGCCACTTCTTTGACCATTTGAGCGCCCATGTTTTCTACCGGATCTTCAAGCTCGATTTCCTTGGCTACGGAAACACCATCTTTGGTGATGGAAGGAGCACCAAAACTCTTTTGGATGATGACGTTGCGTCCTTTTGGGCCGAGGGTTACTTTGACGGCGTTCGCCAGGGCGTCGATGCCACTTTTGAGTTTTTCTCTGGCGTCTGAGTTAAAGCTAATTTCTTTAGCCATATCTGATTTGCGTTTTTTTTGGAAATGAATGGATGTTGTAATGTAGAAAGATGTCGATCTGGCAGCTTAGAGCACCACCAATATGTCGTCCTCTCTCATGATCAGGTAGTCGGCTCCTTCGAAATTGAGCTCAGTACCTGCATACTTACCATAAAGAACAGTATCACCAACTTGTACGGTCATCAAATTGCCGTCTTTGCCGGGGCCTACCGCCACGACTTCTCCCTTCTGTGGTTTTTCCTTGGCAGTATCCGGAATGATGATTCCACCTTGTGTTTTCTCCTCAGCCGGAGCGGGTTTGACAACTACTCTGTCGTTGATCGGCTTCATAGATATTCAAAGTTTTGGTTTGGTTACAAAAAATAATGACGAAGAATCCGGTAGAGATTCTACAGTGCATGATCATTTCTTGTGCCAAGGGCAAAAACATGACATTATTTCAGGATTCCCCTCTGTCTGTTTCCAAATGGCGACGCATATTGACAGGATTGCTTTGGTGCATGACCGTTTGACATGCGCCACAGATGCAAAATTGACAGCCTTTCATCGGCTTTTTGCAGGCGATTGTGTACTTTTGGCTCACTCATTCACCCTAACAATCTGACCAATCATATGAACAAAGTAGTATCCAATGCCCAAGATGCCATCCGGGGGATTGAAAGCGGCATGACCATCATGCTGGGTGGTTTTGGCCTTTGTGGCATCCCTGAGAATTGCATCTCTGCCTTGGTGGCAAGTGGAGCAACAGATTTGACCTGTATTTCCAACAATGCGGGAGTCGATGATTTTGGCCTCGGCCTGTTGCTGCAAAAGCACCAAATCAAAAAGATGATCTCTTCCTATGTGGGAGAAAATGACGAGTTTGAGCGCCAAATGCTTAGTGGAGAACTCGAAGTCGACCTCATTCCGCAAGGCTCTTTGGCGGCTCGCTGTTACGCAGGCGGGGCGGGCATTCCGGCATTTTTCACCCCTGCTGGATTTGGTACGGAGGTAGCCGACGGCAAAGAGGTCCGCTATTTCGATGGCAAGGCGCACATCCTGGAAGCTGCTTTGACAGCCGATTATGCCATTGTCAAGGCGTGGAAAGGCGATCGATTTGGAAATTTGATTTACAAAGGAACGGCCCGAAACTTCAATCCGGTCATGGCCATGGCGGGCAAAATCACCATTGCAGAGGTAGAGGAGTTGGTGGAGCCAGGTGAGTTGGACCCCAATGCCATTCACACGCCTGGTGTCTTTGTCCAGCGCATTTTCCAGGGCGTCGGCTATGAAAAGCGCATTGAGCAGCGCACAGTCCGCTCAAAGGCCTGACAGCAGCAGTGCCATTTCATTCATTATTGACCCACAAATTGCCTCACCAATTATGTTAGATAAAAACGGAATTGCCAGAAGAATCGCCCAGGAATTGCAAGATGGGTGGTACGTCAACTTGGGAATTGGCATCCCAACCCTCATTGCCAACTATGTCCCTGAAGGCATCAATGTCGTCTTTCAATCGGAGAATGGCATCCTGGGCATGGGCCCCTTTCCCTACGAGGGAGAAGAAGATGCGGATTTGATCAACGCCGGCAAACAAACCATCACAGCTCTGCCAGGAGCTGTCATCTTTGATTCTGCCACCAGTTTTGCCATGATTCGCGGCCGCCACATCCAGCTGACGGTACTGGGAGCCATGGAGGTAGCCGACAATGGCGACATTGCCAACTGGAAGATCCCCGGCAGAATGGTCAAAGGCATGGGAGGAGCCATGGATTTGGTGGCCTCTGCCGACAACATCATCGTGGCCATGATGCACACCAACAAGCGTGGAAAATCCAAACTACTCAAACGCTGTAGCCTTCCATTGACGGGTGTAGGCTGTGTGAAAAAAATCGTGACCAACTTGGCTGTGCTGGAAGTTGGAGAAGGAGGTTTTCACCTGTTGGAGCGAGCACCCGGTGTATCTGTTGAAGAAATTCAGCAAGCGACAGAGGGCCGATTGGTCATTGATGGAGAAATTCCCGAAATGCAGCTTACCTTTTAGGAGCCAATCGGCTTGCATGGACGAGAAGACGTTCTGTCTTCTTTCTTTTGTGCCCGAAATCCAGGTTGAGCAATAGACGCTCAGTGGGGGTGATCCGTTGTATTCGGTGGTTAAGACAGCTAGATTGCTCAGCGATGCTGTAAGGGAGGGAAATGAGATTGGATCAAACAGCAAGCCTGCTGCGGACGCGTCCGCAGCAGGCTTTTTGCTACTCATTGAAAGCTATGGGGAAATAGCCTTACTTCTTGGTTTGGAGATTGATCTGGGTATTGATCACCCGATTGCCCAAATCAAGAGAAATTACGTAGATGCCGCTTGGCAGGTGACTGATGTCGATGTCTTCCTTGAGCAGATCTTGACTTCCATTGATGACTTTGGAGAACAACAATTGGCCCGTCATGTTGGTCACTTGGAGAGTGGCATCTCCTGTGTGAGGCATTTCGACAGTGAATTGACCGTTGTTGGGGTTGGGGTAGAGGGTCATCTCCATTGGCAACTCTGAAATTTGAATCTCGCTCTGTTGGGTCTGTTTGCCTTGTTCGAATGGACAGTTGTATTCAACCTTCCAGCAGAACTCGCATTCTTCCCCGGTCACCAATACGGTGTAGAGACAAATTTCGACAACTCCACTACCAGGCAATGGCAAGGCTGGTGGGTTGAATTGGTCGCTGTATCCATTGCCGTTGACAGCCCACTTGAGGTCTTTGACACATTCCTCCAATGCTGGATCGAGCCAGAAGTCGACACGGCAGAGTCCTTGGCGGAAATTCACACCTGCTTTGACCGCTTCGCAATCGCATGGGCAGGATGCATCTACCTTCCAGCAGAATTCACAGACTTCACCATTGACCAACTGGACCTTGAGGCAAATCTCATAAGTACCAGAAGCAGGGAAGGTGTAAACAGCTGGGTTGAGATCACCAGAGATGAGGACACCGTCCACATACCAGCCGATCTTCTCGATGCATGGCTTGAGATTTTCATCCAATTCCAGATCGATGGAACACTTGCTTGGGCGGTCGACTTTGATGCCATCTTTGATCAACTCGCAGTTGCAATCTGGGCATTCTACTTCGATCTTCCAGCAAATCTTGCATTCTTTGCCATTTTCGAGGACAACGAACAGGCAGATTTCGTATACGCCGGAAGCAGGGAAGATGTACAGAGCTGGATCAAAGTCATTGGAAATGACAACACCGTCGATGCTCCATTCGATCTTGTCAACACAGCGCTTGAGATCTGGATCGAGTTCCAGGTCGACAGAACATCTGGTTGGGCGATCTTCTTTGATTCCCTTCTTGATGTCTTCGCAATCGCACTCTTTGCAGTCTACTCTGACTTCTTCGCAGATGCGGCATTCGGTGCCATCCTGCAAGACGACATATAGACAAACTGTGTAAGTACCGGAACCAGGCAAGACAAAGTCTGCTGGGCAGAATTCATCGGAATAGCTGTCGCCATCGATGACCCACTTGAGTCCACGGACGCATTCTTCCAGATCTGGATCGAGTTTCAGACTCAGCGTGCAGCTATCGGTTGCGCTGATCTTGGTATTTGCTGCGATTTTCTCGCAATTGCAATCTTGGCAGCGGGCTTCGACTCGGTAGCAGAATCTGCATTCTTCGCCATTGGTAAGTTTGACATTGAGGCAAACCACATACCAACCAGAGGATGGGAAGGTGTAGACTGGTGGGTTGAGAGAGTTGGAGATGACGGCGCCATCAACGGTCCATTCGATTTTTTCGATGCAGCGTTTGAGGTCTGGATCGAGTTCTAGGTCGATGGAGCATTCGCTTGGGCGGTCGATCTTGATGCCTGCTTGAATTTTGTCGCAAGTACAATCGTCACATTCCACTTCAAATTTTTCACAGAAGCGGCACTCTGTACCATCTTGTAGAATTACGTAGAGGCAGATTTCGTAGGTACCAGAACCTGGGAAGTGGTAGGTTGGTGGGCAGAAGTCTCCAGAGTATCCTACGCCGTTGACAACCCATTTGAGCGCGCGGACGCATTCTTCGAGGTCTGGATCGAGTTTGAAGTCGATGGCACAGCTGTCGGGTTTGCCAAATTTGAGTCCTGCGGCAACTTTTTCGCAATCACAGCCAGACTGGCATTTGGGCAGTTCGTATTCCCGCTTGATTTCACAAACTGTACCGTCCAGCAAGATGACCTTCAGGATGACGGTGTGTGGACCTGGATCAGTGAAACTGACGGCAGGAGGATCGAAGGTGCTGGGGAAGACATTGCCTCCGATGGACCATTTGAGGTCTTTGATGCATTCTTTGAGTTGAGGATCAAGGGCCAGGTCGAGGTCACAGGGGCCGGATGGCGTTTGCATGATGCCAGCTTGGACAGCGTCGCAGTTGCAACAGCCAGGACATTCCACTTCGAAGGTTTTGCAGAAGGTGCATTTTTCTCCGGTGACGAGATAGAGTGTCAGGCAGACCGTTTGTTTTCCGGAGCTGCAAAACTGGTAGGGTTTGGGGTTGAGGTCAGTGGAGTACAAAAATCCATTGACGGTCCACTCAGCCTTTTCGATGCAGGGCTCCCAGAATTCTTCAAACTGGAAGGTCGCGGTGCATCTTTCGCGAAAGCTGATGTTGAAACTATTGGCCATGAATTCGCAATCGCATTTGGCCTCGGTGAAAGTTGTTTCGGAATCGGAAGAAGAGGTAGGGGTAAATTCGTTAGCAGAAAGATTAAAGCTGAATAAAAGGGCAAAAATCCAAAGGGCGGATGTTTTGACCCAGTTGTGTGTAAACTGTGGTTTTCGGTTCTTTGTGAACATATGAGCTTTGGTTTTTTTAGGCGCACAAAACCTTCCTGGCAGACGCTGGGTCGGCAGGCACAGGTCTAGACGTGCTAGATGATTAAGTAAATTAAATTTTGGCAATAGCCTCTTGTCCGAAAACGGGTACCGCATTTTCGGTTTGGAGTAAAGTATGCACAGACGACTCATGGAAGGTCGATCAAAGACATCTTCGCAGAGCCCTGCGTATTGTCGACAAGTATTTTTCTAGCAGTTGAGTATGTAATTAAGAATTAACCAGACAGAGGGTGAGCTTCATGGTACGAAAGATCATCTCCAATGCTGATGGTGCGAACAGAAGTTAGAAAAAGTTTGAGCCTCTTAATCATTGGGTTTACATCGCGAGTATCTGAGGGTGATACCCCTGACTGAAGTTTTCGATGTTTACTTGTGTTGCCACAAACATACATATTAAAAATTAAAAATGTTGTTTTGCGGACGATTTATTTTTTGATTTTTGAATTTATGCTGTTATGAATTGGCGGGTGGGCTTGCTTTGAATGGGGTGAGAAATGGCTGGTTTTGTGAGGACTTGGTGGGTTTGCTTTTGGTGCTGGGGCAGGAGGGATTTTCCTTGACCAATGGGTGGCTGGCCTTGTGTCTGTCAAAAAAAGTTTGGAGTCATTCAAAAAAAAAATTGTCTTGTTGTGATTTAATTCACTTGGGAAATCATTATTAATAAAAGCAATTACAACAGAGAATTTATCGAATTATTAAAGCTATTGATTGACTTATTTCCTTGACAATCAAGGACTAAAACACCATTGTGTCTATGAAAAAGAAAACAGAGTTGCAAGCCAGCTCCATTGGCGGAGCTATGAAAACAAAATTGGCCGATTTCGTGACATTCCGAATCGGCAAGGAACAGGGATCGAAGGTGAAGGGGGGCAGCGCAGATGCGAATGCAGGCGCTGAGTATGTCCATGAGGACGAGATAGAAAGTTAAACCCAAAGATCTAGGTTCAAGCCAGGGATAGTTACTATCTCTGGCTTTTTTGATTTTTATAAATGTGTAATGCCTTTGATTTAAGCCAATTAGAAGAAGTAATCGGCTTGTTTTTTTCTATTTGCCGAATCAACCTTTCATAATCTTTATTTTCTGCTTTTTGAAATTTGAGGAGTTGTCTAACTGCTTCAATGAAGTTGGAATATGCCTTTTTCCTTGATTCGGAGTGGCTCTTATTTCGTTTTATGAATTTTTTAAATGAGTTTAATTTTGCAAACAGTAAACCTTCGTAGCTATAGTCATTAATATAGAGTTCGAAATAACAACGAATACACAAAGTATTTATCCTAAACTTTAACCTAACATCACTGGAGGGAAAATCATTTAAAAGTTCGCTTGCAAGTTCATATTTGCCACTGTGAAATAGAAAATATATTCTTCCAACTAGAATTGTTTCTTCTTTTTTTTCGAGGTCAAGAAGCTTTGGACCTTCGTGATCAATAAACCTTTCAGTCCATTCAAATTCTCCTGCAGATGCGCCACTTGTGCAAACATTGATAAATGTTCGATCAGATATTTTTCCAGCTATTGGTAGTAGATCTTTTTCAATGCCAAATTGGTACAGCAAAGCGACTTCTTTCATATAATCGTAATTGCTTTGGAACATGTGTTTTGAAGCTACTCCAATTAATTTCACAACGATGAAAAGCTTTTCAAATTTATCAAAGTTCTTGTACTTTTCCGTAAACCAGTTTTTTACAGTCAGAAACTGATCCTCTGAAAGATCCTTGATAAACATCTGAATCAACTTATAGTAAATATAAATTTTCGGATGGTCCTCTTGCTTGCGCTTAGCCTCCTCCAACAAAGGCTCAAAAAACAAAAAATTGTGCTCCTCCTGATAGGTCTTCTGTCTGGAAAGCAACTCGCAGATGTACATCAACTTGGAAACGATGTAGTGATCGTCCAAACGATACATGATCTGATCCATGCCGGGAGAAGGAATCTTCCCAACGGCCGTCTCCAACTGCGTAAACAACCTCTCCGACCAGTACCAACGCGGAAATGGATCGGACCAGGGCGACACATCCTCCCGCTGCACATCTTGCAGAATGTCCTTTCGCATCTTGGTGACCTCCTTGAAGAGTTTGCGTTGGGTAAAGGTTTGCCAACGGGCCTCCCTGCGCAGTCGCTTGTCGGTCTGGACCTGGCGGATGACCAAAAACTCCTCCAGCAAGCGACACAGCTCAGCGATGCGGTCTTCCAAATAGGTGGGGTGGGTATCGCGATCTTGCAAGAGCTTGACACGGAGGTAATCCAGTTCGAGTCGGGGACTTGAAAAATCGGGGTAGAATTTGCGCAAATAGGCAAAAAGTTCGCGGATGAACCGGTTGGTATTGTGAAAAGGAGAGTCTAAAAAGCTCCGAACTTGGCTCAATTCATTTTTTCTCAGACTGGAAAGCAGAGATAATAGGCGTTTCATCATTTTGCTGTTTTCGAATACTTTGGAATGAATTATCTTCACAAATAGTTGTAAGACAGTGATTTGTGGAATTCATTCCGTAGTTTTTGGAACGAAAAAAAACGTGTAAGTATTGCTGATAAGTGGTTCTCAGTCTAATTTAACATTTTTCTGGGCGGAGAATGCTAAAAAACGTCCAGAAAAATGAACGCAGAGTAAAGTATCTTGTGCGTGAATGGAAAAAGAGGCAAACTCAATACAAAGTTTGCGAAAGTCATAAACCGTATAACGCGCTATAGTATCCCTATTGTGGAGACTATTTGTTCCCAGCATTTGGCTGGGAATTTTTGAAAGCAAAGGTGTACAATGCCTATCGTGAGATATTCCTCGTTACCTATCAAATATGAAGCTATGAAAACACTTTTCCGGTTCGGCCGGTTTGAGGTTCTCATCGCAATGTAGGCAACAGATGTTTTGATTGTGTTTGGATGAATGCATCCTCGCTTTCTTTGAATCTTTGTAGATCATTGGCGGTTGCCTGTCCTTGTTCAAGTTTGATCAGGGTCGCGTAAAAATCGAATTGTTCCGCCAAAAGCGAGTGGTCCTTCCGCCTTGATTCAGGCAGAAGGGCCATGGCATGGTCGAATTTCCCCAAGTAGTAGTAGTTCGTCATCAGCAAAAAGCGCAACTCTGGCAGCTGATCCGAAGCGGAGTACCTTTCAATCCCCTGTAGACTTTCCTCGTAGTTTTTTTCCTTGTACATTTCAATGGATGGGGCAATGTTTGCCTCCTTGAAATAACCCAATTGGTCAACAGGGTAGGGGGTTGGCATCAGGGGCGAATGTTGCTGAAAGAAAAAGAAGCAAAGGAGCATGCAAAGTGGTATCAGTACGGCACCCAGCCACAGGAGTGGCCCAAGGGAATTGCCTCTGGCTCTGGATGACCCACCACTCTGGCTGTTGGCATCGTCTTCGGTTCGGAGAGACCGGGCCAGTTCCAGATTTTGGTATTCCTGTCGGTGCATCAATACGAATCTGATGTCACGGGCTGTGCCGACGGCCTGCTCCAGATCGGGATGATGTTGCATGGCAGCCTCAAAAGCTTTGAGCTGTTCTCCTTTCAGTTGGTCGTTGATATACTCGGGGATGAATTCGTTCCAGTCTTGCGTTGAATGTTTCATGTCACTCTGATTTTGTTGAAAGTTGGGTCTTCAATTAAACTTTACTTCCGATTTTTCAGGTATGCTTTGATTCTGTCGAGCAATCTTTTGCGGCGATTGGCGACAGTATTGCGCTGGATGCCCATTTTATCGGCAATCTGCTGGTCCGACAGTCCCTTGAGGAAGCGCCATTCCAGAGGTTGACGATGGTCATCTGGCAGGTTTTTGATGTATTCCCAGATGAGTAACCTTTTGGGGTCGTTCAACTGATCGTAGAGTGTTTGTTCCGTTTCGGGGGCAGCATGTGGCAGGCTGCTGTCACCGACGAGGGCATATTTGTTCATTTTTCGTTTTTGTTCTTGGTACACCCGGAGGCCTACCGCGGTAAAATAAGCAAAGAAAGGAGGGGCCTGTCCGTCTGCAAAAAGGTTCGAGTGTTCGTTGTCTCCCTGTAATTTGTCGCAAATTTCGAACATTCTCAAGACGGTCTCCCCCAGAATGTCTTCCAACAAGTGGTTTTCGAGAAAGACATTTTTTTTGGCGAGTTTTCCTTTGATGGCCAACTTGAGTTGTCGATGGATGTACTGCAAGCCCTCCGGATGGCGCATTTTTACCCAATCAAACAACTCTTCGTTGGAATAGTCTTGTCTTTTCATAGCAGGGATCGATATATTTATTAATATAGTGATTCTGGCAAGCAAATAAATCACGGCCCTTCCTTTTTTTTTGGAACTTTTTTGTTTTTAAAGGCATTTATGTGTGTGAATGAACTGATAAAACACAAAAAATAGAGAGATGAAACCCTTATTTTACACTTCAGCTATCGAACGCAACCTCACTTTGAGCGGCGATTGTGGGCAACTGAGAGCCTTCTAAATCTCCTCTCACTGCTTCTCCCAATTTCCACTTGGAAACAGCAAAGAAGCAGTACCTACCCAAGAACTAGGATCGGCGTCAACTGAACGAACCACCGACCAATTGATTGGGACATATGCTGTGGTTACGAGGGCGTTCTGACCAGATCGGTCCAAACCTTTTACCTGAGAGAGCGAAAGCTCATACACCGTTTCTAACTAATAATACAGTAGACGACAAGTTTGATGGTCATTCCCTTGAGAATGAACCTAACTGCCTGAGACAGTTATTCTTATGCCATAGGCTTGGCATCGGGAGTGAATTTCTATTTCGGTATTTGTAAACCATTAAAACCGGATGATCATGAAACGCTTCATGCTGTTGCTGCTATCTCTTTGCTGGACCGTTTGCCTATCCAGCACTGATCCGCCCATCACACAAATGTCTGACACCTGCCTGAACCTTCAGGTCGAACGGGTCAGTGATGAGGCCTGCCGTCTGCACTGGACTGCTTTGTCCAGCTGCGAGTGGTACGTTGTCACTTGCACCACCATGCAAGGAGAACTGATTTTTGAGGCACAGACCAGGTTGACTCACTACCTCGATCTGAGTGACAAAGACTGCTGCCAGTTCCGCTACCAAGTACGGGCTTGCGACAAGCGCAGTAGTGGAAAAGTCATCTTTGGAGATTGTGGTATGGTATACACCAACTGCCGTGCGTAGAGAGTTGCCTGTCTGCAACCATTTCATCACCCATTAAAATAGATGACAGATGAACAAACTCTATCCAATCTAATAACAATATGCGATGTACCTGAGCAATTGCCGACAGCCATCTGTCGGTTCGTCGCATCCTACATGACACCAAGTTGCCCCCTGGCAAATGATGCTCAGGATCATTTGACCGATGGCAACAGCACGGGAGAAGGCACACCTCAGCCTTTCTCCCGCTTTTTTATTCCAACTCTGCAATTTTTTGGCGCAGCCACTCTTCATTCATAATTCCACTCGAATTGTCAATTTCTCCCTTTAGCTTGCCAATGGCCTTTTGATCGCCCGGGATGATTTTGATGAGCTTGCGGGTGAAGCCGATGAGGTTGACGTAGTTGTTGTAGCGTTGGAGGGGCATTTCCTCCTTGTGTCGAGAGAGATAGGTTCGGAAGCTATCGAGTAAGGAATAGAGAGGTTCGAGTTCGTCCAACTCATAATAGGTTGGTATGAGCATACTCTTGGACCCTAGATTGTAGGAGAAGTCCTCATATTCTACTTCTCGAAGCATTTCAACTACCTTGCTGTAATTCTTTTGATAAAAGTACAAGCGCGCAATGTTGTAAGAAACAGCATTGTCTCTATAGTTTGTCGGCAGCTTTTCTTTGTACTTGGATATAAATTCTTTGGTCCATTCATATCTACCCAGTCTGCAAGCTGCTGTTACGATGTTTTGGAACTTCCAGGGAGATAGTTCACCTTCGATTAGAATGTCTTTTCGCAAATAATCTTCGTTGATGTCAATGAACTCACCTAAGAATTGCTGCTTTCCCTTATTGATCTTATTGATACAATAATTGATGGCAGTTGTATAGATTTCTTTGGCCTCATTGGCGGGAAATTCATTGCCATGCTTTCCCAGTAAATCTTTCAGTTTGAAGTAGTGATCAACATCACTTGGGTCTTTTTGAGTCAGGTACACTTGATAATAAATGGCGACAGCAGGAATTTCGTCATAGGTGGCATCTCCAATGTGATTGGCAATTTCATCAATGAGAGAGATTTGGTAATTGTGTTGGGTTGCCACAGACTGGCGGCTTTTCATCTCATAGTAATACTTTAGTTTCTCCGCGAGATAGAAGTAATCGAGATTGTCGACGATGTTTTCGATGTTGGACTTACTGGTTCGCTGAAGATTGGACTTGTCCAAGTCGTAATAACTCTTCTGAAACTGATACTGGTGAAAGTAATAACTGGCAGACTTGTTCCAGACTCCTTCCACTTCCAAGGCTCGCTCTGCCTGTCGCTTGGAACTGCTGTAAAGCTTTTCCATCTTGCGTTTTTTAATGGCTTCCAACAAGTAGTTGGCTTGGTTGACTTGGTTGTCTTCGTATTCACTTTGTGCCAAAAAGCCCTCCACCAGTTTGAGTAGGTCAGAATTGAGTTTTCGATAGCGCACATCGTCGAAGGCTTCCCCTTTGTAAATCTTGGACCACAGCTTTTCCTTGGTCCACTTATCGGCCTTGCCGGAATGGATGATCTTACAGAGCAAATCGAACCAGTTGACCAGCAATTGGCTGCGGTTGAAATAGGGGGAGATCAAATACTTCCGCAGGCGATTTTTTTCGACTTTGCTAAGCTGTAGTAGGATAGAATATATTTTGCTATTGTGCATATTGAAAAAAAAATACTATATTTGAGTTGTTAATGAGATATTAAAAGCCGATTTACTATCGTTCCGTTTGATTCTCAACCGTTTGCAAAGAAATAATCTGTAATCCAAATAGAAATCTACGACAGATTATAATCCCAAGAAAGCGCTTTTCAAACCATTGTCGCTCTGATTAGAAAAAATTAACATATTCAGGGCAAAAATAAATGTTCTTACAGCATTTAATACCATGACGAGGTGTGAAAAGTTCACAAGTTTAATCCCTGAAACGGATACACGAAGTGCAACTAGCTGAAAAACAACACCTTAGTCGCGACAGCTACAACAAATTTAGCAAAAAAAAGTATTACAATTTGACCCAAGTGTAGTTTCTACTGTTGGCGTTATTTCTTAGATTGTAATATTCCTCATCGTGAGGAGCAAATCCTATGTGTACGAATTATATTAAATCCGCAAGCAAATGAATGTATCCTTTTACAAACTAAAGACACTGTCGGCCTTCCTGGCCTTGTTGTTGGTATCGGTCTCCGGCTGGTCCCAAGGACAATTCTACGAGTTCGTTACTGTTCCCAAAAATGATGTGCTGGAGTACCAGGTTGCTTCCTTTGGTAATCCCATCATTTCTTCTTCTCCTTCTAATGGTCAGGTAGAGATCATTCAGGTTGGAAATCAGCCTCTTCACGATTTTTTCTACACTCCAGATTCCGGCTATGTTGGCCGGGATACGTTTTCTTTCATCTACAGCCTCCCCTTGTTCCCAAGTCAATCGATCACTCGAATCGTTGAGGTCGAAGTGCTTTCTGCCTTTGTTAGTGCGGGAAGGGATTTTGCCAACACTTCTGTTGACTCCTCTGTGACGTTCGACATCCTGGCAAATGATCAAGGAAGCGATCCGGTGTATTTTTCCAACATTTCGTTGACCAATGGTGGAACGGCTACCTATGACTCTGCTACGACGGAGGTAACTTTTACGCCCAATCCTGGTTTCATCGGTGTTGCACACTTCAATTACACTGCCTGTGTTGATGCGGAAAATTGTGATGTGGGGGTTGCAACGGTCTTTGTAGAAGGCAATTCTACCGTAATAGACACTGTCTATTTGGCCACCAAGAGGGGAGAAGCCAAGCGTTTTCTCTTGCCACTCACCAATGGCTATCAAGAAATTGAGGCTCCAGGCAATGGAAACGTCATTGCTGTCAATGATGGTCAATTGGAATACATTCCCAGTCGCAACTTCTTCAATGACACGGATCAGTTCACTTTTGCGTACAACACACAGACAAATACGTCTTTGCGTACCTTTATCGTGGACGTTCTGGATACAGAGCTGACTTCTACTTTGGGCATCTCCAAAGGAGATTTTGCTTTTGTTCCCGTAGATGGAAGTGTAGACATTGATGTGCTTGCCAACGACAATCAAATTTTAAGTCCATCCATCAACCTCATATCTGTTGCTCCGCAAAACGGAACGGTGGTGATTCAAAATGGAATCATTACATATACCCCTAATGCTGGATTCAACGGTGTTGATATTTTTAGATACAAAGCCTGTATGGGCAATGGTCCAGGTTGTGAAGATGCAGATGTCATCGTTACGGTTGACAATTTGTACCCATCTACGACCACTTTCGACCTGACAACCATCCAGAATACCCCTCTCATTGTCAATTACAACCTTCCTTTTGCCGATTTTGACTTCGAAAATGTGCCAGAGGAAAGTTTGGAAGGTGGCTACATCGACTTTTACGAGACCTTTGACGGCTTCATCGATGGCCAATACATTTCTGGAAACAACCTCATTGTTTACACGCCACCCGCTGGTTTTGCCGCCACTGATCGCTTTGAATTTGACTATTGTCCTGGAAATGGACCTTGTGAGTTGGTCAAAATCGAAGTGGGTGTCCTCGACATGGGAACACCAACTGATACTTTCTGTATCGCAGATTGTGTCTGGTCAGGGGATGCCGACAACAATGGTACAGTTGACATCACAGACCTCTTGCCGGTTGGATACTCCACAGGTGAGGTTGGCCCCACTCGTTCGGGAGCCAATACCAACTGGTATGGACAGTTTGGAGACAACTGGAGACGTGAGATTACACAAGGAGAAGTCAATCTCAAGCATGTTGATACCAATGGAGATGGTGTTGTGAACGTCAGTGATACGGCTGCCATCAGCCAGTCTTACGGTCTGACTCACAATCTGACACCTGGCAATTTGCCAACCATCTCTGATCTGCCTCTTTTCTTCGTTCCGCTCAATCCAGGTCCTTACAATCCTGGTGATTTGGTTGTGATCGAGGTCGTTCTTGGAAATTCGGCAACCCCAGCTGTTGACATCAATGGATTGACCTTCGCCATGAACTACAACAGCACGATTGTAAAGGATGGCACTTTCAAAATCAATTTCAACAATTCCTCTTGGCTGGGCTACAACTCTCCCATGTTGGATATGGTAAAGTATCCATTTGATGGACGAGCTGAGGCTGGTTACACCCGTACCAGTGGAGTCTCTGCCAGTGGGTATGGCCGCATTGCCACCGTTGAATTCATTGTGGATGATGTGATCGATGGCTTTAAGCCTGGAGATGAAAGACGGACAACAGTCACTGCTCAGACTACCTCCATGAACGGATCAGGATTGATGCAGACGCTTCCTGTCTACAACATCGCGATCAAGATCATCTCTCCGGATCAGGATCGACTGGGTGTCAGTGAGGATGACCTTTTGGCTTTCCCAAATCCTGCTCAGGATGTCCTCAATCTGCACGTCAATGGAAAGAATGAAATACGCGAGTTCGCCATCTACAGTCTATCTGGTCAACAGATGATGAGCTCTGGAAAAATTCACGTGAAAAATACAGAAGTAGATATATCACAGCTCAAAGATGGCTTGTATATCCTTCACACCATAACAGAGAACGGCATTGTGGCAAAGAAATTTGAGGTCATTCGCGAGCCGTTCAGATAATTTGGATATGTTCATAGGATTTATATAATTTGTAAATGGCCGTGCTTCCGAGCGCGGCTTTTTTTTGTGTGCTGCAAAGCAATGAATCTCTTCTTTGAAGCTACATCTTTAGAGGCTTTGTTCGAATCCATCGAGGCTGGATTTCTTTCCATTCATTGAAAGAGTGGACCTACCAAAAACAAAAAGTCCCCCCGACAGGACGCCAGGGAGACACTCTTCGTTAACGTGAACTCGGTTGGAATATTAGAGCTTGTTCAGAATTTGGGATTATTTGCAGCATCAAAATTTTAAATCTGAACAAGCTCTTACTCTTTATTGAACGGCTGCATTGGCATCAATCAAGCCCCAGCCGTAGCGGGAGTTTCGATTGGGATAAATGGAAGCAGCATTCTTCAGTTTGTTCATGACAGTTGTACGATTCATGCCAGGATTGGTTGACCACACCAGTGCTGCAATGCCTGCGGTAATGGCTGTGGCCGCAGAGGAACCACCGACATAGTTGGGCGTGTTTCCACTGCTGGACAGGGTGATGGACGTTCGGTCTCCGTCATTGGCTCGTTGCATGACAGCAACAAAGTCTACCTGGCGGCCGTAGTGGCAAGTATTGCAATATTGTAGATTTTGGCTGTCTTCTACACCTGTCACTGCCACGGTCTCAGACATGGTCGCGGGGAAGGTCACACCTACCCAATTGGTGAAGGAGGTAGAGGTGCCGGCAGCTGCAAAGATCATCTTTCCCCTGTTGTATGCATAGCGAACGGCATCTGCGACTTCTCCGTGGTAGAAAATGTCTCCCAGTGACATACTGACAATTTTGACTGCACCATCATTTCCTGCAATGACCAGAGCATCGGATACGCCATCAATTTCTCTCCAACTGCCAATGACCACATCACCCGTTCCTCTGATGGACAACAAATTGCAATTGTAGGCCACACCCACCGAAGAGCCACTGGTACTGCGGGGAGCGGCGATCAAGCCCGCCATTTGTGTACCATGCCCACAGCGGTCATTGGGACCATCCGGGCGAGCCCACCACCACCACGAGCTGGTATAGGTACCTGCTTTTTGGATGCTTCGACCAGAGGAATAGCCAGAGTTGAACTGACTGCCCAGTTTGGATTGATTGGGATAAACACCTGTATCGATGAGGGCCACTTTGATGCCGCTGCCGGTAGATCGGCTCCAAGCCTGTGGGATGTTCATGAAGTTATAGTTCCAGGGAATCTTGGCGTTGGGCGCTGTCGTTTGGAAGTCAGCCGGGTTGATGTTGTCGGGACTGGCGCCTCCACAGCCTTCGTTTCCTCTTAGGTCGGCCGTCTCCATGCGATAGCCAATCGGGTCCAGGTAGCGAATCTCATCCTTCATGGAACGCAATTGCTGAATGGCCACTGGCGAACTGATCTTGGCAATGATGACGGGCAGGACTTTCCGCTCTTCGCTGGGCAGGATGTCTTTTTCCGTGATTTCCTCCCCGGGACGCGCCAGGCGCTCGGCCTCCAAGATGAGCTGGATGATCTTTTCTCGGCTCGCCACCCAGGCTGCATCATCAGTATCGATTTCGTGTATGCGGTCTTCTATTTGGGACTCTGTGGCTGGTTTGTAGCCAATGGCATATACTTGCTCTCCCTGCATGCCTGCACTCCACAATACGTGGTCTGTCGTACTGGACCAGTGAAAGATGTCGTTGTTTTTGGTTTGTTCTCGGATCAATTGGTCAATTTCTGCCTTGGTCAGTGGGTCGGATGTTTGCCATCCGGGGGCTTCCAAGCGAGAGGGCTGCTCGGCATCTTTGTGACAACCAAAAAGCAATAAGAGGGTGCATAGGCATAGTAGTGCGTTGCGGTTCATAATTTTGGTTTAGTGTGTGAAACAATTATTTGATAGCGGATTTTCGCTAAAGCTAAATAAAAATTTGCTTTCTGGCATGCGGCACCCAGCTTCTTTCTGTACAACTTGGTGTAGTTGAAATGTTATTTCGGTAAACAATTCACACACAGTTTGTCTTGAGAATCACAAGTGGCTTCCTCAAGGACATTGCCTTAAAAAACAAGCGTAATTTCATGACAACTTTGAGAGGTGACACAGAAGTGTATTCCATGGGCTGGGCCCAATTCATTTCCATCTGCATCGAAGACAAAGGTAGGTTACCAATTCAATGCGAAAGGTAGGAAACTCATCCTGAAAAAGAGCGTCTACCCATTTATTTTTTTCGGTTGGGGGGATTCGATCCGTGGGCTTGTTTCTTCTTGTTGCGTCCACCACCACCAGAAGGTCGCTTGCCTTTGTTGCGGTTGGAAGGACCATTGCCACGCCTGCGGTTTTTGTTGCGTCGGTGTCCTCCTCCGCCAGAGTGTCCTCGTTTCCGCCGTTTGTTGGGAGCATAGGCAGGAGCCTCACCCAAATCTGGTGGCAAGCCAATCTTTCGGACCTCCTGTTCGATCAACTGTTCGATGTTGTGGAACTTGTGCTGGTCTTTTTCCGTGATGAACGTCAAGGCCACCCCGGTAGAGTCCGCCCTGGCTGTCCGACCCACTCGGTGGACGTAGTCTTCGGCATCTTGGGGAACGTCGTAGTTGATGACCAAACTGATTTCCTTGATGTCGATGCCTCGGGCCAATATATCTGTGGCAACCAAGATTTGGGTGCTTTTGGCCTTGAAGGATTGCAAAGCTTTTTCTCGTTCCGCTTGTTCCAGGTCAGAAGAAATCATATCCGCAGCAAATCCTTTCTTCCGCAAACTGTCGGTAATGGTTTTGACCATCCGCCGGGTCGACGTAAAGATGATGACGCTGGGGTAGTTGTTCTTCTTATTGGTCAGCAGGTGCTGAATCAGTGGAAGCTTTTGGTTGTCATAGGTCATGTATGCCCCTTGCAAGACACCGGCAGCAGGCTTGGAAATGGCGATGTTGATTTGCTCTGGCTTATCCAGAATGGAGCTGGCCAATTTGCGAATCTTGGGTGGCATGGTGGCCGAGAACATCAGGTTTTGCCGTTCTTCCGGCAGCTGTCGGACAATGCTCATGATGTCTTCGTAGAAACCCATGTCCAGCATCCGGTCGGCTTCGTCGAGGATGAGATGCTGCAATCCACTCCATTTGACATATCCCAACTTCATGTGCGAGATCAATCGGCCAGGAGTGGCAATGATCAAGTCGGCTCCTTTGCTGAGGGCTTTCTTTTGCTGGTCCCAACTGTTGCTGGTTCCCCCTCCGTAGACTGGCAAGGAAGAAATGCCCAGGAAGTACCCAAAGGCTTCCACCTGTTGGTCAATTTGCAAGGCCAGCTCACGGGTCGGAGCCAGGATGAGGGTGTTGATCTGACCCTCATCAGCAGGCTTTGTCGCAATCTTGTTCAGGATGGGGAGGAGAAAGGCCGCGGTTTTTCCCGTACCTGTTTGGGCACAGGCGATGAGGTCTTTGCCGTCCAGTATGTAGGGGATTGCCTGTTCTTGTATGGGGGTAGCTTCTTCGAATCCCATGAAATGAAGTGCTTCGTTCAGGGAATCGTCAAAGTTGAATTCGAGGAATTTTGCCAAGATGCAAAGGATTTATTCTTTCAATTGGGTACCAGCTTGCCGCATAAGTGGTGGGGTAGGCTAGATTTCTTCACAAAAATGAACAAAATAATCATACTTTACCAATTATACAGCAGCTTATTATACGGAATAATAGGCAGATAGTTATTAAATTGTAATGTCTACACAGCATTTTGCTTACTTATTCGTTTTACCTTAAAATCGCTTACAAATGAATCGTTTCGTTTACTTGCTATGCACGCTGAGCATCTGTCTGATGGCCAGCATGTCCTGCCAAGCACAAGCAGGGGGTGCCATCCACCTCAATTACACCAGCCCACTGGACGAATACGATGACAACCTGGTGAAAGACCCGGTTGGATTTACCCTGAAGGTTTTCTACGCCCTGCCCAAAGCCAAAGCATGGGTGGTCGGAGTAGAAGCAGGAGTGGCCATGTACGCCAATGACTCCTACATGACGGCTCTGGAAAATGGAAAAACCATCGAGATTGATGAAGAGGATTGTTTTGTGACTTACAACGCCACCATTCGGCGCTACCTACTCACAGACAAGCGCATCAATCCCTACGGAGAAATGATTGTAGGAGGTGTCTCCTTCTTCAGCACTCGCTATGCAGCCGAGTCCAAGTACGAGGATGATTATGATGACAATACCACCTTTCACGGTACGGCCTTCAACCTCGGCTTCGGAGGAGGTCTCAGTGTAAACCTGTCCGACAATGTCATGCTGGATTTCGGAGCGATTTACAACAGGGGAACCCGCACCCACTACCGGAGCATTGAACCGGGAGAAGGCGCCCAAGTGATGCCATTGGATTATGGAAGAAAAGAGTCTTACGTGAACAGCATCACTTTCAAGGCGGGTGTTCAATTTGGTTTTTAGTTGGTTTTGTTTGTTAGATATGAAGGGTATGGCATCTGCTATACCCTTTCCTTTTTCAGAACTGTAGCAATTCCCGGTACACCAAATCCATCGGTAAGCCCCGAATGTTGGAATAGGTCCCTTCTATTTTGTAAATCTTGCACAAACCCACCCACTCCTGGATGGCATAGGCGCCCGCTTTGTCATAGGGCTGATGGGCATCGACATAATAGGCAATTTCCTCCTCTGTCATATGGGAGAAATGTACTTTGGAAACACCAGAAAAAGACTTCTCTTTTTGTCCATCCATCAGGCAGACCCCAGTAATGACCTCATGCACATTGCCAGACAAAATCCGCAGAATTCGGCAGGCATCCTCTCTGTCAGTCGGTTTGCCATAAATGACTTGGTCTTGGATGACGACACTATCGGCAGCGAGCAATATCTCATTGTCCTGGATGAAAGAGCGGCAAGCCCTCGCCTTGAGCCGGGCCAGGTATTCCGGAACCTCTGCCACTGGCATGTCATCTGGAAAATCTTCCGCTACCTCTTTTGCTTGTACGCGAAATTGAAAACCTGCTTCACTGAGCATTTCCCTTCTGCGGGGAGACTTGGAGGCGAGCAAAACGGGGCGTTTTTGTGAAAACATCATCAGCGACGGAATTTTGGATTTGAAATCAGTGGTTGAGGTGGTGGTAAAAAAACAGCAGGTACAACAGGCCGCTCAACATCAACCATTTGGCCCAGCGACTCAGGTGGTGGAATTCTTCACTGCTATTGGCATTCCGGAGTTTGACCAAGGAATAAATCAATGGTCCTACCAAGGCAATGGCCGCAAAGATCCAATCGGCCCACCAGGCAAGCCGCCAAAGTACAAACATTCCAGCACATATGAAAAGCAGCAAACTCAGGCCAACTCCCCAGGCCAATCGCCTGCTGATGGACATGCCGTATGCGATGGGAAAGGTCCGACAGTCGTAAAGTCGATCCCCTTCGATGTCTTCCATGTCTTTGATCAGCTCCCGATACAGGGTAGAAACAAAGGCGAAGATGAGATAGGTCAAAAGCATGGCTTGGGTGCGCATGCCCAGGCTGGGTTGTTGCTCCAGCAAGGCCGCCATCCCATGTCGTTCTGCAAACCAAACGATTCCAGCCACGAAGGCACAGAACAAGGAGACAATCAAGTTGCCCCACAAAGGCATCCGTTTCAATTGGTGCGAATACCACCACAGCAAAAAGACGGCCGATGGATAGAGGAGGACCAGGGGAAGATTGTCGATGTATATGGCCAAGTACAGCGCGATGCCCAAGCCGCCCAGTCCAACCAGCCAGTAGGCCATGCGAGCCGTTTGCAAAGAAATGAATGGCCCGATGATCAGTCGATCCGGCCGGTTTTTCTGGTCGATGTGCCTGTCTTTGATGTCGTTGATGATGTAGCCACCGGCAGCGATGAGAATGGTGGTGAGGACGAGCAAGGCAAAATGTGGCCCATCGAGTTGAGGTGCCAAACTGCTGGCTCGATAAGCTGGCAAGATCAGAATGTAGTAAATGAAGTATTGGGTCAACAGGACGATGAATAGGTTGGGCAGGCGAATCAATTGCCCCCAAATCCGAATGCGGGAAAAGAGTGTCAAGTCGCGATCTACAAACTCTCCTCGTCGCGCGATATTTCCTTGGGTGTGTTGAGCCATTGGTGATTGAGTCGCAAGGTCTTTTCGATGACATCCCGCACGCAGCCTTCTCCTCCCTTGATGGGCGAAATGTATTGGGCAACCTCCATGATTTCGGGGATGGCATCAGAGGGGCAAACGGGAAGGCCTACCCGGCGCATGGGAGGGTAATCCGGCCAGTCATCTCCCATGTACAAAACACTCGCTGGATCGATGTCGTAGGTGTAGATGTACTCTTCGAAGACATCCAGCTTGTCGTCGATGCCAGCATAAATGTCATTGACGCCCAATTTTCGCAGCCGCTGTATGACCCCTGAGGAGTTGCCACCCGTGATGACCGCCACCCGATAGCCACACTGAAGGGCTGTTTTGATGGCCAGCCCATCGCGCACGTTCATCTTGCGGAGCAAATGCCCATTTTCCAAGACGATCAGCTCTCCATTGGTCAGCACGCCATCTACATCCAGGATGAAGGTGCCAATGGATTTGAATTTTTCCAGGTAGTTCATATCTCAGTGCTTGGCCTCCAGCTCAAAAGCGGGCCACCAACCCTCCGAGAATGTTCAGTCCGTAAGTAGGGTAGTTGTTCCATCGCTGGCGCTTGTTCGACAGCAAGTTATTGATCTGCAAGAACAATCCGAAGTTTTCGGCAATCAAATATTCTCCGCCCAGACTCAAATCCACCAAGGCATTGAGTTCCTGTGTCTCTCCATTGCTATCCCGATAGGGGACGCCGTCCTGGATGAACAACTCCGCGCTCAGCTTGAGCTTGTCTTCGAGCGTCTTGTAGCTGGCCCCCAAGTTGAAGTCCAAAGAAGGAAGGTGCCATGCCTTGTCCTGATTGTCCAGCGAGTAGGCATTCTGCGAAATGGTCAGCAATACTTCCAGTCCTTGATAGGGGCGTGCCGTGAGGGTTCCCTTCAGGTAAAAGACGTTGGCCGAATCGTACAATACGTTGAAGCGCAATGTATCGATGGGGTTGATGACGAGGGGGGCGTTGAGGAAAAGAGCGAGGTTGTTGACCTGCTTCAGTCCGATCTGGGCTTGGTAGTCAAATACCTTGAGTGTGCCCCGGACGCCTCCGAAAAAGTCGTTGTAATCGGCATTGGTCAGCTCAAAGCGAGAGACCATAAAGGGGTTGAAATCGCTGAGGTTCTGGAAGTTGTTTTTTTGCAAATTCCCCTCCCAGCCCGCAAAGGCCGTCAGTTTGTTGCCCAATATCTTTACAGCTGCTTCTACATCGGGAAAGAAGCGGAAATTGTCTTTGTGCGATGTCAACCGACCGCCCACTTTGACCTTGAACTGGTCGCCGTGGTAGGTAAAGCTCGGGGTGAGGAAAAAGTTGTTCAACGTTTGAGTGGCCGTGTCTTTGAAGTTGGTGAAATCGGTGGTCAAACCGATGGTCAAGGGGTGAACTTCCCCAAACCACTTGGTCACACCAAAGTCCAGCAAAACGCCATTTTCCCTGCTGGCATAATTGTCTTCCATGGTGTAGAAGTCAACGCCCGCGTGATAGTTCAAATCTCCCTGTGTCTTTTCCGCATTGAAAAACTTGGCGTTGGCCGCAAAGGTGTTGAATTGTTGGCGGACATCATCCCGGCTGTAAGGCGTCACCTCCTGGTCGTATCCATAAAAATGAATCTCATCAGCTGTGTAGCCCAGGTTGCCCGTCAGCGCATAGCCCTCTTCAAAGAAATAGGTGCCATTGCCATTGACATTGGTAAAACTGAAGCGTTGGTTTTCCCGATCCTTGAAATTGGCCGAATGATGCCGGAGCTGCCCCCCCAGCTCAAACTCGTCTTTTTTGACATGATTGTAGGCCAACTCAGCATAAGGCGAAGCTGGAATCCCGTAGCCCAACTTGAGCCAAGCCTTGTAAGAAGGAGGAATGGGATCTCCTTTGGTGGCAATGGGGCGAATCTTTGGCGGCAGATATTCAACAGCGATGTTTTTGGCCGGAATGTCATAGGTGAGATTGCGGCTGCTGGTGTCTTGTGCTGGCAACTCTGGGTTGACCTCGATGCGCTCGGTCTCTTCCAAGGTCGCTTCGAAATCCTTGATGACCTCTACCTCCTCAGAAGGCAGATCAGGCTGGGCAAATGCGCCAAAGGCCAGTAGAACAAAACAAAACGGCAGTATATTCTGAAGGAATGATGTCATGATTGAAATGGCTGTTTTGACAAATTGGATGTTTCGTTTACAAAATTGTTGGACGGGAAGATCGCTTACTGTTCTTCTTCGATCTCGTCCAATTCCAGATCGCTGTTGGTAGAGTTGTCGTCGACCCGAAGACGGCTGGAAGCAGATTCTTGGTTTTTGAGCTGTGCCAACTTGGCCTTGGCAATATTGACCAACTCCTGGTCTTCATCGTAGTTTTCGATCAGACTTTCCAGCGCGGCCTGGGCGTTGAACAAATCTCCTTTCTCGGCCAGTACATCCGATAATAGGATGACACTCTTGGCAATCCAGTAAGGGTAGTTGGAACTCTCCTTGTTGGCATTCAAACAAAGCTGTTGGGCCACTTCCAGGTCGCGTCGCACATAGTAAATGTAGGCGATCAGATAGCGGGCCTCCGCCGTTTGCTCGTTGTCGCTCAGGCGAGTCACATCGTTGAGAGCCTGCAGGGCCGGATCGTAGTCCTTGTTGTCAAAGGCGATCTTGCCGATGTAGAAGCTGGCAGCTGCCTTTTGCTCCTGGGAAGCTCGTGGGTTGTTTTTCACCTTGTTGGCCATGATGAGCACTGCATCGGTATTGTTGCTGCGGTAGGCAGAGCGCATGGCTCCCAGTTGAGCCTCGTAGCGGGCGGTTTCGTCCTGTGCGATCTCTTCCAATTTGCGGTACAGATCGTAGGCCTTTTGGAAATCCTTTTTGTAGTTGTAGGAGATGATGGCGGCTTTGGAAAGCGCCTTGGTGTAGTACTTGCTCTGGCCACGACCCACAATTGCCTCATAATCACCCAATGCCTCGGAATATCTTTTGAGTACGCTGTAGGATTCTCCTCTGCGGTAATGAGCCAGCAGGGAGTAGCGACCATTGGCGTATTGGCGCAAATATCTGGTGTAGGCACTGATGGCGTTTTCGTAATTGCCATTTTCAAATTGCGACTCTCCGGCCTTGAAGCTGATTTCTTCTTTTTCTGCATTGCCCACATTGTAGCCGGGGATGGTTTCCAGGAAGGCAAAATACTCCTCTGGCTTGCCCATGTCGTCTACATAAATCTCCTCCAAGGCCGCCAGCGCTGCCTGGGCTTCGGTTGCGTCCGGATTGTGATTGAAGACCTGTTTGTAGTAGTTGATGGCAGTTGCCGTATTGCCTTGGTTGTAGCTGATGAGTCCCAGGCGGAGCAGTGCTTGGTTGTACAATTCCGATTCTGGATACTTGTCGATCAGCATGCGCAGCGGGGCGACCGATTGGCTCAATTTGTTGATCTCCTGATAGGTCACACCGAGTTGCAGCAGGGCATTGTCGGCATATTCAGAGCGAGGGTATTCCTCGGTGATGCTTTCCAGTGCAATGATCTTGTTGGTCACCTTGCCACGCAGTCCCTCGATGATGGCCTTTTGGTACAAGGCATAGACAAAACCACTGTATTTATTGTTGACGGCCTCGTTGTAAAACTTGATGGCGTCATTGTATTTGTTGCGTTTGAAGAGGCAATCTCCGGCCCGCAGTACGGCATCGCCCAGCACATTTTGGGTCACATATTGGTTGTTGATGTACATGCGGTTGCGCTTGATGCCAGCCACGGCATCCTGGAAAAAGCCCAGGGCTCGGCTGTAGTTCTTCTGCTTTAGGTAATTGTATCCCTGAGTGTAATTGGCCGTGTAGACAGAAGACTCATCTGGCAGGCGACTGAGGTTTTTGGCCTGGGACAAGAACTTGTTCATCTCTGCGATGCTGCCATTAAAATTGCGGGTTTGGTGGTCAATGTCTCCCAACCAGTAGGTGGCCAAGGCCCGGGTGCGGGCGTCGATGGGCATTTGGATGGACTTTTTGAAATAGCCTTGGGCCGCATCGTAATTGCCCTCCTTGTAGAGCTGAATGCCTCGGTAGTAGGCCACCTTTTGATAGGTTTCCTTGATCTCTGGCGTCTGTCTGGGCATCTTTTCGATGATCTCCAACGCCTTTGAATAGTCGCGGGTATTGAGGAAGATCGAGCTCAGGATGGTCTGGGCCTCGCGGTAATAATTGGAGGTCGGAGGGACGCGTTGCAGGGCAGTGACGGCCTCTCTGTCGTAATTCAGCTCGTAGCTCAGTTTTGCATAATTGTACAAAGACTCCTCCTTGATGGACGGATCGAAGTCCAGGCGGCTGGCTGCCTTGAAGGCATTGCGCGCAGAGGCCTTGTCGCCTGTTTTGATGCGGGCATCTCCCAACAAGTACATGGCGTGCTGGCCGAGTTTGCTATTGACTCGATTGAGCTCTTCGAAGTTCTTGATGGAAGCGGCGTACTTTCCATTTTTGTATTGGGCAAATCCCAATTGGTAGAAGTCCTCCTGGCGCATTCTCCGGCTTCGGCTGGCCGCCTCCTCCAGGTAGGGCAGGGCGCGGGCGTAGTCGCCCTTTTCAAAATAAGCCTGCCCGAGCAATTGGTTGATCTGTGCCCGCTTTTTGATGCTTTTGTCCTTGAGAACCTTATTGGCATAGGTGATCACCTCGTCGTACTCGCCTTGGGCAAAGTGGATTTGGGTGATGTAGTAGGGCACATGGGGCTTGTATTTTCTCGATTTGGCCACCCGGCGAAAGCTCTTGATGGCCTCGTCGTATTTGTCTTGGAAAAAGGCGCACATCCCCAGGTAGTAGTTGGTGGGGTAGTAGTACTTGTTTTCGTAGTCTTTGACCCGATTGAAGTAGCCTTTGGCCTCGTTGAATTTTTTGCGCACAAAGAGGGCATAGCCAGTGCGAAAGAGCACTTCTGACTGTTGTTCCTGGCTGAGATTGTAGGTATCGACCCGGGAAAATAGCTCGATGACCTTGTCGTATTTCTTGGCGTTGAAGTAGTAATTGCCCATCTCCAGGATGGCGTTGGTGGCGATGGGCTCAGGCTCGTATTCCCGGGCAAAGTCCAGGATGAGCTTTTCGCCATCTGGCATGTTTTGTCTGACAGCCGATTTGGCATAAAAGAGCTTGGCATTTTTCTGCAAAAATTCAGACTCTGACTCATGGACGGGCCGAAGCAAGTCGACAGCTACCTTGAATTCTTTCTGTGCCAGTGCAAATAAGCCTTTGTCATAGAAATCCATTCCGCGCTTGTACGCCTCATTGGCTTGGGTAAAGACGGTGGTTTGTTGCGCCATTCCAAGGAAGGAACAAAGGGAAAGGCACAAGAGAAAAGTGGCTTTCTTGAAGAGCATATTTATTTGGTGTTTTCGAAGAGTTTGTCGGTCAATACTACCAATAACCCCTCTTACTACTTTGAAAATTGTAATGTTGCGACGAATTTATAAAAATTTTAACACAAAGGACCGTTCCTGTGAAAATGCCTCCACATTCCTCCAAAGCTTGTGCGGCTGGCTGTTATGCTGCCAATTGCTGCAGGAACCATTCCTTCTCTGTGAGGTTTTCTTCTGAGCGAATTTCAAGCCGAAATGCTTCTACGGCTGCCTTGTCGTATCGGTTGATGGACAGCAGGCGTCGGGTGTAGCGAATGAAGCTTCGAAAGAGCTCTCTGTGGTAGCCGATCAGTTGCTTGCGGCGCAGGTAATTTTTCATGGCCTCCAACTGTGATTCCAGCAAATCCCACTCATTGGTCTCGTAATATATCTTGATGCTGATGACCCTGGCTGCTAGGTTGAGCAGTGGCTCGCGATAGGCAAAATTTTGCAATTGCTCCAGGGCGATGTCGTAGTTTTGGCGGGCGTATTCGAGGCGGGCCTTGTTGAAGCTGTAGTAACTCTTGCGGTAGCCCTTTTCGATGGTGTGCCGATACTGGTCAATGAATTGCTCCGTCCAATCGTATTCTCCCACTTTGAGAGCGGCTACCACGATGTTGTAGTAGGTGAAACGCGACAGGCGACCGCTTTCGAGTAGGTATTCAGACTGTAGTCCTTCCTTGTACAGCTCCAAGACCTCCACAAAGTAGCGTTCGTCCCAATGGCCATTGTTGACCTGGCGGATGCAAAAGTTGATGGCCCCTAGGTACAAATCCCTGATTTCGTCCAGTGGAAAGTGTTGTCCTTGATCGATCAAAACTTCCTTGAAATCTAGAAAATACTTTTCCTCATCCGTAATTTTCAGCATTAGATAACCATTGTAATACAGGCGAATGAGGGGTTGGTCCAGCCATTGGTAGCGGTGGATGCTTTGCAGGAGTTCTTCGGCCAGGTCGGTGGTGATGTTGGCTTGTTGGAAGACGCGTTGGTGGGCCAGACTGAGGTAAGCCAGCCGGAGTTGGGTGGCACAATGGGCAATGGCGGCGGATTCTGATACGGCGCGCAAATTGAGCGCAGCGAGGGGTTTTTGGGTAGATTCCAGTTGATACCGTTGCCAATTCAGATGGTGGCGGTGATTCCAATACTGTTCGTTTCGCACTTTTTGCTTGTCCAGTGTATCTTGAGAGCGCTTCAAGACTCTTTGGGCTTCTTTGGGTAGATTCCGTTTGCGGAGGGCTTGGATCAGGGCATTGTCGAATAGGGGAGGATCGGCTTCCAGTTCTTGCAAGGCCAAAAATTGCTCGACCAATTTGAGCAGATAACTCATCAGAAGTCGCAGACGGGTCAGGTCGCAGCCTTGGTCGGGATACAATTGTTGGAAGATTTGTTCTTTGCTGGGAATCTGGTCTTCCGGCAGGTCGAGAATCGGAAGCAGCAGTTCCAGCAATTGGAGCAAATCCGCTCGTTGGTTGTAGTAGGTCGATGTGATGAATTTGCGTATCTTCTTGTGCTCGGGAGTCTCTAGGCAAGACAAAACCTTCCACAATCGGCTATTTTTCATCTGATAAATGGATTTATTTCTATAGTTAAAGTCATAAAGTGCTGAAAAATAAGTGTTTATCAGGTAAAAGGCCATTTTTGAGTCTACAAAAGCCAGAATTTGTTCTTGAAATAGCCTGGCACTTGATGGATATTTGTCATTGTGAAAGCTAAGCAACAACCCAAGTCGTTCGACAATCCAAAACCGTTGCCGTTGCTGGCATAACCAATAATCCAGATAACTCATTTATCTCATGAAAAAAAACATACTTTATCTCCTGTTTTCCAGTGCTTTGTGCTTCTTTTGCACCAGCTCTGTGCAAGCACAAGAAATTACCATCGAAAGCAACCTAGATTCCATCCAAGGAACCAACGTCTTCAACTGTGCAGCTGGCCTGACTTTCAACCCCATCATCAATACGAATTGTGCCAGTGGCATACAAACCGTAACACTGGAGGTAGATTTGGGAAATGATGGCTCCATCGATCACACAACGGCAGGAAGTTTTGGCGGAGATTTTCCGCTCGGACTGAATCTCCTCACTGTTCAAGCCACGGACAATTGTGGCAATACGGAAACCGTTAGCTTCCAGATCACGGTCATCGACGATGTTGCCCCCGTAGCCATTTGCAACACCTTGCTCAACATCGGCATTTGGAGCAACAATGACGAATTCGTCTTGCTGCCTTCCATGATCAATGAAAACAGCGTGGACAATTGTACAGACGCAGCTCAGTTGGACATGACCTTGGCTTTTCTCAACAGCGGAAATTTGCAAGATTCGCTGATCATTACGGGCAGCCAAGCGGGGATGCAAACGGTCGAGTTGCACGTTACAGATGCAGAAGGCAATACCAATGTTTGTGTTTCCGAGCTCGACGTACGCGTCTTCACAGATTGTCCGGGCGATACAATCCCTCCAATAGCAGTTTGCGATGCCTACACGATCGCTACCTTTGGCGTCAATGGAGTGATCCGCCTGTTTGCCGAAACCTTCGACGATGGCAGTACGGACGATTGTGATCCCATTCCTACTTTTGCCTTTACCATCGTCGACAGTGTTTCTGGTGACATCCTGCGTCCCATCGAAGTTGTACACGACTTTACGGCCAACGACATTGGCGTGCATCGCTATCGCTTGTACGTGACCGACAACGAGGGCAATGTCAATACCTGTGAAGGGACACTCGAAATTCGCGCGACAACTGGCAATTTGATCTATGGCAATGTGTTCATCGATGCAAATGGCGATTGCGAAAAGGGCAGTTCAGAGGTTGGTACAGCGGGCTGGCGCATCCGCGGCGAAGCCTTCCCCTCCGGAAATACAGCCGAAAGGGCTTCTGATGCCGATGGGGATTATTTCCTGCCCATGATCATAGAGCGAACGGATACCATTGTGAAGGTATCTACCATCAATACCTTGAATGCCAGTCAAACCTGTCAGAACATCTTCTACATTCATCCCGATTCCATCCAGAACTTTACCTATGAACAAGACATTCCGATCAGTCTCGTTCCAAATTGTGCCCAGCTCAATGTTGACATTGGAGCCCCATTCCTGCGCCGTTGTTTTCCTTCTACTTACCACGTCAGCTACAGCAATTATGGAACAGATACAGCCTACAATGCCTATGTAGAGGTGACACTGGATTCTTTCTTTGTCTTCACCAATTCCAGCATTCCCCATTCCTCCGTCAGTGGCCAAACCTATACCTTCGATTTGGGTGACGTTCCTCCCGCCACCTCCGAGCGATTTACCATCACGGGGACCATTTCCTGCCAGGCCGTCCTGGGCCAAACCCACTGTAGCCAAGCCGTCATCTATCCCAATGGTGACTGCCATCCACACAGCGACAACTGGTCCAGAGCAAGTGTACAGGTAGATGGCTACTGCCAAAACGATTCGATTCACTTCAGCATCCAAAACGTGGGCACGGGCGATATGTCACAGGCGATGTCCTACATCATCATCGAAGACATCATCATCCACAAAGTGGCGCCCTTCCAGCTAGATGCCGGAGAAGCCATTGAATTTGTCACGGCAGGCAAGGGCCGGACTTGCCGCATCGAGGCCGAACAAGAACCTTTCCATCCAGGTAACTCCAATCCATCTGTCACCATCGAGGGCTGTGGTACTCTTCCGGGAGGAGGCATCAGCCTTGGCTTTGTGACCATGTTGCCCCAAGACGACAGCAACCCTTGGGTGTCCATCGATTGTCAGGAAAACATCGGAGCCTATGATCCGAACGACAAGAGTGCTTTCCCCAAAGGCGTCGGCAATCGACAATTCATCAAAGCCAACACGGACATCGAGTACAAGATTCGCTTCCAAAATACTGGAACGGATACGGCCTTCAATGTGGTGATCGAAGATGTGCTTCCCCTGCCTCTCGACGTGACCACCGTACTGCCTGGTACCTCCAGTCACCCCTACAACTTTGAAATGGAAGAGGACGGTACCCTCCGCTTCATCTTTGAAAACATTCTTTTGCCAGATAGTAGTACCAATTTAGAAGCCTCCAATGGTTTTGTTCAGTTCCGCGTATCCCAAGTATCCGACAATCCCGATGGAACGCTCATTGAAAATACAGCTGCGATTTACTTCGATTTCAATGAGCCGATCATTACCAATGTTGCATTCCACGAGGTAGGCTCCGATTTCATCCTGGTCTCTGCCAAGGAGGTGTTTGCGCCAGAGCTTTCTTTGGACATTCAACCCAATCCATTCAATCACCGCACTCGCATCCAACTGGATGGCAGTTTGGACGAGCGACACAGCTTCCAATTGTACAACGCCAGTGGTCAGCTCCTGCTTCAGGAAACCTTCTGGGGCGATACCTATGAGCTTCAGCCCGAGTCAGCGGTAAAAGGCCTCCTGTTTTTTACCATACAAGGAGAGAATGGAGCCGTGATGGCCAGTGGAAAATTGCTGCGACAGTAACAGTTCAATACCACGTAGGCTAGAAGCCGTTTGAACGAGTAGTGTTAAAAAATCGAACGGACTTCTAACTCTTTTCTAATAATTCCGGACCGTCAATGATGGTCTGGAATTTTTTTGTCTCTTGTCTCGCTTGTGTGTGAGGGCTTGGCTAGGCTTGTTGGTAGGCGGCCATGATTTTCTGAACGGTCAACTGCACCATTTCTTCCTGGGAGTCGCGACAAATGGCCTGTACCGTATGGATGATTTTGTAGTACTTCTCCTCCAGCAGCTTTGCCCCTTTGGTGTGTGTCAGAATGGTCTCCATCCGATCCTTGGCAGGAGGGTGGTCCGTCAGAATGGGATAGAGTCGGTTGTGTCCCGAGAGGATGCCGTTGACTTGTGTCAGTATGTCGTCGACAAGGAAAAAGGTGATGGCAGAAGTGATGGACAGCATATTGAATACCGTTTGCCGCTGTTCCAGCAAAATCTTGATCCCCAAAACATCGGCCTCGTGTTCCTGATCCCAGCTTTTTTGATCTACTTCAATCCTCCCGATGGGAGACAGGTAGCTGAACATTTGGGGGGCGTCGGGCTTGACGTGCTTGAGTAGGGCATGGGCATATTCGTGGGCAATGACAAAGGTTTCTATCTCGGTGACAAAGCCTTGGAACAGTGAATTGTGGTTGCCAGCAATGACATAGTCGTGGAAGTTGGAAGAATAGGTGCCTTCCATCACGTAGCTGCTCAAAATATTGGTCCAGCGATCTAGGAATTCCTCTCGTTCGTAGGTCTCCTTTTGCTCATCGACCAAGATGTTGTCTTGAAACCTTCTGTAGCGCATCAACACCCCATACAAATCGAAGAACAATTCCCGGATGCATTCATTGATCAGAATGAGGTAGCCTTCCCGGTAAGCCCTGATCTGTGCATTGAGTGAGCCACTGGGAAACAATTTGACCAAAATGTCTGACTGCACTGTCAACTGATGCTCCAATTGCGCTCGTTCTGAAACTTCAGCCAGCAAGTTTTCCAAATCGGAATGTTTGTTCTGACTGATGAGCGATTGGTAGAAGTCCTGATAGCGTTCCTCCGGATATTTGTGGCCAAAGCTCTCGTCCAATTCCTTGTAGTATTCAATCCCGGCCAGGGCATCCGTTTCATCATAGGACTGATTCAGGCGCTTGTAGAGTTCTTCATTGCCCAGCAGTTCAAAAAAGTGTTTTTCAAGAATGGCTTTCATACTTTGTGTAGTCGACTGTTGATGGTCTACATGTAGAGAGGTGACACAAGTCACTGGCTTGCATCACCTCTCTGATGGAATTGTGATCCACATTTATTGGGACCGCATTCAGTGCTTGAATTCGAGCAAGGTCTTTTCAATGATTGCACAACACTCGTCCAACTGCTCATCTGTCATGACCAGTGGCGGTGCCAGGCGGATGATGTTGCCGTGGGTGGGCTTGGCCAGCAGGCCATTTTTGGCCATTCCAAGGCAAATTCTCCAGGCAGTATCGCTGTCCGGGGTATCATTGATGACGATGGCATTGAGCAATCCCTTGCCTCTGACAAGAGTGATCAAACCCGTTTTGTCCATCAAGTCCGTCATTTTTTGGCGGAAGACTTTGCCAAGACGATAGGCGTTTTGCGCCAATTTTTCGTCCCGGATGACCTCCAAGGCCTCTTTGGCCACTGCACAAGCCAGCGGGTTGCCCCCGAAGGTGGAGCCGTGCTCACCAGGCTTGATGCACATCATGATGTCGTCGTTGGCCAAGACAGCCGATACGGGGAAGACGCCGCCAGACAGGGCCTTGCCCAAGATGAGGATGTCGGGCTTGACTTCCGGGCTGGCATCGCATTCGCCTTCCGCTGTGGGATCACCATAGGTCGCCAACAAGCGGCCCGTTCTTCCAATGCCGGTCTGTACCTCGTCGGCGATGAAGAGCACATTGTGGGCCTTGCACAACTCGTGGGCCTTGCTCAGGTAGTGTTCATCTGGCACAACCACACCGGCCTCTCCCTGGATGGGCTCCACGATGAAGCCAGCCACATGGGGATCTTTCAAGGCCTCGGCCAGCGCATCGACATCATTGTAAGGAATGATGGAATAGCCAGGCATATAGGGCCCGAAACCACCTGTACTGGATGGATCGGTAGAGGCAGAAATGACACTCAGGGTACGACCGTGGAAGTTTTCGGTGGCAAAGATGATTTTGGCCTGATTGGAAGGGACCTTTTTGACTTCGTAGGCCCATTTCCGGCAAATCTTCAAGGCGGTTTCTACACCTTCTACCCCTGTATTCATGGGCAGCACCTTGTCATAACCGAAATAATCAGTGATGTATTTTTCGTAAGGGCCCAACTTGTCGTTGTAAAAAGCCCTGGATGTGAGGGTCAATGTTTCTGCCTGTTCGCGAAGTGCATTGATGATTCGTGGATGACAATGCCCTTGATTGACAGCAGAGTAGGCAGATAAAAAGTCAAAATATCGTTTTCCGTCGGCATCCCATACGTAGACGCCCTCTCCCTTGGCCAGTACGACTGGCAGTGGGTGGTAATTGTGGGCACCATACTTATTTTCAAGACCTATCAGTCGCTCGGAAACGGAAGATTTCGTTGAAGTCACCATAAGAAATGATTTTATTGGCTAATAAACAGGGCAAAGGCCCGTTTTATTCGATCCTACGGGCCTTTGATCGTTGCACGATGGCAATACTTGCAATTTACAGAAATGTATTCACATCTTCCAGTTTCAAGCCAAAAGCGTCTGCGACTCCTTTGTAAACGACCTTGCCTTTGACGATGTTGAGACCCAGTTTGAGGTCTTCGCTTTCGCTGCAGGCTTTTTTCCATCCTTTTTCTGCCAATTGGATGGCGTAGGGGAGGGTAGCGTTGGTCAGGGCCAGGGTAGAAGTGTAGGGCACTGCACCAGGCATGTTGGCCACACAGTAGTGGACCACATCGTCGATGATGAAGGTTGGACGGGCGTGGGTCGTCGGCTTGCAGGTTTCGATGCAACCGCCTTGGTCTACTGCCACGTCGACCACCACGGTACCGGGCCGCATGTCTTTCAACATCTCACGGGTGATCAAATTGGGGGCCTTTGCCCCTGGAATGAGGACGGCACCGATGATCAGGTCGTGGGTCTGGATGAGCTGGCGAATGTTGTATTCATTGGAGAAAATTGTGGTTACATTGGATGGCATCACATCTTCCAAATGGCGCAACCGCTGGAGATTGATGTCCAAAATGGTGACCCTGGCGCCCAGGCCAGCCGCCATTTTGGCCGCTTGGGTACCAACGATTCCACCACCGAGTACCAATACTTTGCCAGGTGCCACACCGGGGACTCCTCCCAGCAAAACGCCCCGCCCTTTGACAGGCTTTTCGAGGTATTTGGCACCTTGTTGGACAGCCATCCGACCAGCAACTTCCGACATGGGGATCAGCAGCGGCAGGGTTCTGTCTGGCAACTGCACCGTTTCATAGGCCAGGCAGACGGCTTGGCTCTTGATCATGGCGCGAGTCAGTGGCTTGTAGGACGCAAAGTGGAAGTAGGTAAAAACGAGTTGGTCTTTGCGAATGAGATTGTATTCTTTGCGGATGGGCTCTTTGACCTTGATGATCATCTCAGCCTTTTTGTAGGTGGCCTCGATGTCCTTTGTGAGCTTGGCACCAGCTTGTTGGTATTCAGCGTCGGTAAATCCGCTTCCGACACCCGCACCGCTTTGGATGTAGACGGTGTGGCCTCTTTTGGTGAGTTCGAAAGCACCAGCAGGTGTCAGGGCAACGCGATTTTCGTTGGATTTGATTTCAGTAGGTACCCCAATGATCATTTCAAATTTGGTTTCGTGAACAGAATATTGGTTAGAAAATTTCGGGGCAAAGATAGATTCTTTCCCGAGATTTCGGGGCAAATTATGAAAAAAAACCAATGGGTTCAACAGGGCAAATCGAGAAGATTAGGCGGGGACAAAAAGTTCTGCTGGCTGATCGGGGACCAAGTTGTTTTGCTGTGCCATGGCAAACATTTTTTCGATGGCATGCCGCCCCTTTTCTCCCAAGTCCAGGCTGTAGTCATTGACGTACAAAGCGATGTGTTGGCGCATCACTTGTAGGTCCATTTCCTGGGCGTGTTGTCTGACGTACTCGGTGGAGGCATCCGGGTGTGCAAATGCATGGGCGACGCTGCGTTTCAAGACCCGGTCGATGCGTTGGCGCAAGTCAAGTGGCAAGCTTCTTTTGGCCACGATGCCACCCAAGGGAATGGGAAGTTGGGTGGTCTCTTCCCAGTACTCTCCCAGGTCTCTGATCTTCCGCAGTCCTCTCTCTTGATAGGTGAAGCGATTTTCGTGGATGATCAACCCGGCGTCAAATTGTCCGTTCAGCACCAGTCGTTCAATGTCGGAAAACAAGACCTCTTCCTTGTTATTGGCCTCTGGAAATGCCAATCCCAAGAGGAAATTGGCGGTGGTGAAGCGGCCGGGAATGGCGATGCGGCAGTTGGAAAGCTCCTCGACGGGGATGGGTCTTTGGGAGATGAGCAAGGGGCCGCAATTGTTGCCCAGCGCACTGCCCGCGTGCAACAACTGGTACGAATGGCTGGCAAAGGCGTAGGCGTGGTAGCTCAGTTTGGTGATGTCCAAATCGCTCTGGAAGGCTCGTTGGTTGAGCGCCTCTACGTCTTCCAACAGCACCTCAAACTGCAGGCCTTCGGTATCGATGCGTTGGTGGATCAGGGCATCAAAAATGAAGGTGTCGTTGGGGCAGGGCGAAAATCCGAGGCGCAGTGTCATTGATTTCTGTGTTTGGCATCGCCCCATTTTACCGACAAACTTTTACCTTTGCGCAAAAAATAGGGACATGCTGGATATTAGTGAATTGACTGTGTTGTACGAAGACAATCATCTCATTGCAGTCAACAAGCCGGGTGGCTGGTTGGTTCAGGGAGACCAAACGGGAGATACGCCCTTGTCGGAATATGTAAAGGCCTACATCAAAATGCGCTACAAAAAGCCGGGAGATGTCTTCCTGGGGGTCATCCATCGCTTGGATCGACCCGTGAGTGGTGTGGTCATTTTTGCCAGGACCAGTAAGGGGCTGGAACGCATGAACCGACTCTTTCAACAGCGCGAAATCTCCAAACGGTATTGGGCCCTCACCGCTCAACGTCCCGATCCTTTGGAAGGCCGACTGAAGCACTACATTCTGAAGGACCCGGCCAAAAACAAAAGCAAGGCACTCGACAAAATTGGGCGCCGCACCAAAGATGCCAAGCTGGGTGTGCTCGACTACAAACTGATTGGAGGTTTGGAGGGAAAACACTTGCTGGAAGTCCTCCCAGAAACCGGACGGCCCCATCAAATCCGCGTCCAATTGGCCAGCATTGGTTGTCCCATCATTGGCGATTTCAAATATGGCTATCGCAAACCCAATCCAGATGCCTGTATTCATCTGCACTGTCGCGAGCTGTCTTTCATCCATCCGGTCAAAAAGACCCCTGTCAGCATCACGGCTGATCCTCCTTCCAATCCGGATTGGAGAGCTTTCGGTAGTTTTTATTGATTGGCATGGGACAAAAAAAAGGCCCGACTCAGTCGGGCCTCTCATCTAGAGGTACACTCTACCTCCTATTTTCAGACTAAATAGTATATGTCGGTGGTTGACCCGGTAGTCCTCCGTCGTCATGCTGCCCAATGGGAAGCGGACATCTGGTCGGACGAATAGGCTTGTCTTGCGGTTGACAAAGTAGTTGTAGCCCACGGAGCTCCACAAGCCCCAGCCGGTCTTTTTGCGGTAGTAAAAATCGCTGATGTTGTTGCCATTGCCCAGTTCGACAAAGGCGTTGGTACCATTGCGAAATTCTCCATTGTAGAAGGAAATCAGGTTGTAATCTGCCCCCACGACCCATTCCAGATCGTGTTTGCGACCAGTGAATCGCTTGCCAATCCCCACGGGGATGTTGATCATCTGGTAGGCATTGTGATGGACTTTCTCGCGGGTGGTGGTGGTCTCTCGGGTAATCCAGCCCAATTGACTGTCGATGACTCGATTTTCTCTGTTGACGATGACGGCGGTCGTTCCTCGGACATTTTCTTTGACCGTAGTTTGACTTCTGTAGTCCAGTTTCTCCTCCGCCCGATCATACTGTATTCCAATGTTGAGGATGAGGCCACGACTGTTGGACAATTGGTACTTGGTGCCGATGCTCAGGCCGAGTTGGGCACTTTCACTGTCTTTGCGAAGATCGGTCAGTCCGGGCTCAAACTTGCTGTTCAACAGCCGAATGGGCAGGGTAGGACCGCTGTAGCCCTCGATGGAATGGTACCATCTGGCCTTGAGGGGGCGTTTCAGCCTGGATCGATCGGATTTTTTTGGATGGCGTTTCTTCCGGGGAAGGGGCCCAAAAGATGGACCACCTACTGCCAGTTGTTCTATGATTTGTGGCGGAAGTTTGTCAAAGGCACCCAAAGCCGTGCGTTGCTGTTGGTCTGCTGCTGGGTCGGCCGCTGCAACGACCGCTTTGGATGCTGTGTTCGATAAAAGACTTGAAGGCGGCCGACTGTCGTTGCTCGCTCTGGGAGGAGCAGGCGGTCTGACAGAATTGTTGTCTGAATCTCCAGACCCTTGTTGTGTCGACGGCTCCTCAGTTGGTGGCGATGTAGCGATGGTCTCGGATGTGTTGTCGGTAATGGTTTCGGATGTGTTATGGATTGCTGTAATGGGTTGAGCATTGTCGGTGGAAATCTCGGTCCGGCTGGCAGCTGGTGCCGCAGTCTGTACAGGTGGATTGGACAGCCACCACAGGCCTCCAAGGAGTAGGATGCCCAGTCCGAAGAAAATCCAGAAAAACGGCTTTCTCCTGCGGTCTTCCTCTAGTTCATCTTTGATGTTGTCCCATATCTCATTGGTATCCAATGGTGCCTCGTGGTCCTGGAACACATTCTTAAAATGATCTTCCAATTCATTGATATTCATCAGGAGCGAATTTTATCAGATTTTTTAATCAATTCCTGGAGGTTTCGTCGTGCTCGCATGTAGGTGGTGCGCGAACTGCTCTCCTGGATTTGGAGCATGTCGGCGATTTCAGCGTGTCGGTAGCCGTCGATCACATAAAGGTTGAAAACCTGTTTTTGAATCTCTGGCAGCCGCTCTAGTAAGCGCAGAATATCGGCGGTCTGTAGCTGCTCTATTGCTTGGGGGAATTGCTCTGGTTCGTTGGGATATTTACCAGGATACAACTCTTTGACCCGTGCGGCCCGCCGGAACCGTTCCAATGCTGTGTTGATGACGATCCGTTTGCACCAAGCCCGAAAAGCAGCTTCTTGAACCTGGCACTTGTCGATGTTTTTGAAAATCTTGATCAGTGAATCCTGTAGGACATCCTTGGCGTCTTCTGTCTGCTTGACATAGCGCTTGGCGATGGAAAAAAGATAAGGAGCGAGCGCATCTACGAGCATCCTCTGGGCAGCTCGCTCCTTCTTTTTACAGGATTGTATGATAGACTCTATATTCACACGGGTGTTTTTTGCATTCAAAGCGTTCGCCATAGCGAAGGGGTGTTAGTTTTTCTTTTTATATTTTTCATTGTCTCACAGTCTCTTTTGGCAGCGGAAGGAACCCGATAAAAAGAATTCCAACTGGGTTGATTTTTCGACGATGGTTCCCTCAAAGGTGCCATCGATGAATTCGTCATTGTCTGCGGTCACGGAGATGGTAAAGTCTCCTTGTTTGTTGTCCAATTCTGGGACAAGTGGTTCGGCGGAAGGGATGTTGATGCTTTCCAGGGAGATCTGACTGCTGTAGTCGCCAATTCCTTGGTATTGGTTCAGCTCGATGAGGATGCCTCCTCCCACATTGATGCCTCTGATGAGGAGTCGGGGGCTGAGGTTGGGCAGCACCACATATTCGGCTGGCGCAACCTGAAAGCTCATGCCATTGAAAGAGGCTTGTATGAAACTGGTCGGGCTGTCACAGGCAGTCAGCGTGCCAAGGGGATTGTCGGCATCGGGGATCAATACCAGTGGGGCAGTAGCCGTTCCGTTTTCGAGATCGTAGCCGGTGATTTCCATTTCTGGAATGGCCAGGCATTCTACCAATAGGTCGAAGTCGAAGGAACCGTCGTCGTTGACAGCTTGGGTGTAGGATCGGCCGGGGTAGCGGATGCCGATTTGTCCCAGCTTGGCCCCTTGGTTGTCACATTGGTTGAGCAGGCCAGTAAATCGGATGGTTTCGGACAGCAGCAGGGTATCGGCGAGGAGTGTATCCAGCTTGGTCGAATCCATGAATGGTCCGATGGTGGTCTCCAGAAGGGGATTTCTGCAATTGTCTTCTATGCGCAAACTCATCTCTGTATTGATGGGAACGTGTGCCAAGAAACAGCCAACGCTATCGGTAAATGTTCGGAGCAGAAAGTTGGAATTCAAGTCGTCGATCAACACGCGAAGGTATTGCCCCATGGTGCTGTCTTTCAATTGGACATAGGAGCAGATTTGGGCGCACTCGATGGGAACGTCGCAATTCCAAGTCCCCATTTTGTCTGCTTTGAGTTTGTATGTCTTGTCTGATTTTTTGCAGACGTCTTCTTCGACCCACAGACCCAGTTCTTGGTCGAAATACCAACTGGGAATCTCGTCTGGTGCTTCGTCGGCCAATTCGTCGGGAATGGGGACGGACAGGTCTACTTCTACGCCCTCCTGCAACTCCAATGGGGCACCCTGTACACTTTCCAATTCGAATTGAATCATGCCAAAGGTAGACAGGACCACCGGATTGTCATTGTGATCGCGGGCCGATAGGGCACCTGGCATGATCTCGGTCAGCTGCTCATCGCTTGGACTGATCCACCTCCCATAGGCATTGATGGTGCCGGTGTAGGTACTGCCATTGGCCAGCCTGACAGCATTGGGCGGTAGGACCACAGAGGCATCGCCGTTGAGGTTGAGCGTTCCGCCAGCGTTGGCCGACAGTTGTTGGGGCCTGCCTTTTTCCACTAGGGTCAGCTGGATAAATGATCGTCTTTCGGATTGGGGAAGGACTCGGGCAAAGGCATCGAAGTGCCCGTTTTGGCTGACTTTGACAACGTCTCCGCCGCGAGTGACTGGAACGCGATCGATGCGAAAGCGGCCTTGTTGATCGGTGAGCCGGACCAGGCCTCCCAACTGGACTTGGGCGGAGGGCATGGGGCGCCCATCTGTATCGACGACTTTGCCTTCAAAGGAAGCAATCACCAGGACTGCTGGTTCGGGTGTATTGACATCTACGTTGAAATCATCACTGTTTTTACTACAAGCACATAGCAACAACAAACAAAACAATGATATATGGTACTTGGACATTTTTGTTGAGATTTCTGAAAGAGAATGGAGCTTTGGGCAAATTGTTCTGGCAATTTTTGGAAGGCTCATCTCTCCCTCTGGTGAATACATAACCGCTATTGCAATGTCGGAAGAACACTTTAAAGATGCCTGTATTCTCAAGAATGCTACAGCTTGGGCCTATTTTTTTTCAAATAGTTCAGTTCTCCTATTTTCGTATCTCAACAAATGACCGAAAACGGCGGCCTGGAAATCGCCCGTGCCTATGGAAATGTATTATCTTCCCGCCAAACCCACTGCTCCATGAAATACATCTGTCTCCTAATCATTGGTCTATGGACCACAGGGCTGCTGGCACAAGATCGGCCTCCCTATCCGGACAACTCCCTGCCCACAGAAGACTATGCCAGCATGGGACTGCCCTCCATCGATAAAATGTGGAATGGGGGCCAGTACCAAACAGGCATCAAGTTGTTGAAACGCATTCAGGGGGAAGACAAATTCAGCCTGCCCCGCATGGACAGTCCTCACTCTGCTGCTGTTTTTGCCCACTTGGTCAACATTGCCCACCTTGCCGTTATCAGCGATAAGCAGTTGCCATTGCAAAGTCGGTTGGAAAAAGTGGACAGCTTCGCCAATGTATTCAATGATTTGATTGGCTTGTACATCGAGCCAGACCAGCGGCAGGAGCGATTTGGGCAAGAGGTGGCCGCCATTCAGCATTTCCGAATTCATTTGACCCATCAGGTATTGTTGATCTTGCGGGAAATGTCTCTCTTTCTGGGACCGAGAGCCCAGGAAGAACAGTTTGTGGCCATGATGGAAGGACAGCAGTCGGCCCATGAAGAATCCTTTGATGCCATGTTGTCCATCCTGGAAAATCCCACCAAGCGTTTTGATGAAAGCTCCAGAGCTTGGGTGGAGAAAAAGATCGGGGAGGAGTTTGATTTGCTCACGGCTGAGTTGTCCTCAGAATCGGTGGCCAAGTTGACCAAACAGCTCGAATCGCTCCAAGAAGAATAAAACCTACCTGGTCCCTTCAAACAATCTGCAGGCCAGCATTTCAGTTGATCATTTTTTTTAATCTTTTCTTTTGTAATTGGCGAAAAGTGACTAGATTTGGAGGGTACAGCAAAAGGTGAGCCTGTGTAGCAAAAACTGATTTGGACAAAAGGTGCACAATTCCGATACTCGGATTTCATCGCACAAGCTTCCCGCCGTACGTTAGCCTCCAACCTTGATAGCACCACATGGGCCTTGCACAAAGGCCGTGAACTCCCTGTCGAAAAACACATTCTCTGATCTACTGTAGACGATTGGCAATCCGCGTCGTAGATCGAGTACCAAGCTGCTGCTACTGACAAGCACCGGATGTATTTGGGAAAGTACTCATCCACAAGATGAGACAGAAGATCTTTGCAAACAAACGAAAAACGCTACTTGAATGATCAGCCCATCCCAAGCCTACACTGCAAATTTGACTGCAACAGAATAGAAAATTGTCTGACCATTAGATGTCAGATGACATGCCCTCATTTGTTCACCCAAAAGCTGCACTCAATGCTTCTGATTAATACTAGACACCCTATTTTTACTTTTTGTGTTGGACTTTTCTTGCTCCTGGGCTGGAACCCCAACTTGCAAGCCAATGCACTCTGCTCCGGCCCCCCAGTCATCCACTGTCCACCCGACTTCAATGGCTGCCCCGGAGACAACACCAACCCTTCTTACACGGGAATGGCCACAGCTACCTTCCCACAAGATTGCTGGCCTCCCAACGTTGGCTATGTAGACACCATCGTTGCTACTGGCAATTGCAGTGGTGAAAAAATCATTGAAAGAACCTGGCGGGCCATCGATCCAGACTTTCCATCGCGACGCGACAGTTGCGTTCAGCGAATCGTCCTGGAAGCTGATCCGCCCAGCATCTCTTGCCCGGCAGATGTCACCATAAGTTGTGAGGGAGACATCTCTGTCCATCCCAGCCAGGCAACCGTCACAACAGATTGTTCTCTTGGCTTCAGCGTATCCCTGGAAGGCCCCCTGGTTTCGGGTGATCCAGACTGTCCCGGTACTGTGTATGAATACAAATTCATTGTGACCGATGATTGCGGTCGAACAGCTTCCTGCAAACAGCGCTTTACCATCCACAACGACGGCCCCACCATCAGCTGTCCGGCTGACCAAACGGTGAGTTGTGTGTCCGACATCGATCCACATCCGGGCGATGCCACTGTCCACACCAGTTGTCAACTGGGCTACCAATTGTCCCTGGAAGGACCGCGGATCACGGGCAGTGGTTGCCGGAATGTACGCTACAAATACACCTACATCATTCGCGACGATTGTGGTCGCAAAGACAGTTGTCACCAAGTGTATACCATCAACGATACTGTGCCCCCTCATTTTACCTTTGTCCCTGCCGATGAGGATGTCTGTGGTTATGCTCCGCCCTTTGGGACTCCACAGGTGAGCGACAATTGTGGGACGGTCCACCTCACCTCCCAAGATCGACTGATTTGGGGCGATTGCCGACAGGGGGAGCGAAAGATCAGAACCTGGACGGCCACCGACGACTGTGGCAATTCCTCTCAGGCCACCCAAACCATCATCTTCAACCACGACGATGTCCGGCCCGTATTCTGGGATTGTCCGGCAGACATTACCGTAACGGCCACTTCGGGTTGTGAGGCGCCTGTCTATTGGACACCACCGACAGTCACCGACAACTGTCCAGGCATGCCCAATGTCATTTCCAATTTCCCTCCAGGCCGCGTTTTCCCAAGTGGAACCACAGAGGTCAGATACCAAGCCCGCGATGCTTGTGGCAATACAGAACATTGTACCTTCAATGTGACGGTGATTGGCAACAGTTTGCAGCTGTATTGCCCGGAAGACAAGTACGTGACTTGCAACAGTCGATACAACGGAGCATATGTGAATTGGAGTCCACCCTATGTGACCAGTACTTGTTACAGTGGCGGTTGCACCGATCCGGCTCCCTACATCGACGGTTTCATCTACATGGGCGAGAATGGCGGCAGTCGGTATTATTGCTCCAACTTCCGATCCAGCTGGACCTACGCCAAGCAGTTTTGCGAAAGCAGTGGAGGATACTTGGCCGTGATCAACGACGCACAGGAAAATTCCTGGATTGCAGGAGCCATCCAAACGCCAAGTGCCTTCATTGGACTGACCGATGAGCAGCAGGAAGACAACTGGCAGTGGGTCAACGGAGAGCCTGTGACATACACCAACTGGATACCTGGCCAGCCCAGCAACTCCAACAATGCCCAGCACTACGCAGAGATATTCAGCCGCAGCTCTTACTACGCTGGCAAGTGGAACGATCACTACAACAACCAGCATCGGGAGTTCATCATGGAGATTCCCTGTTCTGATGTCCGCATCCAGCAAATATCCGGACCGCCCAAGGGTGGCCACTTCGATCCGGGAACCACAGAAGTTTGCTATCGCGCCAGCGACAACAAAGGCAATTATGCAGAATGTTGCTTCAAGGTCCATGTCCACCCTGCTAGGATCAGATGTCGGGATGATGTCCACGTCTACTGCGACCCTGGCACCAACGGCAAAAGGGTCAATTGGACCCCTCCGACGGCTGACTACTGTGGGCAAGGCTGTGTGGACAAACGAGACATCCCCGGTTTCATCTACATGGGTACGCACAAGGGCCATCAGTACTATTGCTCCAATTTCACGGAGACCTGGCACAATGCCCGTCAATTCTGCATCGACAATGGTGGGCACCTCGCCTCCATCAACGACGAGGAGGAAAACGACTTCCTGGCTGGGATCGTGGCAGCACCTTCGGCCTACATCGGCTTGCACGACGAAAATCAGGAAGGTAGCTGGGAATGGCTCAATGGCGATGATTTTACCTACAGCAACTGGATAGATGGTCAGCCCAACAACTACAACAACGCCCAGCACTATGTGGAGATATTTGGAAAGAACACCGCTTACAGAGGCAAGTGGAACGACCAGTATGGCTACGAAAAACGGGAATTCATCATGGAAGTGCCCTGCTACACGCCTTATCAGGTCGATGGGCCACCAAGTGGCAGTTGGTTCTCGCCAGGCATTCACCACATCCGCTACAAAATGCAAGATCCCGATGGCTACGACCAGTATTGCAACTTTAAGGTCGTTGTCCATTGCAATGGCCCAGGTACTGGAAATTACTGTGAGTCCAAGGCATCCAACTCAGACTATTTCTGGATCGATGATGTGCGAATGGGCCGCATCCAAAACTACTCTGGCAAAGACGACGGCTATGGCGATTACACCGATCAGTACACCGATGTCTACAAGGGCTATGCCTACCAAATCCATTTGCGCCCTGGCTTCCGCTACACCTACACGACCGTCTACTGGCGGATTTGGGTGGATTGGAATCAGGATGGGGATTTCAACGACACAGGTGAATTGGCCGGAGAGATGGATGCAGAGCTGACAGTCAGGGGCATCATCTCCGTTCCACCCAACGCCGTTCCCGGTCGGACCCGCATGCGCATCTCCATGAACTATTCAGATTATGCCGATCCTTGTGAGGACTTCTTCTATGGCGAAGTGGAGGACTACGAATTGAACGTCCGCTCTTCCTACTACCGCACAACAGATGAACCGGATGCGACCTTGGATGCTGTGACCTTGGAAGTGGAAGACATCGAAGAGGCCAGGGATTTCCCGCAAAATTACCAACTGGAGCTGGGCCACAATTGGATGGAAAAGCCCTCTCTGCCCATTGCATTGGAAGACGAAAATGGCCAGGCAGATTTGTTGCTGTTCCCCAATCCGGCCAGTGAGCAGCTCAATGTTCGCCTCTATGGGGTGGCAGGACCAGCTTGGCTGCACATTTACAACAATCTCGGCCAGCGACTGCGCAGCTTGCAGACCGACGGCAGCATGAACTACGAGATTCCGTTGACTGACTTGACATCCGGTGTGTACTATCTATCGGTAGAAGGAACAGATGCAGAGAAGTTGAGCAGATCGTTTGTCATCCAACGCTAGACACTCAGACTCAGGTGTTTTCACAAAAACACTAACAGAATACCCATAAACATATCGATTCGTCGCCCGTTTGCTTGCGAACGGGCGATTTTTTTGTCCTGTTTGACTTTCCTAAAACTGAACCAATCGATCTACGTAATTGGCCTGGGCGTTGAGTTGGCAAAAGGAAGACAGCAGGATGGAGAACAGGAACAATGCTTCTGTACGTGACATGTTGATGGACGTTGTTTCGTTTACACTGATATTTTTGTTGCCTTTGCAAAGCGACCAACGGTTGTGGTACAGAAAGAGACAGTCGCATTACTTTCTCTTTCTCGGTAGGTTGGCTGTATTGATCAGCTCGATGGCTTTAGATATTTTTTTGTCGATGCTTTTGATCCGATTCATTTGGTGGATGATCCCTCGTTGTTTGCCCGCTGTCAATGATTGGAAGGTTTCCTTGAGGACGCCATCTTGTTCCAGCAAGACCTCCAGGGCCTCGGGCATGTCCACTCCCAATGGATTGGGATCTTCTCTGAGTTCGAATGTGATTGAATCATCAAGTTTTTTACCAATTTTTTCGAGATTCTTTTTGGACAGGATGATGAAGAAGTTGCCATCTCCCAAATGACTCAGACCACACTGAAACTCAAGACTGTCCTCCAGTCTGCAAATGAATCGGGTCTTGCGTTTGTGCTCAAACTGATTGACAACGTCCGCATGGATTGTTAGAAAAAAATAGCCACCTTTTCTCGGCTCCAATTGCCCAATCGTTTGCGTTTCTTTGTGGGATGTCATTCAACACGGTTTAGGTCAATAATTCTTCAGTGACTCGGATGAGCTCAGCTATTTTTGTCGAGTCGTACGCATCGGAATGCGCGCGGCCAAAGCTTCCTTGGTCGTTGTCGAAGTAGGTTTTGCTTTTGTCGGCATAGCTTTCTAAGGTGGCTAAGGTACAAATAATTTCTGCTCCCTTGTCGGCAGATGACCAATGTCGGCCAAATGCTTCTCGGACCATTTTGGTATTCAGCAGAGAACCGGGGTTGAGGGCGATGACGGTTGCATTAGGCTGCTGGTCGGCAAGGTGGAAACTCCACATGGTCAGGGCCAGTTTGCTTTGGGCATAGGCTTCGCGCACAGCGATGGATTGTTGGGCACGCAGGGCGGGAATGGATACAGGGGATTGGGCTGCTGAACTGAGGTTGATGATGCGGGCCTGGGCAGATGGGGCCAGCAGGGGCAGCAGTTCGCGGGTCAGAAGATAGGGCGCCAAATAGTTGACCACAAACCGCATGTCCATTCCTTCTGCATTGCTCGCTTTGGCACTGTTGAAGACACCGGCATTATTGACCAAGACATCCAGAATCTCCATGCGTTCTTTGACCTGAGAGGCCATCTTCTGAACAGAGGCCAGATCGGAGAAGTCGGCGACAAATCCATCAACGGATTCACTGCCCGAGAGTTGTTTGACCTCTGCGATGGTCTTGTCCAACTTGTCTTGATTTCGCCCGTGAAGAGAAACGCTGTATCCGTCTTTGGCCAAGTTGATGGCTGCCAACTTTCCAATGCCATCTGTACTTCCTGTGATCAATATGCTCTTTTTCATGCGCTGAGTGTTTCTTTTTGTGTATGGTGAAAAATGGGAAACAATTCTTCTGCCAATTGCTCCAATGCCTTGTCCAGCTCGCCTTGCTGAAAACGCAAATTGATGGCCACGTGGTTGACGCCAATCTCGCGAAGCTGATGAAAATAATCTGCCAGGTACTTGATCCCAATTCGGAATCCAAGGGGGATGGCCTGTGGCTTGGCATCTGCTCTGTCTGACAACATCACGTAGAGAGGCTGCATAAATGGCTTGCCAAATGACTGCTCACTCATCAATGCCCGCCACTGTCGGATGCTTTCTTGTTGGTGGGGCAAATTGCGGGGATAGTTCATCCATCCATCGGCATGGACGGCGTTCCAAACCAGAGATTGCCGACTGTGGCCTGTGATCAGCATCGGAATTTTGTGGGCCGTTGGTTTGGGCAAAAAGTCTGCCGTGCCAGGGAGCTCTCCATAGGAATTGTTGGCCAAGGTCGGAAAGCTTTCTGCAGCTGTGCGGATGTACTCAAAAGCAGCGCGAAAGTACTCGCCTCTTTCCTGAAAGTCAAAACCCAATGCGGGATATTCCTCGAAGCGGTCACCCGATGCCACCCCCAGCAAGAGGCGGCCATTGGACAGTTGGTCGATGCTGGCGGCAGACTTGGCGACATGGGCTGGGTGGTGCAGGGGCAAGGCAATGCTGGCAACGCCAAGTGCAATGTTTTCCGTCTGTCCAGCCAGATATCCCAGGTAGGTAAATGGATCAAAGGTTTGGCCCGCATCTCCAAAGGAAGGAACGTTCAGGGGGATGTCCCGGACCCACAAAGCCTTGAAGCCCAGACGATCGACCTGACGCACTCGTTGCAAGTGATCTGTCATGCTGGGAACCGGTCCCGACCCATACTGCTCGATGGGCACTACGATGCCGATGCTCAATCCCCCGGCAGAGAAGACATCATTGTAAGCTTTGTTGATGGATTCAAATTCTTTCATACATGCTTGGTCGACATCCATCGAATGGAATGGTGAGAAGAAATGCTGTGTCTTTGCAAAGATGAGCATTGTCGGGGGAATGATCTTGGTACAAGGAAGGGTTGTTTGGGTATTTTACAAGGTTTTTGGCCGGGAATCAATTGCCAAGCCACCAAAAATGCTTGCCGAGGCATCTTTGTTGGTGTGATGACCGTTGACGAAATCCCCAATGCATGGAGCAATTCAATCGAGTGTTTTACCTAGTGGTCTTTTGGATGATGACTGCCATTTTGGTCCTCATTCCACTTGGTTTCCTGATGCAATTTCGCAGAAATGTGGAGTTTGTGAGAGATTATCCTGAAGAGGTCATCTGTGGAAATCTCATGGGGATTCTTTTCATGGCATTGATCTACGGAGAATGTTACCTGCTCCTGATTTTTACCTGGTTGTACGCCCTGCGCAGGAACCAACAAAGAGGTTTCCTACAGCTGATCCAATTGATCTTGATTGCTTTGCTTGGACTGATTCCCGGACTGTTCTTGGCCTATGCTGCTCTGTTCAAAAATTAGTTGCTTTCTGATGTTTGCGCCTCCAAGAATCCCAAGACATAGGTCAATGGCGCGTTCCAGTTCAAACAAATCTCATTGCTGGCATAGCTGGAAGAGTGATCGACCCAACTGGTCATGGGAGACACATCGGCCGGGTAGACGGTTCCGTCAGAAGTGTCCTGTTGGTGAATATTTGGGCCACCAGAAAGCAGTCCTGGCACTGGATCTTCAATGCCGTCGGCCATGCTCTGGCGGTGGTGAATGTGCATGGGCGAATGGGTTCCATAGCCCGTGACAAAACAAATGCCCAATGGGTTTTTGCCCAGGATGTAGTCCACCATTTCTTGTATGGCCGACAAATAGGCGGGATTGGGGGAGATGCGATGCGCATTGGCCAGAAACATGGCAGCATTCAGCACATCACTATTGGAGCCCCATTTAAATCGCAGCACAGGTTGGAAGTAGTCATTGGTCTTGCTCGTCTCCACCAGGCGGTTTGCCTCGGCAAACAACTTTTCTCTCAGCAGTTCTTTGGCTTCTCGCGGCAAGTCCAGCTCGCGTTGCAACAGGCGGAAGGCAGCCAGGTTGGACATGTATTGATTCCAGCCAGACGGACCGGTCAGACGAACCCTTGGAATGTGGGCGAGCAGCGTATCTCGGTAGGAGGTACTTCCGGTGCTGACAAACAACTCTGCCGCTGCCCAAAACCATTCGTCAGTAAAGTTTTTGTCACCATACTCCCCCGTCTGGATGTCCTCTGGGTTTTGGTAGGCGACGGCCGGATGTTGGACGGCCCATGCCCACGCTCGTTCGGCCGCTTGCAGACATCGACTGGCATAGGGAGGATCAAGGCCCAGAAAGAGGCGATAGGCCTGCGCGCTGGCCGCTGCAAAGTTCAGCGTAGCAGTGGTTCCCTTGCCGACGATGTAGCGTTGTTCGACCGCCTCATGTGGCATTTTGACGCCTTCGAACTTCTTGGTGGTCAATTTGTGAAAAAGCCCACCGTCTTCGTCTTGCATGCTCAAGGCCCAGTCCAAGGAATATTTCAATTCGTCCAATAGATCGTTTTGCTCGTTGTCGCTTTCCGGTATGTTGAGACTGCCATCCGGTAGCGAGTTGGGATACTGTTCCAACAAACTAAAATACTGTCCCATGGGAAAGCAGGCATTGACGATGTATTTGTTGAAATCACCTGCATCGTACCAGCCACCAGGAGCGATGTGCTGGCCTTCGCTTTTGCCAGAAGACGGATGGTACAACAAAGCCGTATCGGGATGGCCCAAAGGGCGGTGCCAGCGCCCTGCGTATTCAGGAGGCAGAGCACTGGACGCTCTTTGGTAATAGAGTGCTTTGGCAGAGCCTTTGAGGACATCTGACAAGACGCGCTCTTGTATATGAAAAGGAGGTGACTGATGATTTTGATCGCTTTTGAGGTAATACCTTCCAGGAGTTTGGACACTGCTGAAATCTGCAACACGCACGCTGTGCCCAGCCAAGTCCCACCTCATTTCTTCACTCAGTGAAACTTTGGCCACGGTATCGCCACTTGTTTGATCCAACAAAAAAAGCATGCTTGCCGTTGTCGCCTGTGGGAGGATGGCCTTTTTGACCGCCGTTGGGTAGTATCCGATTTGGTTGACGTGGATGGGAAGAGAATCAGGAGTCGAAAAAGGTTGGCAAGAACTTCCAAAAAGGAAAATCCATACAGTCAGCATGGAAATTCCTCGGTTTTTTGTTTGTTGCATCTACTAAAGTAAGAAAAATTTGGGACATATGTTGGCTACCGGAAATATGTGGGTAGTTTGACCGAGTCTACTTGCTCTTTCCAATGAGCGGTCGACTGCTTTTGGAGTCGCACTTGCAAAGACTTGGAAAGCTACAACTTCAGCAACTTTCCACTGAGCCAAGTCGAAGCAGTCCGGGCGTGGAGCAAGTACAAACCCGCCGAAAGTTGCCCCACATCAACGGCCTGCCCTGGCGATAGACGGCCCATCCTTCGAACCAACTGACCATCGGGTCGGTACAATTCCAGTTCTAGGATGTCTTCCGAATTTCGCAAGCGGAAATGATCGACACAAGGGTTGGGGTAGAGAAGAAGAGAGCTTGGCCCCTTTGGCTGTTCGGTAGAAGTGATCTGACAATTTTCAAAATATTGACTGGCAGAAAATTCGCCTAGGCCAGTTTGGCAAATGGACCGCAACTGCCATTCGTATCTCACACACTCCTCCACGTCCTTGACCAACAAAGAGCGGTTGCTGGTAAAGATGGAGGTCCAAGAATTGGCATCGTCACTTGTCCAGGGGCGGTAGCGCAATTCATAGGAATGGGCATTGACCGTCGTCTGCCAAGCGAATTGCACACTGCCATCCCATCCAACAGTTGCATCCGAAGAGGTGGGGAGACTGCAAACCTGTTCGACAGAGTCAATGATGTTGATGCAGTGGTCTTCGGTTTCTCCAAAATAATCTTTCTGGCAGGGATTGGGTGGGTTGGTATTGCTTTGGGCCCTGATTCGCAACTTGGTAGAACCCGTGATGGCCTCTTCTGGAATGGAGCAATTGCCTTCGATGACGCCACCATACGACAAACCTTGGTAGACCAACTCTTGCGAATTGTCAAAGCGTCCATTTTGGTCAAAATCAATCCAAACCGAAAACAAAATTTGCTCGGGATCATCTCTCCATCCCGCTTCCAGGTTGACACGTAGATTGTCTCCCTTCAGTAGGTCGACAGGCGCATCGTTGAAAGAGGCGTATCCACTGTTGTTGCCCGATTGCTTTTCGATACTTTGGATGCGCACCGATTCAATCCATTCAAAAGAGGCATCTCCCGCCGTTGCACAATAGGGCAAATCCAGACAAGCTCCACAGCCCTTGGTTTGGAAGTACAATTCTTCAGAATAGGGACTGCTCTGCAAATCCCAGCAAAAGGAGGAGACTTGGCAAACGTACTGCCGACAATCCAATAGGTTTTGAAATTCGAAAAAAGGCTCTGCCTGAAAAACATTGGCGTAGGTCCACTCTTCACTGTCCAATGGGCGGTATCTAATGGTGGAATGCACCACCTTGTTGCCGTTGTTCCAGCGCAGCAACAAATTGTCTTGTCGTTGGGTGACGGTCAGATTTACGGGCTCCAGACATTCCTCTGATGTGATGAAGTCGACGCAATAGTCTTCTACCTCGCCTACGATGCCCCGGATGCCACAAGGGGGATAGGGCGCATCCCTTAGCGCCATGCGCATGCGGGTGTTGCCAATGGGAATTCCCAGTGGAAGGCTCAACAGATGTTTGGACGTGGCCTGGGTGAGTTGCTTGCTGAGCAAAAGTTCTTTGTCATCGTCGAAGAGACCATCCTGGTTGAGGTCGATCCAGATCATCAATTTGGGGGACAGAATTTGGAAGGGCGCTTCCACTTCTACCTCTATCTCATGGGCATAACCCGGATACATGCTGGTGCTTTGATCGGTATGGTCTTCATAGCCCGTATCGTTTCGAGAGGAACGGTTGACCATCCCTTGGGCACTGACCTTCTTGATCCAAATGTTGTTGTTGGAACTCACCACGCCACTGACACAGTACCGATTGTCGGTACAAGAACCACATCCCAAGGTCTGAAAGTTGGCAATGGGAGAATAAGCAGTGGGAGAATTGGCGATGCAACGGGTTTTGACGCGGCATTCATAGCCTCGGCATGGAGGCAGTCGGTCCAGCAGAAAGCTCGTGTCTTGAGCCGTTCGAATGATCCAATCTTGTTGCCCGATGGCTCTGTATTCCAATTGGTAGTCGATGGCATTTCGACTGCGATTCCAACGAATGTCGGCGCTGTTTTCTCCCACGTAGCGAATGACGACCTGTGTCGGTGACTCACAACATTCTGCCGTCTTGAAGTAGTAGCTTCGGCTGAAATCATTGCTTCCGGTTCCACAATAGGATCGGCATTGCAGTTCGTAATTTGTGCAAGCGTTTAAGCGTTCCAACCGCAGACCGGAGGAAACGTTTTCCAGCACCGTCCAATTGAGTCCCCCTCTGACCCTGTAGCGCAGGTCTACCCCTTGGACCACATCCACTTGCGCCCATCGGACACTTGCGCCGTCTCTGTCAATGTCTGTGATTTGCAGTCCATAAGGATTGTAGCATTCCGATAGATTGCAATTGTTGATCAATTCTTCCACACTGCCATTGATGTCGAGTTGACTGGCTCTGACAGTCAGGCCAGCCAGTTGCGGATTGGGGCGAGCGCCCCGGAGCAGATACGAACGGGCAGCAAGGGCAGCAGCAGGTGGGTCGATGCGGGCCAACTCCGACAGGGTCGGGCAGGGGGTGGCGTACAGAAGTCCGATGGCGGCGGTGACATGAGGAGCGGAGGCAGATGTTCCGCTGAACAGGCCATAGCTGTTGTTGCTCAAGGTGGTGAAGATGTCTTTCCCGAAGGTCCCCAAGTCGATGTGTTGATCGCTGTAGCCAGCATCGGAGACCTTTTGTCCATCTTGGTTGATGTTGGTGACACCGATCAGGTAGCTCGATCCGCAGCTCGTTGGCAAATCTCCATTTACGTCAATGTCGACATTGCGATTGGTAGTGGCTCCTACGTTGAGGATGCCCTCGGTCCCTAGGCTGTCGTACAAAGCACACCAAAGCGGTGCCTCAGAGGCCATCTTGTCATCCAATCCCCAGCTGGCGTTGGTCGCTACCACAAAGGCCCCTTGTTCGCCCTTGGTCTGATTGTACAGCCTGCGCATTTTCAAAGGATACTCATAGGCTTGGATGATTTGAGCTTCCGTATATCCTCTGACCACCAGCATCATCTGCAACTTCCAATTGATGCCACAAATTCCGGTCAGATTGTCGCCAAGGGCTCCGCAGATGCCACTGACGGCCGTTCCGTGAGCGGTTCCAGGGCCGCCGCTCCCGATGGCATCGCTTTGGCTCACCACATTCCATCCCCAGTAGTCGTCCACGTACCCATTGCCATCGTCGTCTATGTCATTGTTGGGGATTTCTCTTTGGTTTCGATAAATATTGGGGAGCAAATCTCCATGCAGGGCGTCGAATCCCGAGTCGAGAATACACAACACAATGCTGTCTCCGTAGGGCGTGGTGCCACCGACGGTCCGATCCCATACTGGGTCGATGTGCAGATGAGACAAGGGGTTGGAATTGCTTTGCAACTGCCATTGTTGGGAGAAAAACTGGTCATTGGGTTCCATTCGGTCGTGGACCAGGTGGTTGAACTGGGCCAAATGGACGCCAGCAAGGCCCTGAATGTGGGCCAATAGATCGTATTCGTTGATTTGGTTGTGGTCAAAGGAGAGTCGCCAGATGTTTTGGCTTGGACTGATGGCTTTGTGGATTTGCAGCCGTGCTGCGGTGCGATTGTTCTGAAGGCGGTCGTTGAACTCAGCAGGAGAAAGGCCCTTTTCCAACTGGATCAACAGCTCCCCTTGTACGTGTTCCAGAGCTTGGCCGTAGACGGTTGAGCCATCGAACGAGCACCAAAGTAACAGAAGTAGAATCAGGTTGTAAAATCTTCGCAAGTTGCGTTTCCTCATGAGCTGTTTGACAATTCACAATTCATAGGAAAGATAAACCATTCACGTGCCAGCTTCCAATAAAATCGGCCATTTAATTTGTCGGCTGGCACCTCTATGCGGTCATTTTGTCTATATTTGTGGCCTCAAAAATTTTTTCACCAAATTTCCGGCTGTCTGCAACGACCCGGTTACTTTTATGCCATGACGATTGAGCAACTCAAGGATTTGAGAGAGCGTCTGGTATCTCTGAGGAGGTATCTTTGACGTCGATGAACGAATTTCGAAAATAGAAGAGCAAAAGCAACTCACGATGGACCCTGATTTTTGGTCGGACCAAAGCAGGGCACAATCCGTTCTCAAGGCACTGAAAATCAACGAAACCCAAGTAAAGGTCTACGAGGAATCCGAGACCATGGTCGATGATTTGGAGGTGCTGTACGAATTTCAAAAGGAAGGAGAAGCCACCGAAGAAGAGGTGGAGGAAAAATACAACGCCAGTCTGAGCTTCATCGAAGGCCTGGAATTCAAAACCACCCTGGACAAGCCGGAAGACGAAATGAGCTGCATCTTGCAGATCAATGCAGGGGCGGGTGGAACCGAAAGCTGTGATTGGTCGCAGATGTTGTTGCGCATGTACACCATGTGGGCAGAGAAAAACAACTTCAAATGGTCGGAACTCAACCGCCAGGACGGAGATGTGGCTGGGATCAAGTCTGCCTCCATTGAAATCGAAGGCCCTTTTGCCTTTGGCTACCTCAAGGGAGAAAATGGCGTTCATCGACTGGTGCGCATCAGCCCCTTCAATGCCCAGGGCAAGCGACAAACCTCTTTTTCTTCCGTTTTTGTCCATCCGATGGTGGACGACAGCATCGAAATCGACGTCAATCCCGCCGACATCGAGTGGGATACCTTTCGGGCCAGTGGTGCGGGGGGGCAGCACGTCAACAAGACAGAATCCGCCGTCCGACTTCGCCATTTGCCATCCGGTGTGGTCGTAGAATGCCAGCAAGAGCGCTCCCAACACCTCAACCGCGAAAAGGCCATGCAAATGCTGCGAAGCCGCCTGTACGAGATTGAAATTGCCAAGCAGAGTGCGGAAAAGGACAAAATCGAGGCGGGCAAGAACAAGATCGAGTGGGGGAGTCAGATTCGCTCCTATGTACTGGACGATCGCCGGGTGAAAGACCATCGAACCAACCACCAGACTTCCAATACAGATGCTGTCTTGAATGGCGATTTGGACGATTTTCTGAAGGCATTTCTCATGTTTGCCTCCAAAAAGGCGGATACCAATGCAGAGTAGGACTAGGGTTCCGTGGATTCTACTCCTCTTCGCTCGTCGTCTTTGGGATAGTACTTATTTTGGATGCCAATCCCGATGGCACGTCCCGATTTGTAGAGAAACCAAATTGCCAATGCCAGCAGGGGCAAGTACTGATACCATTTCATAGGTTTCATGTCGAGGCGCAGATAGTAGGCATCCGGATCAATGGGAATGTTTCGCGTGTTGAAGTACTGAATGTGTGCCGCATCAATTTTGTACAAGTAAGGCTTCAAAAAACCCTTCATCTCTCGTTTGTCCCAATCGGTGATCCTCTCTTTTGATTCAAGAAGAATTTTGCAAACAGGTGGGCCGTCCTTGGTCGAGGCGGTGTCGAGCAGTGGGTAGATGTAAGCAGTTGGGACGCCAGCCTTGTTTCTCAGCACAAGTGGGTTGACAGATCGGGCACCAGTGATTTTGATGTACCTATGAGTGTTGAGCGCTTCCGGACCGACCTCGGACAGAGGCAATTCATACAAAGAGTTTCCCTGCAAAGAAACCAAGAGACCATACCCGCAAAACTTTATGCCTATGGTGGCCAAGACCATGGCAATGATCAGAAAAAAGGCATTTCTTAGAAACATCATATGCTTTGTACTTTTTGTTGTCGGTTTTACCCCTCCTTCGGCTGGTCCCGCACGCATGCCTCAATCCACTTCTCATAAGCTGCATTGGCCTGCACCTCCTGGCGCATGATGCAAGGCACATCATAGGGGTGGATGTCCTCCACGGTGGTCACCAAGGCGTCCCACTTTGCGTGGCTGGTCTTCACGATGCCCACCCATTCCTTCTCGTTTTGCACGGCCGACTTCCACCAGTAGGCACTCGTGATGGGAAAGATGTTGGCACAGGCCACATATCGTTGCTGAATCAAGTAGGAAGTGATTTTTTTGGCGGCAACCTCGGTTGGAAAGGTGATGTAGACGCTGATGAAACTCATGTATTGGCGATTTGGGTATTTTATGATGAAGTGAAATGATTTTTTATATTATATTTTTTATTTTTGTCATATGATCGCGGCCTCCCATGACACAAACCGATTTCAAACTGTATTCCAACTTCTCCAGCTGGGGACCATTGCTGTGTTTTGGGGCCGTGCCTTTCAGCATCTCTATTGGGATGCTCCCTTTCGAGCGCTTTTGTGGGACGAAGAGTGGATGAGTGGTCCGGTCCAGAGTCTGTTGGGCATGGATTGGCAAACTTACATCACCCATCCAGACATCGACCAAAGCATCAATCAGTTGATCATGGGCTTTGGTCTGCTGTACCTTCTCTGCGGTCTGGTGGCCCTCTTGCTGCACCGTCTGCCGTCTTTCTGCAGCCACTTCCTGCTCTTGGGGAGCCTTGGTCTCGTTTTCCTATCGCTCTTGTATTGTAAGGAAAAATTCTTTTCTGTCGGGCAGTTTTTTGAATATTCCTTGCAATTTACCACCCCTGTCTTCCTTTGGTTGTTGCATCGACAGCAAAAGCTGAGCCCTTCTCTGATGCGATGGATGGCATGGGCCATTGCCTTGACATTCACCTGCCATGGCCTGTATGCAGTTAACTTCTATCCTCGTCCCGGCTTGTTTGTGGGCATGACAATCAACATCTTGCCGGTCTCAGAAGACACTGCCATTCACTTTTTGAATGCTGCCGGGGCCCTTGATTTCATCCTCTCGGCAGCCTTGTTGCTGTTGCCTCGCCATCGCTGGTCGCCTTTCCTTTTGTACGCCAGCCTTTGGGGCTTGCTCACGGCACTGGCCAGGGTGTGGGCCCATTTTCACTTCGAATTTGCTTCCGAAGCCCTCTTGGCGTGGACCCATGAGATGATCTTCCGCTTTCCGCACTTTTTGGTGCCCTTGGCCCTGTGGTACTACCTACCAGCTTGGCCTGCCCAGGTCAGTAAGTGGCGCCTTAAGTCTACAAAACTTACAACTTGACACGCATGATCAGATAGGGAGGCTTCCCAAGATCGGCATCCCCTGTAAATGCCGAGGTTTTGTGCAGTTGGTTGACAGCAATGTAGAGCCATTCATCGTTCAGCAGCCGAACATTGTCCGGCCAATCGAGTCTTGGGTCTTTCACCAATGTCTGCAAGTTCCCTTCTGCATCCAATCTGTCGATGCTGTTGTTGGCCAGGTTGGTAAAGTAGTGGTTGCCCTTGGAATCTGTGGCCGCTCCGTCAGAGATGGGTTTGGGACCAGCCGTTGTCAAGGTGGCCAAAATGTCGGCATCTTCCTTGCCTTCCCGAATGGGCTTGGTGGACAGTCCGTACCATTTTGTTCCATTCATGGCTCCATAGTACAATTGCTCTCCGTCGGCAGACAAGGTAATGGGATTGAGACCGATGCGGGCAGGAGCGCCATTGAACAGCTGTGCCTTTCCATCTACGATCATGTCGATGTCTTCCGATTGCATGCTCGGTAGGTGGGTCAACTTTCGAAAGCTTCCGCCGGCCAAATTGATGGCGATGATGCCCGGATTTCCAAAATCAGCCAAATACACCCAGCCGTTTTGATCGTCCACCGCAATGTCTTGGACAAAGCTGGTGCTGGGGGCAAGTTCTGCTGGTACATCGAAGCGCATCAACTGTTTGCGGTTGTTGATGTCAAAAGCAAATACGCGTGTCTTGCCAATGTTGAGTCCGGGATCTATGACCCAGAGTCGGTCTTTGCCATCGAACAGGGTGCCAAGTGGCGTATCAAATCGCTCGTCGGACTTGTTGTCTGGACTGGACTGGAATTCGGCATTGGGGAAGGCGGCATAGCTCTTTGGGCCCGTCAATTCGACCAGTTGAAGGTCGGTGGCGCGCATGGGGTGGATGCTGGTAAAGACTTTTCCTGTAGAAGAGACCGACACATTGCCGGGATTGATGTCCATTTCGGCAACAACTTCCAGCGTGGGTGGGGAGGGAGCTGCTGCAGCGACATCATTCTTTTCGCTTTGTTGGGGCGATTCAGTACCACAGGCGGAAAAGAGCAAAAACAGCAGGAGGCAGAGGGCATGGGTGCTTGATTTCATAGGGGCGTGTTTTGTAAAAGCCAGGTGAAAATCGATAGCCCAACAGTTCCGGTCAAGCATTTGTTGGCTTTGGGGCAGGGAAATCCCGGATTCGGAGAAATTTCTCTATTTTCGGCCTGTATGCCAAATATTTGTCCATGAGATTCACATCACTGCTTTTGCTGTTTGCCTTGCTGTTGTATGCCTGTACAGACGATGCCCCCTCTGGTCCCAAGCCAAAGGTGTTTCACTACAATCAGCCCAACAACATCACCTCCTTAGACCCTGCCTTTGCCAAGAGCCAAAACAACATCTGGGCAGTCGATCATTTGTACAATGGGTTGGTGCAGTTGGATGAGGGCTTGAATGTGCGGCCTTGCCTGGCGCGGTCCTGGGACATTTCGGAGGATGGCACTCGTTACACCTTCCGATTGCGGACGGATGTGCAGTTTCACGACAACGAGGTTTTTCCCGATGGAAAGGGTCGGCTGATGACGGCAGAGGATGTGGTGTACAGCCTGGGGCGAATCATCGACACGACGGTCAATTCCCCTGGTTCCTGGTTGTTTCGGGGCAAAATCGAACGCGACAGTCCTTTTGTGGCCTTGAATGATTCCACCTTTCAGCTCCGGTTGTTGAAGCCCTTTCGGCCGATGTTGGGGATTTTGAGCATGCAGTATTGTTCGGTGGTGCCGAGGGAGGCAGTGGAGGGCTACGGCAAGGGGTTTCGCAACAATCCGGTGGGGACTGGGCCGTTTCGATTCAAGCGTTGGTTGGAGAACCAGGCCTTGTTTTTACTGCCCAACGAACAGTATTTTGAGCAGTCGGATGGACGTGCATTGCCCCTGGCCGATGGCATCCGAGTGAGTTTCATCGGAGACCGGATGACGGCATTTTTGGAGTTGATCGGGGGCAAAATTGACTTCATCTCTGGTTTGGAATCTTCTTATGCCAACGAGCTGCTTACGTCTGAAGGGCAGCTTCAGCCCAAGCAAAAGGACCGACTTCAATTCTTGAAGAGTCCTTACCTCAATACCGAATACCTGGGCATCAACATGGCCAATGAGGATGAGGATTTTCCCTTGAAAAACAAAAAAGTCCGGCAAGCACTCAACTATGGCTTTGACCGCCAGCAGATGTTGTTGAGCCTGCGAAACAGTGTGGGCAAGGCCGCCAATTCGGGTTTTACCCCCCTGGGCTTGCCTTCTTTTGATGCTGCTAAGGTACCTGGTTACAGCTACCAGCCCGAAAAGGCGCGCCAATTGCTGGCCGAGGCGGGCCATCCCAATGGGGAGGGGATGCCAGAGATCAGTCTGTTGACCAACAAGGATTATTTAGACATCTGCACCTTCGTGGCCCGGCAGTGGGAGGATCTGGGGGTGCAGGTAAAAATTGACATGTTGGAATCCGCCACTTTGCGGGCCATGATGAGAAAGGGCCAGGCCCCGTTTTTTCGAGCTTCCTGGATTGCCGATTATCCAGATGCAGAGAGTTTTCTGACCGTATTTTATGGAAAAAACCCGGCACCTCCCAACTATACCCATTTTTCGGACGCTGCATTCGACAGGCTATATGAGCAGGCTCTAAATGAAAATAATGATAGCATCCGTTACGATTTGTACCAACGAATGGATCAAATCTTAGTCGAGGAGGCACCGGTAATATTTCTATTTTACGACGAAACAGCCTTGTTTGCTCAAAAGGATGTCGAAGGCCTGAGCCGAAACGCCATCAACTTATTGAGTGTCAAAAGAATTGTAAAGTAACAGGACCTTAGAGGATGAGAACCATACGAATTGGTCCATCCATAGTCAAATGGCTTGCGATTAGCAGTGGGGACTTGTCATTAGTAGCTTTGTTTTCTACGCTCTGTTGTGCGCTTACGTGCTTGTACGGACTTAATGTATGATCTGTAAACGTCTGATTTGGCTACCTAGTTCATTTCGAATGCGAATACTGTACTGGCCAGCCGGGATTTCTTTGATCGAAAAGTTGAGTTGGTTCCAAAAACTTCTCGCCATACCTGAATAAATTTGTTTGATTTCTCGCCCAGTATCATCGAAGATGCTGACCTCAGTTTGTTGTGGAATGGGAAGACAAAAGCGTATATGCAGCATGTCACTGGTGGGGTTGGGGAAGAGTGACAGGATCATGGAATTGCTCGTTTGACTTTGCTGAAGCTGGATGTCGAGGGCTTGCCCATTTTCTCGATAGGCGAGGGCTGGCGCAATGGATGGATCGAGTTGGACCGGATAATTTGAACCGAATGTTGGGGCAGAGTCATACATAGAACTGAAATGTAGATAGAACAATGCGGTACCTTCCTTGACTTCTCGCGCTTCCACGTCATGCCATGCCACCATCAGCCTTCCCATGTCGTATTCCTCCGTAATGTTGAATTGGTCTCTTTGGATGGGAATGGCGTCTGCCTCCGTATTCCATTCAATGCCTTTGAAACTCCAATCCTCTGGCGACCACTTGAGGCCGAATTGACAGGCGATGAGATCTCTGAATGCGCCTGCCTTGACAGCCACCCGAAGTTGGTATGCCCCTGGAGCAGTTTCCGATTCCAATCGAAGAGGCCATGTCTCTTTTTCCTGTCGCGTCTGACTTCCTCCTTGCTCGATGACACCACGAGAACTGACATCCCCCAAACGAACCCCAATGATGTCAAAATCATTGTAGTCCCGCTGCAACAATCCCTGAGGGCTACAGGTATCGACCACATTTTCAAAGGGGCGGTTGGGATTGGGAAATTCCACACATTCTGGAACAAAACGCCACACTTTGCCATCGGCGAATTCGCTGTTGAGACCCAGGATGAGCTTGCGAATGTCCACCATGTCGAAGGCTGTTACATCGCCAGAACCGTTGACGTCGGCAGCCAGATGGCGGTAGGGGGAGGAGAAGGGCTCTATGCCGAGGATGTGTTTGGAAGTCAGCACCAAATCGTAGGTGGAAACGCCTGCCAGTGGATTGCCTGTTTTGTCCAGTTGGAGAGACACATCAGTGGTTTCAGAAATGTCTTCAAAGCTGAATTGTCCGTTTCCGGATGTGGTCTGAGAAGCAATGTTGCCCCCAATGGTAATTTGCACCCCATCGATGGGATTGCCAGCCTCTGTTACCACCCTGCCGTTGATGTTGTAGGTGCTGGGAGGACTGGGCTTTCGGGCACCCGTAGCAGCGATGGCTTCGTCCAGCAATTGAATCGTAGCTGGATTGTTGTTGCCACGAATGTTGAAGTTGACCGTACCATCTGGAGCGATGACCACGAAGGTCGGGGTGCCAAAGAAAGGCCCGAATCGCCCGTCTTTGTAGGGAACCAGCGCCTCCAGTGCCCCGCCATCCGAACCAGCTCCCAGGTAGGTCAGTCCAAAACGCTCCTCAAAATCGGCCACATCCTGATTGTCGTCGAAGGACTTATCGCTCAGCGCAATGAATTCCACATCCTGCTGACCCGCTCCCCACTCCTGGTAGAGAACTTCCGTTTGCGGAGCGATGCTGATGCAAAAGGGACAGGAAGTGAAAAATATCTTGAGGAGGACGGTTTTTCCCTCTTGGAGAAAGTCTTCGTGCAGTTGGTAGGTCTGGCCGTCGGCGGCGGTGATGGTAAAGTTGGGAGCCGTTTGGGAGAACAAACTGACAGCCCAAAGCATTACCATGATGGTAAGTAGGTTCGTCTTTTTCATGAGTCTGATTTAAGGCGCCTAAGCGCCCTACAATTTACGAAACTCAGAAGAAAATAGCCAGTATAACTTTACAATGCCTTATTTTTATCTTATGGAAAAAGTGTCGGTCGAAGACCTCGGAAAGATTCGCTACAAGGAAGCGTGGGATTACCAGCAACAATTGCTTCAGGATACGGTAGGCATCAAGTTGGCCAACAGGAAGTTATCCCCTGATGATGAATCTTATCAAATACCCCCTCATCACTTCTTGTTTTGCGAACATTTGCCTGTTTACACCCTCGGCAAGAGCGGTTCTGCCAGCCATTTGCTGCTCAATCAGAAGGAGTTGGAGGAGAAGGGATTTGAGTTTTTCAAGATCAATCGAGGAGGAGACATCACCTATCACGGTCCCGGCCAGGTCGTTGGCTACCCGATTTTTGACCTGGATCGCTTTTTCAACGACATTCACAAATACGTTCGCTACATCGAAGAGGCCATCATGCGCACCTTGGCAGAATACGGACTGGAAACCATCCGAAAGGAAGGGTACACGGGAGTGTGGCTGGCCAAAACGGATGTGTTGCCCTACCGGAAGATTTGCGCCATCGGTGTACACATGAGTCGTTGGGTGAGCATGCACGGCTTTGCGCTCAACGTCAATACCAACTTGGGGCATTTTCACCACATCGTCCCCTGCGGCATCAACGAAGCAGACATGGCCGTTACCTCCATGGAACTGGAATTGGGCCGGAAAATTGACATGGAGGAGGTAAAGCAAAAGATCATCCGGCATTTTGCGAACTTATTTCAATTCGAAATCGTATACAACAATCAATATGAAAAAGGACATTCCTCAGTATAAGGTCGAAGATGTTGCCATTGCCATCGTCCCTTCCGACGAAGATGGCGACCTGTGGAACAGCTACATCATCAACCTGAAGGAAGAACCCATTGACAGCGTGCTGATCAAATCCTCTGGCTATGGCAAGCTGGATGGAAAAGAAATCAAGACCTCCGTTTTGCGTCACTTTTTTGAGCAAATTGCCCCCCTGGAAATCAAGCAAATCGAACCGATTTCTCCCACTGTTTTTTCCTTGACCAACGAATATTGGGTCAGTTTTACCTACGATGGATACATGTACGACAAGAAATACATCTTCGTAACTGGAAGCCTGGAGAAGATGAATTTCACCCTCATTCCCTTCCTGGGCAAAAAGGGTGTCATGATTCGTTAGGGGAGAGGGCACAATGTTTGCAGTATGCAAACAAATTGCTGATCTCATGAAGGGAAAAATTGACTTGAAGGACATACATCTGCTGAGCAACCTATTCGCACCAAAAGTAGACTGGATTTGCATTTATGATCCCAAGAATGTGGCGCACAAAAATCTGTCTGGCAAATTCATTCACAGTACTTCTTCTCAAGATTTGGAAGCCTGGTTGTTGGACCACCCGGCACAGTCCTGCAGTCTGATCAATCTTTCCACCGACATTCCCATCGAATTGTATTGCATCGAGAATGTTGTTACCATTTTTCATTTCAACAAGAAAAAGCAGGAGGATCACGGGACTTGTTTTGCCTACAAAAGAGGCCCGCGTCAGTCTCTGCAATGGATTTTTCCTGTTGGCAGTTTGCAAAGTGTTCTGACCGGAGAAGCCATTGGCAGCCAAAATCGATCTTCCAGTCCCAGCAATCGTTGGAAGCGCTTGTTGATCCGCTTGGGCTTCGAAAATGTCCTGGTCGACGGGTACTTTCACTTTTTCTTCAAGACAGAAATGGGTTTGCCCATGGAGTTGAAGAAGTTTCCACACGATGATTACTACATATTGGCCGGTCCTGTTGTGCGCTCGCACAGGTTGGCTTGGGTACAGCTTCTGATGGACAAAGAGCCGATCCACCAGTTGTCTTACCGCTTTTCCATCTCGCCCGAAAGAGAGTTCTCTACTGACGACATGCAAACCCTCGATCCTCGCAGTCTGCTCCCCAAGGAAGAAGCGCCCAAGAAGGGAACCAGCATCTCCGACACCATTGGCCGTCCTGGCAGTGCCAAGAAATAAGAAGAATTTTCATTGTTAGGAATCAAAAAGTGACATTCCTTTGAGAAAACCCAACCTGTTTGCAATATTTTTGGTAAATTAATGTTCTGCTGATAACTCCTGATTGCACGTTTTCGACACGACAGCCAAAAACACCAAACAACTCATCGAATCAAACCTATTTCGCCCAGCAACAATGCTTTGGGTGAGTTGACATTTTGCTTTGAGTTGACTGGAAAAAGCAGTAATTTGATCGCCCCTTTGCAATGGCCGAACAAAAGCGTTTTCATCACTGATTTGGACAAGATGTCGATTGCCTCATTCGTTGATCCGTACACCCAATCTACGAACCTGTTTACCCACACAAGGACTACGCAAGACCGGTTTGTATGCTAAAAAAAGGAACACACATCTTTCTGGGCCTGGCTCTGCTTTACCTGGGCTGGACCTACACCCCTGCAGGGGAATACCTCGCCGAGACTTGGTATGATTGGACAACTGACCAACAGCCCATCTGGACGCAAAACGACATTGACAGTGTCCTCAATCAACTGCCCACCCTGGCCTACGATCAATTGGATGCCAAATACCGCAAATACATACAGTCCATAGACCCCGAGCAGGCCAACATCCTAGAGGGCCAGCGCTTTTATGTGGTCAGTGGTCAGGAGATTTTTCGATACATCGCCGGAGACTTCCGCATCCGCGATTTTTTGCCCCGCGACAGTTATTTTTACCGGAGTCTGCGACTCTTCAGCATCAATCGCGATCAATACTGGTTGGTCGATCGGCAGCTCCTGTACAAGGTATTGGAATTGCAAAATTTGCTCTACCGCAAGGGTTTCAACCAAGATGGATTCACCATCGTAGAAGGCTTTCGCCACCCGCGGATCAATGTAGAATCGGGAGGAACAGCAGCCAGTCGGCATCTGTTGGGCCAGGCAGTAGAGCTGGAAATTGGCGACATCAATGGCAATGGAAAGGCCGACAAGGAGGACAAAGACTTGTTGCTGGGACTGTTGGAAGAACAAATCATTGGCGACATGGGAGGAATCGGGCACAATCCAGGTACGATGAGCGTCCATTTTGACGTTAGAGGATACAAAGCGCGCTGGGCTCAGGAATGATCCGCAATGGAGCACAGCCTGCATCGATTTTCCCTCATTGACGGTCTAGATAGACTGTATGACCTGAACTTAGAATGAAAAACTCTACCCTTGTCCGCATCATCCTCATTCTGATCATCTACTTTGCATTGAAGTATTTGGGGGGCCCTTACGGACGAATGATCCTGTATCCCATCACCCTTTTCGTTACCTTCCTTCACGAATTCGGACATGCCCTGGGAGCCTTGCTTACCGGAGGGCAAGTCATCAATGTACAGATCAACGAAGATGGCAGTGGTTTCATGCGCTCCTCGGGTGGTTCTGCAGCCATCATTCTCATGGGAGGGTACTTGGGCAGTGCCATTTTGGGAAATTTGCTGTTTTACATCGGTGCCCGAAAGCCCAAATTGGCCGAATGGACGCTCTACATCATGGCAGCCAGTATGGTGTTGACTGCGGTCAAATGGTTCAATTCTCCCTTCACAACGGCCTTGCTGGTCGGCTTTGCCATCGTATTTTGGCTCATCGCCAGTCGGACCAAATTCGATCAAGAAGTGCTGATGTTCTTGGGACTGGCCAGCATTCTGTACATCATTCAAGACTTCAATGTGGGACCGAGTTCCGACCTGGAAAAGTACGCCGAACTCTTCGTCGTCCTTCCCACCGTCGTGTGGATGTACATTTGGTTGTTTGTCGCCCTTTTGCTGACCTTTCTCAACCTACGGATGATTTTCAAGAAAGATCGAAGAAGCGGTTTGTTCAAAGCAGCTGAGACGTCCTAAGCCAGCCATCTCTTTGTTGACAATGCATGGCTTTTTTGGTAATTTGTGAATCCTTTTTCCAAGGAAACTTTTGCCAAAGTCGTCAAGTCAACAACCCATGAACATCCGGACGCATTTGTACCTTCTCTCGGCCATCTGTAGCCTCTCTCTGCTCCTCCAATGCAGTCCAAGTCCGTCATCTACAAATCCTGATCTTTCCGCCACATCCAATGGCCTGGAAAGAAAGCAACGTCCGTTTGACCACTTCTTTTGGCAACGAGCCTTTCCCGAGCCCAGCATCGACTGGCAGTCATACGAAAGAGCCATTCAACAAGCGCAGACCTCCATGGGCCGCAGGCGCCAAACCCTCCAAGGCACTCAAATTCCTTGGCGGTTGGAAGGTCCAGCCAATATTGGCGGGCGCATCAATTGCCTGGCCATCCATCCCGGAAATGACCAAATCATCTATGCAGGGCTGGCCACTGGTGGCGTTTTCAAAACCACTGACGGAGGGCTCAATTGGTCGGCCATATTCGACCAGGCCAGCAGCTTGAGCATTGGCCACATCGCCATCGATCCACAGCAGCCAGAGCGCGTCTACGTGGGCACGGGCGATCCCAACATTTCCGCCTATCCCTTCATTGGAGATGGGCTCTATCGAACAGAGGATGGCGGTCAGACCTGGACACATCTTGGACTGCGAGAGCAACGCATCATCTCCCGAATCGCCATCGACCCGACAAACAACGATGTCGTTTATGCTGCCTGTATGGGCCTCCCGTTCGAGCGCAATGCCCAAAGAGGACTTTACAAAAGCACAGATGGCGGCCAAAACTGGGATCAAATCCTCTACCTCAGTGATAGTACGGGCATCATCGACCTGCTGATGAATCCACAAGACCCCCAGACGCTCTATGCGGCGGGCTGGGATCGGATTCGGAACAATTTCGAGTCTGTCATCTACGGACCTGGCGCAAAGATTTACAAGAGCACAGACGGTGGCCAAAATTGGACCCAACTGGCCAATGGCCTCCCACAACAAAATCTGTCCCGCATCGGTCTGGCGATGTCTTCGCTGGATCCCAATACCATTTATGCCCTCTACAATGATTCGACCTTCGAAGTACATGGTATTTACAAGAGCACAAATGGGGGAGACAGTTGGCAGTCCATCACCCAAAAAGGACAAAGCAATGGGGTCAATGGCGCGATGGGAGGCATGGGGTGGTATTTTGGTCAAATCCGGGTTCATCCACAAAACGATGATCGATTGTATGTCTTGGGGGTACGCCTTTGGCAAACCAACAATGGGGGAGCCAGCTGGCTTCGATTTGGTGCCACGCCCAATGGCTTGCAACCCCATGTCGATTACCACGACCTACAGTTTGGGCCAGATGCGTCCATTTACGTCTCCACAGACGGCGGCATGAACAAGTTGCCATCAGACGACTTGAACTGGCAGGACATCGAAGACATTCCCGCCACCCAGTTCTTCCGAGTCGGTTACAATCCTCATCGACCAGACCTGTACTACGGTGGGGCCCAAGACAATGGAACCATCTTTGGCAACGGAGATGGATTGACAGCCTGGCAGTCCATGTTGGGAGGCGATGGCTTTCAACCGCTCTTTCATCCCACAGACTCCTTGATTGTATACGGTGAATCGCAGTTTGGGAACATCTCCAGGAGTACCGATGGGGGGCGCCGCTTTGTCAATGCGACGGCGGGTATTGTGGCAGCCGATCCAAGAAATTGGGACATGCCTGTCATCATGAGCCCCCATACGGCTGATCGCCTCTACACTGGGACCAATCGGGTGTATCGAGCCGTCGGCCCATCGCCCAATTCTCCTTGGGTGCCCATCAGTGGCGATTTGACGGACCCAGTCAAGACCAATCCATTCTATCATACCATCTCTACTTTGGACGAGTCGCCTTTGGCGGAAGGCTTGTTGTATGTGGGGACGAGTGATGGCCGCTTGTGGCGGACAGAGAACGGGGGAGGTAGCTGGGAGTCCATTATGGGTAATTTGCCGCTTCGCTACCTCTCTTCGGTGGTGGCTTCTCCAGACAGTGCGGATCACGTCTTTGTTTGTCTGTCTGGCTATCGTTTCAATGAATTTACGCCCTTGATCTACAAATCGACAGACCGGGGCAACAGCTGGGAGGCCATCGACGGCAATTTACCAGATTTTGCCTTGAACGACTTGGTGGTGCCTCCTGGAAAGGGGGAGCAGCAGTTGTTTGTTGCCACGGATGCTGGGGTGTATGTCACCCTCAATGGTGGGCAGGAGTGGGAGCGATTGGGGACCGATTTTCCCTTGATTCCAGTGTACGACATGACCTTGAATGTGGCCAAAAATGAATTGGTGGCCGGGACTTTTGCTCGGTCCATTTTGAGTTATCCATTGGATTCACTTGCCGTTGAACCGACGGCTTCCATCCGGGTGGCAGGGCAGGTGTTGACAGCAGATGGGGAGGCCATCGCGGGCGTTCGCTTGCGGGCGAGCCAGGGTGGGCAGGAGAGTGCAGTGGACAACCAAGCGGATGGCAGTTTTGTGCTGGACAATGTATCGGCTGATGCAGGCCCTTTGGTTCTTCAGCCCGAAATAAAGACAGCCCCTTCCAATGGCATATCTGCCTACGATTTGGTGTTGTTGTCCAAGCACATTTTGGACATTGAGAATCTTGAGAATCCTTATCAGATCATTGCTGGAGATGTCAATGGGTCAGGAGATTTGACTGCTTTTGACATGGTCGACATTCGCCGCATCATCCTGGGAATCGACAGCGGTTTTCAGCAGCTCGACAGTTGGCGGTTTTTGTTGGCCTCCTACAATTTCCCACAGCCCAATGATCCTTTTTCTCAGCCATTTCCCGAGCAATACGTCAACAACCAATTGACAGAAGACATCAGCGATGCAGACTTCATCGGGCTAAAGGTGGGCGATGTGAGTGGCAATGCCAATCCCCAAGGCATTCGATCGGATGAGCCAGCAGAGGAACGTTCTGCCGTTTCATTTCAATGTACCCAACTGAGTGCCCCTTCCAGCAATGAGCAGGCGATTGCCCTGAGTTTGGAGCAGTTCCAACAGATTTCTGCTCTCCAGATGCAGTTGCAATTTGATCCAGAGCAGTGGTCATTCGAAGGTTGGGACGAGGGCCAGTGGCCGCGATTGAACGGGGAGGTGGTGTCGAGTCACAATGCTGCCAAAGGCAATTTGTCCATCATTTGGATCAATCCCAAGGACGAAATCATTCCAACAGACCAGCCCATGTTGTATTTGCGCTTTCGAGCACTGGGGAGTGAAAAACAGGTGGCATTGCGCATTGCGGAAGGCCCGCGCCGAGCAATGAACTCCTTGGCATTTGGAGATCAAGGGGTGGCCCGCGCAATTGTCTTGCAGAGAAAAGAGTCTGTTGCTGTGGCATCTTCGTCATTATCGCTCTGGCCCAATCCACTGTCGGTGGCTCAGCCATTGTGGGTCGATGTACTGCAAGCAGGCGAATACCGTTTGCAATGCAGGGATGTAAGCGGGCGAATTGTGATGGATCGGCAAGTGCAGTGGGAGAGAGGTTGGCACTCACTTTCCGACAGTCGACAATGGCCCAGTGGATTGTATGTACTGAGCATTCAAACAGCAGATCGCCGATGGACGGAGAAGGTCTTGGTGGTTTCAGGGCCATGATGTGGAACAATTGTACACTCTCTGTTTGGGTTGGCTGTTAAGAAAAATTTGCAAGAAATCTTTTTACCTTTCATCCGTTTCAATACTGAATACCAACAACAACAAATACATATGAAGCAGCTATTCCCAATTCTATTGTCTTTCATCTTGCCTTTCGGGGCCAGCGCCCAGAATTTTTACGTCTCCACTTTTCAGAATGAAATATTTCAGTTGACAGCAGATACTGCCATGGAGTTGATTGTCACGGTCGATGGCGAGGAAGGACTTCTGTACGACATTGCCATTTCCTCTGATGGGACTTTTTACGGCATGTACGATTCCAAACTGATTGAAATTGACCGAGAGGATGGGACCCGAACCGTTTTGGCCAGCCTGCCTTCTGCGCGCTCTGCTTATACCTCCTTGGTGTGCAACGGGCAGGGGGAATTGTTTTTCATTGACAATGCCACCGAAGAATTGTACACCTACAGCATCGCTGATGAGAGTTTGGAAAAAATTGCTTTTCTGGGGCTCAATACCCCGGGAGATCTGACCTTTTTCAGAGGCAACCTCATTTTCCCGAGCTACCCCTACATTTGGGCCTTTCATTTGGAAGAACAATCCTTGACGCCCATCTTCTGCCTGCCGGATGTCAACAGTGTCATTTGGGGCCTGGCGAATGATTTTGACGCCTGCGACGAGAACCGCATTCTGGCGGCCAATTTTATGGGAGAAATTTGGGAGATCAATTTTGAGGACGATGCGATTGTCAATCTAGGGGGAAATGAACGGGAAGCAACCCTCTATGGGATGGCATCCAGCAATGAGCATTTCGCCTATGACTGCAGCTTTCGCTTCGAAGAGGTAGATTGTTCCATCATGACGAATGTTTCCAATCCTGCTGCCGATCTCGACAAGGGATTGACCCTTTATCCCAATCCCACCCATGACCTTCTTTCCATCAACTCTACCCAGGCCATTGACAAACTGGAATTGTACAACAGTGCTGGGCAGCTTTTGACTGCCGTAGACTCACCCGAGGACAACATCAGCCTGTCGGGACTGGAACCAGGAGTGTACATTTGCAAATGTCATTTGGGAAATCAGGTCGTGTGCAAACGGATCATCAAACTGTAGTCATTAGACACTCAAAGTCGTGGGAACTTCGATGGTACCGCTCAGGTATTTCACTGCCATGCCTTTGATGCTCACCCGCTCGCCCTGCAATTCGCAAAACAACTCTCCGACGCGCGCAGAGATTTGTCGTGCTGTCAGCCGATTTTTTTGGAAGCGCTCCGCCCAGAAGGGGATCAAAGTGCAGTGTGCCGAACCTGTAACCGGGTCTTCGAAGATGCCTGCCTGGGGAGTGAACAGTCGCGAGACAAAGTCAATGTCCTCCGCATCTGCTTTGGCAGTCACAATGATGCCACCAGGATCGATGTTGATTTGGTTGATGATGCTGATGTTGGGATCGATTTTGCGAATGTCTTCTTCCTTCTCATACAAGAGCAGATAGTCTCTCGCTTTCCAGACCTCTACGGGTTGGATGTTCAGGCCTTGGCGGATGATGTCTGGAAGTTCTGATGGTTGAGGCGGGCGAGATGGGAAATTCAATTCCAAGAGTTGATCCGATTTTCGGACGCTGAGAAGGCCGCTTTGGGTTTCGAAGAAGATGTCGTCTTTGTCGTATCCCAATTCCTCAAAAAGGACAAAAGCCGATGCCAAAGTTGCGTGGCCACAAAGATCCATTTCAAACTCTGGTGTAAACCATCGCAGATGAAAATTTCCATTGGGCAAAGGGATGAAAAAGGCCGTTTCCGATAAGTTGTTCTCGATGGCAATGTGTTGCAAGACATCGTCGGGCAGCCAGTTTTCCAAGGGGCAGACAGCTGCGGGATTGCCTCCAAAAACCCTATTGGTAAAGGCGTCGATTTGGAAAATGTCTATGGACATGTTGTGATTGTTCAAGTTTTGTTCTTGGTGGCTTGCTGCTCAACGCCCACTGCGGTCGATGAAGCTGGAGCCTGCCTGTTGCTTGCCCATCAATAGCACATCCTGGATGTTGACATGTGCCGGGCGCGTTGCCATGAAATAGACGACTTCGGCCACATCGCTCGATTTGAGTGGTTGGAAATCGTCGTAGATCTTGGCCCGTTCCTGATCGCCGTGGAAGCGAACCAGGGCGAATTCTGTTTCCTCCACATGTGCTGGACTTACCTGACTGACCCGTATGCCGTGCTTGTACAAATCGAGGCGCATGCCTTTGGTCAGGGCATCCACCGCGTGTTTGGTGGCGCAGTATACGTTGCCATTGGGGTAGACCTCGTGTCCTGCCGTGGAGCAGACATTGATGATGTGGCCCTTTTTGCGCTCGACCATGAAGGGCGAGATGGCTCGGGTCATGTACAAGAGACCCTTGACGTTGGTATCGATCATGCGGTCCCAATCGGCTAGGTCACCCTCGTGGATGGGATCAAACCCACTGGCCAATCCGGCATTGTTGATGAGGATGTCTGTTTGTCGCCATTCTTCCGGCAAGGAGTCGATGGCTTTCTGGACGGCCTCTGGCTGGCGCACGTCAAAGGACAGCAAATGGGTTTCCACCCCAAAGCGTCCTGCATACTCCTTTTGCGCAGCTTCCAGTCGATCACTTCGTCGGCCAGTGAGGATGAGTCGGTATCTATTTTCGGCAAACAACTCAGCGGTGGCCTTGCCAATGCCAGAGGTGGCTCCGGTGATCAAGACCGTTCCTTTGGCATCCTTCACGACCGGTCGCGGCTTTTCCACTTCCACTGGTCTTTCCTGATCCACCACTTCTTCTTCCGCGGGTTCCTCTACGATGGAGGCAGTGGGCGGTGGAGTGGGGTGGTGAACGGCAAAGGCCAAGTCATTATTGGGCGTTTTGAGTTCTGGGTTGACTTGGTAGGCGGCATGGTAATAGCTCGCCGCAGTCAATCGGTCGCCCATTTTGTGGTAGAGCAAAGCCAGGTCGTAATTGGCAAAAGGATGTTTGGCATCCAATTCGAGGGTGCGCAGAAAGTATTTGGCTGCCTTTTCAGGCTTGTCGAGTTTTTCGTAATACAAGATGCCCAATTGGTAGACGGCCGCGACATTGTCTGGCTCTTCCCGGACGGCCCTTTTGAAGTACTTGGCAGTGAGTTTGGGGGCGTCTTGTGAATAATTGGCCGAGAGAATGCCCAGCTTGAAAAAGATGCCCGGCAGATGCTCGTCTATGGAAGCCGCTTTTTCATAAAATGTCTTCGCCAGAGAGAGGTCATTGCGTTGCTCTGCAATTTTGCCCATGCTCTCGTAGGCCTCGGCAGAATTGGGCTCCAGTTCCAAGACCTTGCGCAACTCCTTGGAGGCATCTTCGTGCTGGGTGCTGTGTTGGATGAGAGCATTGGCATATTGCAAACGCAGGTTGGCATTTTTCGGCGCCTTGTCCACCATTTGTTTCATGACATCCAAGCCTGCCAACAGTTCTCCTTTGCGAAGTAGGTCGCGCGCCTCTTCCATGCTCGGTTCGGAACTGGTGAATAGTTCTGATTCCAACATGGATTCCACCGAGTCAAAAGAAGAAGGCTCTTCGCTCAGGTCAATTTCCATGTCGTCCTCCTCTTGGTCGTCCTCATCCTCTTCTTCCTCAAACACAGGTAGGTCCGCCTTGGCCAGGCCTTTGGCGGCTTGTGGCAATTCACTGTCTTCTTCTTCCTCCTCTTCGTCGTCCTCATCCTCTTCTTCAAAAATTGATTGGAGGATTTCTTCTTCGCTTTCGTCGGTGGGACTGGCTTCCGCTTTGTAGTGTTCTTCTAGTTCATCTGTGTCCTTTTCCGTAGGTACGCTGGCCAATTCCTCCAGATCGTCCAACTCATCGGTGACATCCTCCAGATCGCCGTCCACGTCTTCCACCTCTGTTTCCAATGCATTCGCCAGAGGGTTCTCCGGAAGCTCGGATACAGGGCTGGGGCGATCCGCCAATAGGTTCATGCCGGGGATGGCCGATATTTCTATGCTGCCATTTGCTTCCAGGACTTCTTCTTCCACCAGGACGGCTGTCTCTTCGGGCAAGGATGTATAGGTGGCGTGTAGTGGCAAGTTGCCAGTGATTTCGAAAAATAAGTGGTATTTTTCTTCTTGAAGTTGCTCCAAGGGAAAATAGTCGATGCCTCTGAGAAAGCGGAGAAATTCACCGATTTCTGTGGAGACACTTCTGATGATGCTCAATTGGGCATTGACGTCACTCTCTTCCGCCTTCGGAGCTTGGCGCTTTCGCTTCCGCTGCTCCAAATATTCCTCTTGCCAATGGTTCATGTACTGAATCACATCGGTGATCTTTTCGAAAGTTGTCGGGACGGACTTGGTCTGACCGTCTTGTTGTACGACACCATCCACAATGACGGGCAGTACGCGGCCAGCGCGCGACAGCTCTTGCAAGGCATGTAGACCGCGAAGCATGCAATCGGCAGACTTTAGGTAGTTGTCGCTGATCAAGAGGATGATGACGCCTTTGGTGGACAGCATCCGATCCGGAAGGCTTTCCTTGTTGACCAGATCTCCTGTATGGAGGTGTGAAAATCGGAAATCTACTCTGCTCAGCGATTGCGCAATGTCTTTGGCCGTGTGCTGGTTGACGTGGTCGTAAGCTATTGTGAAGTCCTTCATACAATAAGATTTGGATCGGTGTTTATCTTGGGCTATTTGACGGAAAAAGTGATTTTATGTATTTCCGGAAGTAGGTGGCTTTTCTGCCAGCAAGGATTGAACAAACTCATCGAATTCGTCCCGAAATTGCGGGAACTTGCTGGTCGCCGGGCCATTGAAGCCTGTGTGAATGCGTCGAACCTTGTTCTGTCTGTCGATGAAGATCATCGTTGGGTACGACAAGATGTGGTTGAGCATCGGCAATGCCTTGGCTGCTTCCTTTTTGTTACTACTACCTGCGAGCAGCAGATCGTAGGGAATGTTCATTTTCTCCTTGTAGGTTCGCAAAACGTTGAGGGCTTTTTCCTTGTCCTTGCGTCGCTCGAAGGCCAGGGCAACAACGGCCAGCTCATCATTGGACTTGGAGCGAAGGTATTCTGTCAAAAACTCTGTCTCATCTCTGCAATTGGGGCACCAACTGCCGAAGATTTGGACGATTTTGACCTTGTTTTGGAATGCTGAATCATCCAAGGAAACCATTTTCCCCTCCGTATTTTCAAAAGAGAACTCGACGCGATCGTAGCCTTCCTTCAAAAAGGTCAGATCGTGGGGATTGGTCAGCTCGAATTCGGAGTTGCGGCGGGCTTCCCAGGTCGTTTTGTAATGAGTCCCTGAGCGAAATGCACCAATAAGAGTGCCATCCTCTTGTATTTTGGCCTCAAACAGAAAAGCGTGTGCGCCATCGAATACAGACAGGAAAGCTTTGTTGCCTTGGACGGTGCCTTCCAAGAAGCGATAGTCGCCTGTCTCGGTGCGAAACGTTCCTCGGAGATTGTTGCCTTTTTGGACAAATTCGCCAACGGCCTTGTAGGGTTCATCACTTTCCAGATCAAAGGTGGTTTCCCAGCGTCCGCTCAGATCGAGTTTGGGCTCCTTGCGTAGGGTGGTAAAGCGGTGGTTTTGTCCTTGTTTGGCCTTGAATGGAATGCGGTAGTTGCCCCGGCTTTCATCCACAAAAAAGCCGTTCATGATGTTGCTTTCATAATCGGCAATGATGTAGGTTTCGTAAATGGGAAAATCGATCCGGATGGAATCCCTTCCCGTGGCCCGATTGTGCCCGATGAGGACATCCTTGGTCGTGATGCGTTCTTTTCCATTCAAAAATTCTACGTACACCCGATTGTTGTTGTTGACATCGTACTTTATCTCAAACACAAAGGGCAACTCGCTGGTAGATACATCTTCTACAAGTCGGTCGATGGCCTCGTCATCATCCGGAATGGGGATGTTGGGAGGAAGAATTTGAAGACTGCCCCGCCAGTATCCGGGCGCTACGGTATCGTAGGCATTCTCCATGACAAAACAGGAAGAGATGCCCATAAAGCCAATCACTGTCAGGCAAATAAAGAATAAACGTTGCATGTATCGAATTTGAGTCTGTTGGACGGTGGTGAATTTACGAATTTTTATCATATATACCAGAATGACATGCAGGGAATCTGCGCACAAATCCACTGCTGCAAAACAATGCAATTGCTCTGGGTATAACAACCGTTAGACTCGAAGAGTTGTCGCCTGCCGTCGACTTGACAAGGCTGTGACAGGCGGTATGGAGAAGAAGAAGTTTATTTGGTTCTCTCGCCAGTGAATTGGTCTTCCTTGTACTTGAAGAGTACATTGAAGGAGGTCAGACTGCCGTAGATGCGGGTGATGTACTGCTGCAAATTGACTTTTTCCTCATCTGTCATGCTGGAGCTGTTGACTCGCTGTTCCATGACCCGCAAGCGATCCCGCACCATGACAATTTTGTGAAAAAAGGTATCGATGGGCATTTCCTTGGCTTTCAATCCGGCAGAGCCTGGCTCAAGGATCAGTTTTCCGTCGGTCCATTTGTCGCCCAGCTCAACCGTTTCGGACATGCCGCCCCAGTTTTTCAATATCTTCATCAAAGACTTTTCTGCGGCCGAGTAGGTGATCTCATCACTGGCGGGAATGGCCTCGATGATGTCCCAATTTTCATAGGTTTTGCCCACATTCTTGATTCCATAGGTCAGGAAGCAGACCTCGTAGGCAGCGACATTGATGCGGATGATGACGCCATCGCCGTAAGCAGGGTGTTTGACTCGACTGCCGACGCCGAGTGTTTGGGTGAGAGTGTCACTCATTGTCCATAAATTTTACAGATTACAGATGATTGGTATTTCTTTACGTTTTCCTCCTGATATTGTTCCGCATTTGCGACTTTGGATCAGGAGGCAGACGGATGGTAGGCCGTGAATTTGTCGCCCTTTTTCAATTCTCCTGTGCGACTCTTGCCCGTCAGGAATTTTACCGGGACGGTATAGCGCCTTCTGTCTTTGGTGTAGTGGACTTCGAAGTGGAGATGTGGACCGCTGGACCAACCCGTATTGCCACTCTTGCCAATGGGCTGCCCTGCCTTCACTTTTTGTCCTGGTTCTACGATGACACCTTTGTATTTCAGGTGGCCATAATAGCTGAAAGTCCCATCATCGTGGTAGATCAGGATGTTGTTTGACAGGTTTTTGCAGCTGGAAGAACGACAGCCTTTGTTGGAATTTTCTTTGACTTCGACAACGACACCAGCGCGCGCCGCACAAATCGTGGTACCTATGGGCATCTGAAAATCGATGGCGTAGATGCCTTTGTGAGAAAACTTGCCGTTGTGCCCCTGCGACACGATGTATTGATCGCCAGGCTGATAGGGCAGCAGGTAGGTTTGTCGATCGTTGTGTTTGGCATTGAGTTCGTCACCGAATCCATAGCTGTAGGAATATCCGTAAAAGGCATTTTTGTAGGGATCTCCTCTGCGCAACTTCGTCAAAAATTGTTTTTCCTTTCCCGTTTTCAGTACCAATTGAATGGGCAGCTCGCCGTCGGCTTTGTAATTTTCGATCTTAGGGAAGTCCAGATAGACTGTCAAAGGGCAGGGAGCCGAATTGATCCCGTACAAATCGACATCGCCGTTGGGGAGAGATACTTCAGAAATTTCCAGATATTCTTTCTCCTGAGCCAGCAGTTGTTGTGGATGGCAAGCCAGGCAAAGGAGCAATGAAAACAACAGTAGTGAGTTGAATCTCATGGATGATGATTGGTTTTGTCTAGGAGTATAACGCAGGAAAAGAGACAAATCGCGCACCAAAAGAAAATTTCATTCTTGGGGAGAGGGGAATTTGGAAAGGCACAGCTGTTACAATTGTGCCTTTCCAAACTTCATTGAGTAGCGCAAAAGTTGATCAGTTGGCCTTGACCAGTTTGCCAGCATGCAACTCATCGGCAGTGCGGACACTGAGGATGTACTGTCCATTGGCCAGATCACCTACGGGCACCGTTGCCGTGCGGCCATCTGCAGAAAACTGCCCAAATCTGTGACTGCGGATCATGCGTCCCTGAAGATCGTGGATTTGCAAGACGGCATCATCGGCCACCAACTCTTCGAGGTCCAACTGTACAGATGACTTTGCCGGATTGGGGAACAATTGGATGTCTTTGCTGGCAAGTGTTGGCCTCAGACTGGTCGTGGTTTCCTCTATGTTGAAGTCCCAAATGCCTCGTCCATAGGTGCCGAAGCGAACCACATTTTTCTCTGCCAAATACTCGACCGACCAATAGGTTTGCGTGGGAGCTGCCTCGCCGGACATGTCGTACCAGCGTTCGTCTTCTGCGACGTATACGTAAGGCCCGGCCTCTGTTGCCGCAAATAGCATGCTTTCATCTTCATTGGCCGCCAGTTCAAAGACCAAGGTCGCAGGCAAGCCCTCGTTCATGCTCTCAAAGTTGACCCCACCATCGGTAGACTTGAAGACGGCCGGCCCTGAATAACCACTTCCAGCCATGTAGACGAGCCCTTCTTCTTGAGTAGAGGGGAGCACCGCTGTTCCGTAGAGATAGTGTCCTGTGGGGATAAAGTCGAGAGATTGTTCCCATTCCTGTCCGCCATCTTCGCTGTGGAAGAAGCGACCGTTGGCCGTGGCAACATACCAATTTTGGTCATTGATGGGGGAGATGGCCATGGCTGAAATCTCACTGTTGGTCTCCGGGTGGAAGTCGTATGGCAATTGCGAGACGTTGATGGTAAAGTTTTCGTATTCGAGTTTGATGATGTAAGAGCCTTCGCCTCCCTGCTCATTTCCACCGGCCAAATAGGCGATGTCCTTGCTGGGGTCGGGGTCGCCCATCATTGGTGGCAACCAGACTGTTTCGTCATCAGAGTCCAGCTCCCAACTGCCGTCAAGCTCATCTGTTTGAGGCTGGCCGTAGTGGGTAATCCAACCGCCGGGGTAGGTCATCCAAAGACTTTGTCCTCCTTTGCTGAATACCAAATGGCCGTAATCACCAGAAATGACTTGGTCCATCTCAATGGGACCTTCGGCTTCATCGTCAAGACCTCTTTGGAATCCTTGGTCTTGGGTACCACCATAAATGTAGCGGGAGTCGAGCGGATCGGTGACAATGTCGTAAAATTGACCCACGTTGAGCCCATCCAGTCCAATGTTGTCTGTTCCAAGCATTTCGTCATAACTCACACTGAGGCCACCGTGGTTGCTGATCAAGAGGAATGGATCGCCATTCTCCAGTTCAAATTCTTTGAAAAACATCATATCTGCGTGGAGCTTGGTCTCTACGAAATCGTAGTACTCGTACCAGAAGTTTTGGGCATCCCAACGCTTGCCACCATCTACACTTTTGTAGCAATCAACTTCTCCCATCAGCATCAGATCGGGATTGGAAGGGGAGATGTACAATCCCACCGACCAAGGGCGTTTGGGCAGCGTGCCTACGTTGACCCAACTTTCGCCTTCGTCTTCTGACAAAAACAGTTCATTGTCATTGTCGTACACATACAATCTCAGGGTGGTATCCGCCATGGTACCCACCAAGTTGGCCCGCGTTGAGCTGATGTTGAGGGGAGCCAAGGCATGCAATTCTTCAAATTCGTCTGTTTCCTGATTGAGCTTCATCAAGAGCACATTTTCAGGATCTTCTTTGTCCATCAGGTAAATGTCCTGGGTACCCATTGGGCGAATCATTTTCAGCTCATTGTCACTACTGGTGCCGAGTCTGTCCTCTCTGGTAAAGCTTTGGCCCATATTGACGGACTTGTACAGGCGGTAGTTGGTCCAGTAGGAGGGCTTGGACATCATGTAGATGGTAGAAAGAGAGTCGTCCATCACGATGAGGTCTTTGGAGCGCATGTATTCGTCTTGGGAAATGACGCCACTGGAAAGTGCCCAAGTTGCCCCTTCATCGTCCGAATAATGAGGCTTGCCATCGATGGCGGCGAGAATGCGGAGACCTCCATCGTCCCTTTTGAAGAGTTTCAAAAACAGATCGTCAAATCGGTATTCTTGGTTGAGGACTTCCCAGCCATCGTTGAATCGGTTGCCTTTCCAAAGGGTTCCTCCGGCAGAGATGAGGTAGATGGCATCGCTTTCTGCATCGTAGTCTGTGGCCAACACACTTCCCGCCTGGTTGGTGCTGCCCCGCTCGTCCCATTCGCCGATCAACTTGCCATCGGCCAGGATTTCGCGGTCGCCTCTGGGGCTTGCCTTGGCCCGCTTTCTGGCCACCCTTTCTCGTTGGTTGAGATATTCCAAATGCCTCCAGTCGACACCGGGAGCAGCAGCGTGCATGGCTTCGATCCACTTTTCGCGTTTGTCTTGGTTGTCCCCTTCTTCTTCTCCCATTTTCACCATGGTACTGCCATTGGTAGGAGCGGGGCGGAGAGCGGTGGATTCAGTTTCGGAAGGAGATTGGAAATAGAAGTAGCTTGCTGTCAGAATACAAGCCATCATCAAACTAATAGGTATGATTTTACGCATAATGGTATGATACTGTTGGGTATGGACTCAATATATGTCAAAAGCCACAAAAACACTACCAGATGCCCAGCAGAAGGAATAAAATGTTGGGCATACGGCAATTTACTTACTCAGGATTTCCCCTTGGTAATTGTCGTCCCAATTTCGGGCGGTAGGCGTGCCCAATTTACCGACGCTTTTGGCCACCAACATGGAGACAGTGGCGTCCCCCGTCACATTGATGACGGTCCGGCACATGTCCAGCGGGCGGTCGACGGCAAAAATGAGGGCCAGACCAACGGCGAGTTTCTCTGCTGGCATGCCAATGGACTCCAAGACAATGACCAACATCACCATGCCTGCGCCAGGTACGGCTGCCGATCCAATCGATGCCATGGTGGCCGTCAGGATGATGGTCAGTTGATCGCTGAAGGTCAGGTCAAAGTCCAGGGCTTGGGCGATGAAAACGGCGGCGACAGCTTGGTAGAGACTGGTGCCATCCATGTTGATGGTGGCTCCCACGGGACAGACAAAACTGGCCACCTCGCTGTCCACTCCCAGGTGTTCTTCTACGCGCTCCATGGTCACAGGCAGGGTAGCGGCGCTGGAACTGGTGGAAAAGGCCAACAATTGGGCGGGGCTGATGCCTCGGAAGAAAAAGTCTGGTTTGCAGCCTGTGTAAAAGAAGAGGACCGTCATGTAAACACCCACCATGCAGGCCAGACCCGCGATGACAGAGCCCGCATACTTGGCCAAAGCCCGGAACAGATCGGGATTTTGCGTCTCCACCACCAGAGAAGCCAGCAGGGCAAACACCGCATAGGGTGCCATGAGCATGATTAGGTCGACCATCTTGAGAATCACTTCATTGAGGCCATCAAAGAGCTTTTTGACAGGCTCTGCATGTTCGGGTTTGATCAACAGCAGGCTGATGCCAAAAAAGATGACGAAAAAGATCACTTGAAGCATGTTTCCATTACTGCTGGCTGCCCCAAAGATGTTGGACGGGACCATGTCTACGATGAATTGCAGGGGCCCTTTTTTCTGTTGTGCCTGTGCATTTTCCACCTTTTCTCCGGCTTTGTCGGCAAACGCAGAGGACAGTTGTTCCAAGGTCTCAGAACTGATGCTGTTGCCAGGTTGGACAATGTTGACGATCAGCAAACCGATGCTGATGGCCACCACAGTGGAGACCAAATACACCAAAATGGTCCGACCTCCGATGCGCGAAAATTTGGAAATGTCCTTCAGGTCGGAAATGCCCTTGATCAGAGAGGCAATGATGAGAGGAATGGCGATCAATTTGAGCAAATTGATAAAGATGGTTCCGATTGGCTTGATCCAATTGGTCACAAAACCCAATCCCCAGCTGCTGCCAGCTACCAGCCAACCGAATGCGACGCCGGCCACCATACCGATCAAGATTTGCCAATGTAGCGCGATCTTTTTCATGCGTTGTTTCGTTTTGATTTTAGGAGGAAATGCTCCTGCGAGTGAAGCCATTTCCTCTTTTGCGGCGGTCAAAATAGGAAAAAAAACTGGCTTATCGGGCGCATCCTTTCCTTTTGGAATCTCTGGGACTCTTCCCGGGAATTGGCCCCTCGCCAAAAATCTTGCTTTCCCCTCCCTAAGATGGCATTCCGGGCATGGAAATGGCCTGTAATTGACAGTATCCATTAAGGTTTCGTTAAAAGAAGCTGCGAGAAGATGAAAATATAAGGGAAGAAGGTTTTAAATTTGACCTTTCTGGATGGACAAGGGTTCCTCCTGCCCGTAACTTTGGAGGGATCGAAATCGTATTTTACACAGATGCATGCTCGTCTGCTCATTGGCCAACAACATTCAGTGAATTGCCGCTGGCAATAATGAAAGCAAACATGGGAAAATCTTCACCACCGTTTCTCGAATCATTCTTCGGTCGGCTCCGTCGGCGAAGGGTGCTCCGCGTGCTGTGGAAGGTATTTGCCCGTAGCCTGGTTTTTCTGTTTTTCCTACTGATCGGCCTCTGGTTTCTCATCCAAAGCGAACGCTTCCAAAATTGGGCAGTTGACAAAACCACCACCTTCCTTTCTTCCGAACTCAATACCGAGATAGAACTCCGGCGGATCGACATCGACCTGTTCAACAAATTGGTGCTGGAAGATTTTTTTGTGGCTGATCAAAAGGGAGATACCCTACTTTACAGCAAGGAGCTCAAAACGACCCTGTCGGCCAATCTGCTTGGCATTCTTGGTGGTGAACTCGACGTGGATGATGTCTATCTGGAAAATGCCCGCCTTCACATCAAACGAGACAGTGGCGAGTACCGAGACAATCTTCAGTTCATCCTCGACTATCTCAAAAAGCCCAAAAAGAAGAAAAAGAAAAAGAAGAATTCCAACTCCAAGCCCTTTTTACTGGATGTGGATGTCGTCTACTTGAGCAACTTACACTTCATCAAGGAAGACATTCCCAAAGGCCAAATCATCGATGCGGTGCTGCCTCGCGGGCGAATCGAGGTCGGCAATCTGCAAATCAAAGAAAACAAATTTCAGTTGGACCGGGTGGAGTTGGATCGGCCAGTGGTCCGGATCACCGAAAATGAAAAGGTGCGCCTGCCAGAGCGACCAAAGCCAACTTTGATCGTACTCAAAGAAGAAAAGCCGGCCACGGACAGCCTGAAGAAGAAAAAACCGCCTCTGGGCATCGAGGTGACCCAAATCAGAATCGAGGAGGGAATTTTTTACATGGACAATTACCGCAAGTCCCCTCAGCGCAACAAACCCCTGGATGTCGTCGATTTCGATCATCTGGCAGTGGATCAAATTGGGATTGCGATAGACAGCTTTACCTATGCTCCCTGGTCGTACACCGGGGTGGTCAAGGGCATCAGCCTGCGGGAACAGAGTGGATTCGAACTGCGCGAGTTGTCGGCCCTCAAAGCCAAGGTCAACGAGCGGAGGGTTGAACTGACGGGCATGGAGTTGATCACGCCCAGAAGCCACCTGAAGGACACTTTGATGTTCAAGTATCGGACGTTCAAAGACTTCGAAAAGTTTGAAGACAAGGTATTGATGGACGGTCGCTTCAAGGAGTCGCGCGTGGCCTTGTCGGATGTGATCCGATTTGTACCCAAACTGGGGAAAAATGCCTTTTTTGCCAAAAACAAAGATGAAGTCATTCGCCTGGACGGGCGCCTGAGTGGGCGAGTCAACAATCTGCGGGGGCGGAACCTTCAGATTCGCTTGGGTCGGAAAACCTACTTCAAAGGCAGTTTCAGCTCCCGAAATCTGGCCATCAAAAACGAAGAAGCCCTCAACTTAAAGCTGGAGCGATTGCGCACCGACATGCAGACCCTTCGACTTCTGTTGCCCAACTTCAACCCTCCCAAAAACTTTGATAAGCTTGGCAACATTGATTTCAGTGGTCGATTCGATGGGTTCTTTGTCGACTTTGTGGCCTACGGAAAGCTCCAATCCAGTGTAGGTACGGCCACCATGGACATGCGCATGGACCTTCGCAGTGGGCGCGACATGGCCAAGTATTCCGGCCAGTTGTCATTGGATGCCTTCGATCTCAAGGAATGGGTGGGCGACGATCGACTGGGGAAGGTGACGGTCACTTCTGAAGTCAAGGACGGGATTGGGCTGACTCTGGAAACGGTCGACGTTAAGCTAGGCGCCAACATCCAGTCTTTTACCTTCAAGGACTACACCTACAAAAACATCGGTCTGGACGGCAAGCTCAACCAAAAGCTGTTCGATGGCAAGCTCAACATCAAGGACGACAACATCGATCTGGTGTTTGACGGGGCACTCGACTTTTCGGACAGCATTCCAGAATTCAACTTCAGCGCACAGGTCAATGAACTCGATCTGAAGTCACTCAACTTGTCGAAGCAAAACTATGTGCTGGCCGGCAATGTTGACATCCATCTGCGCGACAAGAACTTTTCGACCATGACGGGCAGCATCATGGCCAAGGAGCTGATGTTGCAAAAGGACGACAGCCTCCGCTTTGAGGTGGATTCCATTTCTTTGGTCAACACTTTGCTGGGGCGGGGAGAGAAAAATTTGATCCTTCATTCCGAACTCTTGGACCTACAAATGATTGGTCAATTTGATGTCAACCGACTGGGAGACATTTTTACCAGCTTTGTGGAGCGAAATTACCAGGAGTTGGCAGAACGCTTTGGCATCAAATCTTCCGGAAAGCCCTTGCCGATGAGTCGATTTGCCTATCATTTGGACATCCACAATACCAAAAACCTGACAGCGCTGTTCGTCCCCAAATTGGACACCCTGCGCGAAATAGAACTCAAGGGACTGGTAGATACGGAAAAAGATACCATCACCGTGGGGCTGGACATCCCTTCCTTGACATTTGGGAATCTGTCCTTTGAAGACATCGTCATGCAATTTGACGGCAGCAAACGCTACAGCTTGGTCGACCTGGGTGTGTACCATACAGTGGTCAATGGCAAGCAGCATTTTGAGCCCTTGAGTTTGCAGGCACATGTGCAGGCAGACACCATCAGTTTTCAGGCCAATGCCACCAATTTTACCAATGTCCTGGACAATTTGAACCTCAATGGACGGGTCTTTTTCGTGGACAAAAAAGTGCAAATCAGCTTTTTGCCTTCCGACTTGGTGCTCCTGAAAGAACGCTGGGACATCGATCCGGACAACTACCTGCGCATCGACAAAAACAGCATCGAAACCAAGGCCTTCCGATTGACCAAAGAGGACAAGAGCATCGAGTTGGAAAGCGTTGACCAAAGGGGGCTCAAAGCCAGTGTGGACGGATTTGACCTCTCCCTGATCGACGAGATTTGGGACTACAGCAAGTTGGATTTCAACGGGCGCTTTTCCGTCGAGGCGACTTCCAGTGACATTTTCAAGCTCAAAGACATCAATCTGAGCGTGGCCGCGGATACCATTCTCGTCAATGGCGACGATTGGGGCAGCTTGCGCGTCGATGCGGGCATGCCGTCCACCAAGCATGCCATCCAAGCCTATGTGAGTATCACCAAAGAGGAGCAACAGCTGATTGCCGAGGGCTACTTTGCACCGCCCAATTCTGTGCGAAAGGACTTTATGAAACATCGCTACGAGGTCAATGGCAACATCAACAATTTCCCTCTGTTCATCGCCGAATACTGGATTGCCGATGGGGTAGACAACACCAAGGGGAGCTTTGATGCAGAAGTGAAAATCTACGGAGAGACCAAGCCGCACATGGAAGGAGAGGTTCGGGTGCGCAATCTGGAAACCACCATCGAGTATTTGCAGACCCGATACACCGCCGCCTCCGGAACCCTGAAAATGAACGATGAGTACTTCTTTGACGCCAGTGGCAATACCATCAAAGACAAGGATGGACGGGTGGCCTACGTGCGAGGAGGCATTACCCACAAATGGCTGAAAAATTTGGGCCTGGATGCCACCATTCAGTCTCCCGAATTCCTGGTGCTCAACACGACCAAGGAAGACAATGACTTGTACTACGGAACGGCCATCGTCGGGGGGAAGATCGACTTCACCGGCAACTTCAACCAGACCAACATCGACATCGAGGCCTTTTCGCGCTCCAATAGTGAGTTGTTCATTCCATTGACAGAAGAGCGCTCTGCATCGGAGATCAATTTCATCAAACTGATCAACAAGGCAGACAAGAGAATCGAATTTGACAAGAAAAAAACGCGTGACCTTCGCGGCATACAGTTGACCATGAATTTGTCTTTCAACGATGCGGCACAGGTCTCCATGATATTTGACGAACGCACCAAGGACATCATGCGGGGCAGGGGCAATGGCGACATTCAGATTTTTGTGTCGCGCTCTGGCAACTTCACCATGTATGGCAATTACGAGATCACAGCAGGGGAGTACCTCTACACCTGGATGCGGTTTGTCAACAAGCCCTTTAGCATTCGAGAGGGGGGCAACATTCGATGGTCGGGCGATCCCTACAATGCCCAAATCGACATTCGGGCAGATTACGATGGCTTGAGTTCTCCGTTGACCAATTTCCTATTTGAATACCTCAATGACGATCAGGTCCGACAACAGGCCCGCCAGTCCGCAGCGGTGGATTTGACGATGCAGCTGACCGGACAACTGCAAAAGCCAGACATTTCTTTTGACATCGACTTTCCAAAGGTGACGGGAGAATTGCGCAATTACACGGACTCAAAAATGCGGATATTGCGCGGGGACCCCAACGAACTCAACCGCCAAGTATTTGGACTGATGGTCATCGGATCTTTCTTGCCTTCGGGCCAGTCCACCTTCAATGGAAACGAGAGCTTGATTCCCATCAATACGGTCTCAGAATGGGTGGCCAACCAGTTGTCGATCTATCTGACAGAGTTGTTGTCGGAGGCCATTACCGGAGGGGCCATTACGGGGGTAGACGTCGATTTCAACTACAACTTTTACCAGTCTAACGAACTCAATTTGAACGACGAGCAGATCATTCGCTCCGGCAGCGAATTGGGACTGGACCTCAAGCTGCTGCTCAACGATCGCTTGGAACTCAACCTCGGCGGAAACATCGATTTCAACAGTTCTGCTGGTGGTGGTGGCAACACACAGAATTACCCATCCGGTGAAATCGTCTTCGAGTACGCCATCACAGAAACCCGCCGCTTGAAGGTGCGGGGCTACCTGCTGTCAGATCAGACCCTGCTGACCAGTCGTCGCAACATGTATGGCTTCGGTCTGCGTTACAGCAAGGAATTTGAAAATCTCCGCGACTTTTTCAAAAACAACAAGAAGGAAAAGAAAGGCAAAGACAAGAATTGAGTTGTCTTTGGACCTATTTTGTAATGACCGCCTCAGACATGGCTTGTTTGAGGATGGAAATCATGCTTTCAAAATGTTCCGGATAGACTCGAACATCCCTCGTTTGTACGTCTTCCACCATGGAAATGGACAACACCCATTTGAATTTCTTCCGGCCCGAGACGTCCAAGTTGAACCAGAATCCTCCCTTGCTCTTGTATTGAAAGCCATAGTTGTTGGCCTTGTCAGACTCCGTGGGTGGTATTTTGGCCATTTCCAACAAATTGATGATGTCCTTGAGTTCATCCAGGTCGAGGTTGGCGGTCAAGCTGCTGGAGGCACTGCTGGTCTTGAGGAGCAGGGAGTAAAGGTCCTCGCCATTGTCCATGTAGTGGTAATTGACCAATGTAAACTTGAGCTGTGTATTGCTGATGGCGGCGATGCCGGGTGTCTTGCCGAGGAGCTTGGAACTGGTTCGGATGATGGTTTTGCTGCTGCGCTCGACTTTCTCTTGGTTGGTTCGGGGCATGTACGGGTCCTGATCTTGGGCCTGGCCAACTGGCAGGAAAAACAAGGAGCAGAAAAACAGGATGAGATAAGCTTTGGAAGTGCTCATTTGGGTATTTGTTTTGGCAGTGGATTTATGAATTGTTGTCTCGTTGGAGTTCGATGAATACGGGGAGGTGATCGCTGAAACCACCGTAGTAATTGGGGCCGCCATAGGTGCGACTGGGGCGCTGGCCGTGTTTGGGATCGGTGTACATCATCCAATCTTGCCGATAGGTTTGCATGTCGCTGGCCCGAAGGCTGGCCCCTTTGCGGATCAGAGCACCCGACACAATGATCTGATCCAGCATGTTCCAATTGCCTCGATAGTTGTAACTGCCTTTGCCTTGGTAGTCGAGTTGGGCGCTGCAGTTGTAGAGGTAGTCGATGCGAGAGGGTGGGCCTGGGGTGCGAGCGGCCTGCAATTGGGTCAGGACGCTGTTGTTTTCTGGTTCGTCATTCATATCGCCCATGACGATGATCTTGCTGGCTGAATTTTCCGAAAAAAGCTGGTCCACTCTTTTGCGCAATTCCCCGGCCACGTACAATCGCTTGGGCTCACTGGCTTTCAATCCTCCCCGTCGGCTTGGCCAGTGGTTGACGAAAAGGTGTAGCGTATCTACTTTTTGGTAAATGCCTCGGACATACAAGATGTCTCTGGTGGTGTAATCCGGCTCCTTGGCAATGACCTCCTCCGGAAATTGAATGGGAATGGCCTCCGAGTGAAGGACTTGAAAGAGTTTGCTTTGGTACAACAAGGCCACATCGATCCCGCGCTTGTCTGGCGAATCGAAATGGGCGTATTGGTACTGGTATTTGGACAAGGCCGTTTTTTCGATGAAATCTTTGACGACCTGTGCATTTTCTACCTCACAAAGTCCCAGAATGGCGGGAAATTCCATGCCTTCCACCACCCGGCAGAGGTTGTCGAGTTTGCTTTGGAAACGCTCAGAAGACCATTTCTTTTTGCTGTCGGGCGTAAACTCTTCGTCGAAGGTGACAGGATCGTCCTGGGTGTCGAAGAGATTTTCTACGTTGTAAAAGGCCAGTCTCTGATTGGCGTCATTGGCTTGTTTGCCAGCCAGTTTGGAACTGTTGCAGGCTGCGCAACCCAATAGCAGGCAGCCGCAAATGGCGAACAACAAAAGGGATAAAGGGGATGAGTTCATTCGATCTGATTTCGCCTGCGAATATAAGGTTTTGCAAACAAAAGACCGAATGTCCCATTTTGAACCCAATGCGATTGACCTTAGGTTGTCGTAGATGGGTCAAACAGGCCGGAAGAAAGATAGCGATCGCCTCGGTCGCAGATGATGCAAACAATCAGAGCATCCTCCTGGAGGTCTTGGGCCAGTTTGAGGGCTGCCGTGACAGAACCGCCACTGCTCATGCCGCTGAAAATGGCTTCTTCTTTGGCCAGTCGACGGGCCATGTCGGCAGCTTCCTGTTGGGATACATCGATGATGCGGTCCACCCGCTCTGCTTCAAATATTTTGGGCAAAAACTCTGGTGACCAGCGCCGGATGCCAGGGATGCGAGAGCCATCGGTGGGTTGTACACCGACGATTTGCACGTCTGGATTTTGTTCTTTCAGATAGCGACTTACCCCCATGATGGTGCCCGTGGTCCCCATGGAGGAGACAAAATGGGTGATTTTCCCTTGGGTATCCTTCCAGATTTCGGGACCAGTGGTGCGGTAGTGCATGCCCCAATTGTCGTTGTTGGCAAATTGGTTGAGCATGAAGTATCCCTTTTCTTGGACCATTTGCGCTGCCAATTCCCGAGAGTATTCGATGGTTTTTTTGGCTGGGGTCAGCACCACTTCTGCTCCAAAGGCTTGCATGGTTTGCACCCGTTCCTTGGTGGCATTTTCTGGCATGATGAGGGTGATGTCCAGTCCCAATTGGTTGGCGATGAGGGCCAAAGCAATGCCAGTATTCCCGCTGGTGGCTTCTACCAATCGCTGTCCTGGTTGGATGTCTCCTCTGTCAAGGGCACCCCGGATCATCCCATAGGCCGCCCGGTCTTTGACGCTGCCGCCTGGATTGTGTCCTTCTAATTTGCCAAAGACTTGTAAGTGTTGCTGGGGAAATATTTTGTTGAGGCTGACGATGGGCGTTCCGCCGATTTGGTCTAGTATAGAGGCCATAGAGGTGCTGGGTAGTTCGTTGGTGTGTTGGAAATGAAGAAGGAGACAAACGGAGGTCTATTCATCGCTGGAAGATTGCGGAGGTGCCTCCCGTTCGGTTTGCAGTCCTTCGGCGCTGTAGTAAATGCGCGAATAGGGCGGAATGCTTTTGGTCAGCCAGACATTTCCGCCGATGATGCTGTCGTGGCCGATGACGGTCTCGCCGCCCAAGATGGTGGAGCCCGCGTAGATGATGACCCGATCTTGGATGGTGGGATGCCGCTTGGTTTTGGCCAATTCCTTGCGTACGCTCATGGCACCGAGCGTGACCCCCTGGTAGAGCTTGACGTGGTCTCCGATTTCGACCGTTTCGCCGATGACGATTCCCGTGCCGTGGTCCATGCAAAAATATGCGCCGATGCGGGCGGCAGGGTGGATGTCGATGCCAGTCTTGCTGTGGGCGTATTCTGTGAGGATGCGAGGGATGAGCGGGACGTTGAGAATGTAAAACTCGTGGGCCAGCCGGAAGATGGCCAGGGCCAGAAAGCCAGGGTAGGAGCGGATGACTTCCGTCAAGGAGTTGGCCGCCGGATCGCCGTCGCACATGGCTTGGGCGTCTTTCATGAGCATGTCCTTGACATCTGGCAATCGATCCATGAAGGCGATTTCTATCATCTGTGGAGAACCAGGAAGGCCTCCTTCTACCTTTTCGAGCACCATGAAAAGTTGGTGGCGCACCTCTGTATAGTGGAATTCAAAATCGCGGAAGCTGTCGTAGCTGCGGTCTGACAATTCGGGAAACAGCAATTTGAGCAGTCCCTCGATCACTTGGCATATCTCTGCTGGGGATGGGATGCGGGTGGATTCCCGATGGAATTGATACAGGCGCCTGATGTAGTCTTTTTTCATGGTATAGGCATGATGGTCCTCTGCTTGTCGAATTGTCATGGTTGGCCGTTTTCGGAACTGTTGTAGTAGTTTCTACTGTCTAGAACAATGATCTGGCCATAATGTTATAAAATGCTTTTGGCCGATTAAAAGTTTCCCAAGTCGAGGAAATTTGGTCTGTCGAGTGGCAAAAAAAGCGAGTGGCCATACAAAATTGGCCGACAAAGCGGGAAGACCCTCAGCGTTTGGGCAATGGTTGGCGGGAATGGATTTTTGGTGCTGAAGGAAATATATCAATTGCAATCGTCGTTTTACATCCAACAATTCGATACGCTCACCAGTAGTCAACAATCAATCATTGCATCCATTTTTGTCGCCCAAGCCATGAGCTTTGTTTGGGGCTGTTTGCCCGTGTCCATTGGCGACCAGAATGGCACACCTTTACAAATCACAGATATGACCATCAACATCTTATTGAGACAGAAGGGAACCCAAAAGGCCATCCTCGTTCCCTATCGCCTGCGCGCCATCAAAGGGGGCCAAGACAACAAGCTCGAACCTGCCGTTACCATCAGCACGGTCGATGCCGAGGAGGAGACGCGATAGATTGGCATCGCATCACTTTTGTATTTTTTCACCCTTAAATCAATCGCAAATGAATCATTCCTTGCTTTTGAAAAAACATGATACGTCTTTTTACCAAATTCTAAGCATTCAACAGCGCCTCGCCATCAAGGGAGGCCAAAACAAGGAGCCAAAAATTGGCCAAAAGCCCGAGGCAGCCGTCACAGTCAGTACAGCCGGAGCGGAAGAAGAGACCCGATAGCTTCGCTGCCAGAGCAAGCAATTCATTCACAACAAAAATGACAGAATATGAAACAGTCAATCAGCCATCCATCTTTTGGCAAAGAGCAACTCAAAACCGATCAGCTCTCCTCCATCAAAGGTGGGCAAAGTGTCATCGGCGGCGCTGTCCTCAGCTCAGCAGCTGCTGTACGGGACTCTCGCTAGACAAAGGCGAGTCAACAAAACCTCATTTTCTCACCAACAAAATTGACCAAGCATGAAACGATTGAAAAAATCCCTGGCCCAGCTTGCCCTTTCAGCGGCGGAGCAAAAGGCCATCAAAGGTGGGCAAAGCGTCATCGGCGGTGCCATCCTCAGCTCGGCAGCCGCAGTGGAAGACAGCCGCTAAGCTCTGCCAATGGCCATCCATTTTGGATCCTTGGCCCAACACAAACCACCGACCGTCTCCAGGCTCAATTGCCGCCCGGAGACGGTTTTTTGATTTCCGTGTAACTCCCATCTTCTCCGTTTGAAAAATCTGAGGTTCTAAGAGGACTTATTGCCATTTTTGCTACCTTTGAGCGCCAAATAATAAACGCCAATGATTCAGATTTTTGTCACAGGAGGGACTTTTGACAAAGAGTACAACTTCATCACCGGAGAGCTTTATTTCAAAGACTCCCACCTCCAAAAAATGTTTGACAGAGGGAGATGTACCCTCGACATCGACATCAAGACCCTCATGATGGTCGATAGCTTGGAGATGACCGAGGAGGACCGGGACATCATCATCCACAACTGCCGCAAAAATCTGAGCAAGCGCATCCTCTTGACCCACGGGACCGACCGCATGGTGCAAACTGCTGCTGCCCTGGCGTCGGCCAACATCCAAGACAAGACCATCGTCATCACCGGGGCCATGGTGCCCTATGCCTTTGGGACTTCTTCGGATGGGTTTTTCAACCTCGGCAGCGCCCTGGCCTTTGTTCAAACCTTGCCGCCGGGTGTCTACGTGGTCATGAATGGTCGCTACTTCAATTGGGACAATGTGCGCAAGAATCGCAAGACTGGCAATTTTGAAGAACTCGTCACCTCCGAAATCTGATTCTCTATGGAACTCATGGACATCCTCGGACTTGCATTGGAAGTCATCTTCTTGGTGGCGGGGGTCTACATCTACCTCTTTTCCAAGGGCAAATTCAGCAGCAAAGACCCCAAGGTCCGCGACAAAGCCGAACAATTCAGAACCCAAAACCAATGGTGGTTGCGGCTCCTGTCCCTGGCCATGATTGCCGTCATGACCGTCAACATCGGCCTGCATCTGATGCAACTTTTTGGCGGTTGATCCCTCCGCAGACTTGGTCTCCACAAATTCCCTTTCTTTTCACTAACCAAATGCTTCCTCATTCGTTATACCCCTAATACACAATGTAGTGCTATGACGATGGAACGGTTCTTGGCTCTCGCCTGCTTCTTGCTTGTACCGATTTTGGTGGATGCCCAAAACAAATTTACCCTCAGCGGATACATCAAAGACCAAAATTCTGGTGAAACCCTCCTGGGGGCCAACATCTACGTAAAGGATGATCCCCTCAAAGGATGCAGCTCCAATGCCTATGGTTTTTACTCTCTCACCTTGCCCGAAGGCGAGTACTTGGTCATTTTTTCCTATTTGGGATATGCCGATAAGGAATTGCCAATCAAGCTCACCGCCAACCAACGGCTGACGGTAGAGCTCAAAGAAGGCATTACCATCCAAGAGGTGATTGTCACGGCGGACGACCCAGACAAAAATGTGGAAAGCACTGAGATGGGCAAGGTAGACCTGCAAATGGATCGGATCAAACAGTTGCCTGCCTTGCTCGGCGAGGTGGACATTCTCAAAACCATCCAATTGTTGCCAGGGGTGATGTCTTCTGGCGAGGGAACAGCTGGCTTTTACGTTCGAGGCGGCGGGCCAGATCAGAACTTGGTCCTGCTCGACGAAGCAGTGGTCTACAATTCCGGTCACATGCTGGGCTTTTTCTCTGTCTTCAATGCCGATGCCATCAAAAATACCACTTTGATCAAGGGAGGGATGCCAGCCTATTACGGTGGTCGCCTGTCCTCCGTGGTGGATGTGCAGATGAAGGAGGGCAATGACAAACGCTATGCTGCCGAGGGAGGAATTGGCCTGATTGCTTCCCGACTCACTGTGGAGGGGCCCATTCAAAAGGAAAGGAGTTCGTTCATCTTTTCTGGTCGGCGCACCTACATTTTCGACCTGGGCGGTTGGGCGCTCAACGGCTCCGATTTTGAAGGCACCAATTACTATTTCTACGATCTCAACGCCAAGGTCAACCATCGCTTTTCGGACAAGGATCGGCTGTATTTGAGTACCTATTTTGGGCGGGATGTGCTCAACTTCAATACCGTGACCCGCGGCTTCAACTTTCGCCTGCCCTACGGCAATGCCACGGCTACCTTGCGTTGGAACCACCTGTTTTCCGACCGCCTGTTCATGAATGTCTCTGCCATTTACAACGATTACGACTTTTCCTTCAAGGGGGAACAAGACGATTTTACCTTCAATGTACAGTCTGGGGTCAGGGACTACAATGCCAAGGTGGACTTTGATTACTATCCCAACTCCAATCACAACATCAAGTTTGGGGTCAATTATACCTATCACAAGCTGACGCCCAACGTGGCACAGGCTACTTCTGGTGAGGAAGAATTCACCAATGGTCTGCGGCCGAAATACGCCAATGAAACGGCCATTTACATTCAGGATGACATTCGAATGGGCGGGCGTTGGAAGGTCAATGTGGGTTTGCGAGCCTCGATGTTTACCCAGCTTGGGCCTTACACCTCGCCTTTCACTGGCAGGGAATTCGAAAAGGGGGAACCCGTAGTGACCTATACCGGATTGGAGCCGCGCGTGAGTGCCAAGTTTACCTTGGACAAGCAATCGAGTCTGAAGGCGGGCATCACCTATGGCAAGCAATATCTCCACTTGGTCAGCAATTCCACCTCCACCTTGCCCACGGATGTATGGGTGCCGAGTACAGAGTTGGTCAAGCCACAGACTGGCATCCAGTATGCTGTCGGCTATTTCCGCAACTTCAAAGAAAATGCCTACGAGTCTTCCATTGAGGTGTATTACAAGGATTTGCAAAATCAGTTGGACTATGGAGAGTCTTATGTCAATGACATTGCAGCAGATGTCGAGAGTGGCTTTGTCTTTGGCAGCGGGCGATCCTTTGGGGCAGAATTCTTTTTGAAGAAAAACACAGGGGCGCTCAATGGTTGGGTCGGCTATACACTGTCCAAAACCGACCGCCAGTTTCCCGACATCCGCAATGGCGAGCGTTTTCCGGCTCGCTTCGACCGTCGGCACGATCTGTCGGTGGTGGCCAATTATGAGTTGAATCCCAAATGGCGTTTTGGTGCTGTGTTTGTCTACGGGACTGGCAATACCTTTACCCCCTTGCGCAATCTCTACTTCATTGAACAAAACCTGACGGTCAACTACGGAGATCGCAACAGCGCCCGTTTGCAGGCCTACCACCGCTTGGATTTGTCGGCCACGCTGACGCCAAAACCCAACAAGGATCGGGCATTTCAGTCCAGTTGGACCTTTTCTGTCTACAATGCCTACAACCGATTCAATACCTTTTTCATTTTTTACGATACCGAGACGGATGAGGCTGCTGGAACGGCCAGTGCCCGGGCTGTCAAATTTGCTTTGTTTCCCGCCATTCCGACAGTCACTTGGAATTTTAGCTGGAACCAGGGGAAAAAAGATCAAAACAATGGCTCCTTTTAGCGGGCCAATAAGCTGATTTGCCGATGCGTACTTTTGTGCTCTTTTTGTCGATTTGTGCTGTGGGATTCTTTTTGCTGTCGTGCGAAAAGGAGTTCATCCCGGAGGTTGCCAACCAGCCAGATCAAATTGTGGTAGAGGGATACATTGAGGCGGGCCCCAGCAGTTTGCCTCCTTACATCATCTTGACCAAGACGCTGCCGTTCTTTTCGGCCATTGGTCGGGAGACGCTCAACGAGATCTTTTTGCGCGATGCTCAGGTGAGCGTCGAGGTAGATGGGGAGTCCTATGAGTTTGAAGAGATTTGCTGGACGGAGTTGGATGCTGCCCAACGGGAATTGCTGCAGCAAGTGCTGGGACAATTTGGAAACATTGACGACTCTGTGGATTTTGAATTTTGCCTGTACATCGATCCCAGCTTCCGTTTGCAAGGAGAGGTGGGCAAGACGTATTCCCTACGCATTCAGACCGCCGAAGGGCAGGAGTTGCGGGCCCAGACGAGCATTCCGCCACATGTGGGCCTGGACAGTTTGCGCTTCAAAGTTCCGGCGGGGGAGGTGCCCGATACCTTGAAAGAATTGCGGGCCTTCATCTCTGATCCATCCCCTCAGATTGACTTCTATCGCTACTTTACCTCCACCAATGGCTCGCCCTTTTTGGCTCCCTTGGGGTCGGTGGCCGACGACAAGCTGTTCGATGGGCAGAGCTTTGAATTTCCCTTGCCACAGGCGGAGACTTTTGACGCTGAAGTGGATGAATTTTTTGGTCTGTACAGGGTGGGAGATACCGTTGACATCAAGTGGGCCAACATCGACCAGCCGCATTTTGATTTTTGGAATACGCTCGAATTCAACGTCTTCAACCAAGGGCCATTTTCCAATTACACCCGCATCCAGACCAATGTGGAGGGAGGATTGGGCATTTGGGGAGGCTATTCGATTTCGTTTTATACCATCGTTGTGGAGTAAGACAGCTCGTTCCGTCACGCGATTACAACCACTCTTTTATAAAAATTGTCATATGAAAACATTGCTACCCTTTTTTATGTCCCTTTTGTGCTTTGCCAATGTGCTTTCGGCCCAGATATTTCCATATGATCTGGAGGTCAAAACGGAGGCCTACACTTACTTGGACAATCCAACTCTGCTGTCCGACACCCTGGAGGGTTGGGATGATCCCGACATCATCATTCCCCTGGGCTTTGAATTTGAGTTTTTTGGAGAAACACTGGATACCTTCTACCTCATCAGCGATTTCATCGGTCCTCACCTGTCTCCCTACTTCGAGTTGGATGAGGTTCCTCAGAAGTCCTTTTATCCCTTTTTTATTGCCAATGGACTAGACTTGGCTGACAGGGGGTTGAACAGCAATACGACCATCTCGCCCATCAGCTACCAATTGACAGGCGACCCAGGCTCTCGCATCGGGAAGCTCGAATACCGAAACGCCGGATTTCTGGAAAACATCGACTATGGAGGGGCAGTGGACTCTACCAATATGCAAATTTGGCTGTATGAAGGCAGCAATGACATCGAAATCCACTTCGGTCCCAGTTCTGTGACGGATCCCGCCATTTTTGATACAGACGAGTTTGGAGCGCTGTGGATTGGATTTTTTGGCTATCAAAATGAAATTGAATCAGACACGATTGACCTGTTGAGTCTGCAAGGCAGTGCAGAAAACCCAACCATTGCTGTCACAACAGACATTGACTTAGAAAATGGAGAAGACATTCTCACCAAGGAGTTGTTTTTGCAAGGCTATCCAGCCGACGGCCAGGTATACCGTTTTACCAGCAAAGAAATTGTATCTACCAAAGAAATCAACGACTTGCCGCTCGCAGGCGTCACCCCCCGCTTGGTACGCGATTACTTCCAGGTCAACATGACTGGAATGAACATCAGCCCGATGGACCAACTGGAAGTCTACGACCTCAGTGGACGGCGCGTATATACAGCCCAGCTTGGACAAGACACCCATCGAGTCTCTACAGGAGATTGGCACAGCGGGACATATTTTCTGCGGATGCGCATTGGCGATGAGCTGTACAAAGCCAAGATTGCCAAGTTCTAGTCGAACTTGCTGAAATGATCATGCGGCAGACCGGAAAAGTGCGCTGGTCTGCCGCATTTGTTCCCACATTGCACTACTTTTGCTCGTCAGATGAGCGTACAGATCACAAAAGGAAATAAAACGGCATTGCTGTTTGGTGCCAGTGGCTTGGTAGGAGGGCACTGTCTCGATTTTCTATTGGCTTCTCCTTCCTACAGCAAAATTCACTCCTTTGGTCGTCGGACATTGCCTGTCGAAAATGCCAAATTGGTCCAGCACAAGATTGATTTTGAGGACTTGCTGAAAAATGAGCACCTCATCAAGGGAGATGATTTGTTTTGTTGCATTGGCACCACCATGGCCAAGGCGGGGAGCAAGGAAGCCTTTCAAAAGGTGGACTACACCTACATTTACGAGATTGCAAAGATCGGAGCAGCCAATGGCGTCAATCAGTTTTTGTTGGTCTCTTCCGTGGGAGCCGACCCCAATTCGCTGTTTTTTTATTCCAGGGTAAAAGGAAAGACGGAAATGGCGGTGAGCAAGCAAGACTACTGGGCCATCCACATTTTTCGACCGTCGGTTTTGCTGGGAGAGCGAAATGAAAATCGCTGGGGAGAGTCTGTCGCTGGAAAACTGGGGAGCCTATTTGATGCCATCAGTGGAGGATTGCTGAGCAAATACAGTCCAATTGAAGCCGATGTGGTGGCCAAAGCGATGGTCAATGCGGCCCAGAAACTGGACGGTGGCATTCATTTATATCCTTCCAACGAACTGCAAGAGCTGGCCAAAGAAGAAGATCAAAAGCGAAAGCGATTACAATAAATCCGGCCACAACGGCCAATCAAGCACTGTTAGTACAAACCATCCATTATGTCAGACGTTGTCAAAACCTCCACCATCACCATTCGCATCGGACTGGATGCCGAGAAAATGCCCACTGCCATTGACTGGCAGGCAGAAGATGGCCCGAGCGGACCCACCTCCCGATCTTGCAAGGCCATGCTGTTGGCATTGTTTGATGAGGAAACCATGGATACTTTCAAAATCGATTTGTGGACCAAGGAAATGAAGGTCTCAGAAATGGACCGCTTCTTTTACCAAAACCTAAAGTCGATGGCCGATACCTATTTCCGGGCCACCCAAAACACAGAGTTGGCCAATGAAATGCAAAAATTTGCGCAGTACTTTGGCGAAGAAACGGAAATCATCCCCAAACCCGACAACAATTGATCAGTTCATGCTCAGGCGCTTTTGGGTGCGCAGTTCATAGGCAATTTGGTTGATCAGAACGGGAAAGTCCATTTGGCTGATCCTTCGTCCTTTTCGGTAGGGAAAAATGCGTTTGTAGGGAAATTTGTGGTTGAGGCGGATGACCAGCCGATAGTAATTGTCCAACTGTTCTCCCGCTTCTGTATACCGGGGCACCACCAATGGACTGCCCTTCTCCTGATCCATCGCCCAGCCAGGGACCAACCAAGGCCGAACCTGTGGGTATACCTGCAATTCCCGCTGCAACAGAACCTTCCTGCTGGGCAAGCGCTTTTCGCGGGTCCACCACACACCGCGTACATCTTCCATGGCTTTGTAGATGTCCTCCTCTCGTTCGAGTACTTCCAACTGTTCGAGCGTCTGACCAATGAGCTTTGTCATGGCTTCCTCATAGGACAATTCGCTCTTCAGGGCCTGCATGCCAATGGTGACCCCCAACAAATTGGAATAGGCATCCTCTATGGAAAAACTGGAATAGCGTTCGGGAACCAGCGGAACGGAAGAGGCCCCAAACCAAGTGGCGATCTCGTGCCATACCGACAAGTCGTAGGCAATGGTGCCAGCAAGTTGCAAAACATCGTTTTCCGATAGGGGCTTCTCCAAGTTGAGGTGGAGATTTTTTGGGCCTCCTTCATGGCCCAGCAGTTGAATGACTTTTCCCTTCCCTTGGGCTCGTTGGATGCGCGTGTACAGGTAAGCGGTCCAATCTGCCATGTCCCGCAGATGACCCATGTCGATGAAACCGCCTTTTCGGGTGTAAATGATGCCATTGCCTTCCTTGGGATGCCCCAGGTAGTGATGGGGCCCCAACAGATCCAAACTTGTGATGGCGTTGATTTTGACACCGGGAAGAAGCATGACCTTCATGTCGCTGCCAAAGGAGCAGCAGGTGCGGATGATGCGTGGTGGCGGACTGGCAAGTTCCTTTTCGCTGAGAATGGGCTCTTTGGCGGTAGACGCGACCGAGCCACACAGCACAAGGGCCATGGTCAAAAGTAGGGTGACGACTTTCATAGTCTTGCTTGTATTTGTACTGGCCTGCTTCCGTAGACTTCATTGGCTGTACAAAGCCATTGTTCAATAGTAGCTACCAGAGTGAGAGCAAGGGCAAAACAGTCCTTGATCCCGCTGTATGTTGCATGTTCAGTTCAGTTGATCACCTCGCATTCTAAGCAGAAAATCTGCCAGCACCAGGGCCGCCATGGCTTCTACAATGGGCACTGCTCGGGGGACTACGCAGGGGTCGTGCCTGCCTTTTCCTACCACACTCACTTCTTCCCCCGCCTCATTAATAGAGTCTTGCTGAGGCACAATGGTTGCAACGGGCTTGAAAGCTGTGCGAAAATAAATGTCCATCCCGTTGGAAATGCCACCTTGAATGCCTCCCGAATGGTTGGTTTTGGTGTACACCCGGCCCTCTTCTTGGTAAAAGAGATCATTGTGCTGAGAACCGCGCATTTCGACTCCCCGAAAGCCCGATCCGTATTCGAATCCCTTGCAGGCATTGATGCTGAGCATGGCTTTGCCCAATTCTGCGTGCAGCTTGTCAAAGGCTGGTTCGCCCAAGCCCGGTGGACAACCCTGGATGACTGCCTGGACCACGCCACCGATGGTATCGCCTGCCTTGCGAACTTCCTTGATGTGTGCAATCATTTGCGCTGCCATGTCCGGATCGGGGCAGCGCACCGGAGTAGATTCCACTTGTCCAAGGTCCAACTCTTGGTAGGGCTTGTCCAGTCGCAAACTGCCGACTTGGCTGACATAGGCCGTGACCTGGATGCCTTTTTGGCCCAGCAATTGCTTGGCGATGGCACCCGCAGCGACCCTGGCCGCTGTTTCCCTGGCCGAGGACCGTCCTCCGCCCCGATAATCTCTGGCGCCATACTTTTGCTGGTAGGTGTAATCAGCATGAGAGGGACGAAACTTGTCGGCAATGTGGCTGTAATCCTTGGAGCGGGCATCCTTGTTCATGATGATCATCCCGATGGGTGTCCCGGTGGTTTTGCCCTCAAAAATGCCAGAAAGGATTTGTACGACATCTCCTTCCTTCCGCTGGGTGACAATATTGGATTGTCCGGGCCTCCGACGGTTCATTTCCGCCTGTATGAAGTCCTCATCCACCGACAAGCCAGCCGGACAGCCATCTATGATGACTCCCAAGCCCTTGCCATGTGATTCGCCAAAGGTGCTAACGCTAAACTGCTTTCCAAATGTATTCCCTGCCACGATCGATTGGGTTTGTGCTGTTGTAAAGGGAGGCCAAAATACGGATTTATGCGCTAAGGCTCAACTGCATTCGGTCAAAGGAAACCAAATCCTCGCTCTCTTCAAAACAACAACGCAGGGAACAGCGTGATGTTTTGACTTTTTGCCAACATCAGAAATCTTGTGGTGCCAGTAGATCTTGCTTGTTGTCTACGAGATGGAAGGTTCGCCATCCAGATCAGGGGCAGGACTTTCTGGATCAGGCGTTGGATTGTTGAGCTTTGTGTCCTCATCAGGGGGCGTGGGCTTGGCGTTTTCTTGGTGCCGTTTGAGGGAGAAATACGTGATGAAAGCTTGCAAAATCAAAAGGATTACCAATATGGCTTTGCCATTGATGAATTCCAGATTGCCAATGAGTTCGTCCACCAATCGAAACATCAATGCCAGGTTCATCAGTGTGAAGACGATGAGACGAATCAAGGGTGGTCTGATGAGAAGTACGATGGGGAGGCCAAAAAATAGAAAGACTCCCAAGTATAGGATCAACTCAAAATCGAACAAAATGCCCAAGAGTTTTTGGCCTTCGTTGGCCAGGGCGAGTCCCGGCAGGGCCAGTAGCAGGAGAAGTGTGAAATATTTTTTGGTTTTCATCTATCGCTTTCTATTTGTTAGATCAAAGCTAGTTCTTTTCTCGGCAAAGTTCAATCCACAATGCCCGCTGGCTCCCCAAATGAATGTTCAAAGTAGGTACGCCAAGGAAAAACAAGTGGATTTTGCAAAAAGGAAGACTGATAAATTCCACTACCGGGAACTCCACTCCCCATTTCGCGTTTATCTACTGAGTAAGCTCTAAACAATTCTGCTTGTGAATTGTCACTGTTATTTGGAGGAGTCTACTTTATCCCCGAATTTTACCCGCTTTCTAGAAAAAATCTAGCGATCATGCATCTGGAGCCAGGAGATTTATACGAGAAACTGGAATTTGACAAAGTCATCGACCTATTGGTCAAGGAGTGTCTGGGCGAATTGGGAGCCGAACAGCTTCGAAAACTCACCCTTGAGACCTCCCGCCTCATCATCATTCGCAAACTCAAAGAGGTCAAATCCTACAAATTGACCATCACCGAGAGCGACAATTTTCCCCTACAGCCTTACCAAGACCTGAGCAAGGACCTGCGCATGCTGGAAGTGATCGACTTTGTGCTGCCCATCGACGGTTTGCAGCGCATCAATCAGGTCATGCGCATTGTCAAAGGCATCCTCAAATTTTTCACCACCGCCCGCAAGGAAGTCTACCCTGATCTCTTCCAAATTGTGCGCGACATTCACCTGGATGAGTCCCTGATGGCGGCCATTGACAAGGTGATTGACGAGGAGGGCAACATTCGCCCCAATGCCTCACCGGATTTGTTGGTGATCGACCGAAAAATCAAATCCAAGACCCAAGAGCTGGACAAAGTCTTCCGGGGCCTCATCGGAAAATACCGGAAAAATGGCTGGCTGACCGAAAATGTGGAATCCTTCCGAAATGGCCGCCGAGTCTTGAGTGTGCCCGCCGAGCACAAGCGCAAAATCCGAGGGATCATTCACGATGAGTCTGCCTCTGGCAAAACAGCATTCATCGAACCCGAAGCCATCATCCAGATCAACAACGACATCTTTGATCTCGAAAACGAATACAAGCGAGAGGTGTACCGCATCCTCAAGGCCTTGAGCACTACCTTGCGCCCCTATGGCCACCAATTCAAAATCTACCAAGACCTGATCGTCTACCTAGATGTGGTTCGCAGCAAGGCCGAATTGGCAGTGCGCATGAATGCCAACATGCCCCAAGTCAAGGAAGGAGCTTTCCTGGGCTACAAAGAGGCCTATCACCCGCTTTTGTACCTCAAAAACAAGCAAATTGACAAGCCAACTGTGCCTTTCGATTTGGTCTTGAAAGGGGCCAACCGCATCCTGGTACTCAGCGGGCCCAACGCCGGAGGGAAATCCATCAGCATGAAGACAGCAGGGCTGTGTCAATTGATGTTGCAAGCTGGCATGCTCATCCCGGTCAACGAACTGTCGGAGGTGGGGATTTTTGAGAAAATCTTTGCCGACATTGGGGACCAGCAATCCCTGGAAGACGACTTGAGTACCTACAGTTCTCGCCTGCAAAACATGCGCATTTTCCTCCAAAATGCCGATGAGAAGACCCTCTTGCTGATCGATGAATTTGGCTCTGGTACCGATCCCAAAATCGGAGGTGCCATTGCCGAGGCCATCCTGCGCGAGATGAATTTCCGCAAGGTCTATGGCTTCATCACCACCCACTATTCCAACCTCAAAATATTTGCCTTCAAAACCAAAGGAATCGTCAATGGTGCCATGACCTTTGACAAAGAAACCCTGTCGCCTTCCTATGAGATGAAAGTGGGCCGACCCGGTAGTTCTTTTGCTTTTGAAATTGCCCAGAAAAGCGGTCTGCCCGGCAAAGTCCTCAAATACGCCCGCCATCGAACGGGAGAGAATGAAAAGGCAGTCGATGAGCTGTTGATTGATCTGCAGCGGGAGAAAAAAGAAGTCGAGGAGCAATTGGTGGCGATGGACAATCAGCAGAAAAAACTGGACAAACTCATTCGCAATTACGAAGAGTTGCACAAGGAATTGGAGTTTCAACGCAAAAAATTCAAGTTGGAGTCCAAGGAACAAAGCCTGCAGCAGTCCTCTCGGGAAAACAAAAAGCTCGAACGCCTCATCCGGGAGATCAAAGAGGAAAAGAACCTGGAAAAGGCCAAAAAACTGGCCTCTGAAGTGCGCACCAACCGCGCCCGCCTCAACGAGGATGTGAGCGGCCTGCGAGAGTCCATCTATGAAAAAGTCACCTCCAAGAAAAAGGAACCCATCAAAGTGGGGGATTTTGTCCGGCTGCGCTCGGGAGGTGCCTCTGGAAAGGTGGAGTCGATCAACAAAAACAGAGCCATCGTACTCATGGGTGCCATGAAGATGACCGCCAACATGCGCGATTTGATCCACGCCAATGAACCCCTGGACATTCGTTCCTCCAGAAGCGTGCAAACGGATACGCTCCAAGAGGCCCCCAAATTCGAATCAAAGATCGATTTGAGGGGATTGCGCAAGGACGAAGCACTCCGCATCCTGGAAGCGTTTGTCGACAAGGCCTTGATGAACAGCACCACCAATTTGCACATCATACACGGAAAAGGCAATGGGGTACTTCGCAATGCTGTCAAACAGAAACTGCGCGAGTACGACGCCATCCAAAAGGTGTGGCATCCCGAGCCAGAGTATGGAGGCGACGGAGCTACCTACGCCGCCTTTTAGGTCTATTTCCAAATCTGTATGGGAGCGCTGTGTATCCAGCTTTCTGAAGCCACACGCAGCATGTACATGCCCTCCGGAATGTCTCCCAAATCGATGCCTGCCGTCGTTCGTCCTGTCGTCGGCAACCCCCCTTTTCGCAGCAGACGCCCCTGTTGGTCGTACAAACTCCACTGCAAGGAGGTCACATCCAATTGCGTCCATTCCAAACTGATGCGGCCCTTTGTTGGGTTGGGGAAAATGACCAATCGGTCGTTTGTGATCAAGTTGGAATTGCTGACCGTCCCGGACTGTATCTGAATGTCGTCGATGGCAATGTCACTGGTCGATCCATTGATCTCGCCCCGGAAGGCCACCGTGATGTGCTTGCCTGCAAATTGGTTCAAGTCGATTTCCTGCATTTTCCACTCGTCACCCTGGTCGCCCTGTATGGCGGGAATCACATCATAGGACCAGACGCCATCTACTGCTACGTCTACGTGCAGGTTGCCCATGGTCTGGCCAAACATGTGGTACCAAAAGGTCATCTTGGCTGTTTCGCTGCTCGTCAGGTCGAGGCAGGGCGTAGAGACCATGGCATCTGTACCGGGACAGCGAGAGGGAACGAACAGATAGCGCCCCCAGCTATTGCCCAGGGTATGATCCGTGGTAGGGCCTGTATTGACATCGAACGTGCGACTGTTCAACACAAACCAGTCATTGGCGTCGGAGCGCAAATTGCGCATGCCCTCATCCAGGATGCAATTGATGGAACAGCTCGGCAATTCGGCACAGATGGACATGCTCTCGAAATTGTTTTCGTAGGGGAGAAGCAGCCCTTGTGAAATCGTCAGTACTTGTTCTGTGGTATCCTTGAAAAAGTCGTTGGATGCAATCAGTTGGATGTTGTAGGTCCCGTCCTGTAGGAAATTGACAGCGGGCAATCGGTCGGTCGAGTTGGTCCCGTCCACAAATTCGTAGGTGTTGGGCTCAATGCGCCAATCCCAGCTGTTGACAAATCCCTTGGTGTAATTCTGCAGATATACTGGGGTGCCAATACACTCCTCGTAGGGAGGAACTTCCAGCTCGGCTTCCGGGCGGTTGTTGGCTGCATAGACTTGTACGTCGTCGATGGCTACGTAGCTGGGGTAGTCGTCTCCAGCCTGCCCCCGGAAGCGGATCAAAATCATCTCTCCAGCATATTCTTTCAAGCTGATGGTGCGCTCGGTCCAACTTCTGTTCAGACTGGTCACCCTCGGCATGACTTCCAGCTCCCAGACGCCGTCGCGGTAGACATCCACTTGCAAGCTGCTGGCAGCATCGCCTCCCATATAGTAGGCAAAGGTCAGGAAGACATCCTCTGTCCCCGCCAAATCCATGCAAGGAGTAATCAAGTCCCCATTGTAGGTCCCTTCACAACCAAATTTGTAGTTCAAATAGGCCATTTCGCCGTTGACCCTGCGAGTGGTGTAATCGCTTGGTGGGTAGAGTGATACCCCCAGGCGCGCCCGCTCTATGTGCCAATCGATGTCGTCGTCCATGCCATTGATGCCATTGAACCAGCCCTCTATGGGCGCACAGGTCAACTTGCAATTGTTGGAACGGGCACAACTTCTCTGACTGCTTCCGGTAAAAGTTTCGTAATAGGGCAGAGACGTGCCTCCTGCAATTTCGATCAGGTCTTCCTGTCGGATTTCCCGGTTGCCGGCGGCATTGCTGGCTGTGAGAATGGCCGTGTAAGTGCCTGGCTGCAGGAAGCGAACAGATACTTGCTCATCGGTGGCAGAGGTGCCGTTGACAAAGACGTAGGTATCTGGCTCGAAGCGCCATTCCCGGCTGCTTGTGTTGTTGGAACTTTGGTCCTGAAAGAAGAGGGGGTAGGCGATGCAGGACTGGGTATTGTCGTAGAGCATGCCCGGCAGCGGCGCTTCGGTTTTGTCGTAAATGTCGATGTCGTCTATGGAAATCCGGCCGAATGTATTCGTTCCGGTGATGCCTCTGAAGCGAATGACAATGGATTTGCCCTTGAAGGCCAGCAGATCAATTTCCTGCAACGTCCACCCATTGGGCGTAATGTCTACAATTGGCTCGACAATGTCCTCGTTCCAGATTCCGTCAGCCATGACGTCGATGTGTAATTCGGTGCTGGCAATGATCGGGATTTGATACCAGAAGGACAAAACAGGCTCTGCGGCCGTTGTTAGGTCAATGCATTCGCTGAGCAACAAGGCCTCCTTGCCTGCGCAGCTCACTGGCTCTAGGTACAAATACTTGCCTGCCGATTGTTGGGTGGTGTGGTCGACCACGGGACCGTAGTTGGAAAAACTGGGAGAGCCTGAAATGATTCGCCAGTCAATTTCGTCCTCGTCTTCGTTGGTGGCATTGCGCCATCCGCTGCTCATTTGGCAAGCCAGGCCACAAATTTGGTCTTTGCGACACAGCTCCCAATCTTCAAAATTCACTCGCACGGGCAATTCACTTCCCTTGCCGACCTCGATGTAATTGGTTTCTTGTGCCGTGGAAGTACCCGCAGAATTGGTCACTCGCAATGTGACGGTATAACTGCCTTCCTGGGTGAAGAAAAGATTGGGGTTGGTGGAACTGAGGGTGGAGCCAGGCGCCAATTGATAGTTTGGGGGGCTGATGATCCACTCGCGCTGTGCCACCGTTCCGGCAGACAGATCGCTCAGCCTCAGGGGTTGGTTGGGGCAGAGTTCGCGGGCAGAGGCTGTGAAGGCAGCCTCGGCGGTTTTTGTGGCGTCGTAGACCTGTATGTCGTCCAAAACCAAGTTGTAATCCACCTCGCTGCTGACCCTTCCGACAATGCGCAGGAAAATGGTTTGATTGCGGTAGGCGGACAGGTTGACCGACCATCTTTGCCAATTGTCGCTTTGGCCTTGCTCAAAAGGATCACCGACGGCACTCCAGTTTTGCTCGTCCTGAGAAATTTCCAGGTACAGGCTTCCATTCTCAGCGCCATTGCTGTAGACCCAGCTTTCAAAAAGGGGAAAACCCGCGTTGCTCAAATCGATGCAGGGACTTTGCAAAATGGCGTCTTTGGCCACACAGCCTTCATTGCTTGCCAGTACGGCAAATTGGCCGTTGGGTTGTCGGGTACTGTGATCGGTCCCCGGTTGGAAATTGCCTCTGTACAATCCGCCATTGGACACGATCCAGTCGGTGTAGTCAAATACGGAATTGGCCAGATTGCGCCAGCCACTGTTTTGCATGACGCAATTGCTGCGGCCACAGTTGGAAATGTCGTTGCAAAGGGGATCGCCTTCAAAATCTTCTCGGAAGGGAAGGGACTGCGGTCCCTCTTGCCAAGTAAATCGCAAACTCTGGCTGTTGTTGCAACCAGCTCCATCGTCGGGATGGTTGACATTGGTCAGCAGCCAATGGCTCCCTTCTGTCATCTCGGCCTTCGTCGCAAAGGTGTAGATCATCCTTCCCCCGGCGGGAATGGTCGCTGTGACTGTTTCCGTAATGTTGTCGCCACTGTCGACTCGGTAGGTGATGGGCGCGTCGCTGATGGGGGTGAGGCCCTTGTTTTCCAACTCCACGCTGACGGTCACCAGATTGTCGAGACAGCCCGTTGTGTAGGCAATGGGCGTGATGATGCGACGGATCCCAACGTCCATGCTTTCGCCACAGGGCAAGAGGCATCCCTGGTTGATCAACTGAGGATAAAAGTGAACAGACAGGGATGGGCGCCCACCCAGATTTTCTGCCCCCAAGGCCCGCACGGCCAGCCAGTGGTCTTGTCCCAAATCGAGATTCAATTCTGCAAAGGCTGTATTGACAGTGTCAAAAGGCGACATGTATTTGCCATCCAAGCGGCGGATTTCATATTGGGTCGCGTCATCGACAGCAGCCCACTGGAGGACGAGGCTGTTTTCGGTTGGACAAGCCTTGTTGATGGACAAATTTTGGACTTGTCCAATGAGGTGGAAATTTGGGCTGTCAAAGCGTTGATTTCCTCTTTCCAGGCGGAATTTTGCCTTTGCACTGACCAGATCTGGGGCGTCCCATTCGAAACTGCGGGCAGTTGGATCTATGTCATCGGCGATCAAAGACCAGTTGTTGCCTCCGTCCTCAGAGAAGTAAAGGGAAAAAGGGTCTGTATTCCCCAGGGCCTCCCAGTGGATGAGTTCGCGTTGGCCACTGACCATGGCATCTCCTTCCAATGGATAGCTGATGTTGAGTTCGTCTTTCAAAAAGTAATAGGCCAGGTAGTATTTCTGTGGACCTTGTGGGATGTCATCGCCCCGAATGACGAGGCGGTGTTCTCCGGGACTGGGGTTATCTATGCGAACCTGCTCCACATTGTTGATGCTGTCGACGCCAGGAGTGGCGGGGGCTGTGATGCGGTCCAACTCTGGTTGGTGGTCCAGAATGAGGGGGAGAAGGATGTCGTCGGTGGTATTAACGACTTGCAGGTTGAGGTCGTTGACCAATGCTCTTTCGGCTCTTTCGGCAGCGGGTGGGTCGGCCCAGTAGAGCATCACGCGGGCCTCGGCGGTCCCATCGGGAATGTTCAGCAAGTAGGTATCGGTTTGTCCATCGGCCAGTTCAGCGGTGAAGAACAGTTCGTCTTCGATGACTTCAGCTGCTCGTCCGCCATGGGTGAGCCCCCAGCCGAAGGAGAAGTCAGGCCCTCGGTTGCCAAGGTCGATGGCAGTATTCATCATGGCCACTTTGACCAGTGCAGCATCGGCCTCGGTACCAAATTTCTTCTGGTAGGCTTCAAAGAGTTGCGCGCCCACTCCGGCGTTGCTGGGGCTGGCGGCGCTGGTGCCTCCTCCGGGCCGGTAGTTGTTGTTGGGAGAAATGGAAAGCTGGCCTTGTCCATGTGCGGACAGGTCGGGCTTGAGTCGGCCATCGTAGGCAGGGCCTCGGCTGCTGCTTTCTACCCGGCTGCCATCGGGGTATAAATTGGCACTGGCAATGGCATTTTTGGCCTGTTTGTGCCCTCCGGTGATCGTTCCCCAGCCAGCTTCATCCAAGTAGCGACAGTTGGACAGACCCGCATTTCCCGCCGAGTAAAACTGCATCATGCCCGGATTTTCATGCAGGGATTTGTCCACTCCTCGGGCCACAGCAGTATAGCCAGCATTGCAGCCGTTGCTGTAAGACGCATTGAAAATTTGCACGCCAAAATCCTGATGCCATTCCTCGGCTGACAGGCTGTATTCTGAGTTCAAATAAGCATTGATGTGGAGAAATACCCCTGGGGCCACTCCGATTCCCTCTGGGTCTACATTGCCCGCTCCCGCCAAAATGCCTGCAACCATGTCGGCATGATTGAAGCCCGAGGTGACCCCCTGGATGACTGTTTGCTGATTGATTCTTTCGGTAAAATCGACATGAGGGCCCACAAATCCATCGTCGAATACCATGGCATTGACCCCCTCGCCGGAGTAGTTTCTATCGCCATGGGCCAATACGTTGGAGCGGATCAGTGTGCGCCCTCCCAAGCCCTCGGGTTGGCCTTCCTCTGGGACGATCTCTGCATAGGCAAGGGCAGGCCATTGGTCCAATTGATCGATCAGGGCTTCTGGTACGCGCAGGCGAACGAGCTGGAGTTGATCAAAGCGTTGTTGGACCTGGCAGCCCATTGCCTGCCATTGTTGCATCAGTTGATTGGACTCCAGGTTGTCGTGCCAGCGAACCATCAACTCTATGCCGTCTGCAGAGCGGGCGTGAGCGGGAAAGTCTTTGGCTTGTAGGTCGGGGTGAAGTCGCAGGGCCTTGGGAGCCTCGATGACCGATCGAAGGGGATAACCTCTGAGCTCGGCCCGGATGAAATTGGCGGGGATGGCAGCCAAGTAGGTATCATGTGGAAGGTATTCGAGCAGTCGGACACCGCTGAGAAGCAGTCGATTGCGCTCGGCCTTATTGGGCATGCGATCAAAATGCAGGAGCCTGTAGTAATGGCCCTGTACCATTTGTTGGGCAGGGAGGTTGGGGCCTTCGATGAAAGATTCTACATTTTGGGGCAATGGCACACTGCCTTCTTGGAGTTGGAGTGTGGAATTTTGGGCAAATAGTGGGACAGAACAACAAAGGAGGAGCAAGAGTTGTAGTCCAAGTGCTGAAACGGGTCTTCTCGACATGAATGATTTTTACCGAGAAGGTACGCTTTTTTGGATATTAAGATGCAGCCTTTTCCCTAGGATTTTCCCCTTGACCAGCAAAATGCGTCGGTCTGTCAGGAAGTCTTCAAATGTGTCACCAATTTTCGGAAGGCCCTTGCGCGGTGGCTGATGCCATTTTTTTTGTCCGGGTCCATTTCTGCAAAAGATTGCTCATATCCGTCAGCTTGGAAGATGGGATCGTAGCCAAAACCACCCTCTCCTCTGGGCGACTCCAAAATCTGTCCCTCTACAACTCCTTCAAAGGTGCGCACTTCTCCATCTTGTACCAGCGCAATCACGGTGCGAAAACGAGCCTTGCGGTTGGGCTGGCCCTGGAGCCCCTTGAGTACTTTGGCCATATTGGCATTGGCATCTCTGGCAGCTCCGGCATAGTAGGCCGTATGCACCCCCGGTTCTCCATTCAGTCCATCGACTTCCAAGCCTGTATCCTCGGCAAAGCAATCGATCTGGTAATGAGTCGACACATATTCCGCCTTTTGAATGGCATTGCCTTGGATGGTATTGGTGGTCTCGGGCACTTCTTCCGTGCAGCCGATGTCTTTGAGGCTTTTTACGTCCTGGCCTCCCAGCAATTGGTTGATTTCTCGGACTTTGTTGGGGTTGCTGGTGGCAAAGACCAAATTTCGAACTTCCATATTGTGAATTGATTGGGGGATGATGCAGACAAAGCAGCCTTAGAACATTTTTTTCAAGGCCGTCCAAAGGGCAGCTTTCAAAGACTTGTCTTCAGACAATTTGGCCAAAGGGTCGGCAAATAAATAGGTTTTGTCGACCAGCAAAAAGGAGCGATAAGGAGCATACTGAACAGAAAGGCCCAAATTGGCCGCTGAATGCCCGAACACTAAAACCCTTTCGATGGTTCTATTTTGGTAGAGGCCTGTCAAATTGAGAGGCTGGTCGCTCGGATGTTGCAATAGGCAGGCATCTGTTTCAATCTCGTGTTGGACCGCTTTGAGAATGGCCGCCAGGAGATCCAAATGTTGCTTTTCAGTGGCATCTGTCGTGATGATCAGCAACTGTTTTTGATTGCCACCTTGGCAAGCGTCAGACAGCTTTTCGGTCTCTGAAACAGAAAATATTGGCACATCGTTTAATATCGAATTAAGAATAATGTTTTCTTTTGCCATTTAATTTTAGAATAATTGATGGAATTTTATTGAAAAAAAGCCTCTCTATAGAATAAATGTAAAATTTTGGTTAAATTTGTAAAAACAAATCAAGTTCATGAAGTACGACATAAAGATAAACAAAACCGAGCAATCGCGTCTCCCTGAGGTAGATTTTGACGCCATCCCATTCGGAAAAACCTTTTCCGATCACATGTTTGTTTCCGAGTATCGGGATGGGGCCTGGACAGATCACCGCATTGAGCCATTTGGTCGTTTTTTGGTGCATCCTGCGAACTTGGCCTTGCACTACGGTCAATCCATCTTCGAAGGGATGAAAGCTTCCGTCAGCGTCGATGGCCAGCCACTCTTTATGCGTCCCGAATTGCACATCCAACGTCTGAACGCCTCTGCACATCGCATGTGCATGCCCGAGTTTCCCGAAGAATTGTTTTTGCAAGCCATCCACCAACTGGTGGGAATGGACCAAGGCTGGATCCCCCCCAAAGAGGGAAGTGCCCTATACATCCGCCCCTTCATGTTTGCCAACGGAGAATTCATCGGCGTTCAACCTTCTGACAGCTACAAATTGATCATCTTCACAGGTCCTGTCGGTCCCTACTATCCCAAGCCAGTTCGCCTCAAGGTAGAGGAAAAATACGTGCGGGCTGCTGTCGGAGGAGTCGGCGAGGCCAAAACAGCAGGAAACTATGCTGCTTCCCTTTTGCCAGCCAAGGAGGCCAAAGAACAAGGTTACGACCAAGTGATGTGGATGGATGGCAATGAGTTCAAGTATGTACAGGAAGTGGGAACCATGAACTTGTTCTTTGTCATCGACGGCACTGTATTGACGCCACAGACAGATGGGGCCATTCTTAAGGGCATCACCCGCAGATGTGCCATCCAGATTCTGGAAGACAGAGGCTACAAAGTAGAACAACGACTGATCAGTATTGATGAAATCGTAGAGGCGTACAAAAATGGTAAGTTGACCGAGGCCTTTGGCACCGGAACAGCCGCCGTTGTCGCCCACGTAGAAGACATTACTTTCCGCGATTTGTGCATGAAATTGCCAGCCTTGGAAGAACGGGTTGTGGGAGAATTGGTCAAGCAAGAGATCAACGGTCTCAGAGCTGGTACCATCGAAGATACCCGCAACTGGATCGTTCCCGTTCAAGCTCCAGTTCCTGTCAACGTCTAGTCAATCGGAAAGACAGAAAGAGAATGAAATTGTGCTCTTTTCCACCTTGGGAAAGGGCATTTTTTTATGCCTCCCCATCTGATTTGATGGCTTTTTGGCCCTTCAACACCTGTCCTGGCGTAATGGAAAATTCTTCCTTGAAGCACTTGAAAAAGTAGTTGGGATTGCCGAATCCTACCTGGAAGGCAATTTCAGAAGCGTTGCCCGCCGCTTGTTCGAGCAATTGGTAGGCCCGCCGCAATCGGATGCTGCGCAAAAAAGCACTCGTGCTCTGTCCCGTCAAGGCCTTGAGCTTGCGGTGCAATTGGCTGCGACTCATGCCCACTGCCATGCTGAGCTGTTCGACCCCAAACTGCTCGTCTTCCATTTTTGCCTCAATGGCCTCCAATGCCCTTTGCAAAAAGGCCTCGTCAAGTGAATTGACGGTGATCTCACTGGGGCTGATCTTGCGTGATTTGGCAAATTTTTGCCGCAGTTGAAGTCGTTGTTCCACCAGATTGCCTGCTCGGGTGCGCAATTCCACACTGTCAAAGGGTTTGGAGAGGTAATCGTCTGCTTTGTTTTTCAGTCCGGTGATGCGGTCTTCCCGACTCGACTTGGCAGTGAGCAAGATGATGGGGATGTGGGCGGTTCGCTCGTCCGACTTGAGGGTTTGGCACAACTCATTGCCATCCATTTGGGGCATCATGATGTCGCTGATGATGATGTCGGGAATTTCTTGTAGAGCCAATTCGACTCCTTCTTGTCCGTTGGTGGCTTGCAATATTTTGTAGTCTACTTGCAGTTGTTGGAGCAGGTATTGGCGCAACTCCTGGTTGTCTTCCACTAAGAGGAGGATGGGCTGGTCGGAAGATGTGGGCGTGGAGGGAGCGGCGGCAGGCGGCGGCAGTTGGGTGTCTCCCAATCGACTGACGACCTTGTGGGCCATGGGCAGGACTTTGGCAGAAGCGATTTGCTCGCTTGTCAGATGATCTTTTCCCAGTGGCAGCCGAAGCAACATGCTTGTCCCTTCTCCTGGATGGCTCTTCACATCGATGCTTCCCTGGTGCAATTCCACCAACTCTTTGGCCAGCGACAAACCGATGCCTGTGCCGTCGTGTTGGCGGGTATTGGAATCATCTACCTGGTAGAATCGGTCAAAAATGTAGGGCTGTTGAGCATGGGAGATGCCGGGGCCGTTGTCTTTGACGGTGATGAGGGCATGGGTTGTTTCTCTGGACAAAAGCACAGAGACTTCGCCCCCTTCCGGCGTAAATTTGAGCGCGTTGGACAGAAGGTTGTAGAGGATTTTTTCCAACTTGTCTGGGTCAGAATACACCTCCAAATCTGTCTCGTCGCTTTGAAATCGGAGTTGAATGGACTTGAGCTTGGCTTGCATTTGAAAGGAATCGACAATGGCGGCCAGGCTGTTGTAAAGTTGGGAAGGCTGTGCTTCCAGTTGCATTTTGCCCGCTTCCAGCTTGTTGAGGTCCAGCATTTGGTTGATCAGATGGAGCATTCGTTGGGCTTGTTGTCCCACTGTGCGGACCAAATTGAGTTGGTGGGGAGAGTTGACCAAGCCTTTGAGCTGTTGGATGGGGTCGATGATGAGACTCAGGGGCGTGCGAAGCTCGTGGGAGATGTTGGTGAAATATCGGTTGCGCATCAGTTCCAGCTTGGCGCGTCCCTCGGCCTCCATTTCCTTTCGTTTCAAGCGATTTCGGTACCAAATGAAGAGACCAATGGACAGCAACAAAAGCAAAAATGCGATGAGCAGGCCATTTCTGAATTGGGCCAATTGCAATTCTTGCTGGGCGATTTCCTGGTCCTTTTGAGAGCTTTCATAGCGCAATTCCAGTTCTGCGATGGTGGCCAAGTATTCTATCTTGGCGATGGAGTCCTCCAGGGTTCTGCTGATGCCAATGTAGTTGATCGCATCTTCTGTGGCACCGATGTAAATGCTGGACAGGGCAATGTTTTCGGTAATGTCGGAGGACAGTTGGATGTCTTCACTTTTTTGTGCGTAGCTCAGGGCTTCTTTGGCCCATTGGTTTGCCAGCTCGTACTTTTCCTGGTGAAAATTGAGACTTGCCAGCTCATTGAGGGTATAGGCAATGCTGTGGTGGCGGTTGCTCTGCTTTTTGAGTTCCAGAGCTTCCAGTAGGTATTTTTCGGCCGTACCGTACTCTTTCAAATCGATGTAAATGGCTCCCAAATTTCCACGGGTGCGAGCCAATTGACTCTTGCTCATGGATTGGCTGCACTCACCATCCAGCATTTGCTTGAGGATAACGGCAGCCATGCGCACCTGCTCGTCATTGCCCGATACTTTGTAGGTGATGGCTTTGGTGTAGGGGATTTTGCCACAAAGCGCCTTTTCATCTCCCAACTTCTTGTACAGGACCTCGGCTCGATTGAGGTAGTCGAGGGCCATTTCTGTCCGTCTTTGCAGTCGAAAATAATCTCCGATGGCATAGAGATAATCGGCCTTGATGTCATCTCTACCCAAAGAGTCGGCAATGCCCATGCCTTCGATCATCAGGTCCAGGGCCACTTTGTTTTCTCCTCTTTTGGACAGGCAATAGGCCTTGTAGTCCATGGCGTAGAGCAGTCTGTCTATGTTGTTGGCTTTCTCTGTGATGGGGATGACTTTGTCGTAGTATTCGATGGCTTCCCCATAGAGGCTTTCCCTGGCATAGACATCTGCCAAGTCGAGGTAGGTTTCGACCAAGAGAGAATCATTGTCGGCAATGTTTTGTACGGCCTGCAAGAGGCTGTCGATCTTGGCATTGGACTTCTCGGATTGGCCAAAAAGAGAAAGCGGCAGACATAGGAGCAGGTAGGCGAGGAGGTGCCTACCAACAAAATGGGTGGGTGCTTCCATAAGTTGGGCTGTAATTTCCCGGAAAGATACTGATTTTATATTAAGAATTATAATAATATCACTTTTCAGCCTTGCCGATGCCAGCTTTCCCTTTGGGCATCAATAGGCGATGGAGACATTCATCAGGGAGGACATTCCAAAAAATCGCAGCCATTTGGCCTGAGAGCCATACTTGTAAAAATGGGTACTGCCTGCCAGGGGGAATCGGATGGGCATGGCCAGAATGTTGCCATCTTTTGATGCATCGATCCACTGTAGGGCACAGACAAAGGTCTCGTCAGTGATGATGTTGTATTGACTGATGTCGGTTTCTATCCAGCCCTTGCCTTGGTCCTCGATGGTCACGATGATGTCTTCTTCACTCAAGTATTTGTGTGGCCGTCCTTTTTGGGTATTGTACAACAGCAGCCGAAATTTTACCTGGCTGAAGTTGTTGGAGCGAATGTAAAAGCGGACTTTTTCGATGCGGCACATTTTCTTGGGCTTGAATTTTCGGCCGATTTCTGCCCCCAAATTCTGGCGCTCTCTTTTGCTGATGGAAAAATTGACATTCCGTTTGCCCTTGAGCTTGGCAATGCCCAGTTGTTTGCGTTTGGAAAAGCGTGGTTTGACGAGGATTTCTTCCAATTCTACCACCGATTCAGGAAGGCTGATGTTCAGGGGGGAAGACAGATCGGTCACCAAAATGGATGCATCGCCGTAGCCGATCATGGAACAGCGCAGTGTGTCTGTGGGCTGTATGTCGCCGGGTAGATAAAGGGTGAATTGGCCATTTTCGGTGGCCACTGTCCCGGTGGAGGTACCCACAATGCCAATGTTTGCATAAGCCAATGGTTCACCACTTTTTGTGGCTACAGTGCCTTCGATTTTCTGAATGTCCTTGTCTTGTCCGTAGGCGTGGAATCCCAGGCACAGCAATGTAGCAACCATTATTTTTTTGGTGTAACTCGAACGACTGCTGCGCTGCTTGAGGTAGGCGATGGTAAAAACAATGGAAAAAGCGATGGTCATGATGCGAAACAGGTTGGCTCCACCACCTCCCAACGCTGTCGTATCGATGGCAAAGATTTGCCAGGACAAGTTCATGAAAAAGTGCAGGCTGATGGCGATCCAAAGGTTGTTGTTCCATTTGCTGTACAGCCAGGAAAACCAAACACCTCCCATCAGGGTAACGGCAAATACACCAATTGTCTGCTCAAGACTATTGCCTTGGTACAAATGGGCCGAGCCAAAAATGAGGGCGCTGAGCATGGCGGCAGGCAAAAATCGCCAGCCCAGGAAGCGGTACAGCAGTCCAAAGAGGAATCCGCGAAAGATGACTTCTTCCATGGCTGCCCCGATGAACACGGTCAATGCCGTCAGAAGGCTGAGCCCTTGCCACTGGCCGATGAACGCATAGCCAAACAGCATGGGGGCACAAAACAGCAAGCCATAGGCAGTGCCTTTGACAAGCCCCTTTTGCAATCCCAAAGCTGACAGCATTTTGTGCTCACCAAACAATCCAGCTGTCACCAACAATACGATCAACAGGCCACTGAGGTGATAGGCGGTGTACCGAAGCCAGCGACCTTGTAGGTCTATGCCAAGGCTTTCCAATAGCTCAAAACGAAAGTGAATCAACAAGAAGGCGGCAATGACGATCAGTGAGCGGATGATGTTGTTTTTCATGATGATGGAATTTTGAAATGGAACAATTTCGTTGCACAATTCAAAAGTAAATCACCTTTTGTTGCCCCGCTCAGATAAGGGGTGAGAGGCAAAGGAATGGGCTGGTTATCAACGTTTTGGGGTGAATGGGAAGGCCGTGGGGTGAATGGCAAAGCCTATGACTGCTCCTCGAAGTAAAGCAGAATGTCTTTGCTCTTGGAACGAGAGACGGGAATGGCGATGCTGTCTGCCAAAAGGTGCAATTTGTATCCCTGGGCGTTTCCACTGATCCGCTCTACATACTGGAGATTGACGAGATAGGAGCGGTGGCAGCGCCGGATGGAATTGCTCGGGAGTTGATCGGCCAATTTCTGAAGGCTGTTGCGAAGGATGTACTTAGCGGTTTGCTCCTCTGTTTTGTAATGAATTTCTACATAGTTGTCGGCGGCTTGCAGATAGAGCAGTTGGGAGGCGGGAAGCTCGAATTGGTCTTTGCCATTGTCCGAGGTCAAGGTCAGTATGCGGGCATTGTCATTTCTGGGCTTGTTATGGGGAGAAGCTGCCAGCTGATTGCTGGAGATGCTGTCGCCAACTGCTTGGTTTTTTTGCAGTTTGTAGATGTAGTCCAAAAGGGTCATGATGGCGACGGGGAAGACGCCAATGCTGAGGGCCAGGCCATAGAAATACAGTAGGTCAGCCCACGCGACGGGCAATTGGAAAAACCATTGCTTGTAAAAGTAGCAGCAGATCATGGCAAAACTCATGTAGATGGTGACCCAAAGGATTTGCTTGCCCACCGTCCAGGCGTCCTCCAACTTTGGCCGAAAGAAAATCCGAGCCAAGATCGCCTCCAGCAGCAAAATCGAAGAGCTGATCACCAGTCCATAGCCCGCCAGAAAGTAGTTTTTGTAGGCAAAATTTGCCTGATCTGTCCCAAATGGTTGGAAGACGAGCAAGAACAAAGAGACAAAGGCCCCAACGCAGAGAATCAGGTAAACCCTGCGGGTACTGAACAGGTACAGCGGATAGGGGGCTTTGAGTAATTCGAGCATAGATCAAGGTATTTTGTGAACGACTGCCTCCGAAGCATGCCAAGCCAACAAGACCTCATCGCCTTTCTGAAACTGGCGGGCCTTTTCTGGGGGCAAATTTATCTCCAACAGGCGATTTTCGCAAAATATTTCCAATTTCCATTGCTTTTCGCCCTCTTGTACTCGGACGATGTGGGCATGCAATTGCAAGTGGTCAGGGGAGGTGGCGGGGCCAAACAAGCTGCGGGGATCACCCTGCCGGATGATTTTTCCCGCCTCCAATTCCATCACCTGATCAGCCATGCGCAAGATTTCTGACAGATCGTGGCTTACCAATAAAGTGGTCAGTCCGTAAGCGCGATGGACTTGCAGCAAATGATCCTGCAGCCGTCGCCTCATTTGCAGATCGAGGGCCGAGAGTGGTTCGTCGAGCAGGAGCAAGGGCGGGCGTTGTACCAAGGCACGCGCCAGAGCCACCCGCTGCTGCTGCCCGCCGGAGAGACCAGTGGGCCGCCGGTGTTGCAAATCCCCCAATTCCATCAACTCGATCAACTCGTCGACAAGTCCCGCCTCTGTCTTTTTGGTTTTGGCAAATTCCAGGTTTTCCCGGACACTCATGTTGGGGAAAAGGGCATAATCCTGAAAGACAAACCCCAATGGCCGCTCTTGAGGGGGCCAACAAACACCCTGGCGATGGTCCAGCCAAGTTTGTCCATTCACCCGGATGAACCCCTCCTCGGCCCGCATCAGACCAGCCAACAATCGAAGAAGAGAGGTTTTCCCAGCTCCCGACTTGCCATAAATGCACAGCAGACTTCCCTCCTCAATGGAAAATTCCACCTCCAAGCTCATGGTTCCCTTGGCCGATGACAAGGTCTTTTTGAGCGAGCACTCCATCATCTTTCCCAGCTTTTGACATGCTGTCCATTGACCCAATAGACGATCAGCAGAATGGCAAAGGTGATGGCAAAGAGGACGAGAGAGTAGGTATGTGCAGCGCCATATTGGAGGGATTCTACCTCATCGTAAATGGCAATGGAAGCCACCTTGGTCTGCCCCGGGATGTTGCCTCCGATCATCAACACCACCCCAAACTCTCCGATGGTGTGGGCAAAGGTCAGGACGATGGCACTCAGCAAGGAGGCTTTGACATTGGGCAGCAGTATCTTGAAAAAGGTGGTTCGCCTCGACTTGCCTAAGACATAGGCCGCCTCGCGCAGAGAGGGCGACAGCCTGGCAAATCCCGCCTGGATGGGATACACCATGAAGGGAAGGCTGTAGATCATGGACCCTAGTACGATTCCCGGAAAGGAAAACACCAATTGCAATCCCAACTGCTCGTCCAGCCACTGTCCAAATGCTCCGGATGGACTGAAGGCGATCAACAGGTAAAAACCCAAGACGGTGGGAGGCAGGACCAGGGGCATGCTGATGAGTGCTTCCAAAACGGGCTTGATGCGGCTGCGGCTGTGGGCCAGCCAGTAAGCGATTGGCGTGCCGATGAACAGCAACAAAAGTGTTGTCAGTGCCGCGAGTTGAAAGGTGAGTATCAGGGGTTGCCAATTGACCATAGAGTCAGGATCATCCTTCTTTGTCGGTGGTGTAACCGTAGGTGTTCAAAATGCTTTGGGCCTGGGGTGAGAACAAAAATGCATAAAATTTTTCAGCATTTTCAGCCGTTTCTGCACTTGTCTTGAGCAAGATCACCCCTTGCTGGATGGGATCGTGGGCCTGGGGCGGAATGGCTTTCCAGAATCCCTGGCCTTTCTGTCCGGGAGCCATCACAATGCTGCGGGCCGTGAAACCGACTTGGGCGGCTTGGCTGAGGATGAACTGACTGGTTTGGCCAATGCTTTCGCCGTAGACCAGTTTTGGGGTCAAGGCATCCCTTAGGCCATAGTATTCCAAAGTCTGTAGAGCCGCTTTGCCGTAGGGAGCGGTTTGGGGCTGTGCCAGGGCGATGCGCCGGATTTGCTGGTCTGTCCATCGGTCGGGAGACAAGCAAACGGAATCTTGAAGGCTCCACACCACCAGGTGGCCATAGGCATAGATGGCAGGAGGAGAGGGCGCCAGTCCGCTTTGGAAGACTTGCTGAGGGTATTTCAGATCGGCAGAGGCAAATACATCATAAGGGGCTCCTTGTTGGATTTGGGCGGTCAATTTGCCAGAGGAGCCAACAATCAGTTGGCACTCGACATCGTTTTGTTTGCTGAACGCAGCTGTCAGGGCCTGCATGGCAAATTGCATATTGGCGGAGGTGGCGATGCGAAGGGGCTTTTTGTGGCTTGGTTGGCATCCCAGGCAAAGACAAAGCGAGGCCAGCAGCAGGCAGTACAAGCTGCTTTGTCGGCCTACCAGTACGTTGCTTACAATCATGTGGGAAGATAGTGAACAGCTTCGGTAAGCTGGAAAGAATCGAAGCAATACGAACAAATTCCCCCTTTTTTTCCTTAAAATTGTCGGGTGAGAAAATCAAACGAGACCCAAACCAGCGAGCCGACTCTACTTATGCACATGGACAACTTACCTGCAGTACTGGAACAATTGGAGGCGGAACTTCTGCGACGCATTGCAGATGCCTGGTCTATGGAGACTTTTCCCCTTTTCCTACAAGCTCTTTCCGACAATCACGGCGACATTGCACGGCTGCTGTCTGAGGCAGGGGAGAAGTGCTACCAGTTGTTGGAGTCCAAGGGTCCCATCAGCAGTTTGCAAAGGCGAAATTGTCTCTTGATGACCCATCACTGGTCGGAACGCGCCAAGTCTTTTCTGCTGCTTTGGCGAGATGTGGTGTTCGAACAGCAAAAAGCCGACATTCTCAAGTTGGACCAGGAAGTGAGTGAGAAAAACATCTTTGACCTTCACAGCCAGTCGGAAGAGGCCTTGCGGACAGCTGCTCTGTCGATTCGAAGCAAGGTGATTGAGTCGGTCAATGGCGGCTCGTCGGAGAAACAATTACAGGAGTACAATTTTCAACTCGAAAAACAGCACAACCCCTGGCCCATTTACCGGGAGCAATTTCAACAGCTCGCAGAGCAGTGTCCCAAAATCCTGGAAGCCCACCAGCATCTGCAGCAGGCATCTGGCAGCATTGATCAGATACGGCAACAGTTGATGGACTTGATGGCAGAATTTCAGGAGGAGATCGAGCGCTTGTTTCAACTCTCAGAACAGGCCCGCCGCTTTGTGGAGGATCAAATCAGCGATCGCCCCGGCAGGATCATTCCCCAGCTCGAAAGCATGGAGGAGCAATTTCTGGTCCACGACCACTTGATGGCCTTCACCTTGGCCAAAGACGACCAACTCAGTGAACTGGGTACCAAAGCCATGGTCCCCATCGATTCTCGCAACGGCACGGTCTACTACCGGGATGTCAATTTCAAACGCCAGGTTGACTTGTGGTTGGATGCGGAAATCTTGCCCTTGTTGAGCGAAATAGAAGAGTGGATCGACCAGCTGAGTGAGCGGGCGCGCATGTCGCTGCTCAACATCCGCAATCGGGTGACTTTATTGATGAGCGACCAGACAGACTCGAAAAACATCAATGGCAATGATGAGGGCATCAGCCAACCACTGCTCAATTTTCAGAAAATGGTGCAGTTGGAAAAGGAAAACGTGGGCGAAATGGTCGAACAGATTCAGAGCCGCATCGAGGACCAATTTCGGGTCTCCAGCCTCTACCAACTCGACAAAGACTTCCTATCCATCCCCCTGCAGTCGACCATCAACCAATTCAAACTCAACCAAAATGCCCTGCTCACCAGGGGGCGCAACTGGATCAATCGGCAGCTGACCAAGGTGCGGGAACTCATCTCGTCGGTAGAGACAGAGGAACGACTGAGCATTTCAGAGAAGGTGGTCCGCTACATCCAACATCGGACGGCAGATGACGACAACCAGCAATATTCCGGTCTGTTTTTGACCAGGGGATACATTGGTGAGTCCTTTTGGGTGGGACGGCAACTGGAGTTGGCCCGGATGGAAAAGATGGTAGAGCAGTGGAAAAAGGGATTTCGCGGGGCCGTGCTTTTGAGTGGGCAGCGGTTTGCGGGCAAGACGCTCTTTGGGGAGCTGATCGCCAATCGCTACTTTCCCGATGCCACCGTGGCCCTGCGCCCCAATGAAGAGATTGAGCTGGCGGGCAGGCGATTTGTCACAGGTGTCAACTTGGAAGAAGCCATGGGCTTTGTGCTCAAATACAGAATGCGCAGCCAAAGCCTCATTTGGATCGACGATTTGTCGCTGTGGAGCTCGCGGGATCAGCCCTTGGGCGAAAACATCCGCTATCTGTGCAAAACCATTGACGATTACTCCAGCAAGGTGTTCTTCTTGGTCTCGATCAGCAATTGGCTCAAATACCATCTCGATCTGATCTACGGGATCGACAAAATATTCCAGGCGGAAATCAACCTGGATCAAATGCGATTGGAAGACATCCAACAGGCCATCCTGATCCGGCATGGAGCCACTCACAAGGCTTTGGTCAATGAAGAACGGGAGGTGATTGGCCCGCAGTCTTTCCGCCGCATTGTTCGCCGAATCTACAAGGAAGCAGGCGGAAACATTGGGGAGGCATTGTTGTACTGGTCACACATCACCCATCGCCTGGACGATGAACAGGTGTGTTATCAGCAGCGGCCCATTCCTCATCTGCCGGAGTTCATCCATCCCGACAATGCCATCCTATTGACCACCTTGATGATGGAAAAACAGACCAACGACTACGAATTGCGGAAGTTGTTTGGGCCATCGTTTCGGCGCAAGTACGGAGGTGTGTTGCAGCGGATGGTGAATTTGGGGCTGCTCGAACGGCATTCCAATGGGGTATTGGAAATCAACCCTCTGGTAGCCAATGAGGTGGGGCGTCAGCTTCACCAGAAGAGATATTTGAAATTTTTTGACAAATAAGAGAGTTGTGGAAGAATTGCTCAACGACATACAATTTTCCTGGACGGATTTGCTGCTGATCTCATTGGCACTGGTAGGTTTCTACTTTTTGCTGGGTTTTTTGCGCAAAATCATCTCCAATACCACTGTCCTGGGGCGTTCCAGCCGAACCATCAAAGACATCATCGCCACCATCCTGTTGATTTACGAGCCGATGGTCTTGCTGGTGGTGGGGACGGTTTTTTTGCTCATCAATCCCCTGTTTCATGGGGTGATCTTACTGGTCTTGCTGCTGAGCACTTTTCCCTACGTCAAGAACTACACGAGTGGGCGGATTGTGCAGTTTGATCCGGCCATTCGCCTGGGCAATCGCCTGGGGACCCGCCTGTACGAGGGGGTCATTGCGGAGACGGGCCGCCTGGGGCTGCGCCTGCGCAACAGCGAGGGACTTCATTTCATTACCTACTCGAATTTGCTGACAGATGGGTACAGCCTTTTGGCCTCGGAAGAAATCGGAGGCTATTACCGCTTGCGCATCAAAGCCAAAGATTCCGAATCGAAGATTGACCACGAACTGCGCCTGAGAGACCTGATGGCAACCAATCCGTTTTTGGACTGGAACCATAGACCCGAGCTGCGATTGGTCGACAATGAAGAAGCAACCTTTCTGGCCAAGATATTGGTCAAGGAAGACAGCCATTTATCCGATATGGTCAGCCTGATCCGCGAATGGGGCTACCAGTGTACGACTGCTGAAAACAAATAAAACCACCGCCTTATGGAGATACTGAATTCCTACAACCTCATCATCGAAGCGTCTGTCATCATCATTCTGTCGTTTTCCTTTGGTGAGTTGGCTCGGAAGACCAATATTCCCTCCGTTCTCATGCTGATTGGCTTGGGGATCGTCCTGCGATTTGCGTTGGATGCCTTTGGGGGAGGAGACCTCAACTTTTTTCCCATTCTAGAGGTATTGGGGATTGTTGGGTTGATCATGATTGTACTGGAGGCAGCTCTGGAATTGGAGCTCAAACGGGAGAAATACCTCGCCATAGCCAAAGCCTTCGGGATTGCGCTCATTGGGCTGTTGGCGTCCATTTGGGTGGCTGCCCTGATTTTACAGCAATTCATCCCGGACATGAGCACCAGCGCCGCTTGGCTCTATGCAACGCCTTTGTCAATCCTGTCCAGTGCCATCATCATCCCCAGTGTATCAGGGCTGAAGGATGCCAAAAGGGAGTTCCACATCTACGAAAGTACCTTTTCTGACATCTTGGGCATCATGGTGTTTTACTTCCTCTCAGGGCAGTTCGAAGCGGCCGAGCATTCAGAGGGACTGGTTGGTTTTGCGGGCAAGTTGGTGTTGACCATTGTCATATCATTGGTTGCCAGTTACTTGATTGTCCTGATTTTCCAAAACATCAAGAGCCACACCAAGCTGTTTTTGCTCATTGCCGTGTTGTTGTTGCTTTACGCCTTGGGCAAGAAAATGCACTTGTCGAGTCTGATCATCATCTTGGTCTTTGGTCTGTTGATTGCCAACATGAAGCTCTTTTTCCGTGGGTTTTTGGGGCGTTGGCTCAATTTGCGCAAAGCCAAGGAAATCTACGAGGGCTTGCATGTCATTACGGTGGAAACGGCTTTTGTGGTGCGGACCTTCTTCTTTGTCATTTTTGGCATTACCATCACCTTGTCGTCCCTGGCCAGCCTCAATGTGGCCTTGGTCAGCCTGCTGATCATCATTTCCATTTATCTGATCCGCTATGTCATCTTGCGGCTGTTCATTGGGCGGGACATTCTGCCACAGCTGTTCATTGCACCGCGTGGACTCATCACCATCCTGTTGTTTTATGCCATTCCCACAGAGGCACAGGTACCGGGCTTTGATTCGGGCATCTTGTTGTTCATCATCATTGCCACCAGTTTGATCATGACGGCTGCCATGATTTCCGACAAGCGACGTTCGGAGCAAGCCTTGCGCAAGGCGCAGGACGGGCCCATTGGGTTTGAGCGTTGGAAGGCGCCCAGCATTTCTGGGGTGAAAAAGGTCAAATCGGACTCATAAAAGAGAGGGCGTAATGGTCAACATTACACCCTCTAGCCTACATACGGTTTACTGCTTTATTTACTCTTTGTTAGGTCCGTTCCCACGGCAGGAACGGGAGCCTTATATTTCTTGAGGCGTTGGAATCGGGCAATCGAAACCGGTCGCTGTAATGGCATGGGTGGCAGCAAATTTTCCAGGATGGCTTTGGGGAAAACCGATGATCACTGGACGGATTGGCTGCTCTGCCAAGACTGCCTCAAAACATTTTCGTCAATGATGATGTTTGTCGGACCCCTTTGGTGTCCGAGGCACAATTGTTTTTGGAGCTTTTGATGGACTGTATTCTTACTCTTCTTTTCTTTTTGATGGATAGTATTGCTGTTGCTACTTTTTGATTTGGCTTTCATGCTTTCATTTTACTGGTTCTGTTGATTTCGGCTTGTTTCGTTGATGATTCAAATATATCAGCAGTCTGCGCTGGTTCGCAAATGGGGAATTGGCTTTGTGACCGATGAGGCGAAACTAACCACAGTTCTGGGGTGAAATTGAGCCTGCTGGGACGAATAAATGCAAAATAGGGACGAAAACTTCATCGAAAGTAAATTGTTATAAAGGATTGAAAGAGGGAGGGTGCTGGCTTGTGCGTTGCACCCTCCGTTTTGTCAACAGTTCTATTGTTTGATCATTTTGTTTGCTGCAAGCAGTTGGCCATTGGCCGTGAGCCTGACAATGTAGGTTCCTGAAGGAGAGTTGGAAATGTCGATTTGTTGTTGTCGGTCTGTCAGGATTCTGTCGAATACTTTTTGACCGAGTAGGTTCCAGACTTCCAAGCGAGGGGTCTGTGTCAATGCCTCATCATGGATGCGGATGTCGAACTGTCCGCGGTTTGGGTTGGGGACGATGGACAGTAGGTTGTTCTCAGCGGGGAGGTTTCGGACCAACTCATCGGGGCGAGTGCGCTGGGGCGGGCAGGCGTCGAGCCGGGCCTTGAAGCGACTGAACCGATGGGCGTGGAAGCCTTCCGTGAGTCTGATGGTGTTGGTGGCGATTAATTCCAGCGAATTGCTTCGTTGGAGTGTGTGGTTTGGTGGATTGAGCAGCTTGTTGAATTCAAATACATTGGCTGTATTGCAGCCTCCATAGGTGATGTTTTTGCCCAGAATGTGAGAAGGGTGGGTGACATTGCTGTGGTTTTCACAGATGTTGAGGTCTTCGTCACAGTCAAAGTCTTTGTAGACCCGTACCCAATCTACCTCCATGCGTACTGGAAAGGAAGGGGCTGTCATGCCCGAAGGAGTCTGATGAGGAGGGCCTTGGGTGAATGAATCGGAACCTGGGGAATCGCCAATGCCAATGTTCAGCCAAATGAACATCCCCATGGTGAAGTTGTGGCTGTAGCTTTTGAATAGGTCGCCGTCTACGAATAGTTTTACCCTGTTGGGAGTCCATTCGATGGTATAGATGTGCCAATGGTCAATGCCATTGCCATTGCTGAGGTAGTTGCTTCTTGGCTTGAGCTTCATGTCTTGTTTGCATTGGTTGAGATTGGTCCAATGGATGGTCGTGGACATGTATCTGGGTTGACCTCCTGCCATTTCGAAGTCGATTTCTCCATAGTCGTACAGGTCGTCGGTATCGGGGAGGCAAAATTGATTGTTGAAATTTATTCCAGACATCCACAGAGCAGGCCAAAGGCCAAATCCTGTTGGAAGCTTTGCGCGAAATTCAAACTTTCCATATCGAAATTTCTGCCTCGTGAGGATCATGGAGGCTGTGTACAATACATCTGAGGTGTATCTGTCTGTGCTGACCCTTGGAATGGGATTGCTGCGCACGTCATGGGCCCAGAGTTCCAGGATGCCGTTGTTGACCACCACGTTGGTATCAGCGAAGAGAGGGTATGCCCAATCTCCTCCTGATGTTTCCCAAGTAGAATCATTCAACTGCGTGCCATTGAATTGATCTTCAAAGACCAGCTTCCAGTTTTGTGCTTGTAGCAGGGCACCGAAAGACAGGCAGAGAAGAAAACTGATGAATCTCATGTCTTGTATTTTTTTGGTGACGAATGAATCGGGGAGGCCCGATCTTATTTCTGCTTTTTTTCGAGTTGTTCGATCTTGTTCTCCAATTGCAGGACATAGAGGGTCAATTCTTCGATCTTTTCCATCATCCGCTTTTGCATATCGGCCATTTGGCGGCCATTTTGGCTGACTTCTTCTGCCGATGGGATGTTGGGCAAGTGCTTGTTCTCGGCGATGTATTCGCGCAACTCTTTCAGTGGCATCAAGGGGTAGTCTTTTTCGAAGACATAGTCGCACCATCCCAGATTTTCGACCAAGACTTCCTGGGTGCGCATTTTGCAGGACATCACCTCTCCGAATACATGCAAATCGGTTGACTTACCATTTTGAGACGCTTCCAGCGAGCCCATGATGACCGCATCCAGTACCTTGTTCGGGGCTGGATTGGAATTGTAATTTCCCACATATCCAATGTGCAATCTTTGAAGAGACGTACTGCCAGAGGGGCTGTCAAAATCCAGGTAAAAGTTTCCACTGTTGCGAACGTCTAGGCTCATCTGATCACCCGTATTGGCAGCGCCTTCGTAGAGCTGAAATTGGCCTTGGCTGTTGATGGATGCCATTCGGCTGTTGTTGTTGGCAAACAAAAACTGCTTATCGGCACTGCTGGCTGCGTCGGTCGAGAAAATCATCCGTTGCCAATTGCCTTGGCCTTCCTGCACGATGTCGCCTGCACTGGCCCAGTTGCTGAAGCTCCCGGAAGCATCCGCGATGCCCCATTCGACAGTTGATCGGTCGTTGTTCAATTTGAGGTTGGCATCGCCACTGTCGTAGACGTGCAGCTTGGCAGAAGGAGCCGAGGTGGCAATTCCCACCTTCCCGGTCTTGCCTGCCCCATTGGCAGCTCCGACAAAAAAGGTAGGCAGGTTGCTGCCAAATCCGACCATTAGGGAACTGGGCTTGTTGTTGACCAATCGATTGCCATAGATGCCTTCTCCGATTGTGATGGCCATGCGGGCATTGGACTGAAGGTCCAGTCCCATGGCAACGGAATGCGAAGCGATGGCGTAGGTTCTGGCACCCAATGCCTGTGAATGATCTCCTCTTGCATTGCTGTAGTGTCCAAAGGCAAAGCTGTTCAAGGCTGTTGCTTGGGAATTTTCGCCCCCTGCAAAGGAGTATGGACCTGTTGCCGTGGTGTTGGTTCCGATGGCAGAGGCAAAGAGGCTGCTGTTGAGTGTGGTGTTGTTGTGGTTGACTTGCGCCTTGAGTGATCCGCACAAAAGGAGAGCGAAAAAGAAAAGGGTTGTTTGAAGGAAAGGTTTCATGTTTTGGTATTGTACAAGCTGTCCGGCCTTCCTACCCGCATTTGAATGAGGCAGAGAGAGCTGGGGTGGCACACTGGTACATGGGCACACTTGCTCATCACATGCGTTTTGAGAAAAAACATTGGGACTCAGCCCGGAAGCCATGCCATTGGCAATGCTCTTTTTTCAATCACATGGAAAAAGCGGAAAACAGCTTGTTGTGAAAAATAAAATGGAAAAAATCGCGGAAAGCGGATTTGTCTATTGCGTTGCGCATCATGATGTGCAGCAGTTCAAAAGTGCGATGCAATGGGTGTAAAGTACAAATAAGAATTGGCAATTGTGACCAAATCGGTCAAACTGGAGGTGAGTGTTGGGGATGAAATGGCCCTTTGGGACGAAGGGATGAAATCAGGAGGCGTGCAATTTGTGCTTTAACCCCTTGATCTTGTCCTGATAGGAGGAACTGACAGGGATGATCAACTCATTGATGCGAATGGCACCATCTGGGAGGATGGCCTCGATGTTGGACAAATTGACCAAATAAGAGCGATGGACCCGTTGGATGTCGGTGATTTTTTCCAATTCGGCCTCTACTTCCTTGAGTGTATTGCGCGACAGCAGCAAGCCCTTGGCGGTGTAAAAGCGAACGTAATTGCCCGCTGCCTTGATGGCATAGATCTCGTCGCTGCGAATTTTTTCGAAGACGCCATCGCTGGTTTTGATGGTCAACAGAGGAGGAGCGGGGGCAATGCCCAGCAATCGGCGAATCAGCTCGCTGAAATGGACGCGGTCAAAGGACAAAATGCCAGATCCAAACAAGCGCCAGATCAAGCCCAAGGCCAGCAAGATGATAGCGAGCCGAAACCAAAACTGTCGGTAAAATGGGAGGCGCAACTCAAAGGGGATGCGAACCACTTCACTTTCGATGCCGAGCGGGTGCTGGGCAAAGAGCTCAAACGTATACTGACCGGGCGGCAATCCATTGTAGGTGACTTGCTCGGCAGTGCTGCTGACCCATTCTTCTTCGTAGCCCGCCAGTCGGTAGCGGTATTCCATCTGTCGGCCATAGGGGAAGCAAATGCTGTTGTAAGAAAATGTCAATGGTTTTTGCCGCTTTTGGTGCTGCAGTCGGAACGAAGAGTGGGGATCCAATACTTGTTCTCCATAGGCAAGGCTGATGTGATTGATTTTGGGATGGATGCGATCTTGGAGAATGTCTTTTGGCCCAAAGCTATACAATCCCTGTACACTGGAGAGATAGATTTGTCCGTCGATGCTGGTGATGTTGTGTATGGTGCTGGGCGGAATGCCGTCATTGGGTCCAAAATTGTCGATTTGGCATTGCTGGTTTGGCAATAGACGGAGGTGGCTCAGGCCTTTGATGCTGCTGACCCAGAGGCTGTTGTTGTCGTCTTTGAAGATTTTCAAACAATGATTGTCGATGAGCCCATCCTGGTCGTCGATCCAAAAATGCTCTCCGCTTTGGTGGTCGAAAATTAGGACGCCATTGCCGTAGGACGCCACTGCCACGCGTTGGTCGTCCAGGCTGCAGATGTTGCGGATGAGAGAAGTCGACAATTCGGGAAAGGAATCGGTGTAATTGGTCAGGGTGCTCTTGACCAGATCGAAGCAAAGAAGACCATCTATGCCGCCAAACCACAATTTTCGCTTTTCGTCAAGCTCCAGATCGCTGAAGTTTCCTTCCTCTACCAAGACCTCCAGCACCAATCTTCTGTCAAAACTTGAATTGCGTTCCTTTTCCAGTACCGCCTCCCTCATCGTATTCCGATCCAGATAGTGCAGCCCTCTGAGGTGGGTCAGGTAGAAGGCCTGGGAGACCGAATCGTAGATGACGTCGCGGCAGACTTGGGCGAACTGGCGCTGTTGGGAACCAATTTGGCCTAAAAGAGTGGATTGGCTGAAAATCCATTGTTCTTCCGGGGCATCAGATGGCTGAAATACGTTCAAAATCCGCGTCTTGATCCAACCTTCCGGAAAGCTTCGTGAACGGGTTTTACCATCCTTGTGGATGAAGTACTTGCCCAATTCGCTGCCGATGAAGAGGCTTTTGTCTGGCAATTGCTTCAATACGCAGGCAGAGCCCTCAATGTCTGCACTGATGGGAAGTCGTTTGACGTGACTTTTGGGAAAATAGAATACCCCTGACTCGATGGTCGTGATCCAAATGCCACCATCCTCGTCCTTCATATACCAACTGACTGCCAGCCCTTCCAGATATTGGTGAAGAGGGTGCAATTGGAAGCCTTTGTCTGTCAAATGATAAAGTCCCTCCCGCGTGCCAATGACGACGCCCTCCTCTTCCTGCGATCCAATGAAGATGGTGGCATCCGCCTTGGGACTGGAATAAGTGGAAACGATTTTTCTCTCTTTTATGGAAAAAACAAAGCCATTGCTCTCGGTGGCTCCTACGATTTTGTCTGGACCGACATATCTGATTCGATGGGTATGGGGAATTTCAACCTTCCAATCCAGTTGCTGATTTTTTGTGTTGTAACACATGATGTAGAGGGAAGAGATGATCAAAAGCTGGTGGTCAGATTGGGGTTGGATGTCAAATATCCTCAGCGGGGCCCTCAGTTGGAGATTGATTTTGTTGCTGCTCACTCCTTTGTGGATGTTGAGTAGATTGGCGCCCATGCATCCAAAGTAGAACTCTTCCTCTGACATTTCTGCAAAATCCAGCACGAAGCTGTTTTCACAAGAGACGGTCAAATCCGGATCATTGTCTTCATTGTACCATTTACCTTTGTAAAAATAAAAGGGTGTCAGACTTCCCGACATCATCCAAATCCGTCCTTTGCGATCTTCGGCCATTCGATAGACGAAGGGACTGCTCATGCCATCGGCCTGCCCGTAGTTGACAAACTCTTTGCCGTCGAAGCGACTCACACCAGCTGAGGTGCCAAACCAAAGGTATCCCTTGCTGTCCTGGAAGGCGCAATACACACTGGTAGAGGCCAAGCCATCGGCAATGGTGAAATTGTAGTACAACTCACTGCTCTGAGCGTACAGAGAACAAGCGGCTTGCCAGAGGCAAACCATCAACAACAGGGCAACTATCCTACACTTTGAAGTGGATGGAATCATTCTTCTTCGCGCTTGGATTCGTGAACTTTGGAGTAATGGATTGAATCGGTACGACGGGACTGGACGACACAGATGCTCGTCAGACATCTCCCCAACGTCTTTTGAACAATGTACAATCTATCTGGTAGACATAAAACTGTCAAGGCAAAAAAATATTTTGATTTCGCCATTTTTTAAAACTACAAGACATTGCTTTTGCAGCGGTCTTCCCGTAGAGTCCTAATCGACAATGGCTTGATAGACAAATTGTCTGAATTTCTTTTTGTAATAGTCGGTATAGGGGGCAAACTGCATCATCATGATGGCGATGAGGTCTTCCTGGGGGTCAATGATGAAATAGGTATTGTAGGCGCCATTCCAAAAAAACTGGCCAAGACTTCCGGCCGTTTGGGCCTTCGCCAAGTCATTGCGCACGCCAAAGCCCAGTCCGAACCCAAAGCCGGGTTCTTGAAACAGATCTCCTACGTGATCGGCCGTCATCAGCTCAATGGTCTTTCGGCTCAAGTATCGGGTTCCATCCAGTTGGCCACCATTGAGCAGCATCTTGCAAAAGCGGAGGTAGTCGGCAGCCGTCGAGAACAGGCCGTGTGTGCCACCATAGATGGTGTGGCCGCTATTGGGTGTTTGCCGCTGGCTTTCTACGAGTTTTCCTTGTCGGTCGTAGTTGTGCAGCAGGCTGGCCCGCTGGTGTTTGTCTTCTGGCAGATTGTAGCCTGTATCTGTCATGCCCAGGGGATCGAACAAACGCTTTTGCAGAAATTCGGCGGTGTTCATCCCTGAGAATTTCTCGATCAGCAGACTCAAAATATCGGGGGAAGCACTGTAGTACCACTGTTCTCCAGGGTGGCCTACCAAGGGCATACTGGCCAATGCATTGACACGGGCTTCGACGTTTTCATGGGGACTGTAATACAGTTTTTGCAAATATGCTTTGTCCAATTTGCTGGAGCCCAGTCCGTGTGAAAAACCCGCAGTATGGCTGAGCACTTGCGCCAGGGTGATGTCACTTTTGGCAGCCTCCAACTCGCTTTCCAGTCCCAGAGACGGATCTTTGGCCACCTTCATATCTGAAAATTGGGGCAGGTGTTGGGCCAAGGGGTCCGTGAGTAAAAAATGTCCTTCTTCGTACAGCATCATAAAGGCCACGCTGACAATGGGTTTGGTCATGGACTGGATGTAAAAAATCTGATTGTCTTTCATGGCCTTTCTCGCAGGCAAATTGCTGTAGCCGTAGGATTTTTGGTAGGCCATTTGTCCTTTTCGCTCCACCAAGCAAACGGCTCCGTGCAACTTTCCTTCCTCGATTTGTTGCTCTACGAATTGCTGGAGTCGATCCATCCGCTGGACGGAAATGCCATGGGCAGGGCTGTTTTGCGCCCAAAGGCCAACGGAGAGAAGCAAAGAGAATAGAAGAGTCAAGGCAGTTTGCGAAATGGTGGAAATTGGCATGAATAGGTGATTTTGTAGGTGGATGAATATTAGGCGTCCAAGCTCATGAGTACGCTCATTGCTTTTTCGACTTCTCCTTGCTGCAACAGTTTCTGGGCCCACTGTTGCATACTGGTATGTCTATCTGTGGCAGAGGCCATTCGTTGAAAATCCTTCGACTGTTCAATGGCCTTTTGGACCTCTGTTCCCGGCAGTTGCGGCAATCCAGCCAATTGGGCGAGTTGATTGCCCGTCAGTATGTTGCTTTCCCGAATGTGTTTTGGCAATTGGTCCATGCCCATTCCTTTGATCCGGCCAGGTTTGGGCACTGCGAAGAGGGCATCGCCACTGGCTCGGTTGTACCATTTGGACCCCATGCGCCCGACCAGGTCCAGCTTTTGGGTATCCAGGTGGTTGTCTGCATCCAGGTATTCCTTTCGGAAGTGCATCAATACCACTCTGGCGATGATCAACACGCCTGCACCTCCTTCTTGGCCGAGTTCTATGATGTCGTCGACCACACATTCGAAAGAGGCCGGAGATTCGCCCACTCTTGGCGGGGCGACCTTTTCAGAGGGTACTTGCGTGAAGCCTGCCTTGACAAATTCGTTGACCCCCTTGTCGTACTCTGTGCTTGCCAAAGAGACCTGCTCGACCATGGGATAGTTGACCACACTCACCACAGTTTCGCGAACCTCCTTGATGTTTTCGAAGGTGTGCTTGGTGGTATTGTCTCGCCCTCTGCGCGCAGGGGAGAAGATCATCACCGGAGGATTGGAGCTGAAGACGTTGAAAAAGCTGAACGGGCTCAGGTTGATGTTTCCCGCCTTGTCAATGGTGCTGGCAAAGGCAATGGGACGAGGTGCCACGGCCGTCAGTAGGTATCCATGTCGTTTTGGGACAGACAGAGACATGGGATCTAAGGTTAAAAAATCGCTCATGTGTTGTTTTGTGGTTTAGTGTTCGAGCCAGGAGGTGAAATATTTGCCATCGTCGAGCTGCATGGCATTTTCAGTGAGTTGCAAGGGCTTGAATGTATCGATCATCACTGCCAACTCGCCCGTTTCTTTTTGTCCGATGCTGCGCTCATACGCCCCTGGGTGTGGACCATGTGGAATCCCACCAGGATGCAGCGTGATGTATCCTGGGCCGATGTCGTTGCGACTCATGAAGTCCCCATCCACATAATAAAGCATCTCATCCGAGTCGATGTTGGAGTGATTGTAAGGCGCTGGGATGGACTGGGGGTGGTAGTCGTACAAACGAGGGCAGAAGGAGCAGATGACAAAAGCAGATGCCTCGAAGGTCTGGTGGACGGGAGGTGGTTGGTGGACCCTGCCGGTGATGGGTTCAAAGTTGTGGATGGAAAATCCGTAGGGGAAGTTGTAACCATCCCAGCCAACCACATCGAAGGGATGGGCAGCGTAGACCATTTCGTGTAAGCTTCCTTGCTTTTTGATCTTCAGGATGAACTCGCCTTCTTCGTCATGGGTTTCCAAGTCCTGTGGCAGCTTGTAGTCTCGCTCGCAAAAGGGAGAATGCTCCAACATTTGGCCAAACCAGTTGCGGTATCGCTTGGGGGTATAGATGGGGTGGAAAGACTCTGCATACAGCAGGCGATTGTCCTCTGTATCGAAATTGATCTGATAGATCATGCCACGGGGGATGATGAGGTAGTCGCCATATTCAAAGGAGATGTTGCCCACCAATGTCCGCAGGGTACCAGTGCCTTTGTGGACAAAAAGCATTTCGTCTGCATCGGCATTTTTGTAAAAGTACTCTGTCATGGATTGGCGAGGGGCAGCGAGTCCGATGTGAATGTCGTTGTTGACCATCATGGCTTGGCGGCTGTCCAAATAGTCATCTTGCGCCGGCAAATCAAAGCCGATGAGTTTGCGAGACGTCAGGTTTTTGGCCTCGGCGATTTTGGGGGTTACATCTTTTGAGCCAATGATCTTGCTCACCATGGTAGGGCGGTGAATGTGATAGAGCAAAGAAGACATGCCGTCGAATCCGATGGTTCCAAAAAGCTGTTCGTAGTAGAGCTTTCCATCCGGTTTTTTGAAGATGGTGTGTCGCTTCTGAGGAATTTTTCCAAGCTTGTGATATATGGGCATACGATTGTGTTTTCGGCGCACATCTCTCGGTGAGGAGAGATGCGTCGGCAATTTGGTTAGGAAAATGCGCGGCCTCAATATACAGACTTGCCTGCAAAAATTGTGGGAAAGCGCAGAGAAAGAAATTGGTTGTTTTGCGAGGCGTGGACCAGCAGGATTCCCTTGAACGATCCGGTGTACGCAATGCTTTTTGTCCAATCATAGATACCTAATATTAGGTATTCCCTCCTAATCTCAGCTTGTCAATTTCCCAAAGGATCGGTATTGCCATCAGTTGATATATAGCCTAAGTTTGAAATATGAAATCTACAAAATTCACACAGCTGGTTGCACAATTGAAGAAGCAACCCGAGGCGGATCGCCTCAAAGAGTTACTAGGGTATTCACAAAGCAATGGAATGAGCCGCATTTATTGCTCCTCCACCTCGCTGGGTAGAAGGGATTCTCCGGAAGCCAAGGAAGGGAAGGGAGACAGTCGGAGCTGAGAGAGTCAGCATCATTTCTGCAAGTCAATGCCCAGGACTTTTGCCTTTGCTTGATTGATTGATTGCGTCGGATCATCCGACCAAGGTTCCTGACGGAGCCAACCTGCCACCCACCCGCTGTTGACCCGGCACTTGCAACAAGCCAACTCCCACGCTTGTTGGCGCTGGGGCCACTGTCAGGGTGTTTCTCCTGCGACCCGGTTTTTCGGTCGCCATTGTCAGCAATAACAACATCATTTTCTCCTTTGCCATCAAAGAAGGTGGCGAATCTTACTGGCTCAGTGCCTCTATGCAAGCCTCTCGGATGGCCCAAAGCTCTTCGAAAGAGTGGGAGGGAGCGTCAGTCGTTTGCCACTGACGAAGAAATTTCTGGTGCAACTGTAGCTTGTACGCCCCAATTTGCTCTGCCTGGATGTCTTCCTCCCAGATCAAGGCATCTGCAATGAGGTCAAAGTTGGCAGATTCTGAGGTCACATCCACCCTTTCCTCCCCATACTTCAAATAGCAATGAGCTTCCGGAATGTATGACAAGCCATGTGCCTGCAGTACACTTCCCACCCCAGGAGTATTGGCCTGGCTCATGCGATACATTCCGATGACCAAAGAGGGCAGCGCCTGTTGTTGTTCCACGGCGATGGCTTTGAGCAGGGCGTGTTTGCTGCTGCAGGTTCCTTTTTGTTCGCTGAAGACTTGGTCCAATTGGGTTTTCTGGCTGGTCCTTCCATAGGGCAGTCGGCGGATGTAGTCGGTCAGTTGAGAGAAGGATGTCAGCCCGCGCTCTAGTGCCATCTTGCTGAGTGGGCCTTGTGGGAGCAAGGGGAAATCTGTTGGGTGATTCATGCGGTTGATTTGTGTGGTGAGTAGAATGTGGTAGGCAACTTGTGTCACAAAAGTACGGACAAAAATAGAAAGTTCTCTTTGATGGGTTCTGATTTTTGGGCCATAAAAATTGTACCAATGGCTGATCCTAAGACGATTTACAAATGGCACAGCAAGCATGACAAGGATCAAGGGTAAGCAGATTCTGTAGGGTTGTATATTTTCAGTAGCACATCATTTGATGGATGAATTTATGAAAAAGGTGCTCTGAAAAATCCACATTTTTTCTCTTCAAATTGGCGAGAAAAATGAATGATTTATGATGTTTTTTATCATGAGATATTGACATAAGAAAAAAAGTTGTTATTTTTGTTATTCGAAAGCATGAAGAATTAAAACAGACAAATCCCACTTTTTTATCTACCTCGCTGACAAGTTCAGCATCTGCCGAAAGAAACAGAACTAGAATCGTACTCAGAAGGTGTGTCACCTTCAACTCATTTTTGGATGTATAGAACTACTCTTGTGGAGTAGCTCACATCTTATTGCTTATTTCAAATCATTGACTATGATGCTAAGACATAGCCTTGTGCTGCTCGTGCTCATGAGTGGCCTCAGCGGATTTTGCTCCGCGGCA
>JBCBOS010000012.1:0-255363 GCA_039821145.1 Bacteroidota bacterium | reverse complement strand
AGCAGGCAAGTGGAGGTCAGTAATCTACAGACGGAGCAAGAAAAGGTCATCCAAAAGGAAGGAGAAGAAAAGACCTATGCCCAAAGCATTCAAATCAGCTACGAAGATGTGATGGCCGAGGCATCGAACATGGGTGAGTTGTTGCTAGAAATAGAAGAGCAGGTCGGTCTGCGACTGGAAGAAAAGGGTGTCAACACCTACGATGATCTAATTGGTAACACAGACCTCAACATACCCGCCCAATACAACGGCAACATTGCCTCCACCCAGTGGCAGGTAGGCTGCAGCAACATCCAAATCTATGGCTACCGCTACGACTACCAAGACCGACTGACCCGAGCGAGTTACGTAGAATCGGACTTCCAAACGACCAACTATGTCCACTACAACCGCTACAATGTGATAGGTCTCCGCTATGACGACAGAGGCAATATCGAGCGCCTCTTCCGCCGAGGCCAGCGCACCCCCACTACTTACTCCTATATTGATCGCCTCAATTACGACTACACGGGCAATCAACTGACCGAATTGGTAGAAACGGGCCTAGCCTCTCACCGCGGCAATGGCTTCAAAACAGCCATCACCAGCGGTGTGGGCGAATACACCTACGATGCCAACGGCAACATGATCACAGATGAACACAAAGACATCAGCAACATTGCCTACAATCACCTAAATTTGCCGGAGCGAATTGACTGGACAGACGGTCGATGGATCGAGTGGACCTATGATGCCAGTGGGGTGAAATTGAAAAAGGAGCGCAGTGATGGCCTCATCAAGCACTATCAGGGCGACATTGAATACGATGGCACACAGATTGAGGCGATCTATCATTCAGAGGGCCGAGCCACACCAAATGGGGGGCAATATCGTTATGAATACAGTCTGAAAGATCATTTGGGCAACACGAGGGTGACCTTTGCGGATTTGAACGGGAGTGGGACGGTGGATACCTCGGAGATACTGCAGGAGAACCATTACTATCCGTTTGGGATGCTGATGAAGGGTGAGTGGGGACAGAGTGGAGGGAACAAGTATCAGTACAATGGGAAGGAGTTGAATGAAGATTTTGGATTAGAGTGGTTGGATTATGGGGCTAGGTGGTATGAGGCGGCGATTGGGAGGTGGCATGCGGTTGATCCATTGGCAGATGTACGAATCCAGGTCAATAAATCTCCATACTCCTACACATGGAACAATCCAATCAGGTTAGTAGATCCAGACGGGAGAATGCCTGATCCACCACAGATACGAGAAATCAAACGTCGGCTGCAAGGTATTGTAGACAATATTTCATATTCTCTGGAACAAACTAAAAATAATGTTTCGAGATCATTCGGTCAAGCTACAGAGAGTGTTTCGAATTTCTTTTCGAATCTTGCAGAATCATTTGAGAACTCATCAGGTGGGATCATTTTCACGGCAACGGATTCTGATGCACCAGGAGGGAATGAAACAAAGACTTATACGATAGATGCTGATCAAGTCGATATCAGTGAGTTGGTACAGAATTCACCTCCAGGTACCCAGCAACTGCAACGGGTTGGTAAAGGCCTAAAGGTATTAGACAATATGCTTGATGAGAGTTCTAATCTCAAAGATGCTGTTAGAATGGTTCCAGATGTGATAAATAAGGTAATGGAAACAGGGAAAGAAATGAAACATGCAACTGAAAGAGTAACATCATCATTTAGAGATACAACCGAGCAGCGAGAAAAGGTAGATACTATCAAAGGAACAGATGGAGTTCAGTATAGAAGAGAAATGAAATCCGATAATCACCTGAATTATAAACCAATAAAATAATGAAGACAGGTATATATTACTTCTCTTTTATTCTACTTACTTTTTCGTTTTCTTGTAATCACGTGAACGAAAAAAGCATAGTTGAGATCAAATATTTCCCCAATGGTAAAGAAAAGCTCATTGTATATCTAGACTCCCTAAAAGAGAGAAGATGTGGTCAATTCTTTTTTAAAACAGGTGTCTTGAAAAAGGAGTTTTGTTATCTGAACAATGATGAGGATGTATTAGATGGTGAGTTTAAGGAATATTACAGAAATGGGAATGTTAAATCGGTTACCCAATATTACAGAGGCGTGAAAAATGGTTTGGAGAAATACTATTATGAAAATGGCAATGTAGAGCAGCAGATAAATTGTGTGGATGGAAAGAGAGAGGGGGAACTTCTGGCGTATGATTCAACTGGTCATTTGAAAACCATCAATTATGCTGTAAATGATTTTGTACATTACATCGGTCAGTACAAATTGATGAATGATCAGAACGTATTGGATAAGGAAGAATTCATTTTGCGGATTGAACTTTCCAAGGATACCATTGTATCATCTGATACCTTGACAATCACATTCTTACTTCCCATAAATGATAAAGTCAACCTAGACAATTTTGTTGCTAGATATGATTTAATGAGACCTTATGAAAAGACAGTGACGGAATATCCCATGCCCGCAAATTCAGTTTCAATGAAAAATGGGGCTGTAACTAGGAAATACATCATTGAGGATTCTGGCCAACAAATGGTATATGGTTACTTGTCGAGGAAAGAAGGGGATGGCGAAGAAACAATTCATTCTTCTTTTGAAAAGGCGTATTTTGTTACTGAGTAGGTTTATGCCTGTTTATAGGGGGGTAAGACAACAGTTGGCATTGGTGAAAAATCAACGCGATGGCATTGATGCGATGAGGAAAGAAAACATGGAATCAGAAAATCCTGAGCAAGACAATTGACATCATTTCCAAGCAATATTTGATGAGATGAACAAAGCCATTGAAAAAATCGAAAAACAACTCAAAGAATTGACCCAATCGCCTGACAATGTCAATGGAGAGAACAAGTAATGGAATGGCCTTGGCAAAGCACCATCAGCGATCCGATTTTGGTCCCAACTTCTTGGCCTGCTCAAAGGGAATGCCGATCAATTCCTCCAAGGTGATGCGCGTGATCCTGATTTCTGATTCTGCTTCCAGTCGACTTTCCTTGGCGGCAAAATACAGGTCAGAGGCACGTGAGTATTCTTCCAAATCGGCCCGGCCTGTCCGGAATTGCTCGGACACCAAGGTGTAGGCCTGAAAAGCGCTTTCCTCAGACTGAACCCGCACTTTCAACAGCTCGACCGCAGCCAAATGTTGCTCGTAGCGCTCCAAGACATTGCGCCGCAACCCAAGCTTTTCTCCATTGACCTTTTCTTCTGCAATCAGCTTTTCGAATTCTTTGTTCTCCACATTGGCCCTGCGATTCAGAAAGGTGCCCAAGTTGATGGAGGCCGTGAAGTTGTAAATGGGATAAAACACAGGGATGTCCAATTGGTCGCCGTAGATGAGGGTACTCAGACTGATCTCGTTGATGTTGAACGAAGCCTGTACGTCGCGGGTCCATTTCTTTTTTTCCAACCCGATGTCGTTGTCTGCAATCTGTACCTCCGTATTCAAAATCCTGTTTTGTGGACTGTTGTGCCAGGCAAGTTGGACCAGGTAATCTTCAAACGTCTTGGCCCTCTGTTCGATGGGCATGGCCACCTTGTTGAAATCCACTGTCTGGGCAGCAAGCGGACCCCAAAGGCTCATGCAAAGCAAGCATATGATGGATGGTTTAGTCAAAGCAAGGGTAAGTTTTGTGTTTTATACATGTTCTTTTTGAATCAAGTTTTGTGCCGAATCACCGATGGATTACACAGCAGTCCCAATGGCCGACCTGGCTTTTTTCTCGGGAATGGCTTTGCGAAATGCCGGATCGAAATCCTTCAGTCGGACAATCATCCCCAAAAAAGTGTAAAAGATGACACTGGTTGGCAAAATCGGGATGGCCTCCTGCGGATAACAGGCCAGCATCAGCATGAAGACCACACACAGGATGCCGAGATACACCGTCTTGATGAATGGATCCTTCACGCGAAGATAATAGTACAGTGCCGTGCGCACAATGGTCAGCAAGAAGATGGCAAATAAAATGGCACCGATGATGCCCAATTCGATGGAAATCCGCACAAAGGCAGAGTCGTGGGCAATTTTTGACAGCCAATGATCGGGCGAAAAGCGAGCGCCCCAAACCCCAGTCGCCCCCAGACCCGCTCCAAATGGATGGGAATGGATGAACGGACGCACCTTGCGCTGGCTGTTGTATCGCACCTGCATGGTATCGTCGCTCTTGTCCAGCAAAAAGGCAGATTGGATCCGGTAGACCACTGCATTGGAGGTGGATTTCAATATGAGCCCCAAGCCCAATATCCCCACAACGCCCGCCGCCAGAATGTATTCCTTCTTCAAGGTGGCCAGCAAAAAGATGATGATGCCAAATGGGACCAGCACAAAGGGCGTTCTGGAACCTGCATAGGCCATGGCCAACATCATGCAGACCACCGCCAACCCCAAAAAGGCCCGCTTGGCCCAACTGATGGGGCCTGTCATCAACACCATGCAAAATACTGCCATGTAAGACATGTAAATGCCATAGGTCGTAGGGTCCGAGAAAAAGGAGAAGATCCGGGTGCGCGACCACTGGACAATCAATTGGTAGCGCTTTTCATCGGCATTCAGCCAGGTGATCTCCGCATTGGAAAAGCCGAAAAACTCCTGCTTCAGTCCATATAGAGCCGAGATGAAGCCAATCGCAACGATGAATTTGAGCATGAACTTGATCCGGGCCAAGCTGCTCAGGGCATAACAGGCAATGAAGTACAGCAAAATCAAACCTGCCATGGTTCGCACCGTAAACAGCCACGCCAGGCGCGAGGCAGCTTCCGGATTGAGGACTTGCAGCAAATTGTAAAAGACCCAAATGAGAATGATCACACTGATGGGACTTTTGGCAAAACTGAAATCGCGCTCTTTGACTTGCCGAATGAGCAGGCCAAAAAACATCACAAACAGCAAGGCATCCAGGGTCATCCCAAAGGGCGCCTCTTTGTACTTGGTGAGCCAGCCCACCACGACGCCCATGATCATGCTGATGCAGATGCCAATCATGGGTTCCACCAAACAAGCGGCCAAGATCGGAATCCCTATGATGGCAACCAAAATGACTGCCCCCATTTGCAGACCCAACATCGAGATGACATAGCCCAGACCTACCGCCACCGTCATCAGCACCAAATAACCGATGGGCGTACTGAGTTGCTCCACAAAAATTTGCTTGCGCAACCAAAGTCTGAATCCGTCTATGGCTCTGTCCATCATCGTTTACAAAAACCAAATTTTGATGTAAGAGGCAACGATCAGCAATACAGCGACGCCAAAGACCGCTACTTCAATGAATTTTTCTTTTTCTGTCAATTTCCGGTCCATGTTGCTTTGTTTTTACAAAACTGTTTTCCCACCTGCTTTGACCCAGGTCTTTTTTTCAAAATCATACGCCTTGATCACTCGGGCCGGATTTCCCGCCACGATGGTGTAAGGAGGAACATCTTTGGTCACCACACTGCCGCCTGCCACCACAGCATGCTTGCCGATGGTCACACCCGAGGTCACCACGGTATTGGCACCAATCCACACTTCATCTTCTACCCGGATGGTCCGAGTGGTCTCCTTCTGATCGCGGATGGACCGACCGATGTCCTCATAACTGTGGTTCAGCGCCGACAATACCACATTCTGCGCCAGCAAAATGTCATTGCCCAAGCTCACCGGGCCGATGACCACCGAAGAGATGCCAATCAGGGTACGGTCTCCAATGAATACATCACCGACCGCATTGTTGATCACCGCATAATCCTCGATCAAGGACTTTTCACCCATTTCAAATTTGTTGTATGGCATGACATCCATGCGAGCCCAGCGCCCCACCACAGAGTTTTTGCCTCGCTTGTGGTACCAAGGATTGACAAAGACCCGAATCCACCACCTGGGCCGATACTGATTCCTGGGCTTGAGCAGGAAGTGGGCCAGTGATTTGAGGGTCGAACTGGATTTTATGTTGTCTTTTAAAGCCATACTGGCAACGTACATCAGGGGGTTTCAAATTCGCTCACTACATCTCGCTTCGCCAAATGCGGCTGAAGCAACTGCCAGAAACTGTCAACCCGGGCCACCCAGGTATTTTGATTGGCGAGTAGAAGGCGTTTTTTTTGAAAATCAACTGCTTTTTCCTGCAGAGCCGTCCGAATCAAATTGGCAAAGTGCTCTGCATCATCGGCCAGATAGATGTGATCGTCGAATTGTTCGATATCAACCGAAAAGCGAGTCGAAATTACGGCTTTTCCTGCTGCTAAATACTCATTAATTTTTAATGGATAGATACTTTTTGTCAATTTATTGCACAAAAATGGGATCAGCGCACAGTCAAAATGCTGCAAATAGGGGGGTAAGTCATCTATGGACTTGCCGCCAGTCATGACAACATTGGGCATGCGATCCAATCCGATTTCTTTGTATTCTTCATTGTTGATGGGCCCCACCAACAAAAGGGTGTCGTCGGGAAATTGCTCCGCTACATACTTGAGCAATGGGTAATCCACCCGCGAATTGTCCAAATTGCCCATGTAACCGATGATCTTGCCCCGACTGTGCCGGATGTCATCTGGCTTGGCAAACCGCTCAAAGACAGCGCGTTGGAAATTTTGGGTGTCGGCCGCGTTGTTCAGCGTATAGACCTGATCGGAATATTGCTTGCAAATGCGAAGCAGCTCGTGAGAGGTGACCAAGGTGAGGTCGGCCTTCCGAATGGCTTGTTGCTCCAGCCGAGCACCGTGCCTGCCACTGTAGCCATCGGCAGAGATGTCATCCACACATTGGTAGATGTTGAGCAGCGGCGGCGATTCCTTGGGCAGGGCATGGCCAAAATAGGGATCAAAACAGTTGATGAACAGGTACTTTTTCACCCCATAGGTCTTGATGATCTTGCGAATGGTCTTCTGAATTTGTTGGTCGTTCAATTGCCACAGACGCTGGTGCAAACGGCCCTGACGCAGCCAATTGATCGGGAGGGTGAGGGGGGGAGTGACCGATACAAGTCGCTCTGGCAGATCGCCCCCACTTTCAAACCGCACCCGATTGCGCAGCAAATCTCCTCGGCGGGCCAATTCTGATGGCTGCTGTAGATTGAAGAAGTCTTTGACAGAATAGGGATGATTGATGTAAAACACCCGGTTGTGACGCGCAAACTCCTTGGCCAAGGCGATGGAAATCGACGAAAAAGGCCCGTCCCAGCGGAAAATACCGAGATAGATGATGTCTATTTGCTCATACCCCTTGGGCCTCGTCGGTCTCGATTTTGTGCGTGCATCCATGATGATTCAAGCTTCTGGTTTGACGGAATCTACCGTTTCTTCTTCCTTGTTAAGAAACTTATATGCCAAACTGTATCCCTTCCGGTAAAAGGGCAATATGTGCCGGAAAACATTCAGTGGATGTGTGCCAATCAGTCGATTCAATACGATTTGGGTGATCAAAAACAAGAGTACATAGGAAATCAAGGTTCCATAAGCCGCCCCAATGATGCCCATCTGACTGATGAACAAATAGTTGAGGACAATATTGAGAACCAAGCCCAATAGGGTGAAGGCAAAATTGACCTTGGGCAAGCCCATCGAGTCTACAACCGTCCCAAATTGCACCGCAAAGGGAATGAAAAGACCAAACCAAATGGTGGTCCGCAAGACGGGAACAGAACTCAGGTATTCTTCCGTGGCCAAAAGCACAATGATGGGCTCGGCCAGTACAAAGACAAGCAACAAAAAGGGCAGGACCAGGGCCAAAATGGCACCCACTGACTGTTCGTACAACTCCTTGATGGCTGATTTGCCCTCTGTGGCCATCTTTTCACTGCTCTTGGGAAATACCACCGAGGCCACCGAAAAAGTGGGCACTTCCACCAAGTTGGTGAATCGAATGGCGATTTCATAGACGCCTACCGCAGCAGCTCCCGCCACCGTCATGCTGCTGATCATCATGCGGTCCAAGGTCTTGTAAAGCATCGTGCTCAGATTGGTGCCAAAGACAAACAACCCAAAGCCAAACAACCGCCGCACCCAGCCGCCATCTATCTGCCAACTGAAGGTCAAATAAGGGCGACCGATCAAAAAGGAGATCAGCCCGGCGATGCTGGCCGTCCCGATCTGGTAGTACGCCAGCAAGTGGACATCGGCGGTCCAAGGACTGAAAAACAAAAAGGCCAAAAAGAAGAAAAACAAGCCCTTCCAGGCAAAATTGCTCCAAAAGATGCCCCGAAAATCAAAGTTGGCCTGTTGCATGAAGTTGAACTGCTGCATCGGGATGAGAAGGATCGTCGTGATGCAATAGATCCGAAGCAGACTGCTGAGCAAGGGCGCTTGCAGGATGCGACTCAAAAACTCGGAAAACAGCAGCAAAAAGAGGATGCACAAAATGGTCAGGCAGAAACTCAAAAAGAGCGAAGCAGTGGCGATTTTGGGTTTTTCTTCCGCGGGAGAGGTGGTCAAATATTTGATCAATGCGTTTTGCAACAGGCCCGATCTGCCCACTTCGATGAAAGAGACAATGGTGCCAAACAAAAACCAGGTACCCAACTCCACACCCTCCAGCATGCGCGCCAGCAAGTACAGACTGCCAAAGCCGAAGACAAAGACAGAGCCTTTTTCCAGTATGCTCAGCAAGCCGGATTTCAACCAGTATGACTTGTCGGATTGTGTCACCTTCGCAGCAATTGTGTTTGGCCCCCTTCTTGGCAGTCAGAGGCGATGTTTGATTAGATCATCCACCGGGGATCACCCCAGATTCTTGATGTCGGTCTTGTTGAGTACAGCTCCCAGGAACTTGTCCTTCAAGGCTTCGAGGAATCCGATGGAATTCCGATCTGCCGTCTTGATCTCGTTTTCTGCTGAGAAAATCGCGATGACTTTGTCTGAAAAATCAACCAGTTCCTTTGTGTCGGAATAGTCGTTCAGCGCAGCCGATTCGAGGAAGACATAATCGTAATTGTCCGAAATCCGGTCGAGGAAATTGGCAAAATCCTTTCCGGCAAATACCTCTGAGGGCGATTGGAAAGAACCCTTGTTGCCGATGATGTCGATGTTTTCCAAGGGAAGGCCGTTGTTGATCTTGCGCGGCTCAAACTCGTCCTCCATCTGACTTTCGCCGATCAGTTTGCTGTTGAGCAAATTTTCCTGCATGGCCGTTTGCGACATCTTGGTCAGCGTATTGTTCTTGAAGTTGGTATCGACCAAAAGAATCTTTTTGTTTTTCATCGTCAGCGAATGGGCCAGGGCGATGATGGCGAAGGTCTTGCCCTCTTCGGCCTTGGTGCTGGTAACCAAAAAGCGTTTGGAACCACTGTTTTCGATGATGTAGCGAAGGTTTCGCACCGATTCCTTGAAGTATGCCAGATTTTTGTCCTTGGTCCCATCCCTGAACAGGACCTGAAAATCAAGCTTGCGGGTATTGATCTTGTTAAAGGTGCCGACCAATGGCAGGGGAACAAACTTGCGAAACTTCTCTGGACTGCTCAAACTATAATCCATAAAGGCCAGCAAAAAGACCAGCACGGAGGCCAGCGTTCCGCCCACAACACCGGAGAATCCACTGATGATGGCTTTCATCTTTGGCTCTGACTTGTCGGGGATTTGGGCATGTTGAAACAGCTTGACAGGCAAGATGGAATTGTCCAGATTGAGTTTTTCCTTGCTGTATTCAGAAAACATCAGTTCGTGCTGCGTCTCGGCAATCTTCAATTCCTGCCGCAGTTGGTTGATGTAGGCTTCGTCTGATACAAAGCTGTTGGCCTTGGCGCGCAAGGTGACCAGTGCATTTTCCACCGATTCGATCCCGGCGACGGCTTCGTTGTAGTCAATCTCCAGGTCGATGCGCTGCTTGAGCAGGTCGTCACTGCGCTTTTTGAGGCGCTTGTCGTCATCGTCCGGCATGTTCTTGGCCGACTTTTCAATTTGCTCCGTGATGTTTTTGCGAATCAGGTCGATGCGCTTTTTGAGCTTGTCGTCCTTCATGTCTCCTTTGATCCATTGGTCATTCAGCAAGTCGAGCTGCTTGCGCATGTTTTGGATGTTCTGGTTGTTGACGAGAAGAACGGCTTTGTCACCCTCGCTTTTGCGGTCGTTTTCTTGAAGATATTGATCCACCTCGGCGATGCTTTTGGCCAAGGACTGCTTTTGCTGGGTGTATTCTGTGCGCGTGTTTTCGAATTCTTTGATTTGGGTGATGACCGCCTCGCGCTGGCCTTCCAGGTCGGCCAAGCTCTCCTGATTCTGGTAGTACTTCAGGGCTTGCCGCAAACTGTCAACCTGTTGCTTTTTCAACTGCACCTGATCGGATAGAAATCGAACGGAGGTCACTTCTCCTTCCTGCTGCACATATTGGTAGTTGACCAAAAAATCCTGGCAAAAGATGTTCGACGCATAGGCCGAAAGATCGGGATGCTCGCTGCTGAAGCTGACGTGCAACAAATCCGTATCCCCCTTGCGGGACACACTCAGGTGATCCTCGATGAGGGTCTCGTAATCGTAGCCATAAGCCTCGGCAACGTCCTTGAAGATGCGCTCCATGCGGCTGTCGTCCAAAGTGTATTCGAGCATTTCGACCTTTTTTTGCAATAATTCCTTGAGCTCTCTCAGCTCCGCCTCGGTGTATTCCAACTGGTTTTCCTCTTGGTCGAGCAATCGGAAAGCAGGCTGTCGGTTGACCGAGTCTTGTTCCAGGTCGTGGATGAGCAGTCGGTAGGTGAGAAAGATGACGTTGCGCTGAGAATTGATGAATTCGATCAGGTTGCCGAAGCCCATGTCCACGTAAAACTTTTGAATCCAGGGACTTTCCTTGGACAAGTCAGGAGTGACATCGACAATACCAGTGGAGATGACCGCCGTGGCGCGGAACTTCTCATCCATTCGGTCTACAAAAAAATAAGCTGCAACGGCTGCGGTGAGTCCAACGGATAGGATCAACCACTTTCTTCTCAGTAGTATGTTTAAAAAATACTGTAAGTCCATAGTGTTCTAAAGTAAGTAAAAGACACACATCCGCCTGTGACGTGCTCTTGGATGAACGATTGTGGGAAATGGAGGAGGACTTAAGATGTATGTATACCCTTCTGTTTCAGGCGAAAAACAGTACAATTTTATGACTATTTTGCCACACTTACAAGTCCAAATCCAAGTATACCCCAAATGGGGTAATTGCCTGAACACACTGTTTGCAGACAATTGGGCCTCATCGGTTTTACGTTGGTTGGGGACTCTCTGTTTCGAATCCGGCCATTGCTTGGCTCATCTGGATTCCAACTTTCGCTTGATGTAATAGTAGGTATCCAGTTGCGAGCGGACTGCCAAATCTGAGCTGGTCCGTCGGAATTCGTTGGATTGCTTGCGGTCCAGGACGCGGGCTTTGACATTGTCGGCCCACTGGATGCGCATGTATTCTTTGATTTCGTTGAAGATGCGTTTGTCGTAAATGGGAAAGACCGTTTCGACCCGGTGACTGAGGTTGCGAACCATCCAATCTGCCGAAGATAGGTACATCTTTTCATCGCCATTGTTCTTGAAGATGAAGACCCTGGCATGTTCCAGGAACCGATCCACAATGCTGATGGCTTCTATGTTTTCACTCACGCCAGGTACACCGGGAATCAGGGAGCAAATTCCCCGGATGACCATCTGTATTTGTACGCCTGCCTGACTGGCTTCGTAGAGCTTTTGGATCATCTGCTGGTCCTGTAGGCTGTTCATTTTGAGGAAAATGTATCCTTCCTTGCCCTCTTGGGCGTGTTTGATCTCCTGATCGATCAACTCCACGAGCTTTTCGCGCAGGTTGAATTGCCCCACCAGCAAATGCTTGAAGGGGTAGCGAGGGGCCTTGACCGTTTCGAGGAACGCAAATACGCGGGCCACTTCTCGGGTGATCCGCTCATCTGCCGTGAACATCCCCCAATCGCTGTAGATCTTGGCTGTCACTTCGTGGAAGTTGCCCGTGCTGAGGTAGGAGTAAAAGCGGCGTTTTTTGTTTTCCTCTCGGGTAATCAGCGCCAGCTTGGAGTGGACTTTCAGACCCGGAAAGCTGTAGTGGACATTGACGCCCGCTTTTTCCAGCTTTTCTCCCCAAATGAGATTGGCCTCCTCGTCAAATCGCGCCTTGACCTCGATGAATACCGTGACTTGTTTGCCCGCCTTGACTGCGTCCATCAGTGCGGTCATGATCCGGGATTTGCGCGCCACCCGGTACTGAACGATCTTGATGTGGGTCACCTTGGGGTCTTTGGCCGCCATTTCAAAAAACAGGATGACCGACTCGTAAGAGTGGTAGGGGAAATGCAAGAGGTGATCGCGTTGGCTGATGCGATAGAAGATGTTGCGGGCATTTTCCAAGATGCCATAAGAAAGCGGTGGAAGCGGCTGATTGGTCAGGTGCGGCAGGCCAAAGCTGGGAAAGTCGAAAAAATCGAAGTTGTTGTGATAGCGGCCTTCTTCCAGCAAATCGTACTCTTCCAGGCCAAAAGACTCCATCAAGAAGTCCAGAAAGTGCTTGGGCATTTCCCGGTCGTATACCATGCGAGCCGCCGGGCCTACGTTGCGCTTGTTGAGACTTGTTTTGATCTTTTGGATCAGGTCTCCAGAAAATTCATCTTCGATGTACAACTCGGCATCGCGGGTCAGTTTGATCGAAAAGGAATCCAAAATGTCGTAGCCCGGAAACAACCAACGGGCACTGTGTCGCACGATGTCGTCCAGCATGATCACATCGTAGCGATTGTGATGAGAGGGCAGCTGTATGAATCGAGGCAGGTGATCCGATGGAATTTTTACAATGGCGTAGACATTTTCTTGCTTGTCGCTGTTTTTGTCCACCAGCCACAGAGACAGGTACAAGGCCGCATTGTTCAAAAATGGCTTGATCTTGTTCTTGACCAGCAAAACGGGTTGGACAAAAGGCAGCATGTGCTCCCGGAAGTAGGACTCGATGAATTCAAACTGCTCCTCGTTGAGATGTCGGCGCCTCAGCAGGCGAATGTTGTAGCTTTGCAGCTGAGGGACAACTTCCTTTTCAAAGATGCGGCTGAACTCATCCTGTTGTTGGTTGACAATTTTGAGGATGCGCGTCAGGGTCTTCTTGGGATCGAATTCCAGGCGCTTTTTGGTCTTTTTGCCCACGCGGAGCAAGTTGCGCAACTGACCGATGCGGACGCGGAAAAACTCATCCAAGTTGGACGAATAGATGGCCAAAAACTTGATGCGTTCCAAAATGGGGAGCGAGGGGTCTTTCGCTTCCTGCAACACCCGATAGTTGAAGGACAGCCAACTGATGTCCCGGTGGATGTATGGCATCTTTTCGTCAGTATCGTTTTTCATGCGGCGTCTGCTTTAGAGAACATTGGCGGCAAATATACCCAAAATAAAGAAGTTTGGAGCCTTTGGTCGAGGCAATTCCATCTCTATGTGTATCCGTCCATTTTTCAGAAAAGCGAGATTTGCTTTCCGGCATCTTCATCCAGCAATTTGGGCCCGCGAAAGACGACGTCTGGCAGTGTTTTCAGCTTTTGACAAATGTAGTTGGCCATTTCAGGAGCCAATAAGTTGTCGGGTTGGTGGGGGAAAAAGTAAATGCGCTCCAATCCCGCCTCTATCCACTGGCCAAGTCGTTCGATCCACGCATCAATTCGCTCGTAATCAGTGGGGTGCAGGCCATTACCCACAAATCGGATCATGCACTCTTTGTTGCACAAGCGTTGGTGGAGGACATCTCGGCGCCCGGCCACATCTGTAATCACGGCCCCGATCCCATGAGATTCCAAGAGTTGAAAAGCAGCTTCTCCGGCAGAGGCATCTTCAAACCAGCTTTCGTGGCGCAATTCAACGGCCAGCGACAAGTCCTTGGGCCAGCGTTGGAGGAAGTTTTCCAAGACTGCCATGTGGCCGCGACCGAAGTAGGGGGGGAGTTGGACAAAGCAACAGCCGAGCTTGCTGTCGAGCCCTCGAATGGCATCGCAAAAGGCGGGCAGCAGATCGTTGTTGAGTGCCATGTCCCGGCTGTGGCTGATGCGTTGGAGGATTTTGGGGCAAAAGCGGAAGTCCTCACTGGATTCTTCGCGCCACTTGCGGATGCTGTCTACTGTGGGGATGCGGTAGTGAGTGGTATTGAACTCTATGGTGTTGAATTGCAGGCTGTACTGGCGCAGAAAGTCCTTGGCCTTGGTACCGGCCGGATAGACCCTTCCGACCCATTCTTTCATGCTGAAGCCCGTACACCCGACGTATACTTGTGCAGGCCCTTCTCTGGCTGGCAATTGAGCCAAAAAACGGCTGCTTTCCGGCGAATCTGACGGCAGGCTGAAGTCCACTCCCTGGACATCAGGTAGTTTCCCAAATTTCATAATATGTGGTATTTCTCGGGCAAAATTAGCCCAATATTTCAATTCCTCCCTATATTCGTGGCGATATGGTAAAACAATTCTTTGTTACAGGCATCGGTACTGAGGTGGGAAAAACACTGGCATCGGCCATCCTGGTCAAGGCCCTGCAGGCAGAATATTGGAAGCCTGTTCAATGCGGCGATTTGGACAACACCGACACGCACAAAATCCAACGCTGGGCGCAGCATCCTTCCCTGCGCTGTCATCCCGAACGATACGCCCTTCAAATGCCCGCTTCTCCACACAAAGCTGCTGCCGCCGAAGGCGTCGACATCCAATTGCAAGACTTTGCCCTTCCTCCCACGGATGGGCCTCTGATCGTAGAAGGCGCCGGCGGATTGTTGGTGCCCCTCAACCATCGAGATACCATTGCCGACCTCATTCACCAATTGGGATTGCCAGTCATTCTGGTATCCCGACATTACCTCGGAAGCATCAATCACAGCCTGTTGAGTCTGGCTTATTTGAGAGAGCGACAGATTCCCTTGCACGGCATTCTCTTCAGTGGAGAACCCAATGAAAGCACGGAGGATGTGATCCTACAAATGACGAATGCCCCATGTCTTGGACGAATTGGGGAAATTGAGGAAGTAAACGCCGACAGCGTCCAGTACTGGGCCGAGCAGTTGGCACCAAACTTTAGAAAATGACACTCCACCCAAGCCCACAAACAATTGGTTCGGCCACCGAGAACTGGCTGGAACTAGACAAAGCCCATATCTGGCACCCCTACACGCAAATGCAAACGGCCGCCGATCCCCAACTGATCGTGCGCGGAAAAGGTGCCAGCCTGTTTGATCACCAGGACAATGAATACATCGATGCGATTTCTTCCTGGTGGGTCAGCATCCACGGTCACTCGCATCCGCACATCGCTCACAAGGTGTACGAACAAATGCTCCAGCTCGAACACGTCATTTTTGCTGGCTACACCCACCCGGCAGCCATCGAATTGGCCCAGCGCCTGATGAAGCATTTGCCGTCCGAGCAGTCCCACATGTTTTTCTCCGACAATGGCTCTACAGCAGTGGAGGTGGGCATCAAAATGGCCATACAATACTTTTACAATCGAGGCGAACGCCGCACCAAAATATTGGCCTTTGACCAAGCTTATCACGGAGATACCTTCGGGGCCATGGCTGCTGGTGGGGCCTCTGTGTTCAATGCTCCTTTTGCCGAAATGCTCTTTGAGGTGACGCACTTGCCAGTCCCTGTAGCGGGAGAGGAGGAGCGCGTCATGGAACTCCTGCAGAAAGAATTGGCGGGAGGAGATGTTTGCTGTTTCATCTTCGAGCCCCTGGTATTGGGAGCGGGAGGCATGATCATGTATTCTGAAGAAGTCTTGGATCGCATGATTGCCGCCTGCAAAGAGGCCGGAGCCATCTGCATTGCCGATGAGGTCATGACGGGCTTTGGGCGGACCGGACGCTTCTTCGCCAGTGACTATTTGACCCATCAACCCGATATTCTCTGCCTGTCCAAAGGTTTGACCGGAGGCAGTCTCCCCATGTCCTTGACCACTTGCTCTCTTCGCATCTACGAGGCATTTTTGTCCAATGATGCCGCCAAAACCTTCTTTCACGGCCATTCCTTCACGGGCAACCCGGTTGGTTGTGCCGCTGCTTTGGCCAGTTTGGATTTGCTGGAAAATCCCGACTGCTGGGACAAGATCGAGGCCGTTGTAGAGTCGCACAAAGTCTTTGCCGACGACATTCGCCAGCACCCGGCTGTGGGCCAAGTTCGCCAGCGGGGGACCATTCTGGCCATGGAGTTGGTGAGTGGCGAGACGACGGGCTATTTGAACGAGGTGCGCGTCTTTTTGAAGAAATTCTTCCGAGAAAAAAATGTCATCCTTCGCCCACTGGGCAATGTGCTGTACATCATGCCTCCTTATGTCATCCAAACTGCTCAATTGCAACAAGTGTACGATGCCATTCGGGAAGCATTGGACGAGATGCCGAACGTTTCATAGCGTCGACAAACCCGACTGAAAATTCCCACAGGCAGTGTTCTTTTTTTTCCGGAACATTGTCTTACCTTAGAGCGTGCAGTTGCGCAGCTGTGTGGCTGCAAGCTATCTTAACAAACAGAAATCTACGAATTTGGAACTGAAAGAGATCCTGGACATTTACCACAGTCCTCTGCTGGAATTGCTCTATCGCGCGGCCACCGTCCATCGGGAGCACCACAATCCAAGAGAAGTACAAATCAGTACGCTTTTATCCATTAAAACAGGCGGTTGTTCGGAAGACTGCGCTTATTGCCCACAGGCCTCCCGCTACTTTACAGGGGTGGAAAACAGTGGATTGATGAGTGTCGACCAAGTCCGAGATGCGGCCTTGCAGGCCAAGGCAGGTGGTTCTTCCCGCCTGTGCATGGGAGCTGCCTGGCGAAATGTGCGAGACAATGACGAGTTTGACCACGTCCTAAATCTGGTGCGCACCGTGAATGGGCTGGACATGGAAGTTTGTGCCACCCTGGGAATGATCACCGAACACCAAGCCCAACGCTTGGCAGATGCCGGTTTGTACGCCTACAACCACAACCTGGACAGCTCGGAAGATTACTACAAGGAAATCATCTCCACTCGTGGCTATCAGGATCGTCTGGACACCCTGGCCAATGCCCGCAAAGCAAAACTGACTCTTTGCTCTGGAGGCATCATCGGGATGGGAGAATCGGCCTTGGACCGTTGCAAAATGTTGTTGACCCTTTCCCAGCTCGATCCCGTACCCGAATCTGTGCCCATCAATGCATTGGTCGCCGTGGAAGGAACGCCACTGGAAAACCAACAGACCATTCCCATTTGGGAAATGATTCGGATGATTGCCATCACTCGAATCGTCATTCCAAGTACTACGATTCGCCTGTCGGCCGGCCGCACGCAAATGACCCAAGAAGGCCAAGCCATGTGTTTTCTCGCCGGAGCAGCGTCAATTTTTGCTGGAGACAAACTGCTGACCACTCCCAATCCAGAGGTATCTGCGGACATGGAATTGTTTAACACCCTGGGACTGGAGCCACAGACGGCCTTCAGCAAGCATCCACAGCCCATCAGCAAGGCAGCAGACGAAAAGCCTGAGAAGTCTTCAGAGCCAATTCGCTGGAGCCGCCCTAGCCATACCATTCCTGCCAACAAAGAGTATGCGATGCTCGGAAAGCAAAAACGAGCAGAGCACAAACAAAAACAAAAAGAAGAACATCCATTAACCACTTCGGATTATCTGAAACATGCCAATATATCCGATGTACTCAAACACTCAACGAAACATGAATAGAAAATGCATTGTCGCAGGCAACTGGAAGATGAACAAAGATTTTTCAGAAGGTCTGTCCCTGGCCCTCTCCATTGTTGATGGGACTCCCAATGGCAAGACGGAGGTTGTCATCGGAACGCCTTTCATCCACTTGCAGGCAGTTGCTGACATCGTGGTCAATCATCCCAAGGTCCATCTGGCTGCACAAAATTGCAGCACTGCCACTTCTGGAGCTTACACAGGCGAAATTTCTGTCGATATGTTGACTTCAGTGGGAGCCAGTTATGTGATCATTGGTCACTCTGAGCGCAGGCAGTTGTTTGGAGAAACCAGCGCTCAGTTGCTCGAAAAGGTCAAACAGGCTTTGCAGGCGGGATTGACCCCCATTTTCTGTTGTGGTGAGCCATTGGACATTCGCGAGGCTGGCACCCATGTGGACTATGTTGCCCAGCAGCTCAAGGAAGGATTGGCAGGCATCACAGCGGAAGAGTTTGCCAAAATTGTCATTGCATACGAACCCATTTGGGCCATTGGGACAGGGGTAACTGCTTCTCCCGCTCAGGCACAGCAAATGCACCAGGCCATTCGTTCACAGATTGCACATACGTACGATGGTGGGTTGGCCGAGGCAACGACCATCTTATACGGCGGGAGTGTCAAGCCAGCCAATGCAGCGGATCTGTTTTCTCAAGTAGATGTCGATGGTGGTTTGGTGGGAGGAGCGTCCTTAAAGCCGGAGACGTTTTTGCCAATCATAGAGGCCATGGAGGCAGAATTGGCAGCTGCGCAGTAAGCATTTGCTTGCTTTGTGTACCCAAGAAGTTGATACAAAGTGTCACTTATTTAATAATTTTTGACTGAATATTCGCATTTTAGGAATAAAGTAGTTACTTTGCATTGTCAAATAACCTACTTTCTGTCAGGTTGTCCTGAATTTGCGTGTAAGTTTTCATAGAGTTTGCAGCTGCTGTTCAGAAGGACCACCTGCGTTACTTTATCATACTTCTACCGCAATGTCGAGTATCATCACCCAACGATTCATCAAGTGCCACAATCAACTCAGAACAGACAATGTGATTCGGTCGAGCCGTCAGTTTGCCCTTTCACTGGAATACCTGCCACAAAGTTTGAGTGAAATCCTCAAGGGAAGGCGGGACGTTACCATAGAATTGCTGCGAAAAGCCGTCGAGCTTTACAAAATCAATCCCGTTTACATTTATACGGGAGAAGGTCCGATGTTTATGACCGAGGACGATCACCGAAGTTTTCGGGTCTTGACCATCGTGACCAATGCACAAGACGATGAGCGCATCGTACACGTACCCGTTCCTGCACAGGCGGGCTATGCCAGCGAAATGTCCGATCCGGTTTTCATACAGGATTTGCCCACTTTTTCTCTGCCAGATTACAAATACAAAGTCGGGACGCATCGGTCTTTCGACGTATCCGGTGACAGTATGGAGCCGACGCTTTTTGAAGGCGACAAGGTGATTTGCAGCTATCTCGAACCCACGCTTTGGGAGAATTCTTTGAAAGACAATTATGTCTATGTGATTGTGACCCGGGGAGACATCGTCGTCAAGCGAGTGGTCAACAAAATCAAGGAATCCCGTCAGTTGTTGTTGCAGTCGGACAATACGTTTTACGAAACGTACACCGTCAATTTGGGAGACATTCGCGAAATCTGGTATGTCCGGGCCAAAATCAGCCCCTTTCTGCCCAGCCCGCAAAACATCCAAAACTCTTTGTACGAAGAAGTCCGCCAATTGCAACAAACCATCAATAAGCAAACCCATCTCATCGGTGGCCTCAATGATACCATTCAACAAATGATCCTCCGCAAGCAACCGGATGCCTGATGGCGAGCTTGTCAGACGGATGGGAATTTGGAAAATTGTTGCTTTTCCACTGTCCTTGTTGTGCCTAGGACTCACGTCCTGTGGTGAGCCCGCTCAGCGCATGTTGGACTGGAAAAGTCAGTACCATGACCTTTCTTTTCGCTACCCGGATAGATGGACATTAGAGGTGACAGAAGCGTCGGAATCACTGACGATTGCCGGGCTGTCTGTGGACGAGGAAGTCAAGTCCTACACTGTCAAAGTCTCGCCAGATGATGGGGAGGACGATCTCGCATTGGACTATTATCAGTTTGAAAAAGAGCGAGCAGAAAAAGAGCCGAGGATGCGCTTGCTCAAGGAAGCAGTGGAAGAAGTACATGGAGCAGAATACCTGAAGCTGGTCTTTTTGCGAGAATTGTCTCCGCGACAAAAGCAAATCGAGCATGTATGGATTCGCTCCACAGGAAAAGAATTGATAGAGATCAGAATTTCTTTCCCCCGGACACTGGAAGGGGAAAAGCGTGGAGAACTTCCAGTGGATATTCAAGAATTGGAAAAGGGAATTTTTATCTTTGAAGAGCAGCAGTAAACGAAAATGCTGTAAGGAGCAATTCTTGAAATCAGAATGTCTACATGAAATATAAAGTCAATTGGCGATATGTAGTGGGAGAAATCTTGATCGTCACAGTCGGCATACTCATCGCCTTCGGGATCAATACGCTTTCCTCCAATCTGGCATTGCGAAAAAATTACAAGGAATTTCGATTGGGCTTGGTGACCGATCTCGAACAGAACATCCAAAATCTGGAAAGGATCATCACTGCGCAGGAACGCAAAGTCAAAGAGCTCAATGTGTTGATCGACAATTCTACAAAGCGAAACATTGCCTTGGACTCCATTGGTGCCATCTTGTTTCGGCAGCGGAAAAGCCCGACCTTCTTTCCCATCAGTGGCACCTTCAAGTCTTTGGTCTCTCATGGCGAAATCGCCCTTTTTGAAACAGACCTCAAAAGAGAGCTTTTCAATCTGTACGATACCAATTACGAGAGAATTGTCTACAATGGCAATCTTTACGACAACCTATACGTCGAGGTCTACGATCAGGAGATTCGGGACATGATGAACATCCGGACAAAGGAGATCGATGATGTGTCGAGATTGACCTCCCGGGACTTCCTCAAAAATATGATGCTGGTGGTGGACGAGGCCGAGTCTTATCTGACATTGCTTCGCAAAAATCTGTTGGAAAGCCAGAAGATTCTTGCTATGATTCACACCAAAGAGACATGAGTGTCACAGCTACTGATTTGGGGTACTGTGGCAGGATCAAGACTTGGTACTTGCTGATTTTACTACTGATCCTGGCTTGCGAGGAGCCGGAAAGACTGGACGGTCGTTGGCACCTTTACAATTTGAACGACTCGCCCAGTGCATTTACCCTACTCGACATTGAAGATACAGTGGCCATTTGGGGGAGAGGGGCTGGAGGAAGTGGCATTTCGATGAAAGTTGACAAGGATAAGAAATTCATTCAGCCATCCATCCCCGAACTGAGCTCTGCTTTTGCCTACCAAGTCCGTGGAGATAGTTTGATCTTACGCGATCCTTTTGCCAATCAACTGGTCATTGGCGTGCGCGGAGATCAGGACAGCCGTCGGTTTGAAACAGAGTATTTCGCAGAACAATTGGTGGACATCCAACTGCCAGAGCTGCCAGATACTACCCATGATCCCGACCAAATGGGAAGAATGAATTTCATCTTATTTGTCGGAAAGCCCAAGGAAGGCTTGCAAGTAAAATATGGGGATACTGTGAGAATAGAAAGCAGCCGAGGCTTGATCTCTTTATCAACCTTGTGGCTGAGCAATGAAAAGCACGATGTCAAGATTCCCGAAAAGCTCCGGTCGGGCATTCGGACCCTGATCTTTGCCGATGAGAATGTCAGCATGTCGCATTTGTCTCGCTTGGTGGCAATACAACAATCGATCAATGACAGGGACATTTTCCTGGTGGGAAAGAGGAAATTGGACGCTGGGGAAGAGGTCCAAGTAGGGTATGTCTTGCTGGAAGAACAAATGGTATTCGCACAAACGGATCGGGTGAAAGATTGGATCAGGGGAAGATGAACAGGTGATCTGTGCTTGCCATTGCCATCACTCTCAATCAATGCCAATTATGAACAAAAAATTGCTTGTTGTCATCTGTTTGCTGTCTCTTTGGAGTTGCACTTCTGAAAGTGGTTTGGAGGGCCTTTGGATTGTCCAAAAGGTGCGAATGGGAGAACAAGAGGTGACGCCCAATGCCCGCTGGACAAGGTTTCACGGGGATTTCAGTCAACAGTCGGGAAATGGATGGTTTCAACATTCCTATGGATCGTGGACATTTGAGGAAGAGAGCCGCGAGCTGTCGATTGTCAATGTCAATGGCCTGACAGACAGCAATGGACCATTTCAAGTGCAGTTGGAGGGAGATCGGATGACTTGGACCCGAGAAGAGGAGGGACAGCAGATTGTGGTGTCTTTGGAGCGGGCCACAGAGCTGCCAGCCACTTATGGCGATCAAGTCATGGGCTTGTGGAAGTTGGAAAATGCAGTGGGGACGCATGCTCCCTTTGATTCCAGTCAGCAACAGACCAACAGCTTGTTTCTCAGATGGGACAAACGCTTTGACATCCGGTCGGCGGGGGGCAGGGTTCGAGGTGTGTACAATGTCCATGGGCACAAGCCCGAAATAGAGTTCATTCCCTATGGAGACAAATGGGAGAGAAGTTTTTGGAAGATCGATTTTTCACAAGATCGCCTGTCGCTTGAATTGCTGAATGGCGAGGAGGTGGTCAAAAGGGAGTTTGTGAGGGTGTACGAGTTTCCGAACTGATGGTTTTCAATGGTTACTCGTCAGGATCGACTCTATAAGACCTACCGCCAATTCTGCCCAGATCAACAAGAGGCCTGCCAGGATCAGCAGGGCGAGAAGAAGTCGGAACCGTTTGCCTTTTGCTTTTTGGGACAAGAATTCGAAGGTCAAGCCAGCGGCACTCAAGAGAATTCCCGCCAACAGAAAATCGCCAAAGGTCCAGTTAACTTGATCGCTGAATTGCATGGCGATGAAGGGAACGAGTAGCAGAGCAAATACCGTTGTAAAAAGGTAAATCAATCGTTGTCGCGGAGCAGTCATGGGGAGGAAGATACAGCTAATTTTGTTGAGTATCCATTGATGACAATACAATAGCATGGAAGGATTTTATTACAGCACATTGGTCATTGTCTTGCTCCTGTTGATGGCAGGCGGGATTGCCGGACTGTTGCGGTCCTCTTCGAGCAAGCTTGCTCGGCTCATCAGCTTTCTATTGGTTGTGATCCCAGCTGTCATCCTATGTTGGAATCCCATTTCACAACTGTTTACTTTTCAGCCCAGTGACAAGGACTTGGTGGGGAGGTACATCATTGTGAAGGCAGACAATGACATACCCGAGGAAAATTTCCAAAACCATGTACTGAAATTGAAAGCGGATCAAACATTTTCCCTTACCCCAACTCCGGGCATCGAGCTGTGTGAATCGGGACAGTATGAATTGGACCTCGATTTTGCCTACAACGAATTGGCCTTTCAATGCGATCAAGGGTGGACCCCCAAGCACATCAAACGAAAAATCAATGGATTTGAAATTGAATTCTTTTTGAACTTTGATACCGGGGCAAGCATTTGCTTTGAAAAAGTGGAGTGAGGGTATATACTCGCCCAAACCACTATGTAATGAGTATAGCAAGGAAGTAAATTTGTCAAAAATCACAATGGAATCAGGAATGTTTTTGCATGGAGACGATTCACTGGAACTGAGTTTTCGCCAGAAAAAGGCCAGCCGATTTGCCATCATTGTTTTGTTTGCATTGGCGATGATCTCGCTGTTCATTCCCCTTTCCATGTTGCTTGTGCTCGGCATCAACGCCACCAGTCTTTTTGGCTTGATCCTATTTGCCCTCGTTGGGAGCTATTTTGTGAAGTTGTATCTCTGGAATTCTCAGGGCCTGGAAGCGTTGAGCATTTCGAAGGAGCAGATTGTACACACCTTGGATTATCATCTGTTCAAGGATGTGACCAGCATGAAGAATGAGGGGATCATCCTGCGGGTTAGTCCCATAGAAACAGAAGGGACGAAAAGTGGGGATGGAATTTTGGACAATGAGGAGCTGTCGGAGGAGCGGCTGTTTCAATTGAGTTTTTCCAATGCAGAGAATGACATCATCGAATTGAATGAAAAATTGACAGCAGAATACGTCGGTGTTTTCAAGAAGGTCTTGAATGTGGAGGAGAATTGAGAGAGGGACATTGATCATGTCCACTACCAAACCATGCATTATTCATCTTGAAAACTTGTTTTTTAGATAAAACAAGAATCAATATGGAAATGAATGCAAGCTTCAAACAGTTGTCATCGACTCTCTTCTTCCTACTTTGGACTTTGGTCGGGTTCTCACAAGTGGAATACCTGCGATTGAGTCCTTCCCAAAAAATCATTCAGCGAATTGGGGCAACAGATGTCACCCTCGAATTCTCCCGGCCACAGATGAAGGGGCGGAAAATATTTGGCCAATTGGTGCCCTACGAAAAACTCTGGCGGACAGGTGCCAATGAGAATACCACGATCAGCTTCTCCCACAGGGTCCGCATCGGGACAACAAAAGTGGCCAAAGGCACCTATGCACTGATGACCAAACCTCGCAGGGAGCAGTGGGACATTTACCTCTACACAGAAACCAATCACCTCGACATTCCCGATCCCATCGACAGTGTAAAACTGATCTACTTGACAACAGTTGCCGTGCAACCCCTTGCCGAGCCGGAGGAGACACTGGTGATCAATTTGTACGACATCACGGAACAATCCTGTCAGCTGGGAATCCAATGGGAAAAAACGAGGGTAAATGTACCCATCACTTTTTACACCAGAGAAGCCATGGAACTGGCCATGGAAAGGGAAATGAAACAAAACATCCTCGATTTTGCCATCGCAGCGAGTTACTACCACCAGCGGGACATCGAATTGGCGACGGCCAAAAAATTCCAGGAGTTGGCCATGGAGTTGAGGGGGCAGCCCAATGCATGGGATCACCACAGCTATGGGATCATTCTCTACAAAATGGGGGAGTCCGCCAAGGGACTGGAACACCTCAGGATGTCTTTGGAGATGGCACAAGCCTCTGAGAATGACTATTTGATCAGGGAGAACAAGCGATTGATGGCCGAGTGGGCGCAAAAGGATTGACGGAGAGCGGGAAAAAATGTATTTTACCAACAGACAACAACAATTGATAAAATGAGTATGAAAAGCTTTTACAGGAAGAGAATCGCTTTGGTCGTCATTTCTGCTTTTTATTTGCTTGGGCTGTCCGCTCAATCAACTTTTACGAATCCTTTCAAAGAGGCAGACAAGCTGTGGGCGCAAGACAAGGAAAATTACTGCAGTCCCATTCGGTATTTGGAACAGGTGGAGGAAGACAGTCTGTCCAAGTTTGAGAAAAACATCTACTACGATGCCTCTGCCACCTATCATTCGATTGTCTCCGATTTTGAACAAACCATCCGCTTCGATCTCGTGAGGAGAAGGCAGCGAACGCATCAGCCCGAGCCGCTCATAGACGCTACTTTTGGTTTCTACAGGATGTCGTCGGCCAAGGAGGAGATTGTCAAGCTTGCCAGGGAGCACGATGTCATCATGATCAATGAATCCCATCACACCCCTTACCACAGAAGCTTTGTGTCGGACTTGTTGCCAGAGCTGCAGAAGTTGGGATACAATTACTTGGCCTTGGAGGCATTAAGTCACGAGCAAAAGATCAACGAGCGAAAATACCCTTGCTTTGAGGATGGATTTTACACAAGAGAGCCTTTGTTTGGCGAAATGATCCGGCGAGCCGTTGCACTGGATTACAAATTGGTGGCCTACGAGGCGCAGGAAAAATGCGATTCCAAAAAGGGCAAAAAAGGAGATCGGTATTACTGTCAACGGTTTCGGGATTCCCTCCAAGCAGTGAACATCTACCGCATCATGGAACAAGATGACAAGGCGAGGATTGTGGTCTTGGCAGGATATTCACACATCAAGAAAAAGGGCAAGCCCAATAGGACGAGAATGGCATCGTATTACAAGCGGCTGTCAGGGGTTACACCACTTTCGATAGACCAAACAACGATGATGGATTTTGGCGATGCCAATCTCTTGGATTCATATTACCAACACGCTTTCGACAGCCTGCCCAACGAGCCCATCGTTTATGTGGATGAGGATGGCTATACATGGAGTCATTCCAGCCGGGTGGATGTGACGGTGTTTTCCCCAAAACTTTCGAAAATTGACAATCGCTACTCGTTCTATAAATTGCCTGGCAAAGTGGCTCATTCCCCTCAAATAGACGATGAAAGGGTTGCCTTTGTCCAAGCATTTTACGAGAAAGAAGCGGAGACGGCTGTTCCTGCTGATCAGTATTTCAAGGAAGAGGACGAGAAGTGTCTTTACCTGTATCCAGGTTCTTATCGCATTCAGTTTCGGGATGCAAGTGGGGCATTGTTGTTTGAGCGGACAGAGGAGATTCGGTGAGGCTTGTTAGGGAAGGAGGAAAAGAATTCTATGCGCAAAAAATAAATGAAAAGATATGAAAACGATTGTACTTGTCATGGCGCTTTTGCTGGTGGGAAACCTCAGCCTCTTCGCCACTGCTCAATATCCTGACGTCATCATTTTTGAAGGAAAAAAGTACATGCTTTATACCAATCCGATGGAGCCTTACTTCGAAAAGCATCCCGATAAAAAACCCAAAGGTGGCATATCGTCAACAGGCTTGCGGAGAGGATATGTGACAACATTTGTGGTCAGAGAAAATGAACTGTATCTAAAAGACATCGAAATTGAGGTGCCAGACGAAGGTGGAAAATATTCTTACAAATTGCAAAGTGTGCTCAAAGACTTGGTCGGCGATGGTGAAGAATTGAAGAAAATGATTGAGTCGTTTTTGCAAGATGCCGTCATTGACTATACAAGCAAGTTTTTGGATTGAAAATCCACCTGCATGTGCTTGGTAAAAAAAGAAAATATGCGGACAGAAGAACAAATGATCGAGCTGCTGCTGTCTGTTGCAGAAAAAGACGAAAGGATCAGAGCCGTCCTTCTCAATGGATCAAGAGCAAACCCCAATGTTGAAAAGGACGAGTACCAAGATTTCGATGTGGTCTATTGGGTCGATGAATTGAACAGCTACCGGGATGACGGAAGTTGGATTGATGTCTTTGGAGAACGCATCATTCTGCAAATGCCCAATTCAATGGAGATTGGCGAGGCAAATGCCAAAATCAAAGAGAAGCGGATCGTTTACCTGATGCTTTTCAAGGATTTGAATAGAATTGATCTAACTTTGGTGGATACAAAAGACAGGGACAGCTGTCGGGACAGCCTACAGAAAGTATTGATGGACAAGGACCAGCTGTTCGCCGAGACACCAACACCAAGTGAAAAAGACCATTGGGTCAAGAAACCAAATCAAAAGGCGTTCAGTGACTGTTGCAATGAGTTTTGGTGGGTTTCCACCTACGTGATGAAAGGCGTGGCGAGAAAGGAAGCGTTGTATGCAAAAGAAATGCTGGAGAATCCAATCCGGAAAATGTTTTTGCAACTGTTGGCTTGGCAGGTCGGATCAACAACAGATTTCTCCGTGAATGTGGGAGCCCACAACAGGTTTTTGCAAAAGTATGTAAGCCCCGAGATGTGGACGAAGGTGTTGAAGACATATCCAGATGCAGACATCAAAAACATTTGGTGGAGCCTGGGAGAAATGATGAAGCTGTTTCACGAACTCGCATTGGAGCTGGCCAATCGCCTAGAATTGAACTACCATGTGACAGAAGCAGAGAACGTAATGGCGTACATGGGAGAAATGGAAAATAGAATAAAGGATACAAGTTCTCTCAAAAAAGCAATATGAAAAAACTTGGCTTTTACAAAGATCTCAGAGGGCCAAATTTGCCTTCCTTGTCAGACTTGCAACCCTTGGTAAAGCGGGGGGAACCATTGGATGAAGCCATTCAACAGTACTTGAATGCTGGCATTTGGCTCTACAAAATGCGGACCCAGTTCACTTGCCCGATGACATCGGACTTCATTGGCACCCCTGTGGTTTATACAGACGGCGAATGGTTTTGGACCACCGAGTATATTTTTTATGTCAATCGATACCAAATAGACATCCCCGATGATTTTTTGCTCAAAATGAAATCATCGTCTTTCAAAGTCCCAACGGAATCCGAATTGGGAGAAGAGGCCTTGGCAAACTTGCAAGAAGAAATTCGCAACCATGGTTACAAATGAAACCAAAGTCTTTGTCGGAAAAAATAAAGACCACACCCATTGATTTACAAACGACTACTCAGCAGAAATATGAAAAATTTACCCTCTCTACTACTGTTGCTTCTCACTTGCACCCTTTCCTACGCTCAAATCAATATATCTGAGGGGAAAGGAGATCAATCCGGTCGTCAATTTGTCGACCAGAAATCCACAGCTGTGCCCATCAAGAGCAGCAGCAAAGACTCCATGCGGCACGCCTTCAAAACCTTCGACTTCGAACTGCTGTCAACATTCTTGTCCAAGGGCCTGCAAACAGAATTGCCGGAGCTGCAAAGCGTACTGGGTGACTACACCAAGAAGTTCAACAGCAAAGGAAAAGTGTATTTCAAGGACAATGTTTCCAATGGATACAGCAGATCAGGTACATTGGGCACCGCCGAATTCACCAACAGCATTCGCCAAATTGGCAGCCTTGAAATCATGTACAACTACAGGGAAAGAGGAAGACCTCGCATCAACAACATCATGCTCTTGGAGGATGGTACGGTGATCCACGATTTTCCCAAAGTCATCGATCGGATCAAGGACTTGCAAAAACAAATCCGGTCGGATCAGTCGGACAAAGAGTACCTCAAAACCGTTCGCTCTTACCGGGAAATCGTCAAGTTGGCCTCCAATCTCGAAGACTACTATGAGAACCCCGATGATGGACGGAAGCAGAAATCTCAATTCTATGGAAATTTATCCTGGAACCTCCTCCTGACCAACCAACCCGCCGAGGCCATCCAATATGCCGAAAAGGGATTGGAAATATGGGAATACAATGAATGGATCTATACAAATGTCGCCCTGGGCTACGCACTAAACGACGACTTTGAAAAGGCCTCTGCCGTATACGAAAAATGGTGCAAGGAATACTATCGAGGCGACAAGAGGTTTGCAGATGCATTCATCAGCGACTTGGAGAGGATGAAGTCGGAAGGCCTGACAGTTCCAAAGTATGCAGAATACATTCAATTGATTGAAAATTGTCGGGCAAAGTAAGAGAATATCCCAACAAAGCGATAACACAATGACCAACATCAGACCAATTGCCAAAAGTGATCTCAGTGCCTTGAAAGAGGTGCTGCATACCATTGAACTCTTTCCACCCTCTATGTTGGAAGAGATGGCCGCCGACTTTTTTAACAATCCTCAATCAGCAGACATCTGGTTTGCAGCCTTCGAGGGGGACAAAGCGATTTCCATCGGATATTGTGGTCCCGAAAAACTAACCAATGGCACCTTCAATCTCTTTGCCATCGGCGTGCGAAAGGACATCCAAGGCCAAGGCATTGGCACACAAATGATGCAGTACATCGAAAATCGCCTCCGGCAAGATGGCCAACGCATCCTGATTGTTGAGACCTCCTCAGGGGCAGAGTTCCAACTCACAAGACAGTTTTACGAAAAATTGGGCTACGCAAAAGAAGCCGTCATCCGGGATTTTTGGGACGAGGGAGACGACAAAGTTGTATTTTGGAAAAAGCTGTGATGAATCCAGTTGGCTGTTGTGCAAAGAAGGGGAAGAATGTTGTTTTACTCCTGGGACTGATCCTACTGACAACTGACGTCAGCGCCCAATTCAGCCAGCTCATTGTCCCCTTGGACGCTCATCTTCATCACATTCCGAGCCTTGAGGAATTCGAAAAATATGGCCTGGCATCAGTCGAAGTACATCAATTCGAATCGACCAAGAAAGGCAAGGTCAAAAACGACAGCACCAGACTTTGCGCCATTGTCTTCCATCCAGACAAGCGCACCCTCAGTGGCCTCAACTCCCACTGGACCTACCAATCACATGGCCCCAATTTCCTGAGCTGGTACAAATTCATCAACCACTATGACGAACAAGGGCGATTGGTGCGCGAAATGGAAGAACCATTGAACCACAACAAAAGAAAAGAATTTGGCTTCCTCTTTTACGACATCAACAAAACCTTCCGAACACTTGCCTACAATGATAAGGGCCAATTGCGCAAAGAGATAAAGACCCATGAGGGCAACAGCTTTTCCATTTACAAATCCACCAAAGACACCTCTCATCATCGATCCATCCAATCCGACATCTACGAGTATGTCTTCGACAGCTTGGGGCGCGAGATCGAGCGATACATCACCGATGACAGCACCCGCTATCTCAACACAGCAACGATCAGCTACGATTCCAATGCGGTTCGCTGCCATTACTGCCACCCCAGATACAAATCAATCAAAACTGTCTACGGGAAGAATCAAAAACCAGCCCTGTGGATTTCCTATACCCGCAACGGAGAATTCCACAGCAAGCGATCTTTCTACTACGACGACCAGGACCGCCTCATCCGCAGAGTGGACTCCACAGGCTGGTACATCGGTACAAAATCGGGGGAATATCCTCGCCTGGACCAGACGATCGAATGGGAGCATCGAGAATCACAAGTTTGGAAGCGCAGGATCATTTGGCCAAACAAAATGGTGGAAAATGAGTACGATTCATTGGGGAACGTTCTGCGCTCCTGCAGCACATACGCATCCCAAGCCCCCCGCTGCATTGATTCCAAATACGAATACCACAATGGCCAGCCCATCAAAGAGACAAGGACCTTCCCAAATGGAGAAACAATCACCGAGGAAAACCGTTTCACAGAAAACGGTCTACTGAAAGAACAACGACAGTACAAAAACAAAACCTTAGTCTACTTATTGAGGTACAAATACTGGAAATTACCGGGGCGCGAACCCCGATTCGACTAGCCATCCTGTCAAGGAGTTGATTCCATCGCTTCGCACAGGAAAAGACCTTTGAAGATTTTCGTTAATGCATAAGAGATAATTTATGTATTAAATAAAAAATATAAATTTTCATTTATCATTTTCTTCCCGTTCTTTGTACCCATAACCAAAATAGAACTCATATGCAAAAAGTAACTTTCGCCAAAGGCGATGGCATCGGTCCAGAAATCATGGACGCTACCATGAAGGTTCTCACCGCCGCCAAGGCCAGAATTGAATGGGATGAGATCCAAGTGGGAAAACAGGTCTATCTCTCCGGCAACACCAGCGGCATCGCCAAATCTGCTTGGGACAGCATCAGAACCAACAAGATTTTCCTGAAAGCACCCATCACCACTCCTCAAGGTGGAGGTTACAAAAGCCTCAACGTTACCATCCGCAAATCACTCGGTCTCTACGCCAATGTCAGACCTTGCAGCAGCTTTCACCCATTCGTCAAGACCAAGCATCCCAAGATGGACATCGTGGTCATTCGCGAGAATGAGGAAGACTTGTACGCGGGCATTGAGCACCGTCAGACGGACGAGGTTGTCCAATGTCTCAAACTGATCACCCGCCCCGGTTGTGAAAAAATCGTCCGCTACGCATTCGAATACGCCAGGGTCTACAACCGCAAGAAGGTCAGTTGCTTCACCAAGGACAACATCATGAAGCACACCGATGGGCTGTTCCATCGCGTATTCAAAGAAATTGCTGCTGAATATCCGGAGATCGAATCCGAAAACTGGATCATCGACATTGGAGCCGCTAGATTGGCCGATACCCCCGAGATTTTTGACGTTGTGGTCATGCCCAATCTCTATGGCGACGTCGTGTCTGACATCACCGCCCAAATTTCTGGTTCTGTGGGCTTGGCAGGTTCTTCCAACATTGGGGAAAGCTGTGCCATGTTTGAGGCCATCCACGGATCAGCACCCGACATTGCCGGCAAAGGCATCGCCAACCCATCTGGCTTGTTGAGAGGAGCTGTGATGATGCTCAACCACATCGGGCAGCAGGACGTGGCGGAAAACATCATCAACGCATGGGCTTGCACCATAGAAGATGGCATTCACACTGCCGACATTTACAAGGAAGGAATCAGCACCAAGAAAGTGGGGACAAGTGAGTTTGCCGATGCGGTAATCGAGCGCCTGGGCAAGCAGCCTCGCCAGATCAAGTCCGAGTCTTTTGCCAAAGATGTCAAACTGACCTTGCCTGCCTATACCCGTGGTCCCAAAGCGAAGAAGGTCCTCAAAGGAGTGGACATTTTTGTTGATTGGGATGGAAAGCAAGTGGGAGACCTCGTTGAGAAACTGAAAAACCTGGAAAGTGACATCAAACTGAGCATGATCACCAACCGGGGGGTAAAGGTGTGGCCACACGGCTTCGAAGAAACCTTCTGCACAGATCACTGGAGATGCCGCTTCGAAGTAGAAAACGGACATCCAGCCGAGAAGCAGAGCATCCCGAATGCCCTCTCCAAAGCATTGGACGAAGGGGTGGACATCATCAAGACAGAAAATTTATATGAATTTGACGGCGTCAGAGGTTACTCTCTGGGCCAGGGACAGTGATGAGGCAAGCCCCTCATTGGTCTCCAAATTGTTGCCAATAGGAATGCAACTCCCCATATACCGCCGCCATCCAATGCGGGCTTTGCATGGACAAGCGGGTGTTTTTCCCCCTACTGGGGCGCTGGGGAAATAAGCAAACAACCAAAGAATCTGCAGCGTTTGTGAAGGTCTGAATGGCCTTCACATCCTGCTCTTTCAGCCGAATCCATACAGAATCTGCTGGCGTGGTGGAAAAAAGCTGCTGTCCTGCCAATCCTTCCTTTTCCTTCCAAAGCTTCGCCACCTGCCCCTTGTCCAAGTACATCTCTTGACCAGCCAATTTCTGAAAGGCAAAAAAGCCCACCGATGGAGACGACACAGCCTCCGCCTTTACCCGATGTGCCAACTCCAAGCCATCCTTTCCTACTCGCCAAGCCTCCAACTCAGCCTCTGCCCCAAATAGCAACAGATGACCAAGCAGTGGTTGATCATCTGTTGAATCTGCTGCCGCAGAAGTGGCTGCTTCGATTGGTTCGGACACTTGTGGTGCATCTGTTTCGCAAGCCAAGCAGCAAATGGCGAGCAGAAAAAGGAGAAGTGCAAAGGGGAAAGGCGTACGAATGATCATGCGCCAAAGATAGGCAAAGGCCCCCTTATTCGTTCAATGCCCAGTCGTAATCTAGGTATCCAACTGCTGCGCCGGAGCTGATCTTGGTTGTTGAATACTTGTTGAGGTAATCGACGATGTTGCCAAAATCTGCTGCATACCATTCGAAAATCTTGGAAATTTCAACTTTGCCTGCTCCGATTTTATTGAATTTGGGATTGTTGATGAATGCCTTTGCTTGTTTGTCAAAATTGCTGTTCAAATTGGCGGCAGTCCAGGCCCGGTTCAGCAGGGGAGGGCAGGAGCGAGCCGCGCAATTGACGGCAAAGTGAATGCGGGCATCCTTGTACGTGGGGCGCAAAATGCCATTTTCGATCTGGTCCAAACTGTATTTTTTGCCACCGATGCTGATGCGCTTGACCTTCCAGGTTTTGCCACCGTCCAAGTTGGTGATGCTGCTCAAGGGATAGTTGTCCACGATGAGCTGTACGGTGAAGGCATTGTAGGCATTGATCCAAAAGGCCATTGCTTCCTTGCTCGACCAGGAAGAACTGGGTGGATTGGCCGAAAGCATTTTCAAATAGGCATCCAGCGCTGACCGATCTGCCTTGAATCCTTTGTAATTGACTTTTCCACTGCTGCTGACATGTTTTCTCAGTAAGGCGTCCCAGGCAGAGTGATCCGGTGCTGCTGCTTTGGGTGCGGCAATCTCTTCCTTGGCAGGAGCTGTCTGAGCAATTTCTGATGTCTTTGTCGGCTCCTCTTTGACGACTTTTGGGGTCTCTTTGACGGGAGACGGAGGGATCGTTTTCGTTTCTGCTTCTTTTGTCGCCACAGGGGGCGTTGCATTGTCGTCCTTGCTGGCCTTCTTTTTGGGTTCCGCCGCTTTCTGTTGAGATGCCTTGGGCTTTGCTGCTGTCGCAGTTGCTTTGGCTGCAGGCTTTGCTTCCACCTTTTGGGGCTTGTCGGTCTTGACCTCCTCTTTCACGGCCACAGCCACGGGTGCTGGGGTTGCTTCTGGCTCAGCCGCGGGAGCCTCTTCTGCGGAAGCTGGACGGTCGACAACACTCGTCTCTACCGGTGGACTTGCGGGAGCATCCGAAGAGTTGGCTGTGGAAGAATTGGTGCAGGCCAAAAACGCCAGCGACAGGAAAAACAATCCCAATATGCGAACTTGATTGATGTGACTTTTCATTTTGTGTGTTGGTTTGGTGAATTTGATATTGAACTAACTGATTTGATGGCCCATCTGTTCTGTCTCTCTCCAAGGGATGTTGGCGCCAGGACAATTTTAACGAAGATTTAAGAGTCTTTCCCTCTACTTATTAATTTTTTTGGTATATTTGAGGCCAGATAACAGAAATTGCTTTCCTTACACCATTGTTCCCATTATTTTCTTTAGGCCACTTTCCGTGGTCCGTCATCAAACTGATCCTGTAAGAGTTTGCTCAGATTTTGCCAATCTGTGGAACCCCGATCTGTCCAGGCCCAAAGCCTTGGTAGAATGGTAACGTTTTTGATATATCTACGTGAGTTCCTGTGAACGGCACAAAAAATTAAACTTCCAAGGACATGAAAAAAATCTACGTTAGCCTGCTTTTGGCTATGTTCGGCGTACAGCTGTTGTCTGCTCAAAGCCCTGAGCGCCCTCATACCATTATGGCCAAAAAACTGTGGATCGACCATTATTCGCCCGGAAACAATGAGTTGGCTGAGTTTGGTGACTTGACAGATGGCTTTGAAGTAGGCTACTTGCGCAATCTCAATCCTTGGCTGAATGCCTATTTTCCACTCAAAGTGGGCGTCATCAACTTGCCGGAAGAGATCAACAACAACAAGATTTTTGGTGTGGATGGCATCGCGCAAATACAGTACTACAAGCCAGAAAATACCATCTCACCGTACTTCCTCATCGGAGTTGGTGGGGTAATGGAAGATTTTACAGATACAGATTTTCAACTGCCAGTGGGCGTTGGATTCAATTTTCGCCTGGGTCAATTTGGCTTTGTCAACGTCCAGGGAGAATACCGCCGCTCTCTCAATTTGGGCCACCACAACTTCCAATACGGAATCGGAATGAGTTTCATGCTGGGCAAAATCAGTGATGAGGACCTCACCATTCCATTGGACCAAATCGCACCGCTCGACAAGGATGGTGACAACGTACCAGATTCGAGAGACGACTGTCCTGATGTAGCGGGAGTTGCCGCGTTGGGTGGCTGCCCGGATGCCGACCAGGATGGCATTGTCGACAAGGAGGACAAATGTCCAGATATTTTTGGCTCCAAATCCGCTCAAGGTTGCCCAGACACCGATGGCGATGGCGTGAGAGATGCCGAAGACGATTGCCCCGACTTGGCGGGTAGCTTCAAAGGTTGCCCAGATACGGATGGCGATGGATTGGCCGACAAGGACGACCGCTGCCCAGAAGAGGCTGGTGCCAAGGACAACAATGGCTGTCCAAAACGCGATGTCGACAAGGACGGCTTTGACGACAGCATCGATGCTTGTCCGAAAATTCCAGGTACCATCAACGGCTGCCCGGATACGGATGGGGATGGCATCATCGACGAAGACGATACCTGCCCATTTGCTGCCGGAGAAGGTCGTTTCAATGGCTGCCCAGACACGGATGGCGATGGCATCGACGACAGCAAGGACCGCTGCCCCAATATGGCTGCTGCCAGCTCACCCAATGGTTGTCCGGAGATTCAGGAAGAAGACAAGGCGGTATTGGACTATGCCATTCAAGCCATCCAGTTTGAAATCGGCAAGGCACGCCTGAAAAGAGCTTCTTATGCTGTGCTGAAGCAAGTATTGGACGTCATGAAGAAATATCCGGATTATCATTTGTATATTACGGGCCACACAGACAACACCGGATCCGAAGATCGCAACCTCAAGTTGTCCATCAGCCGCGCCAAGGCCTGCTACGACTACCTGCTTCGCAAAGGAGTAGGGTCCAATCGGATGAGTTTCGGAGGCTTCGGAGAATCCCAGCCCATCGCGCCCAACGACAACAAGGAGGGTCGCAAACTCAACAGAAGAGTAGAATTCAAACTAGAATTGAAATAAAGAAACACATTTTTCTCACGACTGTGAGATAGCCCAGGGAGAATATTCACGTGGATATTCTCCCCTTCTTTTTGCCCATATCCATCAGAAGTTTTCGACGGCCTTCAACAGCTGGCCACTCAATTGCAGCAGTTGCAACTCGATGATCTTGGCATCAAAACGAGCATTGTTGTAATTGGTGGCTGCGGTGATCAAGTTGAGCTGTGCTTGTCGGTACGCAATGGAGGTCACCTGTCCGGCACTGAATTGCTCCTGGGTGCGTTCGAGATTGAGTTGGTTGGTGGCCAGACTGGCCGCTTCTGCTTCTAAGACGTAGAGCGCCGTTTGATAGCTTTCCCAAGCATTGGTGACATCGCGGGTGATTTCCTGTTCCAATTGCCTGCGTTCCAACAACTGGTTTTCCAAATTGATGCGCGTATTTTGCCGCCGGACCTTCCGGGCCCCACCGTCAAACAAATTCCAGTTCAGGCTCAGTCCCACATTCAATCCCTGGTTGCTTTGCACTTCGATGGCCGCCTGTTGATCGTAGCGGGTGTAGCGGCCACTGTAAGTCGCGTTGGCTGCCAACCGAGGCTTTTTCCCTGCCTCGATGATCTCCAGGTCCAATTCCGACACAATGCGATCCTGTTCGTTGAGCAGCATGCCCACATTTTCCTTCTTGGCCTGAGCAACCAAGGCTTCCAACTGCCAATTGTTTCGGTAGGCAACTGTTGTATCCACCTGAAAATTTTGTGATACAGACCGACCCATCAGCACATTGAGGTCTCTTTTGGCATTGGCCAATTGCCGTTGGCTGTTGAGAAAGTTGATGCTGTCTCGTTGGATGTCCACCTCTGCATTGAGTACATCCAAGCGAAGTCCTTGTCCGTAATCAAAGCGATACTGAGCTTGTTGCAGCCTTCTGCGAGACAGGGCAATGGTTTCGGCGCGCACCCTCAGATTGCTCGTCTGTCGGGCAATTTCATAGTACGAATTGAACAGTTGCACAAGGGTGTTTTCGACGGTTTGTCGCTTGAGCAATTCACTCAGGTCTCGACTGGCGTACAACTGACTCAATTGACTGTCCCTCACCTTGTCGATGATGGTGTAATTGGCCTGAATGCTTCCATCGGCACTGGCAGAACTTGACAGGGGGTTACTCTGGTCAAAGCCATTGCGAAATTTGAAGGAAGAACTTCCATAGCTGGCCGAAATCCCACCATTGGCATCCACGGTCGGCAAGTAGCCGTTGGCCTCTCTTTTGGTATTGTTTTCTGCCACGCGGACATTGTTGCCGGCAATTTTGATCCCATAATTGTTGACCAGGGTTTCCTTGGCAGCATCGGCCTTACTCAACAGCTGTTGGGCATGGATCGCATTGCCACAGCCAAAGAGGAGCAGGGCCAGGATGGAAAGGGTAAGATTAGATTTCAACAACGGCATCACTTTCTGATTTTTGTTCGATAATAGCTCTTTCGACATCTTCCCGGGCTGGTTTCTTTCCCGTCCACAGCCAGGTACGTCCCACTTTTAGGTAGTTGACCATGGAGATGAGCAAAGGCAACATGAACAGCGTGAGGAAGGTAGCGGCAAATATGCCATAGGCCACCGAAATGGCCATCGGTATGAGAAACTGTGCAGAAAAACTCTTTTCCAATATCAAGGGTGCCAATCCGGCAATGGTGGTGATGGAGGTGAGGAAAATGGCTCGAAAACGCGCTCGGCCCGCCTCGAAAAGGGCATCCTGCAAAGTGAGGCCTTCCTTGAGCAAACTGTTGAACTTTCCGATGAGCACCAGTCCGTCGTTGACCAATATCCCAATCAGGGCAATGATGCCCAGCAGGGACAACATGTTGAGCGGAAGGTCGTGGATGTAATGCCCCCACGCAACGCCAACCAGGCTGAATGGGATCATGACAAACAGCAGCAGCGGTTGGCTGTAGGAGCGGAAGGTGAAGGCAATGATGGCGTAGATCAAAAAGAAAATGGCGGGAAGAATGGCCTGGAATGAGGTGCCGATCTTGGCGGCCGCTCGGTTTTGTCCTTCGTACAAGGCTTCCACACTCGGGTATTCTGCCAACAGTTGGGGCATGATGTTTTGCCGGATGCTGGCCACCATTTCCGTGGCACTTTCCTTTGGGTTGCTCAAATTGGCCTCGACTCGAATCTCTCGTTGGCCATCGAGGTGATTGATGGATATTTCGCCCCGCTCAATGCTGTACTCGGCGATTTCGCCGAGTGGAACTCTGTTGCGGTCTGGGGTCACAATTCGCATCTCGTCCAGGTTTTTGATGGATTCGCGTTCGTTTTTGTCGTAGCGGACCCAGACCCGTACCTCGTCGCGACCTCGTTGCAGGCGCTGCACAGAGGAACCGAAAAATCCACTGCGCACCTGCGACATGACATCGTTCAGGGTCAGTCCCAGCAGATAGGCATTTTCCTTGAGACTCAGTTTGATTTCTTTGATGCCCTCTGGGTCTGTATCGGCCACATCCTTCAATTGAGACATGGCCTGCATCTGTCGTTTCAGTGATTCTTTGGCGCCTTTGATTTCCCGCAAGTTGTTGCTCACCAAGGAAATGGATACGGGTTTTCCCCCAAAGGCACTGCCCGAGGCAAATTCTATTTTTTCCACCCCATAGAGTCGACCCACCTTTTGGCGCAGGGCATTGGCAATCTGGTCTGCACTGATGTTGCGCTGTTCGGAGGGGATCAAATTGAGGGTCAGCGAGGCCTGGGAGGTGCTGGGACCGATGCGTCGCAGGGAGTTTTGAACCACCTTTTGTCCGCCCATGACGGCATCGCTCAAGCTGTCGTTGACCACCCACATCTTGTTTTCCACCGAGGTGATGATGGAATCGGTAATGGCGGCGTTGGTTCCCTGTGGCATGCTCAGATTGATGTTGATCTGGTCGCTGGCAATGGGAGGGAAAAAGGTGGCCTTGATGATGCCGCCACCCAAAGCCCCAATGGTGAGGATGAGAAACGAAATGGGGATGGCAAACCCAAAGAATTTGTAGCGGAGGAAAAAGCGCAGGCTAGGAGCATAGGCTTTGTCGCGGAGCCAGCTGATGAATCCATCGGCCCATCTGTTGATCAAAAAGCCTTGTTTCTTTTGTTGCATCGCCCGGGAGTGTGCCAGGTGAGCGGGCAAGATCAGCAGGGCTTCTATGAGGGAAAAAGCCAGGATGATGGTCACGACTCGGCTGATTTCGCCAAAAAATGTCCCAATCCTACCGTCGATGAAGAAGAAGGTGGAAAAGGCGACCATGGTGGTGAGAATGGCCGACACGATGGGCGGAATGACTTCCAAGGTCCCGTCAATGGCCGCTCGAATGGCCGATTTCCCCTTTTGGTAGTGGTTGAAGATGTTTTCGCCAATCACGATGCCATCATCGACCAATATCCCAATGACCAGGATCATCCCAAAGAGAGAAATCACGTTGATTGTCATGAAGCTGGGGCCAAAAATGAACAAGCCCAAGAAAGAAATGGGCAGTCCAAAGGCCACCCAAAAGGCAATGCTGGGCTTGAGGAAAATGGACAAAAACACCAGGACCAATAAGATACCGACCAAGCCATTCTCAATCAGCAGCATCGTCCGATCGTTGAGGGCAATGGAAAAGTCTACGGTGACATCCAATTCAACATTTGTGTTCTTTCGATTGAAATCTTCCACATATTTGCGGGTCTTCTCGGCCGCCGCCAGCAGGTCTTCGTTGTTGGTTGTCGACACAGTGATGTCTATGGCCTTGTGGTCGTTGAGGAACAAGCGGTTGGGGGTTTCCGACCATTTGTCCTTGGTGGTGGCCACGTCCTTGAGGTAGATGGTGCGCCCACCGGGATCGGCCCGCACGATGACGAAGTCCAATTCGTTGCCAAAGTAGGATCGATTGTTGGCCCGGATGAGGTATTCTTCCTTGTCGGTTTTGATGTTTCCGCCAGTAGTGATCAGGTTGGCATTGGCCACGGCGCGGGCCACTTCGTTGAAGGTCAAATCATAGGCCCGCAAGTCCTGTTCGCGCACCGCAATTTCGATCTCTTCGTCGGGAAAGCCGTCCAGTTTGACTTGGGTGATGCCCTCGATGTTGCGCAAGTCTGTTTCCACAGTGCGGGCAATTTGCTTCAAGGCCTTGAGAGAGACCCCGTTTCCGCTGAGAGCCATTTGGACTGTTGGGGTAAACACGTCGATTTTGTAGACCACCGGCGGCTCCATTCCCACCGGATAGGAGGGAACCCGGTCAACGGCATTTTTGACATCGGCCAAGATGACATCCACGTCATAGCCTTCCAGAATTTCTACTCGGATGCTGCCCGTATTTTCAGAAGAAGTGGAAGTGATGCGGTCGATGCCCACCAATCCATTGAGGTTTTCTTCGATTTTCAGAACGACCCCTTCCTCAATCTCGGCGGGAGAAGCACCGGGATAGACCAGGGCAACGTTGATGGCAGTGGATGGTTCCAGCGGGAAAAAGGAGGTTTTGAGACTGAGGAAGCCCCGTAGACCGAAGATCACAAAAGCCAGGATCATGACATTGACGGCCACCGGATATTTGATGAAGTAAGAAACAACTTTTTTCATCCTGCATTAGTTTTGAGCGCTGTTTTCAAATACTTTGACCTTCATGCCTGCATAGGAACCCGGTATGGACTTGGACAAAATTTTGGTGCCATCGGCCAGTCCCCGGACCACTACGGTCGATTTTTTGAAGTAGACTGCTTCTACTTGTACCACTTCCAGTTGGGAGTCGCGCACCACAAAGAGCCTGTCTTCGTCCATCAGCAATTTTCGGGACAATTCGAAGGTGTTTTTCTCCTCTTTGGCTTGGACAGAGGCTTCGAGATACATGCCTTCTTTGAGTCCTTGGCCACTCACCTGTATGAATACCGGGATGGTCTGGGTACTGGCATTGACCAGGCTGTTGACCCGGACGACCCGCCCTTGCCACTTGCTGCTGCCATCAGAATTGTGAAGTTGTACCTGCTTGCCCACTTTGAGCAAATCAGCATAAGAAGAATTGACATCCACTTCCAATTCATAGACATTGGGGTTGATGAATTCACCCAGTTTTTGCCCGGCTCGGATAAGCGTTCCGTGGCGGACCAAGGCTTGGGTCAGTACACCGCCGTATGGGGCATAGATGGTGTATTTTTGCAAGCGTTCTTCCAGGTTTTTGATGTTGTAAAAACTGGTGGAAATGTTTTTTCCTGCAATGAAAAGTCGTTCTTTTTCGGACACTGCCTCTGGAAAATCTGCCAGGGGCTTTTGGATGTCGTAGTCTTTCAAATAGGCCTCCCATTGGCCCACTGATTCGGGATAGTCGAACTTCAAGTCGGGCAGAAAGGCAACGATCTGGTTGTACAGATTGCTCTTTTGCGAACGGATGTTGGCCTCGTGTTCCTGGCTGTTGATGCGGATGAGTGCTGCCCCTTTTTTGTAGTACTCACCAGGGAGGAAATCCCTGCCAGTCGTTTCGAAAACACCTTGAACTTCCGCATACAGTTCGATCCGCTTCTTGGCTCGCAGGTTGCCGCTGGTGGTGAGAGAAATGGGGGTGTTGCTGTTTTTGACTGTCTCTACAAAAACAGTGGTTTCCAATTGTTCTTCGACCGGGCGGGGAATCTGACGGCTGCCCATCATTTTTCTGGCACCGAAGACAGCACCGGCAATCAACAACAGGCCCAAAAGGGAAATAATCACTTGTCTCATGATATTGGTTTGAAGTGCAACTATAGGGTTAATTTGAGGTTTTGCTGAAGCTTTTGGATCACTTGGATGGCCAGTTGGATTTCCTCCTGGCTCAATCCGTGTTGCAGCTCTTGGATGGTCTGCTCCATCAAGGGTTTGACCTTTTCAATCGTTTCCAATCCCTTGCGGGTCAACAGAATTTGCTTGGCGCGCTTGTCGACCTCGGATGGCACCCGCGCTACCAAATGCTTGCGCTCCATACTGTGGATGAGGCGTGCCAGCGATCCCTTATTTCGCTCGGTGATCAAGGCCAATTCCTGCTGCGACACATCATCTTTTTCGTACAAATAGATCAGGACAATGCACTGCTGCATGGTCAGGTCGATGCCTTCTTGGGCCATCACGTCATTGATGTGGATGTGGATGAGTTTGGCGGTCTTGCCAATCCAGGGAATCAGGGCATTTTGGAAGTGCGGAGGATTCATGCGAAGAATCACAAGGTTTTTGTTTGCTGCAAAAAGAGGCACCCGCGTATGGAAGCGCCATCATGGTGGTAAAACAAAGAGAAGGCAAGAAAGTTGTAACTGCAACGATTTTTTGGAAAAGAAACATTGGTAGGTGACAAATAGTGAAACAGTTGCCACCTTAGATGGTTGACTGCTCAGGAAGCAGCCCGGCCTTGGTAGGTGGTAAATTGGCGATAGAGACAATTGGCGCTGGCCAGGTTGAGCAACTTCAGACCAATGCGAACAAAGACGAGCAATTGCCCCACCAAAAACAGCAAGCTCAATTGCCCCAAGGACCCGTCAACGGCCCAGCCATCGGTGGCTTGCCAGTAAATGGTCAGGATGCCAAGTGCAATGCCAAGTTGGAGCAAATACAGCGATAGGCAGGCGCGCAAATTGCGGGACACCAAGCCGATGCCCGACCAAAGACTGGCCCGGATGGGATGTTGGTCTTGGTACACCAGGTGAATCTTGCAGTAATCCTGGTACATGAATACCAGTATCGCCAGGGCTACATAGATGGCAAACATCCATCGGAATCGCTGGACCAGGTCGGCATCACTTTCGATGCAAAGCGGGTTGAGCCCACAGGCGCTGTAAATTCGAAAAAAGAGAAAAAACAGCAGCGCTTGGAAAAGGAAAAAATAAAAACTCAGCCGCAGGATGCGCCAGAAAAAACGCGAGGAACCTCCCCAAAATTGCGAAGCCGAAAATCCACGCTTGCCCAGCTTGAATACCTGCAAAATGCCGCCCATCAAAAAGATGGAAAACACAAAGTACAGCAAGACGGTGGGAAAGCTGGTCCGCAACCAATCCGAGAATCTCTCCCCAAATTGATTGACAAATTCACTGATGAGCACAAAGTCAATCCCTGCCCGATCGCTGAGCATTAGGCTGTGTCCGACACTGTCGCCCATCAAGCCATGAAGAGGCCACAAAATGAAGATGGCAAACAGAAAGTTGAATAGATACAGCAACAGCCACATCTTTTTCTGCCCCAACAACTGGCGGATTCCGGCTCGATATGCATTGAAGGCAATCATATAAAGGCGTTTAGGCTTTCCATCATGTTTTGCAGTCCTGCCAAGAACTTGCTCAGATATTGGTGAATGCTTTTGGTTTGTGGCTCGAAGGTTTGGCTGTTGTTGATCCAATTGGCATCCAGCCATATCTTGCGCTCCGGATCGATGCGGGCCGTTTCAATGCGGCTTTTGCCCACGTAGCTGAAATCCACCGAACGCGACTCGCCATCCCACAATTCTACCACCCGGCGCCCATCGTCAAAAACGATTTCTACCTCTATGGGAAGCTTGACCTCTCCCAATCTATGGAGAATGACTTTGGAGCGATAGCCTCTTTCGGCCGCTGCCAGTGGTTCTGGATCGAGGATGCATTCATTGGTCCCGGTCAAAAAGCCTTCGTCTGGTCGGATTTCATCATTGGTGATGCTGGCAATGGCATAGTCGCACTGATCGGAGCCTTCCAGTACCTGATCGAAAAACCACTGCATATTGGGGCCAAAACGATCGCCATGCCGTTTTCGAACCACTTCATCGACAATGCTTGTAAAGTCTCTTTTGCAGGGGTGCCGAAATTTCCAGCGCTCGAAAAAAGTGCGCATCACCTCGTCAAAGACTTCCTGTCCGATCAAGCCTTCCAGTGTCTTGAGCCAAACCCCGACCTTGTTGTAAGAAATCCGGCTGTAGCCACCGTGGCGAAACTCCCAACTTTCGTAGCTGTTGTCGGCAATCTTGGGATTGTCCATGGCCAAGTATTCCCAGCGGTTGTAGATGCTGTTGCCCATTTTCATGCCCATCCAATCGACCAAAGAGGTGTATTCACCATCGTACTTGTCCAAAATCCGGCCTTCGTAATAGGTGGTCATGCCTTCGTCCATCCAGGGCTCCTCCTTTTCGTGGGTGGCCACCATTTGCATGAAGTATTGGTGGACAAATTCGTGAACGATGAGTGTTTCAGTCGTTTTGATGCCCTCCGGGATGAAGCACAGACTGATGGAGGTAAACAGGGTGGGGTATTCCATGCCGCCCGTGAAGAGGCCATGAATGGGCGGGTCCACCATCGTCAGGGTCGGGTAGGGGTACGCACCTAACTTTTCGTCCATGAATTCCAGGGCGTTTTTGACCGTTCCAAAATACCGATCCGCAAACTGCTCATGCCCTGGGTAGCACAACAAGCTCAGTTGTACATCCTTCCACTGGTCTGTCAGCACGAGAAATTCCGGGGAAGTCGTCCAAGTAAAGTCGATCACGTCCTCTACATAAAATCTCCAAGTGGTCTGCTCGCCCTTTTGTTCCTTTTGCTGCAAGGCTCCCGATGCGCCCACAATATAGTCCTTTGGTACGGTGAGAGAGACATCGTATACTCCAAAGTCTGAGTAGTACTCCCCGGCTGCGTGGTACTGGTGACAATTCCACTGCCCCTTGGTGGCGTATCGAACCCCGGCCGCTTCGTAGACGCCCACCTTGGGAAACCATTGAGCGAAAAAGTAAAAGTCTTTGTTGTAGCCCGTGCGAACCATGGTTTTGGGAATTTTGGCTTCCCAATCAAACTGGATTTGGATTTCTCCACCCGGCAAGGCAGGAATGGTCAAAGGCACCCGCAGCACCGTTTGGTCGTCTTTGTTGTTGTCATCGGGTTGGATGAAGCTCATGCCCTTACTCAGGTCATTGCCTTGTTCGTCCTTGATCCGCTGAATCTCCGACCAGCTCCAGCCACATTCTCCATCCCATCCACTTTTGAAAAATTCCGACAACTGAATGCTTTCCCGGACAAAGGTCGAGCGGGTATTTTTGAAGGCGTTGTAGTAAAGGTGAAATTGCAATTCGCGGACCGTATCCTGAGATGGGTTGCGCCAGAGGAGTGTGGTGCTTCCGTAGAGTTTCTTACTTGTCACATCCAACTCTATGTCCATTTGGTAATTGGCCACCCTTGGAGACAAGGGCGCTGTCTGGCTCAGCAGCCAAAGTGGGGCCATCCCCAAACAGAGCAATAGATAGATTTTTCTCTTCATGTAGAATTCAATCCTTGACAAAAGACCAAATTTATGCAAAAAGACCTGTAATCTCACTTTCCTATCAGAGATGTCCTCCCGGAAATGACTCTCAACAGCACTTGATGCAAGTGAAACAAAACAATTACAGCCCGCTGGACTTCCCACTTTTGCCATAGTTCCGGTATTTTTGAGGCAAAACGCCTTGGCATCCAAAAAGATCGCGCCCCAAGGGCATATGACACAAAATTGACCGCCTTTGCCAAAACTCGACATACATGACCATCACATTTTTGCAAACCGGAGGAACCATCGACAAGGATTACCCTCGAAGTACCAAGGGCTGGGCATTCGAATTTGGAGAGCCTGCCTGTCGTCGCATCCTCGAAAAATTGTCTCCCAGCTTTTCGTTCGACATTCACACCATTTGCCAAAAAGACAGCCTGGAAATAAATGACGATGACCGACAAAAAATGGTGGATTTTATCGTGCAATCTCCTGTCCAACACCTTATCTTAACCCACGGAACGGACAGCCTGATCGAAACGGCTCAGTACTTGTCTGTCCACCTGGACCAACAGGTCATCGTACTGACCGGGGCCATGCGTCCAGAACGCTTCAGTAATTCCGATGCATCCATCAATCTCGGTTTGGCCATCGGCGCTGTGCAACTCTTGCCAAAAGGTGTCTACATCGCCATGCACGGCGTGGTTCGGACAGCCCAAGAAGCCCGGCGAGATTCGGAAAGTGGGCAATTCATTTGAAAAATCTCCAAGAAACCCCATATGGAAAACGATACCCAGACCCAGTCAGAACATCCAATACACCAGGCGATAAAAGGGGATGCTAGCCGGCAAGCCCTCCTAGAAACCCAGCAGCGCATCCAGCCCTTCATCCATCGTACCCCCATCCTAAGCTCTCGCCAGATCAACCAACTCGCCGGGGTAGAAATCCACTTCAAGTGCGACAATTTCCAAAAAGGGGGATCCTTCAAAATGAGGGGTGCCGCCAATGCCATCCACTCTTTGTCCGCCGAAGAAAAGGCCAAAGGAGTTGTTACGCACTCCTCCGGCAACTTTGCCCAAGCAGTTTCCCTGGCAGCCCAAAGCCTCGGTGTCTCGGCCTACATCGTGATGCCCGATTCGGCTCCTGCCGTCAAGCAGGCGGCTGTCAAAGGCTATGGCGGGCAAGTCTCCATCTGTCCTTCTACGCTGGCCGATCGGGAGGCCTACAGCCAGCGAATCATCGATGAGAAGGGAGCCACCTTTTTGCACCCCTCCAACCAAATAGAGGTCATCCTTGGCCAGGCCACAGCGGGCATGGAACTCCTGGAAGATCATCCTGATTTGGACGTCATCCTGGCGCCTGTTGGAGGTGGTGGATTGATTGCCGGTACTTGCTTGGCAGCCCATCACTTTGGTCAAAACTGCGAGGTCATCGGTGGGGAACCATTCGAGGTGGACGACGCCTATCGGTCGCTGCAATCGGGAAGCATCCAGACCAACGAGACTGCCAATACCATCGCCGATGGCTTGCGGACCCAGCTGGGAGATGTCAATTTTCCCATCATTCAGCAGCACTTGTCCCGCATCATTCGGGTGGAGGAAGCTGAGATTGTGGCGGCGATGCGATTGGTGTGGGAACGGATGAAGATCATCATAGAGCCTTCCTGTGCGGTGCCTCTGGCGGCCTTGCTGCGCGAGAAAGAGGCTTTTGCAGGCAAAAAAGTCGGGATCATCATCACAGGGGGGAATGTCGATCTGGGGAAATTGCCCTTTTGAGTCAGGTCAAAGCTCTTAGTTGATCAGTTCTTCTAAGGCCGTTAGCAATCGTTGTGCGTAGGTTTTCCAAGAAAATTGTTGGACCCAGGACAGGGCCTCCTCCCGCCGTCGGGTGACTTCGGGCCCGCCTGCGTAGACGGTTTGCATGTGCGCTTGCAGGCGGTCTACCTCTCCGGTGGGGTAAAAATAGGCGAGCAGTCCCCCCACTTCTGTCAGACTTGAATTGTCGGGGCAAATGACATTGGTCCCACAGGAAAAAGCCTCCACAATGGGAAAGCCAAAGCCCTCGTAGGTCGATGGGTAGACAAGGGCCAGGGAGTGGCTGTAGAGCTCCGGCAAAAAGCGTTTCTCGATGAATCCAGTCAACAGGATGTCCTTGCGAAATGGATGTTGCTCCAATTGCTGAAAAAACGCTTCAGATTTCCAACCTCTTTGTCCGGTCAGGATCAGTTTGACGGTGCTGTGATTGGCTTGTCGGAAGGCGGTGTAGGCTTTGAGGAGAGAGGAAAGATTCTTCCGTGGTTCAATGGTACCCACATACAAAAAATATGGCTCTTTGATCCCTTCTTTGTCCAAAAACTCCCTACTACTGGTCGGCTGGTAGCTCTCATCACGGCCCAGGTGAATGGTGCAGGTTTTTCCTTCCGTAAAGGGGTAGACCTTTTGCAAGTCCGAGCTGGTGTTGTGTGAATTGGACAAAACCAAATCGGCTTTTTGGAGGATGCCTTTCAGAAAGATTCGCTGCAGCAATTGGCTGTGGAAGCGGTGGTATTGGGGGAGAAGGATGGGGGTCAAGTCATGGATCATGGTGATGCGACGGATTCGTCTGGGTAGGTTGAAGGGGCCGAAGTGGGCAGGCTCTAAGACTGCGTCTACCCCAAGGCGTCGGACGACGATGGGGATGAGGAAAAACAGGCGCAAAGAGGCGAAGCCGATGGGCAGGTGTACATTGGGAACACAGACTTGGCGGATGGGAAGGTCGGGGTCTTCTCGTTCGCGGATGAGGATCAATTCATGACCTTTGGCCTGCTCAATCAGGGCGCGAATCATCTCCCGGGTGTATACGTGAACGCCCGCCCGTTGGTTATCGAGTGGATCGGCTAGGATGGCAATTCTCATGGGTGGCAGGCTTGAATGACTTTTTCGTAAATCTGCAAAGTTTCCAAGGCAGTTTTGAGCCAGGAGAAGCGGTTGGCCTGTCTCCAGGCTCCCTCTGACAAGGAATGCCAGAGGTCGTCATCTGTCACCAATCGGTGCATTTGCGCTTGGATTTGATCTGGCTGAGAGGCATCCGCTGGCAAACCTCCCTCGCTGGCAATTTCGGGCATGGAACTATTGCTGCCATACAACACAGGCGTCCGGCAGCTCATCGCCTCCAACAAAGGTAAGCCAAAACCTTCGTAATGGGAGATGTAGCAGAGTGCGCGTGCATGGGCGTAGAGGTGAGGTAGATCGTCGTCCTCCACAAAGCCCGTGAAGTGGATGTGTGGAGATTGCAGTTCCTCTCGTTCGAACAGCTCTTGGGTTTTCCAACCTTTTTTGCCGCAGATGAGCAATTGGATGGTCAGTTGCGGATGGGATGCTTTGAGCTGGAGGAAGGCGCGGACGGTATTCACCAGATTCTTTCGAGGCTCAATCGTCGACAGGCACATCAGATATGGCTGTGACGGCAGGCCATACTTTTCGCGCAAAGGGGCGATGTCTGCTTGGCGTTTGGAAGGATTGAATCGACCCATGTTGGCGGCTTCGTAGCAAAGGTGAATGCGCGCTGTGGGAATGGGGTAATGGGCCAGGACGTCCTTCTGGGTGGATTGGGAAACGGCGAGGACCTCGGCTTGGCGTTGGACGATTTGCTGCATGCCATTTTCGGCCAGGGCGATGTTTTGCTTTGTGTGGTAGTCTGGGAAAAAGTGGTGCGTAAGATCGTGGACACTCACCAGCAGGAGATTGTCGGTGGGCAGTTTTGGACTCAGATGTTGGGGCAGGGGAATGTGAATCAGGTCTGCTTGGCCCAATGCCTGGGCAATGTCTTTGGATTCTGCTCTGGGGCCCCAGCTTTTGGCTTGCTGCCGGACTTTGGTCAACAACTGTCGGAAGGGGCCTTGGCGGTAGTAGACGGATAATTTGTCGTAAAGGGCATCGGGCAATTGTTGTTTGACGAAGGCTTTGAGAAGGAGCAGTTTTTTTTCGTAGTCCATGGTTCGTCTGTCCAAAAGGATGGCTTCTTTTTCGTCCAATGTGCGAAAGTCGGCCCCTGATGAGCTCGGAAGGGCTTCTTCTGGGCTGTCGAGATCGCGCAGGGATTGGATGCCATTTTGGTCGTAGAGGCAAATGTCCCATTCGGCTTGGTATCGGGTCAGAATGCGGAGGCCATTGATCAATTCTGCCAAATATCGCTTGATGCCGTCATTGTCTTGGCCGTACAATTTGCTGGCCTCTATCATGACGCGTTTGGGGGAGGCATTGCCAAGGTCCTGCTGGGGTCCTTCGTAGCCCCATTCTGTGAGGGTGCGCCCGTGTTGCGCCCACAAGACCTTCTCCAAATTGGCAGGTAGTTCCTCCTTCCATCCACCGACCCGTCCTTTTCGAAAGTGCTTTTGCGCCCGGCTTGACAAAAACTGTTTCCCCCGACCGCCACCATACTGTGGCTGGCCAAATTTGAGGTCTTTGAAAGTGGGGAGTTTGTCCAAATTGGGCTGGGGCAAATCGATGATCGAACGGAGTTTTTCAATTTCCCGAATGGGGTCTTGGATCAAGTCCTGAAAGCGAATGACGATGTCGGCCTTCTGGGTCCACTGCCTCACATTCTTTGACCAACCTCCAAAAAAGCTGCCCTTTTGTGCCAAGATGGCTTCCAAGAGGTTGTTGAAAAAATCAGTGCCGGGAGCGACGATGTCCTTGCGGTGGTGTGCGATGGAAACCAGGGCATCCCGTCCGTCCCGGATGAGGTACACAGACGGTTTGTCCCGCCATTCGGCTGGCAGATCGGCTGGCAACAGATGGGTTTTGACCACGGGAAAGGAGGCGAAATTTGGGTCCAACTCTCGCTGCTCATCCTGGTGGTAGGTACTGGAAGCCAGTCCATAAACCTCGTAGAGTACATTCCGGAAAAAAGTGTTGCCCGAACGGGGAAAAGAAGCCAGCCAGATCATTCGAAGTCGATTAGATTGAACACTATACGCAGATCGTTTTTCAAAAGTTGCCGTTTTGCAAGATAAGGAGATGCTTTTGGCTGAAAGAATACTTGAGGATTTTTGGACATGTTTTTGGAGGCAATGACATATCTTTGCAACGCAAACAACAGTTCCACCGTCTTCCCATGTTTTCACTTTTTCGATCCAAGACCTCTTCTCCTCCTCCTGCTGCCCGGCTGGAACTCATCTCGGTACACATTCCCAAGACGGCTGGTACGTCCTTTCGCAACATCCTCAAAGACATTTATGGCGATCAGTCGGTCATTCGGCTCGATATTTCGGAGCGAGACGGGACCTTGGTCAACGAACAGCCCTATGACCAAAAGGACTTACCGAGGGGAACCAAGGTCATCCACGGCCATTTTTCTCCCCGTTTGCTCCGCCAATCCTTTGACCTGGCCCCTGAAGTACCGATGATTACCTGGCTTCGACATCCGGTGGATCGGGTGGTGTCCAACTACTACTATTTGGCCAAGCGCTTGCGCGAAGAATTGGACGAGGAGGCAAAGGGACTGGACATTTTGCGGAAAATGCAGTGCAGTTTGATGGAATATGCCCGCCGCGACATCAACCGCAATCGGCAACATCGCTTTCTCGACGGGGTGCAGTTGGCAGACTTGGCCTTTGTGGGCATTCAGGAGCAATACAGTGAGGATTTGTCTCGGCTGGCCCAGAAGATCGGCTGGGATTCCTATGAAGAGCTGCGACACAATGTGACGGGCAGTCGCTATGAAGCGCCATCAGCAGCGGAGAAAGCAGAAATTGCCCAACTCAATTCCTTGGACATGGACTTGTACCAGCAAGCCCTGGAAATGCGCGCTGGCCAATGATCGAATTGCTGTCCATACACATTCCCAAAACAGGGGGCACTTCCTTTTACCATCTCTTGCAGGAGGTCTATGGCAATTCTCTGTCCATCTCTTACAAGCGCAGGGACTATAAGCGAGCCTTGCGGGAATGTGGCAGCTTGGAACGGGCACTTCCGGCGGGACTTCGGGTGTTGCACGGTCATTTGTACTATCGGGAGCTGGCTGCTTTGCATCGGCGGGATCGGCCAAAGGTCATTTGTTGGCTTCGGCATCCGGTGGATCGGGTGGTGTCCAATTTTCGCTTTTTCAAGGCAGGTTTGCGACAGCCGGATCGGAATCGGGCCAATTACGAGCAAAACAAACACCGGATCGATGAAAGCCTCTTGGAATATGCGCGGATGGCAGAAAATTGCAATCGCATGTCCGACTTTTTGGACGGCTTGGCATTGGAAGATTTGTTTTTCATTGGTTTTTTGGAGCAATTTGAGGAAGATGTGCGTCAATTGGGACGGCTGTTGGCTTGGCCTCCGACCGATGTCCCGCAGCTCAATCGGGGAGAACCCAAGTCTTCGCATCAGAGATTGACAAGAGCAGAATGGCAAGAGTTGGCGAAGCTGAATTCCCAAGACATGGCATTGTATCGGAAGGCTTGCAAATTGCGGGGCATTTCTGAAAAACCATCCTTATAAATCGTATTCCTGAACCTTTTTGAGTTGCAGTTGAATTTGGTCCTCATCCAGGTGTTTGAGGCAGTTGCGGATGTAAAAATTCAAGGCCTCTCTGACGTTTGTCGAGTCGTGTACGATCTGGCCACTCTCCATGACTGCCACCCGGGAGGCCACCATGAGTACCTTTCGGATGTTGTTGGACACAAAGAGTACCGCTTTTCCAGGCTGTTTGACGTAGGCCTTGAGATGGTCATAGCACTTGGCCTTGAAGATGGAATCACCCACAGCCAGGGCCTCGTCGATGATGAAAATGTCCGGATCTGTGGCGATGGCGATGGAGTAGGACAGGCGGGCCCTCATGCCCGAGGAGTAATTGCCAAAGGGGCGGTCCAGTTTGTCCCCCAGCTCAGAAAATTCCTCAATGAAGTCCATTTTGGCATCAAGCTGCTCTTTGGTCATGCCATACATGGCACCGCGGATGTAGATGTTTTCTCGTCCGGTAAACAGCAGTTGCATGCCCGTACGCAGGGCAAAGATGGCGGTGATTTTTTGCTGAGCGGGTCCGCAAATGTTACCAATTTCGTTGGGGTAGATGTCGGAAATGATGCGCATCAGGGTCGTCTTTCCAGAGCCGTTGGCACCAACGAATCCCAAAATTTCCCCCTCGTGTAGATCGAAGGTGATGTCTTTGAGCGCCCAGAACTCCTTTTTGCGCAAACTCTCCCGATCGGCACGTTTCCTGCCGAGGCTGTCGGCCAGCAAATCCTGAATGCCGTAGTACATGTTGTACTTGATGTCTTTGCTGAATTTTTTGCTCAGCCCCCGAACCGATAGCAGACATTTTCTCTCCATGGCGCTTAGATGTTGATCAGTCGTTCGAGAATGCGGGGCTCAGCGGCTCGGAAAATGCGGACCGATAGAAAGAACAAAAGGAGCACGCCCAAGCTGCAGATCGCATAGTTTTCCCACTCAAAAAAAATGCCTTGGGTTAAGACATCCCGGCTGAAGCCAATCAAGTAGGTCATCGGGTTGTAGCGCACAATCTCTGACAGCCAGCCAATCTGGATTTTGGGGGCGTAAACGATGGGGGTCAGAAACATCAGCAGTCGAATTCCTTCGTCCATCAAATTGCTGATGTCGACGGCCACCACCCGTAGAAGTGAGCTGATGAGTCCAAGGGTTGTCCCGATCAGCAAGAGGGGAAGCAAGGTGAGGGGAAACAGCAAGGCAATCCAACTGAAACTGACCCCAAAATAAAGAAGGACCAAGAGATTGATGGCAAAGGGGATGGAAAAGCGGATCAGGTGTACGATGATGCGTTCGGCAATCAAGACTTCGTGGGGGAAATGGGTCATGATCAGCATTTTGCCATTGTTGCTGATCAGGGTGCTCGTGCTTTTGTAAATCTCCGAGAAAAATCCCCAGATCGATGTGCTCAGTAGTACATAGGCCGGGTAGGGAATGCCCGTATCGCCGGGTTCTACCACACCAGCGCCATTGAGCAAGATCCAAATGATGACTGAAAAAATGGGGATGATGAATAGCCAACTCAATCCAATGAAAGAGCGCTTGAACTGCGTGAGGATGTTGACGCGAACCAATTGCAGGATCAAAAATCGGTGAGTCCTCAAGTTGTGAATGATCAATCGCCAGCTTGCCCACCAACTGCCGGGCTGCCGGGGGTACAATTCAGGCAAGGAAGAAACATCCTGCTGGGGACCGCTCATATGGGATGGATTTTACGCATAAGCATTTTCAATAATTGCTCCAAATTAGAAAAAATGGCAATATTTTAGATATTTGTAAGTGACTGGAAATGGGAGCTTGTTGCCATTCCGTCACAATGAAAACAAATTTACCAATGCATCCTATTTTTATCCGCATGAAAAGCATCAACTTCTTTGCGAGTTTATTCTGTCTCCTACTGGTCTTGACAGGCTGTGGAGAGGCGCCGTCCAATGAGTCATCGCCCGAGCCGGCCGTCAAAGAGACAAAAGCCAAGGCGAAAAAGGACAAGGTCAAAACCCCTGGTTTGAGTTTTGTAGAAAAAACCATCAACCGATTCAAGAAAAAGACAGCCTTGACCGACGAACAGCTCAAAGCCATCCGAGACATTGGGGCTACCTTCGAATTTGACAATCTCAGCAAGGAGGAGCGCACCAATCGCCGTCAGGCCTTTCGGGATCGCGTCATTGCAGAGGTGCTGACCGCAGAGCAAGCCGCCCTTTTCAATCAAAAAAAGAAAAAGAAATAAGCAGTTGATGCAATCGCCTTTGTTCAAATCCAACCTCTTTGTATGTCCATGATCTGGCTGGCGTCCTTTCCCCGTTCTGGAAATACCTTTCTGCGCAATGTCTTGTACGAGTTGTACGGTTTGGAGTCTTCTGCCATCAGTGAAAAGACCTTGATGGATCCTGCGAAGGCTCTTCAGAAGCCCGTCGTCAAGACCCATTTGCGCCCCCATGAGGTCCTGGCCTTGGCTCCGGATGTGCCCAAGGTGTATTTGGTGCGAGACGGTCGGGATGCGTTGGTGTCTTTGGCCTATCATCGAAGCAACATCATCGCGCCGGGTTCTTCTTATCGCAAAAATCTGATGGATGCCTTTTTGGCCCGAGAGGGGACTTTCTTTGGTGGCTGGCATCAAAATGTACTGGAGTGGTTGTTTCAGGCTGATCTGATCATTCGATTTGAAGACCTCATCGAAGACCCGGCAGGCCAGGCAGAACGTTTTCGCAAGTTGGTTGATTTGCCTGAGGCTCGATTGGATCAATTGCCCACATTTGACTCCCAAAAATTTGGTTCTCCAAAATACGGACCCAAGCGAGGCAAGACAGAGTTGTTTTTTCGCAAGGGAAAGATTGGCGATTGGAAGGACGAAATGCCTTGGTTGGTCAAGTGGCGGTTTTGGCGAAAAAATGCTCCCTTGATGAAATTGTTGGGCTACGGCAAAAAAGGGGAGGTCTTACCCATGGATGAGCTGGCGGCGATTCAGAAACAGGCAGCGACGGTTTTTCCTCAACAGCACCGCAAACTGATGACCAAACCCTTCCAATCATGATGTTGCCAACTCAAGTCCTCGATCACCAATTGGAGTTGGTCTCCATTCACATTCCCAAAACGGGTGGAACCTCTTTTCAGCAATACCTTGTGGACCGCTATGGCCGGGGCATGCAGCGTCTTGATGTGACAATAACGGGAGACTCTCCTCCTCGTTTGAAGGCCAAGAATAAACTGCCAGAAGAAGTACTGACACGCTTGTTTTCCGGATCGAGTGTACCATCAGAGGTGCGGGTGTTGCATGGACATTTCTGTTACGGAGACATCCGCCAGCTGATTCGGCTCGACAAGCGCCCGGCGATCATCAGTTGGCTCCGGCACCCTGTCGAGCGGACGATTTCCAACTATTTTTACCTCAAAAGCCAATTGGATGACTTGATCGAGCACCGGGGAAATTCGCGCAAGCTGATGAATCGCCTTATGCGCAGTCTGCCCGAGTTTGCCCAGCTGCCTCGCCAGCGACAGTTGTACCAACGCTACCTGGGCGGCCTTCCCATCGAGCAATACAATTTTGTTGGCATCATCGAGGACATGGACGAGGAAATCAAGCTCTTGGCCCGGCAAATGGGCTGGCGCAATTCCCGTCTTCCACACTTGAACAAAACCCGTTTGCCCAAGGCCGAGATCAGTCGGGAAGAACGCCAGGCTCTGGAAGAAGTCCTGCAAGGAGAAATTCAATTGTACGAATCGGCCCTTCGCTGGCGAGACAAGGGGCGGCCAAAAAATGCGACCAATGTTTGATCGATTTCGACAGTGGATGTCCGATTCCTCTGCTTATCCTTTTTTGTTGAAGGAGAGGGAGGACGTGATATTTGTTCACATCACCAAAACGGCAGGAACGAGTGTTCGGAAGACCTTGGATTTCAATCGGGTAGGGGGAAGCCAATTTCGCAAGCATTACACGGCGATGGAAATCATGGACCTGGTGGGAAAGGAGCGATGGGCTTCTGCTTTCACTTTCGCTTTTGTGCGCAATCCGTGGGATCGCTTGTTCTCTCATTATCGATTCAAGTTGCGAAAGAAAAAGGTTGATGGACCGTTTGGAAAAGAGGGTTTTGTGAAGTGGGGCATGTCTGCCTTGGACCCTGTTCGTTTGAAGAGGCGGTCGGAGGACTTGCGCAATACGAGTGCCCAGCTGGATTGGTTGGTGGATGAAGAGGGACAGTTGGCCGTTCGTTTCATTGGTCGATTTGAAAATTTGCAAGAAGATTTTGCCAAGGTCTGTGAGCACATTGGCGTGACGGCCAGCCTTGGACATGCCAATCAGAGCTTGCCCGTCCTGCACTATCGCGATTTTTATGTGCCAGAGCTCATGGAGCGCGTGGAGGAAGTCTATGGCAAAGACATTGAGGCGTTTGGATATGAGTATTGAGAATCATGTGAGCAGCTGTCGAGGGGGACGAGGCAAGTTTGTCCTCATCACCACTTTGAAATGAATTGACAAACCCTTATTTTATGGCATTGTTCATTCAAAAAATATTCGTTATGAAAAAGAAAATTGCAGAATTCCAAGATTCCAAGGCGGTGACCCTAGTATGTGACTCTCAACTCAAGCATTTGAAAGGTGGGGAAGTCAATGGGCATGCCCGAGCCAGGGCGAAGGTCAGCTAGGTAGCGTTTGTCGGAATACTAGAAGGAGGACCTGTTGTGGGTGCTCTTTCTGGTTCAAAACTGCTTTTTTTGTTGTTGACTGTATTGAGAGGTAGTATTGTCGGGTTTGTTTTCAAGTTCTTTTCTTCCCCCTATCGTCTTGCTGGGTGGCATTTCAACTTTCTTTTTTGGGTCTGTTAGGTTTGTGGTTCGTTCGAATTGCTCGGTGGATTGGTACGTATTTGGCATTGGATGAGAGTCGAAATGATGGTAATATTGCAAAAATAAAAATATCTACTCAAAACATTTTATTTTTGGTCAAGTGATTGGCAAGTCATTGTTAATCAGTTCTTTGATAAGGGTCGATTAATTTAGTAAAATAAAAATGTTTTCAAAACTTATGGAATTTGGTGGGGTGGCGTGTCCTATTATAGACAAAAAGCCAAGTCATTCGATCCGCGGAGGTGATTTGGTTGGGTTGAAAAATGATCCCGTTTGGACATAGAAGTCCAGGTTTGGGTTGACGGAGTCGTGCGTTGGGTGCGGGTCTGAAAAGGGGCGGTCTTTTGTGGTCGCCTAGAGGGTGGGCCCACCCACTTTCCCCAACCTACATCTACTCCCCAAATCCGAGTTTTTGATCCTCGTGCCACCAAGCCCAGTTCAACAGCATACTTACAAAATCCCCCAGTGCGTTCCCCAAAATACCAAGCTGTCACCAGTCTCCAGCGCTTTTACCCCTCACTCGCGATCACATCCCCCCGCAGCCCTTCATACAAGCGCAAATACTCCTGTACCGCATCCACCATCCGAAACTTTCGAACATCGACCTCCTCAAATGCCCCCTCATAGGCCCGCTCCAGCGCCCTGCGAAGACTCTCTACATCCATCCTCTCCATCTGTATCATGCGCCCACTCACCACCTCTGCCAATGCGCCTTGTCCAGACGATACGATGGGAACCTCCAGAGCGACTGCCTCAGCAGCAACAAAGCAAAACCCTTCGCTGTAAGAAGGGATGACTACGCAAGAAGACTGGCAAACTTGTCGATAGAGTTCTTCCCGACTCAGCTCGTGGCGGATCAATACGTGCTTTTGCAAATTCAGTTGCTGGATCAGTTGCATCACTTGCGCAAAAATGGCCTGCGGGCGTTTGGGCAGGATGAGCACCAGGCGGCTGTCGGGATGTTCTTTGCAAAAGTGGTGGGCTGCAGGCAGGAGTAGATCGAGACCTTTCGAGATGCCCAGTCGGCCAAAATAGGTGTAGGTAAATTGCTGAGGTGCTTGGTGATGGTAGTGGGCAAATGTCTCGTAGTGCAAACCGTTGTAGATGCGACTGATCTTGGAAGGAGAAATGCCTTTTTGGATCAGGGCTTGTCGGGTGAATTCGGATACAGCGATGTAGTGATCAAATGGCAGTCTGAGCAGCAGTTGTTCAAAAAGGTAATAGGCTCTTTTTTGAAGGGCCGAGGCAAATGGGAGGCGAAACCACAGTTGATCCCATACCTCGTGAAAAGTCACGATGACTTTCTTGCCGCGCAGTCGGGCGGCGATCCAGGCTGGCAGGGCCGCATTATAGGTAGTTGTGTGAATGAGATCGGCTTGGCGGGCGTATCGCCAGACTGTGGGAAGGCTCAAAAAGGTAAAGAGGTAGCGATTTTGGCACTGGATGCGAATGATCTGGACGGCATTGTGCCGCTCTTTGGCAGGCAATTGGGCATCGTATCTAGTGGTGAGTACTGTCACCTCATGGCCTTGTGCGGCCAGTGCTTCAGCCAGCAATTGAAACAGTCGTTCCGCTCCGCCGATGTATGGATGGTAATGCTCTAAGACAAAAACAATTCTCATTTCGTGTCCTGGCTTTCCACCTCCCGGAGAGCAATCTGGCGGGTGAGCTGGGTGAGCTTGGCCTCTTGCTCTTTCAAGATGCTGAACATCCGAAATTGCATGTACAACAGAACCCCCAAACTCAGGAAGATGATGGCGTTGATGTTGCTTTTGATCCCAAAGGCCGAAGCAATGAAATTGGAAATCAAATCTGGTATGATGGCAAATATGCCAATGCCCAACCAAAGCAGGGAAGACAGCATGGCTTCCTTCAGACTCGTCTTGGATTTGCGATAGCGGTTGACGAAGCTGATGATGAACAGCAGGGAAATGAGTGGCACGACGATTTGAAAAGCGCGAATTTCCATGGGCAAAGCTCAGAGGCATTTATGGGGTGATCGGAAGAGGCATGGGGTCACAGGCATCATTTGAATAGGGCGTTCCACAAAAAATTGAAAGCGGTATTGAGCCCTACCTGGAAATCCTGCCCCTTGCGAATGGAGTAGTCTGTATAGTACACCCGGATGGGAGTTTCTTCGATTTGCAATTTGACTTGCTCGGCTCGGATGAGCATTTCGCTGCAAAAGCCAAACCCGTCGATTTGCAAATCGATTGCATCGATGGCCCTTCGGTTGAGCAGGCGCAAGCCGGATTGACTGTCTGAAAAGTTTTCGCGACAAAACAAATTGGTCATGCAGTTGGCGATGAAGTTGAAGAAGATTCGCGTGATGGGGATTTGTCGATTGCGTTGCATGAATCGACTGCCAATCACGATGTCACAATCACTTTGCTCCATTTTTTCTTTGAGACGAATCAAGTCCGCCGCCTCGTGTTGTCCATCGGCATCCATCAGGGCAATCCATTGCCAGTTTTTGCGGCGCGCCAGCTCGATGGCTGTTTGCACAGCTGCCCCAGCTCCCCGGTTGATGAGGTGATTGACCACCAAGACATCCAGCTGCTGGGCTCGTTCGGCGGTATTGTCCTTGCTGCCGTCGTTGACCACGATGATGTGCTGAATTCCCTGCTCTCGAATGCTGCGGATGACCTCCTGTATCTTGCTCGCCTCGTTGTAGGCCGGAAGGATTACATGTATGTCGGAGAGAGGAATCATAGCGTTGGTTATCTGATTTCGAACAGCGCAAGGTAGCCCAAGTAAATGGTTTGACCCACCAAAGCAGGTCGGGCCTGGGCTTGTTGTCCATTGGGCAAGCGAATCGCAGCGGCATTGGGGTCTGCAACATAATTGTCTGTGACCAAAAGTTGGACCTTGTTGGACTGCAGCAGCAAATCCGCCAGTTTTATGAATTTATCCCGCAAACTCTGTTCCGGAGATTGATCGGCTTGTGCCGTGCGCAGGTCCAGCAAAATGTAGCGAAAACCATTGCTTTTGAGAATGTCAAAAAACTGGCTCTTGTCTTCCAATTCTTTGGTGATTTGGTCAAATTTCTGAAGAACAGGATCGCTGTAGACTCTGCGGTCGTTCCCCCGGATGTGGAACCCAAAGTGGGTGTTGACCCGATAGATTTTTTCTTCGTCATTGGCATTCATGTAGGTCAATGCATCGGGAATGACGGGATTGAAATACCGCAGGATGTTGTCTTTGTCTGCATCCGGATTGGAGACAAAATCGACAAAGGGCCAGCGGAAAATGGGTTCGCTGCTGGCATCATTGGGAAAGGCGGAGGTAAAGCTGAGTAGGCCGCCAAAAATCAAATACAAGCCAAAGATGGAGCTGAGAAAGATTTTGGAAAATGTTTTGCTCTGAGACCCCATCAAGCTGTCTGGTTTTTGCAAAAGATGGACAAGAGGAATGGGCAGCAGCACAAAAAAGGGCATGGCATACCAAATGATGGCATTGCCCAATATCCACCACAACAGACCGTAGACCAGAAGAAATCCCACAAAGGATTTGAGCAAAATCGGCATTTCTTGCAAACGGCCGCGCATCAAAGGATAACAGCCTGCAAGGGAGGCAAACAACAAAAAGATGCTCGGCCCATTGCCCAAGGTAGTGGCTGCTTTGTACACAGGCCCCAACAAGGCGGAAATGCCCAGCAAGCCCTGCAAACAAGCAGCGTATAAACTGAAAAAGAAGGAGTCACTTCCCCCAGGGTGCTTTTGAAACAATTTGCTCTGTTGCTCCATGACTGCATTGACATCCAAGGGAGCGCCATCGGGGGCATAGACAGAATAGAGACTCAAAGCCAGGTAGAGCAGCAGGACCAAGACCACCAATGCGGACAGCCAAATGGGCCGTTTGCGACCTGGACTGAGCAACAACCAAATCGGAAACAGCAACAAAAAGAGGCAGCCAATGTCCAGATAGCGCATTTCTGGGATGTTGACATTCATGCTGGCATCATAGGGCAGGGAGGCGAACATCCAAAAAGGGGCTTCAAAACCGATGTATCTCTTGATTTCTTCTCGGATGGCTTGTCGATCAGCCTTCTTCTTTTTGCGGGACTTGTCCGCCTTTTCTTTGGTAAACAGGGCTTTGGGCTGTGTTGTCTCTTGTATTTGGCCAATGGAGTTTTTCTTTCGTTGTTGTCGTTGCCAGCGTTTTAGTTTGATGTCTGGTTTGGCCTCTATTCCCTCGATGAGTTGTTGAATGCCGATGCTTTTGTGTTCACTGAGGTGTTTGCCCGCCCAAGGGAGGAAGGGAAGGACAAAAGCAACGCCCATGCCCAGCAGTTGCAAGCTCAGGGAACGGATGGGAGAGCGATCTTTTCGAAAACGCCAGACCAGAAGTCCTGCTCCCAAGGTGCAAAACAAGGCACCCAACCCAATTGCCGTCCCATTTTCCATTTCCACATACCCAAATCGATGAATGCCTCCGACGAATAGCAAACCGCTGAAAAACAGAATGCTTCCGGCAAAGGCATTTCGTTGCCCAGCTAGGTAAAATAGAAGGCTGATCAGGGCCAGGAAGTAAAACAGAGCGGTGTATTTGATCCCGAATGCAAATCCTGCCAGTCCGGCAGCGAGCATCAATGGATAGAGTCCAGAGGGCAGCGTCCAGCTTTTGCCAACTGCCTGTAAAACATCTGTTTTTTCTCCCGAAAAAAACCAGCCTTTGGCAATGGGTTTCCAAACCAGCAATAGACTGCACAATACGATGAATGTAAATCCAAGGTCTACCTTTTCATCCACCAAGTTGTGATAGCTCAGATAAGGGGAGATGAGGGGGATGATGGCGGCCAACAATGCGTAAGATGGCTTGAGCCAAGTGCGCGCCAGCCGAAAGCAGGCAAAGAAGCACAGAAACCCCATCCAGTGCGAGAGTAGGATGGCCATGGTTCGGCTGCCAAACAGGATGTGGCCAAAGCTCATCACCACCGACCAATTGAACGCTTGGCCCCCTGCCGGAAGACGACCCGATTGGGCGATCAGTTCGGCTTTGTTGAGGTAGAGTCCGCTGCCGTCATAACCAATGGGAAAGGTTTTGAAGCCTCCAATGAAATTGATGCTCAAGACAACAAACAGCAAGACATACAAGAGGGGCGTCCACCATTTTTGAATCTTGACAGTCCGTACCTCCCAGGCGATGGACACCCAAAATGGCAAAATGCTTTTGTAGCGCCAGATGAACAAAGCGGCGATCAATGCCCAGAGAACCATGGGTTGCAGCAGGCCTGCCAAGCCCAGCAGCGTCAACGCAATGCCCCACATCCCCATGCCCAAGGCGATGGCAATCAGTGAATAGGCCTTGGGATATTGTTTTCGATGTCGACTCAGCAAGGGATCGCCCAGGGCAAAAGCGGCGGTGAGGATCAGCAGAAACCCAAGGGTGTAGAGGGTGCTGTAAAAGAGGAAGCAGCCAAGGCGGACAGGGGCTGCAACGTCTGGCAAATAGGCCGTGTTTGCAAAGGACAGCAAAATGATGCAAGCGGTGAGCTGTAGCAAACCAAACAGGGCAATTCCGCGAATGCGAAAGCTGACAGTTGATTGCTTGGAGGATTGGATTTTTTGGTACAACCAATAGGCGATGCCCAAGCTCGGTAGGAAAAAGGCCAACATGGTTTTGCCATATGGGTTTTGCACAATGGCTTTTGTCAAATAACTGTGATGGGCAAGATAATCCACGACCACCCAGATCGCCCAAGCACAACAAAGCATCATCGCCAGCCATTTTCCTAATCCCTGATCGCCAGTCCCGTCGACTGCTACCTTTTCTGATTTCATCGGCAATTGTAATTCCTTCTTCTCAATGGTTTTGCTACAATGCGTTACGCATTGATGTGGTGTAAGGTTGTAGTTTCTCTGTGGTAGTTTTGGAAAGGGGCGGCTAAAATTCTGCGGCCGCTCTGATCCGCAAGATTTCAATCCGCCGTCAAATATATAAAAAATGACATTTGTTATTGAATGATTTTTGAATGATCCTTGACAGACTCGTGATCTTGCAATTTAACAAGGTGCAGTTTGCCTTTTGATGCTGTTTGTAGTGGGATTTGTCTATCTTTCGTCGCTCAAATTGTCTTTTTATGTCGTCGATGACTCCAATAGATCTCGCCGCTTCCGACAGGCTCCAGTTTCGTCCGCTTCTCATGGCGGATGCGCATTCCCTCTTGCTGATTTATTCCGATGAGGAGGCCATGCGTTTTCGGGGCAGTGGTCCGATGCGCAATTTGGGAGATGCTTGCCAGTTTGTGGAGTCTCAGCAGACACTTGACCATGGCACAATCACCCAACGCCAAGGGGTGATCTGGCGATTGAGTGGGCAGTTGATTGGCACCATTATGTTTCGTTACCAGCCAGGGGGGGAGGACTGCGAAATTGGATATTCGATTGGCAAGGCCTACTGGGGCCAGGGGATTGGAAAAGAGATTGTCGCCTCAATGATTGCGTCATTGACAGCGCAGGGAATCTTTCGGCGCCTCACTGCTGTCAGCCGACGCACGAACATTGCCTCTTGGAAGCTTTTGGAAAAGAATGGTTTCCAGCGAATGGGAGAGGATGACACCAACGATTGTTATTCCTATCGGTTGGAATTGCCGCAGACCAAATTTTCTCGGTCCAACTGACCTCAGAGTGTGCCTCTCAGGGCTTGTTCCCTTTCAATGGCTTCAAATAGAGCTTTGAAATTTCCCTTCCCGAAAGAATTGGCTCCTTTTCGTTGGATGATTTCAAAAAACATGGTCGGACGAGGTTGGACTGGTTTGGTAAAGATCTGGAGGAGGTAGCCTTCATCGTCTCTGTCTACCAGGATGCCCAATTTGCAAAGGGTCTCGATGTCTTCGTCGATGGGGCCGACGCGTTCTTGAAGCACATCATAGTAGGTGGTTGGCACCTTGAGGAATTCTATCCCGCGGCGTTCCAGTTCGGTAACAGTACGGATGATGTCGTCCGTTGCCACAGCGATGTGTTGAATGCCAGGGCCTTCGTAAAAGTCGAGGTATTCATCCACCTGAGAGCGCTTGAGTCCGGGAGCTGGCTCGTTGATGGGAAATTTGATTCTTCCGTTGCCATTGCTCATGACCTTGCTCATCAAGGCCGTGTACTCGGTAGAGATGTCTTTGTCGTCGAAGGAAAGGATTTGGGCAAATCCCATAACCTGCTCGTAAAAATCGACCCAGCGGTTCATCTGGCCCAATTCCACATTGCCCACCATGTGATCCACATATTTGAGGCCGACAGGCTCGGGCTGGTATTCGCTGGTCCATTCGCGGAAGCCAGGCAAAAAGATGCCATCGTAGTTTTTGCGTTCGACAAATACGTGTACCGTATCGCCATAGGAGTGGATGCCTGCCCGGACAACTTTCCCTCCTTCATCTTCCTCCACGACTGGCTCCATAAATGCTTTGGCCCCTCTTTTGACAGCTTCCTTGAACGATTTGGTGGCATCATCGACCCACAAGGCCACAACACGTACACCGTCTCCGTGTTTGTCGATGTGTTGCCCGATGGCGGTTCCACTTTTGAGCGGAGAGGTCAACACCAGTCTGATTTTGTCTTGAACAATGACGTAAGATTCTCTATCCTTCAGCCCCGTCTGGAGTCCGGCATAGGCCAGGGTCCGAAATCCAAAGGCAGTCCGATAGAAGTGGGCTGCTTGCCAGGCATTGCTGACATACAGCTCCAGGTAATCGGTACCGTTGAGCGGCATAAAGTCTGCGGCGCTGTCGTAAATCTTTTCCAGGGGCTGAGGTGATAGAGACATGGTGGTTTTATTTGGTATCTGGCAATAGTTGCTATGGCAAATATATGCAATTAATTTGGAAAGCTCAACATCTCAGTGGGTGGATGTGGGGTCTTCAGGGAATATTGGGGGATTGGTGGCCCTATTTTTTGGTCCATTCTTGGCTTTGGTGCAGTCAAGGGGTGGGGGAGCGAAAGTTTTCGGCAATTTGATTGAGGATTCGGAGGAGGTCATCATAGTCTTGGTCTGATAATTCTTGCCAGCCTTGTGCCCGCAGGCCATTGACGATGGGGTAGGCCCTCTGACAGGTCTTGCGACCTTGGTCGGTGAGGAAGACGTGGAAGCTTCGGCGGTCAGCACTGGATTGCTTGCGTTGGGTCAAGCCTTTTTTGCACAATAGGTCGATGATGCGGGAGATGGTAGGAGCATTTTTGAAGCTGTCGCTGGCCAATTCATTTTGCGACAGACCGTCCTCTTTGTAAAGTCGGTCCAGGATGACCCACTGTTCGGTGGTGATGTCGAGATCGTTGTCGCGGAAGGCCTTGAGGTAGTTGTGCCGAATGATCTTCAGTGTTCGGTCGAGGAAGGCGCCAAAGTTTTTGGTGTTGTTGTCCATACAGCTAACATACAGCTTTTATGCGAATGACTCAGTATGGCTATTTGCATAGGGGCACAAAAAAATCCCTCCGTTGAGGGATTGATCACAATGATTCCTTGATTGGATTCATCTCACAGTTAATAAGTATCTTATTAGCTTGGCTTATTGAGCGTGGACACCAAAAGCGAATGTCCACTGACTAAATCAATTTTGCATGTTCGTCCGAGGGCCTGGCTTGCCCAAATCTGAGTGGCCCCAACTCCAATAGCTCCTCCTCCAGCCCGAACGACTGAATGAAATCCCGTTGTGCTTCTTCCGAAAAGACCGCCGATTCTTTGTGGCTTCCCAACGCACTTGCTTGAGCCCTGAAATACAGGACACTTTTGTAGGTCCGGCATCCGATTTTCTGGGTCATGTAGCGGGACATGGCATTTTTCGACTTGTCAAAGACTAGGGTTGTTTATTTGTCAATTAAGACAATGCTAAGCTACGCAGGAATGGGGTGGGAAGTTGGGTAAAAATGTGGGACGGAATTTCGAGAAGAGGAAGAGGAGGAGTGTGGATTTAATGTATAAATAAATGATTATAAGTTATTTGAGTCTCTATTTTCGCTAGGTAAAATTTCAGAAAAAGCCTCGCTTTGTTTTGCATTGAATTTTTTCCCCCCTTTTGGCGTTTTTGTCTTATATTTGCCGTCCTCAAGCAAAAAGAGTCGGCTCCGTAGTACAATGGATAGTATGTGGGTTTCCGGAGCCTAAGATGCAAGTTCGATTCTTGCCGGAGCTACAATGAAAAAGCAGGGTTTGCAGACAAAGATTTGAGTATCAACGTTTTGCCAAAGACAGTCAAATTTTTTCGCGCAAATCCTGCAACGACTCTGCAACGATGCTTCCTTTTCTTCATAAATAGACCTGCTTTCTTCCCAATTTCGCCATCAATTGCGAGCGCCAAGTTTGGCCTGATCAGCAGTCTGTTTGGGCAGTCGAATCTCTTTCTTCAGCAACCACTTTTCCCAACAGGTTTCCCCATCAAGGATGGTTGTGTAGGCAGTGACGAACGACCAACCGTGTTCAACGCTCAGGTAGTTGAGCGCGTCCAGCATGGTGTCAAATCGTTTGGTCTTACCCGTTCTTGGATGGAGAATGTCGTCCAAATAGGGGGCGAATGATTTGGCGTCGAGGCCGAAGTCGATGGATACAATGAATTTTCGGGAAAAGCTGAGGCTTCTTCCGAGGATGTGGCAGTAGATTTCCCTTACATCTCCGGAAGTCTCGACGGCATTGCTGAGCTCCGTCCGAGTGTTTTCCATGAAATAGTCGGCGACACTTTCCACGGGGACCTCCTTCCTCTTTTTGTCTGGATCATCCCAAAAATAAAAGTTGATCAATCCATCTTTGATGTTGACGATTCGAACTTCTTTCTTCCCTCCCTTTTGAAAAGTGATGGTGTCCTGCGCCGACAGGCTGGCACACAGGAAGATGACGACAAGGCTTGACAGTAGATGCTTCATAACTTCTGAGATTTTGATTGTTACAAGGGGGGCAGAGACCCTGCTGGGGCATTTTACGACAATGGGTGGTACTATTTCTACACCCAATTGACTGACTTGGTTCGATTGCTTTTGTACTTTTTGCAGTTGGGGGAGGGATTTACTCTGTGGCAAAATATTTTCGGACAACCATGTGGATGTGGCTGCAAAACGATTCTGCCTGATTGATCTGCGGAGGAGTGAGATGGCCCGTTCGATTGTTGGAGATGGGCTCTCTGACTTTCAAGATGAGATTGATCCGGTCCTGCCACTCTTCGAGGCTGTAGCTTGCTTTGCTGTTCAAAATGGGGTGAAACAGTTCCCAGTTTTCGTGGTGCAAAATGACGGCAAACAATTCTTGTGGACTGAGATAGTCCATCAAGTCGCTGGGAGGGTCTTCTTTGATCCGACGGTCGTGGAGGGCGTGGTAAATCGTCGGGTGCCGATAGGAGAATTCCTCTTGCCAATCGTCACCATGCGTTTTTTGGAACAACTGCCCGATGAGCTTGCGCAGCAGCTTTTCAGCATCTTGCCAGACTGGCCAGAAATTGTCCTTGTGCCCCAGGGAATAGAGATGATAGTCGAAATGCTCCGAAAAAGATGTGTATCGTTCTTCTCCTTCTCGGTGAATGATGCCATACCATTCGAGCTGATTGGCGTCGTCGACGGATACAGTCCTGCTGAGTGGCCCAAACAAGATGCGGAGTGTATTGTCAAAACGCTTGTCTTCTCGCAGAATGGCTTCCAAGGCTTCATAGTAGTAGGAAAAGGTAGGATTGACACAATCAAATACGTCGTCTATGGTGGGCGTGAGCTCGCTTTGCCATTTTTGGTAATAGGTATGGCAAATGGCATTGAGCAAATAGGGGTGTCCACCGCAGTAGTAGACGATGTTGTTTTTTTGTTGCTCGCTTTGCGGGAACCCACCTTTGTCAAACAACAAAAAGTATTCGTCAATTTCTTCCTTGGAAAATGGACCGATGTAAAAGGTTTGAGAGCCAAAAATCCCGTGCAGGGTTGAGTTCCCATCTGTGGCCGTATCCTCGATGAGTTTGATGTCTCGGCGGGAAATCAACAAGAGACTGATCCTCGAATCGGGATTGTCAAACAGGCTTCTCAGACCAGAGAAATAGTTGTTTTGGTTTTTGAACAAATTGCGGGCCTCGTCAAACTCATCGATGATGAACTTGAGTTTGATGCCCTCTGTATTGGCTTGCTTGCAAAAGGCCTCCAGAAATCGATTGATTTCCTGCCAGGTAGTCATCTTTTTTTTGAAATGCTTTTTCTTGATCCTCTTGAGGGATTTGGGAAAGCAATTGGCAGACTTTAGTTCCGCAATGGCTTCCTGGGCCATGGTGAGAAAGAAGTGTTCTGCCTTCTCGTATTGCGACAGGGTGAGGTAGATGAGGAAGATTTTTCTTTCGTGCAACTTCTTTTTATGTACTCGCGCTCCCTGATAAACCAAGCTGGTTTTGCCCACCCGAGGATTGCCGACAATGGACATGCAAGCGTGTTCGTCATTATGGGCAAATGCCTCCAGCATTTTCAGCATCTGGGCCCGGCCAACAAAATATTCCCTGGATACAATTGTACCCGTAGCAGGATGGAACGGATTGCGATTCATGCTCTGGCGTTTCGTGGTGATTTACTCAGTTGCATCAGCTGCTTCCTCTTCCTCTGATACCATATTGGAGGATTCGGTGATCTCTGTCTTTTCCAATTTTTCAAAGTTGTTGATGAGCCATTCCTGAAACAAGCCCACCTTGATTCGCACATAGCCCTGTCGTTCTCTGTCCTTTTCCAGCACATCTCTTTTGAGGAGAATGTCGACAATCTCAGAAGGGGTGTTTTTCCTGGTATTGGTACTGATGGCATTGACTTTGAAAGAAGTTCCTCCTCGGCTGTTCGAAGCGATTTCATGCAATACATTGACGACCTCTATGGGGTCCAATGCGTCATCGGACACATCACCGGAATTGTACAGGCTTTCAAACTTCCAAATGCGGAGGATGGGATTTGAGGTCTTGCCTTTTTTGGTCAGTTGATCCGTCACTCGTTTGACAACAGCTCCAGTGACATAATTCAGCTTTCGCTCGTTGAGATAGCTGACAATGCGTTGGCAAATGGTTTGGATGTAAAATGGACTGTTGGCCGTTAGCTCAAGGATGCGTTTGATGGCATTTTCCATGTAACGTGACTCGCCTTTGAAGAGAATGGGCTTTTCGATCAAGTCTCTGGCATCACTTTCCGATAGGTAGGTGATCATTCGCTTTTCGATGGCTGCAAACTCATTTTGGTTTTCCTCGATGAACTTGACGGCATAGTCTTGCCCCACCAGTACGGCATTGAAGTAGTTCTTCTGCAAAAAGGCCTTGATGTTTTTCATAAAACTGCGCGGCACATTTTTGAGCTTCACTTCTTTGTGGAAGTAGGTAAACTCGTCCACCAGCAAAATGACCTGCTTGTTTTTGAAACTTGAATCTGTCTTTTGAAGCCGAAGAAGCTTGTTCATGATGTCATTGAAGTAGGAAATGAAGCTGGCATCTCCAAAAAAGCGATCTCGATCAGGCAGTTTCCACTTTTTGGCCAATTTGGGGTTCAACATGTACAATCCATCTTCGATCTGTGTCAATATTTCCCACAAAAAGGCAGTGTAAGGTTGGACATCCCCTAAAATAGTGCCTGTATTGACGATGTAGGCAATGATGTTCTCCGGATTCTGCCGGAGGTTTTCTTTCAAATAATACAGCAAGGATGACTTTCCAATCCTTTTCTGTCCATACATCAGATAGGCATCTCCTTGGGGCTTATCCCGAAAATCTTTGATCTTATCACTGATCTCTTTGATGAGTCGATCCCTGCCATAGAACATGTTTTTGCCCACAATGCCTTGTACAGTATAGGGATTTTCAAATGGCTCAAAGACTTCCTGTACGTCCATAGAAACCGGAAAGGGTTTGGGGAAGGGGCCCATTGTTTCATTCTGAATGGTATCGTATTGGTACTCGACATTGAGGGAGAAATCCCTTCGATCATTCTTGTCTTTGAGTTTCAGCAGCAGTTGGAGATAATTTTCCTCTCCGCCGTTGAGGACATTTGGTGTCAGGCTGAAGGTATCTCCTTCGTGAAGGTCGAATGGGTCGTCTTCCCCTTTGATGATTTTCAGCGCAAAATTTTGTGCCGGGCTTCGCCCTTTTTCATTGGTGACGGTGATGTCAATTTCGAGAACACCCTCTTCTCCCGGACGGAAGTTGACATTGTTGCGCTTGAGCATCACCTGAATCTCTGGCAAGCTTTTCCGATACAGGTCTTCTTTCTTCTCTTCCAGTGTATTGATCAATTTCTTCAATACAGGTAACATGTATGCAATGCTCAACTGAGTGGGAAATTTTTCGATCGATTTGATGAGCTGATTGCCTTCTGAGACCATGTCCTCGAGGTCGGTATCTTGCACGAGGTAGGACTGGCCTTCTATGTAGCGAATCCCGGTTGCGCAGATGTTTTTCATGTGAAACAAACGACTGCGATCCAGTTCAAGCAAAAATTTATTGTCAACCACCCGGTCGAAGGCATCCATTCGTTTTGTGTGCCAAAGGACGTCATTTTCGTATTGCTCCATTTCGCAAATCGCCAGTTTGACCTGTCGATAGGACTCGTCGTATTTGAAAGCTACCTTGCTCCAACCTTCTCGGATGGAGGCACCAATGCTGCTGATCTTACTGGCTGGGACATCGTATTTCGCCTGAAAATACTTGCGCATGTCATCCAATGTAGTATTGTGGCGATAGATGTGGTTGAGAAGCTGCTTTTGAGCCAGATTGCTGTGGATGATCAGGTGGGTGATTTCGTCGAAAAACTTTTCGGGATCATATGCCAGCTTAGACACTTGGTCAATGGCCTCGGGAATGTTTTTGACCTTGCTGTCTTTGGGGATCATATTCTTGGAACCCAGGGTCGAGAAAATGTAGCGGATGAATGCCAGTTGGGTGTCTACATTGGCCTTATTCCCATCTGTCCGATCCATTTGTTCAAACGCATTGATGGCTTCTGCATACCATTGCTGCATGGTTTCGATGGGCATGGAAGAGTTGGTATAGAGGCCATCATCACCATAGGAGACCAGCGCCCGGCCCAAGTATTCGTACATCTGATCGGGATAGGAATCTTGTCCTTGACCAAGATCCCACAAGATGCGGGCGGCAGTGAGGTAAAATTTGCCCCTGTTTTTGGGACGTGTGGCGCCTTGGCCTTGTGCAGATTTTTTTGCTTTTTTGAGGTCTTCTTCTGTCGTTGCTCTGTCTACCTCGATGTAGCGCCCCTGTTGGTCAAGGCCATCTTTGCGGGTGATGAAATTCGACAGATCGAGAGATTCGAGATAGTGCTGGGCAAATGGCGACACTTTCTGGTCGACCTGTGTAAAGGCTGAATCAGAGATGACCTCAAAGTTGACTTCGCTTTCATTCTTAATGGCTGCATTGATCTGGTTTTCCAATTGGGCAGCCTGAATGGTAGGCGATTTCTTGATGATCTGCTCCAAATATTTTTTGGCATCGATGTATTTGCGATCACGCGTCAGGGCGATGGCCAGGCTGAACTTTGCTCTGAGGTTGTTTGCATCGTTTTCGAGTGCTTTTTCGAAGGCATCACTGGCATTGCGCCAATCCTCCGTCTTGTTGTATCCATTGCCAATCAATATCCAGGAATCAGTGATCTCCTTTGGAGATTTGGAGGAGGAAATTTTTTGCATGAGGTTGTGAATGTACAGATCGTACTGTCCATTCTTGTAATACAAGGGAATGATCAAATTTCGAACAGACCGAGGATCGCGAATCTCACTCATGCGGTGTTCCAACAGTTGGATGGCCTCCTCAATTCGCCCCAATTGGTTGTAATAGGAAGCCAGGTCTTTGATGGCTCCCCCTTTGTTGCTTTCTTTCTCGATGGCAATTTTGAACCACTCGATGACTTCCTCAGCGGGTTTGCCTGCTGATTGTGCCCTCTTTGCCTTTCCGTAGGGGCCCTTGTGTTTGGTCTGTGTTCGTTTGTTTTCCGACTCCATCAGACGCTCCTGCAATTGCTTGGCACCTTTGTAATCAGGGTCTATCTTGATCAATAGTTTGATGTAGTACACCCCAAAGTTGGTATCTCCTCTTTGGTAGCACTTCTCTGCCAATTTGAAGAGATCGTCTTTGCTCCACTGTGGCTTGATTTTTACAGCGGCCGGCCTGTTTTGAATGCCAAAGCCCATTTCGGCCTCTACGACCATATTGTAAGCCCTGCCTCCTGTGAGCCTGGATTTCAGTTCCTTGTCGCTGACACCTGTGATGTGAAACCAAACCAAGCTGTCGTCTTCTGTTTTTTTGATCCGCCCCCAACTTCCACTGGAATGGAATTCGTGAATGGTGCCCACAAAAATTCCCTCTGGCAAGGGCTCCCTTTGGTCCTTCCCGTTCTTCTGGACCACACCATGAGCTCTTCTGATTTCTTCTCGGGTCTCCTGTTTGTAGTAGGCAAAGGACACATAGGAGTCGGAGACGTAATCTGAGATGCGATACATTTTGATCAAATAGTCACACCGCTTCCAGTTGTCTTCTTCTTCCAGGACATTGCTGAGAACTTCCTTGATCTTGTCCCCGCCCAAGCTGTTGTACAGCAGGTAAATGAAGGCACGGAAATACAACTCCACCTGGTCTTCGGGCAAATCCTTGGCCTCTTTTGCGGCATCGTACAAGTCCACCAATGGTTGGAAGTGTCCTTCTTCTTTGAGCTTTCGCAGAAAGATGTACCACAAGTCCTTGTTGTCTTTTGTGATGGGATGGGCCTTGCAATAAGTTTCCAGCAAGAAAATGGCTGTAAAGGTACTGTCCATTCTGTCGGCTGCCACAATGGCATTGATCAGGTACTTGACTTCAGTTTCTTCCGAGAGAATGTATGCTTGGTCAAAGGCTGCTTGGGAGTCTATGAATTTTTGACCTTCTTCGAAAAGGAAAAATCCCAATAAATTGTGCAGGTCAGCATTCTTCTTATGTTCTGGTATGGCGGCGCGCAATTTTCTGATCAGTGAGCTGACTCGACCAAATTGGCCGAACATCTGATCAGCTTTCTCTGCATCCTTGTAAGATTGTCTGATCTGGTTGATGCGAGCCCGCAACTTTTTGTCATCCTTATTCCGCTCGTGGATTCCCTGCATGTCAGGTTTGTAGATGTCATGCCTCGCAGCATTTACATCGGGAACCATATTGACTTCCAATTCCCTTTCATAAGCCAAGACTTTGTTGCTGTATACAATTTCTGGAGCGGGTGGGGGAGTGGCAATGACAGGCTGTATTGGTTCAGGGGCTGGCATTGGTTCTTCCTTTTCCTCTTCCACCTCTTCTGTTTTTTCCACCTTCGCTTCCCCCACAGCTTTTATTTCAACAGCAGGCGTCCCCTTATCAGCTCCAGCCACTTGGCCATTGCTTGCAGGGGCTGCCACTGGTTCGGATGAGCTTTCCTTTTTCTGTTCTGGCACCATCAGGTCCGCCAGGGCCGAGGTATCCAATTCCTCGATTTCTTCTTCAACAACTGCATGCTGAACCTTGGGAGCCCCATCATTGAAGTAGCCTTCGATCAGACTGGCGGGAATTCTACTCCCTCCATTGTTGGGATGACTGACGATGATGCCATCCAGATCGATGGATTTCAAAATGCCACTGATTTCCCTTCCCCCTCTGCAGAGGACGGTGATTTGATTGCCGAGTGGCACCAGTGCTTGTATCTCCTTGATTCGTTCTTTGCTCATAGATGATTGACTTTGGGATTTGTGGAGTCCAAATTACAAAACAGTGTTCAAAGGTTGCGCATCAGCCGGAAGCCGTAGCCCTTTTTCTGTGCGAGGATGGAGTCCCAGCTTTTGGCATTGGGCTGGCAATCCTTGGCTTGGCTGTAAAAGGCACCCCCTTTCAAGATGGCGCTTTCGCTCTTTCGGATGGTCATATGACTGGGGATGGGGCTTTTTCCTCTGGCAGCACTTCCTTTTCCCCAGCACCATTCCCATACATTGCCCAGCATATCGTATAAGCCAAATCGGTTTTGTTTGAGCCTCTTGACCTGCTGGGTAGAGGCTTGGGAGCCAAACTGGTATTGGGCTTGTTCGCGCAAAAGGTTTTCCGATACCTTGACGTTGGGCTTGCCGCTGCTGGCTGCAAAGATCCACTCCTGCTCGGTAGGCAATCGGAAGCCATTGGCATCGCGGCGCCATTCGACCTGTTCATTGGCGCCATTCAGATCATAGGCAGGTATGTAGTCGTAGACATGACTGAGCCAATTGCAAAACAACAAGGCATGTACCCAACTGACGTGAGTGGCCGGATATTTATTTTTGTTGGCGCTTTTGCGCATGAGATTTCTTTGTTCTGTATGGGCGCAGTATCGGTGGAACAGGTCAAAAGTGACTGGGGCAACCCCAATTTCCACTCTTTGCCGCAGCCTTGATTGGCCACCTGTGCGAAATGACAGGGGCATCTCGATGGCTTGCATTTCTACAAAACTTTGCAATTCGTTTTTTTCCCCATCGCTCAGTAGCTGTCCTGGATGAATTTTAAAGCGATAATCTTTGATCGCAATGGTATTGGTTTGACCATTGGCGACAGGGCGATAGGGGGGAAACAAGGCCAAGTTGATCAGCCGTCCTTTATCGGTGATTTTCCATTCTTGGTCAATGCCCTTGGTTTCGTCGACCAACTTAGTGGGAATCTTCAAATCTCCGAGACTTCTGTTGTATGGGCTGTTGTTTTGTTGCAGTGCCTCAATGAACAATTCCGTGAAAAAAGGCATTTCTTTTCCCTTGAATGCTTTGGTCGAATTGGTACTGGAGGTGATGATGCAGGCCGTTTTCATCCGATCCAGACTCAGCCCTTTCAAGGTGCCGCTGTAACAGCAATCGAGTAAAACGAGCTGCATAGGAGCAATCCTGGCCAGCAAAGCCGACAACTCAGAAATTTTAATCCCCCGACGATCCACCGTCTTGGTCGTACAATCACAAGTGGTGAGCCGCAACAAATCATCTTCCATCCTGGGAATTTCTCCGTGGCCTCCATAGTAAAAAAACAGGAATTCTGCCTTTCTGGAAGACAGGCTTTGCAGCCTTGTCAGCACTTCTTCCTTGTCGTTTGGATTTTCGATGTATACAAATTGGGTGTCTTCTGCTTGTGGATAGAGTTGCTGCAGGGTTTCTTTGAGCGATTTGGTGCCTTTGAGGACAAATGGGCGATCACCATAGGCCCTGTCTCGCGCGATCTCCTGGTGAGCAGCCCGGTATCTACTCACGCCTACGATGACAAATACTGCCTTGGCAATGTCAAAAGCAAGTTCTGTGTTTTTGTCGCCTCTAGTGGGAGGAATCATCTCTTTCATGTGGCAATGGCTTTAGCTCCAGTTCTTCTGCCGCCTCTTCTGATGGGGCGGGCATTTCCTGCTTTAGTAGCTGTATCAGTTCTTTGGCCTGTTTCATGGCCTCTTCGGGATTTTCTGCTTTGATTTTTATTCTTCGTCCATTTTCTTCGACCTCGATTTCCATCGGTTCAGGCCTGCTTCGGTACCAGTCGATGATCTTGCCCAGGATGACGCCCAGGACGCTGGACTTTAAGATCAATTCTACGGCATCCAACCACTCACTTCCCAATGCCTCGTCTTCCGGCGCTTGGTGGGCGCGTTCGATGCTTTCCACGCCCTCGACACGGGCATCTTCTAGGTGCTCGATCAAATGACGACATGCCATAGAGGTATCCTCTCCGTGGAGATGAATGGAAACTTTCATAAGTACGCTCAGTTTGTAAAAAAAAAGTGGGAAAAATGCTGGACTTCGAACCGATAATCCAATGGTAAATATAAAGAAAAACCAAGCGATTTTTTGGGTGATTGCCATTTTTTTAAAAAAAATCTACCAGACTGCGCAAGTTTTCGATCTAAGGGCCATCTAATCACACAAATGAACAAGTAAAACAACGGTAATATGAAAATCCAATATTTCTTCCTCCCCGTCATTTTTCTCTCTTTCTTCCTCATCAGTTGCAAGAAGGACAGAGGCATCATCGATGTCGATCCCCCGAGAGGTACCGACTGCACAGACCACAGCAGCGTAGTGGACATTTCGGAACGAGGTGCCTGCAATCAGCAACTCAACTACAGCTCCTCCTACGCCATGAGCCAGTCCAACGGGTACCGGACCATCACTTCCAATTCGATTCCGGAGCATGCAGTTGGTTTGTTTGGAGGAGGAAATGGATCGCTCAACCCCAACGCCATTCGCCCCAACAATGGCACCTATCGGGTCCCACTTTCGCCCACCCGCAGTGCATCGATCACCTATTTGCTCAACCAAAACACCGGGCCTCAGTACCAGTTTGGCATCTTGCTCAATGGGGTCATGATCGATCCGGAAGCTGCCGAGCCTTGGCCGCACGAGCGCGGGGCCAGCATGAGCCAAGCCAACTGGGAGTGGAATTTGGATGCCATGAGCATCAATTTGGGCCTGGATTGCAACAACGCGCATGTCCAACCCACGGGCAAATACCACTACCACGGCGCTCCAACGCTTTACCTCGAATCACTTCACATATCTGATCAAGAAATGACTTTGATCGGGTATGCGGCAGATGGTTTTCCGATCTATTACAACTATGGCTACAAAGGAGGAGCCGACGACAATCCCACGGAGGTAATTGAGCTGCAATCCAGCTATCGACTGCGGACAGGTGACCGACCAGGCAATGGTACAGATGCCCCTTGCGGTGCCTACTCCGGCATTTACACGGGAGACTATGAATATGTCGAAGGACTGGGAGATTTGGACAAGTGCAATGGTCGCACAGGCGTGACGCCTGAGTATCCGGATGGCACCTACTACTACGTGATCTCTCAAAATCAGTTCCCCTATGCCCCTCGTTGCTTGGTGGGTACTCCATCTGATGACTTCAAACTTAGATGATCATGCACACGCTGTCCCTATTCCTCGGCTTGCTGTTCGGTCTGTGCTGTTTTTCTGGCTTGGCACATCACCCACAGCACATTTATGCAAACCTTCAGCAAGAAGCCAGTCACCTACAGCTGACCATCGAATTTCCCTGGACCATCACAGAGGTGGTCCGGGCCGAACATCCGGACTTGTCAGCAAGGGTTTCCAAAAAACAATCCCAAGAAATACTCGAAAACTACCTCGCAACTCATTTGCAACTCGAATCCCAAGGCCGGGCACTCGATTTGATCCAGTGGAAGGAGATTCCCCAGGACCATGGCCACAGCATCCGGCTGTCGTTGCAATACCCGACAGCCGAGCTGGAAGGTTTGGTGATTCACAACAGCCTGTTTGTTGATTATTTCGAGACGGCCAAAACCCAGTTTCAAGTCCAATTTGCAGATGGAACCTACCGAAGTTTTAAAAGCAACAAGGAGCATCCCCGCCTGGTATTGGAGAAAGGAGAGGTGATCGATTTTGGCAGCACTTACCCATATCGCTGGATGGTATCGCTTTTTTTGATTGGCATGCTGAGTTTCGGGATCAAGCAATACAACACCATTTAGGGTTTCTCAGTCCGGTATGCTCTTCGGGCAAGGGGAGCAACCGGCTGTTTTGTTTGTCATAAACCAACTGACCGAGGGCGGTCCAATGGCCCCCTTACACTTTCCAAAATGACTGATGAGATGGCTTGTACCAATGGGTATGGGCCATCTCTTTTGATGTGCAACTCCCCCTTATCTAGGGCGATTTCGATTTCGATAGGCGCGCAGGTGTTCTTTGTAGACCTTATGGTTGGTAGTAAGGCATTTGCCAAATTTGTCGATGTAGAAATGTTCGTTGTCGATTTTGCAGTGAAATCTTCCGTCTGATTTGAGTTGGACGTCCTGGCAGATGGGCGGGATGATTTCTGCGTTGTTGGAATTGACGACTCCATATCCCTTCCCATCTGCATGAGAAAATTTGAAGAAACCTCCCTTCAGCGGGCCAATCTCACCGTATTTGATCGTTGTGGTTTGTTTTCCAGTGTGGTCGAAAATACCTTTGAACCCGTAATAATTTGAGACGATGTAAAAGGAATCAACCCTTTTGGGTTTGCCACTGAATTTATTGTCAATGATGATCTCACCATTCATGTCTAGCATTCCATATTCCCCGTCGATGCCTTTGAACCAGAGGTGTCCCCAGTCGTTGAACTCCGCACCCTTCCTGTCGTAGATGTAGTCCGGGGTAATGCGTTTCAGCTTGTTCTTTACATCGTACAGATAGCTGATGATGAATGGACTTTTTGATTTGTATTGGGACTCTGTAGGAGTTACTGGTAAGGAAACCTCTATGAATCGATCGTTGACCAATTGGTTTCCAATGCGGATGGGCCCTCGTGATACATCTCTGTATTTTTTGACAATGGGGTGTTGCCTTCCAGGTTTGCCCAAAATGGACAAGTCTTCTAACACTTTTCCATTGGGCCCCAATAAATACTTCTCATTGGCAAGGGCCATGCTCTGGTGCTTGAAGTTAGAAATACTTGTGTAATAATTTGAAATGATTGCCCTTTTGTTGATGTGGCCTTGGGCCGCTGTAGATGTGCTTGCAGTGACAGGAGGGATGGTAATAGAGACATCGGGAAGAAAAATGAGAAACTCTTTGGTCTTATTTGATACCCTCGCAAGCCCCCTCACTCCAATGCTCAAGTCGATCTCCTCCTCGCTGAATAGATACGTTGCCTTTTGTCGTCCAATCTTGTATAAACAGTACTGCTTTTCTTTCACTCTTTTATCATAGGTCACTGCAAAATAACAATTTTCAACACTGGCAAGCTCCTCGAAATCTTTCAGATCAATTGGCGTCCGCACAAAATTTTGGTCCAGGGTATACATCTGGCCAAACTTCCGGACAATCGCAAAGCCCGCCTCAAAGGAAGTCGCAAAATCGTATTGAAATTCCTCCACTGTTTCCATTTTCGCATTCATGTAGCCATAGACATTGTTGTAGCCCTTGACCAAAGCCAAGCCATGGTAAAAGTCATCCACCAAAAAGTAGTTGGGGTCTTCCAGGATGGCCTGTTTGAGGAAGCCGAAGCGATCCTTGCCACTGTCGGAGGTCTCGACAAACAGCTCGTGGTCCTCCACCATGCAATTGCTGGCGCTCAAGATGCTTTTGGCAGAAGCCAAGCGGTTTTTGGCCACCTGAAGCTTGTTCGAACGATCTGGTCGGTTTTCTTGCTCCAACTGTTCGATGATGGACTCCACCTCCTGAACTTGCCGTTGCAGGGATTCGATTTTGCTTGAAAATCTTTTTGCCTTATCCGCAAGAGATTTATTTTCCTCATCCAATTTTTTCTGCCTGTTGAGTAACTGTTGCTGCTTTTTGCTCAACAGCTCATTGGTGCTCAGATAGCTGATGGCTTCTTCGAGCTGTTTTTCGCTGGATTCGATGGGGAAGTAATACTCATTGACAATCGTGATGTCTGCCTTGGGATTGTTGATGACTGTACCGATGTCATTGCCTTGGATGGTGCATTGGATGGGCGTCTGTGCCATGGCCATGGCAGGGCAGAGCAGCAGGAGTCCACACAGCAATTGGTTCTTGGTCTGTTTCCAAACTTTTCGACTCATATCGTGGCGTTTTACTATTGTTTGTCGGATGATTTTTGGGATGAATTGTCGATTTTAATGGGGCCGCTGGGGTTGTTGATGACTGTGCCAATGTTGTTGTCTTTCATGATGATGCCGGGGCTTTTGTCCTCTTCTTGGGAGGGGGATGTCTCTTGGCTGCGCTTGCTTGTTTTGCCTTCTGGTGTTGCCAAAGGCGTTGCCGCGGGAAGTTGTTTTACAGGCAAGTGAATGGGGGCCAGTTCTAGGGTGTTTTGCTCGTCCATTTGGCTGATTGGGGATTCCTTGGAGTAGGGCGGATGACCCTGGCACTGGCAATTGATTTGGACCGACTTGCCCAGCTCGTTTTCTACAACAATCTCAAAATAACCGTTGGCATCTGTGGCCGCTGTCCCTGCCTGGATGGAATCGAGCAATAGCTGAATTTGACAGCTGGGAATGCCCTCATCTTGTGCATTCAGGACTTGGCTTTTTATGGTAAAACTACCAGTTGAAATTGGACTGACTTCCTGGTCAACAGCTGTTTGATTGACAAAAAAATAGACGCCAGCTCCAAGCAATGAAAGCAAGATGGCAATCCCTGCGAAGGTCCTCCCTGAAACAGCAGTTGCAGGCGGTTTTCTTCGAATGGTGGCCGTTGACGAACTTGCCTCCTTCCATTCCTGAACGATGCCCAAAATGGCTTTGGAAATGTTGTTCTTATCCACTTCGAAGGCTTCCCGGGTGATGAGCTCCCCTGTTCGCTCCTCTGCCAGGCTTTGTTGGCGCCGCTGCAGATTGGCCAAACGATCCTGCAACACTGTCGGCAGTCCTTCTAGGCTCTGCAAGAAATCCATAGCTTCTTCCAATTTCCCAGCTATCACCATCGACCGGACTTCCTCTGCCCATGACTCTTGTTGATTCATTCCTGCCATTTTTACCCAGCCTCTTTCAGCAACTTTGCCACCAAATCTGGAACCCCCTGTGATGCCTTCGCCTCAATGACTTGCAGGTTGGAACGCATGCTCAGCTCGTAATTGATTGCCGGACGGGGATCGACATAGTAAATGTCTGCATCAGGTGGAGCATAACCGACCAGCCCTGCCGCCGGATAGACCTGCATGGATGTACCAATGATGATGACAATGTGGGCGTCGTGGGTCAAGTGTGCCGCTCGTTCCAGCATGGGGACCTGCTCGCCGAACCAAACGATGTGCGGGCGCAAGGGAGCGCCTTTGTCACAACGGTCGCTTTCGTGGAGGTCTTCCGTCCATTCGTATACCAGGGACTCATCCAGGGTACTGCGCACTTTGGTCAATTCCCCATGCAAATGGACAATTTGGCTGCTGCCTGCCCGCTCGTGGAGGTTGTCTACGTTTTGGGTGACAATGTGGACATCATAGGCCTTTTCCAAGTCTACCAGTGCAAGGTGTCCGGCATTGGGGGCCACTTCTTTGAGCTGTGCTCTGCGCTGGTTGTAAAAGTCTCGGACCAGATCGGGATTGCGGCGCCAGCCATCGGGGGAGGCGACTTCCATGACATCGTGGCCTTCCCAAAGACCGTCGGCATCGCGAAAGGTCTTGATGCCACTTTCGGCACTGATGCCAGCTCCCGTCATTACTACAATTTTTTTTGTCATCATTGAATGGATTTGTCGTGAGAAATGTGGTGAAATGCCCTGCCCAAGTGGTCGATCAAGTCGCCTGCTAACAGGGACTCTTGGCTCATCTGGGCTTTGACGGCAATGTCGCCCGCAAGGCCGTGCAGATACATGCCCAAAATGGCAGCCTCCTTGGGCACATAGCCTTGGGCCATGAGTCCGGTGATGATGCCAGACAAAACATCGCCGCTGCCTGCCGTTGCCATGCCTGGATTGCCCGTGGAATTGAAGTAGCAATGGCCGTCTGGGCCAGCCAAGCAGCTGTTGGCGCCTTTGAGCAGCAGGTACATCTTGTATTTTTTTGCCATTTCTACCTGGCGTTTGTTTCGCTCAAAATCATTGTCGCTTGGACCGAAGAGGCGTTCAAACTCCTTGGGATGTGGCGTGAGAATGCTATTGGGGGGCAGGAGGGATAGCCAGTCGGGATGGCGGGCCAGGATGTTCAATGCATCGGCATCCAGCAGGAGAGGGATGGACGCTTTTTGCAGGCTTTCGCGCAAGGCATCAGCGCTTGACTGGCGAGTATCGATTCCACAGCCAATGCCCACCGCTTGGTAGGTTTCCAGAGACGGACTTTGTATGATGTAATACTCATGTGGATCGACAATTACCATGGCCTCTGGAACCGCAGTTTGGAGGATGGCATAGGCGCAATGAGGGGCGTACAAGCTCACTCGTCCTGTCCCGCTGCGCAAGCAAGCTTTGGCTGCCAGAATGGCTGCTCCCACCTTTCCATAGCTGCCCATCATCAGCAAGGCATGGCCAAATGTTCCTTTGTGGTCAAATTTTTGGCGAGGACGCAGGATGCGTTGAATCATGGCCAAGTCTACATAGTGATTGTTGGACGCTGTTTGGGCCTCAAAATCGGGGTGCAAACCGATGGATCCAAAGTGCCAATCTCCGCAGCGAGACTGATTTTCGGGGAAAAAGAATGCCAATTTGGGCCGTTCGAAACTAAAGCAGGCCGTGGCTTGTAGACAAACCCCTTGGGTCGATTGATCGCTGAACAGCCCAGAAGGGACATCCACCGATACCCGCACGAGAGGCAGTTGGTTGAGATGGGTGACCCAGTCGGCCCAATAGCCTGTAAGTGGTCGATTGAGACCTGATCCAAAGATGGCATCGATCAGAATGTCTGCCTCAATGGCTGGCCAGGAATCTCCTTTGGACAATACCTGACGAGGGATGTCCCTTTCCTTTGGCAGGCGTTCCCAATTGGCTTGAAAATCCGGAGAGGGATTGCTGCCGATGGCACAACGACACAGCTGGACATCGTACTGACGATGGTGCAACATCCTGGCAATGACCAAGCCATCTCCGCCATTGTTACCCAATCCCACAACGACCGAAATCCGTTGCCCATTTTCGGGAAATTGATCGACAAACCAATTGACAAAACACAAAGAAGCTCGTTCCATCAGATCCAGGGGAGAGATGGGCTCCTGGCGAATGGTATGGGCATCCCATTGGCGGATTTGAGGCGCAGAAAAAATCTTCATGTGGGGAAATTACTAAAAATTCTCTGACTTCTTTCCTTCGTCTCATCGGGAAGTTGAACAATTTGGAGGGGCTTCCGTTAGCTTATGGAATAAAAAATTACACATGCAAGCAATCTCCATTTTCTGGCATCGCCGCGACCTCCGATTGGACGACAACGCGGGTTTGTACCACGCACTGAAAAACGAAAAAGCCGTCCTTCCCATCTTCATTTTCGACAGGCACATTTTGGATAAATTGGAAGACAAAGATGACGCAAGGGTAAGCTTCATCCACCGAGAAATCCACGCCATTCAGGAGCGATTGCAAGAATTGGGGAGCAGCCTCAAAGTCTATCATGGCAAACCCGAAGAGATTTGGCCCCAGCTGTTGGAAGAATTCACCGTGGAGACTGTTTATGCCAATCACGATTTTGAGCCCTATGCATTGGAACGAGACCAGAAAATACGAGAATTACTCGCTGCCAAAGACATTGAATTTCACACCTACAAGGATCATGTGATCTTCGAAAAGGACGAAGTACTCAAAGCCGATGGCACGCCATATACTGTTTACACCCCCTACAGCAAGCGCTGGTTCAGCAAGCTGGACAGCCAGAAGGTCACTGTAGAGGATGCAAATGGGGCAAAGAAAGAAATTTCCCGCTTCCTCCAATCTTATCCCAATAGCGATCACTTTGATCGATTTGTTCAGACAGCTGCTTTTCCCATTCCTACGCTGGCAGACATGGGGTTTGAACGAAGTGACATTCAGTTTCCACCCACTCAGGTGACAAGGGGACTGATCCGCCAGTATGGAGACAATCGCAATTTTCCAGCGGTAGAAGGCACGTCGCGTTTGGGCTTGCATTTTCGCTTTGGGACCATCAGCATCCGCGAAAAGGCCCGCAATGCAAGGGCACTCAGCTGGAACTATGTCAACGAATTGTGCTGGCGAGATTTCTATGCCATGATTTTGTCGCATTTTCCTCATGTCATTGGCAAACCCTTCCGCGAAAAGTACGAGTACCTAGAGTGGCGCAACAATGAGGAGGAATTCGAGGCATGGTGCGAAGGCCGGACGGGCTATCCAATGGTGGACGCAGGCATGCGCGAACTCAACGCTACGGGCTACATGCACAATCGGGTGCGCATGGTCGTTGCCAGCTTTTTGACCAAACATCTTTTGGTGGATTGGCGATGGGGAGAGGCGTACTTTGCCCGCAAGCTGTTGGACTTTGACCTGGCGAGCAACAATGGCGGCTGGCAGTGGGCTGCAGGTTGTGGGACGGATGCTGCGCCCTATTTTCGGGTGTTCAATCCAGAGTCACAGATGAAAAAATTTGACAAAGAACTCAAATACGTCCGTCAGTGGGTGCCCGAATATGGAACCCCGGCCTATCCAGCGCCCATCGTAGAGCACAAAATGGCAAGAGAACGCTGTCTCAAGGTCTACAAAGAAAGTTTGAATAGAGCGGCGGAAGCTTTGGGCTAACGCAACTGGCCTTCTTGCTTGGCTAGGCAACCATGCCTGCAATGGCAGCCGTCAAAAAGCAAGCGACGGTTCCACCGATCAGGGCTTTGATGCCAAATTCTGTCAGTGTATCGCGCTGTCCGGGTGCAATGGCCCCAATGCCGCCAATCTGAATGCCAATGGAAGCAAAATTGGCGAATCCACACAAGGCGTAAGTAACGATCAACAGCGATTTGTCAGACAAGCTGTCCTTCACACTTTGCAGTTCTGCATAGGCAAAAAACTCGTTCAGTGTTGTTTTCAAGCCCAGCAATTGGCCAACAGTAAGAACATCCGGTCCGTTGACCCCCAATAGCCACGCGATGGGTGCGAACAAAAGGCCAAGGATCAACTCAATGTTGAACGCCTCGAACTGTCCATTGGATACCTCCTTGACAATGCCATTCAAGCCAGTGTAGAAGCCGATGATGTCCGAACAGATGTAGTTGAGCATGGAGATGAAGGCAGTAAACACCAGCAACATGGCCCCAACATTGATGGCCAGTTTGAGTCCATCGGTGGTTCCCTTGGAGATGGCATCCAGGATGTTGTTTCCCACTTCTTGCCTTGGAATGTCCAGTTTTTGTTTTGAAATATCAATTTCACTGTCTTCCGGGTAGAGAATCTTGGCGGCGATGATGGCGGCTGGTGCGGATATGATGGAGGCTGTGAGCAGGTGTGTGGCAAAGAGTTGTTTCAGTTCCGGATCATCCCCTCCCAGAAAGCCGACGTATGCGGCGAACACCCCTCCGGCGATGGTTGCCATGCCACCAGTCATGAGACAAAGCATTTCCGATCGACTCATTTTTTCCAAATACGGTTTGACGACGAGAGGCGCTTCGGTCTGTCCGATGAATACATTGGCGGCTGCGGCGAGGCTTTCCGCTCCGGTCAATCCCATGGATTTGCTCATGATCCACGCAAAGCCTTTGATGATGAGTTGCAGAATGCCCAGGTAGTACAGCAGAGAGGACAGGGCAGAGAAAAAAACGATGGTTGGCAACACTTTGAACGCAAATACATATCCAACGGTAAAAACTTCTCCGGTGATTCCATCGGTGAGTTGGGCCACGGCTGGCCAGCTTCCCAAGACAAAATTGGCTCCCTCCTCGGTAAAATCCAGTACGATGATGAAAAATCTGGCAATCCTGTCAAAAACAATGCGAACCACATCAATTTGCAGAATGGAAATGGCCAGGGCGAACTGAAGTCCAAGACCGATGCCAACCAAGCGCCAGTTGACGGCCTTGCGATTGCTACTGAGCATGTAACAGATGAGAAGTAAGACGAAGATGCCAAATGCACCTCTGAAAATAGAACTGACCAACTCCATGTGTTTTTCGTTTTCTCTGTTCCGTGAATGAACGACTTGTCCATCAGCAATGGCAGTCTTCGGCCTTAAAAGTAGCAATTAACTGATGATTCGCAAACAGCTGGTGGATTTGATGGCGTGGGCGGTGGAATGTTGAGAGGGGATTGTGGGAGGAGTGATCGCAGGAAGCTGGATGCGTTTGGGGTGGGGGATGGGCTTGGTTGGGTGGGACCCGCCCTCAAGACGACCCCAAAAGCCGCCTCCTTTTTGGAACTGCACCCAAGCACAGCTCCGCCAACCCAAACCTGGGCAGATATGCCCAACGTGGAATATGTACTGATCGAAAAACCCATGCCGCGGGCCAAAGATTTTTCATTTTTCTCTACAATAGGACACGGCACCTGCCTAAATTCCATAAATTTTGAAAATATTTTTATTTGTATAATGTGAAAGGGGTGTTGTAATGTGTTGGTTATTAGTGAATTACAAATCAAATGAGAGAAAATAAATTTTGTTCAGTCGATATTTTTATTTTTGTAATGTGAGTCTTCTTTGCTCTTGGATCATTGGCCAAAATGAGGTTTGTTTCCAGCATGGGCATGACCAATGGCTGGTGCGACCAGGCAAAAGCATCAGGCAAGCGATTGCAATCAAAATTTTTTGCTGCCCAAAGCAGAAGGCGACAAGAAGCTTTGAAAGTGAGTCAAATTGTGTACTTTTGGCAAGTTGTCAATCAGCCTCAGAAGGCGACAACATTTCTACCCTTTTTGAACAAACGCATCGAATGCAAAAACCCTTTTTTATTGGCATCACCGGAGGAAGTGGATCAGGTAAAACGACTTTCATTCGGGATTTGAGGCAGACCTTTACAGAGACGGAGCTCTGTGTTGTGTCGCTGGACGATTATTACTTGCCTCGCGACAAACAAAAGAAAGACAGCCAGGGAATTGTCAACTTTGACTTGCCGAGTTGCTTCGACAAAAAGGCAATTGTCAACGACATCAGAAAATTGAGAAAGGGCAAGTCGATCCATCGGATGGAGTACACCTTCAACAACGAAAAGGCCAATCCCAAAATGTTGACCTTTCGGCCCGCTCCCATCATCCTCATCGAGGGCTTGTTTGTCTTTCACTTCAAGAAAGTGCGCCGAATGATGGACCTCAACATCTTCATGCACGCAAAGGAAAACCTAAAAGTCATCCGACGCATCAAAAGAGACCGGGTCGAACGAAATTATCCATTGGACGACGTTTTGTATCGATACGAAAACCACGTGCTTCCCACCTACGAGAAATTCATTTCTCCCTACATCGACCTGTCAGACATCATCATCAACAACAATGACAGCTTTGCCAGAGGTTTGAGAGTGGTAAAGGGATTCATCAAAAATCATTTGAGAGAGTTGGACGGAAAGTAGCGGCTTAGCGCCAGCGTTCTTCCTCTTCCTGGGCTTCTTGGCGCTTGACCAATTCCCAGCGCAGCGTCCGGGCGACGTGTTCGAGATAGGCCTTGCTGTTGAATTCTTTTTTGAGCCAAAATGCCCCCGCTATGCACACGACCAAGCTGACGGGAAAGAGCGTGGTAAAGTAAAATGCCAATTGCTCCACACCCACAAGGGCACACAAAAATCCGAGTACGACCCAGGCCGGAGAACTGGCCCCGATCAAAATGACCAGCTTGTGGAGTTTGCTGAATATCTTCAATTTGGCCTTGATCATCCCAACGAGTTCCAACAATTCTGCCGTCGAGTAGTACTCTGGGCCCACAGACAGGAAGTACTTCAGTTCATCTCCTGCCATTGACTCTATCTTGTGAATTTGTTCGTTGAGCGGCTTCATACAGCTGTTTTGTGGCTCTCTACCTATGCTGTGAGAGCGAATCTTGTAAAAAACAATAGAAATCGACCGAATTTCCTTCAATATACGACGCCTTTTGCGGAAGTGGGAGAGGCGGCAGTTATTTAGATTTTATCCAAATAACTGCCGCTGGTCAGTCAAAGCCTACCAAAGTATGACTTTTTCGACCCATCTCTTTCCCTCTTGCTGAATTTCAAGCCAATACATCCCTTGGGGTAGCTCTCCCAGGCTGAGTTGCTTGGTGGATCGTAAATCAATTGTTTGCTCCAACAGAGATTGCCCATTTGTATTCATCAAACGAAGCGTGGCCTCTCCTGGGGCAGTCCACTCGATGGTCAACAAATCATTGGTGGGATTGGGAAACAGACGACTTGGTGCCAGAGAAGGATCGCCTGTTCCTGTGGTGTTGAGCGCCTCTAGCTCGAAGCTGAATTCTTTGGAACATGCATCTGGATCGGAGACGGTCACTGTGTAGGTGCCTGCCGCAAGACCGCTGATGGAGGCCGTCGTTTCGCCAGTGCTCCACAGATAGGAAATGTCACCTGAGCCGCCAGATATGGATACTGTGATGGAGCCGTCCATGCTGTTCAGATCGGTGGCCTTGACAATGGTGGTATCCGCCAGGGCAATTCCATTGTCCCCCACATAAAATCTGTTGAAGTAGGCAATGCCACTGATCAGGGCGAGGCGGGCACAGTCAACATGATCAGAATTGCCAAGATCCAGCAGCTCAACCTGCGTGGCGCCATTGGACTCAAAGGAGCTTTTGGCAACAACAGAGTTTTCGAAAGGAACCTGATCGTCTCCCATGCAATGTGTCAAGCGGGTAGGAGCGCTGGGGGCCCAATCGAGCAGTGCATTTCGCGCCAAGGCGATGCGCATTGGATGGTCGAGATTGAGTTTGAAGCTGTCCAAAAAGGAAGTGGTCAGAATTTGATTGGGAACGGCAGGCATTTGCGCACCGATTTGATCCAAACTGAGACTTCCATCAAACAAAGGTGGAAGGCTGGTATTGTAAGGAGCCGCAAATACTTCATCCACTGTAAATGGCAACAAATCTGGGTAAATTTCCAGGTAGGCCAGGATGAAATAGGGCAAATAGGCGGGCGTCGGGTAGGGCTCATCTAGTAAGATCACATCCGTCTGCGCACCTGCCAGGTCGTAAGGGCCCGCCATTGGGTTGGAGGCTGCGATGGTAAATTCATCCGACAACTCCTCCTGAATTTTCTTTTGGGCAGCAGCTGTGGCATGTCCCCCCTGAGAGTAGCCGAAGAGAAACAAATCGTCACTTTGCTTGGCTTCGAGTTCGGCCACCATCTCTTTGCCTGCTCTGAGCAAGTCTATCACGGAATTGGCCTCTGAATCGGAATGAACATAGGGGTGCAAGCCGGGTGAATCACCTAGGCCTATGTAGTCGGGCAAGGAGACAAAATATCCACCAGTGGCGTAAAACAGGTTGATGGAATATTCCGCATTTCTCCTGGAAGGGACATTGCTCTTGCGAGTGGTGGTGCCGTGCTGGTAGGTGATGGTGGGCAAGGAGCAAGTGGTATTGACAGGCACCAAATAAGCGCCAGACGCCAGCACGGTATCGCCATTTGGACCGACGGTGTTGTAGAGAATTTTGTAGGTATCGATGGCGTATTCGAAATTGATGAGTCCATTGGGCACAGAAAAGCTTCTGGCCAGGTTGCGGATTTGGTCTGTGCTGTAAGATTCAATTTTTTCATAGGAAATCAGCTGCGCTTTGGAGGCAGGCAGCAAAAAGGTACAGCTGAGAAGTAGGCAGAGTAAATGTTTGTGCATATTGACGTAAGATTTTAGGTGACAGCGGAAAATAGGAATTTCATTGCGGAGGCAAACAGCTCATTCCAAGTCCAGGACAAGGCAAAAGATACGATGATCGAACGGCAATTAAAAAAATCTTTTGTACAAGCTTGGTTTTTTCTCAAATCGGCGTAATTTTGCGACCGGTGAGGGTCAGACGACCAGCTCCTTCTGAAATCCCCCAGGGCGGAGACGCAGCAAGGGTAGGAAGTTGTAGCGGTGCGATGTGATTCCTCACCTTCTTTTTTTATTTTTTGCAGGCTGTCGAAAAGACGGCTTTCCTTTTTATCAAATGGTTGTTTCTGATCCATTTCCATAAATTCTAAAGCACTTTTATGAAATTTTTCGTCGATACAGCGAGTCTGGCCCAAATCCAGGAAGCCGCTGACCTCGGTATTCTGGATGGTGTCACAACCAATCCTTCCCTCATGGCCAAAGAAGGCATCACCGGCCGGAACAACATCTTGGCCCACTACAAAGCCATTTGCGACCTGGTCGATGGCGACGTGAGTGCTGAGGTCATCTCTACCGATTTTGATGGCATGGTCAAAGAAGGCCAAGAATTGGCAGAAATTGCGCCCAACATCGTTGTCAAAGTGCCCATGATCAAGGATGGAATCAAGGCCATCAGCTTCTTTACCAGCAACGGTATACGCACCAATTGTACCTTGGTCTTCTCTGCGGCCCAGGCCATCTTGGCTGCCAAAGCAGGGGCTACTTATCTATCGCCTTTCATTGGCCGTGTCGATGACATTGGTTGGGAGGGAATGCAACTGATCCGACAGGTGGCAGAAATTTACGCCATCCAAGGATTTGACACTGAAATCCTCGCAGCTTCCATCCGCAGCTCCAAGCACATCGTTGATGCCGCCCAATCCGGTGCAGATGTGGTCACTTGCCCACTGTCTTCCATCCTCGGCATGCTCAAGCATCCCTTGACAGACATCGGCTTGGAAAAATTCTTGGCAGATCACTACAAAGCCAACCCCAAGAGTGCTGATTCCAAATAGGAATATTGCTTGTTGACGGGAGATGACTCACTGTAATATACAGTACGAGAACTTGCCCATCACCCACTCGCGAATGCTCTGTAACAGGGATGAATGACTGTTACAGAGCATTTTCACGTCGGGTATTCCCGCTTAGGTGTTCACTTTGTATTTGGAATGAAAAGTAAAATACCGTGGGCTTCTTCAAATGAGAAAAATGCTCTATATTGCCCATGCTTGTCACAGAAACAGCACGCGTTAGTAAAAAGTATTGGTAAAAAATTACATCATAAGGAAGCAAAAAACCGGACGTTTGTTACATCAATGTTGATCGATTACCTACCCAAAGTGAGATGTACACGTTTCAATGATCTTCCTCATTCGCTATTTTTTCCAGCAGCGCCTTCCCGTCGGGATGCAGAGTAAAATGAGGCCTGCAAATGATATTCTAAAGCAATCTAGCAGATAGAGTACCCAATTGACCAAAAAATTAATGAAGTATTGATTGCCCAAAGACAAAGGATTGTTAATCTTTCGAGTATTATGGTAAAATAATATTTCAATTTTAGAGGATATAAACGAAAATTGGCTATTTTGCTTTGTCGCCTTCGCTCAGGTTTGGTTTTCCAAATTTGGGCTGTATGTAGGCTATGGAAATTCGGTACCCCACACTACTCTGAATGAAAATTGTCCTCGAATTGAAATTGCTGCCTGTCTTTCAATGGGGCATGTAGTACGAAAAAAGGACTTTTGACACAGCATACAGTGTGTTTTCGATTCGGAATTCTGGCCTCAAATGGCCGTACGTATACAATTGAACCAAACAACAATATGGAAAAAAAATTACTCACCAGAGTATTTGCAGTCCTGTGCTGCTTGTGCTTGTGCCTAGGTCTGAACGGACAATCCATCACTGGCAAGATACTCGATGCCGACAACAATGATCCCCTCCTCGGTGCCAACATCATCATCAAAGGAACCTCCAAAGGAACCACCAGCGATTTTGATGGCAATTTTACCATCGATTACGATGGAGATTTTCCCGTTACCCTGGTGGCGAGCTACTTGGGCTTTACAGATCAGGAAATGGTTGTCAATGCAGCCGGAGAGTCAGTGACCATCAAACTGGGAGAAAATGCCATTACGACAGATATTGTTGAGGTCAAGGGGCGCCGCATCTCAGAAAAACAAAAGCAATCGGCCCTCACCATGGAAACCATGGACAACATTGCCATCAAAGAAACACCAGCAGCCAGTTTTTACGACGGATTGGGCTCCCTCAAGGATGTCGATCTCACAGCGGCCAGCCTGGGTTTCAAAATCATCAATACCCGGGGCTTCAACAGCACCAGCCCCGTCCGATCCCTTCAAATCATCGATGGGGTAGACAACCAATCACCCGGACTCAACTTTTCCCTGGGCAACTTCCTGGGAGCTTCCGAATTGGATGTCAATTCTGTCAACCTGATCGTGGGTGCCAGCTCTGCCTTTTACGGACCCAATGCCTTCAACGGTGTGATCAGCATGCAAACCAAGGACCCCTTCTTTCACAAGGGACTTTCTGCCATGGTCAAGGTAGGGGAGCGGTCTTTGTTTGAAGGAGCCATTCGCTACGCAGATGCCATTACCAACAAAGATGGACACGACTTTTTTGCCTACAAAATCAACCTATCCCACCTGCGGGCCAATGACTGGGTGGCCGACAATGACGACCCCGTCTTCGATACAGATACTGGCCGCGACAATCCCGGTGGCTACGACCGCGTCAATACCTATGGCGATGAGTACGAGACCCGCAACGATTTGAGTGGAAACCTGTCAACGCCTGGTTTGGAAAGCTGGCACCGCAGGGGCTATGACGAAATTGACTTGGTAGATTACGATTCGCGCAATTTCAAGGCAGGCCTGGCCATGCACTTTCGCCTTCAACCCGAAAAGGACATGGACTCACCAGAGCTGATCTTATCCAGCAATGCGGGAGGTGGAACCACTGTATACCAAGGGGACAACCGCTACAGCCTCAAAAACATCCGCTTTTTCCAGCATCGCATCGAGTTCAAAAAACGCGACAAATTTTTCTTCCGAACCTACTTGACGCATGAAGATGCCGGAGATTCTTACGACCCTTACTTCACCGCTTTGCTGCTCCAGGAGAGAGCCAAAGAATCCAATCAATACAGTACAGATTACATCAACTTTTGGAACACACAAGTGACGCCGACCATCAAAGAATTGCCAGGTTTTCCCAGTCCCAGAGACTTCCCCGGAGATCCAGACGGGTACCGGGCAGCCATTGGGAGCTTTTTGGAAGCCATCAATCCTCAATTGTTTGGATTTCACGCCCAGGCCCAGGATGCGGCCAATCTCGGTGTAGCGATCAACGGCACGGTGGATTTCTTTGAGCCAGGCACCCAGCGATTCGAAGATGCCTTCAACGACATCATTTCTCGCAATGCCTTTTCTGAAGGAGGAACTCGCTTCTTTGACCGTTCCTCATTGATTCACTCTCATGGCGAATATCGTTTCAACGATTTGCATTCGGAAGGCAGCAGCATCACGGATTTGGATTTGCTGGTGGGGGCCAATACCCGCCTGTACATGCCCAATTCTGATGGCTCCATTCTGCTGGATACCATGGGCCGCAACATCAATACTTTTGAATTTGGGGTATATGGCGGAGGTTCCATCGAATTTGACAACCAGTGGAAACTGAGCGGTTCCATTCGGATGGACAAAAACCAAAATTTTGATCTGCTCTTGTCGCCTGCCGCTTCTTTGGTGTACACGCCAACCGAAAACAATGTTTTCCGCTTTTCTTTCTCTTCTGCCATTCGCAACCCAACATTGGCCGATCAATACTTGTTCTACAATGTTGGACGGGCCATTCTGCTGGGCAACCTTGACGGAATCAACGGATTGGTAACCACCGAATCCATATTGGACTATTTCAATACCCTCAACAGCGATACCTTGGAGTTTTTCGACGTACCTCCCATCCAGCCAGAAAAGGTCAAAACCTTTGAAGTTGGATTTCGGACCACGCTCTTTGAGAAATTGTATCTGGATGCAGGCTACTACTTCAGCTTCTACGATGACTTCATTGGATTCAATCTGGGGGTAGATGCATCTTTCGACCCCATCACTGGCTTGCCCATCAACGTTCAGGCCTTCCGGGTCGCCGCCAATGCCACAGACCGGGTGACCACCCAGGGATTCAGTGTGGGTTTCAATTATTACTTCATGAAGTTTTTTGTCTTCAATGGCAATTACTCCTTCAACAAACTCAATACGGCAACCGACGACCCCATCATCCCGGCTTTCAATACGCCCACCCACAAATTCAACCTGGGCATTGCAGGGCGCGATGTGGACATTCGCCTCGGTGGCTTGACCATCCGCAACGTGGGCTTCAACGTCAACTACAAGTGGATCGAGGGTTTCCTCTTTGAGGGTTCTCCGCAGTTTACTGGCTTCATTCCGACCTACGACCTACTGGACGCACAGATCAACTTCAAGTTCCCAAAAATACATTCTACGCTCAAGCTTGGAGCATCCAACGTACTGAACAACAGACAGTTTCAAACATATGGAGGTCCCCGGATCGGACGTCTGGCTTATGCCTCCTTAACCTATGATTTCAAAAAGAAATAAAATCAATTAACAAAAAAACACGCAAAATTATGAATCGAAAGTTTTACAAATTTTTGTTCATCCTACCCTTGTTGTGCGCCGTATTTGCTCTGCAGGCCCAAACTCGCTACTTGGATCAAGTATTCAGTGGCTCCATGGTGACAAATAATGTGAAATACGCCACCAACATCTCTGTCTTGACAGGTTCTGCTGAGTCTCAAGATCTTTTGATGGATGTCTATCAGCCAATGGGAGATACATTGGACGATCGGCCTGTCATCGTCTACTTCCACACAGGTAGCTTTCTGCCACCACTCTTCAATGGAGGAATCACTGGCTCTCGGACAGACTCCACCGTGGTGAATGTATGCAAGCGCATGAACGAGCTTGGCTATGTTGCCATCGCAGCCACCTATCGCGCAGGTTGGAACCCAGCAGCTACTGGACCAGCCGGTCAGAACATCCGTACGGGTACACTTCTGAACGCAGCTTACAGAGGCATCCAAGATGCCCGCTCTCTGATCCGCTTTTTGAGAAAATCTGTAGCAGAGGAGGACAACCCCTATGGCATCGATCCTGATAAAATTGTCCTGTGGGGACAAGGAACTGGTGGATACATCTCTTTGGGAGCTGCCTTCCTGGATCGCTTCTCAGAGGTAAACATCGACAAATTCATCGATACAGAAACATTGCTTCCTTATGTAGATACTGCTTTGGTAGGTGGTGTTTTTGGCTTGGAGAACAGACCCTTATCCGTCGCCAACCATCCTGGCTACAGCTCTGATTTTGCCATGGCTGTCAACATGGGTGGTGCCTTGGGAGACGAGTCTTGGATCGACGGTAGTGGAAATGAGCCTCCAACCATTGGATTCCATGTCGTCAAAGACCCATTCGCACCTTTCTCTGCCGGTCCGGTCATCGTACCGACCACAGGTGATTTCGTTGTCAACGTCATCGGTACCAGAGCGGTTGTGGAAAAGTCAAACGATACAGGTGTCAACAGTGTACTTGCACCAGCAAATGGTCTGACCAATACACTAAATGCCATTGTCTCTGCTTACGAGAATGTGCCAGTCATCTTCCCATCTGATACCACTACTTTGGCCACTGAAAACATGTATCCATTCCTGACGCCTGGTTTGGAATCTGGTCCTTGGGATTGGTGGGACAAACCAACCCTAGACGCCCTCGTTGCGGGAACCAACCAAGTCTTAAATACCGACTTCAACTCCGATACCCTTCACAACAATGGCTTGCTGACCAACCCAGGTATGTCCATCGAGAAGGCCACGCCTTATCTGGATACCATCATCGCCTACTACATCCCAAGAGGTTGCATTGCGCTGGAATTGACCGAGTGCTTGGACGCCTTGGGCATTGTCAGCAACATCAACCCTGTGGAAGTGGGCCTCAGCATTCAGCCCAACCCAGCCAGCGAGTTTGTACAGCTGCGCACCGACCTTTCTGCCATCCGCCACATCCGCCTGTACGACATGTCGGGCCGCTTGGTGCAGGAAGTCCGAAACATCAATGAATTCAATTACGATCTGTATCGAAACGACTTACCTCCGGGAGTCTATGCGGTGCAGTTGCATTTTGATGAAGGCATACTGGCCAAAAAGATTGTCTTCAAATAGAGAGGGTCTCTAGAAATAGCAGGAGCTGATCGATGCTTCTGATCCAATTTCACCCAAACAGTTGGCGAGTCCGAATTTTCCTCCGGGAAGATTCGGACTTGTTTTTGGAGGCTTGGCAAAACTAAGTCTTCCAATTTTTGTTACTTTTTGTAGTGGTCATACGACCGAAAACCATACAGCAACCCTATGTCTCACAACGACACGAACGACGGCCCATCGTTGATGTTCCATCCCTACAATGTCCTGCTCACTCTGGTCCTTTTCGGCATCATTGCTCTGTTCTTGGCATTTTCGGCAGCCTACATTTATTCGCGGGTGCAAAATCAGTCGCCTCCCGTGCGCATTCCTTGGATCTTTTTGGTCAATACAGCTGTCCTTTTGGGGAGTAGTTACACCATGGTCATGGCCAAGCGGTCGTATTTGGACGACGATACGGAACGCTACCAATCTTCTTTGATCTACACCATCATTTTGTCCGTCGTCTTTATGATCCTGCAAGGCATTGGCTGGTACCAGCTTTTTGCAGACAACATTTCCATTACCCACAGCAACTCAGCTTCTTATCTATACGTCATCTCCATCATGCACTTTTTGCACGTTGTTGCTGGCTTGCCTTTCCTCGGCGCCTTTTTGTATGCAGCTCGCAAGCGCATGAAGGAGCCAGTCAGTGTATTGGTCTACTTTTCCGATCCGGAAAAACGCCTCAAGCTGCGCCTGCTGAGCATCTATTGGCACTTCCTGGATGCCCTGTGGATCTATCTGATCGTCTTTTTCTACCTCAACTATTTCATTCAGTAAGTCTGTTAAGACAAATTCCAACTGAAACGACTGCTATACTCATTACATAGTGGTATGGGCGAGTAAAACGCATTTATTTTGCTTCAAATCAAGGCTGAAAACGTAGGCGATGCCGTAGCATCGGCGAGGCTTTCAAACCCTGCCTACCGGAGGTAGGGCAGAGTTGAAGTAAAAGAAAAAGTTAGACGAAGTCCCAAACCACTTTGGATTGAGTACAAGGTCAGGAGGCTTGATGTCCTTTCTTGCGATCTGCTTTGAAGGTTCGATCAAATTGTACTTCTGGAATGAGAGGAATGCCCTCCAGTAGGTATCGTCGCATCATGCGGGCAAAATACGGTCCGAGGGAAGCGCCCTTGGTCCCCAGCCCATTGAAGAGGTAGAGCTGTGGATGTTGTGGATGTTGACCCAGCAAAGGGCGGCGATCGCGGGTGGTGGGGCGAATGGCAGCTTTGTGGCCGACAATGGAGCGAGGTACTTGCAACATTTGAGCGAGGCGGGCCTCCAGCCAGGCAAACCCCTCGGGAGTGGGGGTATCATCGATGGATTTCTTATCGTAATTGGCGCCGAGCCAATAGCGGTGGCTTCCTTCGGAGGGAGGAAGCGGGGCCATGATGAGGCGATGCTTCAGCAGTCGTTGGCTTTGGATGCTGGGGATGTGGCAGTGCAATACCTCTCCTTTGGTCAGGGCGAAGGGCAGTTGGGAAAAATAGGGATTGAGACGTCCTTGTTGGCCTTCGCAAAATACAATGGCCTTTGCCTTGATGTCATTGTAGGCAACTCCATCGGCCTGCCAGTTGATCTGATCGTAGTCAAAGGCCTCTTCTAAAAGCGAATCTTGCTCCAAAAGTCTTTCTCGATAGGCGCGAATGAGGATGGGCAAATACACCTGTGCTGCTCCCTGGATTTGGCTCAAGCCAACCCCTGGCTGAATGGCTGCGTCAAATTCTCCCCACTGTGGGGGCATGACATGTGGCAAAAAACCTTCTGTGCTGCTCTTGCTTTGCCAGGCATTGGCCTCCCGGGCATCCAACAGCACCCGGACCAATTGGCGTTCTTCAAAAAATGAAACCCCCAGCAGCTTCTCCAGCGAGCGATAAGTCTCCACCGCCACTGGCCGAAGAGCATCAAACAACCAACTTTTGACAAAATAGCGGCCTGTGATGGGATTGATGATGCCGGCTGCCACGGCGGAAGCGGCGTTTCTATGGCCTTGGTCTACCACATACACGCTTTTGCCCGCCTGCTGCAACTCATGCGCCATCAGACTGCCAGCCAATCCCTGCCCAACGATGAGAAAATCCGTGTTTACCGCCATAGGTGTTACAATTGCTCCAGTACTTCTCTGTCTTTTTTTCGAAGGCCTTTGACGACCAAGTCATAAGAGTGGTCAATCAGCTCACAAAGAAAGGAAGTTTCCAGCCCATTTTCAAAATAGACGGTGTTCCAGTGCTTTTTGCTCATGTGCCAACCTTCGATGATGTCAACATATTCCTCCCGAAGCTCCAGCGCATAATCGGGATCGCATTTGAGATTGACCCGAAATTCGTCGTACTCCAAACCCGTCAGAGCAAACATTTTGCCCATGACTTTGAATACCAGCGTCACCTCATCAAATGGAAATTCCTCAGTGACTCCTTTTTTGGCCAGGCAATAGGCTCGAAAGCTTTCAATGTCCATGATACTTGTCTTTTGTTGCAAAAATATAAAATTTTTTGTTTTAATAAACCATTGTCATTCATCCCAGATTCGCCAACAGACTGTTGAGCCAAAAGTGCCATAGGATTTGGGAATTGGAAAATTTTGGGAGATATTGCACAGGCGTGAAGGCCCCATAGTATAATGGATAGTACAGCGGTTTCCTAAACCGTCGGTGCAGGTTCGATCCCTGCTGGGGCTACTTCAGACTCTCCGATGCGTGAGATCATCAAAAATGTCAACAGCTATGAACATCAAAAACTCCCTCTTTGCTCTATTGCTCTGCCTGAGCATCCCCTTCTTTTCCACTGCCCAAACCACAGACGGCTTCTCCTTCGGCCTTGGCTACAGCCACGTGCGAAGCCACTCGGACCTCGTCATCGACCGGAGCTTTCGAACCGGCGCAGGCCCCATTGAAACAGAGGCATCTTATGGCTTTTCCATCACCGCCTTTGCCCGCAAAGAATTGTTCAACAAATTTTGGTTGCACACAGGACTGTCCTTTGACCGACGGACGGCCCATGCCACCGATTATACTGTTACCTTCGGAAGTGACTTCAATGGCCAAATAGTAGACATTTTTGCCAGCAAGGTGGAAAGCATCCTCCGGGCCCACTACATTGGTCTGCCCATTTTGGTGCAGTACGAATTGCTGAGTGCTGAGAAATATCGCCTGCGCCTCACAGGAGGATTCCACAATCGCGTATTGCTCAACGCAAAAATCGAACGGGTCTTTACCGAAAGTTACCAAAGAGGGGAGCCCTCTGTAATGGGCGTCGACCGCCAAATCCTCCGGCAGTTGGCCAGTTCGTTTCACTTGGGAATCGACAACATCATCCCATTTTCTTCTCTTGCCCTTACCCTCCATCCTTTTGTCGAATGGCAACCGTCTGTGGTAGATGATGACCGAATCGATGAAGGCATATTTTCCGTGGGCCTTCAACTGGGGATCATGCTGTTTCCTTCCTCCTGATTTTCTCACATGCAGATTATGTCATACCTTGCCAGTATGTCAATCCAATGTATGTCCATGAAACTGGGCTGGTCCAAATGGCTTTTCGCTCTGTTGTTGTCCTCGCTGGGGATGGCTTGCCAACAAGTGCCCAAGTCAACGGGCATTCCAGTCCTCATCGATGCCGATACCGCCAACGAAATCGATGACCTCTATGCATTGGCCTGGGCCGTCGCCGATGATCGCCTGCAACTCCTGGGCATCACCGCCGCTCAATTTCACAGCTCTCCGCTGGCCAGCGACACCTCCGCCCTGGAAAGCCAGGCCCTCAACCAAGACCTCCTCCGCCTCATGGATCGCCAGGACATTCCCGCCCTCCCGGGAAGCAACGAACCCCTGTCTGCAGCAGACCAAGCCGCCGACTCCCCAGCCGCCCGCTTCATCGTCCAACAGGCCCAGCAAATGCCCTCTGGGGAAAAACTGCCCATCATCATCCTGGGCTCTTGTACCAATGTTGCCTCAGCCATCCTTCTGGACAGCAACATCGTCTCCAAGATTCGGGTCCTATACCTCGGATTTTGGCACGACCCTGCCACCAACACCTATGACAAAAAGGAATTCAACTCCGGAAATGACACCCTTGCGGTCAACCTGTTGCTCAATACCCCCAATCTGGAGATGAGTGTTATGACCGCCACGACTTCCCAGCAGTTGGTCTTCGAAAAAGCAGAGGTAGACCGTCAATTTCAACACAAAACCACCATTGGCCCCTACCTGCAAAAGCGCTGGGAGACCTACCAACGCTGGTGGACAGAGGAAGATCCTAACAAGGAGCGGTGGATCATGTGGGACATCGCCATCATCGCTGCTCTGTCCCATCCCGAGTGGGCCACCTTACAATCATTTCCCACCCCGCCGGAAAACACCCAGCGCCCCATCGGCATCTATACCCAGATCCAAACAGACAGCATTCAATCTGCCTTTTGGACCCTCCTTCAGGCTTTTCCCTGAGCTGTCGACAAGCTGGATTCATTTTTTTCTCAATTTTGGTTAACCATTTGCTGTACAGAAGTACTAAAAGTACATCAAGGCAACATCGTCGAGGGCACATTGGGGAATTGATCTCTGAAGGCACCCTTCGACATGCTTTGCCGACTTACCTAATAACCAAAAAAATCGACATTGATGAGTAAATGGTTTACACTATGGGCCGCTTTGTTCGGCTGCTTCTTTCTTCATGCCCAGACTCCCTTGCCTTGCGAAATCGAGGGGGACAACCAACGATGGGCTTCTCGTTTTGCCATGCCAGGAACCTCACAGACCATTTTGGCCATGGCCAGTGCCCCTGACGGTACGCTCTGGGCCACCGGAAGCTATGGAGGTCGATGGGGTGGCGACCCAGAATTGAACGGATTGGTCAATTGGGATGGACAAAGGTGGCGAATGGTCGGTGGCAAGTTCAAATGTACCAGTTGTGGACTGGGGACCCGCTACGCTCTGGCCGTTGATGCAGATGGAAACGTCTACGTCGGTGGATCATTCGAAGGAGCCTTCAATCCCGATGGGAGCTACGTCGCTTCTCAAAACCTCATCAAATACCTCATTCAAAGTGATACTTGGGAGCCAGTGGCCGGAGGTGTTTCCGGGCGAATCTATGCCATTGCATTGGATGAGGATGCTCAGACTCTCTACATCGGTGGTTCGGTGGAGACCGTCTACACTGCTACAGACACCACCTCTGTCAACAACATTGCCAACCTCGATTTGCAAACGGGTACTTGGAGCGACATGGATGGAGGCACGAGCCGAACCGTGACCTATGTCGATGGGGTGGTCAGGGCCTTTGAATTGGGCAAAAACAATACCCTGTATGTAGGAGGCGGCTTCACGAAAGTCAACAACACCTCTGTGTACAGCATTGCCCAGTGGCATCCCACCAACGGTTGGTCATCAGTTGGTGATGGTTTGCCCAACTCTCGGGTGCGAAGTACGGTAATAGAATATGGCAGTGTCAACTCTCTGGCCTATGACGAGGCCAATGATGTACTCTACGCCGGAGGCAACTTTGGGGAATTCAGTGGGAGTGCATCGGATCAAAAAGATCGATCCCTGGCTCGTTTTCAAGGAGGCAGTTGGAGTTTGATACCGGGCATTGGCGTGCCTCGGGGTTTTTCCTCTTACAACGTGAAGGCCCTGGCTGTCAGACCCAGTGATGGACATTTGTTTGTAGGTGGAAATTTTGAAGAATACAATGGGTTGAACAGTCCACTTTCCAATCAAATTGGAGAATGGAGCCCACAGACCCAGCAGTGGAGCAAGATGAACACTGCTCCCGGCAATGGTGGAACGGTCAATGCTTTGGTATACGAAGATGGGATGTTGTATGTCGGAGGCTCCTTCAGCAAATATGCCAATGGTCAACTGTGCCGCAATTTTCTGGAATGGAATGGCCAGCAGTGGAGCAATGCCGGAGATGGCCTGTACCAAACCTCCGCCACCATTTACGACATGGTCCTAGAGGAAAATGGCTTCCTGGCAGCGGGGGATTTCTCCCAGATTGACAACATCAGTACCGAACGATTGGCGCGTTGGACAGAGGGGGCAGGCTGGAGCGACATTCCCATTGACCTGTACGCAACTTCTGCTTCTAATTTCAACCACCTCATCTACAGTCTGTACCAAGACGGCGATTGGGTTTACATCGGTGGCTTGTTTGGTGGCATCAATGGCAGTACATTGACCAACGGCATTGCTGCCTACAATCTCCAAACAGGAGCCTTTCAGACGTGGGGGACCGGACTGGACGGAAGTACGCCCAGGATTTTCCACATCACCAAATTCCAAAATGACATCTACATCTGTGGTCGCTTCAACGGAGTCAATGGCATTGGGGCTACCAACATCGCCCGCCTGCGCAACGGCAGCTGGGAAAGCCTCGGTTCAGTAAGCGGACAGGTCAACCGCATGCATGCCATTGGAGACAGCCTCCTGGTAATTTGTGGTTCGTTTACCAGAATCAATGACGATTCGAAAATGAATCGGATCGCCTGCTGGGATGGTACTGACTGGAAGGCATTGGGACAAGGCATTTTCAATGGAAATGTGCAAGACATGATTTATGACGAAGGCACGGCGAGCCTGTACGTTGGTGGCTCTTTCTCCCGGGTTCGACAGGAAAATGGAGACATCAAGACCGCCAATCGCCTGGCCATCTGGAAGAATGGAGAGTGGAGTGATCTCAATCAGTGGGTCGATGTCACTTCCTTCGGCAATGTTGCTCGCTTCTACAAAGAACCATCCAGTGGCTTGATTTACGTTGCTGGAGGCTTCCGACAGCTGGAAGGCCAGTCGGTCAGCCGCATCTTTCGATTTGATCCCGTGTCGATGGCATGGGGGAAACTGGGCAATGGCATTGATTGGTTGAATGCAAATTCAAACGCAAATACCACCCAGTTCATCGGCAGTCGGAATGGAAAGCTTTACTTGTCAGGGTCATTCTACAGCACCGGACTCAACCAGTCCAGAGGCATTGCGACCTACGACCTGGAACCCTATGAAACCGCATTGGAAGAGATTGAACTCAATTTGCCTGATAGCCTTGCGGCTTGTGTATCACAAGAGTTGTCTGCCGGATTCGACGATTATACCTACCAGTGGAGTACGAACGAAACCACTGCGCAGATCGAAGTATCGGAAAGTGGGCAATACAGCCTGACCATTACGGGAGATTTGGCTTGTCAATCCAGCGATTCGGTTTATGTGGAAATTTTCCCATCGCCAGAGATTCAGTTTCAAGGTGTCGATCAGGACAGCATCCAGGCTTGTGATTCTCTCAGCCTTGCAGCAACCCAAGCATTTGTGGAGTATTCCTGGAATGAGGGAGAGTCCTCTGATCCCACTTACACGGTCAGCAATACGGGTACAGTTACGCTCTTGGCGCAAGACCAAAACAATTGTGTCGGCGAGAAAACGGTCTTTGTGGAAATTGGAGAGAGTCCAGATGCTTTCTTCTCATATGAGTTGGAAACAGCGACAGTTCGTTTCTCTGTCAGCCAAAATCCTACTGGATCCGATTACCAGTGGACTTTCGGAGATGGACAAAGCTCAACGGAAGTCGAACCGACTCACACCTACACAGCCAATGGCCGATACCAGGTAGAGCTCATCGTAGAAAGTCCAGAATGTGGTTCTGATACCAGCCAAGTGGAAGTCGTCATCGATCAGTTGACCAACACGAGGGAGGCTTTGGCGCTGACTGGATTTTACGCCCAGCCCAATCCCACCACAAACTTGCTGCAACTGGGATGGCAACTGCCTGAGGCCAAGGCCATCGATGTACAACTATTGGATCCATTGGGCCAATTGGTATGGAACACAACCGTTGGTGTGCAAAGCAATACCGATTTGACGGTCGATATGAGTCAATTTGCGACTGGTGTATACATCTTGCGCTTGCAAAGTGCCGACAAAACCCATTCGGTCCGGATTGTCAAGCAGTAGAGGGGTCACCCTTTTTGCCTTGAGATGATCCCTTGCAGTCACTGCATCACTTTTGGTGTGGTGACTGCATTTTTTTGTCAACAATTTTTCCCACCCATAAAAAAGACCCCAGGGATTTTGCACAATGCCCCGGGGTCCACCAATTGAAAAAAACTTTCTTTTATCTCTGACCTTTTACATCTTCATCCGAATGAGCCGGAAGCTATTGGATTGATGCTTCGTCTGTATCAAAATGCTGTATACCCCGGATGGAAAATCGGCTAACGACAGGTCGACAGTCTCAGAATCGCTTTGGGGAGTGTGGTAGCTCTCTTGGAGCAACTGCCCGCTTTCGTTCTTTAGCTGAATGCGGACCTCTTCGCCACCCATGTCTCTCAGCACCAGGTGACAGTCGGAGGTCGTGGGGTTGGGATAAACACTGACGTCCAGCTTTTCGGCAGGCCCACAGTCAATTTGCTTGATGGGAGAATAGGAGGAAGTTCCGTCGTAATCGACTTGTTGCAAGCGGTACAGCTGGTAGGCTGGTCCATTGGGAGGCACGGTAAATTGGTAGGAGAGGGGAGCGGCGGAATTGCCCGCCCCGGGAACTTGTCCGAGTTCATCCCACGCCATGCCATCGTGAGAGCCCTGTACCTCAAAATGATGGTTGTTGGTCTCTGTCTCTGTGGTCCAGGCAATGTGTACGCCATCCGCTTTGCAATCCAGCTCAAAGGCCCCAAATTCGACGGGCAATACACTCAATACCCGAACATTTTGCATCTGTGTGACTTGGTTGCCATTGCCGTCATCATACAGCCAGGTGACCAGATAAATTCCTTGTTGGTTGTAGGTCAACGGATCGCTTGTCGTGGCTGTGATGGTGCCAATGCAGTTGTCTATTGCCGTAGGCGGGGTCAGTGTTACGCTGTACTGGCCTTGTGCGTCGGGAAGGCTGGGTAGATCGGGCATGGGAGCGTCGGAATCTTCCACAGTAACACTTGTCGCCGTACGAGTTGTGGCCAAGCCATTGGCAGCGTATCGAATGATCAGCACGCCATTGTCATTTTGGACACCTTGGGTGTGGACTACGTTTTGGCAAAGGATGGGGTCGGTGTAGCTACTGCCGCCACCGCCGTCAGCCCGGTTGGTGCCACCACCGCCGCCGTACCAACCACCGCCACCAGCGCCTCCGGCCGTACCACTGGAGGAACCAGCATTTCCGCCCTGTCCAAAGCCACCCCAGCCACCACAACCGCTGCCGCCCCACCAGCATCCGCGCGATCCACCAGCTGTTTGGCTGCCTGCTCCTCCCCTGGTTCCTGCTCCTGGCCCACTGTTGCAAAATGCCCCTGCTGCCCCAGTCAGTCCACCGCCATGTGGCAATGCTGAATTGCCGCAGCTTCCATTGTCTCCAACACCACCGCCGCCGCCAGCGACCAAGATGCGATCATTGAGGGTCGTCCCTCCAATCCGGATGTCCGTAGCACCCCCTCCGGCTGCCACTCGCCAATACGCAGAACTGCCACCACCATTCCAGCCCCCAGGATAGGGTGCCCTGGTACTGGGATCTTGGTAGCCTTGTCCTCTGCCCCCTACATAGATGTTCAATACCTGTCCTGGTGTGACATTCAGCGTTGCCTGCACGCGACCGCCCAGAGCTACGCCTTTGCTGTAGGTGCGACCTCCCCGGCCGCCATAAGCATCGATTTGCAGACTTGTTACGCCATCTGGCACTGTAAAAGTTTGTACGCTTCCCGTGTAATTGAAAGTCTCTGTCATCTCCTGTGCTTCGCAGACTGCATAGAAGGTCTGACTGGCCGTTGGTTGAATGCTCAAAGGAGCATCATTGGTTGAGGTGCCAAGGAGATTGCCACCGCTGGGTGCATCGTACCAATTGACCCGTCCGGGGCTGGCCATCAGAGCGGTGAGCTGGGCCGTGCTGTCGGGACAAATGGTGGAGGAAAGTGCGGTAACGTTTTGCAAAGTGGTATCAACTACGGTCACATTGACTCCAATGCGGGGAGATTGGAGGCCACCGCCATCTGTCAAGGCAACATAGTATGTCTCGTTGTACATCAGGGTGGGGGTTGTGAAAGAACTGCCTGCCCCCAGCAAATTTCCGCCGCTGATGGCATCGTACCACTGGAAGGTAGAACCAGAAGGACCTGTTGCGGTCAATTGGGTATTCTCGCCCATTAGTTTGGTCATGTCTCCACTGATGGTGGGCAGTTCAACGACATCCACTCTGACACTTGCTGTGGCTCCACAGCCCGTCGCTGCGTAAGACCCCGTCACTGTATAAGTGGTCGAGGCCAATGGACTAACCGTTGCACTGGCCGTGTTGTATCCTCCTGGAGACCAGCTGTAGTTTTCCGCTCCACTGGCCGAAATGTTGGCGGGAAAGCCCTTGCCGACGATGGTGTCATTTGAAGTGCTTACTGTGGGAACGGGGTTGACGGTTACCGTAATGCTTTCACTGTCTGTACAGCCTGCTGGATCGCTGCTGGTTACAGTGTAAGTGGTTGTTGCGCTTGGTGATACATTGATGGACGGGCCTGTCAGCGTTCCTGGTTCCCAAGTGTAGCTTGCCGCACCGGAGGCAGTGAGGGTAGTTTGTTGTCCCTCGCAGATGGAGACGTCAGCAGAGGTGGTCAGATTGCTCACCGATACTTGAACATTGTCGGTGCTGCTGCAGCCTGTCGCTGTGATCGTTCCTCGAACGGTGTAGTTTGTCGTGCTGGCCGGATCAACAGAGATGCTTGCACCGCTGAGGGTTCCCGGCTCCCAACTATACGTATCTGCGCCAGAAGCAGTGAGGGTGACACCTGCGCCTGGGCAAGAATACACATCACTGCCTGCCGATACTGTAGGGAGTGGGTTTACCGTCAGGGTGACAGGGACGCGGGTGCTGCTTGCACAATTTGGTGCCACAGAATAGCTGATGATCAACAGGCCATGGTCATTTCGGACTCCTTGGGTGTGGATCACGTTGGAACAAAGACTAGGGTTGGTGTAACTGCTTCCGCCACCGCCATCGGCCCGGTTGGTGCCACCACCGCCGCCATACCAACCAGCACCGCCAGCGCCACCGGCTGTACCACTGGAGGAACCAGCATTGCCGCCTTGCCCAAAGCCACCCCAGCCACCACAACCACTGCCGTTCCACCAACAACCCCGACTGCCTCCAGCCGATTGCGTACCAGCACCACCTCTGGTACCTGCTCCTGGTCCGCCGTTGCAATAACCACCCACTGCAGCTGTGAGGCCACCACCATGGGGAGCCCCTGGATTGCCACAATAGCCATTGTCTCCGACACCACCGCCTGCACCTGCGACGAGTATCCTGTCATTGAGGGTGTTGCCACCGATGCGAATGTCGGTCGCTCCACCACCGGCAGCCACCCGCCAATAGGCTGAGCTTCCACCGCCATTCCACCCTCCAGAATATGGTGCCCGCGTTGTTGGGTCCTGATATCCTTGTCCCCGCCCACCGACGTAGATTTGGAGAACCTGACCTGGTGTCACACTGAGCGAAGCTTGTACGCGTCCCCCCAGTCCCGGCGATTTGGAATAGGTGCGTCCTCCTCTGCCGCCATAGGCATCAATGTCCAGCGAGTAGATGCCAGACGGGACCGTAAAGGTCTGTACACCACCCGTGTAGTTGAAGGTGGTTTGCGAGATGAGGACTTCCGATTGGGCATAATAAGTCGTCGTGCTGCTGGGCGAAACCGAGAGGGCTGCTCCCGAAGCAGATGTACCCAGTAGATTTCCGCCGGTGGGCGCATCGTACCAGTGAACGATTTGTTGGTTTGTCACATCAACCACTGCCGACAGATCTGAACTTTCGCCCACACAGATGCTGGAAGGGGTGGCCGTAACAGAAGTTGGCTGGGAAGGCGTGGGACTGTTGACCTCGATGGTGACCGTGGTACGGGTACTGGTGCTGGCGCCAACGGTTTGGGAAACGAAGTACTGACTTGTGCTGGTCAATGCCGGAGTTGTGAATACCGCGCCTGAAGCCAGCAAGTTGCCTCCGTTGAGGGCGTCGTACCAGGCAAAGGTAGCGCCTGGTTCCCCCACGGCTGTCAGGGTAGTGCTCTCTCCATCACATACCACAAGCGTCCCGTTTACAAGAGGGGGAGCCTGTGAGGCCAGTGCACTGACGAAGAACACAAACAGGCAACTGCACAAAATTGATTTGGCAAATGGAAGTACGTAGCCTTTGTCTTTGCCATGGACAAAGCTTGTCATTGTAGTCATTCGATTTCTCATAAAGTACGTTTTTCGAATTTGATGAGCACTCGCTGGGGATGGTCTCTGGGAGAGCTGCCAATCCATCGCCGAACACTCTGGTTTACAAAAAGCAGGCATGCTGCATCCGGTCGCATTACGCAGGAGGGGGAACAGTCAATGCAGTCGGGTCCGGTTGCGCCTGTACTTGGTCGATGTAAGTTCTATGGTCGAATGAGTGAGTAAATTGGTATGGAAGATTCGAGAAGTGTTTTGGTTGTTGTATCTGTGGGCAAGATGTGTTGGGCAGGGCACTTTCTTCTACAGTATTGTTGCAGATCCTTGTCATGGACCTACAATCATGTTGCAAAAGTGTGTCATTTTGAGAATGGGACTGTGGAGAGGAAGACATTCGAGGCCCAAATTTGTGCTTTGGGCCTCGAATGATGGAGTCATCGGAGGAATTCTATTTTTTCGCTGCGGAGGATGTGTCCTTGTTCATCCGCCACTTTGAGTAGGTACAATCCGTTGGGGATTTGGGCCAAGTCTAGACTGTATTGGAAGTTTTGTCCTTGTTGGCCAAGCGCTTGCTGGTACAGTTGTCGGCCTTGTAGATCAAATAGCTCGACGACTACATCGCGGGCTTCGGTCAGGGTCCCTCTGAGAGACAATTGTCCCCGGGTCGGGTTGGGGAAAATCTCAAATTCGCTGAAGGCTGGCTCTACCGTATTGGTGTAGAGGGGCAAGGGGCCGTTGGCAAAGGCATAGTCACCTACCAAGAGTGAATCGAGTCGCACAATGCCTTTTTTGTCGTCCTCCACCGGATTGGTGACCCGATAGTAAGGGAACTCGCGCCATTCCACGCTGGCATCGGGGCGATAGACCAAAATGATGCTGTCTTCTGTTACGCTGAGCAGGTCCAAATCGTGGTAGGGCTTGGTGATTCCGTCGTACTCCAATCGGCCTGTGGCTCGGAATCCCTCTGGAAAGATGCCGTTGTAGCGCCAAAAGTGATTGGACGACACCCGGGCTTCTTCGCGTGGTAGGTCCAAGGCATCTGCCTCTACCCAATAGTGTTCAATGGCAACCATGGCAGAATCGCCGGGGTTGATTTCCCGTACCGTCACCCGGAAGTCCGTCAAGGCACTGGAGAGATTTCCTCGCTCTGTGGCCACTTCGACAGAGCTCATTTGTGCGATGTTGAGTTGGTGGTCTTTGTTGACCATCTGGAACAAGGGCTTGAACGGCAGGCGCACTTCTGCCACCGACTGTTGCCCATCCGTCATGACTTCAACAGTCATTTCCTCCCAATTTTCGCCTACAAAGGTCAGCTCAAGCGGGGCATTTCTGTGGTAATTGGGCGCGGCCCGAAGCTTTTGCTCGATGTAAACAGTCGCAATGTAGTCCATGCCATCTTCCGCCAATTGCACAGAATCGATCTCATAGGCAGCATAGCCAGGGTTGAAGATCCATGCATTGAAATAATCAGACATGTCCAATCCTGTGGCATTGCTCAAAAGGTCTTGGTACTGCTTGGCATCTACAGCACTGAAGGCATATTCGTTGAGCATGGCTTGCTGGCCAACGCGGAAGAGAGAATCGCCCATGTAGGCCCGCATGTTGTGGATCATGGAAGCTCCTTTGTAATAGGTATGCGTTCCGTAAGTATGCTCAAATGGAATACCAGACAGTGGCCAGTAGCCATCATCATCGAAATGAGCATTGGTCATGACGGACAGGTGGTTGTTTCTGACCTGCCGGAGAAAGTCGTCCTTGCCAAAGAGAAATTCTGTGAACAGGTGCGCACCGTATTCGGCATTTCCTTCTTTGAACCACATATCCGCCGCTGTACTGCCATTGACCACATCGCCCCACCAGTGGTGGCAAAGCTCATGGGCCATCAGTCGGTCCTGGCCCTCAGATTGTCCACCTGTACCCGTAAATTCTGGGTAGGCAATGAGGGTGGGATGCTCCATGGCACCGCGAACCGTCATCACATAGCCCACTCTTTCCCAGGGGTAGGGACCATACCAATACTCCATGGCGTCGATGGCGGCACCGAGGTTGACAAAGGAGTTGACCAAGTTGGTGGTGTCCTCGGGTTTGGACAACAGCAGGGTAGGGATGCTGCCAAAAGTACCCTGGTGCATGCCGCGCACCTCCCGGTAGTTGGACACAGCAACTCCTGCCTGATAGGTGGGAATTTCCTGGCTCATTCGATAAGAGCGCGTGATGGTATCGCCAATGACCTGTGTTTCGCCGAGGAAAGTTCCGATGCAGTAGCCTTTGCGGCCATCTGCTGTGGTGATTTGAAAGTCGTAGGTGGAGCGTTCCACAAAGTTGTCGAAGCACGGAAACCAACTGCGGCCAAAATTGTAGGGGTTGGAGCCCAGGCCAATGCCCAGATTGTAGGCATAGCCACCATTGAAGTCGAAGCCACCAAAGTCGGTGGGATCAACCGTTGGTGTACCATTGTAAAACACAGTGATGACGGTGGTGTCCGAGCTGCTACTGGTCGGCATGTCCACCTTCAGGAAGCGGTCGTCATAGCTGTAATTCAACAAGCCGTTGGGCCCGGTCACCGAATCAATGTTGAGGGATTCCAGATCGAGGGTGACCTGTGGAATGCCATCGATCAGTGGACTCAGTGTAATGGCGCAATGGCCCCAGATGATTTCGTTTTCGAAGTCGATGACTTCCAGGCTGATGTTGTAGTTGAAAATGTCGAAAGAATCGCTCCTTGCCTCGCCTCGCCGCAATTCCAGGATCTCGCTTGCTGTCAGAGGCGCTGTATGGATGTGGTGGCCGGCATGGTGGCACTTGGGGGGCAATTCTGGTAAATTCTGTGCAAAAAGCTGCCCGCAAAGGAAGATGCTCAGAAAGAAGATGGTAAAAGTTTTGTGCATGTAAATTGTGTTTTTGGCTATTGACTTTTTTTATATAATTATTGTTCTTATTTTCGTTTGACAATTCCATCCGATTTCTCTTCCAATCACCTCTTATCCATTCATCATTTCAAGGCATGGCGCGATTTGCCTGTGGGTTCTTCTGTCCTCGTCGACAGAGTTTGCAACAGCTGATCCAATAAAATTAGCAAAAGTATGGTCAATCTGCTGATCCTACTTTGCATTTTTTTGACTTGTGTAAAACAATAGATGCAATGAAAACAACTTGGCGTTTCACGACACTGGCCCTTGTCGTGACAGTACTGATGGCTGCCTGTGGCAAAGAAGAAATGCAGCCAGGACCGACAACGGGCAACGGACCAGTCGTGGTTGACAGCACGGCCATCATAGAAGCAAGAGAGCAAAATGATGCTGATCAATATGCAATTGCACAGACCTTGCTCAACGAAGTGGTCACCCTTCCTTTTCGACTGGCCTATCAAAATCCCGAGCTTTTTGGCGCTGTTGGCTCTACCAAAGCCCAGAGTAGATCTGGCTGTCCCATGGATACTGTCCTGATGGATCAGGGGACGGGCGATACCCTGTTGATCGACTTTGGAAATGGCTGTACCGTCCCCAACGGCCCCACCATCGCCGGAGAGATCATGCTGATCAGCTTTGGTTCCTTTTTGTCCAATGCCAATCAGTTCATTTGGTTTGATACCCTGACGGTCAATGGCTACCAGGTCATTCACCTGCCGGGCCAGGGATCTTCTGGACTCAAGTTCAACAATGTGGGCGGCTTGGCGTACCTGTTCGAGGGATTGCTGCCCAACAATACCTTTTTTGAAATCCGCAATCCCAATGGCGACGCCACGAGAATCGTCCCACAGTATTCGTCTGACCTATGGTGTCGGATCAAGATTGTCGACAACAATCCGCCCTTGGTATTGGAATACGATGACTTCATTGACGCAAGGTTCGAGATTGAACTCAATCGCTTGACTGTCAATACATTCCGAACAGATGGAAGCATTGATACCTATTTTGTCCAAAAGGTATTTGACACGGGAGGAATCGACGAGGTAATCTACGAGCCCGTCTGTCGTTGGTTCATCGATGGCCAGCTGCAATTCACAGGGATGATTGAACAGACCCTGGATTTTGGCTACGATTTGGATGAAAACCACCTGCCTGTCTTGGGCGTTGCCTGCGATGGGGTGGTCAAGATCACGACCCCTTCTGGCGACTGCCGGGTGGTCATTTGCCCCTAAAAAAGAGTCCCGAATAAGCGATGAAGCCTATTCGGGACTGCCTGTTGGTTTTTATTTAGCTAATTAGTTGGTTAGTTAGCTACGGAATGAAGGTACGTCATTTCCCGTAGTTTACCAATCTTATTCCTCCTCATCTGCATAAGGGTCTGGAGCATCTGGAAGGTTTTCTGATACGACGGGCGTGATCATGGGGAGTTCGATCCAGGCTTTCTCCGCTTTGCTGATGCTGCCGATGCTCAAAAATCCACCTGAAGCCTTTGCTACCTGCTTGGCGAAGGAGCGCATGTCGCGGTAGAGGCGGGCGGCGAATACTTCTTCCAATTTGGCAAGTATGGCGTTGAGTCCACTCAGTTGGTCGGAGAGGGATTGGTTGCGAGCCTCGGTATCAGTTGGCAGTCCTTCTGAGAGTTTGTTGAGTTTTTCTTGGTATTTGTCGTTGACCTCTTGGTAGAATTCCTTCAGGCTGTCTTCGTTGGTGTAGCTGCGGATGTGGGTGATCTTGGCAGCCCAATTTTGCTCGTCCTCGTCCAATTTTCCATCGGCTCCCCCTATGAGCAGGGTGATGAGGGCGAAGCTGTTGTACATCAGATCAACTTCTTCTTGTTCAAGTCCGTGAAACTGTGGAATCATTTCAACTTTTGTTTAAGTGTTGTGAAGAGGCGACAAATATAGTCAGCATTGATCATATTTGGGGCGTAGTTTTCAAAAAATCCCACGGTCATCCGATTTTCTTTTGACTTTCCATATTCGCCTGCACTTGGCTGCTCAAATTCCTCCCTGCGCGCTCTGCTTTGCCCGCTTGGTCGGCACAAAAATAATGTTGCGATGCCACTCCAAAACACCATCTAATGGGTATATTTGTGCGACTAGGTCAACAGGCATTTTTTGGGTACATCCCCGTTCACATACTCCTCTAGAGTACATACAACCATACCGCATTGGCAAAAAAAGAGAAAACTCAGCGCAAGAAAAACAAGATTACACCCCTGATGCAGCAGTACTTTCAGCAAAAGGCAAAGTACCCCAATACCATTTTGCTGTTTCGGGTGGGCGATTTTTACGAAACCTTCGGAGAGGATGCCATCACCGCTTCCCAGGTCTTGGGCATCATCCAGACCCGCCGCAACAATGGCGGCAGTGACATCGAATTGGCTGGCTTTCCCTATCATTCACTGGACATGTACCTGCCTCGTCTGGTGCGTTCGGGCCTGCGGGTGGCCATTTGCGAACAATTGGAAAAGCCCAGCAAGGAGAAAAAGATCGTCCGCAGGGGCGTGGTGGAGGTGGTGACTCCGGGCGTGGCTGTCAATGACAAGCTGTTGGACCACCGGCAAAACAACTTTTTGGCTTCTGTGAGCTTTGGTCGGCAACAGATGGGCGTGGCGTTTTTGGACATCAGCACTGGGGAGTTTTTGGTCAGCCAGGGCAGTCCGGCGGCCATCGACAAGCTGCTTCAGAGCCTGCGCCCCTCAGAGGTAATCTTTTCAAAAGACAAGAAAAAGGACTTCAACAAATATTTTGGGGACGGTTTTTACCAGTTTGTCCTCGACGAATGGGTGTACACCACGGACTACACCCAGGAAAAGCTGTTGACCCACTTTCAGGTCAAAAACCTCAAGGGATTCGGGATCGACGAGCTGGACTTGGCCAAAATTGCAGCTGGAGCCATTTTGCACTACCTGGCCACCACAGAAAACAAAAACCTGCGACACATCAATGCCGTTCGGCGGATTCAGTCGGAGAAATACGTTTGGCTGGATCGCTTCACCATCCGGAATCTCGAATTGGTCTACAGCCCGCACGAGTCGGGGGTGTCCCTGGCCGAGGTATTGGACAAAACCTTGTCACCCATGGGCGCCAGGTTGATGAGAAAGTGGGTTTTGTTGCCATTGCTCGACCCGGCAGCCATTCGATCCCGGCACGACATGGTGGAGTTTTTCATTCGCGAGCGCGATTTGAACGATGAAATCGAACGCTTCATTCGGCAGATTGGAGATTTGGAGCGACTCATTTCCAAGGTGCCACTCAACAAGATCAACCCCAGGGAAATCGTACAACTCCGGCGGGCCATGGAATCCATCCATCCCATTCGTCAGTTGTTGGCTGAGTGTGGAGATGTCAATTTGCAAAAGTTGGCAGATTCTCTTCAGCCCTGCGATGCATTGATCGAACGGGTCAAAGGACAGGTCAAAGAAGACCCACCTGTCAACTTGGCCAAGGGAGGTGTCATTGCGGAAGGTTGCTCAAAGGAGTTGGACGAGCTGCGCAACATCGTCCAAAACAGCAAGGATTTGTTGTTGGAGATTCAGCAGTCGGAGGCCCAACGGACGGGAATCAATTCCTTGAAAATTGGGTTCAACAATGTCTTTGGCTACTACTTAGAGGTGACCAACAAGTACAAAAACATGGTGCCGGAGGAATGGGTGCGCAAGCAAACACTCACGGGATCGGAGCGCTACATCACGGATGAGCTCAAGAAGTTGGAATCCAAAATCCTGGGCGCAGAAGAGAAGATTTTGCAATTGGAAGAGCGACTGTATGCAGAATTGGTCAGCTTCCTAACGGATTTCATCCAACCCGTTCAGCAAAACGCCTCCATCATTGCACGCATCGACTGTCTGCAGTCCTTTGCCAGGGTCTCCTTGAAAAATGCCTACCGCCGCCCCGACATCAACGAGGGCCATGCCATCGACATCAAACAGGGCCGCCATCCAGTCATTGAACAGCAGTTGGCCCTGGACGAATCCTACGTGCCCAATGATGTCTACCTCGACAATGAGGCACAGCAAATCTTGATGATCACCGGACCCAATATGGCGGGTAAGTCTGCTTTGCTCCGCCAAACGGCTCTCATCGCATTGATGGCTCAAATGGGCTGTTTCGTTCCGGCAGAATCGGCCAGCATTGGCATTGTCGACAAGATTTTTACCCGCGTGGGGGCCACCGACAACATTTCTTCTGGTGAATCGACTTTCATGGTGGAGATGAACGAAACGGCGAGCATCATGAACAACATCTCCAACCGCAGCTTGATCCTGCTGGACGAGATCGGACGGGGCACCAGCACCTATGACGGCATTTCCATCGCATGGTCCATCGCTGAATTTTTGCACAACCATCCTTCCGCTACGGCCAAGACGCTGTTTGCCACCCACTATCACGAACTCAACGAATTGGCGGCCAAATTTGAGCGGATCAAAAACTTCCACATCGCCACCAAAGAAGTGGGCAACAAAGTGATCTTTTTGCGCAAGCTGACAGCAGGCGGCAGCAACCACAGTTTTGGAATCTACGTAGCCAAGATGGCAGGCATGCCCTACCAGATTGTCGAAAGGGCCAATGACATTCTCGGCCAATTGGAGCAAAAGCAGATCGAAGTGGGCGGCAGTGGCGACATTCAAGAAAAATTGCAACAACTCCCCGCTGCCCAAGCCATGCAACTGAGCATTTTCGAGACCGTCGATCCAACGGCGGGCAAAATCAAGGAAGTGCTGATGAATCTCCAACTCAACAGCATGACGCCCATCGAATGCATGATGAAACTCAACGAACTCAAACAACTCATCGAAGAGGCAGAGGCATAAAAAAAAGCTTCCGGAGTTAACCGGAAGCCACAACATAAAGGGAAAGATTGGTTGTTTCTATCGAACGACCATTTTCTCTGTTCTGACAGCCTGACCGTCTACAATCAATGTGTAGTAGTAGATGCCAGAAGTTAGATCTTGGCCATCAACCTCCAACTGTCCAGCAGCATCCGTGATGGAGTAATTGCGGACTTCTTTGCCAGCTGCATCGATGATGCGGATGTTGGCGTTGTTGAAATCGTTGGGCAGTGCGTAGTCGATGGTTGTATTTTTGCCAAATGGGTTTGGACGGTTTTGCTTCAACTGGATGTTGTCACTTCCCAAGTCGAGCTTGCCTTGTGCGTTCAACAGTGCTTCGATGCGTCCCAGACGGTCTTCCAACTGAGTGATCTGAGCTTTCTGCTGATCGATGATGTCTTGCTGCTCCTTCATGGCCTCGGTGATGACGGGAACCAACATGTTGTAGTTGACACTCAGGTAGCCATTGTCTCCTTCAGTAACGGCCTGTGGCAAGATTTCCTGAAGCTCTTGAGCGATGTATCCAACCTGCTCAGTCTCAGGCATGTTCTGGACGGAAAAATCATCCTCTAGGTCTGTGCGGTAGAAGTACTTCTGACCATTGGTGGCGAGGATTTTCTCAAGAGGAGACTGGATGGTGGTGAAGTCTCTCTTCAAGCGTCTGTCGGAGGAAACTGTGAATGCAGTTGCCAGGATGCTACCTGCCACGACGAAAAGGTGAGAGCTGTTTGGCGTGATGCCGATGATGCGTTGTCCACAACCTGGCGCGAGAGGATCTTGCTTGTAAAGGAAGAAGAAATCTCTTGGGCCGAATTGCAAAACGGGAATCCGATCACTCAACATGAACAAACTCATCTGGTTGTCGGTATTGGGCTGAATGCGCATGCCGTAGCCTGGGCAAGCATTTGGACTGCCACCACCTGCGACACCAAGACCCAAGAAGCGGGTTGGGAAATTACCTGTCGCAGGATCGGCCAAAATGATGTTGTCACCTCTTACATCTAGTTTGGCAAAAGTCGGTGCGAAAAGAGCTGGTCCATTGTCGATCAGGACGTTTCCAGTATTGACATTGACGATGTCAGTAGTAGCTCCCAGAGGAACAAATTGGGCGAAGGTCATGCCCTGGATGGCGACTGCCAAGATAAGTGTAAATAGAACTTTCAATCTCATGGTTTCGATCATTTTTGAGAAAAGTGAAAAAATAGCTTTGGGGTGTACGCACGGAGCGTACGCTGAACAAGTGAGAACTCGTTCATTCTTTTTTGGTCACAAATGATCGATAGAAACAGAGCTTAACCAGCAGTTAAATGGCACATTAACTGTCTAATAAAGTATCGATTAAGTTAAACAAAATAGTTTTTATTTTCCCTTTATTTTCAGCCTGGAAATTATTCTAGGTGAAACTACTAACAAACGTGGATGGTATTCTGAGCAGAAAAGATTGTTAAGTCAAATTAATAGAAAGAGTGATAATTGAAATGTGAATTTGAAAGACTAATTTAAGAATAATACAAACAGGAGTCAAATACTTTCTTGTAATTTCTTGTTTCTTTTTCTTTCCCTTGTATTGGAATCGTTGGTAGCAGGCGGGTGCGACTTTTTTTCATCGCAAGAGCTAAAAAACGAGAATTGCAGGAGTTGTGAACTCGTTATTTGTCTCTTATAAAAGGCAAACAAAGCTATCGAATTTTTGTTGTATATTTTACAGAAAAAAAATAAAAAAAATTGAACAACCCATTTGATCGATGTGCTTTTGACCAAATGGGTTGTCCAGTAGTGACTCATCTGCTTACCAACTGCCTTACTGATTTTCCGGGCTCTGAGGCACCATGGTAATTTGGATGAAGTTTGTCATGTCGAAATATTGATTCGCCGCATTTTTGATGGCGTCTGAGTCGAGTTTTTCAATGTAAGATTCGAGGATTTCCATTTTCAGCTTTTCCACATCCGATCCTTCTTGGTAGCTGCGTTCCAAAGAGCGTACCCACCACGAGTTTTCCTTCATGTCCTTGATGCGTCCCTGCCGCTGGGTTTCCGATACCTTGGTCAGGTCTTTTTCCTCTGCCCCTTGTTCTTTGGTCTTGGCAATGTCGGACAGGGCCGTTTCAATCAATTCCTGCATACGCGGTGGATCTGCATTGAAAGAAACCGTGATGGAGTATTTGGGCTTCGGTTCTCTGGTGATGCGACCCCGAACACCGACGCCGTAAACGCCTCCCTTGTCTTCTCGCATGGACTCCCGCATTTTGATGCGAAGCACCTGAATCATGGTGTTGAAGTCATAGGCATTCTGACTGTTGTACTCAAAGTCGCCATGCCAGGTCAGGTTGACTTGTGATTTGGGAGCCTCTCCTTTGACCAATTGTTTTTTGACCGTCCCTTTGACATAATTGGCGCCCACATCTTTGCCCTTCTCCTGGCGCTCCGTGGTGGGCAGACTGCCCAGGTAAGTGGCCAGCATCGGTTTGATTTTTTCCACCTCAAAATTGCCCACAAACAAAAAAGTGAAGTCGCCAGCATTCTGGAAGCGATCCTGGTAAAAGTCGTAGACCTTGTCCAGAGATATTTTTTCCATTTCATCGACCTGAGGGAATCCTCTTCTTGGGTGCCCATCAAATTGGATGCGTTGGACTTGGTCGGAAAAATAGTAGCGGGGCTGAGACATCAAGTTTTTGTAAACGGCCTCCTGCTTGGTGATCAGCGACTGCAGCACCTTTTCGTCTTTGCGAGTCTTGGTAAAATACATGTGGACCATTTGGAGCATGGTCTCTATGTCTTTTGGCGAACTGCTGCCTCGAAATCCTTCGTACAACTCCGAGATGTAGGGACTCACCCTGACGAGCTTGCCTGTGAGCTTTTTCTGCAACTGATTGTAATCAAAAGAGCCCAAGCCGGATTCAGAAATGATGCGGGTAGCGAAGCGGACTTTTGGAAAATCTTCGTCACTGATTTGGGAGCTGCCACCCGGACTGAATGCGCGCATGAGAACTTCGTCATTTTTGAAATCCGTAGGCTTGAGGATGACGCGAATTCCATTGGCCAGTTTCAACTCCGTGGCATTGATCGATTCGAGTTGCTTTTCTTCGCTGATATTTGTCGACTCGGGAATGGAAGCCATCAGTGGCTCGTCCGATACTTGATCGACATAGGGTGGAATGTCTTTGCCATCCATCGATGACAAGACCTGGCGAATGGCTGCCTCGGCCGGAAGTGGACTGCCCTCTTTTTTTGGACCAGTGACCACCACCACTCGGTTTTCATCTGTGATCCATTGCTTGGCCAGTTGGTTGACTTCATTCAGTTGAATGTCTGGCAGCATTTTTTGGTAAAACTCCAATTCGGAACCCAGGCTGGGGATGGGGTTGCCGTCCAGGTAGTGGTAAACATAGCGCATGGCAAAGCGGCGGGAATCGGTTTTGTCTTTTTCTTTGAAAGACTTTTCCATCCGGGTCAGCAAGCGAAGCTTGGCGCGCGAAAATTCACCCGTTGTAAAACCGTGGCGCAGCACTCGTTCATTTTCCATGAGAATGGCCTCTAACCCCTTTTGGGCTCCTCCTTCAGGCACCATGGCAAAGGATTCATAGGTGGCCAAGTCTCCCACATCTCTTCCATAGCCAGTATAGGCAAAAGTAAAGGGTGGGTTGGGCGACTGCGTAATTTCCTCCAGGCGGGCATCCAGCATGCTGTTGTACAAGCGGTGGACGAGGCGCGTCCGGTAGTCTTTCATATCGGACATCTTGTCGTAATCGTGTTTGTACATCAAACGGATGTTGGTAAAGGGAGCTTCCTTGTCGGATGCGATGGAGACCAGGGTTTCTTTGTGGTCTGGCACCGGATAGCTTTCCTTGGACCGCAAGGTCGCAGGGTTTTTCAACTTGCTGAAGCGTTCTTTGATTTCTTTTTCCATGGCATCCACATCAAAATCGCCCACCACGACCACAGCCATCAGATTGGGTCGGTACCAGTCGCGGTAAAAGCGCTTGACGGTTTCATAGCTGGCCCCACGGATGATTTCTGGCTTGCCGATGGGCAATCGCTTGGCATAGCGAGAGCCGTAGTACATGACGGGATAAAATTCGTTGGTCATGCGCTGTTGTGGACTCAGTCGGGAACGCCATTCTGATTCGACGACTCCTCTTTCTTTGTCGATCTCTTCATTGTCGAAGGTGACGCCGCCGGCCCAATCTTCCAAGATGAGCAAGGCTTTTTGCAAGAGTTCCTGGTCGTCCGTCCTGGCTTGGAGCATGTAGACCGTTTCGTCGAAGCTGGTGTAGGCATTCAGGTCAGGACCGAAGCGCGTACCGATGGATTCGAGATAATCTACCAATTCGCTTTTGGCAAAGTTGCGGGTGCCATTGAAGGCCATGTGTTCGACAAAGTGTGCCAATCCCTGTTGGTCTTCGTCTTCTTGCATGGCGCCGGCTGCGAGTGCCAGCCGCAATTCTGCTCGATTTTCTGGCTGGGTGTTTTTGCGAATGAAATACTTGAGGCCGTTGTCCAATTGGCCCATGCGCACGTCTTTGTCCACGGGGATGTTGGCCGATAAATCCAGACCACTGGGGGAGGCGGGCTGCACAGCTGTATTCGCAGGGGGTGGTGCAGGGGCCGTCTCCGCGGGGGGAGCCACATCGCTGATGGGTTTGGCTGTCTTGGGCGTACATGCTTGGTACAGCATGCCTGCCAGCAGCAAAAGCAAGGCAAGGTGCTTGGTGTTGGTTGTCATAGGAGAATGTTTAATTGGTTGAATGCGACATCTTTTGATATATGATGAATTGCTAAATATAATAAACTGACTGTAATTTTTGGGCCGGTACTTGGGCAATTAACGTTTCATTAGCAATCGATTGGGCAGCTGTCTAAGAGTTATTTCTTGCCATCGATCAAGGAAAGTGCTTTGGAGACATCCTCTGTCGGAAAGCGGCAGACTTTGTTTTGACAAACGTAGATCAGGGTTTGATCGGCCTGCAATTTGTCCCGCAACAATTCGAGTGTCCCTTCTTGGGTTCCTCCCAAAAAATAGGCTTCGGGCAGGTAGTGGGTCATGAGTTGTCGACTTTTGGCAAGGGCATCCGGACCGAGAATGGCTACCTCGTAAGGAGGGCGCAACAACTCCAGATAAAGATGTGACCAGTTGGCGTAAAAACTGGCTTGTGTGGCCATTGGCTGGTTGGCTTGCAGTTGCTCCAGCATCTGGCGGGCCTGTTGGGTGTAAGCAGTTTTGTAGAGCAAGGTACCGAGCTTGAGCAAGACCCTCGCCATCACCGAGTTGGAGGCTGGAATGACATTGTCGCTGTTTTCCATTTTCCGTGCCACCAAGGGCGGGTCCAGGTCGGAAGTGTAGAAAAACAGACTGGAGCTACTGTCTCGAAAATGGGCTTGTGCATATTGAACCAATCCATCGGCCCGGTGGAGCCATTGCTCGTCAAAGGTCGATTCATACAAAGCGACAAAGGCATCGGCCAGCAGGGCGTAGTCATCCAAAAAGGCATTGATGACCGACTTACCATCCTTATAGTTTCTGTTCAGGCGATTGTCTTCCTGCAGGGCATTGTCCAAAAGAAACTGTGCATTTTTCAAGGCCACATCCAAGTATTCTTCTTTGCCAAAACTGCGGTAGGCATCCAGGTATCCTTTGAGCATGAGGGCATTCCAGGAAGTGAGGATCTTGTCGTCCAGGCCTGGGCGCACGCGCTCGGCTCGCATTGCCAGGAGTCGTTGGTTGACCGCAGCTACGAGGCTGTCAATCTGCTCGACGGTGAATGGGTGTTTTTGAGCAAGCTCCTTGGTGTCGGACCTTCTGTGCAAGATGTTTTTGCCGTGCTCCCAATTGCCTTTTTCTTTGATTTGGTAGTAGTCGAAATACAACTTTCGCTCCTGTGTGTCGGGGAGAAGGGCTTCTATGTCGGATGCCTTCCAAACGTAAAACTTTCCTTCCTCTCCCTCGCTGTCGGCATCCAGTGAGGAATAAAAGCCTCCGCTGGCATCGGTCATTTCGCGCCCAATGAATGCGAGACTTTCTTCTACCACCTTTTGGTACAAGGGATTTTTGGTCAATCGGTAGGCTGTCGAGTACAAGCTGACGAGTTGGCCATTGTCGTAGAGCATCTTTTCGAAATGGGGGACCTTCCAAACATCATCCGTAGAGTAGCGGGCAAAGCCTCCTCCGAGGTGGTCGTAGATGCCTCCGTAGGCCATCTGGTCGAGGGTGGTGCGCACCGCATCGAGGACCTTGTCGTTGCCACTGTATTTGTGGTAGGCCAATAGAAATTGGTAGTTGACGGGCATGGGAAACTTGGGGGCACCTTTTCGGCCTCCTTTTTTGAGGTCGAGCGATGCAAGAAAATTGTCTCCAATGCTTGTGAGGCCATCTTTGCCAAGGGCTTGTTGGAAGGAGCCAGCCTTGACTTTGCCGTAGTTTTGGACCCCTTCGGTCAATTGGTCTGCATACTCGTTCATCTTGTCGGGTGACTCGGTGAACTCCTTTTTGAAGTATTCCAAAATCTCGATCCAATTTTTGCGCGGAAAATAGGTGCCGGCCCACACGGGTCTGCCATCGGGCAGCGCAAAGGCGTTGAGCGGCCAGCCGCATCCTTTTTCGGTAGAGAGTTGGCAAGCGGTCATGTATACATTGTCGATGTCGGGTCTTTCTTCGCGGTCGATCTTGATGGAGACGAAGTGCTCGTTCATGATTTGGCTCACCAGACTGTCTTCGAAAGACTCGTGCTCCATCACATGGCACCAATGGCAGGCTGCATAACCGATGCTGATGATCATCATTTTGTTTTCCTTTCGGGCCTTCTCCAATGCCTCTGGCCCCCAGGGATGCCAATCGACGGGGTTGTAGGCGTGTTGGAGGAGGTAGGGACTGCTTTGTCCGGCCAAGTGATTCATCTCTTTGTGTGCCAAGCGGTGGGTGTCGCTTGGGGGTTTACAGCCCAGTAGACAAACGAATAACAATAGATAGGGAAGGGAATTGCGCATCATTTCCTTGAATTTGCGGGTGAAGATACGGCAAAATGAACGCAGTTCTTGCTCGATTTGTGGCGCCATGCCATCACAACACTTGTATAAAGTTTACATATGGAACCATTTGTTACATAAATGCTGTTGAATCTGTTAACTTTAGGATAAGAACACCTTAGGTACTTCCGATTGCATTGGTATTGTTTTAACTTCCGAATGATCATTCAATTGAGCAATTGCTTTGTTGAAAAGACATTTCGGCTCAACGCTTTAACACCAAAACACGGAACTCATGAAATGGAGACGTCTGAACGGCGATAGGATCGAAAGGCCCATCAAAGAGGCCGTAGAACAAACCATCATTCGGGAAACCGAGATGGGACACAAGCTCAAAGTTTGCATTGGAACAGATTCACAGGTGCGCGGGGAAGTCATTGAATTGGCGACCGTCATCGTCTTTTTGCGCGAAAAGAAAGGTGGATTCATGTACATCAGCAATAGCAAACTGCACCAAAAAATGGGATTGCGAGAGCGAATGATCACCGAGGTGGCCCGCTCAGTGGAAGTGGCCTACAATCTTTGCGACTTGCTGGATCAGTACAAGGTAGAGTTGGAGGTACATGCCGACATCAATACCGATCCGCACTTCCAATCCAACACCGCTTTGAAAGAAGCAATGGGGTACATCCTCGGAATGGGCTTCGTATTCAAGGCCAAACCCGATGCATTTGCCAGCTCACATTGCGCCGACAAGGTCGTATGATACATTGTATGAAATGAATATTACTGGGCGAGGGACTTGAACTGTCCTCTCGTGCCATTGAAAAAGAAAATCCCGGATGCACCTTGGGGAAAGGCGTCCGGGATTTTTCGTGTTGAATGGTACAAATTCTGGTTTATGTGGTGTACAATGGGTATAGTTTGCAATTGGATGATTGATGCAAAGACCGCGTCTTCGGTGTAATCAAAGTAGTACCGGGCGATGAATCACCCGGTACCGACTAAAATGGCTTACACTTTCTAAAAATTTATCTTAAGTCTGTGTTGACGATGAACTTTTGGGTCGTTACCCGCTTGCCATCGTTGACAGATAGTATGTACACACCGTTTTGTACGTTTGGCAGTGCAATGTCGATGTTGTTCTCTCCTGCGTTGACGTCCTTGATGGATCGCCACACTTCCTTCCCTGTCAGATCAATCACCCGAACGACTCGCTCGCCAGCTTCTTGTGCATCGAGGCTCATGTTGAAGATGCCATTGTTGGGATTGGGGGCGATTTTCAAGCTTTCGACGGAAGCCTGTGCTGCCAATTCCTCCTCGCTGTTGCGTTGTTCAAGGAAGATGTCTTCTTCGGCTACGCGGAGGCACAAGCGGAGGCAATTTTCTGCATAGGCCGAAACCCCTCTGCCACATCTGGCTCTTACACGGAATGTAAAGCAACCTCTGTTCAGCCAGGATTGAGGGAGGTTGACGAATGTACCGATGGTTGTTCCGGAATAGGAAACGGGCGCAGGTCTTGTGCAACAACTGCCACCGCCGACCAATTGCCACTCATAGCTGGTCGCACCAGATACAGATGCCCATGTTACGCGCAAGCCATCCAACAAGAGATCATCCGCACAGACCGTCCAGGCAGGGGTAGGGCAGAAGCTGATGGGACAGCAGGACGGAGACGGATCAATGCTGATGTTCCAGCTGACAGAAGGTGTGCTGTTGCCACATTCATCAAAGGCGCGAACAGAGACGCGACTTGTCCGGCGGGAACACCTGGTGCTGCGCAGGCAAATGGTGGTGCCAATGGAACTGACCTCCAGAAAAGGATCGCTGGAGAAGGTAAACAAGCCTGTGGCGCAAGGGATGTTGAGGTTGTAACATTCGGTGCGGCTTCCACACAAGTCATTGATGGGAGCGGGAGGAGTGGAAGGCAGGCTGCCCAAGGTACAAGAAGTTTCGGCCAGACAAGAATAGTTTAGCAAGTTGTTGTTGATCCTTGTGACATTGGCTGCATTCCAGCAGGTGGACGTATTGATGATGGGATTCATGATGCACCCCGTTTCGTGCAATCCACCAAAATTGTGTCCTAGTTCGTGGGCTGTCAATACCCGAATCCGCTGGGCATTGCTGGTGTAATCCTGGCAAATGTGATATCTGTTCGTATTGCAAATGGCATTGATGTAGGCTCGACCGACGGTATTGCCGTCCATGTTTCTGTTGGTCCAAAAACCTGCCACATCATAGGTTGTGAGGCCGAATCCACCGGCCTGTCCCCAGTTGCGAAAATCGGACAAGATGGTAAACGAATTGGTGGAAGTGGTCCACGGATCACAGCTAGAACAGCCAGAAATCCAGTAGACGACGATGATGAAGCGAATTTCGGCAGCGAATTCATCGTCGTAATTGGCCTGCACGTTGTTCATCACCCCATTGAGATAGGTGGTAATGCCTCCCGTGCTGGCGTATTTGTTGGTCATGGACCAATCGGCAGCCAGGGCCAGTTGTACATCGTAGCGACTCACACAGGCCATTCTCAGCTGACTCCTCTTTTCTTCCTTTTGGTCTTCCAGTGTAGTGGCCCCACAGGTAAATCCCTTGTCGATCACAGCTGTTTCTTCGTATAGGATGAACAGATCGTTTGGGGCATCTTTGATGAGGTATTTAATGGGTTCGATGTAGATCACCTCCTGGCCGTTGTCGAAGTAGCCATAGAGAATGCCGTCGGCAATGGTGAGAGCGACCCGGCTGTTTTCCACCCCAAACATGGCTCCTTTGAGGTAGAGTGCCTGATCATTGGCGAGGGCATTGCTTTTTTCGCCCTTTTCCCCTTTGGTAATCACTTGAGCTTCCTCCAAGACAAGACTCTGGTTGGTGGCCAGCATCAGGGGAAGGAGCCTGCCGTTGGGCAATTGGATTTCGAGATAAAAAGGAGCTCCGTCTTTGCCATTTTCCGTGGCATATCGATAGATGTCTGCTGAATTCAAAGAAACAGCATCATAGCTGCGCAGATTGGAAGTGAGTTCATTGTGATTGTATTCCAATTGTTGCGCTTGAAAACTTTGGGTTTGTGCATATGCCATACTGCAACACAATAGGCACAGCAATGGAAGAAATAAAAATTTTTTCATCGCTAGGTTGATTTGTCGGTTGTTTAATGTGTTTTGAATTTGAAGAAAATTGGCCAATTGCATCAATACCTTGGGACAGCTGTCATGAAAAGTTGTCTGAAACGTATACCAGTTACACCTAGAGTCTATTTTGACAGTACCATTCAATTGTTTTGGAAGAAAAGGAACCAGCCACCCACTTTTGCTTATGGACAATACAAACACAACAACCCAAGGTGCAAACGAATGCCTGAGAAGCAAAGTGCTGTAGATTTTGACTTGGACAAATGCTAGGGAATGGTCACTCCACATATGCGACTATTCCTTTGACCATACAGTCAAATCCACGAGAAAAACAGGTCCTTCCGACCACTCTAGAAAAGATGTAATATGTTCAGCCTTTTAACTCTTCAGAAAGTATTGATACTGCCAATAGACACTGCACCTTAGATGAGAAAAACCAATTGGGTTGTGAGACATTGCATTGTAGTCAGCGGTAGTGAATGCGAGAACTTAAAGTGCAGTTGCTTATGGGCAAAATAGGAATTTTTGTTTGGAAAAAGTAAATAATGCGACTTAAATATGGGAAAAATTGAGAAAGTGTATTGTTGTTTGTGGGCATCTGCTTTTGATTCATGCAAAAACCTTCCGTTTTTGTCCAACAACTTTCAATCTTGTTCGATTATTTCCCCCCCATTGAGTCGAAAGTACGATCTTTGCATATATTTGCGCACTTGTCAAATTAAAATAGTCTCAATATGAAAGTAAACTTGCTTTGCTACAGCCTGTTGTTGCTGTTGCTACCGGGGCTGCAGGCACAAAATAAGATCGAATACGTCGAGTATGATCTGGACAATGGCTTGCATGTCATTTTGCACGAAGACCATTCTACTCCCATCGTTGCCGTCACGGTGTCCTACCATGTGGGCTCCAAGAATGAAGACCCCAATCGCACGGGATTCGCTCACTTTTTTGAGCACTTGCTTTTCGAAGGTTCCAAGAACATCAAGAGGGGAGACTTTGACGATTACATCTCCAAGGCCGGAGGAACCAACAATGCCAACACCTTTTACGACCGGACCTTCTACTATGAAATCCTTCCTTCAAACCAATTGGAATTGGGACTCTGGCTGGAATCCGAGCGGATGCTGCACGCCAAAGTAGAGCAGGTGGGCATCGAAACGCAGCGGCAGGTGGTCAAAGAGGAAAGGCGCCAGAGAGTGGACAATCGGCCATACGGTACCATTCTAGAGGAGGCCATGAAGCGGGCCTATACCGTACATCCATATCGTTGGCCTGTCATTGGCTACATGGAGCATCTCGATGCAGCGCAAGAGGAGGATTACGTCAATTTTTACAAAAACTATTACGTTCCCAACAATGCTGTTTTGTCCATCGCTGGAGACATCGATGTGGAGGCAACCAAGGCCATGATCGACCAGTACTTCAAGGACATTCCGCGAAGCAAAACCCCCATCAAGCGCCCCCAAATTGTGGAGCCTCCTTTGGCTGGCGAGGTGCGCGATACCGTCTATGACAACGTTCAGCTTCCGGCGGTGGTCCAGGCCTACAGAATCCCCGCCCAAGGTACGCCCGAGTTCTACGCTGTCGATATGCTGAGTCGATTGTTGTCCGGAGGTGAAAGCTCCCGTTTGTACAGAACGCTCGTCGATGAGGAGCAAAAAGCCCTGACTTTGTTCAACTTCCCATTGCCGATGGAAGACCCTGGTGTCTCCCTGGCCTTTGGCATCGCCAACATGGGAGTGAGCGCACAACAATTGGAGGATGGCATGAACAGGGTGATTGAGGATGTTCAAAACGAATTGATTCCCGAAAGAGAATTCCAAAAGCTTCGCAACCAAATCGAAAGCGAATTCATTTTGAACAACGGTGCAGTCGTGCAGGTGGCCGAAAGCCTATCGGATTATTACCTCTACCTGGGAGATACCGAGCTGATCAATACGGAGCTGGATCGCTTTATGAAGGTGACAAGAGAAGACATTCGCGAGGCAGCCAAAAAGTATTTTCACAAAGACAATCGGGTGGTCCTTCACTATCTGCCAAAGGACGCTCAACCCTAATGCGGAGGATCATTGCCCGTCCAATGTCCTTTTGTTCATACTGCATCACAATACTTCAACCATGAAATACAACATATATCTCTTTTTGCTCGCCTTGACATTTGCCCATTGCAGTCCCAAGACTGGAACGGCACCGACCACAGGCATGAGCGACAAATCGGGTCCAAGAGTGGAGGGGCCAACCAAACCGGCACCAGCAGGTTTCCGGTCCAATCCACCCGCTCCAGGCCCTGCGCCCAAAATCCAAATGGGCACTTATGATTACTTTACCATGGACAATGGCCTGCAGGTCATCGTCGTGGAAAATCACAAACTTCCCCGGGTGTCCATCCAACTTTTTGTGGACGCGCCCAGTATTCTGGAGGGCGAATATGCTGGTTATGTCCAGCTGGCAGGCGACCTGATGAGCAAGGGCACCAAGAGCCGGACCAAGTCGCAACTCGATGAAGAAATTGACTTCATTGGTGCCACACTGTCCACCGATTCTGATGGGATTTTTGCCTCCTCTCTCACCAAGCATACCGACAAGTTGCTAGATTTGATGACGGATGTGCTCTACAATCCCGCCTTTCCGGAAAGCGAATTTGAAAAGCTCAAAAAGCAAAGCCTGTCTGCTCTGGCACAGTCCAAGGAAGATCCCAACACCATTGCCCGCAACGTCGCATCTGTCATGCGATACGGCAAGGACCATCCTTATGGCGAAGTGGTGACGGAAGTGAGCATGGAAAAAATTGACCTGCCAAAGGTCAAATCTTATTACGATACCTATTTCAAGCCCAACATCAGTTACTTGGTTGTGGTGGGAGATGTGGTGCCTGCAGAAGTGAAGCAAAAAATGCAGACTTACTTTGGCAAGTGGAAGCCCAGCAAGAACATTCCCGCGCCCACCTATCCACAGCCCACACCACCAGAGCAAACCAGCATTGATTTCGTGGGCAAAAGTGGCGCTGTACAGTCTGTGTTCAACATCACTTATCCGGTGGACTTGAAGCCAGGCGACCCAGATGTCATCCCAGTCAATGTGATGAATACGCTGCTGGGAGGCTATTTCCAGAGCCGTCTCAACGACAACCTGCGCGAGACCCATGCCTACACCTATGGTGCCCGCTCCGCCCTTCGCAATGACAAACTGATCGGCTTTTTCTCAGCCAACGCCAGTGTGCGCAACGAGGTGAGCGACAGTGCCTTGATCCAATTCATGTACGAGTTTGACCGCCTGCGCAACGAAATGGCGGAACCCGACGAGGTGGAAATGGTCAAAAGTGTAATTGCTGGTCGCTTTTCTCGCCAGTTGGAAAGTCCCCAAACCGTGGCCCGCTTCGCCCTCAATACGTTCCGCTACAAACTGCCGAAGGACTACTACGCCAACTACCTGGAACGCCTCAGCACAGTCACGCCAGAAGAGGTCTTGGCCACTGCCAAAAAGTACATACATCCAGACAAGGCCCATGTGGTCGTGGTTGGAAACAAAGGCGAAGTGGCCGACAAATTGAATCGCTTTGATCCCTCTGGCAAGATCACTTATTATGACACCTACGGCAACAAAATCGACTTGACCACGGCCATCAGCACCGAGGGCATGAGCCCCCAACAGGTGATGGCCGACTACATCGAAGCCATTGGAGGAGCCGACAAAGTGAAGACTGTCAAAAATGTCAAGCAAACCTATGAGATGGAAATGCAGGGCATGAAGATTTACAACAACGTCATCAATGCCTATCCCGACAAAATGTCCATGGCCATTTCGGCTGGAGGCAATGTCATGCAAAAACAAATTCTCAATGGCCAAAAGGGAATGACGGAAGCCATGGGGCAACGACAGGCGATGGAAGGGCCAAACCTGGAAGCCTTTGTCTACAATGGCCGCCTGTTCAACGAGCTGAATCCTACGGCCTCCAATCTCAAGACGGTTGTGAAAGGAGCTGAACTGATCAATGGCAAGCAGACGGTCGTACTGGAAACCCAAACGGCCAGCGGCGCCCTCATCCGCGAGTACTACGATGCCGAGAGCCATCTCAAAGTCCGCACCGAGACCGATATCATGGGCAACATTTCCACCATGGACTACAAAGACTACAAAGAAGTATCGGGTGTCCTGATGCCACATACCTTGGTGGCCAAAGGCGCTGGCATGCCCATGACAATGACCATGGAAGCCACGTCCATCGAAGTGAACAAGGAGTTGGCAACGGATGCCTTCAAAGTGGAATGATGGAGACAAATGGAAGGGGAGGAGAGAAAAAAAATTGTCCCCCCTTGCATCTCAGTTAGATTATCCATAGGTTTGTGAAGTACAAAAATGTACAATGACATGATAACACATCGCAACAGCTTTTATTTTTACAGCTACTATTTTACGCATCCGCTTGGATAGGGGCTCTGGCATGTTGCATACCAAAATAACACAAAAGGGGAGTCTCGCGAGGGATTCCCCTTTTGCATTTTTGCCCTACAATCACACCTGATCAGATGACCAAAGTAAGAGCTGGCCAGTTTTTTGGCTATTACTATTATGGAAATCCCATCCGGGAGCAACTGATGAGCAAGCTCGCTTGCACACCAAGGCCCATGTGCCGCCATCAGAAGCTCCTCAACAGGAGCTTTTTTTGTGACTCGAAAAACTAGAAACAGTGACCGCATCTACACAAACAGCAGCAAAGCGAATCGTCATCCAAGGCTATTATGGTGCCTTCCATGAAATAGCCGCCCGCTTTTTCTTCCAGGAAAAGGAATTGACCATCGTACCTGCCAATACTTTCGATGACTTGGTGGTAATGGCACAAGATGACGAACAGAGTGATGGTGCCATCATGGCCATCGAAAACTCCATTGCCGGGAGTATTTTGTACAACTACCAGCTCATCCATCAGGCCAATTTGCACATCGTCGGGGAGGTCTACCTTCGCATCAAACAAAACCTCATGGTGCTGCCCGGTGTTGCCATTGAGGAATTGCAGGAGGTACATTCCCATCCGATGGCCATCGCCCAGTGTCGGGCCTTTTTCCGACAGCATCCACACATCCGCTTGGTGGAGACAACAGATACGGCTTTGAGTGCCAAGCGGATACGCGACGGACAGCTCCGACACATCGGTGGCATCGCCTCCACTTTGGCCGCCAGCTTGTATGGCATGGAAATCGTAGGAAATGGAATTGAGACCAACAAGCAAAATTACACCCGCTTTCTGATCCTGGACCGCAACGGACCCACAGAAGAAGCCGTAGAGAAAGTCTCCGTATCCTTTACCCTCAAACACGAGGTAGGAAGCCTGCACCAAGTGCTGGCAACCCTGGCCGATCGGCGGGCCAACCTGACCAAAATCCAATCCATGCCCGTGGTGGGCAGCCAGTGGGAATACCTATTCTTTGTAGACTTTGTGTTGCCCTCTCCCGACGATTACAACAAAACCATCGTGGCCCTCCAGGCCAATACCCGCAACCTCAATATTTTAGGAAAGTATAAAATCGGACAACATCATGAATATTAAACCCGCCAGTCGGATCGCTCAGATCAAAGAATACTACTTTTCGACCAAGCTCAAAGAAATCGCCCGCCTTCGCGAATCGGGCAAGGACATCATCAATCTGGGCATCGGCAGCCCTGACCTCATGCCGTCCTACCATGCAATTGATGTATTGGTCAACGAAAGCAAGTCCAGCGACAATCACAAATACCAAAGCTACATAGGCATCCCAGAACTTCGACAGGCATTTGCCAATTGGTACCAACGCTTTTTCGAGGTGGAACTGGATCCCAAGGGGGAGATTTTGCCACTCATCGGCTCCAAGGAAGGCATCATGCACATTTCCATGACCTATCTCGAAGCTGGCGATCAGGTATTGATTCCCAACCCCGGCTACCCAGCCTATCGCTCTGCAGCCTTGTTGGCAGGGGCAGAGGTGCTCGAATACAAGCTGGATGCCGACCGGGATTGGATGCCCGATTTGGATGCTTTGGAACAACAGGATTTGAGCCGGGTCAAGATCATGTGGGTCAATTATCCGCACATGCCCACCGGGACAAAGGCCAGCCGGAGTTTTTTCGAACGACTCATCGCTTTTGCTCGCAAGCACCACATTTTGCTTTGCAATGACAATCCCTACAGCTTCATTCTCAACGACGAACCGATGAGTCTTTTGTCCGTCGAGGGAGCCATGGAGGTGGCCTTGGAACTCAATTCACTCAGCAAATCGCACAACATGGCGGGTTGGCGAATTGGGATGTTGGCAGGAGATCGGGAGCGCCTGGCGACCATTTTGCGCTTCAAGAGCAATATGGATTCTGGCATGTTTCGCCCCATGCAATTGGCGGCGGTTTCGGCTTTGAACAATCCAGCTTCTTGGTACAAAAGTCTCAACGAAATCTACCAAAGACGTCGACAAAAGGCATTTGAGTTGCTCGACCTGCTGGGCTGTCGATACCAAAAGGACCAATGCGGACTCTTTGTCTGGGCGGCTGTTCCCTCGGCTTATGAGAATGGCTACCAATTGTCCGATGAAATCTTGTACCAACACGATGTCTTTCTGACACCAGGAGGAATTTTCGGCTCCCAGGGAGATGCCTACGTTCGAGTTTCTCTCTGCAACAAGCAGTCTACCTTTGAGGAGGTGCTTCAACGACTTCGGTCAGAATCGACCCAAAACAAGGTCGCTGCCGGGCAATGAACCCAATACACCCAAACAAAAACGAAAGAACAAACATGACAATTAGCATCATAGGCATTGGGTTGATCGGCGGATCGATGGCCATCAGCCTGAAAGAAAGTGGCTTTGCCGATGAGATCATTGGCATCGATCAGAGTCAGGACAATCTGGACAAGGCCATTCGTCGGCGATTGATCGACAGAGACCTGCCCTTTGAGGAGGGCATAGCGGCTGCCGACATCATCATATTGTCCATTCCGGTGGGCTCCATTGTGAAAGTATTGCCCAAGGTGCTCGACAGCATTCGAGACGGACAGGTGGTCATAGACGTAGGATCGACCAAGCAGGCCATCATGGCAGCTGTGGCACATCATCCGCGCCGGGCCCAATTTGTGGCCACCCATCCCATGGCGGGCACGGAGTTCAGCGGGCCAGAGGCAGCCATTCCCAATTTGTTTGACGGAAATTGCACAGTACTGTGTGAGATTGAAAACAGCTTGCCGGAGGCGGTCGAGACCATCCGAGAGCTGTACAAGGCACTCAACATGCGAGTTGTTTTGATGGAGGCACAATCCCACGACATCCATACAGCCTATGTCTCTCACATATCCCACATCAGTTCCTTTGCGCTGGCGTTGACAGTTTTGGAAAAGGAAAAGGACGAAGACCGGATTTTTGAGCTGGCCAGTGGTGGGTTTGATTCCACGGTGCGGCTTGCCAAAAGCTCGGCTGACATGTGGATTCCCATTTTTGAGCAAAACCGCGACAATGTGCTGGACGTCTTGGATGAGCACATCAACACCCTGGCGCGCTTTCGCTCCCTGCTGATCAAACGCAACTTTGACCAATTTTACAACATCATAGAACAAGCCAATCAGATCAAGAAAATCTTAAAAAGTAGATAACATGGAAATGCAAATTGAAAAGGTACTGGACGACAACCACGACCGTCCCTTCCTCATCGCTGGACCCTGCAGTGCCGAATCGGAGGAGCAAGTGCTGGAAACGGCTCACAAATTGGTCGGCAAGGGCGTCGATCTGTTTCGGGCAGGCATCTGGAAGCCGCGCACCCGCCCGGGGAGCTTTGAAGGTGTGGGGACGGTAGGGCTCAAGTGGCTCAAAAAGGTGAAGGAAGAGGTTGGCTTGAAGGTCACCACAGAAGTGGCCAACAAGCAACACGTATTCGAAGCCCTCAAATATGGAATAGATGTGGTCTGGTTGGGCGCTCGCACGACGGTCAATCCCTTCTCCGTACAGGAGGTGGCTGATGCTTTGGAAGGGATCGACATTCCGGTCTTGATCAAAAACCCAATCAATCCCGATCTCAGCCTGTGGATTGGAGCCATTGAGCGCATCTACAAGGCAGGCATTCGCCGGATCGGGGTCATTCATCGGGGCTTTTCTTCCTTTGGCAATTCCAAATTTCGCAACGATCCCATGTGGCAAATTCCCATCGAATTGATGCGCCGCTTTCCAAATCTGACCATCATTTGCGACAACAGCCACATCTGTGGTCGCCGGGACATCCTGGCCGAAATCGCCCAAAAATCCATGGACCTCAACTTCGACGGCCTGATGACTGAGACCCATCCCAATCCAGACGAGGCATGGAGCGACGCCAAGCAACAGATCACCCCAGATGTTTACCTTCAAATGATCAGCGAATTGGTCTATCGCGTTCCGACGACCGACAATCAACAGTTTCTGCAGAACCTGGACGATCTTCGCGGCCACATCAACAACCTGGACAACGAATTGCTGACCCTGCTGGGCAAGCGCATGGAGGTGGCTGAGCAAATTGGCTTGTACAAAAAGCAAAACAACATCTCCATCCTTCAGCCCACACGCTGGAACGAGATTCTTCAAAAGGCCATTCACAAAGGAGCCAACCATGGACTGAGTGGGGAATTCATCCAAAAATTCCTCCGAGCCATCCATGAAGAGTCCATCAATCACCAGGAAAAAGTCATGAATCAATAAAGGACCAAGGCCTGAACGGAACCTATTGGGTGGCTTCCTTGTTATGCAAGCAGCTTGTTTGATCGTAGAAGCACCCACAACATCATGAGCCTAGCATATGTAACATTGGAAAACAAGTCGGGCTTTGCCATTCCTCAAAAGCAAAAGATTGACACTCTCAAAAACGCACACTATTCTGTGGTCAGCGATGTGTCTGTGGGAGGTGATGCCCCCAAGGAATTGCTCAAGGTGTACGAATATGGCAAAGTGAGGAAGGCCAATCGGGCAAAGTGGCCCTTGTATATCGTAAAGACTGGACACAAATGGTATCCTTCAGAGTCCTTGACCGAGTATTTGCTCAATCGCATTGGGACTCATTTGGGCTTGCGCATGTCCAGTTCGAGGATTGCCTATATTTCGGGGCAGCTGCGGTTCATGAGTCGTTACTTTTTGACAAAAAACCAAATTCTGGTTCACGGGGCTGAGATTTATGCGGGCTATTGGCAGGTGGATCGCTCCATCATGGATGAGATTGAACGAACGAGGCTGACCAAGAAAGTCATCAGTGTTCAGTTGACCAAACGGGCCTTGCACCATTTGTATCCCGACGATTGGGAGGACTTGTTTACCGATTATTTGTACATGTTGTTGTACGATGCCTTGATTGGCAACAACGATCGGCATTTTTACAACTGGGGCGTGGTCGAAGACATCAACAATCGGCATCGACCTTTTTTTGCACCCATTTACGACACAGCGAGGGGGCTGTTTTGGAACCGCACGGAAGACTATGTCGACAAACTCACCCAACATCCAAAGGGAACCGAGCGTTCCTTTACTGCCTACTTGCACAAGAGCACCCCAAAGATTTGCTGGGACGAGCAAAAGACCATTAACCATTTCGATTTGGTGAAGCTTTTGTACCAGTCCGAAATCGGATTGTCGCGAAAAGCCATCGAAGACTTCTTTGCCGAAGACAGGCTGGCCCATTGCATAGAGGGAGTTTTGGAAGAATTTACTGGACTCTTCTCTGAGAAAAGGCTACTTTTAGTTGTAGAATGTCTGCGAAGAAGGCACAAAACCATTTTGGCACACTTGTGTGTTTAGACATAGAAGCATTGGATTTTGCACATGGCAACATTTAGGAAAATCATCACAATTGTTTACCGCCGACTCTTGCCCGAGTCCATGAGGGAGACCCATGCCCTTCAGGTCAAGGTACAAAAGCAGACTCGCTTTGTCCTCAAATTCAAGGGCAAGCCCATCGGTTTGCTCAGTCATGTGGATGGGATTTGGCGCTTTCAATACTCCAACTGGTTTCGCTCCCAAAGCCAGATACAGCCTTTAAAGGTCTTTCCGGATGTCAATCGGGTGTACGAGTCAGAAGTCCTGCCTCCCTTTTTTGCCAGCCGCATTCCCAGCCTCAAACAGCCTCAGGTCCGCAAAGTCCTCAAGCAAAAGGGATTGAACGAGCACGATCTGTCGGAAATGTTGGTCCATTTCGGGAAAAATACCATCAGCAATCCCTACATATTGGAACCCTCCAAAGAAGTCCCCTCCAGCTGATCCAGCGACATTGAACCCAAGAGCAAGAGCCCTCCTTGGAGTGAAATCGACGATTCTCCAAGCCATTTCATCGAAAAAAATGTGGTGTAGGGGCGCTGTTTTGTATATATTAGCATTATCTATTTTTTTCATCCTTAAAATACCATCAAACTATGGGTTTATTCGACTTCATTCGTGGAGAATTGGTTGAGGTGATCGATTGGGTAGAACAAAGCAAAGACATCGTCCTTTGGAAATTCCCGGACAAAGATGCCAACATCAAATACGGTGCTGCCCTGACAGTAAGAGAATCCCAAACTGCTCTTTTCCTCGATGAAGGCCGCTTTGCCGACGAATTCGAACCGGGGATGTACAAATTGATCACGGAGAACATGCCCGTCATGACCAGCCTCCGCAATTGGGACAAAGGCTTTGATTCGCCCTTCAAATGCGATGTCTACTTCCTGTCCACCCGCACATTTACCGACCTCAAATGGGGCACTGCCAACCCCATCATCCTCAGAGACCCAGAATTCAAGCAAGTCCGGGTCAAGGCCCATGGCGCCTATTTCGTCAAGGTCAAGGACGCCAAGAAGTTTTTCACTGAGTTTGCTGGTACCCACGAGATTGTTCGAATTTCGGACATTGAGTCCCGCATGCGAGACATCGTCGCACCCAAGTTTGCCGAAGCAGTGGCCGAAGCAGGCATTTCTGTGCTCGACATGGTGGCCAATTACTCAGAATTGGGTGAAAAGATTGCTCCTGTCCTGCAAAAGGACCTGGACCCCTTCGGCATCGAATTGACCAAATTCCAGATCAGCAGCACGTCCCTTCCCAAAGAAGTGGAGGCCTTCTACGACAAGATGACCAATATGAACATGGTGGGCGACATGAACAAATTCACCCAGTTCCAGTCGGCCAATGCCATCGAAAAGGCAGCCGAAAATCCGGGGGGTGGAGCTGGTGAAGGCATCGGAATGGGCATGGGATTTGGGATGGCCAATATGATGATGAACCAGCAGCAACAACAGCAGCAAGCCCAAAGCCAGGCACCGCAAAGCCAGGACAATTCCTCCAAAGCCATGACGCGCGAAGAGGTGATGTCCACGCTCAAGGAATTGGGACAGCTCAAAGAGGCTGGCATCTTGACAGAAGAAGAATTCAATAGCAAGAAAACCGAATTATTGGCCAGGCTCTAATTGCCTTCATTGCCTTACATGGAACCCGAAAAAGAATATTCATCAATCGAAAATATTGTCAGTTCGTCCTGCCCATCCTGTGGCGGGCAACTGGCCTATTCTGCCGTACACAAGAAAATTTCTTGCAAATACTGCGGCTATCAGGAGGAGGTCGACAATACCAATGACAAAGTGGTGGAGTTGTCACTCTCAGAGGCCATTCACAAAAAGGCGAGTTACGTGCCGGAAGAGAGTGGCAAAAAGGTGGTCGACTGCAGCAATTGTGGGGCGGTCTTCATGGTGGAGAAAGACAAAGTCAAGGTGGGCTGTGGATTTTGTGGCTCCGACAAGATCAACGTGGAGGCCTACGAGCACAAATACGTCAAACCCTCTGGCATCATTCCCTTCTACATGAGCCGCGACGAGGCCATTCGGATATTCAAGCAGTGGATCAAACAAGGTGTTTTTCACCCCAACAAGCTCAAAAAGCTGGCTGCCATTGAAGACCTTCATGGGATGTACATCCCTTTTTGGACCTATGATGCGCAGACAGAATCAGACTGGCAGGGAGAAGCCGGAACCTATTATTATGAGACCGAAACGGTGCGTGTCAATGGACAAACTGAGCAACGGCAGGTGCAAAAGGTCCGCTGGACGCGGCGCTCTGGTCATTTGAGCCATTTCTTTGACGACATCCTGGTGGTGGCCTCCGGAGGATTGGAACAAAGCTTTGTCGAGCGCATTTTGCCGTATCGGTTGGAAGAGGTGGTCAACTTTGATCCCCGACTGATGGTGGGCTGGGAAGCTGAAGTGTACAGACTGGAAGTGGACGATGGCTACCAGGTGGCCGATTCCATCATGGATGGCAAAATCCGCCACATGTGTTCTGCTCAACTCGGAGGCGATACCCAGCGAAACCTACATGTCAGCAGCAGCAAGTCCGACCAGACCTTCAAGCACATCATTCTGCCGGCCTGGATTTGTTCTTACAAGTACAACAACAAAATTTACCGCTTCTCCATCAATGGCCAAACAGGTAAAGTCTATGGCAAAAAACCATTGTCCTGGATCAAGATTTCCATCACTGTCCTGTTCTTCATTTTGTTGATCGTCGGCATCTACTATGCCCGAGAGAGTGGCTACTTCCGAGACATATAGCCTTGTGCAAAACCATCCTGTTTAGAGCCTACAACTTTTCGAGTGGTAGGCTCCAAACGTAGATCATTTCCTTTCCTAGAGCTTTTTCAGATTTAAAATTTTGATGCTGCAAATGATCCTTTTGTCATCATATCGCGTGAATTTTTCAAGCCGTAGCGTGGCTATGCCTTTCAAAATATCACTTATCTGATGCCAAAATCTTTCATTTTCGCAAATAATCCCAAATTCTGAAAAAGCTCTCAGCCTCCAACAACGATGTATCTCAGGAGGAACTCGTCCTCATCAGATTTCACGCTGAAATGGATGGCAATGGGTTGTGGGGAGTTCTGATTGAAAATGACAGTAGATTTGGTTTTGAATCCTTGCTTGAAAGGGCTTCCCGCAAGGTCTTCCTCTGATAAGCTTTCGAGTTCTATGGGAAAATAGCTGGGCCCTTGCTGGGAAGGACCATGGTAGTGCATGTCAAATACTTCGACTGCCTGGTATTCGTGGGGCAAAAACAAAAAGTACGTACCCGATGTCACAATGGGAAAATGGGTGAAGTTGTCGCCGTGATCGACCCCTTGCACACCAATGGGAACATTTCGCGGTCCATGATGCGGTGGAGAAAACACATCAGAGAGCTCCGAAACGGAATGAATGGGGTTAGTGGCATTTTGTACCGAAAATTGATCTGAGGCCAGTTTTACAATTTCTGGCATTGTCTTTTGTTCCATGATTCGTTTATTTATCGTTAGAAATATTTGGTATTTTGCCTCTCAATACATCGCTCACTTACTAAAATAAGAAAAATTGAATCGACACATTGCCCAGATGGCCCTGGTGGTAGATGACTACGACGAGGCCATTGAATTCTACACCCAAAAACTCCATTTTCACCTCATTGAAGACACCCGCCTGAGCGATGTCAAACGCTGGGTATTGGTCAGTCCACAAGCCTCGGGAGGTTGTCGTCTGCTGTTGGCCAAAGCCGCCAGCGAGGAGCAGCGCAGCCGGGTGGGCAACCAGACCGGTGGCCGGGTATTTCTCTTTTTGTTCACAGATGACTTTGAGCGAGATTATCAAAATCTTTTGGACCACGACATCCGCATCGTTCGGCCACCTTCCAAGGAAGAGTATGGCACGGTGGCTGTTTTTGCCGATTTGTACGGAAATCTATGGGACTTGATTGAGCCTGCGGAGGGCGCGTAAATGACGTCCCCCAGCACCTTCCGCAGAAGATACTGATGGGAACATTTGTCATTTGGGGTTATACAGAGCCTTGCTAGGTATTCGCAAAAAAGAAGGCCTGAGCGGCATTGATTGCCTAAAAAACTGTTGATCTGTGAAGATCATTTGCATCCATATGCTCATTCATGTCAAAACTCTCAGAAACTTGATCCTGGTAAGCTTTTTCCTTGCTGAATGAAATCTATCAAAAGCTGACTCTAAATTAAGCCTTCCGCTTTGAGGTACCAGGGAAAGATCTGTATTCAAATTTCGAAATAATATTGTATTTTACAGGATGATTTTTTTTAAATGCTTGTTTGACAGGCGTTTAGGTGTAAATGTAACTTCTGAGTAATTTCAAAAAATGCAGCAAAGTAAATTGGTCATTCTACTCCGATCTTTGAACAGTGAGGAAATTCGATGGTTTTACAAGTTTGTCCAGTCGCCCTTTTACAATTCCAACCAACACATCGTCCGACTTTTTGAGTACCTCCGCAAGTATCATCCGAGCCTGGATCACCCCCAGATGGACAAAGAATTGGTCTTCAAAAAGCTCTTTCCCAAGGAAGCTTTCGACGTCCAACGGCTGCGCTTATTGATGCATCGCTTGGCCCGCCTGGTGGAATCTTTTTTGGTGACAAGGCACCTCCAAACGGATTCCTTTCACAGAGAAAAAATCTTGGCCAAAGAATTGGGTAGACGCAATTTGTACGATTTGTTCCAGAAAAAGACCCTCGATTTACTCGATCAATTGGAGGAGGAGAATTTTCGCGATCAGCACTATTACAAACAACGGATTGAATTGTACTGGGACTTGTATGGGCACCCGCACACCAACAAGCAAGTCTTTGAAATGGATACGCTTTACCTGGCGATGGACAATTTGGATGCGTATTTCAGCTTGTCCAAGGTGCAATTTGCCGCTTCGATCCGAGAGCGCATGAATACGCTGGCCGAGGACAACAGCATTCGCTTTTATGAGGAGGTCTTGGAGGTGGGACATCAGAGTTTTGAAAGTCGCAATCAACTGTTCGAGCTATTTGTCTCACTCAATCAGTTGCAAGGGCCACAAAAGCAGCACGAGTTGTACGAACAACTTTCCAAGGCCTTTTTGCTGTCCTTTGACCGCATTCGCCCCCAGACACAAAGAGACATCTTGTTGATTTTGCTCAATTTCTGTTTGCGCAAATTCAATCGCGGGCATTCGGCCTATGCTCGACAATGCTTTGAACACTACAAGTTTGGCTTGGAAAAGGGATTGTTGAAGGGGGAGTACGATCTGACAGAGACCACTTTCAGCAACATCGTCAAACTGGGTGCCACCTTTGGGGAGTTTGACTGGACGGAGCAATTCATTCAGCAATACGAAGGCTCTTTGGATGAAAACATTCGGGAGGATGCCGTCACGCTCAGCCTGGCTGTTGCTTCTTTTTTCAAGGCCGACTACAATCGGACCATCGAACTGCTGGCGACCCACCGCTTCGCCAAAATGCTGCAAAGCTTGAGCGCCAAAGGACTTTTGCTCAGGTCTTATCTGGAGCTCTTGCTCAGCGATGACTCCTATTTTGATTTGCTCAATGCACAGATCAACAATTACGAAAAATACATCCGCAACAACCAACGTCTGGCCTCAGACAAGGCGGAAGGCTACCTCAATTTCGCCAAGTTCATTCGGCGGATTGCCAATTCAAAATACCAGGACAAAAAGCGGGAGCGCATTCGGCTGCAGTTGGAGGACTGTCAGAATGTGATTTTGAAAAGTTGGTTGCTCAAAAAGATGAAGAAATGACAGACAGAGAGAAGAAGCGACGCTCTGTCCGTCATCGGCCAGCTGATCAGATTTGGTTTTGTCAATCGCAGGCCATACTGTCTATGATTGCTTTCACACTTCGATGACTTCTTCAATGATGCTTCCGCCCTTCACCTGACTTTTTTGGGTGGAAGAAATGGCAAGGTGTTGCAATGAATTGATGCGGGTTTTTGAGCTGCTTTTTCCTTTGGTTGTCATAACGCGATTGGTTTTTTGTACAGCAGTCTACAGGCTCTACTGTGTGCAGAGAGCGCGGTAAAACTGTCTGTGCGGGTTGAAAAATGATTGGGTTGAATGAAAATGTTGAGTCAAAGGTACGAGCAGAAGGGGGCGGGGGAAAAGAGTGAAAACCCGTCATTTGGCAAAACAAGTAGGCGAGGGGGGAAGGCTTCGAAAACCTACTGCTGTCTGGATCAGGGGAAAGTACGCATTGTCCCACCGGGGAAATCCCCCGATTTTACTGGTATATATTGTTATGTCCTCAAAGTGTCAGGTGATTCACTATCTTGTCATTGCCCTTGGACATCTGGTTGACGAAAGGAAACTGCCCGCTTGCTTCCAATGAGTTGAATAGATTTATCCAATAATTCTATTTACAAAATCATAAAACACCCTTCTATGTCTAGATTTGAACGAGACCACGAGTTTGTGAAAAAAGTGCAGAAAACCATGTCAGAAGACACCACAACCGAGGCACAAAAGTATTTTACCAGATGGATGAAATTGACAGCTGGTGAGATTGCCAATGCATTTTATGTATTCTTTGATCCCGCTGGAAATGGCCTGCTGCAAACCCAGCGGGCGGTGACCTACTACCTGACCAAGGCGGATTTTGACAGCATCATGAATCAGTACAAAGCCCTGACGAAGCCAGAGCGTGCAAACGCGAAGTTGCGCTTCTACCTGGGGTGCGATCCGAAATACATCAGTGGAGTGGTTCAGGAAGATTCTCCTCCCTTCAACCCATTTGCCAAACTGCTGACGGATGCGGGGTTGGCGCCTTTCGCCAATTGCAAAAAGATGGTGTGGTCTTCCAATTCCATGCGGCGATTGAGCGATCGACTGTATCCCAATCCTCCCAATTCAGATGGAATGATCAGCGGAAATAATTTGTATCTCAATGCCACCAGCGTATCTGGTCAGGTCAATGAAAGCGTCATTTCGCCCAATACGGCCAATTTGTTCATCTACGAGTGGTGCAAAACACCAGATGCACAGATACCTGATTTGTTTTCGGGGGAAGTCATTGAGGAGGTGGCCAGGGTGAAGAGCTACAATTTCTCGGCAGCTGATTTGGCAGATGTATACGAGATGTGGAAAAGTGCAAACAATTCAGGGGAGGATTTGCTACTGGCGCTTCATCTGGGGGTCATTTTGCCCAAGCTCAACACGCCTTTTGCCTTTCACATGATCATGCAAATTTTGCCCATCAAGTCCTACGGTCCTCCCATCATCGTGGACCAAGACAGTACGACGGGGGCTGTATTTGAGTACGCATATCCTTGTCCACCTTATTGTCAATAATGTGCAGGAAATGCATCTGCCGGGGGAGGAGCCTGCGGGCGTCTTTTCCGGCGGATGAGATTCCATCGAAGTAAATGTGAAGCCATGAGCGAAGAATTGTCCCTGAGTTTAGCAAAGTTGTCGGCCTGGTCCATTTTTGTGCCCTTCATTTTGGCCATCGTCTTTTTTCGTCGCTTTGATTGGTCCCAAAAGCGCTTGGCCTTTGTCATTTTGTTGGGGGCCGTCGCCGATGTGATGGCCATGGTGGTGGTCAAGGTATTTTCCATCTACAACAACTTGTTCATCTTTCACATTTACACACTCATCGAAGTCATCCTCATTGGTTTGATCTATCGCAAAGTACTGGGCAATGTCATTGGCGAAAAAACGATCAACATCCTATTGGTGGCATTCAGCTGCTTTGCGGTGTTCAGTACGATTTTTCTCGAACCACTCAATATGTTCAATGCCTATACGCGGGCAGTGGAAAGTCTATTGATGATCTTTTTTTCCGTCACCTTCTTTTACAAAATCATGAAGGAGGTCGTCATTCAGCGCCTGGAAAAACTGCCTCTTTTTTGGATAAGTGTGGGCTTGTTGATCTATTTTTCTGCCAGCTTATTTATCTTTATTTTCAGCAATTACATCATGCCGTCCATCAAGCTGAGCTATACCTTTTGGGGCATTCATGCCATTCTCAATGTGCTGCTCAACTTGTTTTACATCATTGCCCTGTCTGTCAATTCTAGGGGAGCCGTCAAATAAGGCCTATGGATCAACCTACGGAAAACAACATTGCATTTTTGCTTCTCTTGGGCATCATTGGGATGCTGATTTTGGCGGTTGCCGTCATTTTGTTCTTTGTGTTTTACCAGCGTCGCTTGTTGGCCCAGCAGGAAAAGATGCAGCAAATGGAGTTGGATCACCAAAAGCGTTCTCTGGCTTTTTTGTTGCAGGGCCAAGAGGCCGAGCGCAAACGGATTGCCCAGGAGTTGCACGATGGGATTGGCGCCTTGCTGTCGGCGGCCAAGTTGTACGTCAATCGCTTGGATGGCAAAAAAACGGAAAAAGACCTCAATTTCATCAAGCAAGAGACAGGCAGCATATTGGACGACACCATTGACAACATCCGCCGGATCACCCGCGATCTGATGCCCACCAATCTCGAACGCTTTGGACTCATCGCCGCCACGGAGGACCTGGCCAAGCGGATCAACGACTTGGGGCAGATCAAATTTGTCTTCCATTGCAATGAAGTGCGCCGCATCGATGAGCAAAAAGAGTTTGCCCTGTACAGAATGGTACAAGAGTTGATCAACAACAGCCTGAAATATGCCGACGCCAGTGAAATCCAGTTGCACATGATCTTTGAACAGGACCATCTTCAAATGACTTATCGCGATGATGGGAAGGGATTTGATCTGGAAAATTGGCAAAAAGATGCTACCTTACAGGAGGGATTGGGACTCAGAGGCATAGAGTCCCGGGCCAGCTTTCTGGGGGCAAGTCTTCAACTTCATTCTGCTCCCGAGAAAGGGTTTTCTCTCGAACTATACTTGAGCTTACTACAAAGAGAAACTGCAAACGGCAAGCCATCGCCTGATTTCCAGTTGCAATGACATCCTTTTTGAGCATTGGGATGCTGCGCAACATACCGGTACACCTTACAACAACGGTCACTTTCTAAACCCCAAATTTCATCATGTGCAAAATCAAACTTGCCATAGCCGATGATCAGGTCCTCTTTCTGCGAGGACTCAAGTACATCCTTCAGGATTTTGATGACATCGACTTGATCATCGAAGTTTCCAACGGGCAGGAATTGCTCGATGCCATCCCACACAATCCCCCCGACGTTGTATTGATGGACATGAAAATGCCCGTCATGGATGGCATGGAAGCCACCAAAGAAATCAAGAAACGATACCCCAACATCAAAGTGATTTTGCTCTCCATGTTCGATGATGAACGCCTCATCACCCACATGATGGAGATCGGTGCCAATGGATATTTGCTCAAAAATGAGGAGCCACACATTCTCAAGGAGGCCATAGATTCTGTGCTCAACAAGGATCTTTATTTCAATGATTATGTTTCCAAGGCCTTGCTAAAGGGCCTACAACAAAAAACCGACATTCCCCCTAGCTTTATGTCTACCAACCCCGCTCTTCAACTGACTCCTCGGGAGCTTGAGGTTTTGCGCCTCATCTGCGAGGAATTGACAACTGCCGAAATTGCCAAAAAATTGTACATCAGTGCCCGTACAGTGGAAGGCCATCGGAAAAATCTATTGGAAAAAGCCGGTGTTCGCAACACGGCTGGCCTGGTGATTTTCGCCGTCAAAAATGAGTTGATCCAGTTGTAGGATTGCTTACTTTTCTCAAATGGATTGGATTGCTGCAGCCAACTGCCAGCCCAGAATTCTGCTTTTGAAGAATATTCAATGGCCAAGTGTCGTTATAAATTACATAGAGCACCCAAGCTCTTTTAGATTGCCGCCGAATAGTAAACAACATTTTTAAGCTAAAAACTAAACAACATGACCCATCAAAAGGGGAGTTTCTCCCGTTTTTCATCCATCGCTCTGACAGCGACACAATCTTCTTCCATCAAAGGCGGTAACAACAACCAACCTGTGGCCACTGTCAATGGTTCGACCATTGATGCAGATGAAGAAACTCGCTGATTTTTCTTTCACCATCAAAAGTATGAACCATGAAAAAGCAACATTTTCCATCTCTCCGGAACAGACTGATGCATCTCAGTACAGCACAGATCAAGCAGATCAAAGGCGGCAACAACAATCAGCCTGTGGCTACGGCCAATACCTCTACCATTGATGCGGATGAAGAAACCCGCTGAGCCATTCCATCAACGCAAAATCTTAGACTTATGAAGAATAGACAAAATCGATTGGATACTCGCACCTACCGCTCGTTGACCCATCAGCAAAGCCAACAAGTAAAAGGCGGCAATACCAAGCCAGTACCCAAAGCCATCGTTCGCGTAGCAGACTGCGAAGACGAAGGCCGTTGAAGCGTTTATTGTAAAACAAAAAATCTTAGACTTATGAAGAAGAGATCAATTCAACAGAGCAAAGATGCTTCCATCTTGCTGTCCAGCCAACAAACCAAAGTCATCAAAGGTGGCAACAGTAGCCTTGGTGGAACCATCACGATCACTGCAGAGGCAAATGAAGACAGTCGATAGGTAGTGTCGAAAACACGGAGCAGATGCTCAATGCGATGGAGAGTTAAGAGCGTGCTTGGGCATTTGGTCTTTGTAGCGCTTTGTTCAATTATTTGTTTAGACGACGCACCAAAACCGGAGTTTAGCCTTAGCTAAATGAGGATTTTGGGAAGGAAGTATAAGCGAATAAGTGTACGAATAAGCTCAATTACTAAATCCCAAGCACGCTCTAGATAATTTCCTCAAAGCGCTCCCCTTCGCTGGCCCTTCGTCGATTGAGTGCCTGCATTTTGAGGCGGTGCAGTTGCTGGAATTGTTCCAGCACTGCCTGCTGAAACTCTGCATCTACCAACTCCCGCATGTCCTCCGACGTATCTGTCTGGTCGCCCGCCCGAAATTTATAGGTCTGCTCATAAAGCCCCGTTTCAAATTTGACGGATAACTTGTTATCCATCTGGAAGATGGTGATCTTCATACTGGGATGGTCGATGTTGCCGACGATGCGCATGTTGGAGAGGTTTGGTTGGACAAATGATCAATCACCTGTTGGCAATTGGCGAATGTGCTGGGTAAAGATATGGTAAATCTGCTGATGGTCAGCCGAGCCAGCGAGGTAATTCAGATGTCGGGCCAAAGTTTTTTCGTCCTGCCGAATGGCTGGTCCCGTTTGCATTGCTGCTGGCGGATGCTCTTGTACCTTGCGAGCCGTTTCCAAAATCAAGGGCCGCAACAAATCAAAAGAAAGTCCTTCTGCTTCACAAATTTCCTGACCAATGCGAAAGAGGTGATTGCTGAAGTTGTTGACAAAGACTGCGGCTACATGCAAGACAGCCCGCTGGGCATCGTCGATGAGGTAGACGTTTTTGCAGAGTCGTTTTCCCAGCCGCAACAACAGCTGACGGTCTGCCTTCCGATTGGCATGCACGCACAAAGGGACGGTCGAAAAGTCCAAGTCGCGTTCCATGGAAAAGCTTTGCAATGGATAGAAGACGCCATAGCGTTTGAACCGCCCCTTGAAGATGTGGCTGGGGGTGGCGCCAGAGGTATGTACAATCAAGGGCTTGTGGGCCGCCAGTCTTTTTTCAAGTTGGTCGGCCAGCTGTTCGATGGCGTCGTCTTTTACCGCCAGGATGTACAAATCTGCGGTGGGATCAATTTGATCGATTTGTTTGGTCGCCTCAGCTGTTAGAGATCGAGCCAGCCGCCTTGCTTTGCCCATGCGGCGGCTGTACACCTGCCGGACAGTCAATCCTTGCTCGACGAGCCTGTGCCCCAAGTGGTGGGCCACATTTCCCGCTCCGATCAGTACCATACTGGGGCCATTACTCATCAGACAGCCACCGTTCTTTTCCGCTTGCTTTGCATGCGATGAAACATGCTCACAAACAATCCAATCATCATCATGATAGAGCCTACCCAAAAGAAATTGATGCCCGGGAAGACAATGGCTTCCATCACGATGTAATCCGCCCGGCGAGACCCTTCCGCAATTTCGACCGGAACCGTCCAACCTTTGTTTTCGGACTGGGCAATTTGCAGGGTGACCTGCTCCGTCTTGGGATCAATTCCGGTGAAGCGGACGTAAATGCCATGCTCTGGAATGATGTCTTTGAAGTCAAACTGGCGGGCAGAACGGATCAGATACACTGGCTCCGACAAGATCGTCTCCTCCGACTCATAGGGCTGGATTTCGAGAACGGCACCTACGGCAATGTCTCCGTCTTGTGGCGTATATTCTGGATGAGAGGTTTCGGTATTGAAGTTGACAAAGCGGAACTCATGGCCATTGTAGCGGAAGCTTTCGCCTCGTTTGAGCTTGTATTCCTGGTAGGACAGCAGCTTGTCTTCTTTGAAAACAAAATCGAGAACTTCTTCCGGCAAGCGCACCCGCAAACTCAAGTCGTTGAGCTGGCTGGGATAGTAAAACAACAGGTTGTTGCGCAGCACCAAAACAGGCTCTGCCATCCAGCTGGTATCCTGGCCGAGTTTGTGAAAGTTCAGGCGGACGCCAACACTGACATCTCCTTCTTCCGCCACATAATCCGGATGTACTGGCTGGCGGTTGATGCTTTCCAGAATCGCATAGGCCTTGGTGGTGAAGAGCGTATCGCCAATGTTGAGGTTGTAAGTTTCGTACTTCATGCTGTCTTCCAACTCCTTGGCAAACTCGGGATCGATTTCAGCCCGGGGCAGGGAAGAGATGTGGGTGAAAATGTCTTTGTTAAAATAGCGTTTGGTCGATGGATTGGAGGCCGCGACCTTGCTAAAGGATTTGTCGTACAAGATGTTGGGGCTCAAATTGAACTCTTCGACCACGGTACCACTTGGGTCTTTCTTTTTGTAGTTGATCAAAAACTCGCGGGTGTACATGTCTACTGTATCGCCAACATAGGTGACTTCGTATCCACTCATCAACATGGGCACGCCCTTGAGCAAGACGATGTTTTTCTGGTAGTCTTCCGCCGAGAAGCCTTCAATCAATCCCCGCTGGGCAAATTCGTTCTTGGAGATGTGGTGCTTGTTGAGCCCCGACGCAATGGTTCCGATGATCATCAGTCCAAACCCAATGTGCGAAACGGCAGAACCAGCAGCCTTCAAATTGCCCCTCATGAAACTGACGACATAGTCGACATTGGAGATGACGGTGTAAACGCTCGTGAAGAGAAGCAACACATATTGCCAGGCATTGGCCTCGATCCACTGCAGCAGCAAAACGGTGAAGGCAGCCGAAATCCCCGTGCTGATCAGCAAATGCTTGGCAAACTTGCGTCGATGGGAAGCCCAGTTGGCCTCTCTGAAGCGCAAATATTGCGTACCGCCAGACAGCAAGCCAATGAAAACGGCAATCCACAGTTGGTATTTGTTGTAGTGGTCGATCGGATCGTTGATGACTCCGCCGAGGTACATCGGATCAAACCACTCCATGATTTTGTTGTAGACAGGCAAGGAGGTCGAGGCCGTGATGAGGGCCGAGCTAAACAGCAAGACCAAAGACCCAATGAACATCCAAAACTCTCGGGAAGAGGTGGACTCTTCTTTCTGAGGAACTGGGATGGATCTCGTTCGCGCGATGAAAAAGACGAGCGACATCAGCGAAAAAACGCCCACAAAAGCGACCAATTGCCATTCCAGGCCCATCTCCGTAAAGGCATGGACGGAGGTCTCGCCCAATATCCCACTTCGGGTCAGGAAGGTGGAGTAGATGATGAGTACAAAAGACAAGAGGTAAAACAGATAAGTACTCCGAATGGAGTGAGAAGTCGCCTTGGCAATCAGATGGGTATGGATGCCAGCAATCAGAATCAGCCAGGGAACCAAAGACATGTTTTCCACTGGGTCCCAAGCCCAATATCCTCCAAAACTCAAAGCTTCATAGGCCCATGCCCCTCCCATGAGAATGCCCGTGCCCAAGATGGCGCCGCAAAACAAGGACCAAGGCAGCGCAGGCTTGAGCCATCCTTTGTGGTCTTTGGTCCACAAACCCGCTATGGCAAAGCAAAAGGGAATGGCCGTGGCAGCAAATCCCAAGAATAGAGTCGGCGGGTGGATGGTCATCCAATAGTTTTGCAAAAGGGGATTGAGTCCCGTTCCTTGGACGACTTCCAGGTAGTCGGAGCGGGTAAAGATGGGGGCTGCCATCTCGTCTCGCAACAATACAAAAGGATTGATGCCAACCCGAAGCGCATCATCTCCACTGCCGACGTATAAGCCCAGCAGCATGGAACCGATGAACAGTTGGATGGAGGCCAAAATGGAGAGAACAGGTGATTCCCACTTTCCGCCATTGAACAGAAGGATGAAGCCCAATACGGCATGCCAGAACATCCAGAGCAAAAAGCTCCCTTGTTGGCCTTCCCAAAAGGCGGAGAAAATGTAGCGCATGGGCAGGTCTTCCGACACGTGGGCCCAGACATAGTGGTATTCGTAATACTGGTTGATCATGAGGAAGAAGATCAGACCAATGATGCCGAATACACTCAACCCGTGAATGCCAAAGGAGATGCGGCCGATGTTTCTCCAACTCTGGTGACCCGGTGTCTCCAGTTTGTTGGTGGCCATCCCGTAGGAAAGCACAGCCAGAAGGCTGCTGACAAAACTCAATAAGATCAGAAAATGTCCGATTTGACCCGGAAGCAAGTGCTCGTTTAGGTATTCCATGTAGATGCTTTGTACGATCTATGAGGACACACTCAGGTGGTCAGTCCCACTAGATGGTGTTTTCTTTTGACTTGATAAAGATTTCCTCGTCCTTGTACTTCGAGGGGCATTTCATCAGCATGTCGGTGGCGATGAAGCGATTGTCTTGCATTTGCCCAGTGAGGACGATTTGTTCGGAACGCTCAAAATCCTGTGGCTTTCCAGCCAACAAGACCACCTCTCTTTCTTCTCCTTCCGAATCCTTGAGAAAAAAGCTGAAGTAGTTGGCGTCCTTTTCTGGATCATACGTCATGGCCTTGTCCTTGGAAAGGATGCCTGCAATCTTGACTCTTTCACCGCTGCGGCCAGCTTCTTCGAATGTAGCGTACTTGCTGACATCTCCCGACAGAGAGATCAACAGTCCGATGGCGACAGCAATGATGGCAATGGCAATGAGATGTGTCTTCTTCATGGCTTAGATTTTTGTAATGTAAACAACGAAAGGTCGTTTTGGTTAAAACGAGAAATCAATTGCGCCATTATGGAAGCCTCTGACTTTAAGACAGGGGCGAGCCCAAATTTTTAGTTGGATTCCAACATCCATTCATGGATAGCGACCTTTGCAAAATTGTTTCAAATGGTTTGCTGTTTTGCGTGGCGTAAATTTACATCATTTTCAAGCCAAGTGGAAGTGTGAGAATCACGCAAACGTCAAAATTCTTTCCCGGCAGGGCCAATTCGCATCAGAATTCGTATTTTTACAAAAGCCTGACGATTACAAAGCCATCAAGCGGATGCACATGAATGTAAATGCCATTGTCACTCTCAAAAATGTCTCTGTTCTACAAGGGGACAAAACGGTCTTGCAAGAGGTCAATCTCGACATCGAAAAGGGGGAATTTGCCTACTTGATCGGCAAGACGGGAAGTGGGAAAAGCAGCCTGCTCAAAACCCTCTATGCTGCGCTTCCTCTTCAGGACGGCATCGGCCATGTGGCGGGCTTCAACCTGCGTAAGCTCAATCGAAAAACCATCCCATTACTCCGGCGCAAACTGGGCATCGTCTTTCAGGACTTCAACCTATTGAGTGATCGGAATGTGGAGGAAAATCTACTTTTTGTTTTGAAAGCCACCGGATGGAAAACGCCAGCCAATCGACAAAAGCGAATGCAACAGGTATTGGAAGATGTGGGCTTGGTCGATTGCCTGCACAAAATGCCCCATACACTTTCCGGCGGCGAACAACAGCGCCTCGTCATCGCAAGGGCTCTGCTCAACCAGCCCGAAATCCTTCTGGCCGACGAACCCACAGGCAATCTAGACCCCGACACGTCAGACGAGATCCTGCAGTTGTTGCGAAATGTGTCGAAGGAAAGAAATACAGCGGTGCTTTTTGCCACCCATGACTACCGCATCATCGAACAGTTTCCAGCCCGCATCCTGCGCTGCCACAAGGGCAAAGTGCTGGACGAAGAAAGTTGGATCATCGGCAAGAACTGATCAACGCTTTTTGCGCATCATATTTCCCAGTCCTTTTCCTGTACTCACCTTGTGCATCATCTTGCGCATTTGGTCAAACTGTTTGATGAACTGATTGATTTCGTGGATCGTACGTCCACAACCGCGAGCGATGCGTCTTTTGCGACTCATGTTGAGCAATTCCGGACGAGAGCGTTCTTCCGGTGTCATGGAAAAAATGATGGATTCTACCTTGGCAAAGGCGGAATCGTCTATGTCGAGCCCCTTGGTCATCTTGGCCATGCCGGGGATCATGTTGATCAAACTCTTGAGGTCACCCATTTTTCTGATCTGGGCAATCTGTGAAAGGAAATCGTTGAAGTCAAATTTGTTGCGCTTGATCTTCTTCTCCAGGCGCTTGGCCTCCTTTTCATCAAACTGCTCCTGGGCTTTTTCTACAAAGGAGACGATGTCACCCATGCCGAGAATCCGCTGAGCCATCCGCTCTGGGTAAAAGACGTCGATGGTCTCCATCTTTTCACCAGTACTGACAAACTTGATGGGCTTGCCAACGGTGTACTTGATCGACAAGGCCGCCCCCCCTCTGGTATCACCATCCAATTTGGTCAAGACCACACCATCGTAGTTGATGCGTTCGTTGAAGGCCTTGGCGGTGTTGACTGCATCCTGGCCCGTCATGGAATCGACCACGAAGAGCGTTTCGCTGGGGATGATGCCGTTTTTGATGTTTTCAATCTCGTTCATCATCTCCTCGTCCACTGCCAAACGGCCCGCCGTATCCACGATCATCAAATCGAAACCGTGTGCATTGGCGTGTGCGATGGCATTCTGGGCAATCTCGACGGGGTTTTTGTTTTCTGGCTCGGTGTAGACCGGAACTTTGATTTGTTCTCCCAACACCTTGAGCTGATTGATGGCAGCCGGGCGGTAGACGTCACAGGCAACCAACAGGGGCTTGCGCTTTTTCTTGGTCTTGAGGAAGTTGGCCAATTTTCCGGAAAAGGTGGTCTTACCACTACCTTGCAGTCCGGCGATGAGGATGATGCCTGGGCTTCCTTTGGTGTTGATGCCGACCGATTGGCCCCCCATCAATTCCACCAATTCATCCATGACGATCTTGACCATCAACTCACCTGGCTTGACAGCCGACAGCACGTTTTGGGTACCCAGTGCTTCCTCCTTGATCTTGTCGGTAAACTCCTTGGCGATTTTGTAGTTGACATCCGCCGCCACAAGGGCACGACGAATCTCTTTTACAGACTGCGCAATGTTGATCTCGGTGAGTTTGCCCTCACCTTTTATATTTTTAAAGGCTGATTCCAGCCGTTCATTCAAACTTTCAAACATTTCTTTGCCAGATTTATGGTTTCAGTGCCGCAAATATAACGAATTATGCCGCTTCCAATCAAGAATTGTGATTTTGAAAAGCAGACTGTCTGGGAAATCTTTGAATCAGGGCACAAAAACTCCCTTGGAAAGGCCCAAATTCTCTCTCAGATGAAAGATTGGTCGAAGCGGAAAAAGATTTGTTGAAAAATTACCGTTACCTTCGCAGCTTCAAATCAAAAAACATGCAACGCACTACCTTTTTATCCATCTTATGTCTCGTCTTTTTGTGGGCTTGTGAAACCGGACAGCCACAAACCGAGGCGCCAAGCCCCATCATTGGCAATCCCGCAGCGGAGGGCTTCCGGGCCGAATCATCTGATGCCAAAGCGATTGCATTGGCCGACTCTGTCATGGCCCGCATGGGAGGGCGCAATGCCTGGGAAAATGCCCGCTTCATCGAATGGAATTTCTTCGGAAGACGCAAGCTTTACTGGGACAAACTCATGGGACGTGTTCGCATCGAATCAGAGCCCGACGACTATACGCTCTTGGTCAACATCCACAGTGAGGAAGGACAAGTGCGCAAAGGAGGAGAGGTACTGACGGAGCCCGATTCCCTGGCCAAATACCTCAAGATGGGCAAGGAAATCTGGATCAATGACTCCTATTGGTTGGTGATGCCCTACAAGTTGAAAGACTCAGGTGTGGCCCTCAAATATGCCCGTACGGACACCACCCAAAATGGCCGTTCTGCCGATGTGCTCGACCTCACTTTCGAGGCAGTTGGTGTGACGCCGGAAAATCGCTACGAGGTGTTCATCGACAAAGAAGGTGGACTGGTGAGCCAGTGGAGTTTTTACACAAATGCAGCCGATACGGTCGCTCGATTCACCACCCCTTGGGAAGGATATGATGAGTACGAAGGCATTCTGTTGGCTTCTGGAAGAGGAGGCTACCAACTCAGCGATGTGCTCGTTCGACCTTCCATGCCCGATGCCGCATTCGAATCCTTGGATTGGGAGAGCGACAAATGAGGACATATCTTCCCCAAATCAGCAAAACAGCACCAATAATCTGGCATTTGCTTCAGATTCCCTCTACTTTACACTTTACAAAGGTTGTCGTTTTTACCACGCCCTGGTCAACTTATTTGCGAACTGCTCGTATAGGAGAATCAAATAACACCTTGGTATGCCGAAAGTATCACTTAGAGCACAAAAAACCCAAGCTTCCCCCTTCCGCAAACTGGCCGGATTGGCCCTGGACGCAGAGGAAGCAGGAAAAAAGATTTACTACCTCAATATTGGCCAGCCCGATATTCAGACGCCTCTCAAGTCGCTCGAAGCAGTGCAGGACAGTCGACTGAAGATCGTTCGCTATGCACCGGCACAAGGCATTCCGTCTTATCGCCGCAAGCTGGTGGACTATTACGCCAAAAACGACATTTCGGTCACCTATGACCAAGTGGTGGTCAGTTCGGGAGCGTCAGAAGCCATTTACTTTTTGATGTTGGCCTGTTTGGAAAAAGGGCAGGAAATCATCGTGCCGGAGCCATTGTATGCCAATTACATCGGCTTTGCCAGCATGGCGGATGTGACAATCCAACCCATCAGCTCGACCATCGACAATGGATTTGCCCTGCCGGGAATTGAGGCGTTTGAAAGAGCCATCGGTCCTCATACCCGAGGCATCATGATTTGCAATCCCAACAATCCCACCGGAGCGGTTTACAATCGGGAGGCATTGGAGCAGATCGGTCGACTGGCTTTGAAGCACGATTTGTTTCTATTCGTCGACGAAGTGTACCGCGAATTTTGCTACGATGACGACTCCTTTTCCTCGGCATTGAACCTCCCAGGTTTGGACAAACACGTGGTGGTCATCGACTCGGTTTCCAAGCGATTCAGCGCCTGTGGTGCGAGGGTAGGGGCCGTAGTCAGCCGCAATCCAGATGTGATCCAAATGTTTACCCGCTACGCCCAACTGCGTCTCAGTGCGCCCATCTACGGCCAATTGCTGGCGGAGGCTGCACTGGATGATCCAGGTGATTATCTGACGGAGGTCAAGGCAGAATACAAAAAGCGGCGCGATTATCTGATCGGCAGACTGCAAGCCATCCCAGGAGTGACCTGCCACATGCCGGGCGGTGCCTTTTACGCCTTCATCGAATTGCCCATCGACGATGCCGAGCGCTTTACTGCCTGGTTGCTCACCGATTTTGCGCACCAAGGGGAAACCCTCATGGTCTCTCCCGGTCCAGGCTTCTATGCCACCGAGGGAATGGGACAAAAGCAAATCCGAATTGCCTACGTCCTAAATGTCCAAGACTTGGAAAAGGCCATGGATTGCCTAGAGGTTGCCCTGCAAGTGTATCCAGGGCGTTTGGAGCCGTCTGTTGAGATGATGGGTGCTTCCGTCTGATCGGGGAAATACCCTCGATAAAGACCATCTGTCACGAAATGCGGAAGGTCCCTTCCATGTAGGTAACTGCCTGCCCGCTGATCTCGGTCCGATTGCCCAATTGTCGGCATTTGAGAAATCCTCCTCGCGCTGACAACTGACGAGCGGTCAATTCCAATTTGCCCAATTGATCGGCCCAGTAAGGAGCCATGCTGGTGTGCGCGGAGCCCGTCACAGGGTCTTCGTCAATCCCATAGGCTGGGTAAAAGCAACGAGAGACAAAGTCCACCTCATCGCCGGGCGCACTGACGATGAAGCCCCTTCTGTCATGGCGTCTGATCTCCACCAAGTCGGGAAGGATGTTTTCTACAGCGGCTTGACTGTCCAAAATGAGCAGGCAGTCGTCCTTGCCTTGGAAGCAAGCCTGTGGGCGCACGCCACCGAGCACGGCGATGACATCATCTGTGATGGGGCTGGCTTGAATCTGGTCGGTGGGAAAATCCAGTGTGTACCAATCGCTCTCCCGCTTGACGCTCAACTCTCCACTTCGGCTTTCAAAGCGAATTTCAAATTGTTCGGCATTGAGGTGTTCAAATAGAATGTGTGCTGAGGCGAGGGTTGCGTGACCACACAAATCAACCTCGCTGTTGGGAGTAAACCAGCGGATGTGGTAGCCGTATCCTTGTTGGCACAAAAAGGCGGTTTCTGACAAGTTGTTTTCAAGCGCTATTTTTTGCATGAGCGCATCCGGCAGCCATTGCTTCAGTATGACAACGGCTGCCGGATTGCCTCCAAACAGTTGGTCGGTAAAGGCATCGACCTGATACATTGTATGATTCATTTCCGTCATGTGATTTTCGTTGAGGTGTCTTTCGGTAAGATAAGAAAATGCCGATCATTTTACTCATAACCCAAAAACGCTCCGGACAAGTTCCTCCATTCTGCCATCACCGTCGGAAAGGCCTCATCAGTTTTGCACCAACAGAGGAATGGCGGGACTCAGCGGCATGACGTCCGACTCGATCTTGACGAAATACTGTCCGTTGGTCAAGGAAGACAAGTCGATGTCGTATTTGTTGAAGCCATTCTTGATTTGGATGCTCTGTTGTAGCAATTGGCGGCCATCCAGTCCGTAGACGCCAATGCTGGCGGCCTGGACCGTCGATTCATTGGCGATGGTCAACTGGGTTGCGCCTCTGGCCGGATTGGGGAAGATGCGAGGCTGTCCGAGACCAGCGGGGGCAATTTCCACCGTCCGAATGTCTGAGTACTGTACCGAGCCATCGAAGTCGACCTGCCGCAATCGGTAGTAAGAAACCCCGGCCAGTGGTTGCTCATCGACGAGGTAATAGGTCTGCGTTGCTTGAGAATTTCCTTGGGCATTGACGGTCTCGATGGGTTCAAACTTTCTGCCATCTGCACTTCGTTCCACATCAAATCGCTCCAGATTGAGCTCGGTGGAAGTGCCCCATTCGAGTTCGACCGCTTCATTGTCGATAGCTGTGGCGGTAAAGTGAATCAGGATGGCGGGCAGAGGTGTCAACAGGTAACATTCCGGAGGGACGACGGCTGTGGTCTGAATGATGGGGAGCTTTTGAGTGGCATATCCATCGAAGTAGGTGGCAGCCAGTGCATCGTCTCCGGCACCGAGCCAGTCTTGCAGCAGACTTGTGAATACCTGCCGATAATCGTGTTGTGGATTGAGCAGTTGACTTCTGTTGAGGTCCGACAAGTTGACATTGGTACCAATGACACCTGCCTCTGCATTTTTTCCAAAAACAAACATGGGCGCCTGTTCTCCATGATCTGTCCCGAAGTTTCCGTTCTCGATGGGTTTGCGACCAAACTCTGAAAAGGTGGTCACCATGACCCGATCATCCAGTTGGAGCAATTCCAGATCGTCTAGAAAGGCCTTGACCGATTCGGACAATTCGCTGAGTAAGTCGGCATGCTTGCCAAGGTGAATGGAGTTTTGCTGGACTTGGTTGGCGTGGGTATCAAAGCCAGAAATGCGCAGCAGATAGACCTTCGTTTGGCAGCCTCCGCTGATCAGACGGGCCACTGTCTTGAGCTGATCGGCCAGCCCCATGTCGGGATAGCCTCCCTGGTTGCTGCCATTGTTGAAGACCTCCGTAATCCGCTGGGCATAATTGCTGACGCTGTTTTGCACGCCCATGATGTATTCGATTTCTTCGCCAAATTCAGATTGGGGAATGTTTTGCGGCGCTGGGCCACCCAATTCCGAGACGATGCTGTAGAAACCTTCGAGATCTTGTCCGCTCAAATTGACAGAGGCGCTGAATTGTTCGCCTGTGTGGAAGCCAGTCGATGGCTTGGAGCTGCCCAGTTGAATGCCCAAGGGGTCTGGCATCAGGGGCGTTGGGCGTCCGGCCATTCCGGGGAAGGTGTGGTTGAGGTAGCGGCCCATCCATCCCGAGGTGATGTTGAAATTTTCGGGTCGGCCATCTCCTCCGGAAAACCACAGATCGGTCGATTTGAAATGCGAGCGGTTGTGATTGTCGTAAGAGACGCCTTGGATGATGTTGACCAAGCCGTTGTCGTACATGGACTTGAAAGCAGTCATGCTGGGATGCAGCCCCACTTGGTCTGCCAGGGGCAGGGTATTGTCCAGGGGAATGAAGGCGTTTGAGCCACTGTCCGACAGCCCAATGGTGGGTCGGTGTTGGCGATAGGTATCGTATTGGTTGATGGGGACGAGGGTGTTGATGCCGTCATTTCCTCCATTGAGCTGTATGACGACCAAGACGCGATCGCTGATGCCATCGCAGGCCAACATGTCCATATTGGCAAAGGTATGGATGGGCAGGCCATTGAGAACGAGCGGAGACAGGAGGGCCGGGCTGGCTATTTTGAGAAATTTTCTTCTTTTCATGATGGTGGCTGGATTTTCTTGGTGAATGGATTAAAACAATTGGTATTCGGGCGAATACATGATGGCCTGGGCCAGCGTTTCGAGTGGAATGCGGATCTCGCTGTCGTCGCCTGTGTTCAGGTAGTTTTTCCATTCATATGTCCAATCTTGGGGGGGAAGATCATCCAGGAAAATGGTGTTGAGGAAGTAGTTGATCCGGTGCTGATCGGGTTTTTCGGCCAGAAGGTTTTCCAGCAATTCGTTGACCAAGATGTCGGATTGGTAGGGATCGGAGATGTTTCCAGCGGTGGAGACATATTCTACGATGTCGAGGCGTACGTCTCCTCCCAGTCTGCCACCAGCCAGCACCCTGCGTCCGGTGAGCAACATCTCTGGCAGGCTGTATCGGCCAATGATGGTACTGCCATTGAACCAGTTGCGGTTGAAGTCTGGCGATTGGTAGTAAGCGGGGTATCCAGCCACGACGGCGGGCCGGAAGAGGTTGAAATCGGTTTGCTTCAGGTATAGGTTGATGATGGAGCGCAGGTAAAAGTCGATGTAGTGTTCCTGTGGATTTTGGACAGGATCGGGCGTGCTGACGTTGAAAAAGCCCATTGTACCAATGAGCAATTCCAGAGGAGACTTGATCAGACTGCCGATGATTTCGTCTGCATTGTCGCTGTCGTCTTCATCGTAAAAATGAACACTTTTGAGAAGCTCTTTGACCACGGGTTCAAATTCATAGCCATTGTTGCGGAAGGTGGCGGCCAATGGATCGATGATGTCGCTTTCGATTTCCGCTGTGATGTTTCTGGAGACAAAAAACCGATAGAGTTTGCGGACAGTGGCTCTGGCCGTTTCGTCTTGTTCAAAAATCATGTCCACAAATTCGCCCAGCTCTGTAAACATCTCGGAGGCAGACTGGGCGCCATTGATGACGCGGTTTTGGAAGGCGGCGCTGAAGGTCTTTGGGTCTCTGTCGTGCTGCGAAAAGGCGGTCCGTCCTCTGGACAATCCCGTATCCGGATCGATGTATTGTCCGCGGGTGGCCGTTTTGAAACCCGTCAGCAATCGCGCTGCCTGGCGGATGTCCTCCTCGGTATAGTTGGTGTAATCCTCCGGACCGATTTGCTCGCCTTTCCCGATGGTGAACAGCTCGAAATATTCCCGCGCAAAGTTTTCATTGGGATTGTTTCGGTTGTTGAGCGTATTGTCCAGGTAGCGGAGCATGGTATCGTCCAGGATGATCTTTTCTGCCAATTGGCGGAAATTCCCCAGGCTGTAGTGCCGCAACAAGGCCAGGTAATCGAAATACCGATCGGAATTGTAGGAGGCGGCCTCTACCACAAAATTGGTGTGGAGAAAGAAGGTCATCTTCGAGCCGATGCTGTTGTCCTGCATGGTCTCGTGCATCCACCAGGTACTGACGTAATGTTTCAAGCGGAAATTGGAGGAAACGGGGGCGATTCCAGTGTTGATCCAGCCTTGACCTGTTTCGGGATCGATGGGCTCGGGGATGGAGGGGGCTTGGTATTGAAACAGATCGTCTACTGCCTGACCAGCTGTCTTTTGGGCAAAGGCGTCGAGTTGGGCTTTGTCAAAAGCGTAGGTGGTCCTTCTGAGCAAATGTGCGGCCAGCCGCTTGCCCAGCGTACCGTTCTTGGGTGTTAAAGAGGCCATATGTGTGCGATGAAGTTAGATAATACAACCAATGTACATTGCTCCTTTGGCAATGCTCGATCACAACTTCTTTCGTCTCATTCAATCCACGAGAGTCGAAACGCTTGCTCGTTTTGTTGACTCACAGGATTCTAAATGTAACAAATGGCCGGGAAATATTAGGATTTATTATACATTTAATGCGATTCTGTATAGATTATTCCACTATTAGGATGAATTTGTTCTTTCTGCCGTTTTCGATCATGATGTATTTGCCGTGAAGCAGTTGTTCGTGATTGACGAGTGCATCGTGTGATCCCACCTTGTCCTTGTTGACGGCGATCGCATTGTTTTTGATGGCGCGGCGCACATCTCCTTTAGAGGCCAGGATGTCGGTATGCTCGGTCATCAGCACATCGATGTTGACTCCTTGTTCGATCAAAGAGCGGTCGAGCTGGTAGCTTTTGATTTCCTTGGCAACCGTTTTCAGAGAATCCACATCGAGAGACAGCAGGGTTTCCTTGTTGGCCTTGCTGAACAAGAGTTTGGACACCAGGCGAGCGGCTTCCAGTGCCTCCTTGGAATGGACGCGCACCGTCAATTCTTCTGCCAGGATTTCGCTGACTTGCTTGGGCTGCTCTGCGTATTGGCTTTCGATGGCTTCGACTTCCTCCTTGGATTTGAGGGTGAAGTAGCGCATCATGGCGGGCAGGTCTTCTTCCTTGGCGCGGACCCAAAACTGGTAGAAATCGTAGGGAGAGGTCATCTTGGGATCGAGCCAAATGTTGCCAGCTTCCGACTTGCCAAACTTGCTTCCGTCTGCCTTGGTCAGCAGGGGCGTGGTGACGGCATGGGCTTTGCCGTTGAGGTTTCTCCGGATGAACTCGGTGCCAGAGGTGATGTTGCCCCATTGGTCAGAGCCACCCATTTGCACCCGGCAGCCGTACTGCTTGTAGAGACATTGGTAGTCGTATGCCTGCAGCAGTTGATAGCTGAATTCGGTGAAGGAAATGCCCGTTTCGATCCGTTTTTTGACCGATTCTTTCGAACTCATGTAGTTGACGGTAAGGGTCTTGCCCACATCGCGCAGAAAAGACAGCACGTTCATTTCCTTGTAAAAGTCGAGGTTGTTGACCAGCAAGGCTTTGTTGGGGCCTTCGTCGAAGTTGAGAAACTTGCGGGCTTGCTTGGCTTGGTGTTCGAGATTGTAGTCGAGTTCCTCGTAGGATTTCAGTTGTCGCTCGGCATCTTTTCCGGAGGGGTCACCGATGCGGCCCGTTGCTCCGCCCATTAGGACGATGGGTTGGTGGCCAGAATTTTGGAAGAGGCGCAGCAATTGGAGTTGCACGAAGTTGCCAATGGTCATGGAAGGGGCGGTGGGGTCAAAGCCGATGTAACCTACGGCTTTGCCTTTGGCGAGTTCTTCATTCAAGCCGGGAGTTTGTTGGTGGAGCATGTTTCTCCATTCGAGTTCTTGCAGGAAATCCATAAGGGTGCTTTATTTGAGGCGCAAATTTATGTTTTATTTTTTCAACAAACAACGACCCTGTCCCAAGATCAGTTCCTCATTTGAAACGAATGGCTTGCACGGGGTGAATGCGCGTGACCAGGTAGGAGGGGATGATCAAAAACAGCAAGGTGATCAGCAGGGTCCCCAGATTGAGCAGCAGGATGGTCCACAGATTGATTTCCACTGGAGCGACGGACAAATAGTAGTCTGCTTCCGATAGTTTGATGAATTGAAAGCGGTCCTGAAGGATGCAGAGCGACAGCCCAATCAAGTTGCCCAGCAAAATGCCCAGCCCGATGATGTAGGCGGCGTGGTACAAGAAGATTTTCCGAATGCTCCAGTTTGGGCTTCCCAATGCCTTGAGAATCCCGATCATATTGGTGCGCTCCAAAATCAAAATCATCAGAGCGGTGACCATATTGATGATGGAGACAATGGTAATCAGGATGAGGATGACCAATTCGTTGATGTCTTGCAAGGCCAGCCATTCGAAGATGCTTCCAAACTTGTCTTTGATGCTTTGAGAATACAGATCATTTGGGATGACCTCGTAGTAAATGTATTCGTTGATGGGGTCCAGATCGTCGATGTGATCGATGAAGACCTCGAAACCTCCGACTTGGTCTTCGTTCCAGCCCAGCACATCTTGCAGCAGGCGGATGTCTACCAAGGCAAATTTTTTGTCGTACTCCTCCAAGCCCGTCTTGTAGATCCCACATACCTTGAGCCGCCGTCTGATTTGCTTGCCATTTTCGATGAAGTGAATGATGAATTGATCATCGACCTTGAGCTTCATCCGCTTGGAGGTCTGGTCTGAGATGATGATGTCCCTCGATTTGGTGGAATCTGAAAACGCTATGCCGCGACCTTCGATGAGGTATTGCTCTAGATTTTCCCACTTGAAGTCGGTGCTGATCCCCTTCAAAATGATGCCCTCAATGTCGGTTTTGGTTTTGATGATGCCGGGTTTGTGGGCAAAGACCTGGACGTGGTTGATGCCGCCCTTGGTTTGGAGTTGTCGCTTGTAGTTGAGGTCAAACCCCATCAGTTCTGCTTGTCCCTCGTAGAGAATGTGGCCGACCGAGTCGAGGCTTTCATAAAAGTCCTGTTGGCGAGCAATGGGGTAGGCTTCAAAGGTGCGGGTGACATTGGTGCTGGTGATGTGAATGTGGCCCCAGAAGCCAAATATCTTGCTGCTGATCTGATTTTTGAAGCCAGCAATGAGGGCCGTGGCGACGATCATGACCGTTACGCTGAGCGCAATGGCTGTGATGGCGATGCGGATGATCAGTCGAGAAAATGACTGTTGACCAGAGGTGGCCACCTTGCGGGCAATGAAATAGGGTAGATTCATCGGGGCGAAAATACTATTTTCAGTTGAATGATGCAGGGGAAAAATCAGTAAATCACCTCTGATGATGGCCTGTGCCACAATGATGGCCTGAAAATCTGTTACAGATGACCAGCTTTGCAAAGCCGTTTGTACAGTGAAAGAAGTGGAAGAAAGGCTTTTTAGGGGTGAGCAGCTGTTTTTCATCAGACTAAACATGGAGATGATGCCTATGTTTTCCATTTACCCTGTCACAAGCATGTATCATTTTTCCTCCTTGAGGTAGTCTTTTGGTAAAAATATTGCTGTTCATACGGCATACCCATTCATTCCATTCAAACAAATTGCCAGAAGCAGCAACAACTGTTTTCGTTCTCTGGCTTTCCCTCCCGTCTAACTTTTGCTTTGTCATCCTCAAAGGCGTTTTCCCCCAATCAATAACACAGAAACTTCTTTTATGAATCGTCATGTCCACAATGACAGGTCTGTCCTATGGCCTGCACACCACATCAGATTTCCCAGCATCAAAGCCTGCATCGATCGGAGGATGAAATGATCCATTCGTCCTCGTAAGTCGCTCTTTTCCAAGTCGGAAAGAGGATTGAGATGTTGCCACTTCCACAATTGATTGTGCGGAGGGCCTGGAAATCAATGTCAAAAACCACATCCAAACAACATACATACATAACTCAAAAAGGCCTTTTGAAGGTCATTGCAAATCAACACGAATAATGAACTACTTTTACCAAAAGACCCATTGGAAAACTGTTTTGGGAACAATTCCCGCTCCCGGAAGCAACAGTCAAACCACAAATACCCAAACTCGCTTGCTGTGCATTCTGTTGCTGTTCTGTAGCACACTTGGCTCCTGGAATGCCAACGCTCAATGTTCATATGGCACAGCAGCATTCAGCTGGAATGGATCGGGTTCTGGTTCTCAAACCACTTGGACCAATCCCGCGGCAGGCTCTGAGTTGACAGAAACGGTAGGTGGTTGTCTGTCCACTGCTCCGCGCATCCGGGCAGTCATTACGGACGCCAATGGGATTTACGATGCCACCCAATCCGGAACATCGGGCATTTATGGAGGGGGCTATTTGACCATTAAGTTGGATGGAAATGGCTCTGCTGCAGGGGAAGCCACCTATTCAAGTGGAGATCAAGTCCAATTTACGGTGGCCCTCAGCCAACCAACCATCGTCAGCAACTGGCGCATTGATGACATCGACGAGGATGCCGCCACCCCCTTTCAAGACGTTGTGCGCGTGGATGCCTTCCTAAACGGAGCAGCCGTCAGCGTAACCCTCAACGACGGTGGATCATCCACCATTAATGTAGTTGGCAATACCGCAACAGCCGTCATCGGCACGGGAAACTTCAATCCATGGGATGCCACTTCACAAGTAACTGCTTCGACGAATTCTGTGGTGGACTCCTTAGTACTGACCTACACAGCTGGCCCGGGATATGCTGTCCCGCTGCAGCAAGCCATCCGAGTGGGTGGATTGACATTCTGCTGCGCCGCACCGCCCGACAACGACAAGGATGGTATTGCCGATGTAGACGACCTGGACGACGACAATGATGGCATTCCCGACGAGGAAGAAGCTTGTCCAACAACGGCAGCTCCGACGACCTCCGACATCCGAGTGGAGATTCAATTGGACAATTACGGATCAGAAACCACATGGTCTTTGCGCAACAGCAGTGGATCGACTGTGGCCAGCGGCGGTCCCTATGCCGACTCTGCCCCCAACTTGGTGACCCAAGACTACAGCGGGCCCTTTGATACCTATACCTTTCGCATCAACGACAGCTATGGTGATGGCATCTGTTGCACCTACGGCAGTGGGTACTACCAAGTCCGGGTAGATGGCGACATTGCCATCGGAGGAACGGGAAATGGAGGCTATGGAGCCTTTGTGGAAGCATCGTTTCAAACCGCTGCGACCGCATTTGGCTGCCTGAGTGCAGATCCATCAGCAGACAGTGACATGGATGGGACCTTGAACTACCAGGATGCAGATTTTTGCACCCTCAATGCCAATGGCGTCTGTGCAGACCTGGACGCGGATGGAGATGGGATCATCAACCAATTTGATCTGGACAGTGACAATGATGGCGTCACAGACATCGCAGAAGCAGGAGGAATCGACACCAATGGAGATGGTCTGGTGGATTATCCCACGCCCAATGATCCGACCTCAATGGTAGACCTCGATGGGGACGGCCTGGCCGATGCCTACGACGATACAGATACCCAAGGGGGAACAAGTGGCTGGCTGGCCGGAACAAGTATTGCCAATGCAGACAGCGATGGAGATGGTTTGCCAAATGCCTTGGACTTGGACAGCGACAACGATGGCATTCCGGATTTGGTTGAAGTGGGAGGAATTGATGTTGATGGCGATGGTCGGGTGGACAATGCAACAGATGCGGACAGCGATGGATTGGCAGACATCTATGATACCGATGACGACGGTGTGGCAGGAATTGATGGAGGAGAGGAATCGGAGGCACTGGTGCGGACCAATGGATCGGGCAACATGCTGGATGGCGGTGGTGGCATGAGTCTCGACAATGATGGCGATGGCTTGCCTGATCATCTGGATTTGGATGCAGACAATGATGGGGTACCAGATTTGATAGAAGCAGGTGGGTACGATCCGGAAGGAGATGGCCGAGTGGACACTGCTTTGTCGCCTTGGGACAGCGATGGCGATGGGCTGGCAGACATCTACGATACCGATGACGATTCAGTGGCCGGAAGTGGCGACGGGGGCAATGCCTTGATTCAGACGACCGCTGACAGCAATGGAGACGGAAAACGAAATGCAAGTGGGGAGGCCATGATTTCTGGAGGAGGAGGCGCGTTGCCGATCAACCCAGATGGGGACGGACTTGCAAACCACTTGGACATAGATGCAGACAATGATGGCATTCTGGACGTGACAGAAACGGGAGCTACTGACAGCGACAATGACGGGCGCATCGACAACGGCGTTAGGGTTTTTGTAGATACCGACAATGATGGACTCGCGGATGGGGTCGATGGGGATGTGGGAAATGATGGCATACTCGAAGCTGGGCGGCCATTGATTGTTACCAGCCTGGACGATGGATCGGATGCAGACAACCGATTGGAGTATGCTGGCAATGGGACAGCGGACAGTGATTCGGATGATGTTCCCGACTTTTTGGATGTGGATGCAGACAATGACGGGATTTACGACAACTATGAAGCGCAGTCCACTGCTGGCTACATCGCGCCGGGTGCCTTGGACAGCGACGGCGATGGCCTGCTGGATGCCTATGATGCCGATGGCAGTTATTCCCAAAACGGCCTTACCCCCTACAACCACGACCAGGCAACGGGGGATGTCACGCCAGATTACTTGGACTTGGATTCGGATGCCGACAACGTGCCAGACAGACAAGAGGCATGGGACAGGCTGACCGATGGAGACTCCCGAGAAGACAATGTGAGCAATTGCCACAACATCGACTCGGATGGCGATGGTTTGATCGACTGCTTTGACAGCAATGATGCCAATGCAAGCATCTACAGTTGGGGAGGCAATCCGGCCGATGACATGGATGGGGGCAATGGAGCCACCGCAGGGAATGTATTTGTTGACAATTTGGATGTGCTGCTTCCGGACAATGTGGGCAATAATGTCAATGAGCCGGATTATCGGGATCAAATAGGGGCATGTGCCAATGCAAAGGTCTTTTACGCCATTTCTGAGGCCTCTGCTGGAACGGCCACCAATTATGAGTTTGATGGAGATGAGCATGTCGATGGAGCGGCCACACAGATCATTCGGGCCACTGTGTATTGTGAACCAAATGCAGATGGATGGTACTATTACTACAATCCGATGGAACCAGAAAACTACCTGTTTGCCATTCGCAATAGTGTAGGAAGCCCCAATGCCATCCCGATGTGGGACCTTGTTGACTACATTGAGATCAAAGTGGAAGGAGAGCGAAGCAATCGGCATGTGGTGGGCGCCTCTCAGGCAACTTTTGTGATGGAAAGAGATTGGAATGTTGTCTTCAAGGGCTCGCCCAGTCCTGGATCGACCTTCGATGTGAAGTTTTATTTTCAACAAGCAGAAATGGATTCCCTCAAAGCGGCTGCCGATGCTGTACAAGGAATGTCAATGGGTGCGGTCAGTCGCAATTTTTCTTGGGTGAAAAAATCGGGAGGTCTACAAAATGCAGACATCGAGGTGGACGGCGTCCCATCGTCGCAAAACATCACGGGGAATGACCAAGATGGCGTAAACGAAACCAAGGCTGGCAATATAGATGGGACAAATGCGTCTACTGGAAATGGGAAAAATTATGTTCAATTCACTGGCTTGTCCAGTTTTTCGGGAGGAACGGCGGTTATTCAGGTGGCCTATGCTTCCTTGCCTGTGGAATTGAGTCGGTTTACGGGGCGCATGGACGACTGCGATGCCTATTTGGACTGGGAGGTGGAGTCGGAACTCAACTTCAGCCACTACGAAATAGAATGGAGTGAAGACGGTCGGCGCTTTGAGCACTTGACTGTGGTAGAAGGCAGGGGAGAGCAGGGGCATGCCTATTCTCATCCTGTGCAAGCCAAGCATGGCACCAATTACTATCGATTGCGGATGGTGGATTTGGATGGGTCTTATGAATTGTCACCTGTGTTGGAGCTGACGCGGGACTGTGCGGAAGACCGGAAGATAAAGTGGGCAGTCTTCCCCAATCCAATCCAAAGCGAAGACAGCCACTGGACGATTCGCTTTCATGCTCAGCACAGGGACATCAGACTGGAATTGGTGGATGTATTGGGCCATCGCTTGAAGTCAATTTCCTTGGCTGATGCATTGCCAGGCTGGAATGAGTTTCGGATGGAAAGTGGAGATGTGCCGTCGGGGACCTATTTTCTGCGAATCAGTGAAAACGATGTGCCAAAAGCCACTTTTCAGTTGGTGGTGCTAAAGGATTGATCCTCAAATGACTGCTGCAAAAGAATTGTCCGATGGGAGCCGTACCCATTGGGCAATTTTTGTTTTTGTGGGGTCCATTGCCTGCCATCCACAGCAAATATCTGTAAAGGATGACTGAAAGATGCAATCATTTGGTGTGGAAATATTGTGGAAAACTTTAATGCTGTTTCCGGATGAAGTTCATTACTTTTGTCTTCGCTCTTAAAAAAAGTGAAAGGGCTGCGAGCTATTGCGAAAGCCATTTGGGAAGGATCATTTCCCTGTTGGTAAATCGATTGCTGGGTACAAACCAATCGCGAGTCTTTCCCCCACAGTGGTGAGAAAGTGTACCATGGTTGAAAGAGAGAACAACTACTGAACTATTTTACTTACCGGAGGACAACAACATTCCAGAAGAAACTCACAACGACATTGTGTCCGTAGTCGCAGAGGATGGTCAATCCATCTGCATCGCTGGCTACTCTCTGGACCAACGTGAAACACTATACAGTTTGCCATTTTAGGGATCATGCCCTGCTGTGGTCTCGCATTCACATCATAGAAATTTCGGGAAAATCCTTTGACATGAGGTTTACTTTGTCCCGCTTTCTGTCGATGTTGCTGGAGAAAACCAGTCTCTTGGTACTGCGGGTGATCGACTATGTCAAATGTCTGCCCACCCGCTTGGGACGCTTGCTGTCTCATCTTGCCAAAGGGCTGTTTGAGTTGCTCTCTGGCTCCATCTTTCGCAAGGGCCACCGAAACGGGTTGGCCTGGACCATGCGGCGCATCGGTGGATGGTACTTGCAACTGCTGGTATATGTCTTGGAAAGCCTGGGCATTGGCGAACTGTATGAAACGATGCTAGACTTTGTAAAATTCAACACCCGTTCGCTTCATCCTTGGGAAGTGGAATTGGCCCGCTCTGTGTATGGCGATGGCATCAATTATCGCCGCATTCGGATCGATGAATCTGCCTTCCTGGGGCCTCGACAGAAACGCTTCTGTTACGTGAGCTTTTTTGTCATCAACTCCTGGGGACCAATGGCAAATGCCCTATTGATTCACGAATTGATTCACATCTGGCAGTACCAACGAGTGGGAGCCATGTACATGCTCTGGGCTTTGTGGGCTCAACGAACTGAGATGGGGTATGATTACGGGGGAATTGAACGCCTCAAGTGGTGCAAACAAAACCGTTGGAAGCTACAGGATTTCAATTTTGAACAACAAGGGGAAATCGTGGCGGATTACCATCGACTCAAGACCGGATACCGTCCTGTCTGGGGACTGGCGACCCGCTCGGATGTAAATGTGTACGAGTATTTTGTCAAGCACCTCCAAGAGGGTTGAAAGTAGGGGATTTTTTGTAAGTTTGCACGACTTACAGAGCGGCGTTCGAGCGCCGAAATTGCCCACTGCACGAAATCGACAGGAGATGATTCAGTACTTACTCAAAATAGACGGTCAGCTACAGTCGCTCGATGAGTCCCGGCCCGGCTGCTGGATCAATATTTCTCCTCCGTTCAACCAAGAAGAACTGGAAAAAGTCTCCCGGCAATTTGACTTGCCACTGGACTTTTTGACAGATTCTCTCGACATCGATGAGCGCTCTCGCTACGAAAGGGAGGAAGACATCCGTCTCATTGTGGTCAATACCCCCATCCTGAACGAAAGTGATCGAGAAGATGAGGCCGTGTACATCACCATCCCCATCGGGATCATTTTGACGGTCGACCATACCATTACCATCACCTCTCATCACAATCCAGTGCTTCAGCTGTTTTTGGACCAAAAGGTGAAGAACTTCGATCCCTCTGATGAGCAGTTGTTTGTATTGCAAATTTTGGAGCAAAACGTCTATCGATTCCTGACTTGCCTGAAGAAACTCAACCTGAAGCGCAATCTGATCGAGCGCGAGTTGTACAATTCGAGTCGAAACAAAGAACTGCGCCAATTGCTGAGCATTGAAAAGTCGCTGGTCTACTTTGTCAACACCTTGAGCTCAAACGAATTGCTCAAAATGAAGATGAAGCGATCGGACTTTCTCAAGCTGCGTTCGGACGAAGACAAGGTGGATTTGTTTGAAGACATCATCATCGACAACAGCCAGGCATTGGAAATGTCGAACGTCTATACCAACATCCTGAATGGCACCATGGAAGCCTATGCCTCCATCATTTCCAACAATCTAAATGTGGTCATTCAGCGACTTACCTTGGTGACGATCATTTTGATGGTTCCAACACTGGTTGCCAGCTTTTATGGGATGAATGTGCCGCTGCCATTCGAGAATTCTCCCTATGCCATGTACGCCATCATGATTCTGTCCATAGTGGTGAGCCTTTTGCTCGCGTGGTGGTTCCGGAGAAAACGCCTTTTCTAACTGATTTTCAGGCCGCTATCCCCCTTTGTTTCACTTATTTGCTTAATGTAGGTCTTTGGCGATTCCAAAAGTTATCCACACTGTGGAAAACTTGTTAACAATTCCAAGGTGTTGATTTACAGTTAATTAGTTTAGTTATCCACATGATGTTGGTAAGTATTGATATTCTGGAATTAACATTTGGTTAATTTTATGAACACATAGTTGAAAACATACTGAGTGAAACACTATATCTACTCTTTCAACCACACTTTGGTCAAAAAAAGAAGGGAAATCACTCCTAGTTTTCGAAAGACAAGCTAACACATTTCACCCCCAAAGCAGGCGTGCTGCCTGGTCGGAAGTGACATTTTTGTGTCCGCACAGAAAGGATGTTCCGTCCGGTCGAGGCGAAGACGCAAACGCAATTTTTTAAAAATTTACTAAAAGGAATCAAGAGTTATGAGTGAAATTGTTGAACCCATATTGGAGGAAAATCCAAACCGTTTCGTATTGTTTCCCATCAAGCACGACGACATCTGGAAATGGTACAAAAAATCAGAGGCCAGCTTCTGGACTGCCGAAGAAATCGATTTGTCGCAGGACCTGTCTGATTGGGAAAAACTGAGCAAGGATGAAAAACATTTCATCAAGCACGTTTTGGCTTTCTTTGCTGCCAGTGACGGCATCGTCAACGAAAATCTAGCGGAGAATTTCGTCAACGAAGTACAATATACAGAGGCCAAGTTTTTCTATGGCTTTCAGATTATGATGGAAAACATCCATTCTGAAACCTACTCCTTGTTGATTGATACCTACATCAAGGATGAAAAAGAAAAGGATTACCTGTTCAATGCCATCGAAAATCTCGAATGTGTCAAAAAGAAGGCCGATTGGGCCCTTCGGTGGATTGAAAACGGTTCTTTTGCCGAGCGACTGATTGCTTTTGCCGCTGTCGAAGGCATCTTCTTTTCTGGCTCTTTCTGTTCGATCTTCTGGCTCAAGAAACGCGGCTTGATGCCCGGACTGACTTTTTCCAATGAGCTGATCTCCCGCGATGAGGGCATGCACTGCGATTTTGCTTGTGCTCTGTACAATGATCACGTACAAAACAAGATGCCCAAGACTGTCATCAGCGAAATCATTTTGGATGCCGTAAAAATCGAAAAAGAGTTCGTCACAGATGCATTGCCGGTGCGCCTCATCGGAATGAATGCGGAAACCATGTGCCAATACATCGAATTTGTTGCCGATCGTCTGCTGGCTTCCCTCGGCAATGAGAAGGTATTCAACGTCGAGAACCCTTTCCCTTGGATGGACATGATTTCCCTACAAGGAAAGACCAATTTCTTTGAAAAGCGGGTGGGAGACTACCAAAAGTCAGGTGTCATGGCCAGCCGCGAGAAGCAGGTTTTCTCACTAGACGAAGACTTCTAATACGACTACACACTTGCAACAGCCAAGTCCGGAAGGTCAACGCCTTCCGGCAAAAATTACTGTGAGACACTAGAAGTATCAGGACAACTGACAAACAAGGAGGGACCACTCCAATCATTTCGAACCATTAACCTAAAAACAAAATTCCACCCATGCAAGTAGTTAAAAGGTCTGGCAAACGCGAAGATGTAAGTTTTGATAAAATCACCGCCAGGGTTAGAAAACTCTGTTACGAACTCGACCAGCGGTATGTCGATTCCATAGAAATTGCCAAAAAGGTCATCCAAGGATTGTACAATGGTGTGACAACCACTGAATTGGACAATTTGGCTGCAGAGACGGCTGCAAATATGGCTACCGTTCACCCCGACTATGCCCAGCTGGCCGCCCGAATCGCCATTTCCAACCTGCACAAAAATACTGACAAGTCCTTCTCCAATACCATGGAGGGGCTCTACAAATACATCGATCCCAAAACTGGCGAAAAAGCGGGACTCATTGGAGATGAGACCTATGCCTTGATCCAAGAGCACAAAGATCGCCTGAACTCCGCCATCATCTACGACAGAGATTACAGCTTTGATTACTTCGGTTTCAAGACCTTGGAGCGTTCTTACCTATTGCGGATGAATGGAATGGTGGTGGAGCGTCCTCAGCACATGTTGATGCGCGCCGCCATCGGAATCCACGGCAAGGACATCGAAGCAGCCATCGAGACCTACCACCTCATGTCTGAAAAGTGGTTCATCCACGCCACACCAACCTTGTTCAACGCTGGTACACCAAAGCCCCAGTTGTCCTCTTGTTTCTTGCTTTCTGCGACCGAAGACAGCATATCTGGAATTTTTGAGACTTTGACCCGTTGTGCCAAGATTTCTCAGTCTGCCGGTGGCATTGGTTTGAGCATCCACAATATCCGGGCAAAGGGCAGCTACATCAAAGGCACTGGTGGAACCTCCAACGGCATCATTCCGATGTTGAAGGTATACAATGACACAGCTCGTTACGTCGACCAAGGTGGTGGAAAGCGCAAAGGAGCATTTGCCATTTACCTGGAGCCTTGGCATGCCGACATTTTCGAATTCCTGGATTTGAAGAAAAACCACGGAAAAGAAGAGATGCGTGCCCGCGACCTATTCTACGCCATGTGGATGCCGGATTTGTTCATGGAGCGCGTCAAGCAAGATGGTGATTGGTCCTTGTTCTGTCCCAACGAAGCCCCAGGCTTGTTTGATACCTATGGGGGAGAGTTCGAAGCTTTGTACCACAAGTACGAAGAAGAAGGACGTGCTCGCAAGACGCTGAAGGCCCAGGACCTGTGGTTCAAAATCTTGGAATCTCAAATCGAAACGGGAACTCCTTACATTCTATATAAAGACGCTTGCAACAAAAAGTCCAATCAGAAGAACTTGGGAACCATCCGTTCCAGCAACCTCTGTACGGAAATCCTCGAATACACCTCTCCAGATGAGGTAGCTGTCTGCAACTTGGCCTCCATTTCCTTGGGGATGTTTGTAGAAAACGGGGAATACGACTTCCAGCGCCTCTACGAAATCACCCGGGTCGTCACTCGCAACCTCAACAAGGTCATCGATGTGAACTACTACCCAATCAAGGAAGCGGAAAACTCCAACATGCGCCATCGCCCCATTGGCATTGGTGTACAGGGCTTGGCCGATGCCTTCATCAAGATGCGCTTCCCATTCGACAGCCCAGAAGCTCGCAAACTCAACAGCGAAATCTTTGAGACCATCTACTTCGCTGCCCTGACAGAGTCTTGTGCCATCGCTGGCGTAGAAGGTGCTTATCAGAGCTACGAAGGATCTCCGGTCAGCAAAGGAGAGCTTCAGTTTGACATGTGGGGCGTGACGCCTTCTGATCGTTGGGATTGGAATGCACTGCGGGCCGACATCAAGAAGAATGGCATCCGCAACTCTCTCTTGCTGGCACCGATGCCTACTGCTTCTACTTCTCAGATTTTGGGCAACAATGAGTGCTTTGAGCCATATACTTCCAACATCTACACCCGTCGGACCCTTTCTGGTGAGTTCATCGTTGTCAACAAACACCTGTTGCACGACCTGATCAGCCTCAACTTGTGGAATGAAGACATGAAGCAAAAGCTCATGGCTGCCAATGGATCTGTCCAGAACATCCCGGAAGTTCCACAGCAATTGAAAGACCTTTACAAGACGGCTTATGAATTGAGCCAAAAGGTCATCATTGACATGTCCGCCGACCGTGGTGCCTTCATCTGCCAGAGCCAGAGTTTGAATCTCTTTGTGGAAAATCCAAACTACGGTAAGCTGTCTTCCATGCATTTTTACGCTTGGCAACGCGGCTTGAAGACTGGCATGTACTACTTGAGAAGCAAAGCAGCTGTCGATCCAATCAAGTTTACCTTGAACGAGAAGCACCAACGCGTCAAGACAAAGTCTACCGCAACCGTCAGTGCGACCATTCCTGCAACTGTCAGTGCAGAGCAGATGCCCGTCGAAAAGGTAAGCCCAATGGATGCCAAAGACATGCCTCAGGCTTGTAGTCTGGACGATCCAGATTGCCTGATGTGCGGATCATAATCAGTAAAAAAGAGCAGAACTGCTGGCGATGAGCTTGATCGTTCAATATTCGCCTCAGCACAAGTTCTTAAAACGATAAAACAATTTTGCAGGCCCGGGAGACAAAACGTCTTTCGGGCTTTTGCATTTGCACATGATTCCTCGAACCAGTCATTTACTGTCTTGTGCCAATGCCCATGAAGCGTCTTGCGCTGATGCCAAAGAAGCTGCCACCGTGCCAGAATGCAGATGGCAACTTCACACCATTGGTCAATTTTGTCTCAACAATTGGAAGGAACGTCTATTGATTTGGTACAAAGTAATAAAAGCTTTCTTCCACAATCTGGTCATTTTCCCATTTTTGGTGAGCGATTTCAGACAGAGACATCCTCCTGCCATCCTGAAAGGTCACATCTGTCCAGCTGCGAACCATGGTGATTCCTTCTTGCTCATTGGCTGTGATGGAATCGTGGCCTCCACCGTGAAATTCTTTGATGTTGGCTTGCCATTGGTGGATGGCCTTGCGTTGGGCGTCCTTGCCGTTGCGGGTTTCTCCTGTGGGCTCTTTCACGACGACACTTTCATGGTAATACTGTTCGAAGGCTTCCATCATTTGGCCGTTTGCCATTTGTTGGTAGAGGTCGCTGATTTTTTCTAAATACGTCATAATGAGGTTTTTTGTAAGAGCTTGTTCAAATTTAGTTTTTCAGCTAATGTGAAATATGACTGAACGATCACCAGAGTGAAGGAACCGCAAAGCGGATGGGCAGCCATAAGCCAGGCAAAGCTCATTTTGAGGTGCATAGCCAGAGGCTACGTGCCGAAAGACCCGCCTGTCGGCGAGGAAGGTAGCTGAAGGATGGTGAAGAAAGACGCTCATATTAGCGAAAAGATTAACTTTAGACAAGCTCTAGGATTGTGGAAATGCACATTTTGTTTAAGGAGAACGAATATAAACAAAATTTGTTTTTTAATTTGAAAAAATAAAACATTTTATTTATATTTGCAGTGCGAAGAAATGAAGAGAGCATAAGCTGTTGACAATTCCTACATTCAAACCAGCAACTCAAGAAGTTGAGAGTACTCAATATCCACAAGCGCATCATCCATCAACCAAAAGGCAAGGTAGAAGCATTGCTGAAGACCTTGGCTACCGATGATGATGTGATTTGGCCAAGAGAGAAATGGCCAGCCATGAAGTTTGTGGGTGGAATAAAGCTTGGAGCAAAAGGAGGGCATGGGCCCATCCGTTATGTCGTAGAAAGGTATGAACCAAGTAACATCATTCAATTCCGATTCTCAAAGCCTGAAGGGTTCCATGGGATTCACAAGTTTGAAATGAGCGAACTGACCGATGAAAAAACGGAGGTCAAGCACACGATTGACATGAGCGTGGTTGGAAAAGGGGCGCTGATTTGGATGGTGGCCATCCGATCTTTGCATGATGCCCTCATCGAAGATGCTTTTGACAAGCTGGAAAACAACTTTTCCGAGGCTCAGAAGTCAACCAAATGGAATTTTTGGGTGAGATTTCTGAGAAAGCAAATGGCGAAGAAGAAAAATAAATTCAAATAAGCAAATATTCAAATGCAACCACTGGAACCATTCAAAATGCACAGGTGTTTTGTCAATTGAACGAAAGACTGCTGCTTGAATGCCTTCCACATTTCGTCTTTCTCATTACCGGAATTTACTAGAATCGAACATTGGAAATTGGCCTGTTTCTCTCTGGGTAGAGAATGGGAAAAGATGTGCCTACAAAGGGAGGCTTAGAACTGCCGTTTTGGTGGTCTAGATACCTGATTCCTCCTCGGATTAGTCGCATCTTCTTTCATCGACAAAAGAGGGTCGCTTGTCTAAAAAAAGTACCCCTTAGATACGCCGGAGCTAATTTCAGGCATTGAATATTAATACGAATCAACTAAGTGCTTATGTTTTACAAAAATCTGATCAAAAACAATGTTTTCCATTAACCCTCGTAAACTGAAAAGTAATGAAGAGGCCATTGAAATTTCCCAAGGAACTCATCGGAGACCTGCCACAAAAATCTGCCGATCAACTGTATGCTTTCGCCATTAGTTTGACCAAAGACCGCTTTGATGCGGAAGATTTGTATCAGGAAACGATTTACCTCGCATTGAAAAACAGCCAAAAATTCAAACAAGGCACCAACTTTATGGCCTGGATGAAGACCATTATGCGCAACTCCTTCATCAACGGCTACAGAAGAAACCGCCGCTTTTTGAATTATGTCAACGAAAAAATCAATGCGTACTTCACCGAAAAGCCGAATAGCAAGAACCTCGGCGAGTCGAGCGTCGCTCTCGGCGAATTGTCCGCCATCATAGATGGCATCGACAAGCGATTCAGCGAACCTTTTTTGTTGTTCTACCAAGGATTTGCCTACGAAGAAATTGCCGAAACCCTGCAGCTTCCTCTCGGCACAGTCAAAAGTAGAATTTTCATTGCCCGGCGCCGCATCAGAGAAACTTATGAAAAGCTTTATGCAGTCCCCGCAATGACAGAAAATTGATGGCCCTTTGTTGTATTTACTGAAACACCAATCGAACCAAGCACTTTAGTTTTATATTACTGGAATTGAACCACCTTTTTGGGAATGCCTCTAGCGCTGAGCCCTTTCCAATCCTACACTTTCCAACTGTCCCTTCGTGCTGACTTGGCTGTTGCCATGTCCCAAACTTCTGGCTCCCTTGTCATCGCATCTCCTGAGAGTTGCTTTGGCCAACCTGTGTTGCCTACCCGTCAATGGCAATGCTGTGACCATTGACTCATTTGGCAGTGTTAAGGAAATCTTAATTTCATCGTTTTTCCCACGGAGCTAGTAGATAAAATGTGACAATGGACTAGGTTTTAAGGATATTATTATTGTATTCGTTGCTAAAGCAGAATGTAATTTTGTATTCACCTAAAACCTACGTACATATGAATAACTTGCTGTCATCAAAACCTTTCCTCCCTTGGTTTGTCCTGGGATTCGTTCTGAGTTTTTTGTCCAATTGGTTGGTAGGACATTTTTGCATCAGCCTCATCATTGGCTTGAGCCTGAGCTTTCTGGTGGCCATTGTGTACAAGCGCCTGATGGGGGCTGCAATCAAGTGATGAGATGACCGACAAGGGAGGGCTTTATGGGCCTTCTGCTTCATAAAAAAGGCGCTGATGTGGAGACACCAGCGCCTTTTTTCTACACTCATTACATAGTGGTTTGGGCGAGTAAACTGAATTTATTTTGTTCCAAATCAAGGCTGAAAACGTAGGCGATGCCGTAGCATCGGCGAGGCTTTCAAACCCTGCCTACTGGAGGTAGGGCAGAGTTAGGGCAAAAGAAAAAAGTAGACGAAGTCCCAAACCACTTTGGATTGAGTATATATCAAATCCATTTTGCAATGGAAAGTTGTCTAACGTCCTTTCAGGATTTCGCGTGAGATGACGAGTTTCTGAATTTCAGAAGTACCTTCTCCAATGGTACACAACTTGGAATCGCGATAGAATTTTTCCACCGGGTAGTCCTTGACGTAGCCATAGCCCCCATGGACTTGGATGGCATCTGTACTGACACGTACGGCAACCTCAGAGGCATAGTACTTGGCCATGGCCGATTGGCGAGTGACGCGCTGCCCCTTGTTCTTCATCTCAGAGGCTTGGCGAGTCAACAACTCAGCTGCTGAAATTTGCGTGGCCATGTCAGCCAGTTTGAAGCTGATTCCTTGAAAACTGGCAATGGACTTTCCGAATTGCTCGCGCTCTTGTGCGTACTGAACACAGGCCTCATAAGCTCCCTTGGCAATGCCCAACGACAAGGCCGCAATGGAAATCCGGCCGCCATCCAGAATCTTCATGGATTGGATGAATCCTTCTCCAACCTCGCCCAGAACCTGGCTCTTGTGTACTCGGCAATTGCTGAATACCATCTCAGCTGTCTCGCTGGCGCGCATGCCCAGTTTGTTTTCCTTCTTGCCAGCCGAAAACCCTTCCATTCCTCTTTCGACCACAAAGGCCGTCATGCCATGGCTGTCGAGAAGCTCTCCTGTGCGGGCAATGACAACAGCAACGTGGCCAGATTTGCCGTGGGTGATGAAGTTTTTGGTGCCATTGAGTACGTAGTAATCACCGTCTTCGACAGCAACACACTTCATTCGACCTGCATCACTACCCGTATTGGGCTCTGTCAGTCCCCAGGCACCAATCCATTCACCGCTGGCGAGTTTGGGTAGGTAGTGCTGCTTTTGCTCCTCGTTGCCAAACATCAGTATGTGATTGGTACAGAGAGAGTTGTGAGCAGCTACTGACAAGCCAATGGCTCCACAAACTTTGGCAATTTCTTCGATGATGGTAACATATTCCTGATAGCCAAGCCCAGAGCCGCCGTAGATTTCTGGCACCAATACACCCAAAAAGCCAAATTCCCCCATCTTTTGAAAGGTATCAACAGGGAAGTGTTGCTTCTCATCCCATTCGAGGACGTGTGGACGAATGTGCTGCTCGGCAAAATCCCGGGCGCTTTCCTTGATCATTTGCAAATTCTCAACCGTTGCTAAAGTCGTTTCCATATAGACGTTCTTTGTAGATCTTAAACGAATAAAATTGTGTACTTATTAAATAAATCAGGCCACTAAATTGTTTCGAAAGTAGTCGTTGTGCATCCTATTGCAAACTATCTTGTCTGTTATGTATATGTACGTCTGATGTTTGGGAATGTTTTATCAAACGATGTCAAAAGTTCTCGTATCACTCGCTGTTCGCTGAACTTTGATTCGTCCTAAAAATACGAAAAATATACCAACAAAGTGGGATGTTGGATTTTTCAATTGCAGTCTGCCACAGAGCCGACCAAAGGAAAAAAACAGCTGCCATCTTTTACTTTTTCTCAAGGCATCAGCCACCAAGCCAGCAACAAAAATTAGTATCGATACAAGGTCTTTCCGCAGTCGATTTGTAAGCGGAACAACTTCTTCCGCCATCGTTTATTCGGTGGCCTGATCGAGTATTGCATTCAACAAAAGGGATGCTGACAAGCTGGGATGATTTTTGTCGATGAATCCAAAGACTTCCTCGAATAGAATCTCCACACTTTCCTGAAAATGAGCACCTTGAACGTGTTCCTCCCAAATGCCCTCTAAAGCGCCTAGCAGTCATCTACCAAAATCCTTGACAACCAATGAAAACAGCCCTGCAAATAAAAAAACGAAGTCTCTTTTCTCTCTCATGCCTTGGTCTGTGCTTACTCATCCTCTGCGCAGGCAATCCGGCATGGGCACACCCTCAAGGTTCGGTTGGCCATCCTGCCACCTTTGTCAGTGCTCCCGCCGACTTGGAAGAACCAGAGACGGTCTTTCAACTTTTCCAGCAAACAGAGGTGCAAGAGGTCATCTTGGAGACTGATCTGCAAAAGTTGATTGACAACAAGATGACAGATGACTACCAAAAGGCACAGATTCGCTTTGACGATGCCCAAGGACAAAGCTTCTCCCGGAAGATCAAGATCAAGGTAAGGGGAAAGAGTCGGCGCAAATTGTGCGCATTTCCACCCATTATGCTCAAATTCAAGAAAAATGACTTGCTGGGAATGGGTCTGGACAGTGCCTACAACAAGGTCAAATTGGTGACCCACTGCATGGATGATCCGGAGGGAGAACAATACCTGCTGAAGGAATACCTGGCCTACAATCTGTACAATCAACTGACGGAGCGGAGCTTGCAAGTCAAACTGTTTCGCATTCGATACGTCGATTCCAAAGGCAATCAGCCCGATGAGATCAAATACGGTTTTCTCATTGAAAATCACCATGAGATGGCCCAGCGGATTCAAGGCAAGGCCTTCAAACAGTATGGAACCACTGCCAAAGACTATCAGGCCAAGGCCTACGCCCAAATGGTGCTGTTTCAATATATGATTGGCAACACAGACTGGGGGGCCGAGATCATGCGCAACATCAAACTCATCCGGCCAAATCAGCAAGGCCAAGGCATCATCCCTGTTCCCTACGACTTTGACTTCAGTGGCCTTGTCAATTCCAATTATGCCAAACCAAATCCGGATTTTGAAGAGTTGGAAACAGTGACCCAAAGGCGGATCATGGCACAATGCAGTGCCGAAAAGGACTTGCTGGATGCGGTCGCTTTGTTCAACCAACGACAACGCAATCTTTTCCAGACGGTCATCGGCTTCGAATTGTTGCCAGACAAAGAACGCGGTCGGGTTGCTCGCTATCTGGGAGAATTCTTCAAACTCATCAATGATCCATCGTTTATCCAAACCGAATTGAAAAAAAATTGCTCCTGATGATATAGAATCATTACTTCTCTAGTTTGTCGCGAGGTGTAGACTTTGAGATTTGTGTGGGAAGCTATCGAAAGGATGGCCAAGACTGCCTTGGTTGTATCCCAAAATAGCCCTATTTTAAGCCAATCTCAGCGAGTCGATCTACCCTCTGGAGGTGAAACACGGGCAAATGGGAAAGAAATTTGTCTCCTTTTCCATGCGCCAAGGGCGAATTTGATTCGTCTAAAGTTGGGATACAGCTGCCAACTGATGTGGTCATCCCCAAGCTAGAGTTGTCAATTATTCTGATCACAAAAAGGATAGGAGCATTGAAAAAAGCGTCATTAGTATACCTCATTTGTCTTTTGTGCTGTTTGGGAAACGAGCGAATCTGGTCCCAGACCGACAGCCTTCCAATGGCCCAAGCGCCAGACCCGATCACCATTTTTGAGCACTACTACAGCAAGCAGATCATCGACGTGAAAGTCACCATCGACATGGACAGTCTGCTGACCGAGTCCAAAAAAGCGGTTTATGTGCCGGGGGAGATGCAAATTGGTACGGGAGACAGCATCACTTCTTGGAATGTCCGGATGCGCCAGCGGGGAAAAACCCGTCGTCGGCTTTGTGATTTTCCTCCATTGAAGCTCAAATTTTACGATACCGAACTGGCTACCTCTGGTTTTGCGACTCGGGATGAGTTCAAGGTGGTGACCCATTGTTTTGAAGGGGAGGAGGGGACCTGCAACTTGCTCAAGGAATATTCGGCCTACAAGATCTACAATGAGTTGTGTCCAGCCAGCTTCCGGGTGTTGCTCATGCGCATCGAGTACCACGACAGTTTTGGACGACGGGAGCCGATGAAGCGGATGGCTTTTCTGATTGAAAACAAGAAGGAATTGGCTTCTCGACTCGGAGCCAAGGTCAAGGAGCGCTATGGAATGACAAGAGATTCAATGGATGAAAAACAATTCATGTTCTTGAGTGTTTTCCAATATCTGATTGGCAACACGGACTGGGCTGTCCCCATCAAGCACAACTTGTTGTTGATAGAACCAAAAGGGGAGAAAAAGACACTTGCGATTCCCTACGATTTTGACTTTTCCGGTTTGGTCAATGCCGCTTATGCGCGCCCCAATCCCAATCTGAGGCAAGTCTCGGTAACAGATCGCATCTTCATGGCCCATTCTGGCGACATGGAAGTCCTTGAACAGGTGCTTCAACGTTTCAAAGATGTCAAGGATCGCATCATGGCGGTCTGTGATGAAAACCCAGTGCTGAATCAATCGCAAAAAGAAGAGATGAAGCTGTATCTGGAGGGCTTTTATCAACAGGTGCGCAGTCCGGCCAAATTCAGGCGTAAAATCATCGACAGGGCCATTCATTTTAAGCACAAAATTTGATGGTCTTCTGTGGATTTTGTAAAGTGCCCACAATTCTCTGTTATGACAATGCGCGTATGCCATTTGCTGTTGGTTTTGTTTGCCATTTCTGTTGGAAGCCAGGCCCAGGACAGCAGCTCGATCGCTCCCGTTTTATTGGATTCTCTGCAGCGGGAGCCATCTCCTTCCAGCGCTTATTCAAGCATCTTCCAGTCCCTGTCAAGCGACAGCATTCCGCAGATCACCCTAGAGTCTGATTTCAAAAATCTGGTTAAGAACAAATACAAAGACGACTACCAAATGGCCATGATTCGCTACCAAGTGGCGGGCAACAGCCAGGTGGACATCATCAAAATTCGCCCCCGAGGCAAGTCCCGACGGAAAATCTGTGCCTTTCCTCCGCTCAAGCTGAAATTTGACAAGACCGAAATGCACAATCGCGGATTGCATCCCGAATACAACACCCTCAAATTGGTTACCCATTGCGCCTTTTCTTCCGACAATGAATCCATCGTATTGAAAGAATATCTCATTTATCAATTGTACAGCATGGTATCGGAGCATGCTTTTCGGGTGCAATTGGTCAAGGTGCGCTACGTCGATACGGGCCGCAAAAGGAAAACAACGGAGCGTTTTGGCTTCTTGATAGAGAACAACCAAGAAATGGCTGCCCGCATCAATGGGAGCATTTACGAGAAGGAAAATGTCGGGACGAGAGGCTTGGATCGATCTGCCTTCAATAAATTGGCGACTTTCCAGTACATGATTGGCAATTCGGATTGGCAGATCAAGCACCATCACAACATGAAGCTGGTCAAGCCCAAGGAAGGCCGCCAATTCATCGCCGTGCCCTACGACTTTGACTACTGTGGCCTGGTCGACGCCTACTATGCGGTGCCCAACCCCAATTTCATGATCAAAAACATCAAAGAACGGGTCTTCATGGGGATTTGCTGGCCCATGGACATTCACCTGCGCACTGTCGAAGATTTCAAAGCCCAAAAAGAGGACATTTACAAAACCATCAACGAATTTGAGCTGCTGTCGCGCAAGGATCGCAAGTCCATGCTGCACTACATCGATGGCTTTTATGAGGTCATTGAGAATCCACGGCTTTTGAAGTCGGAGTTCAATTGGCGGTGCAATTGAGGGATGGCGTGATCCAGCTTTTGCCCCCACTGTTAAAATTTTGGTAAAGAATAGCCGCTGGCCCCTGGCTTGGAAGAAATCCATTACCTTCCCAAAAAACAAAAGCTATGTCCCTCCCAAAACCACTACTCGCCCTTTTGACATTGCTGTTCTGCCTTTCCTGCCAACAAGGAAAAGACGGTTGTCCCCCGCGACTCTTCCTGGGAGAATTTGAGCTGTCAGAGCAGACGCGTCAATGGGACGCCTACCAAGGTCACTCCAGGGTCGTCTTTGAAGATGCCGACGGGCAAGAGCATGTACTCGCCGTGAGTCGCCAACAGCCATTGCCAGCCTTGGTCAATGTGGAAACGGTGGCCATTTGCGAAGACGATGACAACAAAATCATCACCTACCAACACCGGGCACTTCCCATAGAATACTCGCTGGACTTACTTCCCGGTACTTCTGATGACAAGAAATTGAAATCCATTTCCTATAAATTGGAGCCTGTTCTTCACACAGAGCAGATCGAGGAAAAGAGGGTGGGAGACTTTCTCCGCATTTCCCATTTGGTACCGCCCTATGGTTTCTCCGGAGGCAATTTGATGCAACAACTCATCGATCCCAAAAACCATCCCGAGCTTGACAATCCATACATCGAAAAGCTGGAAACGCATTCATCCAATGGCCAGCTGTACGAAAATGTCTACACCAATCGCGCCATCCCTTTTGCCCAATCCTGGATAGAGATGCCTGTCAATGGGGCCATCTTTGGAGGCCTTCATTTGTATGTCCAACGAGAGTTTGGCATCATCGAGATTGCCTTTCCGAGTGGAGAGCGGTGGTTTTTCAAGGAGTTTCGGTAACTCATTCAATCAATACCCATACTTCTCCTTCCACCTCGCCTTGAGAAATTGCCGGAATCGCTCCTCTGTCGGATTGTTGGACGGATCGTACAAGGTGGTGCCGCTGATCTCTTCTGGCAAAAACTCCACAGGGGCGAAGTTGCCGGGATAGTCGTGGGCATATTTGTACTCCTTGCCATAGCCCATGTCCTTGAGGAGCTTGGTTGGGGCATTGCGGACGGCCAAGGGGACGGGGAGGTTGCCCGTTTGGCGGACCAGGGCCTGGGCTCGGTTGATGGCCATGTAAGAGCCATTGCTTTTGGGAGAACAGGCCAGGTAGACGGCAGCTTGGGAGAGGATGATGCGGGCTTCGGGCATGCCCACAGCTTGAATGGCTTGCAGACAAGTGGTAGCCATGAGCAGGGCATTGGGATTGGCCAGGCCGATGTCTTCGGAGGCTGCAATGATGAGGCGACGGGCGATGAATTTGATGTCTTCGCCCCCCTCCAACATGCGCGCCACCCAGTACACGGCTCCGTTGGGGTCGCTGCCGCGGATGGATTTGATGAGGGCCGAGGCAATGTCGTAGTGGTGCTCGCCGCTTTTGTCGTATTGAGCAATGTTTTGTTGAATGCTGTTGCTGACCAAATCATCGGTGATGACCACCTTGCCAGTCTCGTCGGGGAGGTTGCAGACCAATTCCAAAATGTTGAGCAACTTGCGGGCATCTCCGCCTGAAAAGCGCAACATGGCTTGGTACTCCTTCAGCTCGATGTCTTTTTCCCGAAGGTATTCGTCGGTCTCAATGGCTTGTTGAATCAATTGGATCAACTCTTCCTTTTCCAAGTGCTTGAGGACGTAGACTTGACAGCGCGAGAGCAAGGCTGAGATGACTTCGAAGGAAGGATTTTCGGTGGTGGCTCCAATGAGGCTGACAATTCCTTTTTCGACCGCTCCCAACAAGCTGTCCTGCTGGGATTTGCTGAATCGGTGAATCTCGTCGATGAAAAGGATGGGGTTGGGGCTGTTGAAAAAACGCTGGCTTTGCGCCTTTTGGATGGTCTCGCGAATGTCTTTGACACCGGAATTGATGGCACTCAAAGTGTGAAATGGCCGTTCCAATTTCTGGGCGATGATGTTGGCCAGGGTAGTCTTGCCAACGCCTGGAGGGCCCCAGAGGATGAAAGATGGCAGATTGCCCGATTCAATGGCCTGCCGCAAAATGGCACCTTCTCCCACGAGGTGTTTTTGTCCAATGTATTGCTCCAGGCTGTTGGGCCGCATGCGTTCGGCAAGAGGTCTCATAAATTCAATTTTGCAAGCCCAAAGATACAATTTCGCCAGTGGAAAAGAGCCGCTATCCCCTGAAACTGTTTATCTTTACTGTTTTTCAAACCAAGTCTTCTTCCATGAAACCGATCTGTTCAAAGTACCTACTGGTGTTGCTATTGGCAGGCATCCTGTATTTGCCTGCCTGCTATTTGGACGATACCTCTGTCAGCTCTGGTCTGCCGCTTCCATACTCGACGGTTGCCCAACTGTTCGACTCCACCGCCACCAACCAACAGTTTCTTTCCATTGATGCAGAACAGTCCAACGATCTTCGAACGCCCGCAGGGGCCAGGCTGCAACTGGAGGCTTATTCCTTTGTCAACGCCAACGGAGAGGCAGTCAGTGGCCAAGTAGAGATTGGGCTGCGCGAAGTGTACCAGGGAGAAAAGATGTTGCTCAACGACTTGAGTTCTTCTCCAACCGATGAGCTATGGGAGTCCGCCGGGATTTTTCAGATCGAGGCCCAACAAAATGGAGCGTCCTTGCAGCTGGACAAGGAAGCGGTGCTGTTTTTGCCAACAGAATCTTTCGTACAAGCACAATCGGGCATGAGGCTGGCCAAGGGACAGGCGGGAAACGGTTCGCCGCGCGTCAGCTGGCAAGAGGCAGGCACGGGCAGTGTGGCCCTGGAAATGGGGCAGGGGTACAAGGTGACCTTTGATCAACTGGGTTGGTTCAATGGCTATTACCAAAGCAATGCGTCCAATTCGCGCTTCACCTTGGAGGTATTGCCAGAGGATGGATTTGGGACTGCGGTTGTGGATCGCCGTGCATTTTTGCTTTCTTCCAACTCCAATGTGATGGTGCCATTGACGAGTGCTGGCGACAAATTCACCCTCAACGACCTGCCCGCCGGTTTTGAAGGGATTGTGGTAGTGATCGGGATGACCCGCAACGAATTGTTGTTGGGAACCCGAGAGATCAGCATCGATCAGGACTTGGTGGTGGAGCTGGACCTGGCCGTCACAATGGAAGACGATCTGATTCGACAAATCAATGAACTCAAGTAATTTTTCAATCCATGGCCCAAGCATTTCAGGGTAGTGCCCAAAGCTATTTTGCGCTCTTGGAACGCCGCTTGTCTGCTGCAGCTGATCCTTCCCAAGCCGATGCCATGTCAGCTTACATGCGGCACCAATTTGACTTTTACGGCATCAAGGCACCTCTTCGCAAATCCATTTTACAGGAAATCATTCGAGAGCACGGATTGCCCAAGGGGGACGTCCTACAAGCAGTGATCCGCCTTTGTTGGCAGGCACCTCAACGGGAGTGGCAGCAATTGGCCAATGACATTTTGATGAAGGCCAAAAAGCAACTGACGGCAGATTTTATGGAACTGATCGAATGGTGCATCCTTCACAAAAGCTGGTGGGATACCGTAGATTTCCTGGCCGGACATTCCATGGCTGCCATCCTGTCTCGCCACCCCAAACTGGAGCGAACAGAACCAGATCGCTGGATTGCTTCCAACAATATCTGGCTTCAACGGACCGCTTTGTTGTACCAACTCTTCTATCGCGACCAATTGGATTTTGAGCGTTTGAAAGACTATATTTTGCTGGTAGCAGATTCCAAGGAATTTTTTGTGCAAAAGGCAGCTGGCTGGGCCCTTCGCCAGGCATCCAGATTGCGCGGCCCGGAAGTCATCGAATTTGTGCAAACCCATGACGATCTACTGCCCAAGCTCACCAAGACGGAAGCCCTCAAATGGTTGGAACACCAGTCCAAAAAGTCTTGATCACTTAACCGCCGATGGATCTTTCCGCAGAATCTTTTCCATTTTGCGCCCCTTGGCCAATTCATCCACCAGTTTGTCCAGGTACCTCGCTTGCCTGGTCAGCTCAAAGTCGATCTCCTCGATGCGATACCCACAAATTACTCCTTTGATCAGATGGGCATTGGGGTGCAGTTGGGCCCGTTGAAAAAAGGTGGCAAAGGTGGCCTTTTCCTCGATGAGTTCCTTCAGTGCATTGTCGTCAAATCCAGTCAGCCATTCGATGACCTGGTGCAATTCCTCCTTGCTTCTGCCTTTTTTTTCCACCTTGGCGACATAGTGAGGATAGACAGATGCAAATGTCATTTTGGCAATTTTTTCATTCTTTTCAGCTGTCACTTTCATATTTGATAGGTTTGGTTTAGAATAAGTTGCAATTGATGTATGTCATTGGATCGATGGTCCATTTCACATGCTAGGTTACTTGTAGACGGCTCATCGAAAATAAGAAGCCCCATTCAAATCAAGAATCGCTCCCGACGTAAACACCGCACCCTCTGATGCCAAAAACAAAATGGCATGTGCCACCTCATCCGGTCGGGCGACCCTGCCCATCGGACTTTGCGCCCGGATGCCATCTCCCTCCGGTCCGTCCAGCAGGTGCTGGGCCATTTCTGTGTCCACAAAGCCAGGCGCCACGGCGTGGACCGTCACATCGTATTTGCCCAATGATTTTGCCAACGATTGGCTCATGGCATTCAATCCACCCTTGCTGGCTCCGTAGGCAGGGGAGTCTGGCTCCCCCCGGTAGGCGCCGCGCGAGCTCACATTGACGATGCAGCCCGAACGCTGCTGCATCATGTACTGGGCAGCGCAATAGCAGACATTGGCAGCTCCCAACAGATTGACACCCAGGGTATGGGCCCAGCTTTGTTGCCAATGCTCGTAGGAACTTTGGTCGATGGGTTGGGCATCAAAAACGGCGGCATTGTTGACCACGATGTCCAATCGACCGAAAGCCCTCATAACTTGGTTGATCATCTGGCGAACCGATTCTGGATTGGAGATGTCTGCCTGGATGGCCAAGTGGTTGTTTCCCGCCAAGGTGTCGATGGTGAGGCGGGCCGCTTTTTCATCAGAGCGATAGACAATGGCCACCTGGGCACCAGCCCTGGCAAAGGCAAAAGCAGTGGCTTGACCGATTCCTCTGGAGCCACCCGTGATGAGAACATTTTTTTGCGAAAAATTCATACAATTGATCCTAGGTTTACACGCGTTACTGTAACGGACAAATTCCAACAGCATGTACTGGCGAAAAAGATACAAAATTCAGGCGATGATTTTAGGAGGACTTTTTCTATTGGCCGCTTGCCACAAAAGTCGGGTCCAGCAAACGAACGTACAAGCAAAAGTGTACAAAAAAATCGTCTTGGATTCTCTGGTGGCGCACAACTTGAGTGAGGATGCCACTCCTTTGTCCAGCCAAGAAGATGAGGTGTATCTATGGGGTACATTGGTCGTGGAGCAAGCAGGGGCGTTGTTGCCATTGCCTGGCTATGCCCACCCACTCCAGACCTTTCGCGATGACTCGCGCACCGCCATTCTCAGCGATACCATACCGCTGCCTTATGCGCAAAAGGATTCTGTTCTTGTGATCTTTTCCCTCTTGGAATTGGACGAGGCAATGCTTTCTCAGGAAAAAGTGGATCGATTGGATTCTCTGCTGGCGCAAATCCGCAGGGGAGAGCGGGTGGAAAAGCGACAATTGGACAGCCTGGCGGGCCACGATGACTTTCTGGGGTACCGACATTGGTATTGGAATCCAGGCCATCCTGTACAAAGCCTCCAATTTCGATACAGAGGCCTCCAACTATTCGACCGTTATGATTATCGACTGCATTGCCGACTGTTGGAATGAATCAGCTGTCTGCTACTTGTCCAAATTTTGCAAAATGTCTCTGGCCTTCTTCTTGAGCTGTGGTTTTTGGTGATCCTCTGCCAATGATTGCAGGGAAGACAGGTAGGCAGCATCCTGGGAAATGCTGGTCGACGGGTGATGTGACAAAGCATTGAGGCAAAACAATCGGAGATTCTGGTTTTCTTTTTCGTTGAAAATGATGGGCTTGACCTGCTGAGCAAAAGCTGCATTGTCTTTGTGGTGAAGGGAGGCTGCTGCCATTCGTCTAACCTCCAAGGCCTTTTCCTGATTTTGAAGCAATTGTACAAAAAGAGTTTCCGCCGGACCGTAGCGTTTGAGCATGCGGATGGCTTCTAGTTGGACAGCCGTTTCCTGTGATTGTCGAAGCAGGGAATACACCACCTCCTGAGACTTGGGATCGGGCTGATGAGCCAGCAATCGGATGGCTTCTGTGGTGGGGATGAGTGCCAGGGAATTGTTTTGCAAGCCCTCGCGAATGCGGTCAATGGCCGCCGGATCGCCCAGCCCACTCAGAATGCGGAGGGAAAGTTGACGGATTTTCAGCTCCTGGTCCGACATGGCAGAATGGAGGGCCTTGTCATATTGGTTTTTCAGATTTTGTTGGGCTGGCGTGCCGAAGAAAACCGTTTGAAGGGCTTCCAACAAGGCGATGCGCAGATCTGTTGGTTCTGTGGGATTGGGAATGGCCTGTTGCATGAATTGGGTCATGGAGGCATTGGTTGCCAAGGCCGGGACGATCCGTTGAAGGGCAGCGATGCGCACTTGGCTGGACTCTACCTTGCTGGCAATCAGGGCCACGGCTCGGTCGATGTCTTCTTGTTGGGTAAAGACCTGAAGACTGGAAACGGCTTCCAGGCGTTGGTCGTCGGTGGCTTGGCTGTTGAAAAAGGAGTTGATGGTAGAAGAAGTTCCCTTGTTTTGTTGGGCCAGCAGCGCCAAGGGGAGGAGGCAGAGGGACAATAAGATCGTGGTTTTTCTCATGCTAAGGCGGTTGGATTGCTGTCAATGGTCAGACAAATTGCCTGCTTATTACTAACTACCGAAAACCATACCTTATTTTGGCAGCCGGAACATTTGACGGAATTGAATCGCGGTTTGAAGTCCAACAAATTGACCGTACCTTGCAGGATGCATCAACCAATCATTCACCCCTAAACGCTGGCCAGTGTTTTCATTTTTCAGACGGCAAAAACAAGTAGACCAAGATTACTCCTTTCTGGGGGTGGACATGCATTCCCATCTCATCCCGGGAATCGATGATGGTGCCAAGACCATGGAAGACTCGGTTCTCTTGATCCGGCGCCTGGTCGACATGGGCTATCGCAAGATCATCACGACCCCTCACATCATGCAAGAGTTTTTTCCCAATACGCCAATCGTTATCAGGAAGGGGCTCGAAAAGGTCAAGGCTGCTTTGCAGGCGGAAGGCATCCAAGTGGAATTGGAAGCGGCGGCAGAATACTTTGTGGACGAATCCTTTGAAGCGCTGTTGCAGGCAGAGGAAGAGATTTTGCACTTTTCCAACAAACACGTTCTCATCGAAAGCTCCCTGTTGGCGCCCAGTAACAATATATTTGATGCCATTTTTCAGCTCAAAACCAAGGGATACCAGCCCATTTTGGCCCATCCAGAACGATATGTTTACTATGCCGATCAGTGGGAGGTATTCGAGCGGATACACGAAATGGGGTGCAAAATGCAAGTCAACTTGCTGTCCTTGGCCGGGCATTACGGTCCTGCGCAAAAGAAATTGGGGGTGAAACTCCTCAAATCTGGCTGGATCGAGTTTTTGGGGACAGATTTGCACCGCGAAGGCCACCTCAAAAAACTCAATGCCCTTTGGAAGGACCGTACCATCCGGAAATTGATCCAAGATCAAGCTTTTTCCAACCGTGAATTGTAGTACGACTGTACGTATGTAAATTGTTAAAAGTCTTTTCAAGAGGTCCCATCCCCTCGAAGTCCGGATTCTGCCATTAGCTGTCATTTAGTCTGCACCTCAATACATACATTAGCAGTTCATTCAAGAGAACACGACAAAAGATCCAGAAGAGACTTGCTCCGATTGGATCGTTGACTAGGACATTCACGGAGTTTCAATGAGCTCCCATGAAGCAAAAAGGTCGTTGAATCGCTGGATGGAGGAATCAATGCCCATCTTGACAGGGTGTAAAATCTTACTGCAAAACCTTCTGGCCTTCAGATGTTTAGGGAGCCATTAGCCGCCAGAACGGATTGTCAGACTTCTTTTTCCGTCATCGAATTCAACGTTTTCGACATTTTTTTTCTTAAATTCGTCACTGGATCTATGACAAACAAGCATACTTTGAAAAACCACCCCTCCCCAAACTACTCAGAGAATGAGATAGTGGCCCTATTGATTGAAAGAGACATCAAAGGAATGGACATTCTCTACGATCAATACGGTGACTTCATTTTCGGCCTGATCTCAAAGATCATTTCGCTGGATGATTTGGCAGAAATTGCCCTGCAGGATACTTTCCTCAAGGTGTGGAACAAAATCGATTCCTTCTCCACGGAAAAGGGACGATTCTTGACCTGGATGATGAACATCGCCCGCAATACGGCGGTAGATATGACCAGGTCGAAGAATTACAAACAGACAATGAAACTTATCAGTCTGGAAAGTGTTCCTACTAATACCAGAATCATTGATGCGAACGTTCAATTTGAACATGTCGACATCAGGGACATAGTCGCTCGGCTAGACAACCGCTATTGCAAAATCATTGAATTGATTTACTTCGAAGGATACACCCACGAAGAAGTAGCCAAAAAGCTAAACATGCCCCTTGGAACTGTAAAGGGAAGAGTTAGAAAAGCTTTTAAAGATTTAAGACTTATTTTTGAAAGTTAATGAATTGCAACATCCAAGAATATTTGGGAAGCGGAGTTGTTGAGGAATACTGCTTGGGATTTCTCAGCCCAGAACAGAGCGAGAAGTTTCTTCGGATTTGCAGCATCTACCCTCAAGCAAAGGCATATCTCATGGACGTACAAGAATCAATGCAACACATTTTTCAGCAGCACAACAAAAAAGCCCCTGCTCGCTGCAAAAGTGTCATTCGCAACAGCATACTGGCCAATCTCCAACTGGAAAGCGCTTCTCTTCAAGGTGACCATCAACTATTAGACGAATTCATCCCCATTTCCCGGCATTCAGATTGTGTGCGCTGGGAACAGCTCGTCGAGCCAATCCAACCAAAGGAAAATTACAAAAATGTTTACCTGAAAAGTTTGTTTGCCTCCAATGGGCAAGAGCTGACCTTGATATGGGCCAAACAGCTGATTCCAGAGGAAGTCCATTCTGACGTTGACGAATCCTTTTTGCTTTTGGAGGGCACGGTGGATTGCTTCATCGAAGAAGACATTTTCCACATGAAAAAGGGTGATTTCATGCGCATCCCTCTCGGCATCTCCCACAAAATCATGGTCACCTCTGCCACCCCAGCCAAAGCCATTCTCTCTCGGGTTCAGTTGTAAGGCAGCTGCCTACCTCACCTCCAGACATTCCTGCACTTTCTCCGACAGGCCACCCACTTCCGGTTCTTCAAACAGGCTCTTGTGATGTCCTGGCACCACTTTGATGTTGACCCCGCCCAGTGCAAGTTTGTTCCATTGTGACAAGTGGAAATTTTTGTCTTTGCGGCCATTGAATTCACTGCTTCGGATGAAGTAAATCTCTCCCTCAAAGGCTTTCCATTCATAGTCGGCATACAAGGCATTGAGCGATTCTATGGTCAGGCGCAATTGTTTTTGGACAGCGGTTTCGTTCGGTGGAATGGGCAGTGTGGCCGGCGCATTTTTGTTGCTTCCAAAACGGGTTTTGATCTTGTGTTGGATGCGGTCAAAGTCTCCTCGTTTCAGCAATTCCCAAAAGCGACTCAAGGTTTTGGTCTCTCCTCCGGGGCCATTCCCCGTGGTGTGAAGGGGGGCAGAATCGATGATGAAAAGTCGACCGATCTCTTCTCCTTGCTGTTTCAACTGATGTGACATTTCCAGCACAACGGCATTGCTGAAACAAGTCCCCAGCAGGTTGTAGGGTCCTTCCGTTTGTACCTCTCGAATCAATTCGATGTAGTGCTGTGCCATTTCCTCGATGCTTTCAGGGAAGCGTTCTCTGCCGTCCAAGCCTTTGGGTTGCAGGCTGAAGACGGGTTGATCAGGAGGGAGGTGCGAGGCAAAGTTTTGGTAGAAAAAGACATGTGCGCCTCCGCCGTGTACACAAAACAGGGGAGGCTTGTCGCCTTCTTCGCGAAGTGGCACCAGTGAATTGCCAGCCAGTTGCTCCCCTGATTGTTCTTCCATGGCAGCAGCCAAGGTCGCAATGGTGGGGCAGCGGATGAGAAGAGAAGGGGGCAGGTGGATGTCGAGTTCTTTGCCGATGCGGGCAAATACTTGCAGGGCCATCAGGGAGTTGCCACCCAGTTCGAAGAAATTGTCTTCGATGCCAATCTCCTGTTCAGGAAAAAACTGACGCCAAATTCGAGTCAATTCTGCTTCCAATTGGTTGCGGGCTGCAATGTGTGGCTGGGCAGTGGCGGCCAGATCCGATTGGTTTTCCTCGTCGGAGTGAATCGGAAGGCTGGGGGCGGGGGGCAGTGATGCCAGGATGTGATCCAGGGACGCCTCTGCATCGCTGCTGGCCACGGATTGGGCCAAGGAGACGAAGGCATCTTTGACCCATTTGATCAGGTCTGCTCCCAAGATGCTGCTGTCGTACCGCCAATCTATTTCAATGGCATCCAATGGATTGACACGCATTGTGAGAGGGTAGGAGGAGGTGAATCCTCCCTGGAAGTGTTCGACGGTCAATGAACCCACTTGCAGGCCATCTTTGAGGAAGTTGCCAAAGACAAACAAGAGATCAAACAGCCGACTGCTGGCCGGAAGCTGACTCACCTGTTTGATTTGTTCCAGGCTGACATTTTCGAATTGGTTCTTCTGCCGATGACTTTGTTGAATCTCTCGCAACCATTCGCCCAAGGGCTGTGCCTCCGGTAGGTGAAAGCGGTTGGGAATGACATTCATGTACAAGCCACTGCTCTGGTCGATCTGTGGGAAGTTGGCAAAACGCCCCGAAACGGTCAGCCCAAACAAGACATCCCGTTGATCAAACAATGCTCCCAATAACAAGGCCCACAATCCCTGGCAAAGCGTACTCAGAGAAATGCTTTGTTGCTGGCAAAATTGTCGCATTTGCGCACTGTCTGTTTCCGACAGCTGCCAAAAAACATCTTCAAAAGTACCTGTGGCCAAATGGGCATTGGCAAAAAGTTGGGCTTGTTGAAAGCCTTGGAGGTGATCCGTCCAAAAAGCTGTTTCTGCCTCTGAATCCTGTTGGCCTCGCCAGTTCAGGAAGGCCAAATAGCTTGGGACCAATTCCAAAGCTGGCTGTTCGCCACGGCTGAGTTGATCGCAACACTGAAGGGCATCTTGCAAGACAATTCCACAAGACCAACCATCCAAAAACAAATGATGACAGGTCCAGAAGAACAGATGTCGATCCTCATCCAATTGAATCAGAGACAGGCGAGCAACCGGAGCCTGGTACAGGTCCAGGGGCAAGTTTGCATCCGCTTCTCTCCACTGCGCCAACAATTCTGCCTGTCGGCTGGCATCCTCCGCCCGCCAATCTTGTATGTGCCAATGGAATGAGCAGCTGTCTGCGATGGCCTGTCTGGTCACCCCCTTGTCTCCCCTTGTCAAATGGGCCCGCATGGCATCGTGCTTTTGGGCACTCCATTGCCAGGCCTGTTGGAATGCATCCACATCCAATTTTCCGACGATGGTAAATTCGAGCTGTAGCAAGCCCTGATCTGCTTCCTCCTTTTGACTGTTGAATAAAAATGCCTGTTGCAAAAAGGACAACGGCCCTTCTGTGGGGTTGGGGGGCAAATCGTTGGTAGGAGCTGTCGTCTTTTCCAAACCCAAGGCCAGTTGCTCGATGGTTTGCTGCTCAAACAATTGAGTGGGGGCCAACTGTATGCCTTGCTGGCGAGCCTTGGACACGACCTGAATGCTGAGAATCGAATCTCCACCAATGGCAAAGAAATTGTCCTTGACCCCGATGGGAGCTTTGCCCAGACTTTCTTCCCAGATCTGCACCAGTATTTTTTCTTCCTCATTGCGAGGTGCTAGGTATTCTGTGCTTTGTACCGTGTCGATGCTTCCTGGATCGGGCAAATTTTTGCGGTTGACCTTGCCATTGGGAAGGCGGGGAAAATCAGCCAACGGAATGAAGGCATCCGGCACCATGTAAGAGGGCAGCTGTTGTTCCAAGGTCAGCCGGAGTTGTGCGATGGCATCGGCTGGCAGCTCGGGAATGTAGGCAATCAATCGGCGGACCTCCGCGCTGCCTTGCTGTGGCGATGGATGTACTACCACCACTGCTTCTTCTATGCCTGGCTGCTGTAAAATGTTCTTTTCTATTTCACTTGGCTCTACCCGGAATCCCCGAATTTTGACCTGGTGATCTGCCCGCCCCAAAAACTCAATGCGGCCATCGGGGTGAAAGCGAGCCAAATCCCCCGTCTTGTACAATCTGGCGCCAGCTTGCTCACGGAAAGGATGTTTGATGAAGCGCTCGGCAGTCAATTCCGGACGATGCAAATACCCCTCCGCCAATCCAAGCCCACCGATGTACAACTCACCTGCCACTCCAATGGGCACCAACTTCAGGCCCTTGCCCAAAATGTACGCCTCCGTATTGGGAATGGCCTTGCCAATGGGCACAAAGTCTTTTTCTCCGGGCAAAATCTTGTGGGCAATGCACCATACAGATGCCTCTGTTGGGCCGTATTCATTGTACAGTTCTGCTTCGGGCAGCAAGCGGTAGTGCTTTTCGATCAAGGAAAAAGGACAAGCCTCCCCAGCCACCATGACGTTGCGAAGCGTCTGCAATTTTTCCACCGGGGCATGGTTGAGGATCATCGAATAAAGCGACGGCAGCATCAGGGTGTGACTAATCCGATGTCGTGCAATGATCTGCCCCAGCTTGTCGACATCCTGTTCGATGCGCTGTTCTGGCAACACCAGGGTACCACCACTGCAAAGCGTCCAAAACAATCCAACGACGGAACTGTCGAAAGAAAAGGACGACAGCAAGAGGAATGCCGTGGGGTTGGAGGGATAAAACGAATGCCGGGCCAGGGTAGAATGCAAAAGGTTCTGGTGCTGAATGGGTACGCCTTTGGGGCGACCTGTACTGCCAGAGGTATAAATGATATAGGCCCAATCCGTGGCGTCGGGAAGGGGCCATGTTGTATTGTCGGAAACCTCCTGGGAGGCCAATTCTTCGATGCTGAATGCCTGGACCGAGCCAATGGACAACTGCTCTTGGAGCGCTTGTTGGCAAAGGAGAAGTTGGCTGCCAGAGTCCTCCAGCATGTATTCGATGCGTTCCAGGGGATAATTTGGATCGAGCGGCAAATAGGGGGCACCAGCCTTCAAAATGCCGAGCAATCCAACCAGTGCCTCGACACTTCGGTGCGCATACAAGCCAATGGGCTTCTTCGGACCTGCTCCCGCCTCCCGCAAAGCCACCGCCACCGCGGTTGCCTGCCGATCCAAGTCTGCATAAGTGATGCTGTCTTCCTGATGCGCAACTGCCACCCGCTCAGGATGTAGCCGGGCCTGTTCCTCAATGAGTTGGTGAATGGCTCGGTAGGATGGCAAAGACTCTTTTGTGTCATTCCACTCCTCCAGCAATTGCTGCTTTTCAGCTTCTGGCAAAATGGGAATTTGGTACAGAGGCAGGTCGATCTGTTCAACCACCGATTGGAGAATGACTTCCAACTGTTCCAGCAATCGATGGGCTCTTTGTGCGGTGAAGAGATCCAGCGCATACTCCAAACTCAATTCCAGGTGATCTTGTCGATCGGTGACAAATAAAGTCAGATCGAATTTGGAGACGCCCAGGTCCAGCACTTTGTCTTCTATCTGCAGGCCCAATTCTGGGATGGAAAAAGGCAAAATGCTGTTGTACAAAAACATGGCCTGGAAGAAGGGATTGCTGTTGGCGATGCGCTCCGGTTGGAGGAGGCGGACCAGTTCATCAAAGGATACCTCCTTGTGTTCAAACGCTTCCAGGGTGGTTTTTTTGACGTCTTGGATCAAGTCCTGAAAGGTCCACTCTTCTTGCAGTTGGGTCCGCAGCACTAGGGTTTCGTTGAAGAAGCCGATGAGGGCTTCCAAGTCCGTTTTGTCCCGGTTGCTGAAGGGGCTACCGATGATGATGTCGGTCTGGCGGCTGTGTCGATGCAGCAACAGTTTGAAGGCGGCCAGCAGCAGGGAATACATCGTGACAGACTGTTGCTGAGCAAGTTGTCGGATGCCATCGGAAAGTTTGGGCGACAGTGGGCGAGAGAGGTTGGCGCCTTGGAAGCTGGCCTGGGCCGAGCGTTTGTGACTGCTGGAGACATCTAGCAAGGGGAGGTCTCCTGACAATTTTTGCTGCCAATAGTCAGTGGATTCCGGCCGGATTTTCTGCTGAGCCTGCCAGTGTGCAAAATCGCTGTATTGAATGGCAAGCGCCTTTTTTTCGACCTCTTTGCCTTGAGACAGCAGTTTGTAATTGGCAAACAATTCTTCGTTTAGCAAGCGAAGCGACCAGCGATCGCCGATGATGTGGTGCATGCTGAGCACCAGTTGGTGGTGATGGTCGGACAGGCGAATGACGAAAACCCGGTAGAGAGGATCGGTCTCCAAATCAAACACCTTTCGGCTCTCAGCTTGGATCAGCTCAGAAGCTTTGGCCTGTTGTTCCTCTGGACTCAGTACCGACAGGTCCTCCAAGCGGTACTGGAAATCCTGTTGAGGGTGGATGTTGAGCAGCAGCTCTTGGTCTGTTTCTTGGAAATTGGTGCGCAGTACTTCGTGCCGATCGACCAGAAGTTGGAAGCTGCGTTGCCAAACAACCAGATCCAGCAATCCCTTGATCTCATAAAAATGAGCGTATTGGTAAAAGGGATTGTCCGGATAGAGTTGTTGTAATAACCACAGTCGTTGTTGCCCTTTGGAAGGCCGCGCGGGTTCAGCCGCTGGCCGGGGCGATAGGGTATTGATGGCTTTGGCAGCTTTTTTTTTGCTGCGCCATTTGTCTAATAAGGATGCTTTTTTCGTCAGTTTATCTTGTTTGGAAGACATGATTGTTATGCCATGATTGAGTTGTACACTTTCCAGAAATAGGCCCCCAGTGGCAGGTCTACTTCAAAGCCTCTTTCGATGACCCAGTACAACGAAATGAAAATTAAGAGTGCCGAGCCATAGGTGATGATGTAAGGATAGAGTTTGGTCTTTCGGATGAGGAACAAAACGGGGAAGATCATGCAGATGATCAATACCTGGCCCAATTCTACCCCTACGTTGAATCCCAGCAGGGACAAGACCATAAAATCACCACTCAAGCCTTTTTCTCCCAAGACGCTGGCAAAGCCAAAACCATGGAAGAGGCCAAAACCAAACGCTATCAACCACTCGCGAGTTTTGAAAATGGGCACAATATTGTGCAAGGCCGCCAATGCAATGGAAAAAGCAATGATGGTTTCCACCCAACGAGAGGACAAATTGACAAACTCGAGGGCCGCCAATGCCAGGGTAATGGAGTGGGCGATGGTAAAGAAAGTGACAATCTTCAGGATGTAGATAAAGGCAGGCTTGAACTTGGCGACGGGCAACCAATTGGAGCTGCTGCTGGCCAGGGTTTCTACTTCGCCTGCTTCCAAGCTGTTGCGGCGACGGACAACGGCTGGCAAAATCAGCGCCACCAAAAACAAAATGTGGTCCAATCCAATCCAAATGTGCCAGACACCCAACTTGACCAAGGCCACAAAACCCTTCCAAATGGAGGCATCTGCCAGGTTGAGTGTTTCTTTGTTGGCCGAAGGACTGAAGATGTGGGAGATCAAGGCTTCGTTGTTCACAATGCCCGCCTTCCAGTTGTATTCTACGATGAGCATGCCTCGGTGAATGTCGTTTTTGTCAAAGACCACATTGTAGTCGATGTCCAGCGTTTCGGGAACCTCATCCACATTTTGCATGTCGAAATGAAAGCGGGCGAAATCTGCCTTGCCTTCGTCCAGCGCCAAAACGGTTGATTCCCGAAATTCAATTGGATAATTCTTGCCACCTGAACTGAAGAGGGTTCGACCCTTGAGGTATTCGTAAATCCTGGGCAAGTGGGGCTCCAACATCTCCATGGTGAAATCGTCCTCCAGATTCAAGTCCAGCGCCCGGTTGAGGTCTGCCGCATTCAGCTCGACACGGCCTCCCATTGCATCGCCATAGATGCGAAGGTAGAGGTAACTTTGGTCAGGGGAATGGGCTGCGAGTTCAGAAAGAGGAGTGAGAAAGCAACAGATGCATAGGAGTGCAAACAGTCTGTGTGTAATTTTCATCAGGTGATTCGTTTTTTATGAAAGTTGGACCATCTCTTTAAAGGTGTCGTTGGAATACATCAGGGATTCGTAATTGCCCTGCGCCACGATGTCGCCATCTTTGAGAATGTAGATGCAATCGGCATGGCGAACGGTTGACAATCGGTGTGCGATGACAATGGTCGTCAAGTTGTTGGGCAACGAGCGAAGCGATTCGATGATGCCCCGTTCCGTAATGCTGTCCAGGGCGCTGGTGGCTTCGTCGAGCACCAAGACATTGGGTTGGCGATACAAGGCGCGGGCCATGCCCAGTCGTTGACGCTGCCCGCCACTCAATCTGACACCTCGTTCTCCAATGCTCGTCTGAAAGCCATCTGGAAGTTCGTCTTTGATGAAATCGTATATGTCCGCCAATTGGGCCGAGCGCTTGACCCGCTCCCAGTCGACTTCTTCTTTTTCCTGTCCCAGTACGATGTTCTGCAAGATGGTGTCGTCAAACAAGAAGACTTCCTGCGGGACGTAGGCAATGTTGTTTTGCCATTTGTTGATGTTCTCCGGCGACAACTCACAACCGTCAATCCGCAAGTGGCCACTGACAGGCTGCAGCAGTCCCACGATCAGGTCTACCAGAGTGGTTTTGCCCGATCCCGTCGTACCGATGATGGCGATGGTTTGTCCCTTTTCAATTTCGAGGTCCAAATCTTTGACAACAGCCGTGGTCGTCTCGTCGTAAACGTAGCGCACCTTGTCGAGTTGGATGCTTTTATCGAAAGACATGAGTCGACGATCCGGTGTCAGGTCGCTGTTGAGCTGTAGGCCCAGGCTGAGGTCGTCATAGAGTTTTTCAAAAACCGGATAGTTGTGCTTGAACTTGGCGGCTGCCGCAAATGCCTTTTGCAGGGCTGGTAACAAGCGGTATCCTGCGACGGCATACAAACTCAGCCGAGGAATGGCCGACTGGATGTTGCCCGAAGAAATGAACAAGTAGATCGTAATGGCCAAAATGCTTCCAAAGGCCAGGAACTCCAGCAAGTAGCGAGGAGCCGCCAGGATGAGGTTGTACTTGGGCTGCACCCCACAAAACTCCTTGGAGCCTCTTTTGTATCGCTGATAGAAAAAGCCCAATTCATTGTAGATCATCACCGTCTTGATGCCGCTCAGCAACTCGCTCAAGCTTTTGTAGCGCAACAGATTCATGTTGATCCGGTGGTGTCCGATGCGCTTCAGGAATTGCTGACGAGACAGGTATATGAGGGTATAGGCTCCTCCCAGGCCTGCAAACATCACCAGTGAAATCTTGATGTCGACCAAGAGCAACAGACCAAAAATAACGATGGACACAAAACTGCGGGAGATCAGCTCAATCAGTGGGATGATGACACCTCCCGTGAGGCTGTTGACCTCGGAGATGATGTAGGTCTGGAGCTCAGAGGTGTTTTTGCGCAAGAAAAACTTATACGGTTTTTCCAAATAAGTCCTCAGGAGTCTCATGCCCAGGTTGTGGGCCACGTCCCAAGAGTAGCTGTATTGCAGCCAGATGGTAAAGATGGAAAAAAGATTGGTCAGGCCAATCAAAACGATGATGGCAATGCCGGAGTAAATCAGCATTTGCCGATGGCTTTCAAATTGAAACGATTCGTAAATTGCTGATAGCCAGGAACTTTGCTCAATGGCGTTGGGTTCGGCGATGAGCTGCATGAATGGCAAGATGGATGCGACACCCATGACTTCCAACAAACCCATCATGAGGATTGCCACAAAGAGCCAGCTGAATTTGAGCCGCTCCTTCTTGGTGAAGATATGTAAGAGCTTTTTGATTGTCAGTTGTTTTTGTTTTTTCCCTGAGAAGGATTACACCTCTATTTACGTATTTTTATTCAATCTCAGATTAAACGGACTGGATATATTCTGCCGAATTTGCTGGAATCTGACATTTGCCAACATTGGGCTAAAATGTGAACCCTCATTAATCCGTGGTCTCCCTTTACTTCGTACATATGGGTGAACGAACACTTTAACCTCTCCAAACTTAAGCTAATAATGAGAATTATCCTTGCTCAATTGTTCCTTCTTCTGATGCCACTCTGCGCATTTGCAGATGACATCGAGGGAATGATTGTCGACGAAAAACAATCGCCAATCGCGGGTGCTTACATCATCCACCTGCAATCAGATCACCATGCTCACTCCAATGAATTTGGCTCATTTTTCCTAAAGGACATCAACGTGGGTGATACCCTACAGGTGCTTCACCTGGGATATGAGACAGCTTACTTCGTTGTGGAGCAGACGAGCAAGCGAGTGGTCATTTCAATGACTGAGTCTGTCTTTAACCTGGACGAAGTGGTCATTGGCCAAAACATCAAGCAGGTCAACATCATTGCTTCCATTGACATTTTGACCTCTTCTACCAAATCCTCTCAGGAAATCCTCCGCAAAGTGCCGGGCCTCATCATCGGTCAGCACGCTGGTGGGGGAAAAGCTGAGCAGATTTTCCTTCGTGGCTTTGACATCGACCACGGTACCGACATCAACATCACAGTAGACGGAATGCCCGTCAACATGGTCTCGCACGCACACGGTCAGGGCTATTCAGACATGCACTTCATCATCCCCGAAACGCTCGAAGAGATGGACTTTGGCAAGGGGCCTTACTATGCCGACAAAGGCAACTTTGGGACTGCTGGTTATGTACAGTTCAAAACAAAGGACAAGCTGGAGGAATCTCAGATCGGTCTGGAATTCGGTCGCTTCAACACCATGCGGGCCATGGGAATGCTCAAAATATTGGACACGGACAAGCACAATTTGTATGCTGCCGCTGAATATGTGGCAACAGACGGTCCTGTAGAGTCTTCTCAGAACTTTTTCCGTAATAACATCATGGTCAAGTACTCTGCCGACATCAATGCTCGCAACAAAATCTCTGTCTTGGCATCGCATTTTACCAGTACGTGGGATGCTTCCGGGCAGATTCCACAAAGAGCTGTCGATCAAGGGCTTATCACTCGTTTTGGAGCCATTGATGACACAGAAGGTGGGGAAACCAATCGCACCAACGTCATGGTGAGCTTTGACCGGGCCATCGACCAAAACACCTTCATCAAAAACAGAGTGTATTACAACCTCTACGACTTTGAGCTGTATTCCAACTTTACCTTCTTCCTCGACGATCCCGTCAATGCAGACCAGATTCGCCAAAAGGAGAAGCGTCAAATCTTCGGCATCGAAAGTGTCTGGAACAAAGCGGCTTACTTCGACAACACCAATGCACTCTTCCAAGTGGGGATTGGCATGCGCAGCGACGACATCAACGACAATGAATTGTCTCGAAGCAAAAATCGTCGCGAGACATTGGAAAACATCCAATTGGGTCAGGTAGATGAGCAAAACATGTACGCTTTTGCCAGCGCCGAGTTTGACGTAGGACGTTGGTTGTTCCAGCCAGGAGTTCGCTTGGATTACTTCAAGTTCAACTATGTCAATGACTTGGATACGCTCTTCAATCGCCAATCCCAAACCAAGGCCGTTGCTTCTCCGAAGTTCAACATCATCTACAACATGAATGAGTCGGTTCAGCTGTTCCTCAAATCTGGAATTGGCTTCCACTCCAACGATGCTCGTGTGGTTTTGCAGCAAACGGCCAACGACATCTTGCCAAGAGCCTTTGGAGCAGACATCGGAACCCTCCTCAAGCCAACCAAGCGCCTCGTCGTCAATGCAGGCTTGTGGTACTTGTTCCTCGAACAGGAATTCGTCTATGTAGGGGATGCCGGAATTGTGGAGCCAAGTGGGAAAAGCCGTCGCCTTGGGGTTGATTTCGGCCTGCGCTACCAGCTCAACGATTGGCTGTTCCTCAGTGGGGATGTCAACTACGCCTATGCCCGCAGCGTGGATGAGCCAGAAGGAGCGGATTTCATTCCCCTGGCACCCATCCTGACTTCCACAGGAGGACTGTTCTTCAAGCACAAAAACATGCAGGCAAACATTCAGTACCGCTACGTACAGGATCGGCCTGCCAATGAGGACGACAGCATCACGGCCATCGGTTATTTCATCACAGATGTGACGGCCCAGTACGACTTCAAGCAACTCAGTTTGGGCTTTGCCATCGAGAACTTGTTCAACAGCGATTGGAATGAGACCCAATTCGCCACAGAGTCTCGCCTCAGAAACGAAACGGAATCAGTAGAAGAGATTCACTTCACCCCTGGAATTCCTTTCTTCATCAAAGGCATGGTGAAATACAGATTTTAACGCAGAATGCGTACATTTGATTTTTTGGTCATTTGTATGATCACAATGAGCAGCTACTCGGACCGCAATCTGGGTAGCTGCTTACACACAGCAATACTGAAAACAAGCATACATGGACTTTTCTTGGCCTAAAGAATACCTAACCTACAAAGCATCTGTCATTGAGTTTGCTCAGGCAGAATTGGGCGGCAACGTATACGAGCGAGAACAAAGGCAAGAATTTCCCAAAGATTTATGGACAAAATGTGCCGACTTCGGCATCCAAGGACTGGCCCTGCCTCCAGAACATGGCGGAAGTCTCCCTTCTGAAGGCGGTTTCCTCCGTGCGCTTCTGGCCATGGAAGGCCTGGGATATGGCTGCGAAGACAATGGCCTGGCCCTCGGTCTCAATGCCGTGATGTGGACGGTTCAGACCCCCATTTTGCATTTTGGCAGTGAGGCCCAGAAACAAAAATATCTTTCCAAAACGGTCAGTGGGGAATGGCTGGGCGTACATGCCCTGACAGAACCCGAGGCCGGCTCCGATGTCTACAGCATGAAGATGAGTGCGGAAAAAGTAGACGGAGGCTATGTACTCAACGGCCGGAAAGTCCTCATTACGATGGCTCCCGCCTGCGATTTTGCCCTCATTTTTGCCGTCACCAATCCCAAATTTGGCAAATGGGGCATATCGGCTTTCTTGGTGGACAAAGGAACGCCGGGTTTTTCCATTGGCAAACGACAACCCAAGCTGGGCATGCGCAGCATCCCCATCGGACAGTTGGAATTTACCGATTGCTTTGTGCCGGAGGAAAATCGACTGGGAGGAGAAGGGGCTGGTTACAGTTTGGTGAACCACTCCCTGGAATACGACCGCTGCTGCATCTTGGCCAGCCAATTGGGGGCCATGGAGCGACAGTTGGAGAAAACCATCGCTTTTGCCAAGGAGCGCAAGCAATTCAAGCAGCCCATCGGTCAGTTTCAGTCAGTCTCCAATCGGATTGTGGACATGAAGTTGCGACATGAAACTGCGCAATTGTTGCTCTACAAAACCGCTTGGCTCAAAGAAAAAGGAGAGAGCATTACCATGGAATCGGCCATGCTCAAATTGCACTTGAGCGAAGCCTTCCTCGCTTCCAGTATGGATGCCATGCGCACCTATGGAGGCAGGTCCTATTTGATGGAAAATGGCCTCGACCGAGATTTGAGAGATGCCATCGGAGGCGTACTATATGCAGGTACATCGGACATTCAAAAAAACATCATTGCCCAACTGTTGGGCTTGTAATCCCCAGAACAAACACAGGCTGCCCCTGGCTGGCAGCACAGTGACAAACCACAGCAAGATTCAATCGCGCGCAGATGATCTACACCTTACCCGACAGTGTGCTGGCCTCGGCCCAAAAGTCTCCGGATAAAGTTGCCTTTACCGATGGGAAGCAGACGCTTACCTACAGCGAATTGCTGCGCAGAATGAACCAATTGGCCAACGCACTCCTGGAAGCGGGCCTGCAAAAGGGCGATCGGGTAGGGGTCTACAACAACAGAGGACTCGAAACCGGAATCGCCATCTACGCCATCATGCGCGCCGGAGGCATCTATGTGCCACTCGACACAGGCGCCCCCCCCCAGCTGACCCGCTATTTATTGGAAGACTGCGGCATCCAAATTCTCATCAGCCACCCCTCCCAACGGCGCAAACTCAAGGCATTGCTCTCGGAAGTTACCCCTTTGCAAACGCTCATTGGTTGGACGGGGGCAGAAGGCTTGCAGTGCTCTTCCTGGGAACAATTGGCAGAGAAAAACGGCAGTTTTCAATCCCCATTCCCGATCCTGGAAATGGATCCGGCCTACATCATCTACACTTCTGGTTCCACTGGCAATCCCAAAGGCATGGTTCACACCCATTACAGCGGCCTGAGCTACGCCCGTCTGACAGCCGATTTGTACGACATCGACGAAAGCGACCGGATTGCCAATCACGCCCCGGTTTTTTTCGACATCTCTCTGCTCGGCTATTTCACCGGACCACTGGTAGGGGCCACCACCCTCATCATACCAGATGCCTACATTGCCCTGCCCGCCAGTCTCAGTCAATTGATCGAAAAGGAACGGCTGACAATTTGGTACTCTGTCCCCTTGGCACTGACCCAATTGTTGCAGCGCGGGGTGTTGGAAGAAAGAGACATGAGCAGTCTGCGCTGGGTCCTCTACGCTGGAGAGCCATTCCCCCCCAAATACCTCCGAGAACTCATGCTGCAATGGCCCAATGCCCGCTACAGCAACATTTATGGGCCTGCAGAGACCAATCAATGCACCTATTACAATATACCCGACCCTCCCCAGGGAGATGATCCCATCCCCATCGGTCAAGTCTGGGGCAATACCGAGGCCCTGATCTTTGATGAGGAGGGGCAACAAGTGGCGGAGGGAGAAGTCGGAGAATTGCTGATTCGCTCTGCCACCTTGATGGAGGGCTATTGGCAGCGACCAGATTTGACCCAAAAGGCCATGTACATCCGGACCAACGCAGCTGGATTTGAGGAGCGGTTTTATCGGACAGGAGACTTGGTCCGCATTGACGAGCAAGGGCGGATGCAATTTTTGGGGCGCAAGGACCACCAAATCAAAACCCGGGGCTATCGAGTCGAATTGGACGCAGTAGAAGCCATCTTGGTGGCCCATGAATCGGTGGCAGAAGCTGTCGTATTTCCCGTGCCCAAAGAAGACGATACCATCGCTATTGGCGCCGCGGTGACCCTCAAGGAAACCGATGCTGCCGATGAGCAGCTCCTGCGCCAATATTTACAGCAACAATTGCCGTTTTATGCCGTGCCCGAATCCATCCGTATATTGGAGTCGTTTCCGCGGACCGGCTCTGGCAAAATCAATCGTCCGGCGATCAAGGCGGACCTCATCAATGTTTGACACATGGAACAAAACATCATTCGCTACATCCAGGAAGAACTTCTCAATGGCAGAGAGGACATCGAACTCGAAGCGGAGGACAATTTGCTGACAGAAGGACTGATCGAGTCGATGAGCATGCTGCGCCTCATTCAGTTCATCGAAGAAGAACACGACCTGAAAGTACAGCCACAGGACATGACCATTGAAAATTTCATGTCGGTGGAGGCCATTGTACAGTACATCCAGCGGACCAAATCACCAGAATTGCAGTAGAGGAACAGAAATGAGAATTCGCCATTTGAATGAAACAACTCGCTAAGGAATGAATTCAGCATTGGGAGAGAACAAAAATCAACAGCTTGCCTTGACCCAAAGCCAGTCCTTGATCTGGACCGGGCAGCAACTGAGCGCAGATGCTCCGATCTACAACATGGCCTTTCTCTTTACCTGGGAAGGGGCCATCGATCCCGCCATATTTCGGCAAGCCTTTGCTCGCTTGTTGGAACAGTCCGATGCCATGCGAACGGTCTTCCTTCCAACGGATGGCCAAGCCGTGCAGCAGGTATTGCCACAAATGGAATTTGAACTTGAGCAGTTGGATTTTTCGGACCGGACTGCGGAAGACATCAGCCAATGGGCCAAGAAACGATCCACCCAATCTTTTGACATTGAAACCCGACTGTTTGATTCGGCTTTGCTGAGATTGGGCCCCGATCGCTCTGCTTGGTATTTGTGCCAACACCACCTCATTACAGACGGTTGGTCCAAGACGGTACAGTACAAGGCCTTGGCAGATTTTTACCAACAAATCGCTGGACAACAAGCCCTTACAGAACTGCCTCCTTTTGCTGACTATGTTCATTTTGAAGCAGAAAAAAGGCAGCGTCCGGTGGCCGACTACTGGCAACGCTCTCAAGAATGGCCTGCCCACAAAGCCTTGTTTCACGGCCAGGCCAATGCAGATCGCCGAACGGAATCGGTCCGCATTGGCTTCCAACTCGATGCCGACAAGACGGCGGCGCTTCGAGCCATTGCACTGGAACCCGATTTGAGGGCGTGGACGGTGGATCTGTCCTTGTTTCAAATCTTCAGCACCCTGCTGTTTGCCTGCATCAACCGCATCAGTGGGCAGCAGAAACTGACGGTGGGCATTCCAGTTCCCAATCGGCCCAGTGCGCAGTTTAAGAAAACTCCTGGGCTGTTCACCGAGTTGTTTCCCCTGATGGTGGAAGTGAAGGGGGGCGATACCTTTGCCAGTCTTTTCCAACGGGTGCGGGCCGAGGCCTTTGAATGCCTCAAGTTTGCCACTCCGGGCCAAAGTCGGGCCGCTGTCAACAAGGGTTTTCAGGTGGTGCTCAACTACATGAATGGAAGTTTCGACGATTTCGACGGCCGTCCAGTACAAGCCGAATGGATTTTCGCCGATCATGCCGACCCCGGACACCACCTTCGACTGCAAATTTTTGATTTCAATAAAAAGGGAACCATAGAGGTTGCCATCGACGCCAATGCTGCCGTATTTACCGAGGCCCAGCGCACCCAACTCCTGGCTGATTTTGCCGAGTTGCTGGATCGCTTTCTGGCCGATCGATTTCAACGCATCCATCCACTTTCAGAGGCAGAATTGGCACTTCTTCAAAGACTCGATCTCACAGAAGTGGGCTATCCCAAGCACAAGACCATAGTGGATTTGTTTGAAGAGCAGGCGACCACCCACCCAGAGCGAATGGCCCTGAGCTTGGGGACCCAAAGCATGTCCTACGAGCAACTCAATCGTCGGGCCAACCAACTGGCACATTGGCTCCGCCAAGAGGGCGTGAAAGAAGAGGTCTTAGTAGGACTGTGCATGGATCGTTCTTTTGAAATGATCATCGGTCTATTGGCTGTTCAAAAAGCGGGGGGTGTTTACGTGCCCATCGATCCCGACTATCCACAACAGCGCATCGACTACATGTTGGAAGATGCGGTCTTGGGCCATTTGGTCACTACTTCGGCCCATCGGGATTTGTTTGCCAAGCACGACTTGCAATTGCATCTCATCGATGACTTGGAGGAAATGTTGAAGCAGCAGCCGGTGACCCTTCCTGTCACTGATTTGACGCCAGACCATCCTCTTTATGTGATCTACACTTCCGGCTCCACAGGGCGGCCCAAAGGCGTGTTGATCACCCATTGCAATGTCCTGCGCTTGATGGTCAATGAGCAGCCTTTGTTTGACTTTGGACAAAGTGATGTTTGGACTTTGTTTCATTCCTACTGCTTTGACTTTTCGGTTTGGGAAATGTATGGTGCCCTGTTGTTTGGTGGGCGTTTGGTCATCGTGCCCAAAGCCACCAGTCGCGATCCGCAGGCCTACGCCCAACTCTTGGTCGACGAGCAGGTCACAGTGCTCAATCAAACTCCGGCCGCTTTTTACCTCTTACAAGATTTGTATCTGTCCCAGGACCCAAAAAATGCCATTCGCTACATCATATTTGGTGGCGAAGCACTCAACCCCAGTCGACTGGCCCCTTGGAAGCAGCGCTTTCCCGACTGCCAACTCATCAATATGTACGGCATCACCGAGACCTGTGTGCATGTCACTTACCGGAAAGTCACCGACGAAGACATTCAAACGGGCCAGAGCAACATCGGTACGGCCATTCCCACCTTGGAGTGCTTGATACTGGATGAGGACTTGCAGCGCATGCCCATTGGCCAGGCGGGGGAGATGTATGTGGGAGGAGCGGGACTTGCCAAAGGCTATTTGAATCGGCCCGAATTGACGGCCGAGAGATTCATCCCCCATCCATTCAAAAAAGACTCTGGCGCTCGTTTGTACAAAACAGGAGATCTGGGACAGCGACTGCCAGACGGGACGATTCGCTACATCGGTCGGAGCGACAATCAGGTGAAAATCCGCGGGCATCGAATTGAATTGGAAGAGGTAGCCTCTGCCTTGAATGACTGCCAGAGCGTCAAGCAATCGGTGGTGTTGGCCAGGGAGGGAAGCACAGGGACTCAGCAATTGGTAGCCTATGTCATTGCCAATGGCAGTTTTGATCAGGGAGTGACATCGGAAGAGCTGCAGCAAAAGGTTCCGGAATACATGCTGCCGTCTTTGTGGGTGGCCATGGAGAGCTTTCCGCTGACAGTCAACGGCAAGATACACAAGGCGGCCTTGCCCGAGGCTCAGGCCCAGCAGGAAGCAGCGTCTTTGACAGAGCCAAGTACGGAGTTTGAGGAGTTGATTGCCGAGGTATGGACCTCTGTGTTGTCCTTGGAACGCATTGGGGTGCATCAAAACTTCTTTGAGATTGGCGGGGATTCTCTCTCCGGCATACAGGCCATGGCCCGACTCAATGATGCCCTCGAATTGGACTTGAAAGTAAATTTGATTTTTCAAAAAAATACGATTGCCGGCATGGCAGTCCATGTAGAAGAGATCATTCGGGAATTGTTGATGGAGATGGACAATTCCGAAGCAGAATAATATGGCGAACATCCTTTGCATAACAAGCGGCTTGACGGGCATTCTCAATGCCAGTTTCGAGTTGGTGGCCCGGCTGCAGACAGAGGGGCATCAGCTGGCCTATGCCTCTCCGGCAGTGGTGGGGCAAAAGGTGCGCGAGCAAGGGATTGACTACCATCAACTGCCAGCTATTTTGGTGGAACCCGGTCCAGAGCTGCCCTCTTTCCGCGGTCCTTTGGGCAAGCTGTCCCGTTTGGCCTACAAGTTTCGCCATGCAGCTGAGCGGAGGCGCCAGGCCTTGGCACAATTGCGGCCGGAGGAATTTGGTCGCTTGATCGAAACCTTGTCGCCCGATTTGTTGATCGTAGATGTCGAATTGCACGAATACATCATCTGGGCCCATCAGCACGGACAGCCCATGTTGTTGTTGAGCCAGTGGTTTTCGCTTTGGAACCGACCCGGGTTGCCGTACTTGTTGCACGATACCATTCCTGGGCAGGGCAAGGAGGGGAGTCCTCAGTCCATTGCTTCTTCTTGGCGCAAGATTCGGCGGCGGCGCAGTTGGACCTTTTGGAAGCGCAAGATGCTGTCGGGCTTTACAGATCGGCGGACTGTTTTGCTGGATTTTGCCAAGGAACAAAATTTTCCGTTGGAATTGATCAAAGACAATTACTGGCCAGGGCCTTTTACCTATGACCAATTGCCAGTGATCAGCATGACGGCTCAGGAAATGGAATTTCCCCATGACCTACGGCCCAATTTGCACTATGTCGGTCCCATGGTCAGGGCAGAGCGGAAGGAGAATACGCCGCCAGCCATTGAGACATCCATTGGGGAGGTGCTGAGTGCGAGTCGGGCGGAAGGACAATCGATTTTGTACTGTTCGGTGAGTACATTGCACGCCGGGGATGCGCAATTCATTGCCAAGATCATCGAGGCGGTGCGAGGACGGAGCGATTGGAGCTTGATCATCGGAATGGGAGGCTTGCTGGAGGAAAAACGATTTGGAGAACTGCCATCCAATGTGCACGCCTACTCCTATGTCCCGCAACTAAAGGTGTTGGCGCAGGCCAATTTATCGATCAACCACGGAGGCATTCACACCATCAACGAGTGCATTCATTTTCAAGTGCCAATGTTGGTGTATTCCGGCAAGCGGTCCGATCAGAATGGTTGTGCGGCGCGGGTGGCTTATCACCGATTGGGTTTGATGGCAGACAAGGATGTAGATGGTCCGCAGGAGATTCGTCAAAAAATAGATACTGTACTGAAGGATGCACAAGTGTCGGAACAAATGGCACAACTGCATCGACATTACTTACAATACCAAGAGGAGCGCCGTTTGCAAAAGACGGTTGCCAAGTTACTGTCAAAACAAGTCGAACAAAAAACAAAACTGCTTTCATGAAACGCTTTGCACAACTGTATTTTCTCATCATTTTGGTGGCCTTGGGAGGGTGTACCTCTTATCCGGCTTTGTTGAATTTCAACGAGGGTCCACCCATTCCTTCCAAACCCCAAGACATCCGCAATTTCAAACCCATTAAAATTCAAAGCAGCGACATTCTAAAAATACAGGTCAGCAGTACCGATCCGATTGCCGCTCAGCCCTTCAATCCCGTCAATACAGCCGCAGGTGCCAGCCCCGAAGGGAGTCTACTGAACGATTATTTGGTGGACAGCGAGGGTTTCATCATTTTTCCGACTGTTGGCAAAATTCTGATGGCCGGGCTGACCATTGAGGAGGCCAAGCAGCGCCTGATGAAGCAATTGGAACCTTACTTCGCTCAGCAACCCATTGTCCGCGTACGGCTGACCAATTTCAAAGTGGCCATCAACGGAGAGGTGCGCAGTCCGGGCTCTTACTTCGTACGCAACGACAGGCTGACGATTGTGGAAGCTCTTACGCTGGCCGGGGATTTTACGCCCTATTCCCGCCGCGACAGCATCCTGATCATCCGCGAGTCGGAAGGTTTGCGAAGCTTTGGCTATGTCGATTTCAATACCTCAGAACTATTCGATTCGCCCTATTTTTATTTGCAGCAAAACGATGTGATTTATGTTCAACCGGAAAAGACAAAAATCAATTCTGTCAGAGACCCAGCCACGCGCTTTTTGCCCTGGATTTCGGCCATTGCCTCTCTGACGGCCATCATCATTTCCATTACCAGATAAGACCAAGCTGTGAAGAACACAAAACCATCCAACCAACTCAATGCCAACGCAGGGACTGTCCTGATCGACATCCAGAAAATCTTCGGAAGGGTCCTGTCTTATTGGTGGCTTTTTGCCATTTGCATTGCCTTGGCCATTGCTGCTGGCCAATTCTTTTTGCGCTACACAACTTTTGAATATTCTGCTCGGGCCGTCTTGCTGATCAAGGATGCAGGCCGGAGTGGCAACATATCGGAGCAAAGCGTATTGCTGTCCGAACAGGGCTTGTCGGTCGGCGGAAAAGCGATGGACAATGAGGTGCAAATCCTCAAGTCGCTCACCCTGATGGAAAAGGTCGTGGAGCGCCTGAAGTTGAATGTCAATTATTTCCGAAAGGGCAATGTCAAAGAGGCGGAACTCTACACTTCGTCTCCCTTTTTTGTGGATTCATTTGAATTGAACAATCCCGTTTTCGGCACGACATTTTTCATAGAATTGGGCGATTACAAAACCTTTCTGCTCAAAGTGGACGAAGAAGCTGAAGATGGCATCCGATGCAATTTTGGGGTGCCCTTTCAGTCGGACCAAGGACGCTTTGTGATCAATCTCAATCCCGAGATCGCCGTACTTAAGGGAATCTATCGGGTGACCATCACCTCCATTGTTTCCGCTGCCAGAAAGTACAAGTCGCAATTGGTGGTTCAGCGCATCGGGAGCCAAAGTGCCTCCAGTGTCCTCAACCTCAGCATCCTGGACCCCGTGCCACAAAAGGCATCCGACATCCTCAACACCCTGATTGATGTCTACAACCAAGAAGAGATCGACGACGAAAACAAGGTCTTGCGCAACACACTCGAATTCATCGACCAGCGCGTGATCAGCCTTGTCAATGAGTTGGACTCAGTAGAGGGAGGCATCCAAAGTTACAAGAGTGCCAACGAGATCATTGGCAACAATGCCTCGGCCAGCATGGACTATACGTTGAGTGAAATCCGCTCGGCCGTTCAGCAAATCTCGGAGTACGACATCCAGAAAAAGATGTTGGAATCCCTGGAAAGCTTTCTGCTCAAAGAAGGCAATGGATACGAACTCATTCCCGCCAACCTCATCGCAGAAAACCCTGTATTGTCCGGTTTGGTCAATCAATTCAACGGGCTGGTCTTGCAATACAACAAAGTGGCGGTCACGGCCAGCGAGCGCAACCCGGCGAGATTGGCCATGGAAGACCAAATGGGGGACATTCGAAAGCTCATCTTGCAAACGATCCAAAACCTCAAGCAAGACATTCAAATCCCCATCTCTCGCATCGAGCAAAACATCCAGGGGTTGAAGCGAAGTCTGAGCAGCGTGCCGGGCATCGAAAAACGGCTGGTCGAAAAGATGCGGACGCGGGAGGTGAAGGAAAAACTGTTTTTGTTCCTGTTGCAAAGACGGGAGGAGACGGCCCTGTCGGAGGCCATTACCACTGCCAAAACCCGGACCATTGACCGGGCGCGGACGCCTCGCTTCCCTGTTTATCCCAAACGAAGAATGGTCTTGATGGCCAGTACTTTGCTCGGCTTGTTGATTCCATTCATTGGCGTGATGTTGATTGGGTTGTTTGATACGAAAATTGATTCGGAGGAGTCCATTCAGCAACACACCAGCATCCCAATATTGGGTCGGATTGCGCTGGCCAAAAACAAGGAGCGCATTGTGGTGAGGCAGGGTCGGCGGTCGGCGATCAACGAGATGTTTCGCTTGATTCGAACCAAGCTCAACTTCATCAATCACAACATTGATACGCAGTGCATGTTGGTGACCTCTTCCATTTCCGGGGAGGGCAAAACCTTCATCGCCCTCAACCTTGGCATTACCCTGGCCTTGGCCGACAAAAAGGTGGTCTTGTTGGGCATGGATTTGCGCAAACCAAAGTTGGGCTCTTACTTGCAGATGAATACCAACAAGGGAATCACCAATTACTTGATTGGCGAGAGTCCCTTGGAAGAGATCATCCAGGCCTATCCGGATCAACCCAACTTGTCCTTCATCGCCTCCGGCCCCGTGCCACCCAATCCGGCGGAGCTGATCTTGTCGGATCAGATGTCGAATATGATCAACCAACTCAAAGAACGCTACGACTATGTATTGATTGATACACCTCCTGTGGGCTTGGTATCGGATGCATTGCTGTTGCGCAAATTTGTCAACAACGTCTTGGTGGTGGTTCACTACAAAGTGACGCGCAAGGCCATGTTGCGCAATCTGGAAAAGATGTATCAGGAAGGAGAAATCGAAAAGGCCAGCATCATTTTCAATGGAGTCAAGAAATCCAAGAGCTACTATGGATACGGTGGCTACAAACAAGATTACTATGTCGACGAAGACTAATCACAAGGGGGTTTTTCTCATCGCAGAAATTGGGCAGGCCCACGACGGCAGCCTGGGGATTTTGCATTCCTACATCGATGCGGTGGCGGAAACGGGCGTGGATGCCATTAAATTCCAAACCCACATTGCCGAGGCAGAAAGCAGTGCCGCAGAACCCTTTCGGGTCAATTTTTCCTATGAAGATGCCACCCGTTTTGACTACTGGCAGCGGATGTCATTCACCTTGGATCAGTGGAAAGAAATCAAGGCCCATTGTGATGAGAAGAACTTGGAGTTCATGTCCTCTCCCTTTTCCCAGGCTGCAGTGGATTTGTTGGAGCAATTGGATGTCAAACGATACAAAATCGGCTCGGGGGAGGTGACCAATTTTTTGATGCTCGAAAAGATTGCCCGAACTGGAAAGCCCATCATCGTCTCTTCTGGCATGTGCTCTTTTGAAGAATTGGATGCAAGCATTTCCTTTTTGCAACCCTTTGGCAACGACATCAGTTTGATGCAGTGTACGACGAGCTATCCAACCCCCGCTGAGCGCATTGGCCTCAACGTCATCGGTGAACTCAAGCAGCGCTATCCCGATCTTCGAGTGGGCCTATCAGAGCATACCGCACAGATTGCGACGGGCATTGCAGCGGTGGCTTTGGGAGCGGAATTGCTGGAATTCCACGCCGTATTCGACAGGCGGATGTTTGGCCCGGATGCCTCTTCTTCCTTGACCATCGACGAAATTCACCAACTGGTGCAATCCGTCCGCTTTTTGGAACGAAGTTTGGCCAGCCCCATCGATAAGAATGACCTACGCCCTTACACAGAACTGAAAAAGATATTTGAAAAAACACTGGCGGTCAACAAAGACTTGGCTGCCGGGCATCGCTTGCGCTTCGAAGATTTGGAGGCCAAAAAACCCGCGCGACAGGGCGTGTCTTCCACGGACTTCCGACAGGTCATTGGCCAGCCCTTAAAGCAGGATTTGTCCCAGTGGAGTTTTTTGCAATGGGAGCATTTGGAGACGAGTGATTCACCAACAAACTAATCAGATCAAGCGATGATGCGATCCACCAAAAAATGGGCCAAGGCAGAGATTCTTCGGCGGAAGTCATTCCGCTTGGAGGAGGCCGTGCTCATCATCAGCTCGCCCAGGGGAGGCAGCACTTGGCTGGGCGAAATCATCAATCATCTTCCAGGAAGCCTCATCAACTGGGAGCCGTTTCATCCCAAATTTGGGGTATTGCCAACGGATTTCAATTGGGGTGATGCTGCTTACCTGCCAGAGGAGTTGGCGGGGGAGCGAGAGCGGAGCGTTGTGGAAGACATTTTGAACTACCGACGGGCCTCTTCCTTTAGCTTGAGCTTTGCCAATTGGAAGGGCGTGCTCAGCAGTCGTTGGGTCATCACCAAGTCGGTGCGCACCACCTGTCTGTTGCCTTGGATTGTCCGACATATTCCGCTGAAGCGAAAGCCGATTTATTTGTTGCGGCATCCCATTCCCACAGCCCTGTCGCACCTCAAAGCTTTTGGCCCCGCCCAAGCAGCAGGCGAAGACTACCAAGTGCCTGATATGATCCACAATGATCGCTTTCGGGAACAGGCCGAGTTCATGAATGGACTGGCCAGTCCTCTCGAACGGCAGCTTGCCATTTGGTGTCTGAACAATTTGCCCAGCATCCGCCACGCCGAACACGGCCGGAAGTGGATCGTGCAGTATTACGAAGACCTCGTCTTGGAACCAGAGCAACAAAGCCGACAATTGTTGGAGGAGTTGGGATTTTCGGTGAGCGACGAACAACTGTCGCGCATCAAATTCCGGAAGGCCAGTCAGACCGATATGAAGCAGGATTTGTTGGCAGATGCTCGCCAGCAATTGGAAAAATGGCAGCATCAGCTGAGCGATGAGCAAGTCGACAAATTGCAAAAAGTATTTGATCACTTTGATCTAAAACTCTACTCGGCCCACGAGCCGCTTCCCTTGCTAACCCATAAAAATAAGATCAAATGCTAAGAAAGATATGTGTGGTGGTAACGGCTAGGCCGAGCTACAGCAGGATCAAATCTGCTCTGCGGGCCATCGATGATCATCCGGACTTGGAACTCCTCTTGGTCGTCGCTGCATCGGCTTTGCTGGGTCGGTATGGAACGGCTGTTCAGTACATCGAAGGGGATGGCTTTCGGATTGCCGCCAAGGTCTTCAACGTATTGGAGGGAGGCAATTTAGCGGCACAGTCAAAGACCACTGGCTTGGGCATCATTGAGTTGACCAACGTATTTGAAAACTTGAAACCGGATGCCGTGGTGACGGTGGCAGATCGCTTCGAGACCATGTCGACAGCCATTGCCGCTTCTTATCTCAACATCCCGCTGGTACACATCCAGGGAGGAGAGGTGACGGGCAACATCGACGAAAAGGTTCGCCACGCGATTACCAAGCTGTCAGACCTGCATTTTGTGTCTTCTCTCAAGGCCAGAGAGCGAGTGATCCGGATGGGAGAGCGGGACGACAAGGTATATCATACTGGTTGCCCATCCATTGATTTGGCACATGAAATTTACTTGAATGGGCTGCTCGACTTTGATCCCTATGAACGATATGGAGGTGTGGGCAGTCGGCCCGATTACAAGGATGGATATTTGGTGGTCATGCAACATCCGGTGACCACGGAATACGAGGCTTCGCGGGCGCAGGTCAAGGAAACCCTGGAAGCGGTGATGAGACTGAAAATGCCCACTTTTTGGTTTTGGCCCAATGTGGATGCTGGCTCAGATGGAACGTCCAATGCCATTCGTTCCTACCGGGAAAACAAGCCACTGGAGCACATTCATTTTTTCAAGAATATGGCGCCCTTTGATTTTTTGCGCTTGATCAAAAACTGCCGTTGCCTGGTGGGCAATTCCAGCGTGGGCATTCGGGAGAGTGGGTATCTGGGCGTTCCGGTGGTCAACATCGGGTCGAGGCAAAATGGCCGGGAGAGGGGTGTCAATGTGATGGATGTGGGCTACGACAGTGTGCAGATTGAGGAGGCCATTCGGAAGCAGATCGATCATGGTCGATACGAACAAGATCAAACCTATGGCCAAGGGGAGTCGGGGAGACAGATTGCAGATTTGCTGGCCAAACTTCCGTTGACGTATGACAAAATTTTGAATTACTAAGAGCTTGTTCAAATTTGGTTTTTCAGCTAATACGAAATGGATTTCACAGCCAGACGAAGCTCTTTTTGAGGTGCATAGCCGGAGGCTACGTGCCGAAAAACCCGCCTGCCGGCGAGGCAGGAAGCTGAAGGATGGCGAAGAAAGACGTTCGTATTAGCGAAAAGATTAACTTTAGACAAGCTCAAATAGACGCGGCTTTGTCGCAAACAAACAGAATGCACATACTCGGACTCATACCGGCACGAGGAGGTTCCAAAGGGGTTCCTCGAAAAAACAGCAAGCCATTGAATGGCAAGCCACTCTTGTGTTATTCGATAGAGGCGGGACTGGCTTGTTCGGCCATTGATCGGGTGCTGGTATCGACAGATGATGAGGAGATGGCTCGGATCAGTCGGGAGGCAGGGGCAGAGGTGCCCTTTCTGCGGCCAGCCGAGTTGGCCAACGACCAGTCGCCCACCATTGATACGGTGGTACACGCTCTGCGATTTTTTGAAGGACAGGGAGTGGTCTTTGATGCCGTTTGTTTGCTGCAACCCACGGTACCTTTCCGATCAGCAGAGGATCTTGCGGAGGCCATTCGAAAGTTTGAAGCCAGTAGTGCCGACAGTTTGATTTCGGTGCGGGAGGTGCCGCACATCTACAATCCGCACTGGGTGTATGAACAAGATCGGGAGAGTGGGTTGTTGCGGCCTGCCATCGAGGGGAAAAAGCGGGTGACGCGGCGACAGGATTTGCCACCCGCCTATCATCGCGATGGCTCTGTGTACCTGAGTCGGACTTCGGTGATTTTGGAGCAACATTCTTTGTACGGGGCATCCACCGTTCATCATGTCATGTCTCAATCGCCAGATGTCAACATCGACACCATGGACGATTGGCGGGCGGCAGAACAAATGGCCCAACAGGCGATCATCGAAAAGGAGAAAAACATATGAAGTCAGCTGCCAACATAGACATTTGCTACATCATCTCGCATGGCTTTGCGGCGCGGATGCTGTTGCAAACTGGTTTGATCCTGCGGCTCTTGCAAGAGGGCAAGCAAATCGCCATTGTGACGCCTGATCCGGAAGACGACAACCTCAAGCCCCTCAAGGAATACCCTGGCTTGCAAATCATTGATCCGGATATTCAGCAGACCATTTGGGACGATGACTACGGTTTCAAGCGTATGTATTATCTGGAGGACATGGACCGCAATCCCATTTTTTGGGAAAAGCATCGCTACAGCATCTTGTACAGTAAATCCAAGCATCCCTGGAAGCGCATTCGCCCCTTGTACTACTACGTGATCCATCGACTCATTCAATACTTTCCTTCCATCCGGACACGCTTTCAAAAAACGGAGGGCAAGCATTTGGTGTCTGCCAAGGCCAGCCGTTGGATTGCGGAGTTGAAGCCCGAGTTGGTGGTATCGACTTATCCGATCAACTTTTTGGAAGCCAAGTTTCTCTACGCAGCACAGCAGGCGGGTTGTCGGACCCTGATCCATTTGCTGAGCTGGGACAACATTACCAGCAAGGGGATTTTTCCGGTCATTCCGGATTATTTCATTGGTTGGGGGCAGGTGATGTACGAGGAATTGAAAGAATTTTACGGCGTGTCGGATGAGCAAGTCCGCATTTGTGGCGTCCCACATTTCGACCACCACATCAAGGTCAAAAAGCAACCCAATTACAAGCCGTTGCTTCGCGAGTTGGGATTGAATCCAGACCTGCCATACTTGTTTGTGGCCATGAGTTCGCCTCGATTTGCGAGTCGAGAGATCGACATTGTGGAGTGGTTGGCAGCGGGCATTGAGAGGGGAGACTTTGGGGAGGAATTGCAGCTGATCGTCCGGCCCCATCCACAGAACGTCCAGGGAGCCATGGCCGATATGAAGTGGATTGGTCGCTTGGAACAACTCAATGGGAAAAAGGTGGCAGTTGATTTTCCTCAATTGATTGAAAGCAAGGTACGCTGGAGCATGCGCTCTTCTGACATGGACCATTTGTCCAATCTACTGGTGGGCTGCAGCATTTGCCTCAACTCTGGTTCGACGGTCTCCATCGACGCTTTGATCATGGACAAGCCTGTGATCTTGACCTCCTTCGATGCCGACAAGAAACTCAACTACTGGAAATCGGCCCGCCGATTGATTGATTATACTCATCAAAAGAAATTTGTGGAATTGGGAGGTGCCAAGGTGGTTCGCTCCTATGACGAACTGAAAAAAGCGATTTTTGGCTATTTGGCCCAGCCGGATTTGGACCGCGACAAGCGGCAGCATGCTCTGCAAATGGAGTGCTATCGCAACGACGGCAAGGCGACGGATCGGGTGGTGGAAGCCATGCATTATTTTCTGAACGCGGCAAGACCTGCCAATGTCTGATTCCTTCTCCATACGCATTGATTACGACAAGGTCCTGCTGGTCCTGTTTTACCTCTATGCCTTTTCGATGCCCTTCGAATTGATCTTGGACATTGAGTTTGGGATCGATACGATCTTCAAGCCGTTTCGGGTGTTGTCCTTGCTCATCATTGGGGTATATGGACTGAAGATTTTGCGGCAAGGCATTTACCTGAAAAGCGACTATCACCACGACTTGGCCTTGTACGGGGTCTTCATCTATGGCTTGCTCATCTCCTTGTTTCGGATGATGGATGGGATCTTTCAATTTGGCTTGTTTCTCAATGATACTTTTCAGGTAGGACTGCATGTGGCGACCTTTTTCATCTTCAAGGCGACCCATTTTCGAACGGAGCAGATGATGTGGATCATGCGCTGTTTTGTCTTTGGAATTGCGCTCAATTCGCTGTACATCTTTTACGATTTTTTCATCTTTGGGCACCACGGACGGCAATCTGGCTATACAGACAATCCCAATTACAGTTCTCTCGGTCTGGTGGCTGCGATGACTTATTTGTTGCTGCGACTGGATCGGATCAAGAAGTTTTGGTACCAAGTACTTTTCAGTCTGGTTTTTCTGTTCTTCCTCTACATCTTCATCATTGTGGGAAGCCGGACCGGGCTGGTGATTTTTTTGCTGTCCAATGTTTTTTTGTTTGCCTTTTACTCCTTTCGGCGCAAGTTGGCTTTGAGCTTTTTGGTGGGGGTATTTGTGCTGATGTTGTTGCCAGAGCAATTGGAACGAGTTTCGATTGGTGGAGGTCCCTTGGTGTTGTTTACCCGCATTCACAAAAACTTGGAATCTGGAGAAGAGGATGTCCGCTTCATCATTTGGCGAGGCGTCTTTCGGGCTTTGGAAACAGAGGGCTACGCGGGCATGGGCATTGGTCAGTTCAAGGCCAATTTTCCGCATTACTTCAATGAGGAGTACCACAAGCTGGTGTTGGACATGGTCAACTATGGCTACTATTTGTCTACCCACAACGACTATCTGGCTTTGCTGACCGATTATGGCCTGCCGGCACTTCTGTGCTATCTGGTATTTTTGTATGTGGCCTTTCGAAAAATCTTTCGCCGACTGTTGCTTCAAGAAACCGATCCACAACGACGTTTTTTGTACCAACTGAATTTCATCCTCTTTGTGGGGCTGACTGTCTTTGGGTTGGCAGCCGAAAACTTTCAGCATCAATTGTATTGGTTTTTATTGGCCTTTACCACTTCCAAGGCCGCATTTGAAAACGAGCCCCAAGCACTTGCCAGTGAAGGGGCGCTAAGTCCAGCCACATGAAAGGATTGATCAACAAGACCCTCGCAGGCACCATTGGATACACTTTTACCAAATACGTACCCAAGCAGAGCAAGGTATTTTTGCAGCAGAAGCGACTGACCAAATCGAACCGTCCGCTGATCTTCGATGTGGGGGCTTTTCGGGGCGAATCGGCCATGGCCTACCACCATTACTTCGAAGGCAATTGCGATGTGTATTCCTTCGAGCCGTTTTCGGAATCCTATGAACAGCTCAAGGCCAACACAGCCTCCCATGAGCACCTGCGCCACTTCCACCTTGCCTTGGGCCAGCACAAGGGCACGGCCAAGTTGCACGTCAACAACTTTGCCGCGACCAATTCCTTTTTGCCCAGCGCACCAGAGGGCATCGAGACTTGGGGCAAGTCGACTTTGGAGACCAAGCAATTGCTGGAAGTCCCCATGGAAACCATCGACAATTTGGTGGAGGAACACGGCATTGCCCAGATCGACATTTTGAAAATGGACACCCAGGGCACAGAGCATTTGGTGATGGAGGGAGCCCGTCGAAGCATTGAACAGGGCAAGATTCGCCTCATTTATACTGAGTTGATCGTCATGCCCATCTACACGGGACAGATGCCGTTGGATGAAATTTTGCGCATGTACCGCGAGCATGGATTTGAGCTGTACAGCCTGTACCAGTCTACCGATCAGGATGGACGATTGAAGTTCATGGATGGAATTTTTATTTATCAAAACTGACCCTCGGGTTGCAACTTACGACTATGTCTAGTTTGAGCAGAACCATCAAAGATGTCTTGTATTCTCCTTCGACGCCCGACTTTTTGTTTTCGCGTTATTTTTCCTGGAAGAATGCCAAAGACAGTCAGCGACTTTTCGAATTGCTTGGCCGGAAGAATTCGTTGTTGGATCAGTTGCGGCCGGGGGAGCGGGAGCATTGGGATGGCCGGATTCAGGATGTGATCGACTGTCCGGACAATGCAGACATTCCCCGACATGCTTCGGCTGGAAAGATAGAGGATCGGCTGTTGATCATGCACAATGGCATCAAGGTCGATCCGCTGAGCTATTACAACTATCCTTTGTTGCACATGCTGATGGTCAATGGAGGAGTTCACGAGCCGCAGGAAGAAAAAATCTTTCAACAGACCTTGCCGACCTTGAGCAAAAAGGGGCCTTTGTGTATGTTGGAATTGGGGGCATATTGGTCCTTTTATTCCATATGGTTCAAGCAACAATTTCCGGATGCTCATTGTGTGATGGTGGAGCCAGACCGACGCAATCTATCCTACGGCAAGCGCAACGCAGCTCTCAACGGAGTGGACGGAACTTTCATCCATGCGGGCATTGGCAAGCAGGTGGATCGGCCGCGCAATTTGGTCACGGTAGATGAGATTTGTCGGCAGCAGGGATTGAATTTCATTGATGTGTTGCACTCCGACATTCAGGGATTTGAACTCGACATGTTGCACGGCAGCCGAGAGACCTTGTCCCAGGGCAAGGTAGGCTATGCGTTCATTTCTACCCATTCCAATGAGCTTCACGAGCAGTGCCGGGCGCATTTGGAAACGGAATACAATTTCTCCTTGGTGGCCTCTGCCAATTTGGATGAAAGTTTTTCCTGGGATGGAATTTTGGTGATGAAGGCCCCGGATTATCCTGGCATCGAATCGGTGCAAATTTCAAAAAAAGTCAAACAAGCCATATGAAAATCAGAACTGCCCTGGCGAGGATCAAGCGCAAGATATTGGCCAAGCCTTTTGCCAAAAACAAACGCTATCAGGCCTATTGGTTTGATCGGGTATTGCGCTCAGAGGATGCCTTTGTGGTGCAGATCGGTTCCAATGATGGCAAGACGGGGGATCCGCTGTACGCTCTGTTGCAAAAGTACTCCAAGTGGCAAGGCTTGTTTGTGGAGCCATTGCCGGACAGCTTTCAAAAGTTGCAGCAAAATTATCCAGACAAAAAGCGTTTTCGCTGCGAAAATGTGGCCATCAATGAGGGACGAAAAATGACCTTTTATTGGGTCGACCCCAAGGCCAAAGAGCAGCTGCCGGATTTGCCGTATTGGTATGATCAGCTCGGCTCTTTTGATCGCTCTCACATCGTCAAACAATTGGATGGGGTCTTGGAGCCCTTCATTCGGACGACGGATTTGGAAGGCATCAGTTTGCCGGATTTGCTGCAGAGAAATGCTGTTGAGAAGATTTCCATTTTGCACATTGACGCGGAAGGATACGATTGGAAAATTTTGTCCCAACTCAATTTGGATCGATACCAGCCTACCTTCATTTTGTACGAGTATCACCACCTGTCCAAAGAAGAATTGTCGGCCTCTTACGATTTTCTCGATACAGATTACTGGCTCTTTGATGTGGGCATAGACGTCTTGGCGGTACACAAAAAAGTAGGGTCAGAATTGGGGGCGGAAATGCAAAGAGAAATGAAAGCTGTCACGAGGAAATAAAACCAACCAACATGATCATTGTACGCCTCAAGGGAGGCATGGGCAACCAGCTTTTTCAATATGCTTTTGGGCGCAAGCTGGCGACGATGCAACAAACCGACTTGCAATTGGACCTGAGTTCTTTGCTGGACCGGGCCAAGGGAGATTTTGTCTATCGCGATTACGATCTGCCCGCCTTTCGGGTAGAGCATCGTTTTTTGACCAGTCCCAAGCTGTTGCGCTTTTTGTACAAGAGCAAATCCTCCTTGGTCAGTAAGTTGATTCGCAAGCAGGTGCAACAGGGGCGGGGACATGTGCGCGAGGCCCATTTTCACTACCAGCCCGAACTGTTGGATGCCCCTCGTCACAATGCCATTTACGAAGGCTGGTTTCAGAGCTACCGCTACTTTGAAGGAATAGAGGAGGTCTTGCGAAAAGAGTTTGCCTTCACCCACGAGGTTTTGCCCGAGTCGAGGGAATTGCTTCAGCAGATCGAGGGCAGTGAATCGGTTTGTTTGAATGTCCGGCGGACCGATTTTTTGAAGGTAGACAATCTCAATACCACTGACCTGGATTACTTTCTGCGATCGGCTGCCAGGATGTGCGACGAATTGCAATCGCCTCGCTTTTTCATCTTTTCCGATGATGTACAATGGTGCCGGGACAACATCAAGCTCAAGGTACCCATGCAATTGGTCGATCACTCGCACAAGGGCTTCAAATTTACCAATTACATGCAACTGATGAGTGCTTGTCGGCATTTCATCATCCCCAACAGCTCTTATGCCTGGTGGGCGATTTGGCTCAACACCCATGCCGATAAAAAGGTCATTGCTCCCAGACGATGGTTCAACGATCCCGAGATCGATACCACCGACCTTGTCCCCGATCATTGGATTCGGATGTAAAACAGCCTTCTTTCATCCAAACGAGGGTAGAATTACGTATATGAAAATATAGGCACATCATTATTTTACCATTCACAAGGTGGCCCGGTGGGATGTTGTCAATTCTGTATTTCGCCAGCCGCCAAGGCACCTCAAAATAGACTAGTTCAGATATGAAAAAATTGCTGGTTACAGGTTCCTCCGGTTTGATCGGATCCGAAGTTGTACGCTACTTTCATCGCAAAGGTTGGCAGATCATTGGCATCGACAACAACATGCGGGCCGATTTTTTTGGTCCCAAAGGCGATACGCGTTGGGTACAGCAGCAGCTGGGTCTGGAATGTGAAAACTTCAAGCATGTCGAGTTGGACATCAGAAACCGCGCTGGTGTTTTGGAGCTGTTCAAAGACTTGCGTCCCGATTACATTTGCCACACCGCTGCACAGCCCAGCCATGATTTGGCCGCCAGTCGTCCCTTCGACGATTTTGACGTCAACGCAAATGGCACGCTCAACCTGCTGGAGGCAGCCCGCTTGTATTGTGCGGAGTCTCCCTTTGTCCACATGAGCACCAACAAGGTCTATGGCGATGCCCCCAACCGTTTGAATTTGGTGGAGCAAGAAAGCCGCTGGGACTTTGCCGATGAGGCCTATTACGATGGCATCAAGGAAAGCTTTACCATCGACCAGTCCAAGCATTCGCTCTTTGGTGCTTCCAAGGTGGCTGCCGACATCATGGTCCAAGAATATGGCCGCTACTTCGACATGCCCACCTGTGCGTTGCGCGGCGGTTGCCTGACAGGGCCCAACCATTCCGGGGTGGAACTTCACGGATTTTTGAGCTACTTGATCAAGGTCAATCTGGCGGAGGAAGAGTACACGGTCTTTGGCTACAAGGGCAAGCAGGTCCGCGACAACATCCACTCATTGGATGTGGCCCGTTTCATTGAGGCCTACTTTGAGGCACCAAGGGCTGGTGAGGTGTACAACATCGGTGGCGGGCGCGACAACTCGACTTCCATCCTGGAGGCCTTTGATCGGATCGAGGGCATCAGTGGCAAGAAGATGCGCTACCAATACAGCGAGCAAAACCGGGCTGGCGATCACATATGCTACATCTCAGACCTTTCCAAAATAAAATCTCATTATCCCCAATGGCAGATCACCAAGAATCTTCAACACGTCTTTGAAGAGATCGCCCAAAGTTGGGAAAAACGATTGGTAACATGAAAATCCTGATTGTCAGTTGGAGCGTACTGCCCAGCAACGGTGGCTCAAGCATCATCATTGAAAATCTGGCCAAGAATTTCGACAAGGATGAGCTGATTGTTTTGGGAAGCAAAAAACTCTTTGGCAACGCGCCTGTGGAGCGCCCGGCCGACAATCCGCGCTTTTTGTACTTTTTCAGCGAGATTTACCTCTTTGGTCGTGGCTATCGCTACTTTACCTGGTTTCGCAAATGGCGCTTTCGCCCGCTGATCAATGAAATCAAGCACATCATCCAACGCGAGCAGATCGACTATGTGATCGGGGTGTATCCAAATCCCTTTTACTGCCATGCCGCCTGCATCGCCTGCCGGGAATTGAAGGTGCCTTTCAGCTCTTATTTTCACAATACCTATACAGAAAATACGGCCATCACCGATCCAAAAGCTGCCGACATCCAGAGTGAAATCTTCGATCAGTCGGAATACATCTTCGTGATGAGCGATGGCATGAAACGCTTTTACGAGGAAAAGTACCAACTGGGCAAATTCAAGCCCTTGGTCCATTCCTTCAACGCCTTTCCCAGCCGGGATTCTCTCAAGGGGATTCCAGGAGCCAAGAAGGACAAATACAGGCTGGTGGCCATCGGCAATTTCAATGAGTCCAACATGGATGCAACCCTTCGATTTGCCAAAACCATCAGCGACCATCCCAAATACAGCCTGAGCCTGTTTACGCACGTGCCGAAAATCCTGCTCAAAAAGCGGGGATTGGACACCCATTCGATTGAATACGAGGGGTTTGTCAGCCCTGATAAGGTGCATTCCGTTTTGCAGCATTACGACATCTGTGTATTGACGCACGGATTCAGCGGGGGCTATGGAGAAATTGAGTACAAAACCATTTTCCCCACCCGCACCATTCCGCTCTTGCTGTCCGGGAAGCCCATCATTGCGCATTCTCCCAAGGGATCATTCCTCAACGACTTCATCGAGGAGAACAAATGTGCAGAATTGGTGGACGAACCCAGCTCGGAGGCCATCATTGCAGGCCTGGAGCGCATCACCAATGACCTGGCCTACCAAGAAACCTTAGTGGAAGCTGCGAGGCAAACAGCGAAAAAGTTCTACGGACCCAATGTAGTTCGCCAACTAAAGGCTACCTTGAGTAATAGCATGTCTACCATCCCATAATGGGACGAAAAGAACAGCAATAGACACAAACATCCTTAGATGAAACTGTCCTACAAGAGTTTTTGGTACAAATCGACATCGGTTTTGCGCTATGTCCTGCTTCGGATGTGGTACAGAGATCGGTTTCATTGTCCGGGCTGGTCCATGATCGGCCAAAACTGTGGGATACACATCTTTCCAAAAGGACACATTCACTGCGACGAGCGAATCATTGTCGACGATCACGTCATGTTGTTTGCAAAGGGTCGGCTCAAGCTGGGCAAACGCTTTTGCATCAATCGTTATTCCCGCATTGTGGCACATGAGTCCATCGAAATCGGGGACCATGTGACCATCGGGCAAATGGTGAGCATCCTGGACCACGATCATCGCTACCTCATGCAAGAGGATGCTCTTCGCCTGGATGGCTATCGGACGGCGCCCATTCGGATTGGCAGCAATGTGTGGATTGGAGACAAGTGTACCATCCTCAAGGGGGTGACCATCGGGGACAATGTCGTGGTGGGGGCCCATACGCTGGTTCACAAGGACGTTCCTTCTGGCGTGGTGGTGGCGGGGCAGCCTTTCAAGGTGCTCAAAGAATTGACAAGTCAAAAACAACCTTCCTGATTATGTGTGGCATTTGTGGCATCATATCATTGGACCAAGGACATACTGCAGCTGAGCGGGCGCAGTGGGTCGGTGCCATGAACGAGGCCCTGTTGCATCGCGGACCCGACGAGGGAGGAGAATATGCCAACCCGCAGGCCCACCTGGCCATGCGAAGGTTGTCCATCATCGACGAAGCGGGTGGGCAGCAACCCATCTACAACGAAGACCGAAGCATTTGCATCGTCTACAATGGCGAGTTGTACAACTTTCAGGAGTTGAAAGGCCCGCTGCTGGACAAAGGTCATCGGTTTTACACCCGCACGGATACAGAGGTTGTCGTGCACCTATACGAAGAAAAGGGCAGCGAAATGCTTCCGATGCTCAAGGGGATGTTTGCCTTTTGTTTGTACGATCAGAAAAAGAACAAATACCTGCTGGCCAGGGATCGCTTTGGCGAAAAGCCATTGTACTATTATTGGGATGGCCAGCGATTTGCCTTTTCCAGCGAGGTCAAATCCTTGTTGGAATGTCCCTTGGTGGAGCGGCGACTCAACCACAAAGCCCTGCCATACTATTTCCGCACCTCCTTGGTACCCGATCCATTGACCTTGTTGGAGAATGTGTACAGCCTGCCGCCTGGTCACTTTTTGGAGTTGACGGCCAATGGCTTGCGAGAAGGGACCTATTTTCAACCATCTTATCCTTCCCATACATCGATCCAAACGGAGCAGGAGGCAGTGGAGCGGCTTCGGCCTTTGTTGGAACAGGCGGTGCGCCGACAGACAGTGAGCGATGTGCCCATAGGGGCATTTTTGTCTGGAGGCATAGATTCGAGCAGTGTGGTGGCCTTGTTGCAGTCGCAAAGTTCGGAGCAGATCAAGACCTTCAATGTCCGCTTTGAGCACCAGCCCTATGACGAAAGTGCCATTGCGCGGAAGGTGGCGGCCCACTGTGGGACAGAGCATCACGAGATCAGCATACCCGATTTTGACTTTGACGAGCAATTGTTTTGGGAGATTGTGGACCATGTTGGCTTGCCGTTTCGGGACAGTTCGGCCATTCCATCCTATTTGATTTCCAAGGAGATTTCCCGACACATCAAAGTGGCCTTGTCAGGCGACGGAGGCGATGAGTTGTTTGGGGGCTACAGTCTGTTTCAGTGGTACCAAAAGATCTTGTCGTTCAAGAAGGTGAATTTGCCGCTGCGGCAATTGGTCAACAGTGGATTGGGACTGGCCCAGAAGGTGCCGGGGCTCAGCCAAAGCTCTTTGCTTCGAAAGCTCAAGCGGGGCTTGGCGACATCTTTGGAGCCGGTGGAGGACATTCCCATCGCCCTCAATCAGATGTTCAGCCAGGAACAGGTGGTCCAATTGCTCAACCACGCCATTCCCGCGGTGGACTACCCCTTGTTGAAGGACTATTTCGAACGCACCCAAGACTGCAGCTCTTTGCGCCGGATCATGTACTACCGGCTGTGTTATACCTTGCCAGCCAATATGTTGATCAAAATTGATCGGATGAGCATGGCCAATTCGCTGGAAGTGCGGGCTCCTTTTCTCGATCCAGACTTGTACGAGGCTTCTTTGGAGTTGCCGGATCATCTACTGGTACAGGGGGGATTGGGCAAGTATGCCATCCGAAAGATCATGGAAAAAGACTTGCCTGCGGAGGTGTTCAATCATCCCAAGACAGGCTTCAATATTCCATTGTTCAAATACCAAAACGAATCGTTCCGAAAACTGGCACATCGACTGCTTTTTGAAGAAAATCCCTGGCCGGGTTTGGTGCCCGATGCCTTGTTGAAGCGCATTTATCAAGAAGGAATTACAGCCCAAAAGAATACGGCAAACAAAAGTGTCTTTCAGGCCACGCATCAGTTGTGGATGATGATGCAATTGTTTGGATGGGCCAAGCGATTCCGCATACAATGTTAATGCTATGGGACGAAAAACACACATATTGCTTCTCGGTCCGGTGACCAATGTCAACTTCAAACTCGTGGGAGGGGCGACCATCTCGTTTGGGTATCTGGTGGATTATTTGGAGAAAAGTGGCGAGAATTTCACCCTCATCAATACCCACAAGTACCCCATTCGCATCCGTCCGATCCGAGGTGCCATTCACGTCTTGTTGCGGGTGTTGCAGCACATTTGGAAAACCGATGTCATCTTTTTGAACTCCAGCCGGGGTGGGACAAAGAACCTGATGCCCTTGTTGTACATCCTGGCACGTGTCTTTGGAAAAAAACTTGTCTTTCGGCCCTTTGGCGGCAACATCAAAGAGTATACAGCCAGCTACAGCTCTTGGCGCAGGTGGATATTTGAGCGGACCGTTTTGAAGTGCGACATCCTGTTTTTGCAGACAGAGGCCTTGATGAAGCACTATGAAAAATACGACGTCAATACCTTCCAACTGCCGACCTCCCGCAACCAGCCTCCCGAGGCGATGCTTCGGGGAAAGCGCCCCTACCAGCGCAGATTCATCTATCTGGGATTTGTCCGGGAAGACAAGGGAATGGAGGCCCTGATCGCAGCTCGGCAGGCCTTGGGCGATGACCATACCTTGCACATTTACGGCATCATGGTGGAGAAGAAGTACGAAGAAAAATTTCAATCTGTCGACAAAGACCTCTACAAAGGGGTATTGAGCAAGGCCGAGGTATTGCCAACATTGCGAGAATACGACGTCTTGATCCTGCCGACCTATTACGGAGGAGAAGGCTATCCAGGCTCGATCATAGAAGCCTATTCCTTGGGCTTGCCCGTGATCACAACCCGCTGGAAGTCCATTCCGGAAATTGTCAGACATGGCTACAGTGGCCGACTGATCGACATCCAATCCAATGAACAATTGTTGGAAGCCATGCATTTTTTCAACGAATCAAACTATGGGGAATATTCTTCCAATGCCCGGCAATACTTCCAGGATCGCTTCAGCACCGACCAAGTCAATGGGCAGGTGCTGTATCAAATCAAAGCACTCTTGGACACGGGAGAAACTGCACTAAAAACGAACTGATGGAACACGTAATCATCACAGGCGGCGCCGGATTCATTGGCAGTACATTGGGCCAACAGCTCATCGAAGAGGGGTACAAGGTGACTGTCATCGACAATTTTGATCCGTTCTATGACAAGGAGATCAAGCGGGAAAACATCGAACAGGTGTGGGATCATCCCAATTATACATTTTTGGAATTGGACATCACCGATTACCAAGCTTTGCAAGACCAGTTGGTGGATCGCTATGATGCCATCGTTCACATTGCGGCCAAGGCGGGGGTTCGCCCGTCCATCCTCGATCCGGTTGCTCATCAACGAGTCAATGTGATGGGGACGCAACATCTATTGGAAATCGCCAAGGAAAAGCAGATCAAGCAATTCGTATTTGCCTCTTCCAGCAGTGTGTACGGGGTCAATCCCGATGTGCCTTGGAAGGAGTCGGACCAAAATGTGTTGCCCATCAGTCCGTACGCCAGCAGCAAATTGTCCTGTGAGTTTTTGGGGCATGTGTATGCCAAGTTGTATGGCATTCGATTCATTGCCTTGCGGTTTTTTACCGTCTATGGCCCTCGGCAACGACCCGATTTGGCCATCCACAAGTTTGCGCACAAAATCCTGAGAGGAGAGACCATTCCGATGTTTGGAGATGGCAGCAGCCGTCGGGATTACACCTACATTGGGGACATTCTGCGGGGCGTCCGTGCGGCCATGCGCTACGATGGGAGCGATTACGAAGTCATCAATTTGGGCAACCACCATACCGTCTCTTTGCGGGAGATGATTGCGACCATTGAAAAGGTCTTCGAAGAAAAGGCAGACATTGAGCAATTGCCGATGCAGGCCGGAGATGTGCCGCAGACCTATGCCGACATATCCAAGGCTCGGCGCTTGTTGGGCTACGAGCCGACGACCTCTTTTGAGGAAGGGATTCGCCTGTTTCGGGCTTGGATGATGAGTACGAAAATCGACAAAGTGCAATAATACTTCATGAGTCAATTTTTTATCAGCGGAGTTCAACGATCTGGAACGACGATGTTGTCGGTCATGCTGGAAAAGCATCCGGATGTCTTGATGGAAAAGCGGTCCATTGCCTTTCGGATCATTTCGTGTTTCAAGAGTTTGTACGATGTATTGCCGTACAATTTGTCCATAGATTCGAAGGAGTTGTTGCGCTGGTTGGTGGACAATGATTCGAAGGGGCGCTTGGCGACGGTGATCCAAAGTGATCTGTTGCAACCGTCTGGCAGTGTGAACATCCGGCAGCTCATTCAATCGTCGATTGACCAAAAGCTCGCCCAGGAGGGCTGTTTGCTGTGGGGAGACAAATCGCCCAACATTGAATACTTTGCCAATGACATCATGTTGTTGATGCCCAAGGCCAAATTTTTGCACATCGTGCGCGACGGGCGGGCGGTGGCTTACAGCATGTCGACGCGTTCGTCTCGGAACCTTTTGTTGAGTGCTCAAAAGTGGGCAGATGGAAACGTGTGCAGTTTGGTAAATCAGCAGATTTTGGGACCAGATCGCTTCAAAATCATACGCTATGAAGACTTGCTGACCCAGCCGGAGAAGGTCATGCGGTCGGTTTGTGACTTTTTGGAGTTGCCCTTTGTGCCGGAGATGCTGCAGTTGACAGATCCCAGTTTGGAAGGCGATAAGAGTTATGTGAAAAATTATTTTGACCGCTCGAAGATTGACAAGTGGCGGGATCAGCTGTCGGAGCGGTCGCTGCGAAAAATCGAGCAGATTCAGGGTCCCTTGTTGGAACAGTTGGGCTATGAGCGCAGTCCATTTGGCGATTTGCCCCATCGTCCATTGTCGGTGTGGCAACGCATTCGCTACAATCAGGCCGACAACATTCGGCAGTTGTTTCGCTCGCGTCGAATGGGGATGGTGGACCGCAAAAATGTGGAGATACACATTCCCCTGAAAAACCGCCTGTACATTTTTGCCAAGGTATTCACCCAAGACGTATTTTCCGTACCCATCTTCAAGCATCTCTTCCCGAGGGTATATTATCGGGCGAGGCATTATCAGCCAAGCAATCATCTTCAAACGCAGAGGGAACATGAATTTGATTAAACTCCATCGGATCAGTTATGCATTGTACAAAAGCGGCATACCGATCCTGCCCCGGCTCTTTCGCTTTCTCATCTTTTTGTTGTATAACAGCGACATCCCTTCCAGTGTACAGATTGGAAAGGGGACCTTGTTCAGTCACTCTGGCATCGGTGTGGTCATTCACCAAAAAGCAGTCATTGGTGGCGGAGGCATCATTGGTCAGGGCATCACCATTGGGGGGCGGTCGAGGCATCCGGATGTGCCTGTGATTGGCGACAAGGTGTACATTGGTGCGGGGGCGCGGGTGTTGGGACCCATTCGGGTGGGCGACAATGTGGTCATTGCTCCCAATGCAGTCGTGATCAAAGATGTGCCATCCAATTGCATCGTGGGGGGAATTCCTGCGAAGATATTGAAAGAGGGGATTCGATATGAGGATTATGTGTAAGTTTGTATATGAAAAAATGTCTCCAGCAGCCCACCTTTTTCTTTTCATTTTTTTTCTTTTTGCTGTTTTGTTCGACAGTGACTGCGCAGGACGCGCATCGGGTTGGATTTCAGCAATACCTCTCTGGGACCAATTTTACCTATCACTCTCCCTATTCGTACAGTGATCCATCTTTGCTGTCGAGAGCGAGGCGAGAATTTGCCCCCATCGAGTGGATGACGGAGAAGGTGCCGGAGTCGCTTGCAGGAGAGTCCATTTCGTTCATTTGGCTTTATGGGATGGATGTGTTGAGTGATCCGCAGGATTTTGAGCTGTCGGTCAATGGCAATCCCTTGTTTCGATTTTCCAATCCAGTGATGAATCGGGAGAACAGTTGGTCGGCAGAGTCAATGATGGAGGGTGCCGAATTGGTCTTTCATCCGTCGATGGTAGACAAGCATGGCGATGAAATGGGATATGCTGTCCTAAGCTTGCCGAAGACATTGTTGACAGCGGGGCAGGCAGTGCGACTGCAGGTGGATGGCATGGACAAGGGGAGCAATGCCTGGTACATGACCTTTCAAATTCCATTGGAAAGTCAATTTTCGGCCGAGCAACTTCAGACTGTTCGCAAACAAGCTGGTCAGTTGTATCACACGGTGCGATTTACCATTGTGCACTTGGCCAAGGCGAGCCAGGCGACCATATCGGTGGGCAGCAGGCAAGAGGAAGTGAACTTGACAACGGGCTTGAATGAGATTGATTTTCTGCTGCCAATGGAGGAGAAGGGAGAGCAAACAGTTTCATTGCGAGTGGGCGCGGATGTACAGAGGAGGACGATTGAGATGTCGACCGTCAAGCAATGGATGGTCCATTTGGTGCAACATACCCATACAGACATTGGCTACACCCGTCCCCAATCAGAAATTCTGGCGGAGCATTTGAGATTCATAGACCATGCCTTGGATTATTGCGATCAAACCGATTCGCATCCGGAAGCTTCTCAGTTTCGTTGGACCTGTGAGGCGTCGTGGGTGGTCAAGGAGTATTTGCAGTCTCGTCCCAAAGCGCAGATTGATCGTTTGCTTCGCAGAATCAAGGAGGGGCGCATTGAGGTGACGGGCATGTACTTTAACTTTGCGGAGATTGTGGATGAGACTGCCTTGGGCATTCAGACGCAGGCTCTGCGATACTTCAAAGAATTCGGCATTGATGTGACTACGGCCATGCAAAACGATGTCAATGGCATTGGTTGGTGTATGGTGGACCTGTTTCACGATACGGGTTTGAAGTATCTCAGCATGGGACAGCACGGCCATCGCGCGCGCATTCCCTTTGACAAGCCGACCTCCTTTTGGTGGGAATCTCCCTCGGGCAAGCGGCTGTTGGCCTACCGGAGTGAGCACTACATGCATGGAAACACCTTGCGTTTGACATCTGGAAAGTTGGATGTCTTTCGCAACAATTTGTCAAAATACCTGACTGATCTCGATGCAAAGGCCTATCCCTTGGATCGGGTGGCGCTGCAATTTTCTGGATACATTACCGACAATTCCCCGCCGTCGACCCGGACTTGTCAGATTGTCAAGGAGTGGAATGACACCTACGAATGGCCGAAACTCAAGCTGTCCTTGGCCAGTGAATTCATGATGTATTTGGAGGACAATCACTCGGATCATTTGGAGACCAAAAGAGTGGCTTGGCCCGATTGGTGGGCGGATGGATTTGGATCGGCGACCAATGAAACCAAGCTTGCCAGGACGGTGCATTCCAATATGATTGCAACGATGGGTTTGTTGTCCATGGCACAGGCATCGGGCAGTGAGATTTCCGGCCGCATGCGGGAGGAGATCAATCGCTGTTATGAGGATTTGTTGTTTTACGACGAGCACACTTTTGGTGCAGACGAGAGCATTTCCAATCCCTTGTCAAAAAACTCCATTGACCAGTGGCGGCAAAAATCTGCTTATGTGTGGTCTGCCAATCAGCGAGCGAATTTGCTTCGCGAAAAAGCCATCGGGATCATCATGCCACATGTCAAAACCTACCGGGAGCCTTCTGTAACGGTATTCAATACCTTGAACTGGAAGCGGTCCGGGCTGGCCCATGTCTTCATTGACCACGACATCATTCCAAGTGATAGAGCCTTTCGCATTGTCGATGACAAGGGAGAGGTGGTACCTGCGCAGATTGCCAGTCGTCGAAACGATGGGACCAATTGGGCGATTTGGGTAGAGGACGTTCCTCCTTTGGGCTATGCTACCTACCGGATTGATGTCTTGGCCGGAATCCCTGCAAGGGGCGTGTATTCTTCGCCGTCCAGTACGAGCTTGGAAAACGACCATTACAAGTTGGTGGTCGATTTGGAGCGAGGTGGATTGCACAGTTTGGTGGACAAGCAGTTGGGAAAAGAGCTGTTGGATCAACAGGGTGAATATCCATTGGGCGCCTTTGTATTGGAACAGCTTGACAACCGAGCAGCTTTGGAGCGGCTTACTTATTTGAATCCGGACACGGTTTATCGTCCATTGGTCAAAAAGATGGTGCAGGGGCGGGAATACAAGACGGTGCAGGTGACGGAAAACCAAATCTGGAGCAGCTTATTTCTCAATGGGAAAATACCAGAATGTGCGGATGAACGGGGGCTGGATGTGGAAATTCGCCTGTATCATCTGACAAAGAAAATTGAATTGGTCTTCAACATGAACAAGTTGTCGAATACAAATCCGGAGGGAGGCTATGTGGCCTTTCCCTTTGCCAAAGGCGATGGGGGGCGGTTGGTTTTTGAGGTGCAAGGGGGACTTGTGGAGGCGGGGGAGAATCAATTGGAGGGAACGGCTTCCGATTGGAATACGATCCAAAATTTTGCAGCCGTTTGGGGTGGGAATTCCCAAGTGGTATTTTGCAGCAACGACATTCCTTTGGTTCAGTTGGGGAGCATCAATACGGGGCGCTATTACTACAAGCATCGGCCAGAGACAGGACACATTTACTCTTGGGTGTTCAACAATTACTGGACGACCAATTTTCGGGCGGACCAGCGGGGGGAGTTGGAGTGGACCTATCAATTGACCTCATCTGGTGACCCATCCAATTCCTTTGCGTCGAAGTTTGGATGGGAAAATCGAATCCCCTTGGTGACGCGATTCAATGTGGGACAAAACGAGGATTCGGGGCCATCCTCTGCTTCGATGATTGATTTGAATGCCCCTGACAATTTGTTGTTGGTCAATGCGAGGCCATCCTTGGACGGTAAGGGCATTTTTTTGCATCTTCGGGAAACGGAAGGTGATCATGCCATCCTGGATGTAACGAGATTGCTGCAATCTCCGCAGATCAATTCTGTGGCGGAGGTCAACAGTTTGGAAGAAGAAGTCAAGACTTTGACTGCTCCATTGTTGATCGAACATTTTGAAACGAAATTTTTGTTGCTGAAGCGATAATCAGCAAGGACAAACCAATTGATCAAAACGATTTGGGACGATTGCGATACAATGAAGAAGCACATCAGCGGAACAGCAACTATTTTTGGTTGCTGGTCTTCTTTCTGTCCTTGTTGTTCTTTCCCATTTTCTCCCCGTTTTTTCGCGGCTATACAGAAACGATTTTCCGAATCAGTGCGTCGGTGATCATTTTGTGGGGCGCCTATGCGGTGACGCATACGAAGCTAGAACTGTTGATTTGTTCTGTGTTGGCCTCTTTGGCGATTCTTGGATTTTGGTGCGATCATTATTTTTTCTCCTCCGGCAAGAGCTTTACCATTTTCCGAACGGTTACGGGCATTGTCTATTTTGGCTATTTGGGTCAGCGGATTGCTGTGCAACTCATGGAAAGCAACAGGGAAGTCAGCCTGAATTTGGTGTATGGATCGATCATCGTTTACCTCATCATCGGCATCATTGGGGGAGAATTGTGTGCCTTGATGGACGTTTTGGAGCCTGGGACTTTTTTCTTGCGAGAGGACAAGATGAGTGCGTACAATTATTACTATTTCAGCTTTGTCACCCTGACCACTGTTGGCTATGGAGACTTCAGTCCGAACAACGAATCGGGCCGCGCCTTGGCCTTGTTGATTGGCTTGTTTGGGCAGATTTATTTGACCATTGCCATGGCGATCATCATTGGGAAGTATTTGAACCGGGAAGGGGAAGAGGACATTGGGAATTCTTGAGTTGGGCAGTCAATTTTGCGATTCCTTGTAAATGCTTTTTCGAAACTCTCTGGGGGAACAGCCTTTTTTCTGCTTGAAGACTCTGTTGAACTGACTGATGCTTTTGAATCCTACTTCGAAGGCAATGGAAGAGATGCTGTCTGTTCGCTCGATCAGTAGTCTACTGGCGATCTCCACTTTTGTTGTATTCAAATAATTGATGAAGGTATTTCCGGTTTCACGCTTGAACCATCGGCAAAACGATTCTTTTGTCATGTGTGCTTTGTCTGCCATTTCGCCAATCGATATTTTTCGGCAGGGGTCTTTCAATACAGACTGGCAGATGTACTGAATTTTGTCATAGTTTTCTCCGTGCGCCATCAGATGGTTTTGGGAAGAAAGTTCTTTGTAAGGAGCATTGGTCAGCAGGTCAAATAGGTTGATGAGTGCTGCTAGTTGGCCTATTTTTGATCTTTGGTCAAATGATTGGATGATCGTTTCCACGCTTTCGTGTCGGTCAAACAACAGCCCCCTTTTGGACCGTTTGAAGAGTGGATCAAGGTGCCTGAGTTCTTTGATCTCCAATAGATCATTCTTTTGAAATTGAATGACATGGGCGATGGAATGGACCGAAGAGATCCACTGGTGTGGAAGATTTTCTCCTACCAGTACCAGCTCATTTTTGTCAAATGGCAAAATGCTGTCCCCTACATATCGGACGCCGTTTCCTTTTGAAATGAATGTCAGTTCCATTTCGGGGTGAAAATGCCAATAGGGAGTAAATCCAGCTTCCATGCGTTGGAAATACTGAAAGGACCTATTGGATTCGGCAAGCTTAATGATTTCTCTTTCTGACTTCAAATTACCTCGAATCAGTTGCTGTAAAGATGATCAAAGATAATAAATGCGTAGTATTGGGTAGAATACATCAACAATGCGTCGCAAAAAATGCTGATTTTTGCCTTATGAAGATACTCAACCAGCACTATTCAATCACGGCGGATCAGATCGAGTTTTATCGGAAAAACGGCTACATCAAGCTGAAACAGGTTTTGGACAAGGCAACCATTGATCATTTCAACATGGCCATAGGCAGAAAAGTCGAAGCCTTAAACAATGATGACACGCCCCTCGAAGAAAGAGATACCTATGGAAGGGCATTTGTGCAGATCTTCAATCTTTGGAGGTTGGACGAAGACATCAAAGAGTTGGTTTTCAGCAAACGGTTGGCGGGCATTGCACGTGACTTGATGGAGGTGGATGGGGTTCGAATTTACCACGACCAGGCGTTGTTTAAAGAAGCCGGAGGTGGCATTACTCCCTGGCATGCAGACCAATACTACTGGCCCTTGGCTTCGGACAGAACGATTACGGTTTGGATACCTCTCCAAGAAACGCCATTGGAGATGGGGCCCCTAGAATTCAGTGCCGGAAGTCACAGCATTGTCGAAGGGAGGGAATTGAACATCAGCGATGAAAGCGAACGGGTGCTGTCCAAAAGACTGCGAATCAAAGATTTGCCGCATGTCATCGAGGCGTTTGATTTGGGGGAGGTCAGCTTTCATTCAGGTTGGGTTTTCCATCGAGCAGGAGCAAATGACTCTGAGATGATCCGAAAAGTGATGACGGTGATTTACATGGACAAGGACATGGTTTTGAAAAAGCCCGAAAACAAGAACCAAATCAATGATTGGAATACTTGGTGTCCTGGTGCCAGGGTGGGGGAGGTGATTGAAACGGAGATGAATCCCATTTTGGTAGAGTAGTTGTGGTGTATGGAGAGTGGGAGGGAGGTAAGGCAAGAGACCAAAATCATATCAATCTAGTAATCAGTACTTTATCAATTCAATGTCTAAACTTTTAAAAATAGAGAGAAGATTTTTGATTGTTGTTGGTGAAAGTATTTATCTTGGATTGTGAAAAGTTATATTTAAACTCAATTGAGTAGATTGATGAGATACAAACTATTTGCTTGATTTTGACTGTGACGTATTGAATAACATTATAAAAACTGATATGGCAGATAGTTATAACAAAAAAGAACGCGAAAAGAAAAGAAGGAAAAGAAAACAAAACAAAGCTGAAAAGAAAAAGCAAAAGAAGGCAGACGGCATCAAATCTGAGGAGTTCATGTATGTAGATGAATTTGGAAATTTAACGCCCACTCCACCTGACCTTTCTAAGAAAGAAACAATCAATGTCGAAGACATAGAGGTCAGCACGCCTAAAAGTCTGAATCAAAATGAAGATAAATTTGTCAAAAATGGGGTTGTAAAATTTTTCAACCCTGAAAAAAGGTATGGTTTCATTGAGGAGGTCAATACGGGTACTGATTACTTTGTTCATGAGGACAATCTAATTGATCGAATCAATGAAAAAGACAAAGTGGTATTTGAAATAGGAGCTGGCCCAAAAGGACCCATTGCCATCAATGTGAAGCAATACAAAGAAGATCAATGAAATAGCGAGTACGCTCCAAGATTGATGCCTTGGTATTTTTTGAGACTGATCCCCACCCACAATCTCTGCCAGGGTCTTTTCAATGGTTGTGTACTGAGGATTGCGACCCAGCAGCACAGCCGTCGACTTATCACAGCCATTGCCATCTGGTATGTTGTATCGATAGCGTTTGACGATGCTGTTGCTCACATCTGCATTTCCATCGTCATAGGTCACCCGCTCCACTCGCATGCCACCCATGGCTACGTCAATCGTGCAAATAAAGTTCAGCAGTCAGTCATTTAGGACCGCCCAACGGCCGTACAACACATTTTTTCGGTAGATGCTGATGAATTCAGCGAGTTGGATAGAAAAATAGGAGAATATCGTTTAGCTTTCATTGCATCATACCTCACAAAACTAAGAGATATTTTTTTAATATCAAAATCGACCTCATGCATAAGGGCGTTTCCTTCATTTGTCAAAGCTGCTGAACACAAATCCTAGCTGGGCATGTCTTCCAGGGCATTTTTCTTTGGGGAAAGTGCGAAAATGCTGCATCTTGTGCCCAGCATTTCTTCGTATATAGAAGTGCAACTCTCTTTGGATATGACAAGGGAGCGAAAAGCCCCAAAATGGGCGTGGAAAGGCTTTCCATCACACTCAATCTTGTGTACATGCTGCAGGTACTTGCCAAATACTATCACACTCTCAAACACCTGCAATGGGTGCAAGCCAAACACCAATTGTTGCATCATCTGCCGGGTGGGGGACAGCGCGCGATGCAGCCAGCTGGACCACTGCCAGCCATCGAGGCACAGCAAGCCCTGCAAGCATCCATCCCACAGCCCAAACGCTACTTGGGAAATCTCCGCTTTGAATTTTTGAACCTGTCCCACCAGTTTGCCACCGACATTGATTGGAATCACAGCCAATACGGCAAACTGTGGACCTACAACCTCAATTACTTCGAATACCTCTGCCAAGAGGGACTGTCCGCCGAAGATGGCCTGCAACTGATTCGCAGCTTCGTCAAACAAGAGGCTGACATCTTGGATGGATTGGAGCCTTTTCCCATCTCTTTGCGACTGATCAATTGGATCAAGTTTTTGTTGAAGCACAACATACAAGACGCAGTCATTCAGCAATCTATGTGGCTGCAGCTCAATCATTTGAGTAGACATCCTGAGTATCGCTTATTGGGAAACCATTTGTTGGAAAATGCGTATGGTTTATGTTTTGGGGCGGTCTATTTTGGGGAGGAACGCATCTTTCGGCAAGCTGTCCAACTCCTTCGAGAACAACTGACCGAGCAAGTACTGGCAGATGGAGCGCATTTTGAGCTGAGTCCCATGTATCATCAGTTGATGTTGTACCGCCTCCTGGATGTGATCGACTTATTGAAAAACAATCGACCAGAAGACGAAAGTTTATTGGTATTTTTGGAGCAGAAAGCGGCCCTGATGCTGGGATGGATGCAGCAGATGACTTTTGCCAACGGACAAATGCCTCTGCTCAATGATGCCTCTCCTGGAATTGCCCCCACCGCAAGCGAATTGTTGCAATGCGGAAAGCAGTTGGGAATTGAGCCAGAAAAGCAGCCCTTGAAAGCAAGTGGTTATCGGAAAGTCAGCAGGCCCGATTGTGAAATGATTTGCGATGTGGGACAGATCGGACCGGATTACATCCCCGGCCATGCCCACAGCGATACATTCAACTTTGTATTGGCGCACAAGGGACAGCCAGTGATTGTGGATGTGGGGGTGTCGACCTACGAGAAGAATGCCCGTCGCCAATGGGAGCGTTCCACGGCAGCTCACAATACAGTGATGGTCGATGGGGTGGATCAATCTGAAGTATGGGGAGGATTTCGAGTGGCCCAACGTGCCCGAATCATTTCCCTGCAAGAGTCTCCCGAGCAGATCAAGGCCTCACACGACGGGTATCGGCGCATGGGGATCATCCACAGCAGATGTTTTCGTTTTGAGGAAAATTCCATTGAGATCGTGGATCAACTGGATCATCCCAAAGAGGCCAAAGCATTTTTGCATTTTCACCCCACACAAGTTGTCCGACAAGAGGGGAGTGATTTGGTGGGATCATTTGGTCGGGTGGAGATTCGGAATGCGTCGAAGATCGAATTGGAGAGCTACCAACGAGCAATGGGATTCAACAAAACGGCAGAAGCCACCAAGGTGGTCATTCACTTTATACAGCAAGTGCACACAAAATTCCTATTATCATGAAAATCCTGTTTTTGACTGACAATTTCCCTCCCGAAAGCAATGCGCCCGCCACCCGCACCTATGAGCATTGTGTAGAGTGGTTGAAGAAGGGAGCCGAGGTGACAGTGATTACTTGTGCACCCAACTATCCGGAAGGAAAGGTATTCAATGGCTACAAAAATAGGTGGAAGCAAGAGGAATTGATGGACGGCATTCGCGTCATTCGCGTCTGGTCTTACATCGCGGCCAACAGTGGCCTCTTTCGCCGCGTGCTGGACCACCTGAGTTATTGCATGACTGCCTTTTGGGCCAGCTTGTTTGTCAAGACGGATGTGATCATAGCGACTTCTCCCCAACTGTTTACGGCCGTATCGGGTTACATGGCGTCTCGCATCAAAGGCAAGCCTTGGATCATGGAAGTGCGCGACCTCTGGCCTGAATCCATCAAGGCCGTGGAGGCCATCAACCAAAGTCGGGTCATCAACCTGCTCGAACGCTTGGTGCAACACCTCTACCTAAAAGCCAATCGGATCGTGGTGGTGACAGATGCCTTCAAGGAGCGCATCCAGGCCCGTGGGATCGATGGGGACAAGATCAAGGTGGTCAAAAATGGGGTTCATTTGCACAAGTTCAAATACACCAATAAAAACCAGGCAATCATTGACCAACACCAGCTTGGAGGCAAATTCATCGTCGCCTACATCGGTACACATGGCATGGCGCACAAGCTGGATTTCATCCTGGACTGTGCCCAAGAGGTTGACAATCCAGAGATTCATTTCCTCTTTGTCGGCTCTGGCGCTATGAAGGAAAGCTTGCTCCAACAGGCCAAGACCATGAAGCTCACCAATGTCAGTCTGCTCGATCCTGTTCCCAAAGAGGAGGTGGCCCAATACATCAGCATCACAGACGTGGCCTTGATCAACCTTCGCATGACAGATACCTTCCGCAAGGTGATCCCTTCCAAGATCTTTGAAAACGCCGCCATGTCCAAGCCTATCTTGTTGGGTGTAGAAGGGGAGGCACAAGACATCATCGAAACCTATGGGGCAGGCTTGTGCTTTGAGCCGGAAAACAAAGCAGATTTCCTCGAAAAACTCTCCAAAATATACGAAAACAAAGTGTTGTACTTGGCGTGCAAGAAGGGCTGCAAAGAATTGGCCAACGACTTCAACCGGGCCAGCCTTGCCAAAAAGATGTACAATTACATAGAGGAACTTGTCAATCCGACGGATGCAGCTTCTTCGGAGGAGCCCAAGGACAAAAAGGCAACGGTTTCTGCGAAGTAAACGCCCCGCGAAAGCTTTTTCTACGAATTGGAATCAGAAGCATCCTTGCTTTGCTCATAATAAATTCGGTGCTTCACAGAATCGATCACCAGCATCAAGCCCGCCATGACCACACAAAGGGAAAGGGTCCCGGCACCAATCCATTGCCAGGCCGGGGGATGGCTGTGTTTGAAAAAGGCTGATTCGAGCAACATGCAGAGTCCCATGCCAAGCAAAACTACCCCGGACGCACCCTGTAAAAACCATCGTTTGTAGTGCTTGTTTGAAAACATTTGATTTCGTTAGAAACGTTTGCGACCAGAAAATTCCATCGCCTCTCCCTTCCCAAATCCATAACTGAAACCCAAGGTAACAAATCGACCTCTCAGTCGACGGGTGTAGAGGGAAAAATCAGCTTGGAGCGTTTCGTTTTCCTGGATGCGCGACGCAAAAATGTCCCGGACACTCAAGTTGAGAACTCCTTTGCCTTTGAGGACCTTTTTGCGCATGCCGAGATTGCCAAATAAAATGGCCGAGGCTTGTCCTTGCACGGTTTGAAACTTGGACTCGTAATTGCCCGTCACCTCCAAGTCGATCTCTGCCGGAAGTTTGATCTTGGCCGTCCAACGGGTGGTCCATCGGTCGTTGTTGAAGTCAAAGGAAGTGGCTTCGAGCGTGCCTTGTCGTTGGAAATAGAAGTAGTTGATGTCGCCTCGGAGTGTCAGCCATTTTTGCAGACTGAACTTGCCATTGAATTCAACACCAGTGGAGCGATTGGTGCCAATATTGACCGGGCGGGTGGTATTGACATTGTTTTCGGAGGTGGAGATGCGCTCGATGACATCCGTGGTGTACAAGTGATAGACACTCATGCTGATGGAACTTCTGCCTTGGACCATGATGGCCGACACTTCATAGGAATCGGTGAACTCGGGAAGAAGCTCTGGATTTCCCACGCGGATGCTGAAGTTGTTGCGGATGTTGAAAAAGGGGTTCAAATCCCAGAGGCGCGGGCGGTAGATGCGCCGAGAATAGCCTGCCTGCAGGGAAAAGAGTTCGCTGAGTTTGTAGGAGGCATGGGCGCTGGGAAACAGGTTGGTGTAATTTTGATTGTCGTTTTCGTTGGTGGTGATCAAACGGGTGTCCAAGTCGGTGTATTCGAGTCGAAGCCCCAGTTTGATGCCCCACTTGTCGTCTTCAAATGCTCCCGTGCTGTAGACGCCCAAGACGTTTTGGTCGTACTCAAAAATATTGGTCAGATTTGGGTCAATGATCCATTCGCCATTGCGCCAATCGCTGACAGAGAAATCGTTGCTGACGTTTTGCAAGACGTACTGGGCCCCACTTTCCAGGGTCAGCTTTTTGGAAAAGGGTTTGGTATAGTCGGCTTTGAAGGTGTATTTGGCTTCTTTAAAATTGGTTCTGGTCTGTTGGTCGTTCTGTTCTGAGGTGCCCGCCAGCGTCTGGTTGTCGAAGACCGACGATTGGTCCTTGCCAAAGAAATTGCCCAGGGCGCTGAACAAGAAGCTGTGCTCTTTGTCATCGGCAAATTGCTTTTTGTACTGCAACTCGTATTGGTACTTGGGGTTGGTGGCCTCGGTGGTTTCCCGTCTTTGCCATTCAGAAAGGAGATTGCCGTCTCCATCTGTGAAGCGGAAAAAGGTGCTGGAAGGTTGGTCTTCCACTTCGTAGGCAAAATTGCCGGACAGGGTCAGGACGTTGAGCTTGTTGATGTAGTAGTCGGTTCCCAAGATGAAATTGTAGAAGGTCTCGTTGCGAAATTCTTCCCCTTCGCTTTCCAGGGTATTGCCAGAGAGCAAATCCCGGTTGATGGTTCGGTTGTCGCGGGGGAGTTCTCTGTAGCCGACACCCAATTGGCTGAATAGGTTGAACTTCTCTGTCCGACGGTTCAGACTGAGTCCAAGGCTGTGGTTGTGTGGCACACCTGTGTTGATGGTCATCGATCCATTGAAGCCGCGTCTTTCCTCTTTTTTGATGACAATGTTGATGATGCCGGCCGTTCCTTCTGCATCGTATTTGGCAGAGGGATTGGTGATGACCTCGATCTTTTCGATCATGTCGGCCGTTAATGTCCCCAGTGCATTTCCTTGTTCGCTGGCGATGACAGAGGGTTTTCCATTGATGAGAATTTGGACGCCATTGCTGCCCCGCAGGCTGACTTGCCCCTCTACGTTGACCGTTACCGAAGGCACATTGTCGAGTACTTCCAAGGCACTGGCCCCCGTACTGCTGAGGTCTTTGCCCACGTTGAACACCCGCTTGTCCAGCTTGAATTCTGTGGTGGACTTCTCGCCCCGTACAACTACCTCGTCGAGTGTTTGGCTGTTTTCCTCCAGGAGAATGGTCCCCAAGTTGACCTGCCCTTTTTCAATCTGAAAGTCCTCCACGGTCTTGTTCACAAAGCCAATGAAACTGATTTCGATGACAAAGTTTCTGGCTTTGGCCTTGATCTCAAAGCTGCCTGATTCATCGGTGGTGGTCCCGCCCATGCTTTGCTTGCTCTGGCGATCGACCAATATGACGGTGGCAAATTCTACGGCCTGTTGGCTTTTGCTTTCTACAACGGTTCCCCGGACGGTGATTCCTTTGGGTGACTGCGCTGTCAACGAATGAGCGAGCAGCAAACAAAACAGCAAGAGAGGGAGTGTAAATGGGCGTTTCATGACAATAACTTTTGAAATGTTGACTTGTGCTGATTGTTCGTTGTTTTCGTTTCGACTGCAAGGTACAGAAAGCCGGATTGGAAAGAAGCAAGAATCTTTGAACGGTGGATTTGACCCCCTGAACAGCAATGATTAGACAAAAAAGAGGGATGGATTGTTGTTTGACCTGCGGAATATGTCGTTGGGCGGGGGAGAAATCGGAATGTGCGGCGAAAGGCCTACATTTGTTTCATGATCAGGTCTAAAGCATGGATTTCGAAAGGAGAGTTGGCGTTCCAATTGGTCTTCCACCTGCTGGTCTTCCTGTCCTATTCCTTTGACCAGCGCGCGGGACAAATGGTTGGCTACAAGATGGCCTTCTTTTTCAACTATGCGGCCAGTGCATTTGTGATCAACTACTTGTTGTTGCCGCGTTTTTTCTACCAAAAAAAGTATTTTCTCTTTGCCTTTTGGGTGGTCTTGGTACTCATTGCCTCCATTTTGTTGGAAGAATTGGTCCTAGAAAAGATTTACTTTCCAGATACTCGGGGGAAGAAGTTCATGGGGATTTTTTACACCATGCTGGACATCTTGCCCATGATCACCATTTTATCGGGTGTCAAGTTTGCTTGGGATGCCTTGGGGAAGCAGCGAGAGGTAGAACAGCTAAAGTCTGTCGTCAAGGAAAGTCAGTTGCAGTTTTTGAAATCGCAGATCAATCCCCATTTTCTGTTCAACAACCTGAACAACCTTTACTCTTATGCCATTGAGAATTCCCCCAAGACTTCGGACATCATCCTGGAGTTGTCGGGGGTGCTGCGGTACATGTTGTACGAGTGTCGGGAGGAGTTTGTGCCGCTCAGCAAGGAAGTAGAGCAGTTGGAAAATTTCACCAATCTGAGTGAAATGCAAATTGAGGAACGAGGAGAAGTTCGCTTTTCGGCCACAAACATTCAAGGAAACCACCGCATTGCTCCGCTCATCCTGATCGTGTTCATCGAAAATGCCTTCAAGCACAGCACGGCCAGTCAGCCCGATCACATTCTCATAGAGGTGGAGGTAGAATTGAAAGGGGGAGGGCTGCTGTATTTTCGTTGCCTCAATTCCTACCGGACCCAGTCCAATACGGATCATTTGTCGCACGGGATTGGTTTGGAAAACGTTCGCAAGCGCCTCCAGTTGCTTTATCCAGACGCCCATCAGTTGGACATTCGCAAGGGAGATCACCAGTACGAAGTCCGCCTGTCCATCCAGCTCGATCAAACCACCAGCCAATGAATTGCATCATCATCGAGGACCAGCCTCCCGCCCAACGGGTGCTCAAAAAATACATACAAGATTATGGAAGTCTGCAGCTCAAGGCCACTTTCCCAGATGCCATCCAGGCGATTGATTTTTTGAAGTCAGAAGACATTGAGCTGATTTTTTTGGACATTCACCTGCCCAAGATGTCGGGTTTCGACTTCCTCAACGCCCTGCCCAAGCCTCCGGCAGTGATCCTGACCACGGCCTTTCCCGACTATGCTTTGGAGAGTTACGAATTCAGTGTGGTGGACTACCTGCTCAAGCCATTTTCTTTCCAACGATTCGTCAAGGCAGTTTTGAAGGTGCCCGATTCCAAAACGGGGATCATGCCTTCTGCAAGGGCTGTTCGGTCGGAGATCTTCATCAAGTCGGGTTATGAACACATCAGGATTCAGACAGCGCAGATCAGTCACATTGCATCGGATGCAGATTACACAGAGCTGTTTGTGGCGGGCAAACGCTATTTGAGTTCCGAACCACTTCGCCATTGGTTGGAGGTGCTGGACGCTTCCCAGTTTGTGCGCATTCACAAGTCGTACATCGTCCACATGGCCAAGGTGCAAAAAATGGCTGGCAATCAATTGCATTTGGTGGATGGGGTGGTGGTGCCGCTTGGGCGCGCTTACAAGGAGGCCTTTGTCGAGCGATTTTTGAAATGAGGATCGCTGTTCACTTTTTCAGTAGAAAGATTGTCAGATGAGAAATGTCTTTTTTTGGATGGTCCTTGGCCTGATGGGAAGTTGTTCTGATCGAGAAGATCCATCGGCAAGCCAGTGGAGTCATTGCCAGGCCCATGATGCATTGATTCGGCAGGCAGCTGATTCCTTTGCGCTTGATTGGGTGTTGGTCAAGGCGATTGTTCTCAAGGAGTCGCATGCTGATCCGTGGTATGTGTCTACAGCGGGGGTAGTTGGGCTGATGCAGTTGATGCCTCGGGAGGGTTCTTGGGTCTCGTCCAATTACCAAAACTTTCAGGAGACTCGGAAAAAACCACGGAACCAGGCTGGTCAACGGGTGCATCGGGGCAAGACGGTGGAGGAATGGGCTGGCCGTTATGTGGCTCAGTTGGACAGTTTAAAGGCATTGTATTATGGGAGAGAGGAGGAACTGCTTGTCTTGGACAGGCGATTTGGTACTTTGGACAATCTCGTGGAAGGAACTCGCCAATTTGCTGATGATGTACAATATTTTCGAAGCCGAAAGCATGGCCCTTATGTGGCACGCCTGCTGGCTTTGGCCGCCTACAATGCGGGCCGTGGAGCGGTGGCGTGGGACAGAACACAGCCCCGGTTGGATCGCATTCCCATCAATCGGCAGACGGAATTGTACGTGGCTTTGGTCGAACGGATGTATCAGGCCTTGTTGGCGGAAGAAGGAGTGGTCAATGCCCGGAATGAGTGGATTTTGGAACTGTAATTTATTTGATGTATATTTTTACTCATTTAAAATTTTCTTTCGTATTGTCTTATAAAATTTAATGTTGATTTTAGAAAATGTATTTACACCCTAATTGGCCATTCATCGGTCAATTGGCACATTTCTGAGGAGACTTTTGGAGGTGAAAATGGAGTAATGGGTAGAGTAGGGGAGTCTATCTCTTTTTTCTGGCCTTCACTTTGGGATTGAATTCCAAGCATTTGGCGATCCAAAAAGTCAATTCTTCGTCCGAATCGAGGGCATATTCCTGTACGTGGACATATGCTTTCATCTCTCGTCCACCTTGGCGGATGATGTCGGCGCCCTCTCTTTCGAGCAATTCATCGCGTTCTAAGGGATCGATCCGGCAGAGCAGACCATTTTGAAAGGTGCCAAAACACATTTTGTCATCCACCATGAAGGTGATGCCTCCCATCATTTTTTTCTCGACCCAGTGGATTTCTTTGGACAAAAGGAGGTTTCTCATCCTGTCGAAAAGCAGGTCTTCGGTTTGTTTGCGCATTGTTGGAAAAGTATTTATCGAGTGGGAGGAAGAAAAGGCACAAATGCTCCATGGCCGGGCATTTGTGCCTGTGGGGATCAGCCCAGTGGATAGAAAAACTGTTCGGATACGATTTTTCCATTTTCCACCCGGAACAGAGCGATTTCTTCGTCGACTTGTCTGTCCCGGCCTTTCATATGGATGTCCATTTTCATAGAGGCAGTGAAGTGATCGCCTGCCACGATGGGGCCTTCGATTTCCATGCCGTAGAAGGCTTCGACCATTTGGTTCCACTGCTCGCCTTTCTTCTTGATGCCATCGATGCCTTCTACTTTGTGGGGAAGACCTTCTGCACCATCCATTTCTATGCTGACGCAGTTGTCGGCGTACAATTCTTCATAGGCTTTGTCCCAGCTGGCACTTTCGCAGTACTCTTTCCATTTGTTGGCAATTTCTTGTGTAGACATAGGAGATGATTTTATTAGTTTAGATTAACGGTTGTTGATACAAAGATATGATGGGGGAGTGACACATCCTGTCAGGGGTAGTCGCCAATTTCCTCGCATTGCGAAAAATAATCTCTCAAATCAAACTTTCTGTCTTCAAAGACCTGTTCCAAGACTTTGAAATGCTGGATTCTGTCCAGTCGAAAGGATCGGTAGTCTTCTCGAAGCTGGCACCAACCGATGACAATCCATTTTTCATCGTAGGAATAAATGGCCAAGGGCTCGATTCGTCGGCGGGTGGTTTCTTTTGCCTGATCGGTGTAGGTGATCTCGATGAGTCGAAAGTTGGTGATCGCCATTTGGATGTAGGACAGAGAGGTGGATCGAACCTCGGAGATTTTTTCCTTGATCACTGCCATTTTGCTGCTCAACAGCTCGCCCTGAGATTGGAGCGAACTTTTGAAGACCGACTTGATCTTTTGTAGGGTTTGGCTGAAATGCTGGATCAGGGAATCGTCATTGGTCTTGGCGATGAGTTGCTCGGCGGTGATGAGGGAATTGACCTCCATTTCATCAAACATGATGGGTGCCACCACATAGCCTTCCATGATCGAATAGCCCCTTCCTTCGATGGTGATGATGGGAACGCCCGATTCCTCCAACTTTCTGATGTCCCGGTAAATGGTGCGCAGACTGACGTCGTATTTTTCCGCCAACTCTGGCCCAGTGATGATCCGTTTTGACTTGAGCAGGGTCAGGATGGACAATAGCCTTGAGAGATGGTTCATGTTTTTGATTGACAATTTAGGAATTGATGGTGACAAAGGCTGTCAGGGGTGCTTTGGCAGCATTTGTAAATTTCTACCTTTTCAGTGGCCTTGGCAAGGCAACACTTTCCCCCGATTTGCAAATGAACATCCCACCATCCACTGCACTGAACTGGCTCGCCTCCAGATCGGTGCCCAGGTCGGATGACTCAAACTGGTAAATGACGGCTTGCACCACTTCATCGTACACATAGATGGTTCCACAAGTTGCAGAACCGTCGCCTGGTGCCGTCATGTACTGAACTGCAAACAAGCTTTTTCGAGCGTAAAAACTGTATTGATTGTCCTGGCTGAACTGCTTGGGATTGGCCTCTAGTCTGATGAGTGACGCGCCGTACAGAGTGATGAGTAGGCCAATGGTGGCAGCAAGTAATTTCTTCTTCACAAAGTCAAATTTCTTTCCTTCAACAGCTCTTGCAGCTCCTTGCGTTTGATGGCATTTTTGCCTGCAATGGGAATGTAGATGAAAGGCAGTAAGAGCAGCAGGCTAAAGCCGTTTTTGACGAGGCTGAAGGTTGCGACGCCAAACAACAACCCGACGACAAAGGCATCAAAGATTTTAGCGGATTTCATCTTTTGGGCTTTTTGCAACAGTTCTTCGTCTGTCAAGTCTGTCAGGTTTTCTTGTGCCATTTTTCTTGTTTTGTTAGTCAAAATAAATGATTTCTCTCCGAGAGACATAGGCCAGGTTTTGGGCTTTGTTGATGTCGACTTTGCGAATCCAATTGCCTCGCTCATCAGTCTTGAACTCCTGTTGGGGAAAATGGACATCGGACAGAACCTGAGCTGTTGCAGGGCAATCGGGCGGAAAGCCACTCATGCAATCCGCCAAGCTGAAACCATCGGCTTTCAACTGCTTATGGTGGATTCGCTGCCTGAAGCGCCCCATGGAATCAATGGAGATGGTGTTGGAGCCATTGAAGCGCTGCCGATGAGAAATGGATGACACCAGGCAGTCCCCATCGTATAGGTACACGGTGGTCTTTTGCGACAAGAGGGTGCTTCCATCTTCCGAATCAATGGCCAGGATCGTCTTTTTGCGAACTTGATTCCCTTGATTGTACTCGTAAAGGACTTTTTTGTCCTTGACGCTTCCGGATTCAAACTTGGTGAGTACTTCTGTCTTGCGCCCTTGCTCATCGTACTGAAAAAAATCGGTCATTTCAAGTTCGTCCTCTACATAATATTTCTCCATGTGCGGAAGCGGTGAGCCAGCCTCGTAGTGGTACGTTCGAGTGTAGTATTGGTCATCCGTTTCATTGTTCTGTGGCTGGATGGAGATTGTCCGGCCAGCCTCATAAGAGTATTTGTTTTCGTACAAAAGTTTTCCGTCGAAGGTGTAGACCAAGCGGTCCAGTTTTTTGTCTGCTCTGTAGACATATTCTGCAGCTGAAAGATGCCATGACCCCTGGTCGAAGAAGCTCCGTCTTTCAGACAATTTTTGCCCCGATTCATTGAACTGGAATTCTATTGTATTTGCCAGCTGGTAAGAACTTGTGTCATCTACTTTCTCGATCTCAGTGGTGTAGATGTGCAATCGATACGACTGAACGCTGCCACAAACGTCTCGCAATGCTTCCCTTTGCGTCAAAGGCTGAGCATCTGTAGCCGAACAGAGGAACAGGGAAATGCTTACCAGGAGGAGTGTTTTGATCTTTGTCATATTGCCAAAGGTATGAAGTTCTGTCTCATTATGTTTGGTTCTTCAGGTAGTGTCCGAGCAAAGTAAGCATCTGTTGATGATCCGATCTACTCGTATATTGGCTTGTCTTTCCCTTGTCAGAGGTCTTGATGATGCCTTCGGTTAGTGTGGAGATGTCTATGTCGATCAGCTGTCCGCCTTTGAGCAAGATCAACAGATAAGTAACTTGTTGTGATTTGTGGGTGAATACTTTGATTCGCACGTCTTCGATGGCTTCCCAAGGATGATGTCGGAACAAATTCTCATCTGGATTTCTGTATTTGATGCCCCATTCGCTGATGGACAAGCTGGTGCGATCCTGTCGGTTTCTCATTTTCTTGACAGAAGAGTAAGTCAACACAAAACCGAGTAGAAAAACAAAGACCCAAAAGGCCACGCCCATGTACTCTGACAGTTCATCGGTGGCTTTGAATTGCATGTCCACCACCAAGGGGAGGCAGCAAGCGATCAAGCACAAAATGCCGGCAAGTAGGTTTCCAAACAATTTGACACTGCTTTCAAACAACTCCATGCTCGAATGCTCTCCATTTGAGGCCAGTATTGGTTCCAGCAATTCGCGAAACTGGAAATCTCCTTCTTGCTCGGGGGTGAAGTTGGAGAAGAGGGGATGGGTCGATGTTGTTCGCTTTGACATGAAGTCCCTAAAATAAACATCGGCAGGGAAGTAGACAAGATTTGTGGACGAATGTACAGAATTACCGGATAGAGTGTAGACTCTTTATTTGTTAATTAAATTTACTCATCCAAAATTTTCTTTACAAATTCAAATAAAACCTAAAAATCGTTGATGGCAAATACAAACTCAAGTCCAATAGGGGAGTGGTGGTGAAAAATTACAAAAGGACAGCCTAGCGATCCGGAAACGCTGCCCAAAATTCGGTCAAATCTACACTGGTTTTGGCAGGCAATACCACCGAGACGACATAATTGCCCAATTGACGGGAGAGTGCTTTGTATTGGAGGCTGTGCTGATAATGACTTTCGATTGTCTGTCCTTTTTTCTCAATGGATTTCAATTCGAACAGTTTGAAGTCCATCGTCAAGCCCGTTTTCAGGACCTTGGAAAGGGCTTCCTTGACCGTCCATACCAAGGTGTGGCCCATGGCAGCAGATGGGAGTTGTGCCCGGCGGATCAAGTCCTTGTCCTGGGCCGTCATTTGAGAAGCAATGGCTTCGATTTTGTCCTCTTTGATCATCTCTACATCGGTGCCCAATGGGTGTGACTCCGGAAAGGCAAGTGCCAATCCTACGTCCTTGCAGTGGGTGATGCTGACTTGGAGATTGCGAATGTCGGGATGGCGGACAATGGGGTAGAGGAAGACCCCCGAATCGATCTGGATGTCGGAAAGATGGCGGACGGGCCAAATGCGTTGGACGGCATGACGAGCAGACAGCTTGCCCAGCAAATAGCTGCTTTGTCGCAGTTCGTATTTGAACGTTCGGAATTGGGCCCGTTCTGTTGGATGCAAGTGAGGAAATTGGCGTTTCAGTTCCTCCAAAGGACCAGAGACAATGGCAAAGCCCGCCTCGTGATTCGACTGCTCACGCATCAGTTGTATTGTTCCACTTTTGATCATGCTACAAAAGGAAAGAAGCTCGCAATGGCACTAGACCACAGCGAGCTTCCTTGTATTGATTTCCGAAGAAAATGGTTTCTTATAGGAAAGGAGCGATCACCAATGCCACAACAGACATCAGCTTCAGCAAAATGTTTAGAGAAGGACCAGAAGTATCCTTGAATGGATCGCCAACGGTATCTCCAACAACAGCTGCTTTGTGTGGATCAGAACCTTTCAGGTAGTTTTGGCCTTGGATGGTAACGCCTTCTTCAAACATCTTCTTGGCGTTGTCCCAAGCACCACCTGCATTGGATTGGAAAATGGCCATCATCACACCCGCAACAGTAACACCGGCGAGAAGACCACCCAACATTTCTTTGCCCATTTCGCTGCCGAAGAGGCTGGGGCCAAATCCGATGACAACCGGTGTCAAGACGGCAATCAAACCAGGGATGACCATTTCGCGGATGGAGGCCGCAGTGGAGATTTCTACACATTTGCTGTATTCCGCCTTTCCGTCAGCCGCCTCAAAGGTCTTTTGGTCAGCTGCAGACCAGTCCTCAAATTCTTTTCCTTCATTCTTGCGCATCACCGCCAGGGCTGCACTCAATTCAGGGATGGTTTTGAACTGGCGACGAACTTCCTGGATCATGTCCATGGCCGCACGTCCCACAGCACCCATTGACAGGGAGGAGAACAAAAATGGAAGCATTCCACCGATCAGCAAACCGGACATTACAACTGGCTCGGCAATGTTGATTCCGTCGATCTTGGCAGTGGTCATGTAAGCTGCAAAAAATGCCAGGGCAGTCAAAGCAGCTGATCCAATGGCAAATCCTTTTCCGATGGCAGCCGTGGTGTTTCCAACCGCATCCAACTTGTCGGTGCGTTGGCGAACCTCTTTGGGCAATTCACCCATTTCGGCGATTCCACCTGCGTTGTCAGAAATGGGTCCGTATGCATCAACAGCCAACTGGATTCCCGTATTGGAAAGCATTCCGACAGCAGCGATGGCGATGCCGTACATGCCAGCAAAGTAGTGCGCGCCGAGGATGGCAACAGACAAGATGAGGATTGGAATGGCAGTAGATTGCATGCCCACACCCAAACCTGCGATGATGTTGGTCGCAGAACCTGTCAGGGATTGGTCGACGATGCCTTGTACTGGCTTGGTACCTGTACCTGTATAAAACTCCGTGACATAACCAATGCCCAATCCGGAGACCAAACCGAAGATCACAGCGTAGAAGACGCCAGTTTCTTTGTAGGTAATGCCGTCAGCAGCAGTCCAAGTCTCAGGCATGATCCAAACCACGATGAGGTAAGTCACGATCAGCATGAGTAGGGAAGAAGTCAATTCTCCACGGTTCAATGCTTTCTGAGGATCACCACCTTCTTTTACGCGGACGAGGAACGTACCGACGATGGAAGTGATGATGCCCACACCAGCCAATACCATTGGCAGCAACACAGCGTTGAGGGCGTTGAAGCCTCCGGTGTGGTTTTGAAATTCTGGCAAATTGATGAAAGTCGCTCCCAATACCATCGTAGCGATGATGGAACCGACATATGATTCGAACAAGTCAGCGCCCATTCCGGCGACATCACCTACATTGTCACCAACGTTATCGGCAATGGTAGCTGGGTTCAGCGGGTGATCCTCTGGAATCCCAGATTCGACCTTACCAACCAAATCCGCTCCAACGTCGGCAGCCTTGGTGTAGATTCCACCGCCCACTCTGGCGAACAATGCGATCGAAGAAGCACCGAAAGAAAAGCCTGTGATGACATTGATGACCCGGATCACGTTGTCGGCTGTGTCGAGACCAAACATGTTGCTGTAAAGAATGAACAACCCACTCAGGCCCAATACACCCAGTCCAACCACACCCATTCCCATGACGGAGCCACCTGCGAATGCAATTTCCAGGGCTTTGCCCAGTCCGTCGCGTGCTGCGTTTGTGGTGCGCACGTTGGCTTTGGTTGCAATGCGCATGCCGATGAATCCTGCCAGGGCAGAACAAACGGCACCCAACACAAAGGAGAAGGCCACCAAAACAGAAGAATCTTCAGAGCGGCTGCCGCTCCAGGCAAGTAGTGCACCAACGACCAATACAAAAATGGCCAATACCCGATATTCCGCCTTCAAAAAGGCCATGGCACCGTCAGAGATGTTTTGTGCAATTCTGGCCATTCGCTCCGTTCCGACCTCTTGCTTTGAAACCCAAGAATTTCGCCACATGGTAAACAGCAGAGCGACTATGGCAAAAACGGGCAGTAAATAAATGATTGTCTGACTCATAAGTTGATTTTTGCTCTAATAATCTTTTGAAATTTGTTCAGCAGTCGCTCAAAAACACCTATGGTTGCAAGCTGTTAGAAACAGCATTTTGCCAATTTTTGGGCCTAACTGCTTAAGGGTGCGCAAACTTAAAGCAAATTTGTGTTTTGTCCAATAAAAAAAGGCCTTAGTATGCTGTAAGCCTGTATTTGGCGGCCTTTTGTGGATGTTCGGCTTTTGAAGCTGTTCAATTGACTCATCGGATGGACCAAATTGTGGCGGACGGCCCGGAAGCTGGGTGGTGACAGGGGAGGGGTTCGCCTTTTGAACTGGCCGGACCACTGTGCCAGTATTTGGACTGAGCATTGAATTTCTGCGAAAAAAAGGTAACTTTATCAATGACAAAATTGTATTTTATCACTGAAATATTGACGCATTGGATGACACAATACAGAAAATACCTGAATGCTTGGTGTATGAAATGGCAAACGGTAAACCGATTTACTACAATGGGTATCGCGAATTTCTGAAGGGCAAAAAACAAATGGCAGAGTTAACGGGAAGTAGCAAACTGCAGTCACTCATCATAGCTGAACCAATTTTTTCATTGAGATCATTCTTGGGGGATGACCATTTCGTCTTCACCAATGAATTGGGGCTGCAATTTTCAAAGAATTCTTGGAGAGCTGCAGACATCGCCGTTATTCAATCTGATAAAGTTGGTGGTGTAGACAATAAATATCTTGCCGTAGCTCCAGAAATCGTTATTGAGATCGATACGAAGGCAGAATTAAATGACCTGAGTAATCCAATGGGATACTACCAGGAAAAGACAGATGAGTTGATTGCCTTTGGTGTGGAAAAAGTGATCTGGATA
>JBCBOS010000011.1:0-259265 GCA_039821145.1 Bacteroidota bacterium | reverse complement strand
GCCAAGACCGCTGACCACCACTTCTACATGATCCGGTGATCCAGCCTTCAACTTTCCACAACGAGAACTACCGATTTTTTTTCGGTAGTTCTTGTCCCAATTTGATGATCGAAAAACCACTGACAAGCTCGAAGACAATTCCGTCAACATGACCTAAACCAAAAAACGTGTATCCAGATTTATCTTATTTGCTCAACGATCTTTTTGGAACGGAAGTAGGCCCTCCCTACAGCCACATCAAAATTTATGGTCCTCTTTTATTCATGGCCTTCGTACTGCTTTTTGTCCTCGCCAGAAACAGACTCAAATCACTGGAGCAACTTGGTGTTGTTCAGGTGCTAAAGGTCGAACAAAAAGCTGCCAAGCCCTATCGGCTGTTCTCTTCCCTATTGGAACTTGCCCTCGCTTTTTTGATTGGGTACAAAGGCATATACGTCCTTTTCTCAGGGGCCATTTTTTCTCTTGCCACTTGGACCTCACCACAGGGGGCGCTCTGGGGTGGTTTGCTGCTGGCGGGCATCAGTGGCTACTTTCAGTGGCGGACCTTTGGACAGAAACAGCAGGAGGTCAGTTCGGAAAAACAATACCAAACCATTCACCCCTATCGCCGGGTTCCAGAATTGTTGGTCGTCGCCTGTATCCTGGCGCTCATTGGCCAAAAGGTGATCGTCTTGGTTGAGCACTTTGGGGAATTTCTGGAGGCACCTGTAGAGACATTCAACAATACCGGAACCGCTTTTTATGGCGGGATCATCGGTGGATTCACAGGCATCTACCTCTTCTGTCGCAAATACAAAGTCCCCATTGTCCACGTACTGGACATCGCCTCTTTGGGAGGTTTCTTCGGATACGCACTGGGCAGATTGGGTTGTCACCTCGTGGGTGATGGCTGCTGGGGCATTGCCAACCTCAATCCAAAACCTTCCTTTTGGTTCTTGCCGGATTGGACTTGGTCCACCAAATACGCACACAACATTCAGCAGGAAGGCGTACACATCAAGGATTGTGTGGGGGAATATTGCATGCAACTTTCCACCCCCGTTTATCCAACTTCTTTTTACGAAATGTGCATCAGCTTGGCCTTTGGACTCGTCATCTGGTTCAACAGGAATAAGATCAAAACACCGGGCATTGTTTTTTCACTCTTCCTGCTCCAAAATGGGTTGACCCGCTTCCTGATGGGCTTCATCAGAGACAGCGACTTATACAATGTCATGGGCTTTTACTTTTCCCAAGCACAGATCGTCGGCGCCTCTTTGGTATGCATCAGCATCACCTTCTTGTTGTTTTTGATGAGAAAGCGCCACCACCAATTGAGCACGGCCATTACTCCTCAATGACCAACCAATCCGATGAAACGGCCGACATGATGAAAAACCCTTTGGCATCACCAGAGATGTTGGTTGGCACATTGGCAGGAGGGGTATCGAAGGGACCACCACGGAATTCGGTTTCCAACAAAATGGCCAAAAAATAATCGAAGGCCTCTCGCTGGATGGAGTACATCTCTACGTCTACCGTATCGCCAACTGCATAGGTCTCGTACCCAATGTCGGCCCCTCCAATGTAGTTTCCGTCAACCACTTCGTCATTGGCAATTTCTGCATTGCGGAGCGTATCGGCAGTCGTTGTTCCTCGCTTGTAGTTTTTGAAAAAATAATTGTCTCCCTCACCCGCAGGCTCCTGTGCGTATAGCGTAATGGCATACAGGTTTTCCTCCGGATCATCCAAATAATAGCCAACCGAATCAATGGGAGAAATTGGGCGGAGCAAGGAAGTCGCCGTGTAAGATTTCCCTCCATAAGAAATGTCCAAAGTGTACAACTGACCGATCTTGGTTCGGAAATCTCCAGGCAAGTAGTAGTATCCTTTTTCGCGTTCTGTGAGGATGTAAGTAGTTTCCTCGTCCGACAATTGCACACTGGCCTCGCTGGCTGGAGGAGCAGCTTGGTTGTAGTAGTAACTCGTCGTCAATGTCAGTCGGACAAATTGCTCCTTGGGCTGATCCGTGATCCAAGCATCGACCACCAGTTTTTGGTTGTCCCCCTCATTGAGTTCCAAATCGATTCTTTCTGTGCAGGCCAACAGGGCCAAAAGCGGCAACAAATACAAGATCTTTTTCATTAGAATTTGAGATTTAAGGTTACGGAAGGAAGGGCACCAAACAGATAGGTTTTCTCGGCATAGGTCACACTGGGATTGTCTGCCTCTTGCCGAAAGTTGATGCTGTAGGGATTTTTGCGATTGTACACATTGTAGACACTGATCAGCCATTCGTTTTCGATGGCTCCAAACCATTTCTTTCGCCCTTTGATCGTAGCGGCAATGTCGAGTCGGTGGTAGGAGGGCAAGCGCTCGCCGTTGCGCTCGGAATAGACCGGAACGATGGTTCCCAACACCTCGTATCTTCCTGTTGGGAAAGTGACGGCCCCTCCGGTAGAGTACACCCAGTTGGCAGAGAAATTGATCCTCGGCCGCCAATCGTACGACAAGACCACCGAAACGTCATGGGTTTTGTCAAACTTGGCAGCATACCATTGGTTTTGGTTGATCTGGTCAATTTTTTTCTCCGTACGCGACAAGGTATAGCCAATCCAACCGGTCAGGTTCCCCTTGGTCTTTTTCAACAACAACTCCATGCCATACGCCCGGGCCTCGCCAAAGCGCAACTCCCCTTCCAACTTTTCATTGAGCAACAACTCTGCGTGGTCCCGAAAGTCAATGGCATTGGTAAAGGTCTTGTAATACAACTCCACCGATGCTTCCAAGCCATTGTCCAAGAAGTTGCGGAAGTACCCTCCGGCAATCTGGTCGGCCATTTGCGGTTTGATGTTGGGACCGCTCGGAAACCAAATATCCAAAGGAGAAGAGGCTGTTGTATTGGATGCCAAATGAATGTATTGCGCCATGCGGTTGTAACTCAGCTTGACAGAGCTTTTGTCGTCGAGTTTGTAGCGAATCCCCAGGCGCGGTTCGAATGAATAGTAGGAATTGTAAATCTCTCCTCCTCCGTGAAAGCTGCTGTCAACGGCTTCAAATTCTTCATCAAAATTCCAAACCGTTTGGGTTCCGATGTTGTGAAAGCTCGAAAAGCGCAGGCCATAATTGAGCTTGAGTCGGTCTCCGATGGATTGCTCGTTGCTGATGTAAATGGCATTTTCCAAACTCCGCTGCCTGTCCAATCGCAATTCGTTGAAAATCGTTTCCTCTCCCAAACCGCGGGCAAAGCCGGGCTGGATGATGTGAAAGATGGATTGCACCCCAAAACGCAGGGTGTTTTCCGGACTGGCAAAAGCTGTAAAGTCCAATTTGAATCCGTGGTCTTTCAACTCAGATTTCCACTCAAAAGCATCTACTCCAGTAGGTTCTCCCAAGAAGTAATCAAACTCACTGTAGTAGTAGGTCAAATTGGAAAACAGCTTGGGATGGAAGACGTGGTTCCAGCGAAGCGTCCCCGTCCGATTGCCCCAATCAATGCGAAACTCCTCCGATTGATCAAACACATCTCGCCCAAAATAGCCCGACAAGTAAATGCGGTTTTTGTCGTTGAGCTTGAAGTTGACCTTGCTGTTGAGGTCGTAGAAAAACAGCTTGCTCCGATTGAGACTGGTATCGCTGCTGAGCTTCAAAAACATGTCAACATAGGTGCGACGGCCCGCCACCATAAACGACCCTTTTTCCTTGGCAATGGGTGCCTCCAAATTGAGTCGACTGGAAATGCTCCCAATGCCCGCCGAACCACTGAAACGCTTGGCATTGCCCTCCTTCATGCGGATGTCGACCACAGAGGACAAGCGCCCGCCGTACTGAGAGGGAATGCCGCCTTTGTACAATTTCATGTCCTTGACAGCATCCGGGTTGAAGACGGAGAAAAAGCCCAAAAGGTGGGAGACATTGTACACAGGTGCCTCATCCAGCAAGACCAGGTTTTGGTCCACATTGCCACCTCGTACGTAAAAGCCAGAAGTCCCCTCCCCCACTGTTTGCACGCCCGGCAACAACTGGATGGCCTTGATCACGTCCACCTCCCCCAGCAAAGCAGGCATTTTCTTGATCGACTGGATGTTGAGCGTCACCTGACTCATCCCAACTTCTTCAATGTGTTGGTCTTCCTTTTCGGCCTTGACCACGACCTCTTCCATTTGTATGGAAGCCGACCCCAATTCGATGTCCTTGGTGATGCTCTGCCCCATTTCCAGCTCCATGGCTTGGTCTTGATAGCCGAGATAGGCAAAGACAAAACGGTGGGTCCCTTTTGGAACGGTGAGAGAATAAAATCCATAGAGATTGCTCGTGGTCCCCAACTCAAGCGATGGGACATAGACCGTCGCACTGATGAGGGCTTCGCCCGTGCTGGCATCTCGAATGTAGCCGCTGAGCGTGTAGGTCTCTTCCTGTGCAGTCAATGAGCTTGTCAGGCCGCAGAAGAGCAACATCAGCAAGCAATGCGTCAAAAGTTGATCTTTCATGTAAAATGGTTTTTTGCAAAGAATCTGTTTCAATCCATACTCATCGCATGATGTCCACAATTGGGCAGGAATCTCCGTTCGGCCAGCACGGCCGGGACAGCTGATTGCCCTGCAGACGTTCAGCGACTGTCGGACGAATGCAAACATTCATCCTGTGATTTTATTTTGAATTGTTGTTCGCTTTATTGACGCAAAATGAGGAGGTCCCCCCTACGCACTCTTTGCAAAATCGATGAAAGAAGACAAATTGTCGTTGAATCCCCATCAGAAGACGATGAAACCCAATTGCCACTTTGTTTGTTAGACAAAGTACTTTAATTTTGCAGCATGTTTCCAATTTACGATGTCATTGTAGTAGGTGCCGGCCACGCCGGATGTGAGGCAGCAGTAGCGGCTGCCAATATGGGGTCCAAGGTTTTGTTGGCCACCATGAATATGCAAACGATCGCCCAGATGTCCTGCAATCCAGCCATGGGTGGGGTCGCAAAGGGGCAAATCGTCCGTGAGATTGATGCGCTGGGTGGGTATTCCGGCATTGTCACAGATCACACGATGGTACAATTTCGCATGCTCAACCGCTCCAAAGGCCCTGCCATGTGGAGTCCACGCGCGCAAAGCGACCGCATGCTATTTGCCAACCATTGGCGGCAACTGCTGGAGGCACATGAAAACATCGACTTTTGGCAGGAAATGGTCATGGGAATCATCGTCAAGGATGGCCGGGTCAAAGGAGTGCGCACAGGCATGGGCTTGGAAATCGAAAGCAAAACGGTGGTCCTCACCAATGGGACCTTCCTCAACGGCCTCATCCACATCGGAGAAAAGCAGTTTGGAGGAGGGCGAGCCGGAGAGCGGGCCGCCAAGGGCATCACAGAACAGTTGACCAGTCTCGGATTTGAGTCGGGTCGAATGAAGACAGGCACGCCTCCCCGCATCGATGGCAGAAGCCTGGACTGGTCGCAAATGGAATTGCAGCCTGGCGACGAGGCTCCCAGCAAGTTTTCCTACACCCAAACCCCCCAACTCAAAAAACAGCTGCCCTGCCACATTGCCTATACCAACCAGGAGGTCCACGATCTTCTCAAAACGGGTTTTGACCGCTCCCCCATGTTCAACGGCCGCATCCGTGGGCTTGGACCGCGCTACTGCCCCAGCATAGAAGACAAAATAGATCGCTTTGCCGACAAAGATCGCCACCAGTTATTTGTCGAACCCGAAGGTTGGAATACAGTAGAAATTTATGTCAATGGCTTTTCCTCCTCTCTTCCAGAGGATGTGCAATACAAGGCCATGCGGAAGATTCCCGGCTTTGAAAATGCCAAAATGTTCCGCCCTGGCTACGCCATAGAATACGACTTCTTTCCCCCTACCCAGTTGAACAGCTCCTTGGAAACCCGCTTGGTCAAAAACCTCTTCTTTGCAGGCCAAATCAACGGGACCACAGGCTACGAAGAGGCAGCCTGCCAGGGGCTCATGGCGGGCATCAATGCCCACAGATCCATTCAAGAAGAAGAACCACTCATCCTCAAACGCTCCGAAGCCTACATCGGGGTGCTGATCGATGACCTTGTCAACAAAGGGACCAAAGAACCGTACCGAATGTTCACCTCCCGAGCCGAATACCGCATCCTCCTCCGACAGGACAATGCCGACCTCAGACTCTCCCCCATTGCCCACAAAATGGGCATGCAAAAGATGGACGAACGCATGGATCGAGTAGAGGCCAAAAATCAGGCGAGCAAAGACATCGAAAAATACCTGCGAAAACTGAGCGTCGCTCCCGAGGACATCAATCCCCTGCTGGAGGAAAAAGGCTCGGCCCCCATCAAGCAAAAGGTCAAAGTACACGGCATCCTGATCCGCCCTGGCATCGAGATCGGAGACCTTCGCAGCAGATTGCAGCAGCTAGACGGCTTTTTGAACGACTACGATGCTGAATCTGTGAGCTTGGCAGCCATCAACATGAAGTACGAAGGCTACATTCGCCGCGAACAAGAGATGGTCGACAAAATGAATCGCCTCGAAGCAGTGCGGCTCAGAGACAATTTTGACTATCACCAGCTGCAAGCGCTGTCAGCCGAAGCACGCGAAAAGCTCAATCAGCTTCGCCCGCGCACCATTGGCCAGGCCAGCCGAATCAGCGGGGTTTCACCATCGGACATCTCTGTCTTGCTCGTACACATGGGGCGGTAATTTCTACACCTCACTGGCGATGGCCATTGTTGCCATGCTCACACGAGTCCCCTCCACTTTCAAAATGGTTTGGGCACAGGCCTCTAGGGTGGCCCCTGTGGTCAGCACATCGTCTACCAATAAAATGTGTCGATTTTTTAGTTGATTGGGATCTGGAATGGCAAAGGCATTCTCGACATTTCGGAAGCGATCCATTCTCGATTTGCGGGTTTGGCTGCTGGTATCCTCTGTCCGGACCAGCGCGTGATTCATCCAAGGACGTTGCATGCCGTCGGACAGTCCCTGGGCAAAAAAGTCGCTTTGGTTGTAGCCCCGCAATCGTTTTTTTCGAGGGTGCAGTGGAACGGGCAGGATGAGATCGACCGATTGAAAAGACGGCTGCTGCACCAATTGCTGGCCGTACAAACGACCGAGTTTCAGTCCGATTTGCGTTTTGTGTTGGTACTTAAGTTGGTGGATCAAAGCCTGTGTGCGCCCACCTTTGCTGAAGTGATACAAGGCAGCACCTGCCACGAGGGGCAGACGCCCCCAAAATCGTTCGGTAAATGGATTTTCTTTGTCGAGGTGGAAGTGAGTTTTGGGAAGGTGGTATTGGCAATGGACACAAATGCACTCCTGATTGTAGGGCAGGTTTTTGCGGCAAGCCAAACAAAGGCGTGGATAAAAAAGAGAGGCAAAATCGTCGAAAATGCGAATCATTGTTCCCATGGCATTGTGGGTGAAAAAACTCATCGACAAAAAGGTAGGAAATTACGGGCGGATTCACAAAAAAACGTCTGCCCGGCTAAAGCGGGACAGACGCATCAAAACAAAACGAAAAACCAACTTTAAACAAGTCTTTTATCTATATCTTGTAACTTCTTAGCACAACTGAATGTTGCAAAAAAAGTGTTAATAATTTCCTAAAACCACAGCTCTATCCCTCTTTCAAAACAACAGGAATTTCCTGGGTTTTTCCTCGGCGGACAATCGTCAAAGTAATCGTTTCTCCCACTTTGGCCCGGCCGATGAATTCCTGCAATTCAGGAACAGATTTGATGTTTCGACCGTCCACTTCCGTGATGATGTCTTTTGGAAGAACGCCTGCATATTCGGCGGCTCCTCCTTCTACGAGGCTGGAGACGTAAACTCCCTGTGTAATATCAACACCTAATTCGTCAGCCAGTTCACTATCCATGTCAGAAATTTGTATTCCGATGAATGCTCTTCTGTATTCGCCGTACTGAATGAGGTCGTCAATGATCTTGCTGGCCATGTTGATGGGGATGGCAAAAGAATAGCCCGCGTAGCTGCCCGTCTGGGTGGCGATGGCCGTATTGATTCCCAGCAATCGACCCTTCTCATCGACCAGCGCGCCCCCACTGTTGCCAGGGTTGACAGCAGCATCGGTCTGGATGAAAGCCTCGATGCCAGAGTTGCTGTTGATGATGTTGATGTTTCGCCCCTTGGCACTGATGATGCCAGCCGTTACCGTAGACGTCAGATCAAAGGGATTGCCCACCGCCAGCACCCATTCTCCCACTTGGGCAGCATCTGAGTCGGCATAGTCGAGCAAGGGAAGTCGATCTGCTTCGATTTTCAGGACTGCCAGGTCTGTTTGAGGATCGGTGCCTACGACAGACGCAAGAAAAGAGCGGTTGTCATACAAGGTGACTTCCAGCTGATCGGCAAACTCCACGACATGGTTGTTTGTCACGATGTATCCGTCTTGAGAGATGATCACTCCCGAGCCAGACCCACGCTTTTGTGGACTCCCACCCAAAAAATCTTCTCCAAAGAAATTGCGGAATGGATTGTTCTGGTTTTGATTTTGGCGACGCTGCTGGGCCAAATCTTTGCTTTCAACAGAGGAGATGTGTACCACCGCAGGCATTGCCTTTTTCGCCGCAGCCGTAAAATCATATGGCACAGCCTTTGTTTTAGGGTTAACATTTACCTGATCGCCAACCGTTTTGGCAAATTGAGCATCTGTTGTGGTAGCTGTGGGAATCGGCATCAAAAAGTAGACGCCACCCAGGGCAATCAGTCCACCAATTACCCCAGCAAAAATCAATGAGATGGCATTTTTCATAGGTCTGAAAGATTTATAAACTGTCAAAAGGGAATTTTCTAAAGATATTCTGCGTTGACAAAGTTTAAATTTAACGCCTGAAAATGCCATTAGGCAAATGCAAGTTTTGACTTTAACACGAAATTAACAGCGATCAAAAAAAAATGTATCTTGGCAGCAAATTGCCGCCAGGAGGCAGCCACAAGCACATAAAACCAAATGACGACCCGCAAACTCCACCACAAGTTAGGGAATATGAAGTTTACCCTTGAGGAAAACATCGACATCGAAGCCCTGCTGGCCCCCGAAACCGAGACGGAACAGCAACTTCTCAGCATTCCTGCCTTCCGACAGGGATTGCTCTGGGGGACGCCTCGGTATGGCCATCCCGAAGGAAAAGTCGTCTTTCACATCCGCGAGGTACTCGACAACATCGACAAACTGGACATCGCCCCGGACATTCGCTCCCAACTCAGACTCATCGCCTACGCGCACGATACCTTCAAATACCTCGAACACAAGGGCACACCCAGGGATTGGTCGCGCCACCACAGCATTCTGGCCCGCACTTTCATGGAGAAGATCACCGAGGACAGCAGTGTGCTGGACATCATCGAACTCCACGATGAGGCCTACTACTCCTGGCGACTCCTCCACCTTCACAAACAGGCCGACGCCAGTCAGAAGAGGTTGGACAATCTGCTGAATCGACTGGAAAACAACAGACAAACGTATTATCTCTTCTTCAAATGCGATACTTGTACTGGCGACAAAAATCCCGCACCACTCCGCTGGTTTGAGCAAACCATCGATGGCCTACAGATCGTACAGCTCTGACTCCCAGCTCTTTCCACACAATCCTTCTCACAAATTTCAAAAAAAATCTTTTTCGGAAACTTTTTGAAAAATTTCACAGTTTGTAGGTGTGTACTGCACTTATTCAGGGTTTGTAATAAATCCGTATCTTTATGGTTCTTATGCACGACAATCAGTTAAAAGAGCAAGAATACGATCGAGTCTTTGATGAGGAGTTTTACCCTCATGCAGACGCCCTGTTCAATTTCGCTTACAACCTCACCTACAACGAGGAGGATGCAAACGACTTGGTGCAGGAAACCTACATGAAGGCCTTCCGCTTCATTGATAAGTACATCCAGGGGACCAACGCCAAGGCTTGGCTGTTCAAAATCCTCAAGAATGCCTTTATCAATCACTACCGCAAGGCCAGCAAACGTCCAACCAAAGTCGATTTCGAAGAGATCGTAAGTTACCACGATGAGGAGGACAACACCAAGTACTCCGGACACATCGATATGCGCGAGGAAATCTATCAGAACATGATGGGCGACGAAGTGACCAATGCCGTCAATGCATTGCCAGTCGACTTCCGGACCGTCATCCTCCTTTGCGACATCGAAGGATTTACCTACGAAGAAATTGCTAAAATCATCGATATTCCCATCGGAACAGTCCGTTCAAGACTGCACCGGGCACGGAATATGCTGAAAGATAAATTGAGAGAGTATGCCAAGTCCCGCGGCTTTCGGGACAAACGCTCTTGAGAGTAATTTGGTCGTGGCCTCCTCCCCCATTCATGCACTTATGGAGGAGGTACCGCCAAGGTATTTTAATTCTTTAACCATAGCTATTTGCAATCCGAAACAAGAAGGGACAGAGCATCTGCATCCCTCCCTTCCTGTGCCCTTATAGAAAATTGTAGAGACATGAGCAAAATGGGAAAATTCATGCAAGCAGTCAGTTTCTGTACCTGTCCAACCACCATTTCGTGGTCAGGTGACTGTCGCCCCATTTGTTCCATACCCTCGGGTTGCCAATAGCTAAAAATTGAAAAAAATGGGGAATCTTCAGAATCATCAGGATCTTGTCAAAAAGGTCAATATGTACCTCGACAATGAGTTGACCAGAGAAGCAGAAAGAAATCTTCTTCGGGAAATCAAACAAAACCCAGCTTACCTAGAGCTTCTGAGCAAAGAAAAGTCCTTCCGTGATTTCATCAAAAGCAGAGTCCATCGCCGCAAAGTATCTCCTACCCTCATACAATCCATAAAAGAAAAAATACGCGTCAATCCAGCTTAGCGACATTCTCGCTCGCAAGATATTGCACCTCTCACCTTGCCAGACTTGACGTTGTTTGAGTCTGGCATTGTCAATTCTCCTCTTCTCATCACCCATTTTTTCCATCATTGTCACACGCGCAGCCCCGAAGTCTGCCCCAAAATCAGTATTTTTGCTCCCTATGATTGACAAATTAGAAGCCATACGCGATCGCTTTCAATACCTCGAAGAACAACTCTCCGATCCCGATGTCATTTCGGACATGAGCCGGTTCAAGAAGGTCAACAAAGAATACAAAGACCTCAAAGTCATCGTCGAGGCCTTCAAAGAATACAAACAACTGCTCGGCAACATCGACACTGCCAACGAGATGCTCAAGGATTCCGATCCGGAAATGCAGGAAATGGCCAAAGCTGAATTGGAGGAACTCAACCCACAACGGGAAAAAATGGAGGAGGACATCAAACTGCTCCTCATTCCCAAAGATCCGGAAGACTCCAAGGACGTCATATTCGAAATCCGTTCGGGTACGGGTGGCGATGAGGCCAGCCTTTTTGCGGGTGACCTCTACCGAATGTATTCTCGCTATTTTGAGAAACAAAAGTGGAAAACCGAAGTCATCTCCATCAATGAAGGGACCGTGGGAGGATACAACAAAATTGTTCTTGAGATCACAGGCGAAGATGTCTACAGCAAGCTCAAGTTCGAATCTGGCGCCCACCGGGTTCAACGGGTCCCTAAGACAGAATCGCAAGGGCGGGTTCACACCTCGGCAGCAACCGTGGTCGTCATGCCCAAATTTGAAATGGACGATGTCAACATCAACAAAGTCGACCTCAAAATCGATACCTACCGGGCCAGTGGCGCGGGCGGGCAGCACGTCAACAAGACGGAATCAGCCATTCGCATTACCCACCTACCCACAGGCATCGTAGCCGAAAGTCAGGACAGTCGCCACCAGCACAAAAACCGCGAAATTGCCGAACAACGCCTCTACGCCAAAATCTACGAAACCCAACGGGAACAACACGAGTCAGAAGTGGCCGCCCAACGACGCTCCCTCGTGGGTTCGGGCGATCGATCCGGCAAAATCCGCACCTACAATTACCCACAAAACCGCGTAACCGATCACCGTATCAACCTAACGCTCTACAGTTTGGAAAAAATTGTACTGGGGGAAATCGAGGAAATCGTTGAATCCCTGCGATTGGCGGACAATGCGGAGAAACTCAAGGCAGGCTTGGAGAACTGACCGATTGTAAGAGGTGTTGCCTACACCACAGTCAATGTCACAATTGATATGTTCTAGGAAAGAAATGCAGAATGTACAAGGGTCTATTCCGAAACAGCCCGAGACGCTTTCAAAGGATACTTCATTTCATCCTTTTCTCTTTTTTTTGACTGGCGGAAAATTTCGAGGAATTCCCTCACTGCCGTAAAAGAGACCACCTTGTCTTTGAAATGTGTGACCGCCTCCTTGATTTCCCGCTCGGAAGCCTCCATGTGGTTGAGGATGTTGAAGAGATGCATCTTCATGTGTCCCTTTTGGATGCCCGTAGTCACCAATGACTTGACAGCTGCAAAGTTTTGTGCCAGCCCAGTCGCCGCAATGATCGTCATCAGCTCCTGTGCACTGGGATTGCCCAACAATTCGAGCGACCGCCTGGCAATGGGATGCAAACTCGTCAAACCGCCCACGGTACCCAACGCAATGGGCAAGTCCAACCAAAAGCGGAAAATGCCATCAGAAATGTCACAGTAACTCAAGCTGCGATACTGGCCATCGCGCGAAGCATAGGTGTGCCCACAGGACTCCACGGCCCGAAAATCGTTGCCCGTCGCCATGACCACAGCGTCGATGCCGTTGAAAATGCCTTTGTTGTGGGTTGTGGCCCGATAGGGATCGATGTGTGCAATGCGAACTGCCTTGCAGAATTTTTCAGCAAATGTCTGCGGGTTCATGTCTCCACAAATGACCCCCAGGTCTTCAATGGGGCATTCAACAGAAGCCCGCACCAAACATTCGGGCGTATAATTGGACAAAATGGCCATGATGATGGTCAACTCGCGCTCCTCCCCCGCAAATGAGGGATGGGTCGCTGCAAAAACCTTCATCGTTTTGCCAAATGATTCCAAAACCGAGTTGATGAAATTGGCCCCCATGGAATCACAAGTCTCAAAAGATACCCTGACTTGGTAGTAGTCCTCCTCCAAATGGTCCATGTTGAGCAGTTGGATGTCCAAGACACCACCACCGCGGTTTTCCATGTTCCGGGTGATGTCCGCTGCATCGCGCAACATCTTGGCTTTCAAGTCCTCAAAAACACTGGTCAACTTTTCGTACTCGCCATTCCAGCTGAAGTGAACCTGACCTACCTTCTTGGTGGCGATGACCTCTGCTTTGAAGCCGCCCCGGCTCATCCAAAACTTGGCCGCACTGCTGGCAGCAGCCACGACAGAACTCTCCTCGATCACCATCGGAACAGCATATGCCTTGCCATTGACCACAAAATTGGGTGCAACGCTATAGGGAAGGACAAAATTGCTGATGGTATTTTCGCTGAATCCATCGAGTATGCGCTGCTGATCCTCGTTGGTATGCCAATAGCTCATCAACTCCCGCATCACATTTTCGGGGTCTTTGAAAAAATTTTCGACAATCCAACGAAGCTTGCCTCGCTTCGACAATTTGGAAAAGCCTGAGATGGACTTTTTCATAATCCTCGTGTTTATTTTCTGATGCTCAAAAAAGCATAGGCCAATTCCAATCCACGGACCTGGCTCAAGACATACTCATACAATTCCTCGTATGAATTGCGCGCATGGCGCAAAAAGCCAGAAGCTTGTCCATAGACAGATGGGAGAGCTAATTTATTGATTAAATAGTAGCCATCCAAAAATTGGCGAACGCCTCCGGAAATGATTACCTCCCGGCAGAGCATCCGTTCACCTAATTCCTCTTTTATTTGATTGGTCATGTCGACCATGTCTTCGGCACTGTGGCCGACCATCGCAAGCGACTCATATGTTTTGCGGCGCACCTCATCGGAGCGCAACATCTCTAACTTCGCAAAATTGGTTCCACCATTGGCCGCAAAATCAACGGCAGCCAATGGCAATTGATACAGCGCCTTGAGGCTTCCATATCCCATGCCTTGCCCCACTTCTTTGACAACCAAAGGAACATCTACTTCGTCCAGCACCCGGCGAATGGTATCCAAAGGCGGATGTGCCACGCGATCTCCTTCTGGCTGAAGCCACTCCTGGAAAGGATTGACGTGTATGATCAAGCCATCGGCCTGCAACTTGCCAATCAACTGGCGAATCCGATCCAAATCCCCTCGTTCGATCAATTGCTCCACCTGTGCAATCCCCAAATTGGCATACAAGGGCTGATCGTCTCCAATGATGCTCCGAACGGCAAAATCAGCCAAGTACTCATCACTGTAGAGCAAGGATCGACAAGACCCAAGTCCCATCCCCATGCCAAAATCCTTGCAGGCACGGGCCAGGTTGAAGTTGATGTTGCGGGCCAGTTCTGTCCCACCAGTCATACTGGAAACCCATATGGGGTAACGGAATGTTTTGCCGAGAAGGGAAGTAGCGGGGATGCTCCCCTCAGTAGGATGGCCAGAAAGGATGGGCTCGTAGTAAAACCGCTTGTCGAGCAAACCAGCAGCTACCTGCGATTGGAATGCCAACTCGATGTGATCGCGCTTGCGACCCTCAGCACCCGGATCATCTCCGGCAAGCGATTCATTGATCAACTGATCTTCTGTATTTTCGTTCATGTATATCGTCCTACTGTTGGCTCTACAAATGTAGGGCATTCGCCCGACAATTCACCTAATTGATTCAGTTAAAGCAGTTTATTGCGTTTTCTTCAATCGGTGTTTCTTTGAAACAAAAGGATTCCATAAATGGTTTAAATTTGCATGCCGCCCATTTCCGACGGCCTGGTATGATCAAACGAATTCTAGCATGAAACCATTGCATTTCCTATTTTGTGCCCTCCTGATGTGCGGCACAAGTTCCATTCTTTTCGCTCAAAAAAGTTTCCCCAAAAGCGGAATTGCAGACCAAAAATCCATCACCTACGCCTTCACCAATGCAACCATCTACAGTCGCTACGACAAAAAAATAGAGAATGCGACGCTCTTGGTACGTGATGGCAAGGTCGAAGCGGTGGGCCAGAACATCAGCCTGCCCCCCGACGCCATCGTACAATCGGTCCAAGGAAAGGTCATCTACCCAGCTTTCATCGACTTGTACAGCAATTACGGCCTGCCCGACCCCAAGGCAGTTGGCACCAGGCCCAAAACCCAGCCCCAAATGCTCTCCAACAACAAAGGAGCCTACAGCTGGAACGAAGCCCTCAAACCGGAATTCACCGCTGCCGAACATTTCAAAGTAGACGACAAAAAAGCTGCTCTTCTGCGAAAGGCGGGCTTCGGAGCCGTGATGACCCACCAAATGGATGGCATTTCAAGGGGAAAATCTGCCTTCGTCTTGCTGGGCAAAGAAAGGGCCCATGAAATGCTGCTGTCCACTGCCAGTGCCCATCACATGGCCTTCCGAAAGGGCAAGTCTACCCAAAACTACCCCAGCTCCCTGATGGGCATCATCGCACTGCTCCGCCAAACCTATCTGGATGGCAATTGGTACAAAGAGCAAAGCGAACGGGAAGAAACCAACCTTTCCCTCGAAGCCTGGAATGAAGTCCTCTCCCTGCCCCAGATCATGGAGGTCCGCAACCACCTCGAAGTGCATCGGGCCGTTCGACTGGGCACAGAGTTCCAGCAAAGCTACATCCTCAAGGGAGAAGGCGATGAATACAAAAGCATCGATCAGTTGCCGACCAAGAAGGTTGCTTTCATTCTTCCGCTGACCTTTCCAAATGCCTACGATTTGAGCGATCCCTTTGAGGCAAGCGGTGTCAGTTTGCGGAAACTTCAGCACTGGGAAATGGCCCCCTCCAACCCCGCTCGTCTCGCCGCCGCCGACATCCCCTTTGCCCTGACGAGCCAAGGCCTCAAAAAGGCAACAGATTTTCTGCCCAAACTGCGAAAGGCCATCGAGGCAGGCCTGCCGGAAGAAACCGCCCTGAAAGCCCTCACCCAGCAACCCGCAGAGATGGTCCGCATGAGCGACCGCATTGGAAGCCTCGAAAAAGGAAAATTGGCCAATTTCCTCATTTGCTCTGCTCCCCTGTCGGACAAGAATTTTGTCATCCACCAAAACTGGATCAAAGGCCACCTCTACGAACTGGAACCCATGCACGAACTTCCGGCAGAGGGCAAGTATCGGCTCGACATGCCCAACCAAGGCTTCGACCTCCTCCTGCGCCACAAGAAAAACAAGGCCAGCATCAGCCTCCAACTCAATGACAGCATAGAATTGCCTGTAAAATCAAGCTTGAACAAGGCAAATCTCAGTCTCTACTTCTCTCCCAGCAAAGAAGACAAGAACTTCATCCGACTGGCGGGCAGCATACAAGCATCGGGCAATTGGAGTGGAAGCGGAAGCCTAGGAGACGGAAGCTGGGTCGATTGGACAGCCAAGCGCAGCGGCGATTTGTCCCCCAAAGAGACAAAAGACAAGTCCAAAAAAACAGAGGCCACATCTCTGGTGGACAAAAACATCTCCCATCCGTTTGGCGCCTATGGCTGGACAGAGCGCCCCAAAGCCAACACCTATCTGATCCAAAATGCCACTGTTTGGACCAATGAAGAGGATGGCATTCTGACCAATACAGACGTACTCATTCGAGACGGCAAAATTGCCCAGATCGGACAGCAACTTTCTCCAAATGGTGCCACTGTCATCAATGCCGAGGGCAAACACCTGACGGCCGGCATCATCGATGAACATTCGCACATCGCCATCAGCCGGGGGGTCAATGAAGGGACGCAGGTAAGCTCGGCAGAGGTCCGCATCGGAGATGTCATCGACCCGGAAGACATCAACATCTATCGCCAATTGGCAGGCGGGGTCACCACCTCACAGCTCTTGCACGGCTCGGCCAACCCCATCGGCGGCCAATCGGCCATCATCAAACTGCGCTGGGGCTATCCGGCAGAGGCCATGAAATTTGAGGGAGCAGATGGCTTTATAAAATTTGCCCTCGGCGAAAATGTCAAACAATCCAACTGGGGAGACAACTGGACCATCCGCTTCCCCCAAACCCGAATGGGCGTTGAACAGGTCTTCGAAGACTATTTTACCCGCGCCCGGGAATACGCCAAACTTCGGGCCTCCAACAGCAAGTACCGCAGAGACCTCGACCTGGAGGCTGTGTTGGAAATCTTGCAAAGCAAGCGCTTCATCACTTGTCACTCTTACCAACAAGGAGAAATCAACATGCTGATGAAAGTGGCCGAACGGCATGGCTTCCGAGTCAATACATTCACCCACGTACTGGAGGGCTACAAGGTAGCAGACAAAATGGTGCAGCACCAAGCTGGTGGTTCTACCTTTTCCGACTGGTGGGCCTACAAATACGAAGTCATCGATGCCATCCCTCACAACGGCGCTTTGATGCACGAGCAAGGAGTACTCACTGCCTTCAATTCAGATGATGCTGAAATGGGCCGACGCCTCAACCAAGAAGCTGCCAAGGCTGTACAACACGGCAATGTATCAGAGGAAGATGCCCTGAAGTTCGTCACACTACACCCCGCCAAGCTCTTGCACATCGATCAAAGAGTGGGCAGCATCAAGGTGGGCAAAGATGCCGACATTGTATTGTGGTCCGAACACCCGCTTTCTGTCTACAGCAAGGCCGAAAAGACTTTCATAGACGGCATCATCTTTTTCGATCGAGACACAGACAAACTGTTGCAGGCCCAAAACCAGAAAGAACGCGCTCGCTTGGTGCAGAAATCCCTGGAGGCCAAAGAAGGTGGTGCCCCTACCCAACAGGCCAAAAGCAAGTATCGACACTTGTACCACTGTGACCACATGCAAGATGAAGCCCGTTAACTCAACTGCCAAGCATTCCATTATGAAAAACATACTTTACCTCAGCATTTGCCTTCTTTCCAGCCTGCTGCCCGGCTCCACAACCCTGGCCCAGCAGACGCCCGCTCCCCCTCAGCAGCAAGCGGTCCTCATTCGAGGGGCTTTCGCGCACATCGGCAACGGCCAAGTCATCCCCAACAGCCTCATCGGCTTTGAAAATGGCAAAATTACCCTCGTCGCCGATGCCAGCAATTCGACAGATGACCTAAGTCGATTTACCGAGATCATTGAGGCAAAAGGAAAGCATGTCTATCCTGGCTTCATTGCTCCCAATAGCCAACTGGGACTGTCCGAAATTGATGCGGTCCGCTCCACCAGAGATCATACAGAGGTGGGCAAATTCAATCCGAGCATCCGCTCCCTCATCGCTTACAACACCGATTCCAGGATTACTCCTACCGTCCGCTCCAATGGCGTATTGCTGGCCCAGATCGTACCAAAAGGAGGTCGCATATCGGGCCAGTCCAGCGTCGTACAGCTCGATGCTTGGAACTGGGAAGACGCTACGCTGGCTGCAGACGACGGCATTCACATCAACTGGCCAACGCACCTGCGACGACGCTGGAGTTCGAGTGGGATCACCATGTCCAAAAACAAAGATTACGACGAGCAAGTCAATGAACTGCTCCATTTCTTGAAAGAAGCACAAAGTTATGGTTTGCAAAAGGCCCCGGAGAAAACGAATCTGAAGTTTGAAGCCATGCGGGGGTTGTTCGAAGAGAAGAAGAACCTATACGTACACGCACAACAAACAAAGTCCATTTCCGATGCTGTCCAAATGCTTCGCCCATTCCCATTTCGACTGGTCATCGTGGGAGGAAGAGACAGTTGGAAGTTGCTGAGTTTGTTGAAAGAAGCCGATGTCGCCGTCGTGTTAGCTCCTACCCAAAGTCTGCCCCGACACCGAGGAGATCACATCGATCAACCCTTCAAGACAGCGAGCATGCTGCACGAAGCGGGCATTTCATTTTGCCTCAGCCAAGAGGATGGCTGGCAGCAACGCAACCTGCCCTTTCAGGCTGGGCAAGCGGTGGGCTTCGGCCTGGACCGAGAGGCTGCCATATCAGCTCTGAGCCTGAATACCGCGCGGATACTTGGCATCGACGACAAGGTCGGATCTTTGGAAAAGGGTAAAGCAGCTACTTTGTTCATCTCGAAGGGAGATGCACTGGATATGCGGACTTGCTTGCTAGAACGAGCATTCATCGACGGTAGGGACATCGACCTGGATAACAAGCAAAAGGCACTGTATCGGAAATTCAGAGAGAAGTACGGTAAAGAGAAAGAATAAACTCAGGCGACACTCATGGCCACGCGGGGTACTTCCCGCTTGAGAGCTTTCTCTATGATGGACTTGGAGCACAACAAGAACTTGTCGTTGGACAACAATTCGATGACCCGCAAAACATTGTCGATCCGAAGCTTGCGACGGATGTTGAGCAGGCGGCTTACCCCTCGACTGTAGCGTTCGACAATGGGCAGCAGCCGTTCATCGGTGGAAGAATTAGTAGAAGGAAAGAAGATTCCATCGCTTCCCAACTCGGGCAGCTTGCTGTCAAAGGTAGGGTCTGCCGCAAGGGTTCGGATTTGCCGATGGGTTTGATTCTCGATATTGCGTATCTTCATTTCGATAAGCAATTGTACCTCCTTAAGCATTCTTGCTGGAGTTTTTGCTTTGGGTACTGTCTTTTTCATTAGGTCAGATTTAGTGGGTACATGCAGCCAATATAGACACACATGTGTCACATATAAATAAATGCTCTATGGGATTACTTAGCGAGATCTTTATCGGACGTGAGCCAGGCCAGAGTGGCTTTTTCTGCTGAACAGAACTGGATCGCATCCATCAGTTGTGGGCAAGGTTTTTAAAACGTATTCAACAAAAATATAATGTGATCTGTATAAATTCAAGTTTTTTGAATATTATTTTTCACATTTCCTATAATTGGCTACAAATGTTGTACAAGTGGCAACATCTGCGCCCTTTACGTTAACATATATATAACAATCGGGCATCGTTATTTGCAGTAACTTGTGTATACACAGTCCGTCCTTAGGGTAGAATAGAGGAATGATATTTGGACAAGAGAGCTAATACTTGGGCTATTATGAAGAGACTTTTTGCCATACTTGTTGCTTGCGCTGTCGCCTGCCAGCTACAGGCACAGACAAAGGAGCGCAAAGAACGATTGCGGATAGATGGGGAAATCGTAACGGCTCTCATCACAGAGACAGATACCATCTTGATTGCAGAACTGGACGACGTATCTATTTCTTCCCCCCGGTCTTTCAAAAATCGCGATGAATATCGGCGCTATCTCAAATACCGCCGCTACGCTGCCATTGTGTATCCCTATGCCACCAAGGCCATCCGGATTTTCAAGGAAACAGAGTACGTGACCCAAAATATGAAAAAGGGCAAACGCAAACGCCACATCAAGCGCCTGCAGAAAGAACTCAAAAGAGAGTTCAAAGACCCACTCAAGAAACTCACCAAAACACAGGGCAAAATCCTTGTCAAAATGATTGAAAAGGAACTGAATCGCCCCTTTTACGATCTGGTCAGAGAGCTCAGAGGAGGCATGACTGCCGCTTACTGGCACCAGCTGAGCAAGTTTTATGGCTACAACCTCAAAGAGGGCTACATCCCCGGCCAAGACCACATCCTGGATGCCGTCTTGCGAGACATGGACATCTCCCACGACCTGGATTATTAGAAGCCCGGCTTTCGATAGAAAAATCATACCTTTGGCCATCAAAAGGCCTCCTATGCTCAATTATACCAATCCAAAACTCATCCTCGAACGCAGCAAAATTGGCCCAGGCCAGGTCGAATGGCGCAGCCCTTCCAACCTCGCCATCATCAAATACTGGGGCAAGCACGGACGGCAACTCCCCCGCAATCCTTCCATCAGCTTTACCCTCGATGAAGCCCATACTCATACCCTGATCAAGTACCGCCCCAAAGACAGCAACGTTCACAAAGTCGATGTCAATCTGTACTTCCACCAAGTTCGAAACGAGCAGTTTGAACAGAAGGTCCAAACATTTTTGGAAAGCATAGTGGACATCTACCCCTTTCTCCGACAGCTGCAATTTGACATTTACACCAGCAACTCCTTTCCCCACTCTGCAGGCATTGCCTCCTCCGCTTCCGGCATGAGCGCACTGGCTCTGTGCCTTTGCTCGCTGGAACAAGAACTCTTTGAAGAAGTAGAGATGACGGAGGCAGAATTCTATCAAAAGGCCTCCTACATCGCTCGCTTGGGATCGGGAAGCGCCTGTCGGTCGGTTTATCCTCGGATGGCCATTTGGGGAGAAAGCAATGCGGTGGACAACTCATCGGACCTCTACGCCATTCCTTTTACTGGATTGCACCAGAGCTTTGACAACTTCCACGACGACATTCTGATCGTACACAAGGGCGAGAAGAGTGTTTCCAGCAGGGCAGGCCACGCCTTGATGGAAGGCAATCTCTATGCAGACAATCGCTACACACAGGCCCGACAGCGGTTTCGCACCTTGCTGGGAGCCTTGCGAAGTGGCGACATGGAAGTCTTTGGCCAAATTGCCGAAAACGAAGCCCTCACTCTGCACGCCCTGATGATGACTTCGCAGCCCTCCTACATCCTCATGCAGCCCAATTCCCTGAAAATCATCGAACTCGTACGAGCCTATCGACAGGATACCAAACAGCCACTCTACTTTAGCCTGGATGCAGGCCCCAATCTTCACCTCCTCTATCCGGACGACTTCCGGGCAGACATTCAGGCCTTCATCCGCAGTGAACTGCAGCCGTATTGCTACAATGGTGAATGGATCGCAGACCGAATGGGAGAAGGCCCAACCAATTTGCAGACAAAGTTGTTGGACTCCTAAGCCAAACATCTGCTTGCCATGTACATATCACAACACGCCGTTTCTGGTCTTCACAGCCTGTTGATCTTCGCCTTTGTCCTCATTGGAACAGCCTGTACCCATTCCCAGGCTCCCGCTGTCCGTCCCGAGCTTTCCAATCAACAACTGGATGAAAAGCTCCAAAAAATGCTGGACTTCGACATCCCTCTCATCGGTGCAGAAGAAGTCAAAAAGCGGCAAGGAGAAATCGTTCTATTCGACACCCGCGAGCGCCCCGAGTACGAGACCAGCCACATCGCTGGAGCTCGCCACATTGGCTATCGGCACTTTGACGAAACACAATTGGCAGACATCGACAAGGATGCCCCCATCGTCCTGTACTGCTCCGTTGGATACCGGAGTGAAAAAATTGGGCAAAAACTTCGAAAGGCGGGCTACCAGAATGTGTACAATCTCTATGGCAGCATCTTCAACTGGGCCGACAAAGGCTATCCACTCGTCAACCACAAAGGCGAACCCACAAAGAGCCTCCACACCTACAATCAGCGGTGGGGGCGTTGGGTAGAGCGCCAAGACATCCAGAAAGTGTGGTGACATCCCAGGCAGATCAGACTGACACGCTCTTACTTATCCATTAGTTTTCGATAGTTGATGAGTACTTCCGACAGCAAGTAGAGATTTTTGCTTTCCATGATCAATTGGTCGCGGACCAGGAAGTTGAGGCAGCTCTTGCGAGGGTCAAACTCTGAAAAGACCTGGTAGGCAAACAAACTGGCATCTTCCACCAGAGAGACCTCACTCAGTCTGTACTGCTCCGAATACAAATCGTACTCGATGATCAGCATGCCCGGCGAGTGCTTTTCGTGATAGCAGGACAGGAAGAGGGGATATTTGACAGATTCCTCCGGCTCCAATCCAAAGAGCTGCTTGTCGTACAAGGGATAGAGCATCATCTGGGAGCGAACGCCCTTTTCTTTGAGCAAATCCATGGCCCGTTGCAGAGCGGTGATCAGGCGGGAGGAAGGCAAGAGGTCATTTTCCATCAAACTGTACGGACGCCACTCCTGCAAATCGTAATCGTAATAATCGACATCGCCAATGCGCAGCTTGTAATCGAAGCTGGCATAACCGGGAACAACATAGCCAGGATAGTAGTAAATCATGCCGTGGCTGATGCCAAAGACAATCTCGACCAACATGGAATAGAAACCCAGGCTGTACTTGGCATAGGCTGGATTGTACAGACCCATGATGCTGGCCAAGCTATTTTTGCCTTTGTCGAAAAAGCTGGCAGCCACCAGTTTGTCATCGTCGTAAACGCAGACCTCGTAGGTATCGTAAATGTCATAGTCAGAATCGCCAAAGAGAGAATCGACAAGAGAATCGGCCACATAGCCCTGAAAGCGATGGGCGTGCAATTGGTAAAGTTCTTCCTTTTCGATGTCAAAGACCGCCTTGCGGACAATGGTGCGAAAGCGTTGGTTGTTGCGGCGCAGCAGTTTGCGCTGGCGCTTTCCAAAAGCATAATCTTGCAGGGCCAGCCGGATCCATACTGCGGTGAACAGATGGTCGCTGAAACACAGGAAGTGACAGGTAAATATCATCTGCCCCATCCGGAACCATCCTTTGTCCAGGTAGTTGTCCAGCTGTTCGGGTGCCAGTCTCTTGAGCTGATGTATGTGGGTAAACATAAAGCGGGGACTTACATTCGTTCTTCATCTCAGATCACGAGGGGAGATATAAGAATTTATTTTCAAGTATCAAATAACCCAGTGATCTTTTTTCAGTCAGCCTTAGTCATGCAAATTCGCAAATTGTTGGCAGTTTTCCAATTCACCAGATGGCACAATGCTCTAATTTTATCTTTTCATTGTAAAAAATGCGGGTCGTCTCCTCAAAAGAAGGGGTGTAATCGGAGATGTAGAAGCGATCAGGGCCTTGCCGCTCTCCACTCAGCAGCTCATTTTTCTCCAATCTAAGAGCCACCTCTTCTGCCACGACATTGGTAGAATCATAGATTTTGACCTGGTGATCAAAGAATTTTTCAATGGCGGGCCGGATCAGCGGGTAGTGGGTACAGGACAGCAACAGGCCCTCAATGCCTTTGAAGGAGTCATGGGACAAGTAGTTGTCGATGATGGCGTGGCTGATGTTGTTGTCAAAAAAGCCTTCCTCAATCATGGGCGCCAACAGGGGCGTGGCCAGGGAGACCACTTCTATGCTGGACTGATGCTTGAGCAGTTTGAGTCGGTAGGTATCCGAATGAATGGTGGCTTTTGTGGCGATCACCCCCACCTTGCGATACCCTTGGGATGCCACTGCCTCGACCAGTGGATCGACCACATTGACGAAGATGGCTTGTCCCTCAAAGAAGTCCAGCAACACATCATAGGCAGCAGCCGAAGCGGTATTGCAAGCGATGACGATCATCTTGCAGCCCTGGTCGAGCAGAAACTTGGAAATCTTGATGCAATAATAGCGGATGGCGTCGACAGACTTATCGCCATAGGGAAGGTGAGCGGTGTCCCCAAAGTAGATGATTTCCTCCTTGGGGAGGTGTTGGTTGATGGCATTGGCGACCGTCAGGCCGCCAATGCCAGAGTCAAAGACTCCTATGGGTTGGGAGGGGAGTGCTTTTCTCAAATTCCAAGTTTGGCCTTCACCAAGGCACTCACGTCATTTTCGTCTACAGAGTACAAAATCATGCCGTTGGCAGAGTCGAAGATCATGCTGTAGCCATTTTCTTTGGCCACCGCATTGATGGCATCATTGATTTTTGCAATGATTGGCTCGGAAAGCTTTTGCTGCTTGTCCTGAATCTGCTTGATCATGTCTTGCTCCATCTTGGCAATCTCCTGCTGTCTGGCTTCGAGCTTTTTGCCTTCCTCTTCCTGTTCTTTGGGAGAGAGCAGCCCCTTGCCTACCTTGTCTTGGATGACCTTGTAGTCGTTTTGCAAGTCAGTCAGCGCGTTTTGTCCCTTCTTGCGCAATTGTGTCTGAAGCGCTTCCAGGTTGGCATTCATTTCCTTGACCTCAGCCATTTCGGACATGAGTAACTGTGAGTTGATGTAGCCCATTTTTTGTGCATTGGCGCTGAAAGCGAATGCAAAAAAGGCACATAGTACAACTGAAAGCTTAATAATCTTTTTCATATCTGTTATTTTCAAATCGAACTAAAACATATTTACGATCTTAGAGCTTGTTCAGATTTAAAATTTTGATGCTGTAAATGACCCTGCCTGTCCGGCAGGCAGGCCTTTTGTCATCATGTCGCGCGAATTTTTCAAGCCGTAGCGCGGCTATGCCTTTCAAAATGTCGCTTATCTGATGCCAAAATCTTTCATTTTCGCAAATAATCCCAAACTCTGTACAAGCTCTTACACGGGAGTGCAAAATTACGGCTTTTGCGTGTATACCCCAAAAACTTTCTAGGCAAGTGCTAAGAAAACGGATGAGATATCCATTATGATGCCTTGCTAAAGGCCCAATTCCTTCATGACATCCTCCGTTTTGTCGTATCGCTCGTTGGAGAAAATCATCCCGGCATTGCTGCTTTTGTCAAAAATGAAGTCAAAGCCCTTTTCAGAGGCAAACTCCTCTATGGCAGTGTATATCTTGTCTTGGATGGGCCGCACGAGTTCCTGTCGCTTTTTGAACAAAGCCCCTTCTGGACCAAATTTCTCTCGCTGCATGTCTCGCACCTGCTTTTCCTTGTTGGTGATCTCCTCTTCCTTTTGCTGGCGGACGTCGTCGCTCATCAGCACCTGCTCGGCTTGGTAGCGGTTGTACATCCCCTTGATCTTGTCGTATTCCTCCGAAATTTGACGCCGCCACTTGGCTGCCAGGTTGTCGAGTTCCTTTTGGGCATTTTGGTAATCTGGAGAGCTGTCCAAAATCTTGTTCAGATCGACATAAGCGATGCGCTGGGCGCCAGCAGAGAAGGCGAAAAAGGCCGTGAGTGCAAAGGCGAATATCCATTTGGCTCCCAGCTTTTGAAATATTGAGTTCTTTGACATAATGTTTAGAGTTGTATTCTTAAATGGTCTTTGTATACTTTAGTTATTACCGCCAAAAATACAATTTTATTGTTTAGTCCTGGTGGCTTTCTCCCTTTAGACAGTAGAGTATCAAGCAAAGTTACCCTCCCCAAGGAATTTTAAGATTTCTTTAAAACGAATCTGGACATTGGTGCAGTTGCAAAAACAAAAGTGCCGATCTGGCAAACTGTCTGATGGAAAAGGATTTCACCGCTGAGAAGATAGTATATTGGGTACCGATTTCGCTGTACAAAGCTTGGATTAACGTAAGTTTAACCCCATATGTCAAAAGTTCGTTGCGATCTTGCTGGTCTCCCATCAGCTGCGAGAAGACTGACAGTTCTTGTGGTGGTGACACTGCTTTGCGCCTGCCTACACCCGACCGCCGAGGCACAACAATCCAGCCTGCGAAAGGGCACCTACCTGGAAGCCCAAATGCACTATGGCCGCATTGTCAAACACACCTCCAAGCTGCTCTTTGAGCAAGAGTCGAACAGCGTAGGGCTGGAAGTCAATCTACTCTTTCAAACACATGGCAAAAAAGACTGGCATGGCTTCCACAAGTTTCCGCTCTTTGGCCTGAGCACCTACTACTATTCCCTCGGCAATCCCGATCAACTGGGACATGCCCTGGCTTTCGTCCCCAATCTGACCCTCAAGCCCATCAAGCGCCCCAGCTTCGACCTCATTTTTCAGGTTGGGACTGGACTGGCCTATCTCACCCGGACATTTCACCGGATCGACAATCCACAAAACAACGCCATCAGTTCTCATTGGAACAACGCAACGGCCTTTAAACTAGGCATCAGCTGGCACCTTCGCCCGCGCTGGACCCTCAATGCCGGAGGGAGTTTCATCCACTTTTCCAATGGCTCGACAAGGCTGCCCAACTTTGGAATCAATGTCCCGGCCGCCTATATGGGGGTGAGATTTCGCCCCAATCCCGTCTTGGCTGAGGACTACAAACCACAACAAGGCTCCGACAATCCACAACGTCCCTGGGGGGTTCTGGCTCATACCGGGATGGCCTACGTGGAAGTGCTCAACATCGGTGGCCCTCGCTATCCCATTTACCTGGCATCCTTGGGTGGCTATTACCACTTGAGTCCCTATGGCCGACTTCAAGTTGGCTTTGAGTACGAATTCAACAGGGGAGCCTATGCTTTTGGAAAACACACCTATAGCTTTACGAGCGAGGCGGATGCCCGGCGGCGTTCGGGGCGGTACATGATCTATGCAGGATATGAGTTTTTATTTGGTCCTCTCGGCATTCAATTGCAACTGGGCTGGTATGCGGGGCGACAATCCATCTTGCTTCGCAATGTGTACTACACCAAATTGATCTCTCGCTATTATCTGCCGTCAATCGGTGCAAAGGGACCACGCCCCTACCTCAACGTACAACTGAAATCTCATTTGTTCAATGCAGAATATGTGGCCTTTGGCCTGGGAATGGCTTTTTGAAAAATGCACCTACTCTTGCTTGGGCTGCTTGATCCACACATCTCTTTGCGGAAAAGGAATCTCTACCCCATTCTTGCGGAAGGCCTCATCGATGGCAAAACGCAAATCGCTCTTGATGTCTTCGATGACAATGAAATTGCGAGACCAAAACAGCAGCTGAAAATCCAGAGAGGAATCCCCAAAACCGATGAAGCGGACGGTGGGTCGAGGTTTGTCCATGACGTAAAGATTTTCCGTCGCCACTTGAGTGAGCAGTTCCCGCACCAGCTTGGTATCCGAGCCATACGCCACCCCAATGCTGATGCGAAAGCGCACCTTGTCATCCACATGACTCCAATTGATGACCTTTTCCGTGATGAGTTTGGAATTGGGGACGATGACGGCTACATTGTCATTGGTTTCCACCAAAGAAGTTCGCAGGCCAATCTTGCGCACCGTGCCAATCAATCCCTCTATTTGCACCATGTCTCCCACCTCTACCGTGCGCTCAAAGAGCAACAAAACGCCTGATAACAAATCGTTGAATGTCTGCTGAAGCCCCAGCCCCACACCGACCAACAAGGCCGCCGCCCCGCCCCAGATGACCGTCATCTGAATGCCCACGCTCTCCAAGATGAGGAAGGCAGCAAAGATGTAAACCACGTATTTGAGCAGCTGGTTGAAGGCATAACGGGAACCCGTATCCACATCCTTGCGGCGGTAGTAGTTGAACAAGACCAAATTCACAAGTACCCAGATGAAAAGTCTGGCCAACAAAAAGATGAGCAATGAATAAGCGATGCCCGATACCCGTATGGTGATGCTGTCCAATTCCACCAATCGATAGTCGAGGTCAAAATTGCTGATGATGAAGATGGCAGCCAAGGTATACACCGTTGCCTGTACCAAGCGGCTGGCAGGCTGGCGGGTGGCATCGATTTGTCCATTCTTTGGCCCCTCGGTCTCGTCTTGTTCGCGCAGGCTGTAATAATTGTACAGCAATACTTTGGAAATGATCCAGTCTAGGGTATAAGCAAATTGTATGATGAGCAAAGCCTCCAGCAGGTTGGTCAGTCGGATGGTGTAGTTGACCGTCTCGTGGATCACCATGTCCAGGCCCAGACTGAGGATCAATCCAATCAGTGCCAGCAAGTAAAGGGTAAAGCGAATCGCGCGGGTGACATTTCGGTGGTTGGCCGTTTTGACTTTTTCCCGCTTGAAGTAGCGCGGCAGCCAATTCCGAACCAAAAACCAATAGAGCAGCACGGTGGCCACAATGGTGAGCAGGGCCAACAGCAATCTACCGCTGGTGATTTGCCGACCAAAGAGTTCGAAAAGTTCGTAGTCCAAAAAGTCGTCCAGATTCATAGGCTGCCATTGGTCGATCTACCGTTCAGTGGAAGATCGTCTATTGGGCGAAAATACTCAGAGCTTTCCAAAAGAAAGCACTCAATTCCCCACAAAAATGAGGGCTTTTCCTATTTTTCGTCCCAAATTGCATCTCAGCCATATGGAACAACAGCTCACTGCCCAGCTGGTCGACATTCGCCAGCGCAGAATTTATCCCGCCACCATTTACTGGAAAGACGGCATCATCAGTCGAATCGAAGAAAGCGAACAAGCTCCTTCTCGATACATTTTGCCGGGCTTTGTGGATGCACATGTTCACATAGAAAGCTCCATGCTGGTTCCTTCAGAATTTGCCAGGCTGGCCGTCGTACATGGCACAGTGGCCACGGTTTCCGATCCCCACGAAATTGCCAATGTGCTGGGCATCGAGGGGGTAGAATTCATGATTGAGAATGGCGAAAAGGTCCCTTTCAAATTTTACTTCGGAGCGCCTTCCTGCGTTCCGGCGACGAGCTTCGAAACCGCCGGGGCAGAAATCGGTCCAGAGGGCATCGAGCAATTGCTGCAACGGCCAGACATTCTCTACTTGTCCGAAATGATGAACTACCCCGGTGTCCTCCACCAGCAAGCCAACGTCCTGGCCAAGATCAAATTGGCGCAGCAGTATGGCAAACCAATCGACGGACACGCACCTGGCCTGCGGGGCGAAGCCGCCAAGGCCTATGCAGCGGCGGGCATCAGCACAGACCACGAATGCTTCACCTACGAAGAAGCCCGCGAAAAAATCGACCATGGGATGAAAATTCTCATCCGGGAAGGAAGCGCTGCCAAAAACTTTGAAGTGCTCATTCCCCTGCTGGCCGAGTTTCCCGAGCGGATCATGTTCTGCTCAGATGACAAACATCCCGACGATCTCATCAAAGGACACATCAATCAATTGGTTGTGCGCGCGCTCCAAAAAGGCCATGACCTCTTCGACATCCTTCAAGCTGCTTGCCTCAATCCCATCGAACACTACCAATTGCCAATCGGTCAACTTCGTCTGGGCGATCCGGCCGACTTCATCGTGGTGGACAGCCCGGAACGCTTCCAAGTGCTGGCCACCTACATCGACGGACAACAGCTGGCGTCTGAAGGCAAAAGTCTCATCGCACGCCAACCCATTCATCCCATCAATCAGTTTCGCTGCCAGGCCAAACAAGCTGCCGATTTCGCCATCAAAGCCAAAGGCGATTCTCTGCAAGCCATCAAGGCCTTGGATGGAGAGATTGTCACAGAGCGGCAGATCCTCCCTGCCAATGTCTCAGCAGATGGACTGGCCTTGTCGGATGTGGAAACAGATGCATTGAAGATTGCCATTGTCAATCGCTACCAGGAAGCCCCTCCGGCAGTTGCCTTCATCCATGGCTTTGGCCTTCGGCAAGGGGCCATTGCCTCTTGTGTGGGCCACGACTCGCACAACATCATTGCTGTTGGTACAACGGATGAGGCCATTGCCCAGGCCGTCAACTTGGTCATTGAGCACCAAGGAGGCATATCCGCTGTAGGGGCCGACCGGGAAAAAGTTCTTCCCCTTCCCGTGGCTGGCATCATGTCGGATGGGGATGGGTATGAGGTGGCGAGCCGATATGCGGAGATCGATCAATTTGTCAAGCAGGACTTGTCATGCCAACTCAATGCTCCCTTCACGACGCTTTCTTTCATGGGCCTGCTGGTGATTCCGGACTTGAAATTGAGTGATTTGGGGCTGTTCGACGGCAAAACCTTTTCATTTTGTGATCCATTTGTCTGAATGCTCCCGGCAAGCATTGGATGGGAGGTGAACATAACAAATGGTCGTCATATATATATTTTTCAACTTCTCCCCTATTGCATTCAAGATGCATTGCTTATATTTGTAGGGTTCTAGATTCGCACGATATTCGATTCGGTAAAGCCATCCGCTAACAGGCAACGACCGCTTCATTCATTCAGACGAGTAATGGCATTGGGGAAAGAGCGCCGATTTCCGACGTACAACAATCCGCTCAGAGCACCGTTTGTATAGGAGCAGTTTGAGATGTTATCAAGAAAATACGTTGACCGAATCTCTCCGAATGATACACCTAGTCTTCTGACAGACGCCCTTTACACACAGCCCTCTGTAAATCAAAATCAACTGTTACAAATGACCGTACAGAAGTTTCTTCTAGTTATAGCCGCTGCATTGTTCTGCCAGACCGTTTCCTTTGCCCAAAAGTATAAAGTCGAAAAGCTCAGTGAGCTGATCAATACTTCCAATTACGATGAGATTTCCCCGGTGGTCAGCATCGATGGAAACCGGATTTATTTCACAAGAGTTGGCTACCACACCTATCGCCAAACCTTGATTGAGAATGGCGATGATCTGTCGAAGTCCATGGAACAGTCAAAATTTCGGACCTATTTGCGCTCCATCTACTCCAAGCTGGCCAATCACTCGGTGCTCAATCCCGAAACTTCCGGCTTCAACCAAGACATTTGGATCGCCTTGCGCGGCGAAGAACGCTTCGACAAAATCACCCATCCCAATTATCCACTCAACAACGCTCTGCCCAATAGTGTCTGTTCTCTCACCCCTTCTGCCAATGAAGTCATTGTGATCAATCAATTCATGGAAGAAGGGGGAATGAAAAAGGGCTTTTCTTTGGTTCGGCAGGAAAGCGACGGCAGTTGGACCTTCCCAAGCCCCCTGCAAATCAACAACTACCACAATTCTGGCCCCGATGTGAGCATGACCATGAGCCATGACGGAAGTGCCATCATACTGGCCATGAAGCGGGCAGATTCTTACGGCGATACCGACCTCTACATCAGCTACAACCTGGGAGACAATCAGTGGAGCGAACCCGTCAACATGGGCAAGCACATCAATTCTCCCTTCAGAGAAACGACGCCATTCATTTCTGCCGACAACTCCACCCTTTTCTTTTCTTCCAACCGACATGGTACCCTGGGTGGCAACGACATTTTCCTGATGAAACGCAAGGGCAACGATTGGACTTCCTGGACCCGTCCCAAGCGATTCATCTCCCCCATCAATACCCGCTACGACGAGAGCCAGCCCTACTTCGACATGTCCAGCGGCTATCTTTATTTCACCTCCAAGCGAGATGGCACGAGCGACATTTTCAAAGTAAAACTGGGACCGCCCATTCCCATTGGGGTGTCCATCAAGGGCCGAATCATCAACTCCAAAACTGGGAAATTGGTCGAGGGAAAAGTCCTGTCGGGAAAGTTGGGATCAAAATTTCGCAACACCTTCGTCTCCGACGATGGCCACTACCACATGATCGTCCCCAAAGGCGTCCAGTACGAGCTGGCGGCCAGCGCCCCTGGCTACACCTCCGGCAAAGGCCAATCGCTCTACTTTGACCGCAATCACGTCTTTTACAAAACCTACAAATACGACCTCTACGTAGACCCCATGGAGCCAGGCATGCAAGTAGAAGTGGACCCCATCTTTTTCCAGCAGTCCAAGCCCACAGTGCTCGAACAATCCTATCCTGCCCTGGACAAATTGGCCAAATACCTCAGCGACAACTCTCATTTGTACGTACGCATCGAGGGCCATACTGACAACCAAGGCGATCAGGAGGCCCTTCAAAAACTTTCGGAAGAACGAGCCCTGGCCATCAAGGACTACCTCGTCTACAAAAAGCGACTCAATCCCGTGCGAATTGAAACGGCAGGCTATGGCCCGAACCGCCCCCTCACCGACAACAGCAGTGAGGAAAACCGAGCCCAAAATCGACGAGTAGAGGTGCGCATCACCCACATCGACCCCGTCATGCTGGGCCTACAGGGAGGAAAAAAATAAGGGCGCAGGCAGGCCAGGACGTAGCGCAAGTTTCCTCATAAATTGCTAAATTTGCGGGACGAGTAAACAATTGAAATAATTTGCGCCCACTAGCTTTTCTTTTTTCCGTGGTCTTTCACCCACTGATCATCCCGACCTACATGCTGATCATTTTGCTGTTGGTCAATCCCTATCTATTTGGAGTCAACGAACTGTGGGACAGCCGACTGCTGATCCTGATCGTGTTTGTTTCCACTTTTTTCATTCCAGCTTTCTGCGTTTTCATGATGAAAGTATTGGAGTTGATTCCCGATTTGCAACTGGAAGACCGCCAGGATCGCATCATTCCCTACATCGCCACTGGTGTATTCTATCTGTGGCTGTTTTGGAACCTCTACAACAACAACGACATCCCGGTTGCCTTCAGAAACTGCATGCTGGGAGCAACCATTGCACTTTTTATGGCCTTTTTCATCAACCTCTTTTCCAAAATCAGTGTTCATGCCGTAGGAATGGGAGGTTTGGTGGGCATGATCGTCATCACCACAGCTCTTTTCAGTTACGGCTCCTTCACCATCCCGGGAAGTCCTTTCGGCGGTTTGGAGTTGAGCATGGGACTGTTGTTGATCATCGCGCTCTTGACCAGTGGCATCGTGTGTACGTCGCGCCTCATCCTGAATGCCCACAACCTGCAAGACCTCTACGGAGGCTTTTTGGTGGGGATGGTCTCTCAATTTCTGGCCCTGCAGTTTTTGACCTGATCCCTGGGGCTTTACCAAAACAACAATTTTAGAAAATGAAGAAAGAGAAGAAAGCCATTGTCGTTGGCGCCGGATTGGTTGGAACCCTTTGGGCCATCTTGCTGGCCAAGCGCGGCTATGCCGTTGAAGTATACGAACGCAGAGGAGACATTCGCCGGGCGGACATCGTCGGAGGGCGGTCCATCAATTTGGCCATGAGCACCCGAGGGTGGAGAGCATTGGAAAAAGCGGGCATCAAAGACAAGATTCGGAAGGTCGCCATCCCCATGCACGGTCGCAAGATGCACGAGGTCTCCGGAGACCTTGCCTTCCAGCCCTATAGCTCCGACGGGCAATCCATCTACTCCGTCTCAAGAGCTGGGCTCAATCTCGAATTGATGAACATTGCCGATCAATACGACAACGTCCAATTCTTTTTCGAACACAAATGCCTCGATCTGGATACCCGGCAGTTTCACCTCACCTTTGAAGACAAGCGAAGTGGCGAGGTCAAGGAAGTCACTGCCCCCTTGATTTTTGGAACAGATGGTGCTTATTCTGCCATTCGATACAGTTTGCAAAAAACGCCTCGATTCAATTTTCAGCAACAGTTCCTCGATTATGGGTACAAAGAGCTGAGCATTCCTCCCACGCCTTCTGGCGATTTTGCCATGGACCCCAACGCCCTGCACATTTGGCCGCGCGGGCGCTTCATGCTCATCGGGCTGCCCAACCAGGACCGGAGCTTTACCGGAACGCTGTTTTTGTCCTATGAGGGAGCGGTTGCCTTCGAAAATCTCAAGACAGATGAGCAGATCATGGCCTTTTTCGAGGAGTATTTTCCCGATGCCATTCCATTGATGCCCAATTTATTGGAAGACTTTCACCAAAACCCCACTGCCTCGTTGGTCACCATCCGCTGCGCTCCTTGGCAATATCGCCAACGGGTCTTGCTCATGGGAGATGCCTCCCATGCCATTGTCCCCTTCTATGGCCAGGGGATGAATTCGGGCTTCGAGGACTGCAGTCTGTTGGATGATTTGTGTGATTTGTACAAGGAAGACTGGGACCAAATCCTGCCTGCCTTCAGCAAAAAACGGGTGCCAGATGCCAATGCCATCGCCGACTTGGCCCTACGCAACTTCATCGAGATGCGCGACTTGGTCAGTGATCCCCCATTCCTACTCCGCAAAAAGATCGAAAAGCACCTGGAACGCAAATTTCCCGAGCAGTTCCTATCCGTTTATTCCATGGTCACCTTCAGCAACAAGCCCTACTCGGAGGCATTGAAGGAAACCAGTGTCCAAGATGCCTTGTTTCAGCGAATTCTGGCCATGGACGAGATTGAGAGCCGTTGGAACAGCGAAGAAGTGGAGCAGGTATTTCTCAATTGGATAGAAGAGCAAAATCTGGTGGCGGCAGGTTGATGTCTGCTCACAATCCCCCGCCGTCTTTCCATCGCCAAACATATCGGCAAGCTGTCGTCCGATAGGGGCGCCAGGGCTCGGCAATTTCCTCCAAGCGGGCGTGCAATGCCTTGCCTGTTTCCTCTAGTTGGTACAATTCCACTATGCCGTTGCGAATGCCCAAGTCACTCAATGGCAGCACATCGGGTCGGTCCATGCTGAACATCAGGATCATCTCCACCGTCCACCGACCGACGCCCTTGATTTGGGTGAGATAGCGGATGATCTCTTCATTGCTCATGGCATCCAATTGCTTTTTGTCGACCTTTTCTTCCTGAAAAAAGAGCGCAACATTGCGTACATAGGCTGCCTTGGCCCTCGACAGTCCCACCCCACGCAACTGCTCCTCCTCCATCCGAATCAGTCGCTTTTGATCGGGATAGGACTTTGGGAAAAGCTCCAAAAACCGTCCGAAAATGGTCTGGGCAGCCTTCACCGAGAGTTGTTGACCAGCAATGGAACGCAGCAAATCGAAATAGACATCCTCACTTTTGGGCAGGGGCGGCAATTCGATGGACTGGATCACTTTTTTCAGGATGGGGTCTTGGGACAAATGTCGGCGGATTTTTTGCATGTCAATTTGGGTTAGGAGGAAAAGCAGGCTCAGAAACAAGCCCAAAGTAGTGGTTTGTCACATGCTTTCTAAATTTTGACAGGAATATGCAATGGTGGAAAAGTATTTTTGTGTTACTTGTAATTGCCTCGACGATAATAAGAACAAAGCCGATCGAACGGCACAAAATCAACTTGTCATGACCAAATTTTTAGCGACAACATTCGCATGTCTGCTCGGCCTCACACTGCTGAGCGCCTGGCAAACCCCATCCAATAATGATTGGAAAGACAAAATCAGCACTTCCTTGCTCGACAGACTGGAGCAAGAGGAGCAGGTAGATTTCCTCATTCGCCTGCGCCAACAAGCTGATCTATCGGCGGCCAAAAACTTCAAAAACAAGGAAGCAAAAGGCCGTTATGTATACCAGCAACTGCAACAACTGGCCAAAAGCTCCCAGCAAAATCTGATACAGCTACTGGACGCCCAAGAGGCTCCTCATCGCTCTTTCTTCGTGGTCAACGCCATTCATGCCAAAGGTAATTTTGCCTTGATCCGCCTCTTGGCTCAACAAGAGGAGGTGGCCAGCATCGAAAACAACCCACAGGTCTCTTTTGACCGTCCCATCGAAGAAGAGGTCGTCGCCGACTTGCGAGGGGGCACAGCCATCGAATGGGGCATCTCCATGATCAAGGCGGATTCCGTTTGGGAAATGGGCTACCGAGGCCAAAACGTCGTGGTCGCCGGACAAGATACTGGCTACGACTGGACCCACCCTTCGCTTCAGTCCAAGTACCGGGGCATGAGCGATGATGGACCTGTGGATCACAACTACAACTGGCACGATGCCATCCGTGAGATCAATCCGCTGCACGGCGATTCCAGCACCGATCCCAGCCTGAACCCCTGTGGATTGGATGTCAAAATCCCTTGCGACGACAACAACCACGGCACCCATACCATGGGGACCATTGTGGGAGAAGATGGCGAAAACCAGATCGGTGTAGCGCCAGAGGCCAAATGGATCGCCTGCCGCAACATGGAACGCGGCTATGGAACGCCCGCCACCTACATCGAGTGCTACGAATTTTTCCTGGCTCCCACCGACCTGGAGGGCGAGAATGCCAATCCAGATATGGCCCCGCACGTCATCAACAACTCCTGGGGCTGTCCTGAGCTAGAAGGTTGCAATTCCTCCAACTGGGCAACCATGGAAGCCGTCATCAACAACCTCAAAGCAGCCGGCGTGGTCGTGGTGGTGTCGGCAGGCAACAGTGGCCGGGGAGGATGCGAAACCGTCAATACGCCTTCTGCCATTTACGAAAACAGCTTTTCCATCGGGGCAACTGCCTCCAACGATACCATCGCCAGCTTCAGCAGCCGCGGGCCTGTGACAGTGGATGGCAGCAATCGCATGAAGCCCAACGTAAGTGCCCCTGGTGTGCGGGTGCGTTCGGCCGTGAGAGGCGATGGATACCGCTCGTTCAGTGGCACCAGCATGGCAGGACCACACGTAGCAGGTGCCGTAGCGCTGATCATTTCAGCCAATCCTGCTCTGGCCGGACGGGTGGACATGATCGAAGACATTTTGGAGCAAACGGCTGTCCCCAAGACCACTGACGAGGTCTGTGGAACCACTCCTGGAACAGAAGTCCCCAACAACACCTATGGCTTTGGCCGGATCGACGTATTGGAAGCAGTCAAGCTGGCGCTCAATACGCAGGTGGTCGATACGGAAGAACCCCTGGTGGAAGGCAATCTCCAAGTATTTCCCAACCCGACAGAGGGCCAATTGTACCTGGAAATGGCCCAACTCAAGGGCCAAACCCAGTTTGAATTGTATGCTGCCGATGGTCGTTTGGTGCTGCAAAGCCGTTGGGTGCTGCAGGGGAAAGATCGCCAAACAGTTGACATGAGTGCCCTGCCCAAAGGCATTTACTTCTACCGCTTGCACAGTGACCAACACAGTCTGAGTGGTCGCGTTGTACGCCAATAAACTCTCTTCCACAGGTTTTGGGGATCATTGCCACAGAGCAGGTCCCCAAAACCTGTCATCATTCCTCTATTATTTGTAATTTTGCCCTTGAGTGGATGCCAACCTGCTGTATCTTCTCATCGATTTACGTATCGGGCTTTGCCTAATCAATGCACTTTTGTCCAATGGCGAGATTATTCAATAAAGTCAACAGCCAGGAGTTGAAAGAACAGCTCCAACAAAGCGACGAGGCCAGGGTAACACTTTCTTTTTACCGCTACCACCAGATCGAACAGCCAGAGCACTTTCGCGATGAGTTGTACCAATTGCTGGATCAAGTGGGTGTATTTGGTCGAATCTACGTCGCCTCCGAAGGGGTCAATGGACAGATTTCTGTTCCACAGGCACAATTCGAAACTTTCAAAGCCCAACTCTACTCCATTCCTTGGATGGATGGCATGCGCCTCAACATCGCCATCGAAGACAATGGCAAGTCCTTTTACAAACTCAAGATCAAAGTCCGCCACAAAATTGTTGCCGATGGACTGGAAGACGATGCCTTCGACGTCACCAAACGCGGCCAACACATCGATGCGGAAACCTTCAACCAACTGACCGACCAATCCGATACCATCGTCATCGACATGCGCAACCACTACGAAAGTGAGGTTGGCCATTTCGAAGATGCAGTATGCCCCGACGTAACGACTTTCCGCGAATCCCTCCCCATCATTGAGGACATGCTGCAGGAGCACAAGGACAAAAACATCGTCATGTACTGCACAGGTGGCATTCGCTGTGAAAAAGCCAGCGCCTACTATCGCCACAAGGGCTTCCAGAAGGTGTTTCAACTAGACGGTGGCATCATCGAATACGCCCGACAGGTACGCGAAAAAGGTCTTACCAATAAGTTCAAGGGAAAAAACTTTGTCTTTGACGAGCGCATGGGAGAACGAATCAGCGAGGAGATCATCGCCCGGTGCCACCAATGCGGCGTACCTTGTGACTCGCATGTCAACTGTGCCAATGATGCTTGCCACCTGCTCTTCATCCAGTGCGAGAAGTGTGCGGCCAAATATCAGGGGTGTTGCTCAAACAAATGCTCGGACTTCATCAAGCTCCCTGCCAAAGAGCAACTTCTTTTGCGCAAAACAGAGATATTCAATGGGACGAAGTTTGGAAAAGGGCGCTACAAAGCCAACAAGGGGTCACTGTGAAGGGGGCCTATCTGACCATTGACGACAGCCCTTCCAAGGACATGCAAGCCAAGGTGGACTTTCTCTTCCAACAGCAAATTCCCGCTGTCTTTTTCTGCCGAGGAGACTTCATGGAAGCCGATCCAGAGCCGGTCATTCAAGCCATTCGCAAGGGGTTCGTCATTGCCAACCACTCCTACAACCACCCGCATTTTTCGGATTTGGACATGGACGAGGCCCATCTCGAAATTCAGCAAACCCATGAGTTGATCGACCGACTGTACCAGGAAGCAGACGTCAACAGACCCGCCAATTGGTTTCGCTTTCCCTTTGGCGACAAGGGAGATGGTCGCTATGGCTTGGTGCTGAATCCATTGACCGACCCCAGAGGACAAAACAGAAAGGCCATCATTCAGGCCATGCTGCGCCATTTGGGCTATGACCAACCCCGCTTCCCCCAGCTCTCTTATCAATACTACCAACAGACGGGACTTGCCACAGATGCCGACTGGCACTGGACCTACGACACCATGGAGTGGTCGCTCACCCTCGCCCGCCCGCTCAAAGGCTTGGAAAGACTCGAAGGTCTGTTGAAACGAATGGATGATCCCGCCCCCAAGGACGTGCGAGGCCAGCAATCCCAAGGCAAAAACCGCTGGCTGTCGTCGAGCAGTACAGAGGTCATTCTGCTGCACGATCACGAAGAAACCACTTCCATTTTTGAAGCCTTGATCGAAGGATTTGTCCAAAGAGGCATTCAGTTTTTGCCTTTCTCGCCCCTGTTCCAACAAGGATGAGAGGATCATTCCTTGTGAGATTCCCCTCCTTTTCGCTCCTTCCACTGCCATTCCCATAAGTAAGCGTAACGCAAAAATACCCCCCAGGCCATAATGGCGCTGATGAGCAGCCCACGCCAGCCATCCAAAAAGCCCAGCCGCAGCAGGTAGTGATTCACAAATCGCCAAAGGGGCTTGACCAGTAGGTGAAAATATCCAACCCGAGGGGTCCGCGAGCGATGATCGAGGGCCGACCATTGGCCATAGCGACGCATTTTTTCCAGAAAGGGCGTCAGTTCTTCACAAGTGTAGTGGTCCATTGCCGCCTTCAGTTGCCCCACTTGGATGCCTTCCGTAGCAATCTCTTCGTGTACCTGTACCTCTCGGTATCGGCAGCGATCGCGGCGAATCAGTCGAATGACCTTGTCACCCTGCCAGCCGCTGTAGCGAATGCGTTTGCCAAGAAAAAAGCTGCTGCGCCTGATCCAATAGGCATCTTGTGGGGGAGGCTGCTGCAAAAGCTGTTGGATCTCTTTGGCCAGCTGGGGAGTGATTCGCTCGTCGGCATCGAGCAGGAGAACCCATTCATGGCTGGCTTGTGGAATGGCCCAGTTTTTCTGATCAGCCGGACTTTTGTAGGCTCGTTCCAGGATGCGCACCGGAAAGCGGCGGGCAATGGCCAAGGTATCGTCCATACTGAAAGAATCAACCACGATCAGCTCATCTGCCCACACTACTGATTGCAGGGCGACCTCGATGTGGGCGGCCTCATTGTAGGTGGGAATGATGACACTCAGGGCAGGCAAGTCGCTCAATTTTTAGGCGTAGGCGAAGAGTTCTTCTACCTGGGAGGCCATTTGTCCACAAGCGATGAAGTAGGGATTGAGCAGATTGGGCTTGTTGTAGCGGAGAGGCCGGTGGTCTTCGGCATTCAATACCTGCCCGCCTGCTTCTTCCAGTACAATCTGTGCCGCCCCCGTGTCCCACTCCATGGTAGGTGCCAATCGAGGGTACAACTCAGCCTGCTGGCCAGCCAGTAACAAGAACTTGAGAGAACTGCCTTTGGATACCAACTCGGGTTCTGTCAAGCGATCCACAAATGCCTGGGTGGCATCGTTGAGGTGAGAACGAGAACAGATGACCCGAAGACTTTTTTGATCCAATGCAAACTGTCCAGCCTGTAGAGGGGTCTGCTGCCCTTCTTTTTCCACAAACGCACCACCTCCCTTGCTGGCAAAATAGCACTCGTCCAAAGCAGGGGCATAGACAACCCCCATCACGGGACTCTGTCCTTGCACCAAGGCAATGTTGACAGTGAATTCGCCATTGCGTTTGATGAATTCCTTGGTGCCATCGAGTGGGTCCACCAGCCAAAACATGTCGTAGTGTCGACGGACTTCGTAGGGAACTTCTTTGTTTTCCTCCGAGATGATGGGATACACAATCGGCAGGGCTTCCAGGCCCTGGCAGATGAGGTCGTTGGCTGCTTTGTCGGCCTTGGTGAGCGGAGAATTATCCTTTTTGGCCTCGATGCCAAAGTCGGACGACTCGTCTGTATAGATTTTCATGATCTCATTGCCTGCGGTGCGAGCGATCTCAATGATTTGAGGAAGTAAATCGGAATAGGTCATATAAAATTGCATTATCTTGTGGAAAGAAAGTCTGCCTGAACCAAAGACCCGCTTCTTGCGTAGAAATAGGATCAATCGGATCTTGATCCACTTAGGATCATATGTGAAATTCAAAACAAAGTACAAAGTTAGAAATTTTATCTATGAAAAAAGTACTTGTCACCGGTGGTTGTGGTTATATCGGCAGCCATACCATCATCGACCTGATCGACAATGGCTTCGAAGTCATCTCTGTTGACAATCTCGTCAACTCCGACCTGAAACCACTTGAATACATCCAGCAGATCACAGGGAAGTCTGTCACCCACTACAGCACCGACCTTTGTGACAAAGAAGGGACCAGACAAATCTTCAAAGACCATCCCGACATCGTCGGCATCATCCACTTTGCTGCCCTCAAGGCTGTCGGAGAATCGGTCGAGCAGCCCCTTCGGTATTACGACAACAACCTCAACAGCCTGATCAATGTGTTGTCTCTATCTTTGGAGTACGACATTGCCAATTTCATATTTTCTTCCTCCTGCTCTGTCTATGGCAACGCCTCTGAGCTGCCCGTGACAGAACATACCCCGCTACAGGCCGCAGAATCGCCCTATGCACATACCAAGCAGATTGGCGAAGGCATCATCCAAGCTTTTTGCCACAAACACGCCTCTTCTCAGGCCGTCATCCTTCGCTACTTCAACCCAGCGGGTGCCCACGAAAGTGGGTTGATCGGAGAATCGCCCGTCAATGTGGCCCTCAATCTCGTCCCCGTCATCACAGAGACGGCCATTGGGAAGCGCAGCTCTATGATGGTCTATGGCGATGATTACGATACCCGCGATGGCAGTTGCGTCCGCGACTACATCCACATCATGGACTTGGCCAATGCACACACCAAATCTTTGCAATATCTGTTGGCAGAAAAGAATTCGAAAAACTGCAGCATCTTCAATCTCGGGCTGGGCGATGGGGCGACTGTATTGGAAGCCATCAACGCATTTGAGAAGGTTACAGGCCAACAACTCAACTACCAAATAGGCCCGCGCCGCCCTGGTGATGTGGTGGCCATTTACGCCAACAACGATCTGGCGAATCGCGAATTGGACTGGAAGCCCCAGAGAAGGATCGAAGAAATCATGAAGTCAGCTTGGGAATGGGAGAAGCGGCGGTCGGCCATGGTTGCCAGTTCGTAGAGCGAAAATCTGGGATGAGAATCCCATGAAAATTTCAGCTCATACGTAATCAATTGATATAATTTATTTTCAAATAAATATTTGATGTAAGCCCCTGAAACCTTTGTAAAACTCCGCAAATATTCTCATATTTGTTACGAACCGATTCAGTAAGCGATGACCGCTATTGAGTCGGTTTTCTTATTTGAACAGTCATAGGGTGTCCATAGTCTTGTTGCCTTGTCGGGTCTCGTGCTCGACAAGGTCAATTTTTTTTGGTCAACACCCCTCTCTGCATGGTGCCGATGGGAAAAGACCGAACGGGTGGAATGTCCTCTCCTTCGAATTGGGTCCCTCCCGTTGTGCTTACCTCTTTGTCGGAACCCGCTAATATCTCGAAGACCAGTTGTCCGTTGATGATCTCATAAGTCGCAGAAATCAAGCTGCCCTGCACCTCAAACCAACTGACCAGCTTTTGATCGTGGAGGTAAGACTCTATTTTGATGCTGTTTTTCTCGTCCATCACATACTTGCCTGCTGCCGCATCGATGGTTTGCAGCTCGTAGGGCTTGACGATGGTGTCCTTGCCGAGGAAGGTACTCGTCCAGCTGTATCGCCCTCGGCCATCATTGGCCCCAATCTGAATTTCCATTGGCACACTTTGCAGCTTTTTGGTCCCCCGATAGATGTCGAGTGCTCCGACCCAGGTCCCCACCCATGCGTCGGGGAAGCTTCCCATCTGGCCAGCCGATTCTACGGCTGCTTCGGCGCTGGCTTGGGCCGAATCAGAAACCTTTGGATTGCAAGCCCAAAGAAGTACCCCAAGTCCAAAAATTGCGTATAGTCTGTACATAAATAATGTTATTTTTGCATATGAGGGAGCTTGTTCCGCTTGAGACATGCCCCGAGAGTGGAAATTCTCCAACATCCCGTGGTTTTGCCAAAAAAAATTATCACATGAGATCATTGATCGCCTTTCTGGCCTTGTTTGGCTGTTCTTTGAGCCAGGCGCAACAAACAGCGTATTTCCAACAGGAAGTCAACACCCTCATTGAGGTGACCCTAAACGATTCGTTGCACACCCTGGATGGCTACATTGAAATCACCTATGTCAACCGATCACCTGATACCTTAAAAGAGATGTACATGCATCTGTGGGCCAATGCCTACAAGGATCGAAATACTGCTTTTGCCAGACAAAAACTGCGGACAGGTAGCTCTCGATTTTTCTTTGCCAAAGATAGCGAATTGGGCAACTTCTCCAAGCTCGACTTCCAACAAAACGGCAACAGCATCAGCTGGGACCTCAAGACCAACAACCCAGACATTGCCCTATTGGAATTGGCAGAGCCCCTAGGGCCAGGCGCGACCACCGTGATCCGGACACCATTTCTCCTGAAAATTCCTCGCTCCTTTTCTCGCCTGGGCCACGTTGGTCAATCCTACCAGCTCACCCAGTGGTTTCCCAAGCCTGCCGTATACGACCGGGAGGGTTGGCACCCAATGCCCTACTTGGACATGGGAGAATTTTACTCGGAATTTGGGTCTTATGATGTGCGCATTACCCTGCCCGACAATTACATCGTAGCAGCCAGTGGCGAGCTCCAAACCGAAAGCGAACAACAATTCATCAAAGAACAAATCCAGCGTTCCAACCGCTTGCTCAAAGACAGCCTGGACGAAAGTGATGTCCGCTTTCCTCCTTCCAGCCAAAAGATGAAAACCATCCGCTACACCGCTGAGCAGATACACGACTTTGCCTGGTTTGCCGACAAGCGATTCTACGTCCAAAAAAGCGAAGTCAAAATGGCTTCCGGCAAGACGGTCGACAGCTGGGCGTTTTTCACCAACCAAGAAGGAGAAATGTGGAAAAAGGGCACCTTCTATGTGGACCGAGCACTCGAATTTTACTCAGAACTGGTGGGAGAATATCCCTATCCGCAAGCCACGGCTGTCCAAAGCGCCTTGTCTGCCGGAGGAGGAATGGAGTACCCCATGATCACCGTCATCGGACTGATGGGCTCGCCACAGCCTTTGGACGAGGTCATCACCCACGAGGTCGGCCACAATTGGTTCTATGGCATCCTGGGCTTCAACGAGCGCGACCATGTGTGGTTGGACGAAGGGATCAACTCCTATTACGATCATCGCTATACAGAAAAATTTTATCCGAACTCAAAAAATGAGTTCTTTCCCGAGTTCTTTCTCAAAGACACAGATATGAGCATGGGCGAGATGGCCTATTTGTACCAAGCCCGCCGCAACGACGATCAGGCTCCCGTCACTCACTCCGACGATTACTCTCGGGTCAATTACTTCCTCGGTGGCTACGAAAAGCCAGCCCAGGCCTTCCGCATGGCACAATACTACCTGGGCACGGAGTTGTTTGACGAGATCATGCAATCCTTTTACCAAGAGTGGGCGTTCAAGCATCCGCAACCCGCCGATCTGTGGGCACACTTCCGGTCCAAAACCGACAAGGACCTTTCCTGGCTCATCGACGGCCTGATCGGCTCCAACGACAAGATCGACTATGCGGTCAAAAAGCTGTCGAGCGATGGCCAGGGCTACCAACTGAAGGTGCAAAACAAAGGGCAGTTGACTTCTCCCCTTCCCGTAGCGGGCATGAAGGATGGCAAGGTGGTTCGCATGCAGTGGTACGAGGGATTCGAAGGAACGAAAACCCTCGATTTTCCCGAAGGAGAATACGACCAAATCCTACTCGACCCCAAGCACTACACTTTGGACATCAATCGCCAAAATGACGATGTCAAGGTGAACGGCAGTTTCAAACGCTTTACGCCGCTGCGAACCCGATTCGTCATGGGAATGGAAAATACCAAGAGAAATAGTCTGTACTGGTTGCCCACCGCCACCTGGAATCAATACGACGGACTGATGCTCGGAGCAGCCGTTTACAATACAGTCTTGCCAGAACGCAAGATCGAGTTTGCCCTGGCGCCATCCTATGCATTTGATAGCAAGCAGCTCAACGGGATTGGCTTTGCTCAGTACAATTTTTATCCGAAAAAAGGAACATTCCGGAAAATCACGCTGGGCGCCAATGTCAAGCGCTACAGCTCCAACTTTCTGGAAAGAGACAGCGTCTTCTCCACCCACCTGCCATTCTACCGAGTGGCTCCCACCCTCGACTTGTACATTCGCACCGACCCGGCTGGGACGTATCGGGCCCAACTACAGGCACGCAGTTTGTTCATCGGGCAGGAAAGCACGGACTTTGACCAAAATGGCCAATACATCGGCAACAAAACAGACCGAAGTCTCATCCATCAGATTTCATACCGCGGGGTCAACAACCGCCCCGTCAACCCCTACAACTTTGGCCTTTTGCTGGAGCAACAATCCTACGACAATCCATTTGGAGATCGGGAAAATTACCTGAAGGCTTCCTTCGTCCTCAATGCCAGCTACACCTATGAGCGAGGGCGCAATATCGACTTCCGATTGTACGTGGGCAAGTTCATTCTCAACAGCCGACGAGATTCGCGCAGCTATTCCAATGCCCTCACCCGAGGATCATTTGCCCTCATTCACCAGGGCTTCAACGACTATCAGTTCGACGAGGTATTCTTTGGACGGAACGAGCAGACCAACATCTGGTCCCAGCAAGTGACGGGCCGGGAAGGTGGATTCAAAAATGCATTCGGCAGTCAGCAAAGCATTGGGCAAAGCAACGATTTCATCGCCTCGGCCAGCCTGAAGCTCGACTTGCCCATCAATGCCCCCATCATCCGAAACATCAAGCCCTACATCGATCTGGGATACTTCAACAGGGCAGAGCTGATCGGCGAAGAAGAAACGTTCAGCGATCAGTTTTTGTACAGCGGTGGGGCCATGCTGGAATTGCTGGGCGGTACCTTCGTTGCCCATTTTCCCTTTTTCAATTCCGACCAAATCGATCAATTGTACAAGCAGCGATCTGGAGGCAATTACGCTTCTCGCATCACCTTCACCCTGCGCTTGAGACAGATCAATCCCTGGCGGATCAGAGAGCAGTTGAGTTTTTAGCCTGGCTGTTGACCGTCCAGTTGTAGTCGAGGTATTCGAGCTTGGCCTTGGGTTGGATTTGCACGGCTGAATATCGATTCAGGAATTCGATCAGAGTCTGTCCATCGGTAAAGTCGCCCTTGAACCACTTGAAGATTTTGGAGAGGCGAATCTTGTCTGCTTCAATGACATTCCTTTTCTGATCGCTGAGAAAGAGGCGTGCCTGGCGGTCCAACTGTTCCTCTATTTGATCTGCGGTGTAGGCCTCGTCGAGCAAAACCGGGCAAGAATAGGAAGCACAGTTGATGGCAAAGTGAATGCGAGGCTCTGAGAACCGCTTGCGCAAGATGCTGTGCTCAATGTTGTTCAGATCGTAGGTCGCCCCCTCTATTTGGATGAAGGCAATGTCCCACACAGAATTGACAAAAGGAATTCCATTTTTGATGTCTTTGATGCTTTCTACCGGATGGTGTCGGATCATCAACTGCACGGTGAATGCATTGTAGGCATTGATCCAATAAGCCAGCCGCTGCTCCCGACTCCAATTGGCCTCATTGGGATGATGCGCGCTGAGAGAGGACAGATATTGATTGAGTCGACTGCTGTCTTGGACAAAGCCTTGGTAATCAACCCAGCCGTTGGCATCCACATGCTGTTTGAGAAGGCTGTCCCAAAGGACGTGATTGATGGGCTGAGAAGTGGAGGGAAACGTCTTGACACTGCAAGCTCCCAGCAAGCAAAGGCACAAGGCGGCGGTGGTACAAAACAAAAGTGACTTCATGTAAGCGCGTGTTGCAAGGATGTTTGAAATGGGAAGGTACGGCAGCATAACAAATAAAGCCTCCATTTGTCTTATCTTGAGGTGAAATAGTCCACCTTACTGTCAAGCGCATGACCATCGAGAATGGCTTTTTGGATTGGAAAGGCTCTCAGGTCCATTACCACCGTTTTGGAACTGGCCCCCGATTGCTGTTTGCATTGCACGGCTACGGAGACCATGCGGGCCTGTTTGATCCCTTGTTGCCAGCTCTCCACAACAGCCATACGACCTATGCCATTGACCTGCCATTTCACGGAAAGACACAATGGAATGGGCCGCGCTTTTTGCAAGCAGACATACACGGCATTTTGCTCCAACTGGCCTTGGAAAATGGGCAGAAGAGATTCGATTTGATGGGCTACAGCTTTGGCGGGCGCATTGTGCAGTCCTTGCTGTGGTCTTGTGGACCGCAAGTGGAGCGGATGTTTCTCATTGCCCCCGATGGACTTCAGACACAGGGAATGTCACTGGCCACCAACACCCCTTATTTTTTGCGCGCCCTGCTCGGCCGTCTGCTCCAACGCCAGCCCGACTTTGTTGTCTCCCTGATCGACAGGCTTTATCAATGGAAGCTCATCAGTCGATTCGTTCGAGATTTCTGCAAACTACACCTCCGCACAGAGAAGCGCCGCAACAGGGCCATGGCCTCCTGGCTCTCTCTCCACGACTTCCAATTTCACCCCAAGGAGCTGAAAAAATTGCTTCGACAGCTCGACATTCCGCTGCATTTGTACTTTGGCAAAAGAGACAAGATTGTGTCGTCTTCCGGAGGAGAATGGCTGGCCAAAGATTTGCCCAATGCGCAACTGCACATGCTAGAGGGAGGGCACTTGTTGGTAGGCAAAGAACTGCAGGGACTGCTGGCACAGCAACTCAGCTGAGAAAGCCTCCTTCCAATGAAGAAAAAATGAGAATGACTGTAGACTAGACTTACTTGAGAAGGCTGCGGCGCACCCCAATGTAAGTTGAGAAAGAGTTTAGGCGGTCGTTGTTGGGACCAAATCCATCGCCAGTTGACAGGAACTGATGCTGATAGACAGGCTGCACGAAGATGCTCCAACGCTGGTTGAAGTAGCGCTCGACGCCAACGCCCAAATTGGCAGTAAAGTAGATGTTGTCTTTCAGGCGGCCGTTTTCGAAAAAGCCTTTGTACCCATTGTCCTCCAACTGCCCCGTTCCGTTGCCATTGCCAGGCACAGGGACTGCTTTGGGGAAGTTGCGAAGGTCGTTGGAGTGACCTGCTTTAACGATTTCGTATTGCTTGAACACCGCCGTGTTGAGGGTACCACCAGCCAAGGCGTAGATGTTCCACTTGCGGAGGTTGGAGAAGCGGAAACGCAGATTCAGCGGAATTTTCAACACATCCATCCGAGCCGAGCGGAAGCCCCTGCCGTAGTACCCACTTTGGAGATTTCCAGAGTTGACTTCAATCAGCAGGCGTTCTGGCTGGTAGAAGATGGCAGAGTAAATCCCTGCAATTTCCACAGACCAGCGACGGATTTGATAGGTCAAAGAAATGCCTCCCCCATATCCAGCAAAGAACTGATCGTATGAAGGGACCCTCAACTTGGAGTTGTAGGGAGTCATGACATAGTTGATGTCAGAAGCCGCAAACATGCCGATGCTCAAACGCCCCCGCTGGTTTCCTTTCTGGCAATTTTCGCAATCTGGCAGTTCTGCAAACGGACCATCGCCCGGCAACAAAAGACTCTGCAACTTTTCAATGGGCAACAACAAGCTCATCTCCAGAGGACCATTCCCCAGACCAATCGATGGCCAGGCAGCATTGGACACAGCTCGCATGCTGCGGGCGGTGATGCCAGGAACGCTGCTCACGAGAGAGCGGACAGGCGCATTGGATGACAAAGATGGGCTGACAAAAGAAGATGTGTTGGATGCATCTGCTTTCTCAGTGGCAGCCGTTTTGGCAGGAGGTACTGTGGAGTCTGATCCGGCAGACTTTGGGGCATCAACTACAGAAGAAGCAATAGGTGCAGCAACTTCATCGGTCGCACTTTCCCCGGTCGCAGCAGAAGAAATGACACTGGCGGTGGCGACATCCGATTGGAGGGCCAAATCCGCAGACTGATCTGTCGGCGACATCAGGTATTGTGCAGGAGCCTGTTGGTCATCGGCCAAGTTTGGTGCGACTGACACAGGCAAGTATTGTACAAATGTCAATAGAACAAGCAAAAACAGCGCGACCTCGGCCAATTTGTATCGATAGACAATTTGGCGGAGGAAGGCCTCTTGGTTGAGGCGTTGAAGCATCAAGTTCCAATGCTCAGGCTTGTAGGGAGCTTGTAAATTGTGGAGGTGGTTGTAGGCAATCTCGTCGATGGGCGATTCTTCGGAAGCTTCGATCAGGCGCTCCATCTCTTCCCAGTGCCCCATTCCGGGCTCTACTTCGAGGTTGCCGAGTTTTTGACGAGCCAGGTCATCAAAAGACAAGTTGGACCGTCCTTCTCCAGTGGGATCAGGCAGTTTGTCCAGGGACTGTTCGAACAAATCCCAATGCTCAGGCTGGAAGCCTGGATCAAGATTTTCCAGTTTTTCTCTCAGGTACTTGTCAAAGTGATTATTCTCCATATCCGATGAACCTAGCTGTAAGTATTGCTTTCAATTTCGATCTGGCTTTCACCAGATTGGATCGTGATGTGCTTTCTGTGATTCCCAACATGTTGGCTATTTCCTTGTGGGAGTAGCCTTCGATGATGTACAGGTTGAAAACCGTTCTGTAGGCCGGAGACAAAGTCTGTACGGCTTCGAGGATTTCGGTCTCAGTATATTGGCTGATGGCATCCGCATCGGGACTGCTTATGTCGTAGGCTTGGTCCAGGTCTTCGGTGCGCCTGCGGATGTTTTTCCGGTAAAAATCAATGGCTGTGTTGACCATGATCCGGCGAATCCAAGCGTTGAGGGAGGTACCTGGCTGATACTTTGCGATGTTGCGAAATACCTTGATGAAACCTTCGTGCAATATGTCCAATGCATCTTCCCTGTTATCCGAATAGCGAAGGCAGACACCCATCATTTTGCTGTAATGATTTTCATACAACAATTTTTGGGCCCAGCGCTCCTTGCGGATACAGGCGGTAATGAAGTCCCTTTCCTGGTTTTGCAATTGCAAAGCGATATCCATGATGATTGCTTTAAACTGAACCAGCTGGTACGGGCACTAACAGCGAGTCAATTGTGTTCTGCGATGTTGTTGTAATAACGTTTCGCCCTTCTGATTTGCTGCTTGTTGCCTTTTCCAGTGGCAAAATAGATTATTTTCGCGCCATTGGTCAACGACAGATATGCTATGGAAGACGATGACAATCGGTCTGATTTGGTTTTGCAAAAAGACAACCACACTGCTTGAATCGTCTACATTTCAACTTGAATGTAACGAATCTATCATAAATATGGATATGTTTTGGAGAATTTTAACAGTCTAACAGGGCTGGTAACTGTCCTAACGACGGCCATCAATCATTTCCAACAACTCGTTGAGCATCATGGCTGTCGCTCCCCATACAGTGACTCCCGCCACCTGAAAGGTAGGGACATCTCTGAGTCGAATTTGCTTGCTGATGGCAATGTCCGCCTGCTGAACGCTGGCCGGATCGCGCAACACATCCAGTGGCACTTCCAATATCTGACGCACTTCACTAGGCTGGGGAATGAAATCGGGACGCTCCAAGGCATAGCCCAAAAAGGGATAGACCATGAAGTTGCTCACGGGAATGTACAGCTCACTGAGGGCCCCGATGACGTTGACCATATCCACCGGAACACCGACCTCTTCCCACGCCTCTCGCAAGGCGCCGTGCAATAGGCTCTCGTCCGACTCTTCCAATCCACCTCCGGGAAAGCCGATCTGGCCCTTGTGCCGATCATTGGGGTTGTTGGAGGACTGTCGTTCGATCAAAACAATGTGCCAAGCATCATCTTTGGGATAAAGCAGTACCAAGACACAGGCAATCCGCGCATTTTCTGTCTCCTGCCGGTAGCGATGTCGAAGATTGTGTGACATGCGAGCGTGCGCCTCTTGGCCCGGCAAGGGTTGATCGATGCGACTTTTCAGGTGTCCAATTAGTGAATCATCAGTTGTAATCATGTGAAGGTAACAACCAAAGGACGTGCTGGAGTTGCGAGGAATGGAGAAAATTTCACAAATATTACAGAACAAGTGCTCCCGGGCCAGATGTTGCCATGGGAAGCACTTGTTGAGCAAGACGCAGAGCTGGATGTGCTACTCGTCTCTATTGGATTGCTGAAGATACTTTTCCAGGGCCATTGTCATGGATGGAGAGCCAGGGGCCGGAGCCATGATGTTGATGTCGAGCCCGCGTTCCAAAACTGCCCTCTTGGTGCTGTTGCCAAATACGGCGATGCGCGTATCGTTTTGCTCAAATCCCGGAAAGTTTTCGTACAGAGACGTAATTCCCAAGGGGCTGAAGAAGACCAGCACATCATAGGTCACATCACTCAGGTCTGACAGATCGCTGCTCACCGTGCGATACATCAATGCATCCTGGTAATTGATGTCGTGTTCTTCGAGGAAGCTTGTCACATCCTTGGCACCGAGGTTGGAGCAGGGCAGCAAGAATTTTTCTTTGGACTTGTGCTTCATCAAAGCAGGCTTGAGGTCAGCGATCTTTCGCTTTCCAACAAATACCTTTCGCTTTCGATAGACGATGAACTTCTGCAGGTAGTTGGAGATGGCCTCCGACAGGCAAAAGTATTTGGTATCTTGCGACATCTTGATGCGCATTTCCTCACAGATGCGGAAGAAATGGTCAATGGCATTTCTGCTGGTAAAGATGATGGCCGAATATTCATCCGGGCGAATTCGCAATTTGCGGAATTCTTTGGAAGTTTCTCCCTCAACATGAATGAAAGGCCGCCAGTCGATCTGGAGGTCGTATTTCTTTTCTAGTTGATAATAGGGAGACCTTTCGGGTTTAGGTTGGGAGATCAAAATACTCTTTACCTTCTTGTATTTTTCCTCCACAGCTTTTCCGTTTGTTGACATTCAAACTGAAACTTTTCAAGAACTTCTACTGTATACCGCCTGTCTTCATCAAAACCAGCTTCAACAATACCAAAACAGGGGCGATTTCGACGGTGCAAAGGTACATAAAAAAATGAAACTTATTCATAGATAAATATCTACTGGCCAGGAAGAGGCTCCGGACAACCCGGAAAAGATACACCAATAGAACGATGACACCGCCACTGATGAGCGCCATTCCAGGCAAGGGATCGGAGGCGTGGGCAGCCATGATGTTGATGGGCAAAAGCAGCAAACCAATGGCAATGCTGAAGATCGTAATCATAAAGCTGTACTGCCGAATTTCTTTGGTAATGGGGAAGATTTCTCCCAAAAAGCGCAAAAGCAACTGCTTGCCGATGAAGATGCCAGCCACCCATCCGATGTAGCGAAAAAGAGATCCTGCCTGGTGTTGGTAGTCGCGCAAACCAAAGTGATCAGCTGCATAAAACACAAAAACGCCCGCATTGATGAAGAAAAATACATACAGGAGAATGTAGGGAAAGCCCAAAAAGCCTGCCTGCTCCCGGTGGACCAGCTTCAAAAAATTGTCGTTGGTAAAAGAGCGATATACCTTCAACAAAATATTGCGGTAGAGGGTGGCGAGGATGGCCAGTAGCAATAGCAAGGTCAAGGTCACCCAAAAGGAAAAATTCTTGCTGACCGGACTGATCGGCACAGCGGTGGCAGCCGCTACAGCTTCCTCCACCTCAGGCTGTGCCCCTCTGATTTCTTGCAACAGACGCTCCTTTCGGCTCAACTCAAAAGGGTTTGCCTCCGCTTCCACAGGCCGATCCGAAACAGCCAACTGCTGGCCGCGGTCCACTTCAAATGGATTGGCCTGTTCTGCTTCGCTGGGACTGGTTGCTTGGGAGGATACTCCTTTCTCCATCTCAAAGGGATTGGCCTCTGGAGAAGGGACGGCTTGTTCTGTGCTGGGCTGGGGTGTTTCTCGCTCCAGTTCAAAAGGGTTGCGGTCCGACTGGGGCAATTGGCTCGTCGCCGCCTGCTCTGTTTTTTTCTGCCGGTGCTGCAAGTCAAAGGGATTTTGCCCATCCTGGCCCTGCAGGCAAAACGCAAGGAGGAGGAATCCCAAAAGGCAAGCAAAATGTCTGTAGGCATGCTTCATGAGCAGCAAAAATAAGGATATGCGGCAGAAGTATGCCCGGCAAGGCACAAAAAAGCAATTTTTTTATGCCCTGCAGGGACTAGAGACTACTCAGCCTTTTGTACGCTTCCGTTGATCTTGAGCACGATCGGGTCGTCACTGAGGTTGGTCATTACGGTGACTCGCTTGTGAAAAGCCCCCATTTTTTTGGCGTTGTAGGTGGCTTTGATGGTGGTCTGGGCACCAGCAGGGATGGGTGCTTTGTCGTGATAGGTGGCAGTACAACCACAAGATCCTTTGGCACTGTGGATGATCAGCGGCTTGTTGCTGTTGTTGGTCAATTCGAATTCGGCTGTTACAGGAGTGCCTTGGGGAATGTCGCCAAAATCGTGTTCCATTTTGTCCACATTGATGGCTTCTGCTTTGTAGACCACTTTGGTGGCAACTGGAGAGGCAGAGCTGATTTGTTGGGCTTGCAAACTGCCACAAGCCAATAGGAAGGAAAGACAAACAATGAGATTTTTCATTAGATGGATTTTTGAATTTGATGAAATGGCATTGGGTGCGCATCCAATAAAATTGTCCCAACAAAGGTGCAGACAAAGAGCATTTCCCCCTGTTAACGAAGGCCGAATAATTGTTAACGGCCTGTTAACCATTTTCTTTATAAATTGAGAAAGCCTTAATTTGTATTCATCAAAGAACAGCAAGCATCTTTGGTGAACTCTTTGCAATACCGTTCATTATGCACAACAGTGTCATTCGTCGCGTCGTCTTGTTGGGAGCCATGGCCATCATCGGAATCATAGCTGTGCAAAGCTTTTGGGTCATGCGAAGTTGGGACCTCAAGGAGGAAGAATTTCACCAAACGGCCAACATCGCCCTCTTCAAAGTGGCCCAACAACTGGCCGCTTACGACAGCATTCCCCTGCCCAGCTACCAATTGGTCAACCGCAAATCGTCCAATCACTATGTGGTCAACATCAACAATGTCATCGACGCAGGGGTATTGGAGCACTACCTGATCAAAGAGTTCGAAGCACATGCGCTGAACATCGTCTTTGAATACGCCATCTACGATTGTGGAAGCGACAATTTCCAGTATGGCAACATCTGCAGCGTGGGCGGAGCAGAAGGGACCAAGATACCATCTGGCAACCTGCCGACTTATGATGAGTATACTTACTATTTTGTGGTCAAATTTCCCTCGCGCACCGGCTACATCATCGGAGGGATGCCCCTGACCATCGTCTTTACCATCATTCTGTTCTTGGCCATCATCTTTTTCATTTACTCCCTCACTGTCATCCTGAAGCAGAAGCGCCTGTCCGAAATGCAGAAGGATTTCATCAACAACATGACCCACGAATTCAAGACGCCCATTTCTACCATCAAAATATCAGCCGACGTCTTTCTCAACCATCCCGACATCCAGCAAGACCAACGGCTGCACAACTATGCCCGCATCATCAAGGAACAAAATACGCGGCTCAATCACCAAGTCGAGAAAGTCCTCCAACTGGCCAAAATCGAGCGGAAGGGACTAGAATTGCACCTGGAAAAAATCAATTTACACGAGCTGTTGAAAAATATTTTGCCAAGTATTCAGTTGAAAGTCAAGGAAGTCAATGGACATCTCAACAGTCAACTGGAAGCCCAACAGCCAATCGTAAAGGCGGACAAAATCCACCTGACGAATATTTTGTACAACCTGCTGGACAATGCCATCAAGTATTGTCGCCAAATCCCGGAGATCAATGTCTACACCCAAAGTCAGGGTCAAAAGGTCACCCTACAAGTGATCGACAGGGGCATCGGCATAGACAAAGCCCACCAGTCCAAGGTATTCGACAAGTTCTACCGAGTCCCCACTGGCAACATCCACAATGTCAAAGGATTTGGGCTGGGACTCTACTACATTCACAACATCTGTCAGGCCCACGGCTGGAAAATTCGACTCGACAGTCAGCCCAACAATGGCACGACCATCTCCATAGAAATGGATCGGGAGCCAAGCAGCTGAAGTCGGTAACATCGGAAAAAATTACTCCATGAAAGCACACTTACTATACGTAGAAGATGACGAAAGCCTCAGTTTTGTCACCAAAGACAATCTCGAACTGCAAGGCTACCAGATCACCTATTGCAAGGACGGCAAAGAGGCCATGACCCGCATCAAGGAGTCGAGTTTCGATTTGTGCATACTCGACGTCATGCTGCCAGAGGTAGACGGATTTACCTTGGCCCAGGAAATTCGCAAAAATGACTCCGACGTGCCCATCCTCTTTCTCACCGCCAAATCCCTCAAAGAGGATCGCATTCACGGACTGAGACTCGGTGCCGATGACTACATCACCAAGCCCTTCAGCATAGAAGAACTCATTCTCAAAATCGAAGTCTTCCTCAAGAGGAGCAAGATCACTTCGGTCCCCAAAAAGGACCAGTACGAGTTGGGGAGCTATCGCTTTGATTACACCAATCTGAGCCTGACCAATGACAGCCAACAGAAAAACCTGACCCAAAAGGAAGCCGACCTGCTCAAGCTGTTTGCCGACAACCCCAACGAAGTGCTCAAGCGGTCGCAGATACTGGAAAGCCTGTGGGGAGAGGACGATTATTTCATGGGACGCAGTCTGGACGTATTCATCTCGCGACTGCGCAAATACCTCAAGGCAGAGGGCAGTTTGAAAATTGAAAACATCCACGGGGTGGGATTCCGACTCAAAATACAAGTCACTGCTTCTTAACCAATTCTCGCTTTCCATCGATGACCAAGTGAGGGACTTCCTCCAACTTCCAATCAATGACCAGACCTTTGGCCAGTCGACGGGCCACCTCCTTGCCATACAATCGCTCGCTCAAATAGAGGGCCGCATCAAAGGAGCGGGCCCCACCTGCCGAGGTGATGTATTTCCCATCGTGTACAAAGATGACGTCCTCTCTGACATCCAATGCCGGAAACATCTTCCGATAGGCCGCCACATCGCTTGGAAAAGTAGTAGAGACCACCGTATCCAACAAGCCAGCCTTGGCCAGAACGAAGGCCCCATCGCAATGTGAAGTGACAAAAAGTGCCTTGGTAGCTGTGCGCTTGACAAATCCAATCATCTGTTCATCTTCCAAGTCACTGTCCAAATGATGCTCTGCACTGGGCACCACCAAGATGTCGATCTCGGGCAGATGTGGGTCGAGATAATTGAAGTCTGGCAACAGTCGAATCCCCTCAAAAGAAGTGATTGGCTTCAGGGTATTGGCCACCAAAAAGGTGTTCATTGCCTTGATGCTGTCCCGAAAGATGGTGTGTTGGAAAATGTCGTAGGGCGCTGTCAACTCTGTATTGTACACCCCGTCCATGATCAAGAAGGCGACGTTGTACCGCCCGGCTTCGAGCGCGGGCCCGCCTGCGTGTTGGGCGGCTTGGACAGGCGGTTTTTCCACTGGGCTGGAGGATTGGCAACTTGCCAGGAAAAGCAAGCAAAGACAACAGAAGGTCGATTGTAGGTGCATAGAGACGATGGCTTAGTGGTTTTCAAATTTTGATGCCCATTTCCTTCATCAACAAAGTGGCGTTGAAACTCTTGCTCACCCCTTTTCTGATCTTGTAGTCAAACCGCAACTGGCTGTCCTCGATGGCCACCTCCATGCAAAGATTTTCGATGGCCCCATCGTATTGCTCCTCCAGGGCCCCCAGTTCCAGGTCGTGGGTCGCAATGATCCCACTGCCCCCGCTGCGGATCAACTGCCGGATCAATGCCTTGGAGCCCGTGTGTCGATCGTTGGAGTTGGTTCCTTTCAAGATCTCATCCAACAAGAAAAAGACTTTTTTGCGGCTTTCTACCGCTTCGATGATGGTTTTGAGGCGCTTGAGTTCGGCGTAAAAGGAAGAAGTGCTTTCGTGAAGGGCATCCTGGGTGCGCATGCTGGTGTATACTTCCAAAATGGGAAGCCTCAGGCTGCTGGCACAAACCGGAGCGCCAATGCCTGCCAAGACCACATTGAGGCCCAGGGTGCGCAAAAAGGTGCTTTTTCCTGCCATGTTCGAGCCAGTCACCAACTTGATGTGCCCCTCGGTGGGAATGTGAATGTCATTGTTGACCCTCTCCTGAGCGGCGATGAGTGGATGGCCGAGAGACGTGGCCTCCAAAGGCCCTTCTTCCACCAATGTTGGCAGACTCCAATCGGGATGATTGTACCAGGAAGTGGCCAGACTCAGCAAGGCTTCCATCTGTTGGAGGCTGTCAAACCACTGTGGCAAGGCCTCCCGATTGATTTTTTTCCAAAGCTCCAAGCGACGCACCCAATACAAATCCCACAATCCAATGACGTTGAGGATGACGGCAAAGGCATTGTAGCGCACATTGAGCTGACTGATGATGTACGAAAGCTGGTCGATGCTTTTGGAAGCTTTCACCGGGCCAGTCGAAAAGACATTTTTCAAATCCTGTAGCTGGGGAGCGCCAAAGTCCTTGGCTTCGATGTGGCGAATCAGATCGGCATAAAAGGCCAGTATTTTCCCTGCTTTGGCCGTTCGCACATGGGTCTGGTTGATCGGTTCCAGGGTTTTTCGGATGATCCAAAATGTGGGCAGCATCAGGGCCAAAGCCGCATACCAAGGCAAGTAAAAGATGAAGAGCAACAAGACGCCGGTGGCCCAGATGGGGTTGAGGATCAGGGCGAAGAGATACAGTCGGTTGTTTTCCACAAATGAAGGTGCCGACATCCATTCCTCCAAGGATTCGATGTGCTGCAAGTCATCCTCGGTGGCCATTCCATATGCCTGAAAGCGTTGCCGCCATTCCAATTCTTCCTTCAACTCAGTAATGGACTGCTGCCGACGGTCAATGTCAGCCATTTCTACAGGCCGACTGAGAAATTGGGCCAAGTAGCGACAACCGATGGCCGTACTCGTCCGATTGGTAAATTGAAAAAATGAATGAGGCCCAAATACATCCAAGTCGATGAGATAGGGGTGCAAGGGATCGCTGAAGGAGGTGCCATCTGCAAACATGCTGTGATCGCCAGAAATGGCTCTGATCTCGTTTTCATTTACCTGGGTCAAGGCCTCGTGAAAGCGCTGCGACTTGCGGATGGACAGGTGCCAAAAGACAAAACGGGCAAAGCCCAGCAGGGAAAAAAAGATGAAGGCGGCACCAGCCAGGGGATGCATGGACCAAAAGTAAATGGCCAGCCCCACGGACGAAACGAACAGCAGCAGTCGAAACAAGGCCAATCGATTGTACTTGTTTTCCAGAGATTCTGCCGTCTGTCGAAAGCTCGTCGCTCGTTCCTGGTAAGTGGTCAAAAGGTCTTTCATGGGTTCCGAGAGTGTATGATTTTTTCGGGTGTAGAAGTCATTTTATGGGGCATTGTCGGCGCCAAAGATAGCAATTCTGGCAAACGCTGGTTTTTGCAGGCAATTTTGCTGGGGAGATTCGGGAACCACCTTAGCACAACATTTGTTATATTTACATTTTCCGCAAGAAAGTCATTTTATCATGCTCTACGTATCAGATTCAGCAAAGAACCAGATCAATGTGATTCGCACAAAAGACAAGCTCACGCAAGAGCATTTTGTCCGGGTAAGTGTCGAGAGTGGCGGCTGCTCTGGGCTGACCTATAAGATGGAGTTTGACGACAAATCCCAGCCAGAAGATCAAGTATTTGAAGACAATGGCGAAAAAATCGTCACCGACCTGCGCAGCTTTCTCTATCTGTGCAATACGACCCTCGAATTTTCTGGCGGGCTGGACGGCAAAGGCTTTTACTTCAACAATCCCAACGCCTCGCGCGAATGTGCCTGTGGAGAAAGTTTTTCTGTCTAAGAGGTCGTTCAGAATTTGGGATTATTTGCGAAAATGAAAGATTTTGGCATCAGATAAGTGACATTTTAAAAGGCATAGCCGCGCTACGGCTTGAAAAATTCGCGCGATATGATGCCAAAAGGCCTGCCTGCCGGACAGGCAGGGTCATTTGCAGCCTCAAAATTTTAAATCTGAACGAGCTCTAAGTAACGCTTGCCCGCTTCACAATCCGGTGCAGCATCTTCGGGAAAAACCGCTTGATGTAGGCCGCCAGGGTCTCCTTTCCTCCAATCAATACCTCAAATTGTTTTTTGCCCAAGGCCCGCAGAATTTGCTGGGCACAGTCTTCCGCTGACATGCCCTTTCCAGTGGCCTCATCCATGCTATTTTGAGCAGAACCATCCGCTGTCAATGCATTTTTGGACACATCGGTTCGAATAAAGCCAGGGCAGATCAAGCAGACCTCTACTCCATCCGACTCGTATTCCAATCGAAGGGCATCGAAAAAACCGTGTAGGGCATGCTTGGCAGCACAATAGCCCGAGCGCATGGGAGAAGCAAACTTTCCCATCAAACTGGAAATGACCCCAAACTGGCCTCCTCCCTGCTTCAGGAATACCTTCAAAACTGCCTGGCTGATGGCAACGGTCCCAAGATAGTTGACCTCCATCAATCGACGATACACTTCCAGATCTGTATCTACCACCCGCGAGCGCTGGCTGATCCCCCCATTGTTGATCAACAGGTCGATTCGACCGAAATGCTGCATGACTTCGGCCGTTTTTGCCTCCATCTCCTCAAACTGGGTCAAATCCAAAGGCAGCACCAGGCCTCGATCATCCGTCAACTTGCACTGCCCTTTGACGCGTTCCAGCTCCGCCTTTCTACGGGCAGACAATACAAGGCGGCTCCCCTGGCGAGCAAAAGCGTGTGCCAATGCCTCGCCAATGCCGGAAGAAGCCCCTGTGATCCATACAACTTTGTCTTTGAAATCCTCCATGGCCGCAAATTTAACAATCTTTCAACTCTTGCTCATCCACTTTTTTGCGTCTGAGACGAAAGGTTCTTCGCTTGCTCTGCTTGAGCTGAAGCTGTCGGATGGAAAACAGGTGCATGGCCAGGGCAAAGGGGACAATGAAGCCCGGAATCCAGATGAAAGGAAAATAAGCCACCATGGTATTGGCAGGCTCGTTCATGAAGACCCGGAAGGGAGAAGGGGTCGAGATGATGGAAATGAAAAGGATGTTGACCAAAAGGGCAATGCCCGAAATGTTCCACAAAAAGGCTTCGAAGCGCAATTGGCGCCCCTTTCCAAAGAACAAAAAGCCAGCTCCGATGGCAGAAAGCCCAAGTATGATGTCGTAATTGAATCCCTGAAAGGTCATCTGGAAGGGAACAATGCCTGCCACCAGTCCCAACCACAACAACAATTCCATGGCGATCCGAAACGACTGAATGTAGACCAGCCAAGAAGAAGGGATGAGGCGCAACAAGGTGGCAAAGGACTTGGAAAACGTCAGGATAAGGGCCAAAAGCATGGGCGGCAACAAAGCCAAGAGAAGGCGAGGAGGAATCTTTTCAAAGTTTTGGAAATACCCTCCATAGGCCAAAACCGCCAGGAGCAAAAGCCAGATCAACAAGCCTGCCATCACATAGGTGAGCAATTGCTGACGCGTTTGCTCCTCCATTTGTCGCTGCTGCAAGGCATGGCGGAGCGCATAGTACGTACATGTGAGTAGGATTCCAACGATCAAAAAAAGGGTCAGCTGAATAAGCCCGAGGAGCATACAGGATGATTAGGTTTGTCGAACAATACACTGTCGCCATCGAACCCGGGTCGTGGACTCCACAGTTGATTGTCCCGCGGGTGATGGCCGCTCCAAAATAAGCTTAAAAAGTCGCTTTTAAAAATCCTGTCGGTCTTCTCAGTATGCCAACAAATCGCCAATGGCTGCTTGGACCTTTTCAATGGACGGAATCATGGTTTGTTCCAGTACCGAGTTGAGAGGGATGGCTGGCATGTCCTCCGATCCAATGGTGCGTACAGGGGCATCCAGGTAGCGAAAGCAATGCTCTTGTACGCGGGCAGCCACACTTTGTGCAAAGGTGTTGCTCACTGGTTCTTCTGTCACCACCAAACACTTGCCATGTCGTTGTGTCGCTTCGTAGATGGCCTCCTCATCCAGCGGATGCAAGGTCCGCAAATCCAATATTTCGATCTGTCCCTCAAATGCCTTGGCCGCATTCAAGGCCCAGTGGACGCCCATGCCATAGGTAACTACCACCAGGCTCTCTCCATTCTCTGCTTTTTCCACATCGGCCTCCAGTGCCTGCCGGGCCTTGCCAAAGGGAATGACATAATCCTCTGATGGCTCTACCGTGCGGGCCGCTTCCGTTCCCTTCACCTTGGACCAATACAAGCCCTTGTGCTCAAATATCACCACGGGATTGGGATCGTAATAGGCAGACTTCATCAATCCTTTCAGATCTGCCCCATTGCTGGGATATGCGATCTTGATGCCTCTGATGTTGCAAATGACTGATTCTACGCTGGAAGAATGGTACGGACCGCCACTGCCATAGGCGCCAATTGGGACCCGCAAGATCATGCTGACAGGCCACTGGCCATTGGACAGATAACAAGAGCGACTGACCTCGGTAAACAATTGATTGAGGCCTGGCCAAATGTAATCGGCAAACTGCACCTCTACGATGGGCTTCAGTCCCACTGCCGACATCCCCACTGTGCTGCCCACGATGAAGGCTTCCTGAATGGGCGTATTGAACACCCGATCATTGCCAAACGTCTGGGCCAAGGTCGCCGCTTCCCTGAAAACCCCTCCCAGCCGATGGCCAACATCCTGGCCATACAACAGGCATTCGGGATGCTTCTGCATCAGCTCCTTGACTGCAAAGAGGGCACAGTCGACCATCACTGCCTCCTTTTTGCCTGCCGGAGATCGCTCGCCCCGTTCTTCTTGGATGGGCGTTTCTGCAAATGCATGGGTAAACAAATCCGATGGACGAGGGTCTTCCGCTTGTTGGGCTCTTTGCAAGTCTTGCTCTACCTTTTGACGAGCTTCCTCCTCTATTTGTTCCAATTGCCGGACCGGGATGCCCTCTTCCAAGAGCTGTCCTCGGAGGATGGGATAAGGGTCGCGGCTTTGGTGTTCTTCCAAATCGTCGCGGTACCACTCTTTCCGAACGCCAGAGGTGTGGTGATTGAGCAGGGGTACACGGGCGTGGACCAGGAAAGGACGGCCTTGTTCGCGAATGGTACGGACGGCCTTTTGGAGGGTGCGATAACAGGCGATGAAGTCACTGCCATCTATGCTGTGGACTTCTATTCCCGGAAAGCCTTTGGCGTAGCCAGCCGCGTCTGTCACCCGAATTTCATCGGCACTCGCAGAAATGTCCCATTCATTGTCTTGTACCAGATACAGGATGGGCAGCTGCTTGAGGGCGGCCATTTGCAAGGCCTCGGCTACTTCCCCTTCTGTGATGCACGCATCTCCCAGGGAGCACAACACGATGGGTCGAGCTTGCTCCTCCTCTGTCAGGTTCATTTTTTCCCTGTAGCGAAGACCCATCGCGATGCCAGTGGTGGGGATGGCCTGCATGCCAGTGGCAGAAGATTGATGGGGAATCTTCGGCTTGTCTGGATGGCGCAAACTGGGATGGCTGTAGTAGGTGCGGCCTCCCGAAAAAGGATCGTCCCGCTTGGCGAGCAATTGCAGCATCAGATCGTAGGGTTCCATGCCGATGGACAGCAAGGTAGCATCATCGCGGTAGTAAGCCGACAGATAGTCCTGGGGCTTGAGCAACAAGCCAGCTGCGATCTGGATGGCTTCGTGTCCCGAAGAGGTGGCATGGACATATTTGGAAACCAATTTGAAATTCTCCTCATACACCTCGGCCATGGTCCGGGCTGTTGCCATGAGTCGAAAGGCCTTCAGCAATAAATCTTTGTCAATAATGGATTTGGCTTTTATCATTGGTTAGGTATCTAAAATGCAAAAAGTGTATTGTCTTTAGGTAATTTGGTTCATTTGAAGGCCGTGCTTATTGGCGTAGTTGCTAATAATGGAGGCCAGGTCTTTGGAGGATCGCTCCTTGGTAAATTCTCCGTCGAGTATGGAGCGCTCTACTTCTTCGCGAACGTGGTAGTAATCAATTTCATCGATGAGATTGAAGTCCAGTTCAAAATCCTTTTCGTTGCTGATGAGCCGCAGTTTTTCCTTGTTCATCTCGATGCGTTGGATGTTGTTCCAGTCCCAGGCGTCGATGAAGTAATCGTCGTAGGTAAATGAGCGGTCATTGATGTAAATCGACGGATGGCTGTTGAGCAAAATCTGGATGATGTAGTAAAAAAGGATGAGCCCGATGATGAGCGTATTGAAGCTGAGCGGATTTTGGGTGGAGCTGGTAACGGCCAGCAGGATCATGCCCAGCAGAACGCCATGCCCCAGCAAATTGAATTGGTAGTCGCTCTTTTTGATGAGTCGGATGGTATCCACGTGGCCATGGAGTCGATAGAAGGCCACTCTTTTCAACACAAAAAAGGCACTCACGATGAGCAGGTACAATTGCACGACGATGACGTAGTACTGTACATACTCCCCATAGGCACCCGATGGGATGGTGATGACGGCTGCAATGCCTGCAAATAGAAGTCCCCAAACAATTGTGTTGAATACTTTCATCATGTTCGTACCATTTGTTAGGCCTTGGCTTTGAAGCGTTCGATGGCCTGTTTGCTATAGTCCGAGAGTACCAACTGCCCGCTCATGGCTGCTCTTTCTGCCAATAAACTGTCCCAATGGTCGGTCCCTTCCCAGAACACTTTTTTTAGTAAACGCATGGCCTCTGGATTTGATTTTGTCAATTTTGTCAACAAAATGCTAATGGCCTCGTCCATTGCTTCGGTACTGTCAAAGACTTGGGTGTACAGCCCTTTCTGAGCGGCCCAATCAGCGGTCTGCCAAGCGGTGGCGTTGATGGCCAGTTGGCTCATGGCCGACAGCCCGATCTTGCGCTCCACGGCTGGTCCCACGACGAAGGGGCCAATCCCAACGGCCAACTCACTCAGCTTGACAGAAGCATACTGGGTGGCAAAGCAATAATCCGTGGCTGAAGCCAGGCCGACTCCTCCTCCGACTGCCTTGCCCTGTACCCGCCCGATGATGAGCTTCGGACAGCTCCGACAAGCATTGATCACATTGGCAAAGCCCATAAAGAAACGCTTGCCCTGCTCCAAGTCTTCGATGGACATGAGTTCGTCAAAGCTGGCACCAGCGCAAAACGTACGATCTCCTGCGCTTTTCAGCAAGATCAAGCGGACGGCGTCGTCTGTGCCTGCCGTCTGAATCTTGTGTGTCAGCTCAGCCAGTAAGCGACCGGGCAGGGAATTGTGAGAGGGATGAAAGAAGGTAATGTGTGCGACCCCCTGTTCGACACTCATTTCGACAGAGCCTGCATCAATGGCATTCATTGGACAAACGATTTAGGGTGACAAAAAAGCAAGTAGGAGCTGGCCGGGATGGGCCATTCGGTATTTCCATCGAGCCAGTCGCCGCCAGGGGCAACGGGTCGGGTTGTTCAAATGTCATGTATCGATGGTTTAGTATGTGGTTAAGGCATTCCGTTTGGAAGCCTCCAAAAATACGAGTTCTGCAAGAGCATTAATAAAATTAATGAATAAAATCAGCAAAGGGTTTAGATTATGTCCGCACATTTCCCCTTTGATCGCGCCAGACAGGCTGTTTCCGCTTTGGGTATGATAATTGTACTCTGGCAAAAGTCTATGGTAACCAACAAGAGATATTCCTTGATTTTGCTGCTGTTCGCACTCGTCATTTCACCCAAAGGAGGGATGGCTTCTCTGCCCGACAGCCTGGCAGTGATGCCCGACAGCCGAAGCCAGTTGCGACTGGATGCCATCGCTCAGTCCAAGGAAATTGCCATCCGCGCCAAGAAAAACGGCGACTATGCGAGGCTTTTTCTTGCACAGCGCGAACTGGGCCGCTTGTACCAACAAAATGGGCAATATCCACTCGCCGAGCAAGCCTTTCGACAGGCATTGGAAGTGGCTGTAGACCACCTTGAAAGCGAGGAGCAACGCCTCTCTCTCTACAAAGACATCGCCTACAACTACCAGTTGGAAGAAAAGTACAAGGAGGCCCGCGATTTTTTCCAGAAAATGACATCTCCGAGCCAACTCAAGGAAAATCCTCATTTGGCCGAAGAAGGATACAAAGGGCTGGGCAAATTGTATTACCACATTGGCGATCATGCAAAAGCCTTGGAATATTACGATCTGGTGCTGAATAGCTTGCGATCGCGCAGCAACCAATCGGGGGTTGTGCGGATTCTCCTGTTGAGCTGCAAAACCTATTTGCAGATGGGGGATTTTGATGCGGCAAGCAATCAAATCAAAGAAGCCCAGCAGTTGTGTCTCCATTTGGACGAGCCCGTTTTGCTGGCCCAGGTGTATTTTGACTTTGGAAATGTATTGCAAAAGCGACAACACAACAGCCGAGCCATTGCCAAGTTTGTCGAGGCCTTGCACCTATTTGAAAAGTACGATCAACCGGCCTCCATCGCGGCCACTTTGCTTCGCATTGGCATGTCCTACAGCCAGCATGCGAAGGATGAGCTTGCCCTTCAGTACCTCCAACGATTGGCATCTTTTGAGGATCACCTGAACCCTGAGGACAAGGCAAAGATGTATTACTGTAAAGGAGACCTTCTGACGCGTCAAGGCGATTGGGAAATGGCAACCCAGTCTTTTCACAAAAGTCTGGAAATGAGTCGGGTCCACAATCTCAAATCGCAAAGCCAGCAAGCCCACCACCGTTTGTTTGAGCTTTACAATGAAAAAGAATACCACGACAAGGCCTTGTTGCATTTGGAACGTTTTGTCAGTTTGAATGACTCGATGTACGATGCACACAAAACCCAACAGCTCACCCAGCTGCAATTCAAATACGACATTGAGCGGAGCGAGAAGGCCATCCACGCCCTACAGCTCCAGCAAAACCAGATCATTTTGGCAGGCTTGTGTGTCTCTGCTGCCATTGTCATCCTGGGGCTGATGTTTTTCTGGCGCATGCGAGTCCGAAACAGCCAGGCATTGAAGAAAAAGAACTCTGCCATCAAAATCCAAAATAGCAAGCTCCAAAAATCCAATGCTTTTCTCAAGCAGTTTGCCAATGTGGCGGCCCATGATTTGAAAGAGCCGTTGCGCAACATCGGTAGCTTCATCAATTTGCTCCAAAACCGATATGGTGGCCAGTTCAATGAGGAAGCAAGGGAGTACATGGGCTTTGTCACCAATGGGGCCAAACGGATGAACAATCTATTGGTGGATCTGCTGGAATACTCCCGCATATCCGCAGAGGAGGCCGTTCGGGAACCTTTGAACATCAGAGATGTCGTGGATGAGGTTTGCGAAAATCTCAAAGGAAGAATTGACCGAAAAGAGGCCAGCATCTACTGTGCTCCGGGCATGCCGGAAATACCAATGAGTCGACTGCACTTGGGGCAACTGCTGCAAAATCTCATCAGCAATGCGTTGAAGTTTTCGGAGCAAAAGCCCATTGTCCGCATCAATGCTTACAAAAGAGATCAGCAAATCATCTTGAGCATCAAGGACAACGGCATTGGGATCAACAAAGATTTCAGTCACAAGGTATTCAACCTCTTTCAAGTTCTCGACAAACGCAGCAAGCAAGAAGGAACTGGAATTGGGTTGACCATTTGCAAAAACATCGTTGACAAGTACGATGGTCAGATCTGGTTTGATTCGAGGCTGGGCGAGGGTACGACCTTTTTCGTCAGCGTCCCCCTGGGAGCAGCAAAGAAGGCCGCGCGAACAGCACAAGAAATCATAGAATCAAACTAAATTGTCCGGCAACTGATCAAAAAAGGCTCCGAAATACTGACACAGTTCGGCATTGATCAGAAGAAAAATCAAACCTTATAAATTTGTTTTCAGACGATAAAAAATTACAATTAAAATTATACATAAAAATACGATGTCACAAAATATTTCTTTTCCAAATTGAATGATAGAAGCCGAGCAAGTACATTGTAGTTGTGATCAAGGCAAGTAGAAACTTTGTTCTGATTGCATACATTTATCCCCCCTTTGATTGTCCCCCACATCGTTCTCCCCAAGAGACCAATGAATAAGATGCCGTGACTACAGACCACCTTTCGGAAGAAACTACCGTCCAACGTTCCCATCTTTTTGCCGTCTCCAATCGCATCTGAAGATTTTACATCTTAATAGTGTATTTTTTATTCAATTAAATTCCATAACCATGAGTAAGCTAAGCAAACTCACAAAGGATTTACGCCGTAGCTCTAGGCTGACCGTCCGTCAGGCTCTGATGCTGAAAGGGGGTGATGACAAGCGGATGGGCAACAAAGCTCCATCTTCTGGAATCACTGGGCCTAGTGGTGGAAACGTTGCGTTCCCGAACGCTCAGGACCTACTAGGAGGCTAGTATGGCTTGAAATTTTACAATTCATCTAGCTAGATGCATTAATCTGTAAATCCTGTGAAAAGCCATTGCGGACCGAAGTTTTCGGTCCGCTTCTTTTTTTAGTGCATATACGGTACAATTTTTGGCTCTTATCTTACCAGGCAAGCTTCTATTGCTTTCAACACAGCTAACTAGACCGAATGAAGTGTATAGGTCCACATAATGTACAGACTTGGATTTGCCAAATTCTTTTGGTGATCAGTTGCCTGTTGGCATCCGGACAGGTGCTTGCCAGCCAACTGAGCAGCGACAGCCTCAAGCAGAGTGACTACCCGGAAGTGGCAGACAAAACAATCGTCGAGATTTTGGACATCTCCTACGACCTGCACCGGGAAGATCTGGCCAAGGCTTTGGCCTATGTCGACATTGCTCTGGAGCGGTCGCACGAGAAAGAGAACCTTCTGTACATCTTCTACGGCCTCCGATACAAAGGCTTGTACTACGAAAACAACAATCAGTTGGAGTCGGCACTCGACGAGTACATCCGGGCTCTGGAAGCAGCCAAAAAACAGGACAACAATGAATTGATTCTCACCATTTATACCGACCTGGCCATTACCCACCGCAAAGTGGGCAACTACCAAAAGACCAAGGATTACAATCTCAAGGCATTGGAACTTGCCAAGCAGATCGATCACAAACAGGCCATGGAGATCAGCTACCACGGCTTGGGCTTTTTGTACGAGACCATCGGTGATTATGACAAGGCCATCGAGATGTATCTGCAATCCATGGAGGTAGCAGATGCTTTGGGAAATACGGAAGGGGTCATCACCACCATGCAAAACATTGGCATTACCTACACCAAGGTCAACAACCAAAACCTGGCCTTGGAGACCATCGACAAGGCTTATCAGCTGGCCCTGGAACATGCCGACAGCATGCGCATTGCCAATGTACTACTCGACTATGGCAACATCTTGGCCAACAACAAGGAATACGACAAGGCACTGAAGAAACTGGATCAATCTCTGACCATTTTCAAGAAGAGCCACGAAAAATCCAGCATTGCCCGCACCCTGGTCCAACTGGCCGACATCCACACGGAAAAGGGAGCCTACGAATATGCGCAAAACTTGTTCTTGCAAAGCCTTACCTACAGCAGCTACATCAACAGCGGTGACTATGCCGACCTCTACTACAAGCTGGGACAACTCTACCTCAAGAAAAAGCAGATCAACCAAGCCGAGCAAGCCTTGCAGAAAAGTGTGAAGATTGCAGAAGAGCACAACCTCAAGGACCTCATCCAAGAAAACAACTACAGCCTGTATAAAATCTATGCCGAGCAAGGGCTTTACGAAAAGGCCCTGAAGCATCTGATGACCAGCTCCGAAACCAAAAACTATCTACTCAACGAAGACAAAACCAAGCGCATCGCGGAGATGCAATTCCGTTTCGACTCAGAGAAGAGCGAGAAGGAGATCCAGTTGCTCAAGTTGCGCCAAAACCGATTTTTGCTGTTCGGCATTTCTGGGCTTTTCATCGTGCTGGTTTTCTTCTTTGGCTATACGATCCGCATCAAGGGAAAGAACAACGACCAGCTGGCCAACAAAAATGAAGAAATCCAAGCCCAAAACATCAAGCTGAAAGAGTCCAACGAAGTTCTCAAGCAATTTGCCTATGTAGCGGCCCACGATCTGAAGGAGCCTCTTCGAAACATTGGCAGTTTCATCAACCTCATTCAAATCAAATATGGCCAACAATTCAATGAAGAGGCCAACGAATACATGGGGTTTGTCAAAAACGGTGTCAAACGCCTCAATGGTTTGCTGACAGATCTGTTGGAATATTCACAGATTTCTTCCCAGGCTCCCGAAAATGACAAGGTGGTCGTCGGCGATGTACTGCCGAGCATCCGGCGAAGTCTTCGCGAACTGATTCATTCGACAGACGCCATCATCGATTGTCCAGAGCAATTGCCCACTCTTTGCATCAGTCGCACCCATTTGACCCAATTGCTCCAAAACCTGATCAGCAATGGCATCAAATTTTGTGATCGCCAACCCATCATCAACCTCGACTGTTACCGGGAAAATGAGCAATTCACCCTGTTGAGTGTCTCCGACAATGGCATTGGGATCGACCCTTCTTACGGGGAAAAAATCTTCAACCTCTTTCACCGACTGGACAGGGCGACAGAGCGGGAAGGAACCGGCATCGGGCTGACCATTTGCAAGAACATCGTTGACAAGTACAATGGTGAAATTTGGTTTGAGTCGAAGGAAGGAGAAGGCAGCACATTTTTCGTTCGACTGCCCGCACAAGCGCGCACTCTTTCTGATGCCATCGTAGAAAACAACCAGCAAAACAACCTACTCCTGCCTGTCAATTGATGAGCTATCACAATTCAAATCGCACTCCTTCTCTGGCAATGTGATGACCTGCAGATGTTACTTCACGACTCGCCTCCGACTGTGGATTGAGGAGGGGATTGGTGTGATTGAGATGGATGAAAAAGACCTTGGCTTTTTCTGATTCAGACAAGTCTGCAAAGGTTTGCAAGCTTTCGCGAACGAAGGGATGAGGAATCTCACTCATGTCTCTGCCTGGTATCTCTCCATTTTGAAAAAACGTTCCATCGACGAATGCTCGGTCCACGCTGACCAACTCCTCGCGAATGTCTCGCTCCCACAGCTTCCACTTGTCAATGTCGGGAATGAACAGGCTTTTTCTCTGCGGGCCACTGATCTGGTAGCCTACCGTTTCTGAAAACTCGTCTCGATGTGGTACCAAAAAGGGAGTGACCGAAAGTCCATTGCCCAGAGAGAGGACCGAATCAGCCGTTAAGCTTTGCAAGGAGATGTTGTTGAGGTCTACCAACTGGCTCCAAGGACCATTTTGGGTCAAAAATTCACCCATCCGTGGCATGGCGTAGACGGGAACTGCCTTGGCTCCCATGACTTCCCTTCCCAACTCCATCAGTCCTGTGTAGTGTCCAATGTGGGCATGGGTCAGAAAAATGCCGGCAAGTGTCCAGGGATTGTCTCCACTGGACAACTGCTTCATGTATTGCAATTGGTCTTTGAAATCGGGGGTGGCATCAAAAATCCAAAACCGGCGCGAGACTGGATCGGCCAAGCCCAGACAAGACACCTTTTGGTAAGCGGTGGACTGCCCCCAGACCGCTTTGCAACACTTCTTCTGGCAGTCGGCCTGGGGATAGCCTGCATCCTGCGCAATGCCCAGCACGATGAGGGTCGGTTGTTCTATGGAAAGAGGGGATGGATTGGCGGGAGATGATGCAGATCCTTCGGGTTGGGGAGAAGAACAGTCGCACAAGCAAAGCAAGAGCGCAGTCCACAACAGCCCTGCCGCAAGGGACACATAGCGATCAGGCATCTTTGATTTCATTCCAGGTTTGGAAAAGAATTTCTTGGGAAGGTCGATCCTTGGGGACTTCGCGAAGTGGCTCACAAGGCTTCAGAGACTCGTGGCATTCCCCTGGAAGGGTTTGGTACAGAGCGGTTCCCGCGGTTTTCCACCGGATCATCTCGTCGCTCACTTGCTTGACGATGCGGGCCGGGTTTCCCACAACCAGCGAGCGCTCGGGCAAGGAGGTGTCAGCCTTTACAAAGGCCAGTGCCCCAATGATGCAATTGTCCCCTACCACCACTCTATCCATGATGACGGCATTCATCCCAACGAGTACATTCCGTCCAATTTCAGCCCCGTGAATGATGGCTCCGTGCCCGATGTGTGCCCCTTCCTTGAGCAATACAGTCACCCCTGGGAACATGTGGACAGTACAGTTTTCCTGCACATTGCAACCATCCTCTATGACAATTCCTCCCCAATCGCCTCGAATGGCGGCTCCGGGACCGATGTATACATTTTGACCGATGATGACATTGCCCGTTACGGCCGCCTGTGGATGTACGAAGGAAGATGGATGAACGACAGGGCGAAACCCCTTGAATTCATAAGTCATGCGGGAGGAGGAGATTGGTTCAGTTCAGTCGGCTGGCGGGTGAACGAACAGCCGACTGAACTGGCAGCAAGAAAAGGAATTAATCGCTGGAAGAGAAAATGGCCAAGAGACGAAGAATCTCTACATACAGCCATACCAGTGTGATGAGCAGTCCCATGGCGGAGAACCACTCCATGTAAGCGGGAGCACCATAGGCTTCGCCTTTCTCGAAGTTGTCAAAATCCAACAAGAGGTTGAGCGCAGCGATGCCAATGATGACAAGGCTGATCCCGATTCCGATGGCGCCACCCTCGTGCAGGTAGGGCAAGTTGATGCCAAAGAAAGAAAGGACAAAAGACGCCAGGTAGACGATGACGACGGCGCCGGTGGCCATTACCACGCCTGCTCTGAATTTCTCTGTGACCTTGATCAAACCACTTTTGTAGATGAACAACATCATGAAGAGAACGGCGAAAGTCAAGGAGACAGCCTGGAAAATGATGCCATCCATGAACTGAGCGTACACGGCGGAGATTGCTCCTACGAACAAGCCCTCCAGGAGCGCATAAATGGGCGCCAATGTCGGCGATAATTTTGGATTTCTAGCGGCGATGAACACCACGATGATTCCTCCGATGGCTCCTCCCCAGATCAACAGGGACCCCAAACTCGCTACCAAATTGTAGCCAACAACGGCAGTGATGAGCATCAACCCCATGAGAATGAAGGTTTTATTGATGGCTCCACTGATGGTCATCCGTCCGAGGTCTTGTTCGACCATGTCAGCATCCAGGACGCCGGGATCTTTCCGGTAGGCATCTTCATTCATCACCGGATTGGATGACTTTAGGAATTTTTCAAAACGACTCATTTTTCTTTTTTGTTTTAGTTCATAATAAAATTTCCCAAAGATAGAACACCTCTGAGCGATCGTAAGTTTATTAATTTCTTTCCAGCTGCGCAAGAGGTGGTGATTTTAATTTTTGATAACCGCAGTCAGATCGGGGAAAATTGGGGGAGGGCAAGGGGGTAGGGATGAGGGGGTAGAGGCGCGAAGGTATTGTTGAATGAATGGACGAAATTTGGGGAGAGGATGGAGATTGGGGCTTTGGTTGGGTGGGCCCGCCCTCTAGGTGACCCCCAAAAGATCACCCCTTGTTGAAGCCTGCCCAAAGCACAGCTTCGCCAACCCAAACCTAGACTCGAAAGTCCAAAATGGACAACTGCCAGAAAGAAAAAATCTCCTCCGCGGAACCGTACTTTTTCTCTCCTTTCTTTCAGACCTCATCCAAAACTCAATCTGCAAAGTACACAAATCAATGTTTAAATAAGGTCTATAATAGGACACGGCACCCCCACATTTTCCATAAATTTTCGCAAATTATTTTTTATTTCACATATGAAAATAATTTTTTCGTCCTGATTATCAGCGCATTGCAAGGAAAGGATTTTTAAATTTTTATTTTTACCATATCATGGCCATATTCCATTTCTGACTATTTTCACTTGCCATCCATCAGTATTTTTCGGTCAATTTGACCAATCTGCGTACAGCCTGCCAAGCCCATCGTCAGTTCCAAATCTGCCAACAAATTTTTGAGTACTTCTTCCACCCCCTTCTCCCCCGCCAAGGCCAATCCCAGAGCATATGGCCGCCCGATGCACACCGCAGATGCGCCCAGTGCCAATGCCTTGAAAGCGTGTGCCCCATTGCGGATGCCACTGTCCATGAGCACGGGAATCTGCCCCTTCACCGCCTCGGCCACCATAGGAAGGGCTTCTATGGCAGCAATTGCACCGTCCACTTGCCGTCCTCCGTGATTGGACACAATGATTCCGTCTACCCCAGCATCCACCGCCATTCGGGCATCTTCGGGATGCAAAATGCCCTTCAACAAAATGGGCAGCGACGTACAAGAACGCAAAAATGGCAAATCGGACCACGACAGCGAAGGACGCGAATACATATTGGTAAAGGTGCGAACAGCTCGCAACGGACGCTTCGAGCGAAAATTCCCCAAAGTACTACCAGGATATTTGGACATCAGCCGAGTCAGGTTCGACAACGTCTCCAAACTGATGGGGGGCTTGATGGCCGGACTACTCTCCTCTTCAGGGGCATCCAACAACTTCTGAAATACCGGGTCACTGATGTATTGCGCAATGCCTTTGCCTTGCATAAACGGCAGGTACGCCATGTCCAAATCTCGCTCCCGCCAGCCCAGCAATGTGGTATCCAAGGTCACGACAATGGCCTCACAGCCACAAGCCTCGGCCCGCTGGACCAGACTGGCAACCAGATCGTTGGATTTGCTCCAATACAGCTGAAACCAACGAGGCGCATCGCCCATGACAGCTGCACACTCCTCCATGGCAAAAGATGCTTGATTCGAGAAGATCATGGGAATCTGATGCCTCGACGACGCCCTGGCAACCGCCAAATCGGCATCAGCATGGGCCAATTCCAACACCCCGATGGGAGACAGGAGAAATGGAGAGGGCAATCGGCGGCCCAGCAATTCGATGGAGAGATCGCGCTGAGATACATCGCGCAACATCCTTGGCCAGATGCGCCAGCGATCAAAAGAATGAACGTTGTGGTACATCGTCCGCTCCGCTCCTGCCCCGCCAGCAATGTAGGCATATGCCTCCGCGGGTAGTTTTTCTGCAGCAGCAGCTTGTAAGTCCGAAAAGCGAATGGGGATGCTGGGTCGCTGACCACTCACACCATTGACGTATATTTCTCTTTGCCGGGAAACGGCAGGGGATTCCTTTTGCATGGGCTGTTGCTTTTGATGATGGACCCTAGCAAAATACAAACAAATGCCTATTCAAAGAAATCATTGCTCCTTCAAGGCCGCCAGCTCTTCCGATAAGTACTCCCCAAATAGCCAGCGATCAGACTTGTGCAAAACGCCCTCCCGATTGATGATCCGATGGTACTGACGACGATCCCGTCGGATGAAAAAACTGTCGATGGCCTGATAGTCTTCGTGCAACAACAGCAGGTGATCTCCCCGATACGCGGATTCATTCAAACGGTGCAACCATCGGCCGGGCGGGCTGTGATGAGCCAGATAAACAAAGGCGACATCGGGATGCTTGCGAACTGCTTCCGACATGTTTTCCAAGCCCCAATTTCGCTCCCAACTCGTCCATTGGGTCAGACAAATCAGTCGACCTTCATACTGCTTTGCCAAAAAGCTGTCCAATGCCTGTCCAGCGCGCATTTCCAAAATGTGTACATCTTCTGGCAAAGACGGTGCAGAAGGCACATCATAGCACAATGTTTTCTTTTTGTCCAGATACCGCACCAGTGCCACATCGGCATAGCGCCCTAGAATGGAATCGCAGTGGGATTCGAACACTGGCCACTCATCCATCTCCAATTGAATATCGATGAACTGTGCCGTGAGCAACTCTCGCAAAAAAGGAATGGGAAGCTGCGCAATTTTATCTAGCCGCTTCCTCATCTCTGCGCTGCTGAATCTGGTGTAGGGATCAGCCGTTCGACCGAAAGGTGCCCTACTTGTTTCCCCAAGTAGATGATCCCTATAGGCATTGGCAGCTCGCAAGAAGGATTGAGATGCTACCGCAGAGGGATCGCTTGAAAAGCGACGATTGATTTGGCTTTCAAATTCTTCGCTGATGGGGATTGCCCCTTTCTGGCGATTGCCTCGGATGGCGGGATAGCGGGTCAAGCTGTAAGCAATGTCGTAGAAGATTTTGTGGCGGGCCCATTGCTCAAAGGCGGGATCAGAACCAGCTTGGGCCAGAACGAAGCTGTCCAAGAGATGGTACTGCTTATTTTCCATCTCCGTCCAAAACTGAATCCACTCCTCCTCCCCCATCATCCACCGCTGCCCGATCCCAGGTCGGTTGTCAAAGCGCTCTTGGAAAAGCGTCAAAAAATCCAGCATCAACCGATTTTTCAATGCCCCTTTTCCCTCCACTTCCAAAACGGTGTAGGCACGAGACAATCCTGTAAAATAGTCTGCTGGAAAGTTCAACTCCAACTCATCGCCAGGGGCCAACAAGAGTGCAATCCTCCGATCATTGAAAGAAAAAAACAATTCACGTGCTCGATCAAGTGGTGCCGTTAGGCGAAACCTACCGTTCTCGTCCAGGGTATCCATTGCGAGTTCCAGTGGAAAATTTGTCCCCAGCAGATCATCCCACAAACGCACCTCTCGTTGGAAGGATTCCTTGACAAAAGTTGTTTGACCAGAGATGACCACCGTTCCAGGCTGGGTAGGCAAAGGAGTATACGGGAGTGATCGCTCCGGCTTTTTTTCCACACATCCCGCCCCCAACAGCAGCAGCAGGAATCCCAATATCGACAAAGAGCAAAAGGTTTTCATAGGCTTGTATACAAACGAGAAAGGCCCCATGCTCTGCAAGATGGGCCTTTCAAAAAATTATGGATAATGTTTTGTCACTATTTCAAGATCAGTGCTTTGGTCAATCCCTTGTCGCCTTGGATGATGTTCAAAAACAGCTGTCCCTTCGGAGCAGTGCTCAGGTCGATTTCCTGCTGGAAGTCGCCATCAAAGTTTTGCACCTGCTGTAGGTAAACAACCTTTCCACTCAAATCCACCACCTGGATCGACAGTGGCAACTGCTCCTCTGCTTTGAAGCGCACATTGACCTTGCCATCGCTGGGATTGGGGAAGACCTTGAACTCATTGAGCACCAAAGAGCGGAAAGCAGGTTGCTCCCCCTTGGCCTCTACCGCTTTTTTGTCCTTGCTGGACATCTTGAACTTGATCGGAAGATTGAAGTACACACTGACTGCCTCTCCCTCTTTCTTTCCCGGATTCCAAGGCGTGTCCATCTCCTGCATTTTTTCCATGATCCGCATGACCTCTGCATCACAACCACTGCCGATGGAGCGAATGACCTCGGGCGATTGTACCCGTCCGTTTTTGTCTACCACAAATCGAACAACCACTGTGCCTTCCACCTGATTCTTCTTTGCCAAGTCCGGATAGCGAATGTGCTCGACCAGAAATGAGATCAAGTTCTTGCTCGAACATGTCTTGCGCTCATCCAGAGTCATCTCTCCACTCTCACAGCCGGGGAAGCGAGGCATGACATCCACTTTGTCGTATACTTTATCATCACAAGGCAATAGGCCGTCTTCGTTGATCTTATCCCCCATGTTGTTTTTGGAGGTGATGACGACCACCCCATTGGCTGCTTTCTCGCCATAGGCCGAAATGGCCTTTTCGCCCTTCAATACAGTAATGGTTTCGATGTCATCGGGATTGAGACACTTGAGAACATCCATTTTGAGTTCTTTGCCGTCCAGAATGAAGAGTGGCTTTTCGTCGCCACCAATGCTGGCCAGGTCCAATCCTTCGCTCTTCTGGTCGTCGCTCAAGCGAAACTTGATGGGAAGATGGTAGTAAACAGCCACCTTTTTCCCGTTCTGAACACCAGGGACCCAAGGCCCAACCTTCTCGTTCATACTGCCTACCACTCTGAGCACTTCTTTGTCGCATGCCTTGTCGAGAGGGCGAATGATGTTGATGTCTCGGATGTTGCCATCTACGCCTACGACGAAGCGGGCAACCACCATACCCTCCACTCCTTTTTCGCGAGCTTCTTTGGGATAATTGACATTGTTGTAGATAAAATTGAGCATTTGTTTGTTGGCACAATCTCTCAATGACTTGCCACTCAATCCTTTGTCCTCACAAGCTGGAAAACGCGGCATTTCTTCCACAACACTGAATACCTCAGCCTCTTTTGCCTCTCTCTCCCGCAGTCCGGCTGGCAGCTTTCCTTCAAACATCACCAATCGATCTTCTCCGTCTACCACATCTATGAAGAGGGGAAGTTCCATCGAATTGATCTCTTCCTTTGCCAATTGGCGAATCTCTTCCCGGTGTTCAGGATGGGCTTTGAGCAGCGCAAAATAGGCATCAGAAATCGTGCGATGTGCCTTCTTTTTGCCGTCGTCGCTGGCAGATGAATCGTAGTTGCGAAGTGCTTCCCGAATTTTTGCTTTGGCCTTCTCTTTGTCAAAATCGGAGATCACCACGGTCAATGCTTCGGCGATAAAACCTCTATCAACCAGTTCGGAAGCCCCCTTGACATTGCTCGAAAAGGTCAGCAAGAGCAGGGCAGTAAGTGGAAGTAAAAAGGCGTATTTGTACAAGGCAAAACGCTTGGATTTATTCCGTATCATCATTTGAATTCTTTTTTTGATCTGTGAATGAAAAAAGGGGTTGACCAGAGCAGGCTGCGTCTGTTGTTGGACCTGTCTGAGCAAAAGCCGACCGTATTGTTTTTTGCGCGTGTTTTGCAGCACGGCAGAGTCGGCCAGGTATTCGTGAACATTGCGCAAAGACCGTTTGTACAAGTAGATGCCCGGGCTGAACCAGAAGAACACTTTCAGCAATTCGAGCAGCAATACATCCCAACTGTGTCGTCCTTTGATGTGGGCCAATTCATGGCGCAAAATGGCGCTGCGCTCCTCTGCTGTCCAATGGTCGGATTGGCTCCAAAAAAGTTGGTTGAAGAAGGAAAAAGGCAAGTGAATTTCGCTGGTGTACAAAAGGTGATACCCCTCAAACACCTCTACCTCCGATCGTTGCCGAAGCTGATGGATGCGCCACAGGCCACCCAAAAACAGCGAAGCAAAAATCAACACCCCCAGCAGGTAAATGCCGAGCAAGATGCTGGCAGAAGACCAGGCAGGAGCATGCTCCCCGGCGGTGATCACCACTTCCTCCAAGGTAATCCCGAAGCTTTGGGCAGTCACCGACATCTCCCCCAGGTATGCGATCAACAAATCGTCTTGGGGCTCTGCATTCCACAACGGAATCTCCAGCAGAGGAATGAGCAAACCCAGTACAAGGGTTCCCAACAAATACCAGCGGTTGAGACTGAAGAATGTTTCACGACTGAGGATCAGCCAGTACAGTCCGTAGAAAACCAGCCAGCATACACTGACCTGTAGTAGATAAAATGTCATGTCGATCTGCTATAGTGGTGGCAAAATGTTATTCCTCTTCGTCCAGTTGATCGAGTAATGTATTCAGCTCGCCCTTGTCGAGAGCATCGTCCTTTACCAGAAAGGAAACCAGGCGATTCATGGAGCCGCCGAAATAATCGGAGGCCAGTTTTGTCAAAGTAAACCTACTGTATGCTTCCTTCGAAATCAGGGCAAAATACTCATAAGTACGCCCATAGGCTTTGTGGCCAAGGAAGCCTTTATCATCTAAGATGCGAGCAATAGAAGAAATGGTGCTATGAGGGGGCTTGGATTGCACTTTTGCAATCTCCTCGATGATGTCGCGGACCGTACAACGCTCCAACTTCCATACAATCTGCATGATCTCTTCTTCTGCTTTGGTAAGACGCTTCATAAACAAAAATTTCAATGTAAAAACGACGCATGTTCTGAATACACTTCAAATGTAAAACGTTTTTTTTAGATATGCAACGTAATTATTCGATTTATAACGTAAAAATACGTTAATAAGCATTTCACCTCTCAACAACCCCAGATGAGGCCATGCTCGCAACCAAGTCCAACTGGGAACTCACAAGTCTGTCAATGCAATGAATGGACCTACCGTTGACTCACCCGCAACGACTGCCATGGTCTGCGCCTCATCAAAGTGGAAGAAAAAAATGAATGGGATGTATTGGAAAAATCAAATGTCGATGTCCAAAAATACCGGACAATGATCCGATTGCTTGGCGTCGGGCAACTGGTGAGCCTCGCGGATGTGGTCCCGCATGTTGTCGCTCACCGACTGGTAATCGATCCGCCAGCCCTTGTTGTTGGCGCGGGCGTTGGCCCGGTAGCTCCACCAGCTGTATTCGGTCCGCTCGGGATGTACATGCCGGAAAGCATCTGTAAAGCCATTGTCAAACCACTTGCTCATCCATGCGCGTTCCTCTGGCAAAAAGCCGGAAGATTTTTTGTTTCGCACCGGATCGTGGATGTCGTTTTCTGTATGGGCGATGTTGTAGTCGCCGACAATGATGAGCTTGGGCCGCTCTTTGCGCAATTCCTCAATCCAGTTGAAGAAGTCGTCGAGAAAATCCATCTTGAAGGCCTGCCGCTCCTCGCCGGAAGTACCCGAAGGAAAGTAACAATTCAGCAAAGTCCAATCGCCAAAATCGGTGCGCAAAATCCGCCCTTCCCGATCGTAGCGCTCCATCCCGCAGCCTGCAATGACTTGATCGGGCGCTTTCTTGGAGAAAGTTGCCACACCAGAATACCCTTTCTTTTCCGCCGAATGCCAATGGTGCTGGTAGCCCAAATTTTCAATGAGTGATACATCGAACTGCTCCTGTAGGGCTTTGGTCTCTTGGATGCAAACGACATCAAATTGACCGTCTTCCAAAAATTCGATCAAGCCTTTCTTGGCAGCCGCCCGGATGCCATTGACGTTGTAGGAAATGATGCGGGCCATATTTTTGACTTTTGTGAGGCGCAAATATAGGGAAAGAAGGTCGCTTTATTCATAAAAATCATCCACATCCACCTGATCCAATTCGACAAAGAATCGACTGATCTTTTCTGCGACAGCTTGCAAATGGGCCGCTCCCTTCTCCGCAGAAGCAGCAGCGGGATTGCCCACCCCCGTATCGCGGGTGACAGCAGTCCACGCCCTGGGCGTACTGGCCCAAGCCTCGTTGAGCCCTTCCACGCGAAACCGCCGGGCCGCCCCATCTCCCGCCTCCTCCAAGGGACGAACCAAGTCCGGAGCAATGTGCATCATGGCACTGGTCTCCAACTCTCCTGCATGATCGCCGGGCTCGTCAAAATAAGCGGCAGGATCCACCGCCTGGTACCAGTTCAAGCTGCAAACCAATACGTCCGGATGACTCACCGACAACTCTCGAATCATCTGCTTGAAGTGATTTCCACCGTGCCCATTGAAAATGACCAACTTTTGAATGCCAGCCCGAGAGATCACCTCTACGGTATCTCGAAGAATGGCCAGCTGGGTACTGGGGTTGATGTTCATGCAAAGCTTGATGTCCAGTTGTCCCGTATTGACCCCAAATGGAATGACTGGCAACACCACAATCCGCGCTCCCTGCTCCCACGCCAGCCGCGCAGCCTCCGCAGCTACGTGCTCTGCCTGGTAGTTGTCAATTCCATAAGGCAAGTGATAATTGTGGGCCTCAGTGGCACCCCAGGGGAGAACAGCCACCCGGTAGTCCATTTGCTGAACGACCTTCCAGTTGGTGGTCGCCAGTAGGTAAGGAGCAGATTTCATATGCTTTTGTTTTCAATGGTTCAACAACAGTCGATGGCCAATATTTCTTCCCAACGCTCCACAGATTCATTGCAATGCCGCAATCCGATCCGGCAGCTCTGACATCTTGTGAAAGACCTCTGCTCCTGCCTCGCGCAAACCGTCCCCACTTCCATGCCCGGCAAAGCCCAAGACGCGGATGCCCGCCGCCTTGGCCGCCTGTACCCCCGAGACACTGTCTTCGATGACCACACAATGTGCAGGAGCCACCCCCATCTGCGCTGCCGCATGCAAGTACAAGTCTGGTAAAGGCTTCCATCGCCCGATCTCATAAGCACTGAACAGATTGTCGCCAAAGAAGGGCAGCAAGTTGGTGAGGGTCAAATTGAAGCGCACTTTTTTGAGTGGACCATTGGACCCAACACAGCGAGGCAAGTCAATTTGCTGAATGGCTTCTCTGACCCCTTCCACAGCCTGCAAGTCTCTCTCGAAGGCTTCGAAGCTCCTGCCGCGATAAATCTCTTCAAAATCATCGGGCAGGTACAAACCAGTCTTTTGGTAAAAAAATTCGTGGATGTACTTCATGGACGTCCCTGCAAAATGACGCGTTCCTTCCTCAGCAGTCATCGGCAGTCCTTGATCGCTCAGCATCTCCGCAACCACTGCATTGGAAATGGCTTCGCTGTCGACCAAAACGCCATCGCAATCAAAAATGGTCAGCTGAATGTCTTTCATACAAATCGCTTGGTTTGAAAAGTCGGTAAGATACCGCAAAGGGCCAAAGCAATCAATCCAGGCTGGTTAATTTCCAGTTAATTCAATCTTCTCCTCGCTGCCAAACACCTGGCTCGATCTCCCCCCTGCGCAATCGATTGACAAGCAAATGGGCCTGCCTGGTCGGCTCTGGAATTTTGTATCCGCGGGCACAGTACAAGGCAATGTCGCGGCTTTCTTCCAGGTCGATGGCATAACCCGGTGAGATGAAGACGGGCTTGATGCCGTCCTTGGTACAGAGGGCATAGCCTACGACTTCTTCCTGGTGCTGGATCGGACGGTATGCCCCCCGCTCCTTGGGCGGTTCTTCGTAGGTGCCGACGAGATTTTTCTTGGCACAACCGATGGATGCAATACCTGTCAACAGACCAAAATGACAGGCCTCTCCCATTCGTCGTGGGTGGGCAATGCCCTGGCTGTCGGTCATCATCACATCGGGAATCAAAGGTAGTTTTTCCCAGGCCTGCATCAACGGTGGAAGCTCTCGAAACGACAACAGACTGGGGATGTAGGGAAAGGGAGATTCCTGTACGATGGTAGACCAAGCCAGGATTTGCTGACTTTCGTAGTCCAATACCACAATGCCAGCATACAATTCTGCCGATCCTTTGTTGTAGGAAATGTCAGCCCCGCCAATGTATCGGATGGGGCGGCCGAAGGGCTGAATGAGCACCTTGTCGCGCAAGGATTGCTGCAGTTGCATGGCCTCAGAGGGTTTGAGGTCCCAGCGGTGTTTGATGATTCCAGAAGTATGTGCCATCAGCTCCCGCGATAGGTGTCGATGAAAATTTGGTAGTCGTTGCCCACCTTTTTCCATACCAGTAAGAAGAAGACTGTAGTCACCCGCATGCTGTTGTCGCGAACAAGCGTCAGTTCAGAGCGTCCCAGTTGGTAGAGATAGCTCTCATTGGCATCCAGTTCGATGCCTTGCTCAGAAGGCAAAGGTGGAATGTACTCCAACTTTTTCCATGCCTCACTTTCCGTAAGGCCTTTCAAGCTGCGGTCCAAGGCGAGAGAAGTCAGCTTCCAATGGGTGGCCCGCCCCTTCATTCCGCCCCAGTACTCGTCCAATTGCTCTCGCCCCTGGGCCAATGTACCGTTTGGACTCAGCACGTAGCCATCGTCCGCGTAAATGGCTGCCACCTGCTCTGGTTTCTGGTCGATGATGCCCGCCTCCATGGCCCGCAACCGACTGTCGATGACTTCCACAGGCAATGCTCCAGACTCGCTCTGACAAGACCACAGACTCCCAAGGAGCAGCAGCCAAAGAGCATGATGAAACCAGGTCAAATGTAGACTTTCAAAAGATCGCAGTACAGACATAGGTGATGATTTTGTGCTTGTCTTTTCTTCGCTTCTCACACCGTCAAGATAAGCATCTTCGGGCGCCTTGACAAAATTGCTTGCAGAATAAACTTTTCGGCCTTGCCACGATATTTTTAACTTAGCAACAAAAACGCCAACATGAAAAATTCTTACCCTCTTTTCCTTCTGTTACTGGCCATTTGTTTTGGAAGCTGCAACTCGGGCAATGGCAATGAACAAAGCAGTGCAGAGGAGACCCCTCCCGCAGTGGAAACACCTGCACCAACGCCCACCCTCAACAGCTTGAGCGAAGCAGAAAAAGCCGACGGATGGCAATTGCTCTTTAATGGCAAAACGACGAATGGCTGGCATACCTACCGCAAGGACAGCATCGGGTCGAGTTGGAAGGTTGTAGATGGCGCTCTGATGCTGGATGCGCAAAAGCAAGACGATGGCAGCTGGCGGGCCCAGGATGGCGGCGACATTGTGACTGCCGACGAATACGAAAATTTTGAGCTGCAGTTGGAATGGAAAATCAATCCTTGTGGCAACAGTGGCATCTTCTTCAACGTGGTGGAATCCGACGCTTATGACTACGCCTTTCTCACAGGTCCGGAGATGCAAGTCCTCGACAATTCCTGCCACCCAGATGCCAAAATCCAAACCCACAGAGCTGGTGACCTATACGACATGATTGCCTGCTCGGAGGAAACTGTCAAAACTGCCGGAGAGTGGAATACCGTGCGCCTGGTGGTCAACCAAGGCAAAGCAGAGCACTGGCTCAACGGCCAGAAAGTGGTGTCCTATGAGATGTGGACCGACCAGTGGAACCAGATGGTTGCCGACAGCAAATTTGCCAGCATGCCCGACTTTGGCAAGGCCCGCAAAGGACGCATCGCACTTCAGGACCACAGCGATCCAGTCTGGTACCGCAACATCAAAATTCGCAAATTATGAGGCCTCATTTTTGGATTTTCTTGCTGTTGATTGCTGGTATCGTCAAAGAGGGACAAGCCCAGGAAACCGCCCCACCTCAAAGAGACATGACCATTTACCAGATCATCGATGAGGTATCGCCAGATCGGATCGAAAAGGATATCCGACAGTTGGTCAGTTTTGGCACCAGACATACCTTGTCTGATACTTTGTCGGATACACGTGGCATTGGTGCTGCCCGGCGCTGGATCAAGGCGGAGTTTGACCGCATCAGCGATGCCTGTGGGGGGTGCCTGGAAGTGTTTTACCAACGTACCCTTGTCCCCAAGGGCAGCAACCGACGCATTGTCAAAGACACTTGGGTGGTCAATGTGGTGGCCATCCAAAGGGGAAGTCAATACCCCAATCGCTACATCATGATGAGTGGAGACATCGACTCTCGCGTCAGTGATCCGGTGGATTACACCAGCGATTCGCCCGGTGCCAATGACAATGCCTCTGGCATGGCAGGTGTGTTGGAGGCCGCTCGTGTCTTGAGCAAGCACCGCTTTGCGGGAAGCATTGCTTATGTGGGGCTGTCCGGCGAAGAGCAAGGCTTGTTTGGGGGAAAACATTTGGCAGAAAAGGCTCGGGCAGAAAATTGGGAGATCAGCGGCATTCTCAACAACGACATGATCGGCAACATCGAAGGCATCGACGGCGTGATTGACAACAGCAGCTTTCGGGTCTTCTCAGAACCCACTCCGGTAAATGACGATGAGCAAAAGAGAATCTGGCGCCGATTTTACGGAGGCGAAGTAGATGGCCCATCTCGACAACTGGCCAGATATGTCCACCGAATGACCACGGAATACATGACCAATCTCAAAGCGGTGATGATCTACAGATTGGATCGATTTGGGCGAGGCGGTCACCACAAACCCTTCAACGATGCGGGCTTCCCTGGGGTGCGCATCATGGAGACCCACGAACAGTACCAACGACAGCACCAGGATTTGCGGACAGAAGATGGCATTCGATATGGAGACGTCATAGAAGGAGTCAACTTCGACTATGCAGCCAAACTCACGGCGGTCAACGCCATCACCTTGGCCTCCTTGGCATGGGCCCCTTCCCAACCCTCTGGCTTGATGATCGGTGGTGCTGTGCAGCCCTCGACTCGCCTGAAGTGGGATGCCTCCGATGACGAAAACATTCTTGGATACAAAGTCTATTGGCGCGACACCACCTCGCCGCAGTGGCAATACTCTCGTTATGTTGGCAAACAAGTAGACGTTACCCTGAAGGGAATTGTCATCGACAATTATCTGTTTGGGGTCGCGGCTGTCGACAAAAATGGACACGAAAGCATGATTGTCTTTCCCAATACACTCATTCCCCGTCGCCGATGACAAAAGTCATCCCATCCATTGAGCAAAGACCTCATTCCAGGGGTCTCTGCCCAATAGGGTGTAGAAAAAGAAGGCTCCCAGCCAACCGTGGTAAATGCCCATGACCACCAGATTGCGCCCTTTGAGAAACAGCCAGGTGTAGAGCAAGGCCAGGACAAACGTCCCTCCCACCAACAAAAGGTAGGGAAAATGGACAACGGCAAATACAAGAGCGGCAATCAATACAATCCATCCCTTGGACAAGTCCACCGCCTCCAGCTGTTGTAGATTTTGGGCAATCAAACCGATGATCAAAAACTGCTGAATGATGCCCCACAAGGGATAGACCAACAAGAGCGGAAGGACATTCCTGTTGAGGACACTCGTCTCCAAGTATTCCCCCAAAAAGACAAAGGCCAATGTGCTCAGAAGTGCCAAGGGAAGCAGTTCAAGAAAAGTTTTTTGAAAGCGATTGGTGCTCAGTCCCCATTGCGAAAGGATATTCGGGGACTGCCGACGGCGATACAGAATGTATCCCATCCAGAACAGGCAGGCGGTGAGGATGTAGGGCAATCGCCAATTGAGCCAATCCATGAATACAAATTTACCCAGGCCAGTCAGGGCAATCAAGCCAATTTCCAACAATCTTCTCCGGTCGGAGGCAGTAACAGCGGTCGTCATAGCTCAATCATTTTGGTCAAGATAGGACTTTTCCAAGCCGAAAGCCATCCGAAGGCTTTTTTCCAAGGTCAGTGAGCTGTTTTGAAGGACTTGATGGGAGGAATAACAAAGACTTAAAAGTCGATTCACCTGTACTTAACAATTAAGGCCTATTATTGTGTCAGGGTGATCGGGAAAGGACAACACCACCCGATCATGCACAGGATAAGGTTATGCGGAACTAGTAAGCATGGCCTTTTTTTGTGCCCAAAGGCCAAGGTTGTGGGTCAACTCTCCTTCAGTCTGCCGTCACATTGCCCCAATTCTCTCCAGATGCAATTCGCCTTACGTGGGTCACTGAGATGTTGAACTTGCGGGCGATGGTTGTATCCTTGGTTTTCCCTCTGGCCAGCATGCGCTTGATCATTTTGACCTGAGATTCGTTGAGTTTCCATTGGCGATTTTTGTCCGAGGCCTTTCGCTTGGGCGTATTGAGCATGTGTTCGACCCATTCTTCGTGGGTAATCCATCGGAGGTTGGTCCATCGATTGTTCGACTTGTCACCATTGATGTGAAGAACATACTTGTGAGATTCATCGGGTTTGGCGATGAAATTTTCGGCCACAAATCGGTGTACCATGACAGAGTCGCGACTGTTGTCTTCCAGACGTACGTTGAGCACTCTGAATCCACGCTCTATGGTAGAACCTTTCAGCAACCGCATTTTCCCGCTTACCCGGTGAATGCTTTTTATTCGTCCGTAATTTGAAATTTCGTATTGGGTCTTGCAAGTATCCTTTTTGAAAGACACTGCCAACCACTTTTCATTCCAATACGGTTTGACCGGTTGATCATCCATAATCGTAAAAGAAAATAATTGGTAATTTTCGGGGTATCGTCGCTATTAAATCTTGGTGCGGTAGTTTTACTTTCTTAGCTTACACCTTGTTGATGTAATGTAGAAAAATTACCCCACTTGCTGAAATAATTGCTCCTCTTGGTTGACAAAGTACCCTCTAGCACTTGTAAACGTTATCCCAGCGTCCAATTTGCCCCAGAGAACTCCTTTTCTTCCCTCGATCCCAACCAACAATTTGCACTGCATTTTCATCCTTCCACCCCACTTCTCTTCGACCATTGTGAAAAATTCGGTGCGAGTCCATCAACCATTGCAGAATTGACAATTGGAAAAGGGAATGATTATTGAAATTCTCAAAAAGGACGGTCGATCTGAATCCTTCACATCAAAAAATCGTCTAATATCTATTGTATTATTTTTTCACAAAATCATTTGGGAACAATGGCTGTCAAAAGAACAAGTAAAAAAACGGCGACCAAAAAAACGGTAAGCGCCGGAAAGGCAACGGACAAAGCAGCAAAAACCAAAGCTGCGTCCAGCACAAAAAAGACGGTCTCTAAGAAGAGAACAACCACGGTGACAAAGAAAACTGCCAGTACTGCTACTGTCAAAAGAACCTCTACCAGAAAACCTACTACCAGCAAAACGACAACTACCAGCACCAAAAAGACCACGGCTCGCAAAACAACGACTGCCAAGGTAACACCGACTAAGAAGACGACAACTCGCAAAACAACGACCGCTAAGGCAACACCGACCAAAAAGACGACAACTCGTAAAACAACGACCGCCAAGGCAACGCCGACCAAAAAGACAACAACTCGTAAAACAACGACTGCCAAAGCAACACCGACCAAAAAGACGACAACTCGTAAAACAACGACCGCCAAGGCAACACCGACTAGAAAAACCACAACTCGCAAAACAACGACCGCTAAGGCAACACCGACTAGAAAAACCACAACTCGCAAAACAACGACCGCTAAGGCAACGCCGACTAGAAAAACCACAACTCGCAAAACAACGACCGCTAAGGCAACGCCGACTAGAAAAACCACAACTCGCAAAACAACGACCGCTAAAGTAACGCCCACAAAGAAGACGACAACTCGTAAAACGACAACTGTTAAGGTAACTCCGACTAAGAAGACAACAACTCGCAAAACGACAACTGCCAAAGCAACGCCCACAAAGAGGACTGCAACTCGCAAGGCAACAACTGCCAAAGCAACACCGACTAGAAAAACGACAACCCGTAAGACGACAACCGCTAAAGCAACGCCGACTAGAAAAACGACAACCCGCAAGACAACAACCGCTAAAGCAACACCAACCAAGAAGACGACAACTCGAAAGGCAACAACTGCCAAAGCAACGCCAACTAGAAAAACGACAACTCGCAAGACAACGACCGCCAAAGCAACGCCGACCAAGAAGACAACAACTCGTAAAACGACAACTGCCAAAGCAACGCCAACTAGAAAAACGACAACCCGTAAGACGACAACCGCTAAAGTAATTCCGACCAAAAAGACAACAACTCGTAAAACAACGACCGCCAAGGCAACGCCTACGAAAAAGACGACAACTCGTAAAACAACAACTGCCAAAGCAACGCCGACTAGAAAAACGACAACCCGCAAGACAACAACCGCTAAAGCAACACCAACCAAGAAGACGACAACTCGAAAGGCAACAACCGCCAAGGCAACGCCAACTAGAAAAACAACAACTCGCAAAACAACGACCGCCAAAGCAACACCGACTAGAAAAACCACAACTCGCAAAACAACGACTGCTAAGGCGACGCCAACAAAGAAGACCACAACTCGCAAGGCAACAACCGCCAAAGCAACGCCGACTAGAAAAACAACAACTCGCAAAACAACGACTGCTAAGGCGACGCCAATAAAGAAGACCACAACTCGCAAGGCAACAACTGCCAAAGCAACACCAACTAGAAAAACGGCAAAACGCAAAACCACTAGAAACACCAAAAAGTAATCGCTGAGCACATTTCGCATCAGCCAACACCCACATCCATTGGTGCAAAAGCAAAAGCTCCGGTTCACTTGAGTGACCGGAGCTTTTCAATTCATTCCACAACTCCTTGAAGCAGCAAATTTTCCCAAGCTCCCCATAATTTTGGCCACCAAGCAGCCGTTATACAGAAGATTTTCACAAAATTCCCATCACTTCAAATCGCACAGGACGCAAGACATCTACTTCAATCATACGAGCTGGACAAGTAGTCACTGCCACTCAAATTTCATTCACGAAGGGAAAGCCCTTCTCAAATTGATTTGTCATGATGTTGATGCGCCAATCCATTGCCTGCCTGTTGATCTGTGTGTGTTGCATAAGTACACCACAGCTGTACAGCCAACCACTCGACGAAGTAGCCCCCAAATATACCCTGAAAGACCGTCAGGTACTGCCCTATCCATCGATCAGAGAAGCCGATATTTTATGGGAAAAACGCATCTGGCGAGAAATCGACACGCGCCAAACCATGAACCACCCCTTCCGCTACCCAGAAGCACCGCTGGTCAATGTATTGATTGAAGGCATCCGGGAAGGGGCCATCAAAGCCTACAGCCCCGAAGACGACAAGTTTTCCTTCGAAATGCCTGCCGATGAGTTGGCATCCACAATCAGTCAAAGCGATACGGTGCAAGTCATGGACCCCGAAACCTATGAAATCACTTACGAACTTGTCGAAGACGATCTCAATCCCGAAGACATCGTCAAGTACCGCATCAAAGAAGTCTGGTTTTTCGATACCCGCTACTCTACCCTACGGGTGAGAATCCTGGGCATCGCCCCCATCAAAAAGGTAGTCGATGACAATGGAAATTTTCGGTATGAAAAACCCCTGTTTTGGATCTACTACCCCCACTGCAGAGAATACCTCGCCCACCAAAGAGTATTCACTACTGGCAACGATGGCGCAGCCCTGTCTTGGGAGGACCACCTGGAACGGCGGTTCTTCGACAGCTACATCGTCAAGGAAAGCAATGTACACGACCGCCGCATCGCCGACTATGCAACCGGAAGAGAGGCGCTTCTGGAATCTGACAACATCAAAAAGGAAATCTTCAACTACGAGCACGACTTGTGGAGTTACTGAGACTCCGATACTTCCCACTTGACAATGCGCTGCGTAATGGCGCGGGGCAACAAAATGATGAAGGGATACAACAAACGAAGCCTGATCCCCGACAGCTGAAAGGCCTTGCCCCTCTGAAACCCCTTCCAAATGTCATTGGCCACTTCCTTTTTGGAGGTGGCCATCAGGCCTCGAAAGGTCTTGACCCGATCCATATTCGCCAACGCCCGAAATCGAGTGTCGCCAAATGCAGCCGGACAAATCGTGATCACCCTGACATTGGACCGGAGCTCTCTCAACTCCTCGTCCAAGGCCTGGCTGTAGTGAGAGACAAACGCCTTGGTAGCCGCATATGCCGCCATTTTCGGAACTGGCTGCAAAGAAGAGTTTGAACTGATGTTGATGATGACACCCGCATCTCTCTCCATCATGCCCTCCAAAAAAAGACGGGTCATTTTGTACAGACTGACAGCGTTGAGCTCAATCATGCGCAACTCCTTTTCCATGGGAATGGAATGACTCGATCCAAAAGTCCCCATGCCCGCATTGTTGACCAATACATCCAACTGCTCCCCTTGGCCCTTCACCCACTCATGGACTTTCTCGGCCCCATCTGCCTCAGTCAAATCTTGTACGAGATAATCGACCTTGGTCTGGGGAAACAATTTGGACAACGCATCTTTGGCTACAACCGCCTCTTCTTCCCAAAGCGTTACCCAATACAGCTGGTAGCCATCGCTGGCAAAGCGCTTGGACAATTCAAATCCAAGACCATCCGATCCCCCGGTAATCAGTACTTTTTTCGCTCCCATGGCCTGCTGTCAAATGAAAATGTCTGGCATCAATGGTTGGCTCAAATCCACTGCATATTGATCAAAATCTGTCACGCCTTCCGCTTGGAGTACCTCTTCATCTATGAAAAAATTGCCCGTACACTCCCTCGATGGCTTGGACAGCACGGCATAGGCTGCGTCTGCCACAATCTGTGGTGTTCGGCTGCACTTCATCAATTTCTCCCCTCCCAAGAGATTGTTCACAGCTGCCGTAGCAATGGTCGTCTTGGGCCACAGCGCATTCACACCGATGCCATCTTCTCTGAACTCATCGGCCAGGCCCATCGCAATCATGCTCATGCCGTACTTGCTGATGGTGTAAGGAAGGTGGCGACCAAACCAGCTGGGGTCCATATTCAATGGAGGAGAGAGGATGAGAATGTGTGGATTGCTGCCCTTTTTCAAATGCGGAATGCAATATTTGGACACCATGAAGGTACCCCGGACATTGATGTCGTGAATGAGGTCATAGCGCTTCATGGGCATGGAGAGAGTGGGACTCAGATTGATGGCACTGGCATTGTTGATCAACACATCAATGCCTCCAAAATGAGCAACTGTTTTGTCAACAGCAGCCTTTACCATCTCCTCGTCCCGAATGTCTACCTGCACGGGAAAGGCCCGGCCACCGGCCTCTTCGATTTCGGCAGCAGCCGTATGTATGGTGCCTTCCAATTTGGGATGTGGCTCAACGGTCTTGGCAGCAATGGCGATGTTGGCTCCTTCTTTTGCCAGTCTCAAAGCAATGGCTTTGCCAATCCCTCGACTCGCTCCTGTGATGAAAATGGTTTTTTCCTTCATTGGTTTGCTTATTTGATCTTAGGGGTAAACAGATGGTGTTTGTATGATGAACGCCTGGACAAAACTGCTTTCGGCCAGGTGGGTTATGTCACATAAAGGACTTGATGACGTTCGCCAGTCCCATTTTGTCAAAATTCAAATGCTGTGCTCCGTCCACGTATAGAGAGACGCCCGAAATGTAAGAAGCCAAAGGGCTGGCCAAAAAACAGACCGCGTTGGAGACATCCTCTACCTTCCCGAAATGTCCCATCGGAATGGCTTTTTTGGCCTGTTCAAACATGTTGAGGATGGGCGGTGGATAACTGTTCAGACCAGAACTTTCGATGATCCCCGGTGCCACACAATTGATGCGGATGTTGTGATCGCTCCACTCCTGGGCAAGGGTCTTCGTCATATTTTCCACGCCTGCACGTGCCGCTCCTGTATGGATCATTCCAGGAAAGCCCCGGTGGATGTCTGCGATGATGTTGACGATGACGCCGCTTTTCTGCGGAATGAAAAAACGCTTGGCCATGTCGCGGGTCATGTAAAATGTCCCATTGAGGTTGTTGTTGATGACGGCATTCCACCCCTTGTTGTTGAGGTGTTCGGCCAGGCTGGGGAATTGTCCGCCAGCATTGTTGATGAGGATGTCGAGCCGCTGGTATTTTTCGGCGATGAAATCTGCCAGTTGCGCGATGGCTTCTTCCTGCCGAATGTCACAGGGCAAGGAATCCACCCTTCCAAATGCACTCAACTCTTCGCGGGCCTTCGCCAGTGGTTCTTCCTTGCGGGAACAAATGACGACGGTTGCCCCCAGCTGCAACAAATCTTTGGCGATCTGGAAGCCAATGCCAGAACGGCCACCCGTCACCAAAGCGATTTTGTCTTGAAAGGTATTTTTGTCAAACATATTTACAGCAATGTATTTTGTAAGGTGATGTATGTCCACTTTTCTTCTCGACAAAAGGATTGCCGTTCCGCTTCGTCAAAAAGACAAATAGTTGTCGATTTTGGCATCGAAGGCTTGGCCAAAGTTTTCCAGATAGTCCTGGCCAAAATAGGCCTCAAAGGCCGCCACTCCCTTGTCCGTAAAATGAGGCAACAGCATGCTCCAGACCATTTTTTCCCCATCCTTTCGCGCCGTCTCCCCAAAAATGCTTTGCTGAGCCGACCAGAAAAAGGTCAACATCCAGGTATTGAAAGCCAAGTTGTAGTAGATGCCTTTGTGGGGCTCCGGACGCATGTTGCCCGAAGCGATGGCAAAGGCAATGGCCATTTCACAATCCCGAATCGTCTGTGCCGTCATCTCCTGTATCTTCGACCGAATGGCAGGATGCGTAAAGGCGTGCAAATCCAAAAACAAAAAGGCATATTCCTTTTGAAAGCGATGGTACAACTGCAATTCATTTCGCAGGTTCCTGAAAGAAGGCAACTGCCTGGTCTTGTATCGCTCTACCAAAATCTTGTTCCACATCTCGTCTACAATCGCCAGTAGGAGCTGATCTTTGTCCTTGAAATGATAGGTCAAATTGCCCCTCGTCATCCCAATCGCCTTGGCCAATTCAAACAGAGTGGCCGTCCCGTAGCCACTCTTGTTGAACAGTTCAATGGCTGCTGCAATGATTCGCTGCTTCGTAGATTCCTTCATGCATTCAAACATACAATATTTTCTCAAATTTTAGTCACTAATAACTAATTATTTTTACACTCGTGATTTTTTGCCACATTTATGAGGGGAAAGCCGTCCAAGGGTTGTAACTTTCCCAAAGGGAATCAAGTATAATCAGGGGAACAAATACCGATTGTGAGATGACCCTCGAAGCACTCTACCAACAAGTTGCCCAAGCCCGCACCGATGCGACGGTACAAGCACAGGCGCCCAAACACCCCGGCAGCCACCTGCCACGTGTCATTTCTCTGGATGCGCTCTACACTTGGACAAAGAAATACGAGCGTAAACGGTAGTTGCTCCCCACAAAGCAGGAAGCAAAACAATCGCAATGACAGCCAATGAAATTGCCCGTACTCGACTGGCAGTCCACCAGCTTGCCAACAAACAACCTCACACCAGCCACTCACTTGTCGCTCACATGGGCGTCGTACAGGCGCAGGACTACGCCATGGCCAAGTGGGCCATCGCACTGCGACTACAAGCTGCTGCGGAAACCCAAGTAGAGGACACTTTCTCCAGAGGAAACATCCTGCGCACCCACATCCTGCGCCCCACCTGGCACTTCGTGGCACCCGATGACATCCGCTGGATGCTCGCCCTGACGGCCCCCCGCATCAAATCGCAAATTCGCTCCCGACGCAAAGAACTCGACATCACCCCCCAACTCCTGGCACACAGCCAAGACTCCATGGCCCAAGCCATTGAACAAAGAGGACATCTTAGCCGCGACGAACTGGACACCGTCCTAGCAGAGGCGGGAATCAAAGTGGACAAAAGTCAACTGTACCACCTGCTATTGGGTGCCGAGCTGGATGCGCTCATTTGCAGTGGCGCACCCAGAGGAAAGGTGCAGACCTATGCCCTGATGACCGAGAGAGTCAAAGGACAGCAAGACATGACCCAGGAAGCAGCCCTCACCGCATTGGCCCAACGATATTTTGCCAGTCATGGCCCAGCAACTGTCTCCGACTTTGCCTGGTGGTCGGGGCTGGGAGTGCGACTTGCCCGACAGGCACACGAAACGATTCGGCAACAACTCCTGTCTTTCGAAGCAGAAGGACTGACATTTTGGACGGCTCCAATGCAAAGAACGCCAGCAGCGCCAGGAAGCGTGATTTTGCTCCCTGCCTATGATGAATTTTTGCTTGGCTACAAAGAAAGTCGCGGGATCACCGTCGACAAAGCCTACCAAAAGGCCATCTCCTTCAATGGTGTTTTCCGCCCGGTCGTTCTGCTGGATGGACGAGTCGTTGGCATTTGGAAACGCAAATTGAGCAAGACCAAGGTATCCATTGACTGTCAGTACTTCGAGTCCATCGGCTCGGCAAATGAAAAGAAAGCAGAGCTGGCAGCAGAGGCCTTTGGACAATTTGCAGGCCTCTCGGTAGAGTTCAAGCAATCGCGATCAGATAAAATCTAGTTTTTTTCCTACATTTATCATCCAAACCACAATAGATAGACAGCGCGTCCATGCAAATTCGTGAAATCAACTGCCCAGGCAGTCTTCCAGACTGTTACTGATTCTAAAATCTGTCTTTTTACCATACCTGTAAAAGCTATGATCAAAGTCGTTATTGTCGATGATGAACAAAACAGCAGAGAACTCCTCACTTCCATGCTGCAGATGTACCAAGAAGAGGTACAGCTACTGGGCAGTGCCCACGACGTGAAATCTGGCATCCAACTCATCACTGAAGTGCGTCCAGATTTGGTATTTCTGGACATTGAAATGCCGGGAGGAGATGGATTTGAAATCCTCAATGCCTTCGATTCCCTCTTCTTCAAGGTCATCATCGTGACTGGTTATGACCAATATGCCATCCGCGCCATCAAATACGCCGCCCTGGATTACCTCCTCAAACCCATCGATTTGGAAGAGTTGGAAATGGCGATCCAGAAGTTGAAAAGGCAAGCCGGCAAGGATGAGACAGAGAATGTCCGCTTTCTCAAATCCAACTACGAGCAGAAAAAGCAACCCAATCTTCAACAAATCATCCTTCCCGGACACAAAAAGTACATCATCGTGCCCTTTGCCAACATCATCAGCATAGAAGCAAGGGGCAACTACACCGTCTTTCATCTCGAAAACAAGGAGACCCATACGGTCGCACACTCTTTGAGCTATTACGAGGAGTTGCTGCCGACCAATGTATTTTTTCGCATACACAAATCGTATATTGTCAATTGCACCAAAGTAGAGGGCTATGATCCCGGTCGGGCAGGGAAAGTACATCTCAAAAATGGCAGTTCCTTGGACATTGCCGCCCGACGAAAAGTGAGCTTCAAGCAAATTCTGAAAAAACTCAAGGAATAAAAGATGCGTTGTCGTTTCTGCTCTCTTCCATCTCCTATTCAGCTGATCCGATGGCACATTGGCCTACTTGTCATGGGATTCTTTCTCCCCCTCCACAGCCTTTGGTCCCAGCCCATCAACTACATCAATTACAACACCTACGATGGCCTGCCCAGTTCCGAAGTATACGACATCGAACTGACCGATGACGGCCGCCTTTGGTTCACCACAGACCGGGGTGTTTGCCTCTACGATGGTTATGAGTTTCGCACCTACACAACGGACGATGGTCTACTCAACAATACCAACTTCGAAATTTTCCGCGACCAGAAGGGCCACCTGTGGTTCAACTCCTACGACGCCAGACTCAGCTATTACGCCGACGGAACATTCCACGAATTTCCCCTGAATGATTCTCTGGTCTACCACATGAAAGGCGAATACATAGAATCCATCTCTACCAATGGCGAGGGGCAATACATCTTTTGGATGGCAAAAACATTCGAAAATTTCAACTACGGCAATCTCTCGGTCTGCTCCTACTGGTGGATGGATACCAATACAGGGCAGTGCGAAAAACGCTACATTCGATTTGAGGACCTCGACATCAAGACAACAACAGCAATCCCCAATACAGCCATCATGCGGGCTGCTCTGTTGAACATGCCTGGCTTCCGTTTACAGCGGAGTACAAAAGCCATTCAAGCTGATGGCTCCTTTTTGTACTTCTACAAAAATCAGCTGTATAGGTACAAAGAAGGGACCGTTGCCCCCATCGGTCCAACAATCGCCGATCGGATCGATTTTCTGTACCAAATAGAGGAAGAAAACCTCTGGGTCTGTACCGACAATGGCTTGTTCCAGCTTTCCCTGGAGGGAGAAGGAAAAATCATCCGCCATTTTTTCCCCAACCTAAAAGTCACCTCCATTGTCAAAGACAAAGAAGACAATTTTTGGATCAGCACAATTCAGGAAGGCATCTTCAAGGTCAAGACATTTGACATAGAACACATCAGCATTTATCAATCGACCTTGGAAAAAACCAACATCCTCAGTCTCATCGGCTGGGACGGCTTGTTGTTTTTCAGTTCGGAAGAGAATCGCTTGTACAGCATGGATGAAGATCGACAGGTCGAAGAGATGCACTATGACAAAGAAGCTTACAACCACCAGGGCTTTACGTTGGTCAAAGACACTCTTTTTACGTCCAGTGGACTGAAGATCACCCGCAGCCCCAGAGGCATCCGATCTGCTCCATCACTGCAATACGGAACCGTCAGAGTTTTTCCATTGGAAAATGGGCAGTACATCTCCATCAATGCTACCAGACTGAGGGTCGTTTCGGGCAGCCGAAAAAACAAAAGTCTTCGCAAAATAAAATACATCGAGTTCAACCAACGCATTTCCGACTTATTGGAATTCCCCAAAGACACCCTGCTCTTTGGGACGATCAACGGGCTGTACAAAAGCCCGAAGAACAACATCGGCGATCCTGTGCCCTTTCGCCAAGAGACCGAGGCCTTCAATGTCCGCTACACCCAACTCGCTCACTGGCGAGACCAGGGCGTATGGGCAGCCACGCTGGGCAAGGGATTGTACTACATAGACCAACAAAACCTCCGTCCATTCACCCTCGACGATGGCCTGGCCAGCAATTTGATCAACTCCATCTATGTGGAAAATGACTCTACCCTCTGGCTGGGCACCAACAAGGGCGTCGACAAAATCACCTTGGGGATCGATTCCTTGGGCCTGCCCTTCATTCGACACCTTCAAGCCATCAGCATATCAGAAGGACTGTCCACCAACTACATCAATGCCATCTCAAAATGGGACGACAAGATCTGGCTGGCCACGGATCACGGTCTCGATGGATTTTCTCCCGAGCTGATCGTTCAAAACCAACACCCCCCAAGCGTGCTATTGGAAAAAGTCCTCATCAACAACATCAACTACGCCAATCAGACCAAGGCCGACTTTGCCCATGACCAAAACGACCTGTCCTTTCACTACACAGGCATCTGCTTTGCCAAACCCCAGAACAGCCCCTTCTATCGGTATAGGATGCTGAACAGCCAGCGGGATACGAGCTGGGAGTACACCAATGGCAGAGATGTGAGCTTCAACAACTTGGTATCGGGTTCGTACCGATTCGAATTGATGGCCCGCAACAAAAATGGCATTTGGAGCGACCAACCCATCCAATACGACTTTTTCATCCGCCCACACTTCAGCGAAACCTGGTGGTTCCGATCAACGGTCCTGCTCCTGTTGGCGGGCTCCATCTGGCTCCTGTACAAACGCCGTATCCGCCGCATTCAAATCGATGAGACCTACAAGCGCAATTTGCAACGGGCAGAATTGGAGACATTGCGCGGCCAGATGAACCCCCACTTTGTCTTCAACTCCCTGAATTCCATTCAAAATTTCATTTTCAAAAAGGACATCCGACAAGCCAACCACTATCTGAGCAAATTCTCCCGCCTGATGCGCGACAGCCTTCAATTCAGTCGACTCAAATACGTCAGTCTGGACAAGGAGGTCCAATTCATCCGCTCCTATCTGGAATTGGAAAAGATGCGCTTTCCCGAGCGATTCGACTTTGAGATACACCTCCCGGAGGAAACCCAGAAGAATCAATACTTTGTCCCCCCCCTGCTGATCCAGCCCCTGCTCGAAAATGCCATCAAACACGCTTTCAAAGACATCGAGTACAAGGGCCTACTCCGCATTGAATTTGAGGAAATCAAGCAGTTCTACCTGCAGATCACTGTGACAGACAATGGCATCGGGATCGACCAAAGTGAGATTGACCAATACGACTCCGGAGATGACCACCAATCTCTGGGCCTCAAAATCATCCACGACCGCATCAAGCTCATCAATCGAGGTGAAAGCCATGGAAGGGCCTCTTTTCAACTGGAAAATCTCGCCGACCAGCACCCAGCACAGCAAGGCACGCGCGCCATCATCCAACTGCCCATCAAATTGGCCAATGCCTGACCATTTGGACCAAATGACACGTTGAAAGGCTCTTTCGACACGTTCGGACAATTTTTCGACACGTTCAAATCAATTGAACATTGGCTCCCGTGCATTTCAGCAAACTTTTTGCGAATATTCTTCCCTATCAAACAATTGGGATTACCAATTAGGGCTATACAACAGAAAACAGGCTACTAATAAAAAGAGAGGATACATCAAATTTCTGTTCGTTTCAGCGAAGGTGGATCATCCTGCCGTGCAAGCAGCAAACCCTAAATGAGCGCTTGCCATTCACACAAGGATCAACACCGATGTGCGCAGATGTTCCAATGACATCGCACAGTTTTGATGGTCTGTCTACCATTGTACTGGGGTATTACCTCACTGAAGAGATGAAGTAAAAATGATTCATGCTGTTGTCATAGATGACGAACAGAACAGCCGGGAGTTGTTGGTGAATATGCTGACCAACTACCTACAGTCCATTGAAGTCATCGGCCAAGCAGGCAATGTCGCCGATGCCATTCGACTCATTCGAGACCGGTCACCTGATTTGGTCCTTCTGGACATTGAAATGCCCGGGGGAAATGGATTTGACGTACTCAAAGCTTTCGGCTCTCCTCTGCCCTTTCAAGTCATCATCATCAGCGGATACAACAAGCAAATTGCTGCAGACGCCTCCCTCCAGTTCCTGTGCAAGCCTGTGGACTTGCGCGAACTCGACGAAATGATCCGAAGTTGTTTTCCCGAGGGGAAATAAAGGTCGTGGACAAGATGCTCCTTAGAGCGTCAGCCAATAACTCATCTTCATGACCAAGGCCCTGTTCTTGGGCCCAAAGCTTTCCACTGCATAATTGTCGGTATAGACCAAGAAGAAGTCAGACATGGGAGCAAATTGCCACTGAAGGCGACTGTTGATGTTGAAATTGTCCGATTGGGTATTGTATTGCAGGAAGGTGGTCCAAAATAGGTTTTTCGAAAAATTGATGTCGATGCGGGACCCCATCAACCAAAGACGGGCACTGCCGTAGGGATCGGGAAATTGCAAGTCGTTGTACTCCAAATTGATGCTGAAGTTGCCCCAGGGCTGGGTCCGGTAGGAGACACGCCCCACCACCGTGGCGCGTTTGCCATTGTAAAACCCACCATAGCGCCCGCCGATCTCATAGGTGAACAGCTTTCGCTCATCCGATGAAAAGCGGAAGCCAGCCGTGGCAAAGGTGTACCAATCTACGGGGAGCGGTTCATCATCCGTGAAGGAAAAAGGAAAGCGCAGGTTGATCCGATTCCAATTGACGCGGGCCCTAAGAGAGGTACTGCTGTGAAAAACCATGCGGTAGGTAAATTCAGACTCCTGATCGGTCAGGTCGTAGTCGCGGGTGAGAAAGCTGGAGTTTTCTACCCGGAAAATATGTGCTCGAATGCTTGGATGATCCTTGAGAAACCACTCGTAGCTGACCGGCCAATACAGCAACCGATACCCCACCCGGATGGTCGTATCGCGCAAGTCATCCCGGTTTTCGATTCGATTGATGAATCCGATGTCGGCAAAATAGTTGACACCCATGTTGACCCAATCGACCGTGGCCGATAGCCTGGCGCCCCTATAGGTACCTCCCGCATTCCAAAACCCATTGTTGTCGACAAAGCCTTCTTTGAAAGAGTGATTGTAGGCCGACCAGCCCTCCCATTGCCCATCGGGGCTTTGGTAGCGAAATTCAAAGCTGGCATTGCGGCCATAATCCGACGCCAAAAACTCGCCCTCTTCAAATGCCTGCCGATTGATGAACATGGCCCGGATGGTCGAACGCTTGAAAATCCGCTGGTTGATGGCCGCCGCCGTATAGTTTTGCCCGGCTTGGTCGCGGGTCGTTTTGGTCTGCATGTTCATCAAGCCCACCCGGAGATTTTTGGTCATGTTGCCAGACAGGCGGGCCCCAAACAAGACGGGAACGGCTCCGCCATCCTCATCCAAGCCAATGCGGCGGGAGAAAAAGGGCCGGGCCGGAGGGATTCCAAAGCGGGCATAGATGTCGCTGTTTTCCTGAAAAAAGGTTCGCTTCTCGGGCAGGGAGATGTTGAAGCGGGTCAGGTTCGTCACCTGATCGTCGACCTCCACCTGGGAAAAATCGGGGTTGAGGGTCAGGTCCAAGTTGAGCGCACTGGTCACAGCCACCTTGGCATCCAATCCCGCTGCCGCCTTGAGTTGTGGATCGCCGGGTGACTCAAAATCTTGACTGGCTGATAGAGTACCATAAGGAATGATCGAGTAATTGCCATTGCCCTTTTTGGGAGCCTCGTCCCAGATCAGTTGCCCCGCATAGCCGAGGTCAATGCCCCAAAATTGCCGTGGGATGGCAGCCCAAACGTGAAACTCATTGTGCTTTTTGTCATTGCGCAGAAAGTTGATGCCCCAGGATTTTTTTCCATCCTCGTAGCGCAAGGTTTTGAAGGGAATGGCCATTTCCACCGTCCAACGATCGTCGTACTGGTGGGTCTCCACATACCATTTGTTGTCCCAGTTGTTGTTCCAATTGCCGCTGCCACTGCTTCCTCCCAGGATCGCCTCCATCTGCACGCCCAACGGATTGACCCCAAACATGAATCCATAAGAGGCTTCGTTGACTGGATCGAGGATGACGGCAATGGCATCGCTGTCCCAATATTCTACATCGCGCTTGAGGGTTCGGATGACGTGGTTGGTGCTGTCAAAACAGGTGAGTCCTACGTAGAGAAATTGATCGTCGTAGGTGAGTCGGGCGGTCGACTTGAGGAGCGCTTGGCGATCGTCTCGCGGATCTTTTTCCCAGAAATCTTTTGCGACATCTGCCTTTTTCCAATCCACCTCGTCCAATTTCCCATCCACCTCGATGCTCTCCACCGCTCGGCTGATGTGGACTTGAAATCTGGTCTGGTTGGGTCGCTGGTCTTGTGACAATAGTTGAACAGCTGTCAAACAGCACATGATAAATAAACCGACAATTCTCATTTCTCAATTGGTTACTGGGCATAAGGCCTCCACAAATGGGTGCCAATACCTTGGACATCTCTGGTAAAAGAAAAGTTCACCAAAAGGTGAGCATTTTCCGGGTGCAAAAATACGGGAATACTTTTTGGCGTGCCGCCAGCTTTGAAAAGATTAGCAATTAAAAGTCCTAAAAAGGTTGATAGCTGTCTGGGATTTGCTATTATGCAGCCCCATTTTCAACCTCTAGCATCATGAATGTCGAATACATTGGCCTCTTTGCAGGTGTCCTTACCACCATCGCCTTCGTTCCACAAGTCTACCAAACCTGGAAAAGCAAGTCTGCCAAAGACCTCTCGCTGGGGATGCTGCTGATTTTGATCGCAGGTCTGATCCTGTGGCTGATCTACGGCCTGTTTTTGAATGCCATGTCCATCATTTTCACCAACAGCGCTGTATTGGTATTGGCCTCCATTCTGCTCTTTTTCAAGTTCAAGTACGGCCATCAGTAAGGCTCAGTCGATGTACTCCACTCTGTTGATGAAGCGGATGCCCAGGGAGATTTCCACCGTCACATTGCGGACAATGGTTTCGCTCAGGGTCTGATTTTGCATGGTAAACGGATTGTAAACATTGGGGATGGGCAATTGTTCGTATTGCTTGGTAAAGTCTGGGTTGAGGGTCACCTCCAAGAGGCCTCCAAACAATTCCTGAAACTCGAATTCCAGTCCTCCTCCCAGAATCAATCCAAAAGTAAAGTCCCGAACGAAGGGGTCTTGTGGGAAAAATGGGCTGTTGAAGGCCACATTGGTCCCGGACAAATCATCCAGGTTGGTTCCCAAGTTGTAATCCCCCCGAATTCCGATCAGATAGTAATAGGAAGTGGTCTCATTGCTCATCAAGAACTTTTGCTTTCCACCCGCCGAGAGAGAGACATTGTAGAATTCGTATCGAGTCGTATTGCCTGAAAATCGACGGTTGCCCCCAGTGTTGGGGTCCACGAAGGTAAAGGCACGAATGCGCACGGCACTTCCCCGGTTGTGAAATCCCCCCTGGGCGAAGAGAGAAAAGGCATTGTCCTCTGTCAGGGTTTCGATGAATGCAATGGCGTGCCAGGTCAGGAGTGGGTCGCGCTCAAAGTTGTTCCACTGCTGAAAGCCAGCCGTCATCCCCCCCTTGAGTCCAAAGGCAAATCCCTGCCCTTGGGCCGTTGTCAGCAAGGCGAATAGAAAAGTCGATAGGAGTAAAATTTTGCGCATCTGCTAGATTTTCATTGGTCAATGAATGCTTGCTTACTTCACCCTCAGCCATTGTCCCACACTGATCAGGTTGGAATCCAGGCCGTTGAGCCGCTTGATGGTGTCCACTGTGGTGTTGTAGCGGCGGGAGATGCCAAACAAGGTATCACCCTTTTCTACGGTGTGATAGATGAATTGGTTTGGTGTTTCGATGATTACTGGCTCTTCGATGACCGGATCGTCCTGCACCGTTCCAGGGTCCGGGTTATTGGGCGTGCCGGGCTCTTCGAATACTGGCTGATCTGATGGCTCCTCTGTGGGGAAGTCGGGATCGAGCTCTGTATCGGGGTCCAGCTCCAGTTCTTCCTCGATCTCACCGCCGAAATTCTCTTCTGTATTTTCTTCTTCCTCCATCAGCAATTCTTCCGAATCGTTCTCAATCCGAGGGGTATCGTCAAAGACTTCTGAGCGCAGGCGGGGCCGTTGTCCCCTCGGCACCCGGAACCATCCCCGGATCTTGAGCGGTTCTCCGACGGCGGGTTCTTGCCCGTTTTCCAATCGGTTTCGCCGCATGAGTTTGTTCAGCATGACGCCGTATTGCTGGGCGATGGCGTAGAGATTTTCATTTTCCTGTACCACATGCCATTTTTTCTTTCCCCGATAGCCACCGCGCTTACGCTGCAAGTAGACATAGGTGCCTTCCGGCAATTTTTCATAGGCATCGCCCAGGCGTTCGTTGTACTTGCGGATGCTTTTGAGCTTCACCCCTGTGCGCGATGCAATGTCGGCCGCCGATTCTGTTCCCGAGGCCTTGACGTATTTGACAGAGTTGTTCTTGAGTACGCCCGCCATCTGCTCCCTCCTCGTCTCTCTCCTGTTTGGGCGATCGCCGCCTTCCTCCACGGCTTCAGAATCGTATTGGTACAATTCGTAGCTTTCGATGACCCGAATCAATTTTTCAGCATAGGTGGGGCTGGTGGCATAGCCAGCCTTCTTGAGGCCCCTCGCCCAGGCCTTGTAGTCCTTGGGGTCCAGGTCGAATAGGAAGCCATAGCGAAAGCGTTTGCGGGGGTCGCGCAGGAATTCGGAGTGGGCGACATAGGAGGCTTCTGCATTCCGGTAGGCCCGAAAACAGGACTTGATCAACTGCCCATTTTCATCGTAGTCGTCATCCTCCTTGTAGTAGGTGCCTCCTTCCCAGCCTCTGTGGCATTTGATCCCAAAATGATTGTTGGCCTTGCGAGCCAAGGTACTTTTCCCCGCATTGGACTCCAGTATCCCTTGCCCCAACTTGATGCTGGCAGGGATGCCCGTCCGCCTCATTTCTTCGATGGCAATCTTTTTGAATTTCTTGATGTAACGCTGCTGGTAGCTCTCCTGAGCAGAGACAATAAATGTACAAAGCAAGAGCGTTACTATTAGCCACAGTTGTTTTTTCATAAGGATTTGGCTTTTGATTTATGCATAAGCATGCAAACTTTGTCCCAAAACACATATATTTTTGCTAAACGCACCTAAATAGCCAATACTATGTACCGAATTCAGATTATAATAATATTAACTTTCCTATTTGCCGTTTATTCTTGCAAAGATACGAACTCCACCACCAACCAACAACCAGCTTCCCCCTCTAGCAACGAAACCGTCACTTCTGCCAGCCCTGCGGAAGAAGATTCCGAAGTGATCACCATTTATGCCTGGGTAGAAAAACTCCGACTGCGCTCCGAACCCAATACCAGAGGCGACATCCTGGCCGAACTTAAGGAGGGAGACGAACTGAGCTACCTCAACGAAAAAACGCCTACGACGGAAAAGGTGAGCCTGAGAGGCCAAATCTATGACGAGCCCTGGCTCAAGGTGCGCAACAAAGACAACATCATTGGCTGGGTGTATGGCGGAGGGGTCAAATTTTACAAGCCCAGGGTCGACCTGAGCAAGACGCCTTATGACGATTGCATGGGCATCATCAAAACAGGCAAATACGAATTGGCGCAAAAGTGCATGTCTCGCATCCAAAAAGAACAGCTCAAAAAGGACAAGCAGTACGTCACGCAAAGCAAAGAGGGCATCGACTTTCGACTGCTGAGTGGCGAAAAAAAGTCGCTGCGCAACATCCGCGAAGGGGCCGTCGAAATATCAGAGGATTTCCCCACCTATGAATATCGCTACTACATCCCGCAAATGGGCTATTTCGTGGTACAGGTGTATGGCTACGAATCTGGTTCTTTCCTATTGGTCAATGACAAATCGGGGCAGGAAATCCCCATCTGGGGCTACCCCAAACCCTCGCCAGACTTCAAACATCTCTTGGTGAGCAATGCCGATCTGCGGGCCGGATTCCAGGCAAATGGCTTGCAGGTGCTCGGCTTTACCTACGAAGGCTTCAAGGTGGTGTGGGAAAAAGAATTGCCGGATTTTGAGCCCTACCTCCCCAAATGGCTCGACGCCAACAAGGCCGAAATTTCGCTCTCCCCTCCTCCGGCCGACCTGTCTGACCGCCAGCCACAAATGGCAGAATTGCAACTGGACAGCCTCGGTCAATGGTCATTTACCATAGAGGATTGATCCCCATTGCCTCCACCGGCACAAAGGCAAAGAAAACCAGATCATGGACATTGGCTATTTGAAATTCATCCGTCCCAAAGCCCCCCAGCTACAGGCCCTCATCAAGGGCTACTACGTCCATACTGCCACAGAAGCCGACTTTTTTGCCAAGATCACTTTTTACCAAAACATCACGACCACCATCAGCATCTACCGCGACTCGGTCGTCAGCTCGGAAGGCCGTCTGCGCAGACAGCACCACCAAAAGGGCAAAGGTTTTCTCTCTCTCCTCGTCGGATTGGTGGACAAGTACCAAGATGTGGAATTTCACGGACCGCTGGACAGGCTGGCCATCGTCTTTTATCCCACGGGCATCAATCACTTCATTCGCTCCCCTTTGTCCAACTTCCTCAAGAGGCATTACTCGGTATTTCACTACTTCGATCCATACTTTGAAGATTTCCTGCCCAAGGTATACGAAGAACCCGTGTTGGAAAACAAACGCGACATGCTGGATGCCTTTTTTCTGGATCACTACCAAGAGCTGGGCGAGTCCAAGTTGCTCAAAGCGGTGGAGTCGCTGGTCTATGGCGAAGACCCCGCCAAGGTCGATGAGCTGGCCCAACAGCTGAACCTCAGTCGAAGGACCTTGCTTCGAAAATTCAAAAAGCATCTGGGCTATTCGCTGGAGGAATACATCTCGGTCATCAAGTTTCGGCGGGCCCTCTACACCTTCCAAAATCAGCAAGACAATGTGCAGTTGACCAACATTGCCTATACCAGCAATTACTACGACCAGCCCGATTTCAACCGCCAAATCAAGTCGCGCAGTGGCCTCACCCCCAAGGAGCTGTTTGCCGCCATGGCCATCATCGACGACACCCTTTTTTGGAAGCTCTGATCCCGGCTGTCCCAATTCTACAATCTTTTTCCAGCCGATCGCTCCATCTTTGATGGTATGAAAAAGCTAATACATCTATTGCAACTGTGGCTGTGCTTGAGTGGCATGGCCCAAATCACTCTTGCCCAACAAGCGACTTGTATTTCTCAGGCCGTTTACATCCAAGAGGAAGACATCGAATTCACGGGAACGGAAAACATCTTGCTCGTTCCCGAAAACCGCCAGCGGGCAGACAGCCGCCAGATCGGTCTGCACTTTCTCCATTTTCCGGCCAAGGAACCTTCCAATTTGCCCCCCGTCGTATTTCTGGGAGCCGGACCGGGAGAGCCGTATTCTACCCGCCACTTTTACCAATCTTACCAAGGCCCACGCGCCAAAGCCTGGACCTGGGAAATGATGCTGGTCAATCAAAAAAGAGACCTCATCCTGATCAACCAAAGAGGCAATCCCGATGCGCCAGGCCTGCCTCCACGCGACTTTGTCTACAGATGGAAAAATGGCTACAAGGACAAGCCCTTTGACTTGGTGGAGCGACAGTCCAACCGGCGCAAGGCCCTGGAACAATGCATCGAGGAAAGCAAAACAAATGGAATGGACATCGAAGGATACGACATTCTCCACCTGGTGGGGGACATCGAAGCCGTTCGACAACATTATGGCTATGAAAAACTTGCCTTCATCGGCACCAGCTTTGGATCACAATGGGGCCTGGCCTACATCCAATTGCATCCAGAGCATTGCGACCGGGCCTTGTTCTCGGGAGTCGAACCATTGGACCATGCCTACGATGATCCCAAAGGCCTCTGGGCGGTCCTCGAACAGATCGAAACCTATGCCAAGGAAGACCCTGCGCTGGCCGCTTCCCTGCCCAAGGTGGGTTTGATGGAAGCCTTCAAAACCATTGTCCAACGCCTGGAGAAAGCCCCGGTGGATGTTCACCTGCAGGTAGCGTCAGAGGAGATCGACGAAACCATTCCCCTGGGAGTGGACGATTTTCGACTGGCCTATATGAATCCCTTTGCCCGGGGGAAGGTGGCCTCCATCGAATCCTGGCCAAAGTACATCAGCGAGTTGTACAAGGGCGATTACCGAACCCTGGCGTATCGATCTCGGGGACGCGATTCTTACTCCACATCTTATGCCATGGGCCCTTTGATCGACAACAGCCTGGGCATCTCTGCTCAGCGCGACAGTCTGCTAGATTCGCGCGAATCCAGAAAGTGGTTGGGCGACATCAATCTCTACTACAAAGAAACCCGCAAGGCCTGCCCGCCCTCCAAGCTGGACGACTCCTTTCGGCAGCAGCGAGTACACGACATCCCCCTCTTGTTGATCCAGGGCGACATGGACAGAAGCACTCCTCACGAAAATGCCACCTACCTGATGCAATTCCTCAACAACGGCCATCTGCTCACCGTCAAGCGAGGCACGCATTCTGCCAAGCGAGCCATGATCTTGCAAGACCCGGAACTGGCCCGTTCGGTTTATCAGTTCATGAATGTAGATTTTGAAAAAACGCCTTTTCCCGAATGGAAGCGCAATCTGCCAACAGAGTTTGAATTGCCCAAGTTTGAATTTTGGCCCATAGAGGGGGAGAGCCTATTTGACAAGTACAGCAGCAAGTAATCTCCAAAAAAAAATGCATCCCAAATCTCCGTTCATGGAAATTTGGGATGCAGATCTCTTTACACCAATTCAGGTGTCAATGTTGTCTCATCTCTGTGCCTCCATTGCCATGGGAGCTTCCTTGACTTCGAGGCTTGCTTTGTTGCCTTTGTTTTTGTTTTTGCGGGATGAGTTCTTGGGACGTCGCTTGGTGTGGTCCAAGTAAGCCTTGGCACCAGGCTGTTGTAGCAATTGATACAAAATTTCTTTGGCGCGAAACAGTTGCGCTTTCACAGTACCCAAAGGAATGTTCAACTCCTTTGCAATTTCGTCGTAACTCAGTTCTTCAAAAAAGCGCAATTCGATCATCAGTCGGTACTTCAAGCTCAATTTGCCCATGATGGTCCGCATCAGTTTGACGCGTTGCTTGCGGATGAATTTTTCTTCCGGATCAAGGGTATTGGATCGAATGTTGCTAGAGTAATCGTGATCGCTGTGCGGTTCGATGGGATCGTCGATTGACAGTAAGTTGAGCCTCTTCTTGCGAATGTAATCGATGCAGTTGTTGATGGCGATTTTGAAAAGCCAGGTGCTGAAAGCGTAGCGAGGGGCATAGCTTGGCAACTTGTTGAATGCCTTTCCAAAAGCTTCCAATGTCAGGTCATCTGCATCTTCCCGGTTGTTGACCATCTTCAGCATCATATGAAAAATAGAGCTGCGGTAACGGTCCATGAGGGTCGAGTAGGCTTTCTGATTTCCGTCGATGGCACGAAGTACCAGATCATAGTCTTCCTGTGCACGCGGAGAGAGGTTTGTTGTTTTTGTACGGACGTTTACTTCCATGAATTTGTTTTTCCGGTCAATAATGAGGGCGTGAATACCAGGTAATGTCCGAGCATGATGATGTCCATTAGTGGGATCCAGGGCAAAATATCCTGTGCATGCAACTTTTTGAGAATCAATCTGTAAAAGTACATTAGGATGAGTATTCTTAGCCCGATTAAGAAAATACTAGCAAACATTGTGCTAATTTTTAATATCAACACAATCCCTCCGAAATAATGTAGAAAATGACTCAGTGAGAGCGCACCCAACATCAGTTGATGAGTGGGGCGATAGTGTTTCCCGGTAGTATAGTGTCTGGTTTTCTGCTTGGCATAAGATTGCCAATCTAACTTGGGGGTGGAAACAACGAACGAGGCGGGGTTCAATACAATGGCAACATTTTGAGGAGTAGCAACAGCATTGATGAACAAGTCATCGTCGCCAGAAGCAATGTGCGCGTGCTTTTGAAATCCATTTACTTGCTGGAACAAGTGCTTGCGGTATATCAGATTGCGGCCCACACCCATATAGGGCATTCCGATCAGTGCAAAGGAGAAATATTGTACGGCAGTGTATACGGTTTCGAAACGTATGTAGCGATTCAAAAACCCGGGGCGTTTTTCGTAAGGTGAATAGCCTAACCCAATTGTTTTGGCCCCTCTAATTGCTCCTTGCATTTGCCGAATCCAGCCGTTGTCGAGCGGTTGGCAATCTGCATCCGTTACTAAAAGAACGTCGTGTTTCGCAGTGTCAATGCCTTTGGCCAAGGCATACTTTTTCCCCACCATGTGGGCGGGTTTGTCATTAGTTGCAACGGTATGCAAGTTACTATGTTTTATATTAAATTCCAATAATATGTTAGCCGTCTCATCCGTCGATCCATCGTTTACGACTACCACTTCAAAGGAACGGTAGTTTTGATTTAGGATACGGGGCAAATTTTTTTTCAAATTCTCTGCCTCGTTGCGTGCACAGATGATAACAGATACAGAAGGTTCCTCTTCCGTTCCATTTTCTTCCGGAATGCGCCGCCAGGCCAGGCGAGAAAAGACCAATAGCCAAAAGGCCAATTGCACCGCAGTGGCTCCGATGAAAACCCAGAAAACAAGTTGGAAAAACATGTGTACGTCTAATTTGACAAGCCGTTGAGCATACCTAAGATCCAATCAATCCAGCCTCCTGAAGCTGTGTTACCAACTTTCGCCTCTGTTCCATCAGGCGCTCGAATGGTCCGGGATTGACCCGCGCCCACCGTCGCGCCCGCCTCTCGGCCAGCAAAGCGGGCACATCAGTCATGTACCAGGAAACAAATGCCCCAGATGCCAACAAAAATCCAAAATAGGCCAAAGTGATGAGCCCATTGCCTCCCAAGCGATGCACCAACCAGAGCTGCAAACCATAAAAGATCGGATAGGTAAACACCCCGCTCAATACTTTGACATTGGAGGCGTAGCCTTTGTACAAATTGAGTTTTTTGACCAACAACCACGGCAAGCCATTGGCCAAGGCGTGATGCAGCCAACAAAATGCAAACAATGGCAAAAGTACCAGGGCCAACAGAGAGCGAATGGCCACAGAGGATTCCGATTCTTTTTGCAGGGAAACAAAAACCGAGTCGCTCAGTCCACTTCCGGTCAACTCATCAAAATAGGACTGGCCGGCATCCCGAAAGCGATCGTATGCAGCCGCCGACTTTTCCTTCCAAGCAGCCGTGCGAATGGCCAATTTCTGCCCCACATCAAATGCCTGCTCAAAAGTTTGTGGTCGCCCCGCCCCTTCCAAAGACAGGATCTGGTCCAGCACTTGCTCGGCATCATCATCTTCGGCATCGATCACCAAACTGCCCATCCGATCCTTGATGTCCTGGGTGAGTTTCCGGACCGCTTGCTGCGGATGCTCGTGATAAATCTCCTTGTAATCTGCCAGCTGAATGGGCTCCCCCCCATTGATGAGTACCTTGCTCCGAAATTCTTGGGGCGAAGAATAATGCAAGCCCACTGGAAGAACCACAACCCCCAGTCCAAAATCATTTCTGCTTTCCGCCCCCAGCGCAATCCGGGCCGTTCCCGTTTTGAGCTGTCCGATGTGGCGCCGCATTTTACTTCCCCCCTGCGGTGCAATGAACAAGCATCCCCCCTCATCCATGAAGTCGTAGCACTTTTCAAAACTCTTCTCATTCGAAATCCGACGCCCCTGCACATCGACCGGTCGCTCCACAGGGATGCAATAGAGCTTTCGAAGAACCTTTCCCAGCAGTGGGTGCTTGAATAGGCCCGCATTGGCCAAAAAGTACACCACCTTGTTGATCCGGGAGGCCGCATTGAGAGGGTCCATCAACGTATTGGGATGATTGCACACCAAAATCGCAGGACCATCCAAGTGAAGGTGTTCTTTGCCACGAACGACGATGCGAGAGAAAAAAATGCGGAAGCTGAACAACACCAGTCCTTTGAAAAACTGATACAGATAATACAGCACGGGAGAAAGAGACTTGTACATCAGGCTTTAAAATTCAGTAGAGAATCGCGAATGCTCTGGTCAAAGGCATCCCGATCTTCCGAATGGAAAGCCACCTGTACCGGCAGCACAAAAATAGGCAACCTTTGCTGAGTTAAGAAATCGCGATGCAATTCCAGCCGCATGGCATCTTTTTCAGTGGTGAGGATCAATTTCTGCTGCCCTTCCATGCGTTCGAAAGTCCTTTGCAGCTTGCCCAAGTCAAATTTGCTGAAGAAGTGGTGATCTTCATACTCCAAGGCGATGACCTGCTCCACCTGCGGTTTCAACCAGTCGAGCAAATAGTCGGTGCCGGCAATGGCGCAGATGAGCAAGACCTGCATTTGTGGTCCCAGGCGAAGGCGCTGCTGGGCATTCCAGATGAAATAGGGAAGGCCGTATTGGTAGTAAGAAAAAAAGACTCGCTGGTGGGCATAGGGGCGAATCCGCCGGATCATGGCCTGCCGATCTGCCTCTGACAAAACGGGTGGGCACTTGGACACCACAATCATATCGGCTCGCCTGTAGGCCGACCGCCACTCCCGCAGGCGCCCGGATGGCAACAAAAAGTCTTTGACAAAGGGGCGATCGTATTCGGTGAGCAAAATATTGAGGCTGGGCTCTACCGAGCGATGCTGGAAGGCGTCGTCCAACAAAATGGCTTGGGCGCCCGGTGCTTTCATCAAAATCTGAGGAATGGCCAAGGATCGGCTTTCGGCCACGGTGACCAGAATGTCGGGAAACTTTCGCAAAAATTGCAAAGGTTCGTCCCCCAATACCCGCGCATCATGCCCTCGCCGCCCAATGAGGAAGCCCTTGGTCTCACGCTTGTACCCCCGGCTCAGGGTCACCACATTGATGTAGTCTTTGAGCAATCGCACCAAGTATTCTATGTGAGGCGTCTTGCCCGCCCCGCCGATGGACAGGTTGCCAACCGAAATCACTGGCACATCGAAAGCCACCCCTTTGAGCAAGCCCACTCGATAGAGCAAGTCGCGCAGGCTCACCCCCACCCCGTAGAGGAGGGAAATCGGCGACAGCAAAATCTTGAATAAAATGTTTTGGACCATTGGTCAACAAATGTAGCGGAGTGGAGCTTCAAAAGCAAGTTTGTCTTTAGAGGACAAGTGGCAGGGTGGAAAAGTTCGTTGCAGACCAAAGCAAATAATTGCCCGAGGCCATTCCATTTTTTGCAGCGAAATACTTATGTTCGGGCGTTTTTTTAGAATCAAAGACTCTTAGAATGACTGTTTCCCTCATCGTAGCCACTGCCGACAATCGGGTCATCGGACGCGACAACGACATCCCCTGGTACCTGCCAGCCGATCTCAAGTACTTCAAGCGCACCACCCTCGGTCACCACATCATCATGGGACGCAAGTGCTACGAGTCCATTGGCAAGCCCCTCCCCAAACGCACCAATGTCATCGTCACCCGCAATCCGCTGTATGCAGCATCCGGATGCCTGGTGGTGTACTCGCTGGAGGAAGCCCTCCAACTGGCCGTAGACAATGGCGAGGAGGAAGCTTTCATCATCGGCGGCGCCCAAATCTACCAATTGGCCCTGCCCTATGTCGACAAGCTCTACATCACCGAAGTGGACCTCAGTGTGGAGGGAGACGTCTACTTCCCAGAATTGGACATGAGCGAATGGACGGAAGAATGGCAGGAAGCGCACACTGCCGACGAGAAAAATGAGCACAATTATGTGTTCAAACTGTACCAGCGCACCCCCTCAACAGAAGAAGAATCAACAGAATAAAAGGAGACCTCAACTGCTCAACAACTCGGCAATGATCGCCTCGCGCGATTGGATGATCTGCTCTGCAATTTGGCGAATTCTCCGACGCAGCTGCTTGTTGTTGTTGGCAGCCAGCTGGTAGTTGGTGGTGGTGATGTGTTGAAACCAATCCTGGTAGGTGTTGGGTAAGTTGGCGGGCCGGAGGTCGCTGTGCGAATCGGTGAGGATGAAGAAATGTCGATTTTTCTCCCCCACCTTCACATATTCTGCCAATCGAGAATCTGTCTGAAACAGATCGTATTCTTTTTTGCACCAATTGGTTGCCGTCGGGCTGTCGTTGAGGGTTTCCTCCTCCACCAGTTGGACAAAGGCAAAGGCCGACTGACAATAGTCTTGTATTTTGTCGCCAAAATCGTCTCCACATTTGAGCACGTCCTTGTCAAAAAAGCCACGGAGGTTGTTGCGCTTGAGGTAGTTGGCAATGACGCGGGCCAGCAGGTTGACCCGGGTGCGCTCCTCTACGCGGGGCAACTGACTGAAAACCTGCCGCAGCAGATTGCGGTAGTCGCTGTTGGTCTCGGAGGCATTGCGATTGGTGTAGGAGAGGAAATAGTCTTTCCACTCAAAAACGAAATCCCATTTGCTTCGAAAGACGGCCAGCTCTGTATCATCCCACTGCGCTGACTGAAACTGTCCCTCCACCAACTGCTTGTAATAGGCCAGCAGATCAAAAGAGGACTCACTGTCTACGTCGCTCTCCGACAGATTTTTGAGCAAGATGATGGATGCATTGATTTGGGACTTGGCATCGGCATGGTTCTGCTGGATGTCTTCCAACTGTTGCTTGAGCTGTTGGATTTTGGAGTAGTAGGTGCTGTAGCCATCCAATTCCATGAGCTGGTCCCGATCGGTTTTGTGAAAGGCATCCTTGACCATTTTCAGATCGTCCTTCTCCACCTCCTCCATGCTGTGGCCAGAGAACAGTTCCACGAGTTTCTTGACAATGGTTTCTGCGGTCATATTAATGGATTTTTCCGTTTTCCCTGCCCACCTTTCGTTTTCCGCCTTCTGGAACCTCTCGATACACCTTCTTTTCTCGGCTTCTCTTTTTCCTCTTCTTTTTCTTGATTCAGCTTTTGTTCGAGTATCTGATTACCAATCTGCCGTTGCTCCTCCTTGTTCAAATCCTGGGCCTTTTGGTGTGCTTTCTTGATGTAATATTCATCGTCGTACAACTTTTCGAGTCGGGCAGATTCTTTGTCCGTCAAGTCTGACTTTCCCTCCAATTCATCGATCTCTGCTTTGATCTCGTGGCGGAATGCATAAAGAGAGTGGTAGTGCAAAAAGCTCCGGTCCATTTCCTCGATTTGGAAAATCTTGTTGTAAATCTCCTGCGACTGCCAACCGATGAAGTCTCCTTCGAATTGCTCCACCGTAAACGCCTCCTTTCCTTCTTTGCGCAGCACAGAGACCTCTCCATCCAAACATCCTCCCACCACCAAGGGACTGTGTGCGGTGATGAGAAACTGTACATTGGGAAAATGCTCTCGCAACAGCCCCACGATCTTGCGTTGCCATTCTGGATGCAAGTGCGCGTCTACCTCGTCGATGACCACAATGCCCGTCTCTTCTTGAGGCGGCAGCTCGCTCCCCCGGTATTTGCCCAAGGCCTCCAAGTACTCATAAATCAATCCGAAGATGACCAGTACAGAGGTGGTGCCCTGGGACATGCGCTGGAAGGGAAGTGGCAAATCCGAATTTTCTGTGCGCACCATCAGCTGGCTGCGGCTGCGGCTCGTCGTGCGAATTTCAACAAACTCGAAGACTTTATTGCCCGTCAAAGACTTGATCACCTCACTCATGAGGTTGAAGATGGGCGCAGAAAAAGTCTCATCGGCCGCCCGGTAGTATTCCACCAAATTGGACAGCAATTGATTGATCAGACGACCAATGGGCCGACTGTGCATGAAGTCCTGCGCTCCTTCCTTGACCAAATCCTCGATGTACAGATCGGATACGATGGTGTCCTGGGACTTGTCCACAGAGCGCACATCGGGAATGGCCAAAATCGGCATCTCCCCAATGGTCTCCAAAAAGGCCGTCAAGTTGCGTCGAATGACATAAGGCTCTGCTCCTTTCTCCAAATAAACCGACAGCAAGGGATCAATGCTTTCCGACTGTCCCTGAGAGAGGATGTCGTAGATCATCTCGTTGCGATCCTTGAGCAAGCACAAAAGAATGTTGAGCAAAAAACTTTTGCCATAGCCATTTTTGCCCAGGAGGATGTTCACTTGAGGCTGTAGATTCCATTCGATGTCGCGAAAGAACAGTGCGCGGTTGATGCGAAGCTGGTAGAGACGAATGTCCCGCCGCAGATTGTCGCGATAGTCCTGCTCCGCCTTGATCTTTTCGGCCGTATTGTAGGCATCGTCTCGCTGCTGGGTGGCCCCCATTTCTCCATAGGCCTCCGCCATGCCAAACCAGTACTGGGCATTGCGGGGACTGACTCCAACAAGTTGCTGAAAAATCTCTACTTTGATCTGTGCAGCTGCCGGACCGCCCAGTGGCAGTACCTTTTCCAGCGCCAACATGAAGTGATCAATGGCTTCCTTTTTCTGCTCCAAGGCCAAGGCAGAGCGCCCCACGTCCAAACAGATGCGCCCCTGGTCCAGCAGACTGAGCTTTTGGCTCGCCAAAAATTCTGGTCCCAGATCCAAAACCGTTTTGTGCTCCCCTTCCTGATGGGCCGCACGTATTCTATCGACAGCCGAAGAAAAGCCTTTGGTCTGCATGCCAATGGAACGACTGATGGTCTCTCCAGCTTTTTTGTCCAATATCTCCTTGATGGACTTGACAATCGACAGATAGGCCTCATCCGGATCTTTCCAATGAGAAACGGGTTTTCCTCCTCTTGGGAGTACGGTAAACTTGCCAAAGCCCGCACCTTCAAAAAAACAGGGTCGCACCACAATGGGGAGTATCACGACCCCACTTCCATCATTGGCTCTTGCCTGAATGTCGCGCCACTCCAATTCATAGTTGTAATCCGAGGCAAGGTAATTTGGACTGACCAAGGGAATCAACACATCTGCACGCGCAATGGCAGACTTGATTCGCTCGTTGATCTCATCTCCCGGTAGCAAAATGTTTTCATCGTACAACAACTCCATTTCCCCCTTCCGAATCAGCCAGGAGAAATGCACCCGCAGTTTTTCCACAAACTCTTGGTCTTCGTGGTGATAGGACAAAAATACCTGGGGGATTTTTTTTTCTGATTCGGAAGGCGACGCGTTTTTCGATGCATCTAAGTTGAGAGGAACAAATTCCATCTTTTTGTCATCAAAGCGATAATGGTCCCCTAGAGACTTGATGATGGCGCGCGCCAACTGGCGGAGCACCCTCGATCCCAATTTCCGGGTCCCTCCTCGGATCACACTCAAGCCGTAGTGACCGATGTCTGAACCAGCCTTTTGCAGCTGATCGTGGATGGCGGAAGTCGACGGGCCATACAACTCTTCCATGAGGGGCATTCCCTTTTCAACGATGAGCTGATCGATGTTTTCCATATGGTGACTATCTGGATTTGCTGAGCCAAAATACGAATTATGAATAGAAGTGATTCACCAGCCATTTTGATTTTGAAAAAAATCCATTGAGCGCAGCATAGAAAGGCCGTCCGGAAGGCCGACAGCCATACATATTGTAATTTTATTTATCCTTTTAAAGCAAGTTTTTTCCGCCTGCACAAGAAAAAAAGTTCTTCATTTTTTATGGAAAATGTGGGGGTGCCGTGTCCTATTACCGCAGTTTTTCTTGTCAAGACTGCTCGACATTTCTTCATCCACACAAATCCAAGCACATGAAAGAAGCACTCCTGCATTACATCTGGCGAACCCGCCAATTCGATCTGTCCCAACTGAAAACCACCGATGGACAAGGCTTGCAGATTCAACACTTTGGCAGCCTCAACCAACAGGCCGGACCCGATTTTTTCAACGCCCGCATCTACATCGACCAGATTCTTTGGGCAGGCAATGTGGAAATGCATGTCAAGGCCTCCGACTGGGACCAGCACCGACACTCCAAGGACCGGGCCTACGACAATGTCATCCTCCATGTCGTTTACCAAGAGGACATGCCCATCTTTGACCACAACCACCAGCGCATTCCCTGCCTAGAGCTGCGCGGGCGCATTCACTCCCATCTCCTCCACAGCTACCAGCGCCTGCAGGCCACCAAAGAGTGGATTCCCTGCGCCAATCAACTTTCCCAAGTCTCCCCCCTCTCGCGCAACTTGTGGCTGGAACGACTCATGGTAGAGCGGCTGGAAAGCAAAACCGTAGAGATGGCCCATACCTTGGCTGCCAGCAAGGACGATTGGGAAGGCATATTTTACCGATTTTTGTGCCGGGGATTTGGCATGCGCACCAATGTACCCCTATTTGACCAGCTTGCCCTTTCGCTGCCCCTCCCCATTTTGCAGAGACACAAACACAATCTCCTGCAGCTGGAAGCACTCCTCTTTGGACAGGCTGGCTTTCTGAGGCCACAGTGGCGAGATGAGTATCCCCGAAAATTGCAGCAAGAGTATCGCCTTCTGCAGTCCAAGTACCAATTGACGCCTCTGTCTGCGGTGGGCTGGAAGTTCTCTCGCATGCGCCCGGCGGGATTTCCCACTGTGCGCATTGCCCAACTGGCTGCTTTGTTGTTCCAATCCGAGGACCTATTTGGCAAGATACTGGCAAGCGCCAATGCCAAAGAAATCGAGCACCTTTTCGAACAGAAGCCATCTCGCTACTGGCAAACACACTACCGCTTTGATCGCCTGTCAGTGAAAAAGAGCAAGCCCATGGGACGCTCGGCCATACAGGTGATCATCATCAACATCATCGCTCCCATGCTGTTTTTGTACGGCAGACGGCAAGCAGACGATGGCTACACACAGCAGGCCATGCAACTATTGGAATCCCTGCCGCGAGAGTCCAATGGCGACATCCAACGATGGAAAAGCTTGGGGGTACAAGCAGATTCTGCCTTTCAGACACAGGCATTGCTCCAGCTCAAGCGACAATATTGCGATCGGCATCGCTGCTTGGAATGTGCCATCGGGCATCAGATTTTGAAAGATCAGAAGTAAAAGAGAAAGCCAGCTCTGTAGGTCAGCCGCTTGGCTTCGGGATTGTTGAGGTAATTGAGGCGCCAAAGGACATCGAGACGCAAGACCTTGAAGATGTTTTCAATCCCGGCACCAAACTCCATGTACGGCACACCATCCGGCGTCTGAAAACCCGTATAGGTGTCCAGGTTGACCGTATCGAAGCTGTTGAGTTGGTTGGCCTGACGGTTTTCTTCGTTCAGGGTCCCATAGACGGCCCGAAAGGCGACAACACTCCGCCACTTGAGCTTGCGGAAAAGCGGCAGCTTGTTGAAAAAGAAGCCATCGAAGTGGTGAACCAGCATGAGCGTGACATAGGTATCACTGGCAAACTCGTAATTGTTCATGCCGTTGAAGATGTAATTGGAATAGAAGTAGGTCTCATTGCCGGGATGAACTTCTGCCAACAGGAAGGGGACTTGGCCAAAGACCTTGCCCGCCTTGAGTCGGTAGCCGAGCCAGCCGATTGGGGCGATGTTGAAATAGTGGCGATAGCTCAGGGCAATCTTGTGGTAGCTGAACCGACCGCCCAGAACGCCTTTGAGGCCGGCAGTGTACTGCAACTCAATGATGGGGTGCCTGCTGCCAAGGCTGGTGCGGAAAAACTGCCCATCGAGAAATTGCTCATCGAAGGCAAAGCGGGTCTTGAAAATCAACTCCGTGGTGGAAATGGTGGTATCGATCTGGTTGGGCGATTCCGGATCGGGCAGGTAGGCGTAGTTGAAACCGCCGCCGTCGGAACGGATGCGACCGTAGGGGTCCATGTTTTGGTGGAGGACAGTCAGTTTGTTGGACCAGCCTTTTTTCCAAAACCGCTCGTAAAAGAATTTGGCTTCCTGTACGTGGAGCAACTTTTGGAAGATGGGCCGTCGGTAAAAGCCGGAAAAGATGTTTCCTTCGCCAATCTCCTCGCTGTTTTGATTGCTGAAGGCCACATCATCTCGATAGCCGCCCCCGATGATGATTCGAGGGTATTTGCTGAGGTTGTATTGTATGTCGGCCCCATACTTGAATTTGCCATCTCGAATTCCATAGGCCAAATAGCCACCAAAGCGAACCGTTTTGCTGAAGTTGTTGCTCGTCCACACTCCCATTCGAAAGCGATGGCCTTCCACCGGGTTGTTGTTGTACATGGTAGAATAAGGACCAATTTCCACGGGGCCAAACTCCTTGAAGCCTGTCACCAAGGTGTAGAGGATGTCGACATAGGTCTTGTAGATCGGTACATTTTTGATGCTGTCGATCATCGCATAAATGGCTGCCTCGTTTTTGGACAACTTGTCATGTCGTGCATCTTCCCAATACGAGTCGTCTCGTTTGAGGTCTTCCAGAGAATAGAATTCCTTGTCAAATTTGGGCACCTCCAATCCCACAATTTCGCTGTTGACCCGATAATTTTTGAAGCTCTCCGTTTTTCGACCAATCACCCCCGGCCCCTTGCTGAGCGCCTTGAAGTCGATGACCATTTTTTGCTTGCCGGGCAACCAAAGCTTGCTCTTGTCCAGGCTGAATTCCTGGTAGATGATGACTCGGTTGACGAGGTTGATGTTGGCATCTTTGCTCATGCGCATGTTGACCCGCTGAACGGCATAGGTCGTATCGGCCACCCAGAAATCGCCGTAGAAGGTATTCTCCTGTTTGCGCTTGGGCTTGAATTTGAGTTTGTGACTCCACTGGCCATCGATGTAGGCACTGTCGATGATGTAGTATTCGTAGTAGAGCAATCCCTGGTTGGAAAACGGGCTGGCAAAAGGCTTCTCCAAAATCTCGATCCAATTGTCGTAGACACTGAATTCCTCGTGCATCTGATTGATGAACTCGATGACCGTTTTGTTGTTCACACCGGAAACACGCTGGGCCTGTGGGACACTTTTGGGCTTGCCTTCCGACTGCACGTAGTACACCTTGGAGATGGTCTCGGTGATGTAAGCAGGCAGGAAGGGCTTTTCGTCGGATACGCTGTCGATGTTTTCGAAAATGAACTCAAAAGGCTTGAAGAGCTTTCGCTCTCGCATCTTGTCTGTGATGTTGTCCAAATCCAGCTCTACCTTGGTATAAGATTCACATTGGAAGGCGTCCAATGCCTCGACGCGATTGTCTTTCTTGTTTTTGATGATCCGCCGGACCACTTCATTGGCGGGATTTTCTCCGGCAATCACCACGACTTCAGACAAAGTAAAATCGGAGGAGCCCAAGCGAAAATTGACCTCTTGGTCCACCCGACCCTTGAGGATTTTTTCCACAGCAGCATACCCAATGGCAGAGGCCACCAAGGTGTCCACCTCTGAGTCGGCCGTGAGACTGTAGTACCCGTCCACATCAGAAGATACCCCAATCGTGGTGCCTTTGAGATAGACATTGCAAAAGGGAACCCCTTCCCGGGTATCATCATCGATGACACGTCCACTGATGGTCATGCTTTGGGAAAAGCCCAAGGTGGTGGTCAAACAGAAAAGCAGAAATAGTAGAAGACGATCCATGTAGATGGTAAAATAAATAACTTTATATAAAGGCTCCGATCTTTAATGATACTTTAACAACAAGCAGACCATTTGTGGTTCAAATCACATGACTGCAGGCAAGTATGTCTACGCAATTGTCCGCTTGAAACGTCCTGCTCACGACAGGCAACTTGTCGAAGGTTGCGTCTTGGAGGCAGGCTCAGAGGCTAGGGCAGTAAGAGTCAATGGCTGAAACACGATTGCAGAGCGATGGCGCAAAGCCTGTTAAATTCAAAGTGATTCAGTCGCCAAACGAATTTACAAGTCGCTTTGGCAAGTTATGACTCTCTAATTTTGTATGTTTGGTGCTGGTTCGGCATTCTTTGCCTTCCAGCTTTCAATTTATTAGATTAATTCATTTGCTTCAAGCCTTCCTACATAAAAATGAGACAGAAGCCGGTTGCGACGAGGCCGGAAGAGGTTGTTTGGCTGGTCCTGTCTACGCAGCGGCGGTCATTTTGGCGCCCGATTTTGAAAATGAACAGCTCAACGATTCGAAAAAACTCAGCGCAACCCAACGCAATGAGCTCCGGACGATCATCGAAAAAGAAGCCCTGGCCTGGGCAGTTGCCCGGGTGGACGCCCCCGAAATAGACGACATCAACATCCTCAACGCCTCCTTCCTGGCCATGCACCGCGCCATCGACCAGCTCAAGTTGCGCCCCAGCTCCCTGCTCATCGACGGCAATCGCTTTCGGGCCTATCCCGACATTCCGCACCATTGCATCATCAAGGGCGATGGCAAATTCCTCTCCATTGCCGCTGCCTCCATCCTGGCCAAGACTTACCGCGACGACTTCATGGCCCAACTGGCCACCCAACACCCCCAATACGGCTGGACCTCCAACAAGGGCTATCCCACCCGCGCCCACCGCGAAGCCATCCGCCTGCACGGGCCCACAGACTTTCACCGCCGCTCCTTCCGCCTGTTGCCCCAGGAAGAACAAGGCGAATTATTTTGAACCCCGCCACCCTTCTTTTGTACCCATAAAAGCTATATTTGCAGCGACACAAACATCAGCCCTTGAAAAAGTCTATTGTCAATCTGCTCAAGTTTCTGGTATTTCTCAGCATTGGACTGGGCATTCTGTACCTGGTCTACCAAGGAGAAAATACCAAGTACCTGGCCGAGTGCCAGACCAAAGGCATCCCCGAATCGGAATGCAGCCTGGTCAACAAAATATTGGGAGACTTCAAAGGGGTCAACTACCTCTGGATACTAGTCGTCTTTCTGGCCTTCACCATCAGCAACATCAGCCGGGCCGCGCGCTGGCGCATGCTGCTGCGCCCCATGGGCTACAACCCTCGGCTGATCAACGCCTTCTTCTCGGTCATGATCGCCTACTTTGCCAACTTGGGACTGCCGCGCATCGGTGAGGTCATCCGGGCAGGCACCATTTCTCAATATGAAAAAATCCCCGTCGAAAAAGCCATGGGAACCATTGTCGTGGGGCGAATTGTGGATTTGATCAGCATGATGGTGGTCTTTGCACTGGCTTTTTTGCTCGAATTCGACACCCTCTGGGGCTATGTGAGCGAAAACTTTCCGGTAGAGAAATTTCTGAACTTCAAACTCTTTGGCTTACTGGCACTCCTGGGAGCGGGTGCATTTGCGCTCTGGCGGGTCAGTCACAGCCGCCTACAGCAATTGGCCATTTACAAAAAAATTGTCCACATCATTCAAGGATTCTGGGAGGGCATTCAGACCATCCGCCAATTGGACCGGCCGGGCCTGTTCATTCTCCACAGCATCAACATTTGGGTGATGTATTATTTGATGTCCTATCTCTGCTTTTTTGCCTTTGCCCCGACGTCCCACCTGGGTCCTGTCACAGGCTTGGTGGTATTCGTCTTTGGCGCATTGGGCATTCTCATTCCCACCCCCGGCGGCATGGGATCGTACCAGTATTTTGTCAAACACGCCCTGGAGTTTTACGGTGTGAGTGGAGACGATGCCTTTTCATTTGCCAACATTCTGTTCTTTTCTGTCAACATCGGTTGCAATGTCCTGCTCGGATTGCTCGCCCTGCTCCTACTGCCCATCATCAATGCCAATTACACCCCCAAACACAAAGAAGATGCTGCAGCAAATTGAAGGTAAAATCGTCGATTGGGACACTGCCCGCCAACGGGTCGCAAACTGGCAACAGGCTGGCGAAAAAGTCGTATTCACCAATGGCTGCTTCGACATTCTCCACTATGGCCACGTCCGCCTACTGGCCCAGGCCCGTGCGTTGGGCCACCGATTGATCGTCGCCGTCAACGCCTCCAGCTCTGTTCGCCGCCTCAAAGGCCCCGACCGCCCCATCAATGATGAGAAAAATCGCTCCTTGCTCCTGGCAGCCCTACAAGCGGTGGACCTCGTCGTGGTATTCGAGCAAGACACCCCTCTGGAATTGATCCGTTGGCTGATGCCCGACCATCTTGTTAAGGGAGGAGATTACCAGATCGAGCAAATCGTCGGGGCAAAGGAAGTTCAGGAAAATGGCGGGCAAGTTCACAGCCTCCCTTTTGCAGAGGGCTACTCCACCACGTCCATCATCGAGCGCATCCAAAAGCTCGATCGCAAATAAATAGAAAGGGATCAGCGTTCCACTTGGAATCCCAATTGCTCCAAATCCTCCCAGAAGGCGGGATAAGACTTGGTCACCACCATGGGCTCATCGACCGAAATGGGGCCCCACATGGCCAAAGGAGCAAAGGCCATTGCCATTCGATGGTCCTCATAAGTCGCAAATACAGGCTGGTTTACTTGGGCTTTTCCACGGGTATGAAAATATTCTTTGTCGCCTTCACGATCCAGCTTGTCAAATCCAGCTTGTACCTTGGCCAACTCTTTTTGCAGGGCATCGATCCGATCGGTTTCCTTGATGCGCAGGGTTTCCAATCCTGTGAAGACGCCCTCGATGCCAAGCCCAGCACAGACAACGGCCAGGGTTTGGGCAATGTCAGGACAGCGAATGAAATCCCACTCAAAAGCATCCGGCAGCGAAGTGGATGATCTGCTCAGGTGAATCCCTTGATCGTCAAAGCGGGTTTGTACGCCAAACTGTTCCATCATTTCAGACAAGACAGCATCTCCTTGCAGGCTGTCTTCAAACAGGCCATTGAGCCGCAGGTCGACCTGATCAGAAAAGGCTGCCAGGGCATAGAAATAGGAAGCGGCAGACCAGTCGGCCTCCACCGTAAAATCCCGGAAGCTGTATTGCTGTGGATCAATTCGAATGACCTGACCATCCCACTGGTGCTGCACACCGAAATACTTCATCAATTGAAGGGTCATTTCAATGTAGGGCCGAGAGACGATTTTTCCCTCCAAATGCAAAGAAAGGCCCTTGGGAAGATGGGGTGCGATCATCAAAAGGGCAGAAATGTACTGACTGCTGACCCCGGCCGATATGTGCAACTCACTAGCACCTCCTACCTGGGCCTCCCCAATCTGCAAGGGAGGATAGCCTTCCTCTCCTAGGTAATCGATCTGTGCCCCCAATTGCCGCAAGGCATCCACCAATACACCAATGGGGCGTTTTTTCATCCGCTCGGAGCCCGTCAGCGTTTGGCTACCAGGCTGCATGGACAAATAGGCAGTCAGAAAGCGGAAGGTCGTTCCGGCAGCCCCCGTATCCAAGACGGCACCATCTTTCAGCTCCGCCAGGAGGGCCTGCATGGTGACGGTATCTTTGGAGCTGGACAACCGATCAATGGGTCGTGTATCACCTGCCAATGCCTGGATGATCAAGGCTCGATTGCTGATGCTTTTGGAACCATTGAGTGTCAGGACACCCTCGATCTTGCGATCTGGCTTGGAGAGTCGGTAAGTTGTCATGCTGGGTTTATTCTTCTTCTTGGTCAAACATCTCCTCCCTTGGCTGGTCCAGGGCTCTGCGCTTTGCTGCCTCTTCCTCCTTCCTTGCCGCCTCGTATCGCGCCCGTCTTTGGTTGTCAGAGCGATCGTAGGCCTTGATGATGGCCTTGACCAGGCGGTGGCGGACCACATCATCAGCATTGAGGTGAATGGTGCCGATGCCATCCAGCTGGTCCAAAATGTCGATGGCCCGTTGCAGACCAGACTTCTGGTTGTAGGGCAGGTCGATCTGGGACAAGTCACCCGTGATGATGCATTTGGCCGTGGGGCCCAGACGAGTCAGGAACATCTTGATCTGGGTAGAAGTGGCGTTTTGTGCCTCGTCGAGGATGATGAAGGCATTGTCGAGTGTGCGCCCCCGCATGAAGGCCAGGGGAGCAATCTCGATGATGCGATTGGTCATAAACTGGTTGAGCTTTTCGAGCGGCAGCATGTCGTCCAAGGCATCGTACAATGGTCGGAGATAGGGATCGATTTTTTCCTTGAGATCACCGGGCAGGAATCCCAGGCTTTCGCCCGCTTCGACGGCGGGACGAGTCAGGATGATCTTCTTGACCAGGCGATTTTTGAGCGCGCGCACAGCCAGTGCCACGGCGGTGTAGGTCTTTCCCGTACCCGCAGGTCCAAGAGCGAAGACCACATCATTTTCTTCCGACGCCTTGATCAAGCGACGTTGGTTGACGGTCTTTGCCTTGATGGCCTTTCCGTTGCGTCCGTGTACAATGGTGGTATTGTTTTGGCCATTGCCGAGGTGGTTGTGGTAGGGATTTTCTCCTTGAAGCAAATCGGCTACTGCCTGTATGCTGAGCTCTTTGTGCTCTTTGAGGTAGCGCACCATGAGCTCGATCTTGTCTTTGGCCCGTTGGGTGTATTTTTTTTCACCGGAAAGTTTGACATTGCTGCCACGGGAGGTAACGGTGACTTCGGGAAATGCCTTCTTGAGTAAGTTGAGCTTGACGTTTTTTTCGCCGTACAGTTCAACGGGGTCGATGCCCTCAATGGTCAGGATTATTTCGCTCAATACAATTAAGTTTTAGATCGGTGTCGGAGGTGTTGAAAAGATTCCCGACAGGTATTTAAAATTTTGAGGTAAATTTAACGCTTTAAGGTCTTACACAGCCTTGCTTACGTTAAATTTTAATAAAATTCGCAATCTCTATGCCCATTGTAACCATCACTTCTGATTTTGGAACGACGGATTACTATCTGGCCATTATCAAGGGGACTTTGCTCCAATTGGACGCCACCCTCAATATCATAGACATAAGCCATAACATCAAAAATTATGACATAGTTCAAGCTGCTTTTGTCTTGAAAAATGCCTATCACCATTTCCCAAAGGGCAGCATCCACATCATCAGCATCAACAACTTTTACGCCGCCGGACGGTGCTTCCTGGCCATTCGCCACGATGGGCATTACTTCATCGGCCCCGACAATGGCATTTTTTACCTCATGTTTGGCGACGAGCTCAAAGACATCTACGAGTTGGAGCAGCCACCAAAGTCGGCCTTTGAACTCAATGACTACTACAAAAAGGCGGTGGGGCACCTCCTCCAAGGCCTGCCCTTCAACGAGATTGGCATCCCACTGGACAGCATCGAACAGCGAATCAGCATACAGGCTGTCACCACCAAGTCGCAGATCAGGGGCTCGGTGATCCACATCGATCACTACGAAAACGTGATCACCAACATTGACAAGACCCTCTTTCAGCAGATTGGAAAAAGCCGATCCTGTCAGGTCTCCTTTCGACGGCACCAACCCATCCAGGGCATTTCGTACAATTACAGCGATGTAGGGGTGGGAGAAACACTTTGCTTCTTCAACTCCGCTGGTTTTCTCGAAATTGCCATCAACAACGGCAAGGCCAGCAGCATGCTGGGGCTGATGTTGGAAGACAGCGTACAGGTCGATTTTGACCCATCCTAAGCACTCATTTCACCCTTCACTTATGATCAAGAGAATCGTCAAACTCACTTTCCACCCTGAGCAAACCGATGCGTTTCTGGAAATTTTTGAAAACAGCAAATCCCGCATCCGCCAATTTGAGGGCTGCCACCACCTGGAGCTGTGGCGGAGCAAAGAACAAGCCCACGTCTTTTTCACCTACAGCTTTTGGGACGACCAAGCCGCCCTCGACCGCTACCGCCACTCCGAACTGTTTCAACAAACCTGGAGCCTTACCAAAAAGTTATTTTCCGACAAACCCTTGGCATGGAGTGTGGAAATGATGGATATTGTGCGAAATTAATCGACCGACTTTGTCCACCATCTCTACCATTTTGCGCATCCGTTGCTGGCAACTCTTCCGACAGCTCAAAGAAATCGGACTGATCCTATTGATATTGGTCTCTCCCATTGCCTTTGTCGGTCTGATGGGGGTACTCGATGTGGTGGCCAAGGACCCCATTCCCAAGGCGGGCATTGGCATTGTCCTGTTGCTGCTGTCTTTTCACTGGCAACGTGGAGATGCTGAATTCCTCGGCAAATTGTCCGTCTCAAACCCTCTGATCTATGCAGTAGAATATACTGCGGCCATGCTGCCCATTTCCATCCTGTTCACGACCGTTGCCCACGACTGGACCAATGCCTTGTGCATCCAGCTAGGGGCTTTCCTCGTTGCATTGTTGCCCCCACTAAGATTCCACAAGCGTTCTCATTGGCGCAGTCCCCTGCTCCGGTGGTTTCCCCTCCAAGCCTTCGAATGGCGCTGTGGACTCCGACAATACTGGTGGCTCCTGGCCATTGTCTACTTGCTGGGGCTCTTGCTCGCCCATTTTGTGGCAAGTGTCATCCTGTGCATGCTCTTATTGGCCTATGTAGCCGCCAATCAGTTCAACCACCTAGAGGGAAAAGAAATCTTGGAGCAATCGTACTTCAAGCAGGCCTTCCTGCGTCGGAAAGTCCTCCTTCAATGTCGGGTGTTCCACCTCCTGATGCTGCCACAATATGCGCTGTTTTTGTTTTGGCACCCCTCACTTTGGTACCTCTTGCTCACAGCTGTGGTGGTGACCAGTCTCCTTTTCTGCATTGGAGTCTATTACAAATATGCCAACTATCGCCCGGGCAGGCTCATGGTCAATCACCAACTCATCCTGGCGATCTCTGGAGTGGCTCTCTTCAGTCCACTGATGCCCGTTTTTTTGCCGGGTCTCCTCATTTACGTATTCGTCTTGTGGCGACGTGCCCAAAAAAATCTCGATTACTACTATGCTGACCATTGATGATTTGAAAGTCTCGTATGGAGACCAAGAAGTGCTCAAAGGGCTCCAACTCCAAGTGGAATACAATGAGATACACGGCATAGTGGGGATGAATGGAGCTGGAAAGACGACCTTCTTCAATACCTTGTACGGCCTGAAAAGCCCTCAAAAAGGCACTTATGCACTGGATGGCAGTCCCTTGCACCCCAAGCAAATCGCCTATTTGGAAACCCGCAACTACTTCTACCCTTTCTTACATGGGCGGGAGTACTTGGAACTGCTCTCACTGGGCAAGGCTGAATTTGACATCAACAATTGGAACCGCCTCTTCGACTTGCCCCTCGATATGCCTGTGGACCAGTATTCTACCGGGATGAAAAAGAAATTGGCCTTCATGGGCATGCTGGCCCTCGACCGACCTGTCATCATCCTGGACGAGCCTTTCAATGGCGTAGATGTGGAGAGCAACGAAAAAATTCGACAGATTCTGGAGCGAATTCGCTCTCCTCAACGCATCGTTTTGCTTTCCTCTCACATCATGGGCAGTCTCACTGGCATTTGCGACCGGATCAGCTATCTTAGCGGCGGCGAACTGACTGCCACCTTCGAACGGTCCGATTTTGGTGAGTTGGAAGAAATGTTGCAACAGTTGGTCCGACAGCAAATCGAAGGCACCCTGGATGATTTGTTTGGCAGCTGACGGCAGGCAGAACCCTCTTTTTTCCATTCACAATAAGCAGACATGACCACACTGGAACTCAAAGACTACAACATTTACGTCGGGGATTGCTGGGAGGCCTTTCGCCAATTGATCAGGGAACGGCACTATTCCCAGCTCTTCGTCATTGTGGATGAAAATACAGAACAGCATTGTTTGCCGTTGTTGCAGGAAAAAACAGGGCTGGACAATCTGCAACGAATCCGCATTTCCGCCGGGGAACTTCACAAAAACATCGACACCTGCCAATTCATCTGGCGCTCCATGATGCAGGCCAATGCAGACCGCAAGGCCCTGACCATCAATCTGGGCGGAGGAGTCATTGGCGACATGGGTGGATTTTGTGCAGCTACCTTCAAGAGGGGAATGGATTTCGTACAAGTCCCCACCACCCTACTCTCCCAAGTAGATGCCTCCATCGGTGGCAAACTGGGCATTGATTTTCAAGATGTTAAGAACAGTGTTGGCCTGTTTGCCAACCCACAAGCGGTCTTCATCGACCCAAGCTTTCTCCAGACCTTGTCCCAAAGGGAAGTGCGAAGCGGATTTGCCGAAATCATCAAGCATGCTCTCATTGCCGATCTCGATCAGTGGAAAACACTGCTGGCCCAGCCCGATCTATCGGCCATCGACTGGTCGGCTCTGATCGTCCCTTCCTTGAAAATCAAGCAAAAAATCGTGGAACAGGACCCCTTTGAGAGAGGGCTTCGCAAGGCGCTCAACTTTGGCCATACCATCGGCCATGCGGTGGAAAGCCATGCATTGACCAGTCCAGAGCCATTGTTGCACGGCGAGGCGATTGCCATCGGAATGATCGCAGAGTTGTATTTGTCTCATCAACAGCTGGGCCTCCCAATGGCCTCTACCCGGCAAGCGACCCAATTTCTGTTGAGCCGATACGACCGATACATCCCCGATGCCGATGCCACCCAAAGGCTCATTGCCCTGATGTACAACGACAAAAAAAATGAAGGAGGCCAGATCAATTTCTCCCTACTCCCTCAGCTCGGCCAGGTGGAGGTCAACCAAGCCTGCAGCGAGGCCAGCATTGCAGATGCCCTGCGCTATTACCGGGAGGCTTGCCAAGGCTTTGACGAATAATAGACCGATGCCTGCGAATGGTATTTTGCCACTCCCCAGTCCCCAAAATTCCTCCACTTTTGCAACAACAGAGGAAGTTGGCCTTTCGTTAAGTAACAACTTCCGGTTCTGACAACTACGCATCGACACTTTTTTTCATCTGTTGCGTATACCAAAAGAAACTTGCATTTCTCCAAAAAACCGGATATGTGAGCTATATTTGTGTAGCTTCCCTCTTTGGGTGATAGGAAAATTAAACATACTGACTGCCCCTACACGGGGTATGTGCAAAGAATAGATTATGGAAAACAAGGCTAAGCCGAACGAGCCCGTTTCGCCTCAGGTGGAAAGGGCTGATGTTTACCGAAAGATCGTTAAGTGGATGTGGAGGCTGACAATTTTGGGGTTGGCCACCATCATTGGGATTTTTGTCTTCTTGTCTTTTCAAGATTTGCCCAGCTTTGAGGAATTGGAAAGTCCAAAAAGCAATCTCGCCTCTGAGGTCTACGCTGTCGATGGCAGTGTGCTGGGTCGCTATTATGTGGAAAACAGAGTCCCTGTGACCTACCAACAGCTCTCCCCCCATCTCGTCAAGGCTTTCATTGCCACAGAAGATGAGCGTTTTTACCAACATTCAGGTGTAGATGGCGAGGCATTGGCCCGCGTTTTCTTCAAAACCTTCCTCATGGGGAAGAAAAGTGCTGGTGGTGCCAGTACCATTACCCAACAGCTGGCCAAGATGCTGTTTACAGAAAAGCCTGGCTCCGGGCTGGAACGGGTGGTCCAAAAACTCAAGGAATGGATCATCGCTGTCAAATTGGAGCGTGCCTACACCAAAGAGGAGATCATGTCGATGTACCTCAACAAATTCAACTTCATCAACGGCGCTTACGGCATCAAGGCCGCCTCTGAAATCTATTTTGGCAAGACACAGGATTCGCTGCGCATCGAAGAGGCATCGACTCTGATCGGAATGCTCAAAAATCCTTCTTTGTACAATCCACTGCGTCGACCAGAACGAGTGAAGCAACGCCGAGAGGTGGTCCTGAAGCAGATGCAAAAAAATGAATTGCTTACTAGGGCAGAATACGATTCTCTGCGGGTGCTGCCGCTGGACATGTCTTCCTTCCGAAGAAAAACCCATACCGACGGCCTTGCGCCTTACTTCCGCATGAAATTGGGAGAGGAAATCAAACGCATCCTGGCCAGAGAAGAATACCTCAAGCCCGACGGTTCGCGATACGACATCTACCGGGATGGCCTTCGAATATCCACCACATTGGACCCCAAAATCCAGGCACATGCCGAGGCTGCTGTCATGGAGCACATGCCGCAACTGCAAAAGCGATTTGACAGGGTCTGGAAAGACAAGGACCCCTGGACCTACGAAGACCCTACCAAAGAGGTGGAAGAAATTGAAATCGAAAACAGGGTCAGAAAGCGCACCCTCAAACGCCTCATCCGGGAGTCCGACCGCTACCTGGTCCTTCGCTCTCGCATATTGGTGCCACTGATCAATGAGATTGCCGAAGAGATCGATGGCTTCAAGCTTCGCGATACAGACATCGAACGGATGATCGATGAGGATGAAAACAAAGGAGCCATCGCACGGCTGGTATCCCGCAAAGTGGTGGGTTCCAAGTTGGCCATCAAATACCGCAATGTATTGAAAGGTGACTCCTGGCTTCGACTGAGAGAAAAATGGGAAGAACTTCAAAAGCAAGCGAAGAAGTCCTTCGACACCAAGGTCAAGATGAAAGTCTTTGCCTACAACAAACAGATGGAGAAGGATACGGTGATGAGCCCATTGGACTCGATCAAGTACCACCGCCATTTTCTGCAAATCGGATCGGTTGCCGTAGACCCCATCACGGGCCATGTCAAGGCATGGGTAGGTGGCATCAACCACAAGTACTTCCAGTTTGACCACGTCACAACAGAGCGGCAGGTAGGGTCTACCTTCAAGCCATTCATCTACGCCACTGCCATTGCACAGCAGGGCATCTCCCCTTGTTTTGAAGTCATGGACCTCCCCTACACCATACACGCTGGCGAGGGCAACTTCCACTTGAAAGAAGACTGGACGCCCAACAATGCCAATGGCCAATACTCGGGAGAACCCTTCTCCTTGTTCAAAGGACTGCAATACTCCAAGAATACTGTCTCTGTCTATCTGATGAAGCAATTGGGTGATACGGAGCCCGTGCGGAGCCTGGTGGACAACATGGGCCTCAAGCAATCTGTCAAACGCTCCAACGGCATGTACCGCATCCCTACGGCACCTTCCATTTGCCTGGGATCGAGCGACCTGACGGTATTGGAAATGACAGGGGCCTATACCACCTTTGCCAACAACGGAATGTATTCCAAGCCCATCTTCATCACGCGGATTGAGGACAAGGACGGGCGGACCGTCTATCAGGAAATCCCGGAAGAACGGGTTGCCCTCCACCCCAATGCCAATTATGTGATGGTGGAAATGCTGCGCAGTGTCATGCGGCAGGGACTGCCTGGTTTTTACTCCATCAAAAGCGACATTGCAGGCAAAACCGGAACAACCAACGACTATGTGGACGGCTGGTTTATGGGACTGACCCCTAGCTTGGTGGTAGGTACCTGGGTAGGAGGCGACGACCGCTGGATTCGCTTCCTGTCGCTGGCAGACGGAATCGGAGCCAAAATGGCTCGCCCATACTACGGAAAGCTGTTGCAGCGCTTGGAAAAAGACGAATCCATCAACTACGATGCAAAGGCCCGATTCCAACGGCCATCCGGCGACCTGGGAATTGTGGTGGACTGCGAGCTGTACAAAAACGACAGAGGGGAGTTCCCTACAGAGGAAGACTCGGAAAATCCACGCGAAGACGAGGAATTCGGAGAGGACATTTTCGGAGATGAAGAAAGACCCAACGACAACATAGAGAACCCCGACGGTGGAGAAGAAGAGGAAGATTTCGACGGGGGTGAATAAATGGAGAGATTACATAAAATACAACACCTGATATGAAACCTTACATAGCCAATTTAGTCAATGCCGTAGCCCTCATCGTCATGGGCGTATGGGGATACTTTGAGACCAGTTCTGCCACTGCGTTCATCCCCGCTGGCTTCGGTGTGGCACTTGCATTGTGTACGCCGGGCGTGAAAAGTGAAAACAAGGCAGTGGCCCACATCGCTGTTTTATTGACTTTGTTGATCTTGCTGGCTCTTGCAGGAATGCGACTTCCCAAAGCCCTCAACGCAGGTGGCATGGGATTGGTGCGGACGCTCGTCATGATCGCCACCTCGGTTGTTGCAATGATCGCTTTTGTCAAGAGCTTCATCGATGCGCGCAAGGCCCGAAATGCAGCCTCCTAAGCACCTGGTTTTGCAAATCACCCCAAAGCCACTAATTTAGCAGGCGTTCATAAGCAGTCAAGCAAAATGGCATTGGCTGCTTGTGCGTTTGGCAAACCAATTACCCTTCATGGCAAAGAGATACATCGCTCCATTGATCCTTTTGATGGTCTTGCTCTATCAGTGCATGCCCTACCAAGAGGAAAAGATCACGGAAATCAATTACAGCTTGAAAGACCCGCTTGTCCAAAAGGTCCTCACCTTTCAAGACGAGCAAAAGCGGGACAGCCTGTTGGCTTTTCTGAGTCACAAAGACCCCACCTATCGCTACGCTGCTGCCACCGCTTTTGGCTCTTACCAAGACCTGGCGGCACTGGATAGCTTGGCCGTTCTGTTGAAGGATGAAGTAGAAGAGGTGCGCCTGGCGGCAGCTTATGCCATTGGTCAATTGAAGGAAGAACGAGCAGAAAAATTGCTGGTAGCCGCCTTTGAAGCAAAAGATTCAACCGCTCAATACGAGCGATTCAACGGTGCCATTCTGGAAGCTGTTGGCAAATGTGCCTCTGAGCCCTACCTCAAACTCATCAGCACCACCTCCTCCTACGAGAAGACCGATACACTGCTCTTGGAAGGACAGGCCTGGGGCATTTACCGCTTTGCCCTCCGCAACATGATCAGCGAAGAGGGAACCAATCGAATGGTCAATTTCCTGACAGAGGAAGGCTATCCAGATCAACTGCGCTTCATCGCAGCCAACTACCTGGCAAGGGCCCGTAATATCCAAATAGATACCTTTACCATCCCCTTGGTCCAGCAGTTCCGCAAAGAGGCCGATGTGCGCACCAAAATGGCGCTGGCCATCGCCTTGGGCAAGACCAAGCGCAGCGAAGCCCTGGCTGCACTACAAGAGGCCTTCAACAACAGCACCGACTACCGCCTCAAATGCAACGTCCTTCGGAGCTTGGGCAATTTCGATTACCTCGATGTCCAGGCCCTCGCACTGACTGCCCTCGACGATGCCAATACCCATGTGGCCAGCTCAGCCGCAGACTTTTTCGTCCGGCACGGCATCAGCAGAGATGGTGCCGCCTACTGGCGCAAAGGACGCGATACGAGCTTGCAGTGGCCCACTCGGCTTTTGCTCTACCAGGCAGCCAACAAACACACCCCTCCTTATTTTGAGGGAACCATTGGAGGCATCAATGCCGATCTTCGCCGATTCCTCGTCCAGTCACAAGACACCTACCAGAAAGCAGCCATTCTCAAGGCGCTCAGCATGTATGGATGGAATTACCGTTTTGTGCAAGAGCAGGGCTTCTCATCAGACCAGGCAGTGGTGCGCACCAGCACCGTCAGTGCCCTGGCCGATTTGGCCCGCCGGGCAGACTTTGACAAATTCTTTGGCCTGGGAAGCAAACGGGTCCGCACCGACCTGGCCAACTACTTCAGCGATGCCATCCAAAGAGGGGATGTCGGGATGATGGCGGTGGCCGCCGATGTATTGCGCGACCCCAAGCTCAATTTCAAGGAGCTGATCACCGACTTTGCCTTCATGGACGCAGCCTTGACCAAATTGCAGTTGCCCAAAGAAATAGAGACCTACAACGAGCTGAAGAAAACCATTTCCCACTTCAAAGGGCTGCCAGAGGAAGACCCCACCGAGACAGAATTCTCTCATCCCATCGATTGGAAAGTGGTCGGTACAGTTACGAGCAGCACCCGTGCCAAGATCATGACCAACAAAGGCGATATTGAATTGGAATTGCTGCCCGAGCTGGCCCCGGGTTCTGTGGCCAATTTCGTGATGCTTTCCAGACGTGGATTTTACGATCAGAAGTTTTTCCATCGCGTGGTGTCCAACTTTGTCATCCAGACGGGTTGCCCCCGAGGAGATGGCTATGGAAGTCTCGACTACAGCATCCGCTCAGAACTGCCTCCCATCAATTACGATCAGCAAGGCTATGTGGGCATGGCATCGGCCGGATTGCACACCGAGGGAACCCAGTGGTTCATCACCCACTCGCCCACTCCTCACCTGGATGGTCGCTACACGATTTTTGCCAAAGTGGTCAATGGCATGGAGGTCGTTCACCAAATCCAGCAAGGAGACCAAATCTCCCGGATCACCATCGAGTAGACACTTTCAAAACCAGGGCGTGTTTCATTCCAAAGCTCCCAAATTTGGGTATATTTGCGGTCTATTTCATCAAGGCCCTAGCCACCTCTAACCATCACATCATGCAAACCACCGCACTCACAGAAAAACACATTGGCCTGGGAGCCAAGATGGCAGAATTTGCCGGATACAACATGCCCATCTCCTACAAGGGAATTCGGGAAGAGCACCAATGCGTGCGCAACAATGTCGGTGTCTTCGATGTGTCGCACATGGGCGAATTCATCATCCGGGGAAAGCAAGCCTTGGATTTGATCCAAAAAGTGAGTTCCAACGATGCCTCCCGAATCGCCATTGGCCAGGCCCAATACGCCTGTTTGCCCAATCACGAGGGAGGTGTGGTCGACGATTTGTTGATCTATCGCTTGGGAGAAGACATGTGCTCTGAAGGAGAGCAAGCTTTCATGCTGGTGGTCAACGCAGCCAACATCGAAAAAGACTGGAATTGGATCGAGCAAAACAACAGTTTTGATACCAGGATGATCAACATCTCCGATCACACTGGGTTGCTGGCTGTGCAAGGTCCCAAAGCGACGGAAGCCTTGCAAAGCTTGACAGAGGTCAATTTGAGCGAGCTGAAATACTACACATTCACCAAGGGACGCATGGCGGGGATCGACAATGTCTTGATCTCGGCAACAGGCTACACAGGTTCTGGTGGATTCGAGCTGTACGTGGCCAACGATCGACTGGCCGATCTCTGGGATGCCATCTTCCAAGCCGCTGCCCCTCTTGAGATAGAGCCCATTGGCTTGGGTGCCCGCGATACCCTGCGCTTGGAAATGGGATATTGCCTCTATGGCCATGAGATCGACGACGAAACTTCTCCGCTGGAAGCTGGCCTGGGTTGGATCACCAAACTCAAAAAGGACCACTTCAACTCCATAGACATCTTCCGTCAGCAAAAGGCCGATGGCATCAGCAGAAAATTGGTGGCCTTTACAGTTGATGACAGAAGAGTCCCCAGACAAGGCTATCCCATATTGAACGAAGAGGGCCAAGAAATTGGAAAAGTCACTTCCGGTACCCTCTCCCCTTCTCTGGGCATTCCCATCGGGCTCGGCCTGATCGAAAAAGCCTACAGCAGCCTCGACGGACCACTCAAAGTAGTGGCAGGCAGAAAACAACTGGCCGCGACCATTGTCAAACTGCCCTTTTACAAAGGTTGATTCCCTCGTGGATCGGCACCATAAAATCATCTCCCATGCGACTTCTCGTCCTCTGTTTCCTGGCACTCTCTACCTTGGCCATCAGCTCCTGTAAAACAACGGGGACTCGAACTGCCCAGACAGATGCCCCCGAGAAGCCGACCAACAAAAGTCTGGTCAAGTTCATCCCAGCCGAAACCCTGTCGGATGTACTCGAAAAAGCTGAGGCCCAAAACAAACTGGTGTTTGTAGATTTCTATGCCGATTGGTGCCTTCCCTGCAAGATGATGGATGAAGATGTCTTCACCGACAAAACGGTCGCTTCCTTTTACAACGAAAATTTCCTCAATTACAAAGTGAATGCCGAAGAGAAGACAGGGCCCAATCTGGTCTTTGTGTACGGCGTTCAAGTCTACCCCACTTTGTTGTTTTTGGATGCCAAGGGCAATGTCATTGAGAAAAAAGAGGGGGCTGCTTACCAAACTGAAATGCTGGACCTGGGTCGCAAAGTCTTGGCCAGTCAAGGGATGTAGTGTTTCTATCCCAATTTTTGAGCAATCAACAGACCATCTCGGATGGGTAGCATGAGGTTTTCCACCCGCTCGTCTTGCTGCACCTTTTCGTTGAAGGCGTTGATGATGCGCGTGTCCTCATCCTTGGCTCCCTTGGCCACCTTCCCATCCCACAGGACGTTGTCTGCCAAAATGAGCCCACCGGGATTGACCCGATCAAAGACCAAGTCATAGTAAAATGCATAATCCTTTTTGCCCGCATCGATGAAGACCATGTCGAAGCGATCTTCCAGCTGTGGGATGATGTCCTGGGCCTGTCCGATGTGCAAACGAACATCGCAAGCGGGAGCAGCCTCTTCCAAATATTTTCGGATCAGGTACTCCAATTCCTCGTTGGCCTCTATGGTGTGCAACAGGCTTTGGGCGGGCAAGCCGTCGGCCATGCAAAGGGTGGCATAGGCTGTGAAGGTGCCGATCTCCAGAACGGTTTGCGGCCTTTTCAATTGGCAGAGCAGGCGCAGGAGTGCTCCTTGCAGCGGACCGCTGGACATTTGGGGCGCCAAGGTCTTGAGATGGGTTTCTCTTTCGAGTCGATAAAGCAGCTCAGAGATTTGGCTGGTATGCCGGGTACAATAGGCATCCAATCGCTTTTGTTCGGGGCTCATAGGCCGTTGGTTTGGATGTTTTTCTCAAATCTTTTTTTCAAAAACGGATAGCTCAGCACTGTCCCAATGATGATCAGGCAACCCCAGTAAAAGGAGGCATTCAACTCTTCATTCTCGTTGAGCAACAACCAAGCGAGGACGATGCCATAAACTGGCTCCAGGTTGACCGTCAGATTGGCGGCAAAGGCCGAGAGGTATTTGAGGGCCCGCAGGGCCAAAACGTAGGCAAGGGTGGTACACAACAAGGCCAAGACCATCAGGTAGCCAAAGTCTGAAGAGGAAGGCCAGAACAGGGCGTCGGGGTTTTGGCTGTAGTAAAACGGCAGGATCAGGCTGATGAGCAACCACCCGCTTCCCAATTCGAGAAAGGTGATGCTGAGGGAATCGGCTTTGTCCACGAGCTGTTTGTTGAAAATGGCAAAGAGGGAAGCCAACAAGGCGGACAGCAGGCCGACCAGGACGCCCAACAGCATGCCTCCTTCCAAGCTGTTGACCACCAATACCATCCCCGGAATGATCAGCAATCCCAAAGTGATTTCAAACCATTTGACTGGTTGTCGATTGAGAAGTGGTTCCAACAGAGAGGTGAAAAAAGAGGTGGTGGCCATGCAGACCAGGCAAACCGAGGCATTGGAATACTTGATGGACCCAAAGAAACAAATCCAGTGCAGCGCCACCAACAGGCCGATGCCCATGTATCGCAGGATGAGCCCTCGGGGAATCTCCCGCAGCCTGCGACCAAAGCGGATGAGAAAGAACAAACTGATGCTTGTGATGAGCACCCGCCACCAAACGAGTACCAGGGCCGACAGCTGAATCAAATCGCCCAGGATGGCAGTGAGTCCGAACAGCAGCACGGCAGTGTGCAGCTCCAGATAGGCGTTTTGGACTTTATTCATGCAATTGACAAATTTCTATGGCCAAAAATGCGAACAAAGTTAGGAATAAAATCTTTCAATGGTATGGGCATGTCAATATGCCAATCGAAATTGGCTATCTTTGCCAAACCATTCAATTACCTCTCAAAATTTCATTGATATGAGCATCCAAGTAGGAGAAAAGGCTCCCAACTTTACCCTCCGGGCCAGTGACACCAACGAAGTTTCCCTGGAAGACTACAAAGGCAAAAATGTCGTCCTCCTCTTTTTCCCACTGGCTTTTACTGGCGTTTGCACCGATGAGCTTTGCAGCATGCGCGATGACATTGCCAGCTACGACAAGCTCAATGCACAAATCCTGGCCGTCTCGGTCGACTCTCTGTTTACCCTGGCCAAGTTCAAGGAAGACCAAAAGCTCAGCTTTCCACTTCTATCCGATTTCAACAAGGCAGTGTCCCGCTCCTACGATGCATTGTACGAAGATTTTGTCCTAGACATGAAGGGGGTTTCCAAGAGATCTGCTTTTGTCATCGATGGGGAGGGCATCGTTCGCTATGCCGAGGTGCTGGAATCTGCAGGTGATTTGCCAAATTTTTCTGCCGTTAAAGCAACTTTAGAATCGCTATCATAGTTAATAAAGGTGTCTGAAAGGTCGTTTGTGTATTTTTTCGGACATTTTCGACAGAAATTGTAGACTAGACAAGCAATCGCAACTTACCAAACTTGCCCGAAGAGAGCCCGCCAAAAGACCAGGATACGGCATTTTGTAACAAGCGAGGCATTCTGCCGCAAAATAGTAAGTTAAGCGTGTGTAAATAGTGATTATTTTACTATTTTAGAGTTAGAAAATTTTAGGTTTATGATTTATAACAACAGTGTAGAAGAACTAGAGGAAGTATTGGTAGAAGACTTAGTAGACTGCGGTGGTCAATCTGAACTGATTGTATACAACGACGACTTCAATACATTTGATTGGGTCATCCAAGCTTTTATGGAGGTCTTCAAATATTCCTCTGAGCAATCGGAGCAATTGGCAATGCTGATCCATTTCAAAGGCAAGGCAACTGTCAAGACAGCCACAAAGGAAGTACTCAAGCCTTTCAAAGATGCACTCACCGACCGAGGACTTTCTGCCGTCATCGAAGAACTAGAGCAAAGCTAGTCTACAACTTGCTTTCTTCCTTCCAGCAAACAAGGGTGTGACCGTTCGTCACTCCCTTGTTTGTGTTTACGTACGAAACTCAATCACCCAACATGCCGGTATTCTGGCTATCAGAAAACGAACTCACTTTTCCACACCCTGAACTGGCCAACGAAGACGGGATTGTCGCCATTGGAGGCGATCTGTCTGTCGAACGCCTGCTGTTGGCCTACCAAATGGGACTGTTCCCCTGGTTCAATCCAGAAGACCCCATCTTGTGGTGGTCCCCCGACCCCCGCTTCGTCCTCTTCCCCAGCGAACTCAAGGTCTCCAAAAGCATGAGGCCCTACTTCAATCAGCAAAAATTTCAGATCACCTTTGACCAAGCCTTTGAGGAGGTCATCCGGGGCTGCCAGCAGCAAAAGCGGAAAGGCCAAGTCCAAGGTACCTGGATTTCCGATTCCATGGTCCAGGCCTATTGCGATCTCCACGAGGCAGGCTACGCTCATTCGGTAGAAGTCTATCAGGATGGAGAAATCGTGGCAGGACTGTATGGTGTTTCACTGGGCAAGGTGTACTTTGGCGAGTCCATGTTTACCCGCACCAGCAACGCTTCCAAATTTGGCTTCATCAGTCTGATCCGCAAATTGCACGACATGGGCTTTTGGCTCATCGACTGCCAACAACACACCCGACACCTGGAAAGCATGGGAGGGCGACCCATTTCCCGGGAGTTGTTTTTGCAATATATGAACAGAAATCGCCATGAAAAATCAATGACGGGCAATTGGAACTCCTTATTACAATCATAGCGCCTAAACCGAATCGAATGTACAAATACCTCTGGCTTTTGCTTGCTGCCCTTTGCTCCCTGGCCTTTACAGCGGACGATCGCAAAGAATATCCCCTCAACTACTTCCGCTCTCCCGTCAACCACCCCATCCGCCTGTCCGGGACGTTTGGCGAATTGCGCCCCAATCACCTCCATGCCGGCATCGACATCAAATCCAAGGATGGCAAAATCGGCCAACCTCTCTTTGCCACTGCCGACGGCTATGTGAGTCGCATCAAGATACAGTCTGGTGGATATGGAAATGTTCTGTACTTCAATCACCCCAACGGCTACACCAGTGTCTATGCGCACCTCAAAGAATTTCCGACAGCCATTGCCGAGTACGTCAAGGAATACCAATACAAACGCAAGTCTTTCGAGTTGGAGTTGTTTCCAGAGGCCAATCGCTTTTTCTTCAAGAAGGGGGAAATCGTCGGAAAGCTGGGGCTGTCGGGGCGTTCCTTTGGCCCGCATCTGCACTTTGAAATTCGGGATACCCGCACGGAAAAACCCATCAACCCACTGCTCTTTGGCATTGATGTGACCGATAAAATCCCTCCCAAATTGCACAAGCTCAAAGCCTATCACCTCAACGACAAATTGGAGACCATCGGAGAGCAAAGCTTTTCTCTGATTCGCAAAGGAAGAGACTATGGCATCAAGGGAGATACGCTCTATCTGGCAGCCTGGCGCACGGGTCTGGCCCTCAAGGCATTTGACCACATGAATGGCGCCTCCAACTGGAACGGCATCTACTCCCTGGAAATGAAGGTAGACCAACAAACTGCCTATCAATTTGAAATGGAGACCTTTGCCTTCAGCGAGACCCGCTACATCAATGCCCACCTGGACTATGCCGAACAGGTCAGCCGAAAGAGCTACTACCATCGATGCTACCAACTCCCCGGCAATCGCCTGTCCATCTACTCACAGCAAAAGGACAATGGCGTCATTCAGCTCTCCAAAAGCAAGGCCCAATTGGTGGAGATGATCGCAGAAGATGTCGATGGCAACAAGGCCTCCCTTCGCTTTTGGGTCAAACGCAAGGAAGTGTCCCCTCCTGAGAGCAAAGCATTCAACTACCTGCTCCCCTACGACGAAGAAAACGCCATCCAAAATGCCTCCCTCGACTTGTTCTTTCCCAAGAATACGTTTTATGAAAATGTCTACCTACAGTATCATACCTCTCGCGAAAAATCGACTGGGGTATACTCCTCTGTCCACCACATCCACAATTTCAAAACCCCTGTTCACCGCTATTACGACATCGCCATTCGCCCCAATCAGATTCCCGATGAGTTGCGCGACAAAGCCTACATTGCCTACTGTCGAAAAGACGGAAAAATGGAGAGCTGTGGTGGCGAGTGGAAAGACGGACTGCTGCGTACCAAGGTCAGAAGCTTTGGCGACTACTGCATCATGGCAGACAAGATAGCTCCGAGAATCCAGCCCATCCAATTTCGGTACAACATGCAGGGATCCTCCCGGATGAGCTTCAAGGTAACCGACAACATCCCCACGGCCCGCAATGTGGACTACATCCGCTACGAAGCGACTGTCGATGGCAAATGGCTGCTGATGGATTACGATGCCAAGAAGGATTTGCTCACCCACCGCTTTGACGGCACCATCGAAAGAGGCGAGCATGTGCTGCGGTTGATGGCCAGCGACAGCCGCGGCAATCAGAAGGTTTTCGAGCGAAAATTTAAGCGTTGAGTCTGACAAACTATTCCCCCATTGGAATGTTGTAATGCTGTGCTAACTTTCGACGGTCAAACTCATTTCCAACAAACATTTAAATTCGCATCGGTATGACACATCTCAACGAGGGTGACAAGGCGCCCAACTTCAGTGGTGTAGATGAAAAGAACCAAACAGTGGAGCTGTCCGACTTCAAGGGCAAAAAGCTGATCCTGTTTTTTTATCCCAAAGACAATACACCGGGTTGTACGGCCGAGGCCTGTAGCCTTCGCGACCACTACAGCGAGCTACAAGCTGCCGGATTTGAACTGCTGGGTGTCAGTCCCGACAGTGCCAAAAAACACCAAAATTTCATCAACAAGTTCGAGTTTCCCTTCCGCCTACTGGCAGATACCGAGCGCGAGACCATAGAAGCCTACGGTGTCTGGGGACCAAAGAAATTCATGGGCCGCGAATACGACGGCGTACATCGCACGACCTTCATCATCGACGAGCAAGGGAATGTGGAGAAAATCTTCAAGAAAGTAAAGACAAAAGACCACGCTGGTCAGATACTGGAAAGCTTTGCCATCGGCTAGGATGCTTCCGAAGACATTGGTGTACTGCGTTCAAAGCGCCAGGCGGCCTGTTGGAAATTGCGTTCCAGGAGGCCGCCGCCAGTTTCAGAAGGGTGGATTGATTAAGAGCTTGTTCAGATTTAAAATTTGGGGACGCTGTTGTAGGTGACAAGGAAAACCAAGGCCATTCGCATGGTGATGCTGACCTCTTCGTTGAGAAAATCATCGACCATCCAATCTCTGGGGTCTTCCCGGTAGCTCGTGCGCATTTGGAAGGTGCCATAGGTAGTTTCGCGAACCTCCCATTCGTTTCGGTCATTGCCATAGCGGGTTCTGAGGGTCAGAGAGACGGTGTTGTCCGTAATGCGCCATTCGCGGTCATCTTCCTTCCACAAGCGACGCATGGTAACGGTTTCGGCACCACTGATGATTTGCCACCGGCTCGGGTCATTTTTCCAGACCAAACGGACATCACCCCAGGTATCGGCAAAGTCGTAGGTCCACTCTGTCCAATCGTTGCGAAGGGGCCATTTCATTTTGAGTTCTCCAGTCTGTTCCTCTTCGTCTTCCTCCACTCCCTGCACGTAATAGATGTTCCACTCCACAAAGGAATCAGACCAACGCGTAGCCATGCCCGTGACGTACTGAGCGGACAGGAGGTAGGATTGGGTCAGGAAAAAGGCAAGTAGTATGACTGGTCTCATCTTTTCCATAATGCCAAAAGCCTAGAAAATATTGTCTGGAAGTTTGCCAAAGCCCCTAGGAGGTCGTCAAAATGGCAGGTCGTCGGTATTGTCGCTTCCACCGGTGGGTGCGTCATCCAGAGTGGGAAAGCTGTCAAATTCTGGAGCAGCAGAAGGAGTCTCAGCAGTTGCTTGGGTAGCCGCCTCGACGCGCCATGCATCCAGATTGGTAAAGTAGCTGACCTTGCTGTCTTTTTTGTACTCCCGTCCTCGAAGCGAGAAAGTGACTTTGAGCTGATCACCTTCGTTGAAAGGATCAAGTTTTTCACAATTGTTTTGGGTGAGTTGGAATTTGATCAGTTGGGTATAGGCCCCATCCTCCATCTCCATAACGAACTCGCGCTTGCGAAATGTATCAGTTACTTGGTTGGTATCAAATTTTTTGTACAGTTTGCCTTCCACGTCAAAAGCCATGATGAACACTTTTTTGAAAATGATAAAAGAAAAACGGCCACCAAAATTACGCAAATTAGCCACAAAGAAGAACTCAAATCTCATTTTCCGATAAGAAAAAAGGCGGTTACTCTGATGGGCTCAAAATAACCGCCTTTGAAGTGAGGCTGATTGATTGTGGTTTTCAGTGCTTCAGACACCGATTCGCTGGGAGGGGATGTCAGATTCCTGTTTGACCAAGAGCCGATAGATGTCGGTAGGATTGGTGCAAAGGACAGCGCGCCTGCCCCTGATGGCAATCGGAGCCTTGATCAATTCAGGATTATAGCGTAGTACCTTCAGCCAGCTTTCGTTATCGAATTCTCGACCGCGAATGTGGGCCTGATAATATGGATGGGCTTTGTTTAATATCTCTTTGGGATGTACGTCCAGCGCCCGCAAGATCATCTGCCAACTCACATCGGTGGATGGCGTTTTTCCAAATGGAAAGGACTTGATATGGGGCGTCATGCTTTGGGCGTGAGCTATGGTTTTCCGGTCTGCACTTGATTCCGGATTGTAGTAGATCATTATTTCTCGCTGATGTGTTTTCATGGAAATAAGCGGTATTGAGATGAATAGATAACGACACAATTTCTAATATACTGATTTTTTATTTAAAATCAAAATTTAATTTTACTATACACTACTAACTCGAAACTAAAAAACAATAACAATTTGCGCTCAAAAATCAAAATTTCACCCTTCTCTTATGTGCCACTCGGCAGAGCAGCCAAAAGAGAATTGAGAACGTGTGCAGGAGCTGAAATTATCTGCAAAAATGAAAGATCTTGGCATCAAAATTTTACTTCTGAACGCGCTCTTATGTATTTTTGCCCCGCATGAATTGGTTGAAAAAAATATTTGGCTTTGGCCCTGAAATTGCACCCGACCCTATGAAGTATCTGATCGTTGGCCTTGGGAATCCAGGCAAAGAGTACGAAAATACCCGTCACAATGTTGGCTTTCTGGCTCTAGATTTACTGGCCAAAGAATTTGACACCTCTTTCAAAGATGACAGCCAAGGCCATTTGGCCCGTTTTCGCCACAAAGGCCGCACATTTGTCTTGCTCAAACCCACCACCTACATGAATCTGAGCGGAAAAGCTGTCCGCTACTGGCTCCAAAAAGAAAAAATCCAAAAGGAAAATCTACTCGTCGTACTGGACGATCTCAACCTGCCCTTTGGCAAACAACGCCTCAGAGGAAAAGGCAGCGACGGTGGACACAACGGCCTCAAAGACATCGACCAACTCAATGGCGGCAACAACTACGCCCGCCTCAGAATCGGCATTGGCAATGATTTTTCAAAGGGAAAACAAGTCAACTATGTCCTTGGCGCCTGGACCGATGAAGAGGAAAAACAGCTCCCGGAGCAGTTGCGCTACGCAGCCGACACCATCAAAGCCTTTGCCACCATCGGACTGGGCAGAAGCATGAATCAATTCAACAAAAAATAATTTCTCCCGTTTTTTTGGCACAAAAAATGCCCGTAACCTTTTGCACCCTCCCTTCTAAAAAAACCTTCCCCCCCACAAACAACACACAAAACAACCCGACTCTAGCAGAGTATTATTCAGTTGGAACAAACATCTTCTTGTGCCATGGAAAAACACCTCTTCAAGGCTGCTTGCAGCCTCGTATTATTATCGCTAAGCAGTACACTATTTTCACAATCCACATTCACTTCGTCTCAGACGGGTTTGTGGAGCGATTCCACTACCTGGATAAACGGGACCGTGCCAACCAAAGATGATGATGTCATCATCAAGGATGGGCATGTGATCACCCTATCTGGAAGTATGTATCAACACGATGCAGGCCTGATCATCGAAGCCGATGCCGAACTGATCATGGACAGTGGAGACCCCAACGATGGCTTCATCTTCAACGGAACCAGTTTCCACATTTTTGGAAAACTGACCCTGACCTTCAGTCCGGAAAAAGACCTTTCCATCAAAGGCAACAGCTTTTTCTGGGCCCACGATGGCGCCGAGATCATGGTATCTGACGACATGAAGCTGGAAGGCAATTCCACATCTGTCATAGACAATGTCTGCATCGAGGTCGACGACGATTTTCACCTACACGGTACCTCCGCCACACTTTGTGGAAGTGGTGGCATCAGCATTGGAACCAATACGTCTTCCAACACGTCCAATCTCCAATCAAGTGCCACGACCGACCAAATTTGTAGAGGTATGAACATCTATCGCGGCCCAAATGGCAATTGCGATACGATCGTGACTGCTGGAACGGGCAATAACAGTCCTGTGGCTGTTGACGACAGCGGGTCCACTCCGGAGAATACACCCATTGCCTTGGATGTCCTCTACTCTGGTTCGCCAGACTCCGACTCGGATGGCGATCCGCTGCAAATTCAGTTTGCAGGCATCAATGAACTGGACAACAGCACCATCTTTGGAGGCTCTGTCACCATCAATGACAATGGGACCCCCAGCGATCCAAGTGATGACTTTGTTGACTATTCACCGCCGACAAATTTCACGGGGGTTGATACATTTCAATATGCCATCGTCGATGCCGTAGGTGGGGCCTCTTATGCCACTGTCACCGTGCAAGTGCTGGCCTCTTTGCCCGTCACCTGGATCGACTTTACTGCGACAGCCCACTACTGCGAAGTCCAGCTCAATTGGTCTACAGCCGAAGAACTCAACAACGATTACATAGAAATTCAACGAAGTACAGATGGAGAAGAATGGGAAACCATTGACAAAATGGATGGATATGGTACCACTACTTCTGTCAGTTACTATCAATACACCGATGAAGAACCACAAAAAACCAACTACTACCGACTGCGACAGGTAGATTTCAATGGCGACAGCGATTACTCCACCATCGTCAAGGCCAGTCCCGCTTGTTATGAAAACGTACAGGCCAACGGCATCGTCAAGCTCTATCCAAATCCAGCAGACGACCAGCAGGTCACACTGACCCTAAATTCAGCAGCCGAAAAAGTAGAAACCATTGTGGTGTCAGACATGAGAGGAACACCGATTTACCGCATCGCCATGCCACTGTCGGCAGGGGCCAATCTGATCCGACTGGAAATCGGTCACCTTCCATCTGGGCAATACTTTGTGCAAGCTGGGAAGTCTACCCATGCCCTGACCATTGCCCGAGACTGATCGGAATATAATGGCCTCTCATCAGCCTGCAGCAAGTCTTTCAATGGCCTGCCGCAGGCTTTTTTTTGCCTGCCATTCACGACCAAAACCAGGATAGGCAGCTGACCTGGCCACAGCCTTTTCCAAGTCGAAGACCGACTGCGCAACGCAATGGAATAAGGCAGCCCGTTCCAGTTCTTCTGCAAGGTATTCCTGCTCGGTCTGTCCAGGGGTCGGCACCAAAACAGCGGGCTTGCCCAATGCCACCAAATCCAAAATTGTACTGTAACCCGGGCGACTGATCACCAACCGACTTTGGCAAATGGCCCGATTCAATTCCGTTGCTGTCAGATAGGAAACCAGCTCCAGTCGTTCATTCAGCCGCCGCCGCTCTTCTCGTTCTGTCCGACCTTGCACCACCAATATTTGCAAAGAACAGTTCAATGCTTGTTCCAATACCTTTTCCTCAAAATAGGTTCGCTGTGGCTCTGGGCCACTCAACACCACGATGAGGTCGTATTGGATCGACAATTCCATGGGCTCAAAGCGAGACAATGGTCCCAAGTAGACTGTCTTGGAAGGAAGATTGCCGTGGGAAAGGGCTCCGCCCAAGCCGGGACATTCTGCAACATCCGGAATCCACAATTCATCAAAAAGAGCAATGGCCCGCCGATTGCACCAGGCCACCAGTCGTTGCAACGGTCCAAAGGGGATTCGAATGTTGATCTGGTGGGTCATGAAAATGCTCCGGACTGCTTTGGACCAACAGCCATATCGATTGTCAGAAATCAAGAAGTCGATCCGTTCCTGACGGATGAGGCGGTTGATGGCTCGATGCTCTCGGTAAATGGCTCGTGCAATTTTGGGGAGCTGCCAGGCGATGTTCCAAAACATATTGGAGGTCCGATAGTACACATTGTAGGGAGGCAATTCGAAGTAAGGAAGCTGGGGAAACTCCTTGCAGAGCAACAAACCAGCGCGACCATCGGAGGCAAGCAAAACCTCGTGCCCCTGGCTCAGCAATTCTTGGATGAGGGGGATGCAGCGGGTGGCATGGCCCAGTCCCCAATTGAGGACAGCAACCAAAGTGCGGGGAGGGGAATGCTTGGATGGTGACACGTTTTGAAAGATCCTTGTACAAAACAAGATAGGATTTCCGTCGGGGATTCCGTATTTTTCAAGCCAACAAAGGCAAGCCTCATGCAAAAGATCCTACTCAGATGCCTGACCCTTTCTGGGTCCATAGTCAACACATTCCAAAAGCTCTCTGTCAAGCCCAAGATGTTTTTGGGCCTGCTCCTGCTGTTGCTATTGATCAGTGGATGCCGGGCGGGAGGCTGTGGATGTCCTCCCTGAATTAATTCAAGCGAATCTCATCATCGTTGGAGTCAAAAAACTTGTACTGCATCATTTGATAATCTGGGTTGGGATGAATCTTTACCCACTGGAAATGCCGCAGGTACCAGCGCATTTGCATGCTTGGCAGGCCTTTGGAAAGAAAGGCTTGTACATATGGGTGTACGTGCAAAACGAGCTTGGAATTGGGTCGGGATTGCCGGATGAACTCCAGGTCGCGTTCGATCTCATCTGTCAACAGGATGGAAGGGTTGATCTTGCCAGTGCCGTTGCAGGAAGGACAAATTTCTGCAGTATTGATTTTCACCTCTGGGCGGACCCGCTGGCGGGTGATCTGCATCAGGCCAAACTTGCTCAAAGGCAAAATGGTGTGCTGTGCCCGGTCTTTTTTCATGAACTCCCGCATCTTCTTGAGCAAGGTGCGCTTGTGATCGGCCACCCGCATGTCGATGAAGTCAATGATGATGATGCCACCAATGTCTCGCAGTCGCATCTGCCGAGCAATTTCTTGCGCAGCCTCCATATTGACTGCCAATACTGCCTCGGCCTGATCGCCACTTGGAACTTTGTGTCCACTGTTGACATCGATGACGTGCATCGCTTCAGTCCCCTCTATGACCAGGTAGGCCCCACTGGGCATCGTCGCCGTCTTCCCAAAGGAGGATTTGATCTGCTTGGTGACCCCATTGGCTTCGAAGATGGGTTTGGCGGACCGATGGTGCTTGACAATCTTAAGCTGGTCGGGAGAAATGGCCCCCATGAAACTCCGCACATGGTTGTACAATTCTTTGTCGTTGACAACGATGCGATTGAAAGAGTCGGTCAGGATGTCGCGCAGGATGCTGGAAGTTTTGTCCAGTTCGCTGAGCAGTTTGAGCGGGGGTTTTGCCTTGCTGAGTTGATTGTAGACCTCGTGCCACTTGCTGAGCATCAGGGTAAGTTCCTCGTGCAGGTCGGCTACGCGCTTGCCTTCTGCTGCCGTGCGTACGATGACACCAAAATTTCTGGGCCGGATGCTTTCCACCAGATTTTTGAGTCGCTTGCGTTCTTCGGCATTGGCTATTTTCTTGGAAACGGCGATGACCTCAGAGAAGGGAGTCAGCACCAGGTAGCGTCCAGGAATGGTGATCTCACAACTGAGCCGTGGTCCTTTGGTGGAGATGGGCTCTTTGAGGATTTGCACCAAGATGGGTTGTTTCTTATTCAGTACCTGGTCGATCTTACCGGTTTTGATGATCTCCGGCTCAAACTTGAAGTTGTCCAGGCTGGGTGTGGTGATCTGACCGTTGACCGTCCCGTCTGTATACTTGAGCAAAGAGCGCAACTTGGGTCCCAGATCAGTGTAGTGCAGAAAAGCATCTTTTTTGTGGCCAATGTCCACAAAAGCTGCATTGAGACCCGGCATCAATTTGCGGATCCTGCCCAGGAAAATGTCTCCAACTGTGAAGTTGGTATTGGTCTTTTGATAATGTAACTCGACCAGTTTGGAATCTTCCAATAGAGCGATCTCTACCTCCGTGGGGGTCGAATTGATAATGAGTTCCTTTTCCACAATGATCTGCTGCTTTAGGCGGCATCGGGACAAAATAGTCAGGCGTTCAGCAGGAGTAGTAGCTGTGATTGGGCATTCAACCTCACAGGTGGCAGGGCAATAAACCAAAGAATATTTCGAATGGAGCGGCTGCCGGTGGACAGGCACTCGTGTAGGAGATGTTCTTTCGACCTTTGTCGTACTTTCCAGAATGCCCAGAGGGGCTTTGGCGAGTACGGACAAGCTGCTGCTAACTGGATGTTGGTTCGGCTTCACAATGATGTGAGCTACAGAACCCTGGCAGTGAATTGGTTGAAACCGGAGGAAGGAATAAGCAGCAATGAGCTGTTTATTCCTTCATCTTACCATTGGAATATCATCCGATGTCCAGTAAAAGACGACGAATTATCTATTCTTCTTCTTGTGTCTGTTCTTACGCAGTCTTTTCTTCCGCTTGTGAGTAGCGATTTTGTGGCGTTTACGCTTTTTTCCGCAAGGCATAACAAAATTTCTTTTACGATTAATAAATCTTATTTCTTTTCGACTGTTCCCAGGGGAAGAGTCGGGCAAATTGTCTTATTCTACTTGCTCGCTTAGGCAGATTTTCTCGTGCCTGCTGGCTTGTTCTGTTTGGCCGTCTCCTTGGTAGGCTTTGGCCAATAAGCAGTGAGCCCTTATCTCATCGGGGCGCAAAGATACAGCTTTTGACAATCTTTCGACAGCTTTTTTGTATTGACCTGTTTGAATGGCCAATCGTCCGAGCTGCATCAACACCGGAACACTGTCCGGGTACTTTTTGTTTAGGTCCACCAGCATTAAAATTCCCTTCATGGGATTGTCCTGCGGTGGTTTCTCGGTGTAGCTAAGCGCTAGGTTGATCCGATGGCTGACGTTCTCTGGATTCAGCGAGATGGCATTTTCAAATGCTTTGACTGAATGCTGGCTACAGTAGTCGCTTGTTTTTTCATCTTTGGCGCGTTGGACACAGATGGAAAAAGTTGTCCCGGCGATGGACCAAGCAGCTTCCGTATTGATTTGTTCAGCGAGAATCTCGGCATAATAACCAGATATGGCTGGCTCTTTGAGCTGGTACCACCGCCCCGAAAGTTGTTTCAGAAAGGCGATTTTCGCTGTATCGGCCCCGGCTTGTTCTGCCCCTTTTTCCAGAAAGGCCAATTCGTTGGCGATTTCGGGCGTTAGCTTGGCCCGCGCATTCTTCAGGATGGGGTTGATGTCGGGTACCTGAGCAGCTTTGGCTCTCTCTGCCGTGACCTCTGCGTGCTTGGGCGGCCTTATGTCAAAGGCGAAATACAGTATTCCCAAAAGTGCCAAGGAAGCAACAACGAGTATGATTTGTAACTTGGTCATTCTATCCCTTCCCTAGGCTGGCTTAGGCTTCTTTATCACTATCGTCCTTGGGCAGAGAGTTGACGCTGCCTTTGACTTGCTCTACAAAAACCTTTGCAGGCTTGAAAGATGGAATATAGTGTTCCGGTATTTCGATGGCAACATTTTGCTTGATGTGCCGTCCAATTTTTTTAGCTCTTTTCTTAATGACAAAGCTGCCAAAGCCACGGATGTAGACGTTCTCACAATCAGCTAAGGCGTTTTTTACCTCCTTGAAAAACATTTCAAGGGTGACCAAAACGTCAACTTTAGGGACACCTGTTTTTTCCGCAATGGCTGCTACAAGATCAGCTTTCCTCATCTTTACTATATTGGTTTATAATTAGTTACGAATTATCTGTCAGGATAGCAAAATGAATGGCAAAGGTCGCAATTTTATTTTTCAATTGAAAATAAACGCCCGATATTTTTTCCTGTATCTGTATTTATTTCAACATATTACATCTATCAATAAAGATTATTTGTCCTCTTTTCAGCCCTGCCCAATGGATTTGCTCAGCTTTCCCTATCTTTGCTCTCCTTATACATTACTTGTGTGACCCTCTACCCGATCAAATCGGTATTCCCCAGACCGGATGCCTTTCCATCGGCCCCGGAGTTTTATTTTTTCGTTTTTGCTAAAAAATCACCTATGCTCTTATCCATGACCGGCTATGGCCGGGCCACCATTACAATGGAAGACAAAACCATCACTGCCGAAATCAAATCCCTGAATAGCAAATACTCAGACATTCGGTTCAACAAACTTCCTCAGAATTACAAGGAGAAAGAGCTGGAACTCCGAAAGATCATCTCTGAAAAGGCGCAAAGGGGAAAACTGGACCTCACGCTCGACATCCAATCCCTCAGCGGCGAAGATGGATTTGCACTCAACAGACCCTTGTTCGAACGCTATTGCAAAGAACTGATCAGCATCTCCCAATCTCTTGACCTCCCAACCGGCGATATGATGCAAGCAGTCATTCGCCTGCCCAATGTCGTCTCTGCCGCCTCCACCAGCGTGGAAGCGTCCGAATGGAAGGCTGTCCAACAGGTTGTCGAAGAAGCCCTGGGCAAATTTCACCAATTCCGCCTCACCGAAGGAGCCGCCATGGAGGAGGATTGCCAACTGAGGGTCAACAACATTTTGCAATTGCTGCAGGAGGTCCCCCCCTTCGAAGCCCAGCGAATCGAAAAGCTCCGCTCTCGGCTGAGCAACCTGATGGATGAATACGTAGGCAAAGACAACATAGATGCCAATCGATTTGAGCAAGAGGTGCTTTACTACATGGAAAAAATTGACATCACAGAAGAAAAGGTACGGCTGGAGCAGCATTGCCAGTATTTTTTGGAAGAACTCGCCAAAAAAGTAGAGCTCAAAGGCCGAAAGCTCAGCTTCATCAGCCAGGAAATGGGGCGCGAAATCAATACACTCGGCTCCAAAGCCAATTCTTCTGACATCCAACGACTCGTGGTCAGAATGAAAGACGAGCTCGAAAAAATCAAAGAACAAGTCGCAAATTCTCTCTAATGCTTCCCGACATGAAAGAGCAGACATCTGAAGAATCCCAAACAGCAAACGGCAAACTGATCATCGTAACAGCCCCCTCGGGCGCAGGCAAAACCACCATCGTTCGACACCTGCTCAATCAGTTCGACCAATTGGCGTTCTCCATCTCGGCCACCACCCGCAGCCGCCGTCCCCACGAAGTCGACGGAGAAGATTACTACTTCATCAGCACCGAAAAATTTCGGGAACTCATCAAGCAACGAGCATTCATCGAGTGGGAAGAGGTATACGACAACCAATATTATGGTACCCTGAAAACAGAAGTCGAACGCCTCTGGAAAGAAAACAAACACATCGTTTTTGACATCGATGTCAGAGGAGCCACCAACATCAAGAGGAATTACCCCGACCAAAGCATGGCCGTATTCATCAAGCCACCCTCGCCTGCCGTCTTATTTGAGCGGCTGAGAAACCGCCAAACAGAAGACGAATCCAGCCTCAGAAAACGCATTACGCGCGCCAAAAACGAATTGACTTACGAAAACAACTTTGATAAAGTAATAGTTAATGATATATTAGAGGAGGCACTGATTGAGTCGACGGAAATGGTCAAATCCTTTTTGAGTCAATGAGTTGCTAGTACGCCAACACAACTGCACATGACGACTTTAACCACAAATGGCATCAAAATCAGTGTTCGGACTGTCTACCAGCCCGAGCATTCGGCCCCGCATCGTCAGCAGTACATCCATGCCTACCAAATCACCATCGAAAACCTCAGCAACACCACCGTCCAACTGCTCCGCCGCCACTGGATCATCCTGGATTCCAATGGCACCAAGAGAGAAGTAGAAGGGGAAGGGGTCAGAGGCGAACAACCCATTCTCACGCCCGGCCAAACCCATCGATACCACTCCTGGTCTCCACTGCTCACCGACATCGGCAAGATGTACGGCACCTTTCTGATGGCTCGCCAGGTGGACAACCGCCAGTTCCGAGTCCGCATCCCCGAATTCAAACTGATTGCTCCTTTCAAAATGAATTGAAGCAGTCGCCCCTCATTTAGGCAACACAGCAATGCATTTCAGCTCTATGGCGATGGGCGTGGGCAAAGAGTCGATTCCCACCGTTGTCCGACAAGGCAGATTGTCTTTGAAGTACTCTGCGTAGATGCGGTTGTAAGTAGAAAAATCGCGCTGCATGTCTGTCAAAAAAACCGTTACATCCACCAAGTCAGCCCAAGTGGCCCCGCTGGCCTCCAGGACCGTTCGCACATTTTTGAAAACAGAATGGCACTGCGCCTCAAAGTCAAACTCAATGAAGTTGCCAGAAGCCGATTGCTTCAATCCCGGAACGCCATCCGTTTCTGGCTCTCGGGGGCCAATGCCAGATAAGAACAGCAAATTGCCCACTTTGCGGGCGTGTGGGTACAAGCCCACAGGTTTGGGTGCTTTGGAAGCGTCTATTTTGTCAGAAGAAGACATGTCGTTACTTTTTTTGCCGAAAATAGGCTTTTCCCTTCTCAACTTACCGCAAATAGGGTAGATTTTCACTTTGACATTTTTAATATATCTGATTACTTTTGTACCCATATCTACTTTAACCCCTTCACATACACAAACTTACAAAGTGATTCCCCAAAGCAGGAAGCTTGCCTGATGGCCTCCACCAGTACACCCACACCAGCAATGTCTGTCGTACGCATCAGCGCCAAAGCACAAAAAACTATGAAGAAAAAAGAGTACTCCCAAACCGATTCTTTTTCCCACCGGAAAAGCCTCCGCTGTGGCCTCATCGCCCTGTTGCTATTGACAAACGTCTGGCTGTCTGCCCAAGTGAGCATACGGACAGACCGAACGACGGCCAATTACGAGATCGGCCAGCAAATGAATTTCCTCGTCAATGGCAATCAATCGGGTCCGGCCACTTACACCATATACAATGACCGATTCACCATGCCCCTCCAAACTGGCAACCTCAATTTGGTGGCAGGCAGCGATCTTTCCATTCCCTTTCAATTGGACGAAGCAGGAATCGCCATTTGCACGGTGACACAAAATGGTCAGGTGACCAAGGCCAGTGCCGTTTTCGAAGCCGATCAGCTCCTGCCATTGGAAGACGAGCCCACAGACTTCGATGCCTTTTGGCAAGCACAAAAAACAGCCTTGGCAGCCATCCCCATCGACCCACAACTCAGCCTCTACCAAACGGATACCTATTCGACGACTTATCGGATCAACTTGGCTTGTATCGACAATCGGAGAGTCTATGGCTACATCAGCATCCCTTCGGGCAGCGGCCCATTCCCCGCAGTCTTGTCCCTGCCTTCCTTCGGCGGTCAAGCAAATGTTGCCCAGCCCGATCTCGACATTGCCCAGAAAGGGGGAGCCATCTCCATGAGCATCAGCATCCACAATGCAGAACCAGACCAAGTCGATCCCAATGCCTACCAACCCGATGTGATCGACGATCGCGAGCAGTTGTACGTCCGCTATGCAGTCCTGGCAGGCATTCGCGCCATTGACTACCTATTTTCCAGAAGCGATTTTGACGGACAGAGCCTGGCAGTCACTGGGGTCAGCCAAGGCGGTGGATTGGCCATTATGCTGGCCGGAATCGACAGCCGTGTTCAATTATTAGTACAAAGCAACGCCAGTCATTGCCAACATCCGGGCCTGGCCTACGAGATGGCCAGTGGATTTCCCTATTACTTGGACCGTTCTCGGACCACCGTTGGAACAGCTGCCCACTTGGATGCCACGATCCAAGCCACTGCCTACTACGATGCTGTCCATTTTGCAAAACGCTTTGACGGGCAGTCCCTTTCTGTCATCTGTTACGAGGATGAAGTTTGTCCGGCAGCCACAGTGTTTGCCGCTTTCAATCAATTGGGAGGGTCCAAAATTTTGCTCAATGCCCGCGACCTCGCACATGTCCATCCGGATGAATACTGGGCTGGCAGATTTGACTTTTTCCGACGGCATTTTCCGGCCATGCGCACACCGCCTTGGCCCTGGCCCGATACAGATACTGGTTACTTGCTAGAGACAGGAGATGACCAATCCATTTCCATAGCAGAATCTGCCGATTTGGATGCCCGCCTCTTGTTCAACAACGATGTGAAAAGCAATGTCTCTGCAGCTTGGACAAAAATTGATGGCCCTGGTGTAGCGACATTTGCCGATCCGACAGCCCTACAGACGGGGGTACAATTTGACCAAGCAGGCACTTATCGCCTACAGTTGGAAGTAATTGACTACGACAAGCTTGGGGCAGAAGGTAAATTTTACACCATCATCGATCAGATTCAAGTGGAGGTCCTGGCCCTTCAGGACAATACGCCACCAGAGGCCACACTTTCCACCAATTCCAACCCGGTGAGCGGTCCCTTTCTCGTGCAATTGCAATTGAGCGAGCTGGCCACTGGTTTGGAGGTCGATGACGTGCAAGTACAGAATGCAACCATCAATGACTGGAGCGGAACGGGCCTCAACTATCAATTCATCGCCACGCCATTGCAAGCGGGAGAGGTCCAATTGCAAATCCCAGCGGGGCGTTTCGAAGATGAGGCAGGAAACGCCAACAATGCCTCCAATGTACTGATTGTCGACTACCAATTGCTGGATACGACACCTCCAACTGCCTTGCTTTACACCAACAATCGAATTGTGGACGGCCCGTTTACGGTTGGACTGGATTTGAGTGAACAGGCTGGGGGACTGGTGCTGGCGGATGTGGTGGTCACCAATGGGACGGCAAGTTCCTGGCGCGGCAATGGGTTTCGCTACGAGTTTCTTGTCACGCCCGATCAAGAAGGCCCGATGAGCATCCAAGTACCCGCCGATGCCTTTCGCGATGCGGCGGGCAATGCCAATGACGCATCCAACCTGTTGCTGGTTGAATACCTCATCGAAGACCGCATCCCTCCAACAGCAGTTTTCAGCAGCCCACAAACAGAGGTAGAGGGCGCCTTCAGCGTATTCCTTCAGTTGAGCGAATTGGTCAATGGATTGAGTACCGACGATCTGGTCATCGACAATGCCAACTTCATCGGCTGGACCATCACTGGATTGACCTATGAAATTCGCCTGCGGACAGTTGCCGAAGGGGAAATCAGCGTCTCGATTCCCGAAGCCAGCTTTGAGGATTTCGCAGGCAACCCCAATCCCGCCTCCAACATTCTCAAGCTCATCTACCAGCTTCCCGATGTCGAACGGCCCACGGCCACCATCAACAGCGGTGCCACCGAGGTGAGCGGTCCCTTCTCGGCCCGCATAGAATTCAGCGAAGCCATTGCCAATCTACAGGCCAACGACCTCAGCATCAGCAATGCACAGATCACGCAAATCAGTGGCGCAGACGATGCTTACGAGCTGCAAATCACCCCTCTCTTTCCCGGTCTCATTTCCCTCTCTTTGGCAGAAAACAAGGTGACAGACTTGGCGGGCAATGGCAACTTTCCATCCAACGTACTGGAAGTAGAATACAAAGAGGTTGTCACGACTGTGTTTGCCTTGAATGCCACCATTGACAAGCGAGTGGCCAGGCTCGATTGGGTCAGTAATACCACTTTTTCTGCAGAGACATTTTCCGTCGAGCACTCCACGGATGGCAGCCAATTCGAATCCATCCATGACATCTCCGTCACCGACAGCCTCGCCAATTTGCTCTCTTTTGTCTATTTGGATGCAGCCTTGTCCAATGGCGACAACTACTACAGAATCCTGCAAATCAATCAAGACAGCAGCCAACAGTACAGCAATGTGGAAAAGATCACGGCAGGAGATGATTTGGATGAGTTCCTCATTTATCCCAATCCTACCGTGGAACAAGTCTTCATCCATGGCAGGACCTACAGCGGGCGACAAGCAAGCATAGAATTGCGAGATGTGCGCGGGCGTCTGCTGAGTGACTACTCCTACGACGCCATGCCACAAGCCCCCATCTCATTGGCCCTGCCCAAGCTATCACCTGGCGTTTACACCTTGAGCTTCAGCATCAAAGGCTTCAGCCGATTCAGCAAAAAGTTGGTGATTGCCGAGAATTGATCTGAGCCTTTGTCTTGTGCCCATAAAAAAAGGATAGAACCAGGAGTTCTATCCAAATTATAACAACAAGATGACTTAGACTTACTGTTGGGTCACACCTTGAACGAGGAGAGAAACCTCATTTTTGAGGACTTCGATGAATCCACTTACAATGGAAAAGCTCAGGCTTTCTCCACCTTCTTTCATCACTCTGACACTTCCTTCTCCCAAGGCGGACACGATGGGTGCGTGGTTGTTCAGAATCTCGAACTGGCCGTTGATTCCTGGAACTTTTACAGAGGTTATCTGTCCGGTAAACACCTCTTTATCTGGAGTCAAGATAGTAATATTCATGCGAACTAGCGTAAAGTGTTCGTTAATTATCAATAAAATTAGGCCTCGGCTTCTGCCAGCATTTTCTTACCTGCTTCGATCACATCATCGATGGAACCTTTGAGGTTGAATGCTGCTTCTGGGTACTCATCCATCTCGCCGTTGAGGATCATTTTGAAGCCTCGGATGGTTTCTTCGATGGGTACCAAGACGCCTGGGATGCCAGTAAATTGCTCGGCAACGTGGAACGGCTGAGAGAGGAAACGTTGGATGCGACGAGCGCGGAATACAACCTTCTTGTCTTCCTCAGACAATTCTTCCATTCCCAAAATGGCGATGATGTCCAGCAATTCGTTGTAGCGCTGCAGGATGTTCTTCACAGATTCTGCACAGTTGTAGTGCTCTTCCCCAATGATCTGTGGATCGAGGATGCGAGAAGTAGAATCCAGTGGATCCACCGCGGGATAAATCCCCAAAGAAGCAATCTTACGATTGAGTACCGTAGTGGCATCCAAGTGAGCAAAGGTCGTTGCAGGAGCGGGGTCTGTCAAGTCATCCGCAGGCACGTATACGGCCTGTACGGAGGTAATGGAACCGCGCTTGGTAGAAGTAATGCGTTCCTGCATCAGACCCATCTCCGTGGCCAGGGTAGGCTGGTATCCTACCGCTGAAGGCATCCGTCCCAAGAGGGCTGATACCTCAGAACCTGCCTGAGTAAAGCGGAAGATGTTGTCGATGAAGAAGAGGATGTCACGACCACCAGTTGGATCAGAAAGATCACCATCGCGGTAGTATTCTGCAATTGTCAATCCAGAGAGGGCAACACGGGCACGGGCGCCAGGAGGTTCGTTCATCTGACCGAATACCAGGGTAGCCTGAGAGCTGGCCAGTGCCTTTTTGTCGACTTTGGTGATGTCCCAGCCGCCTTCTTCCATGCTGTGGAGGAAAGCATCGCCGTACTTGATCACGTTGGCTTCGATCATTTCGCGCAGCAAATCGTTTCCTTCGCGCGTGCGCTCACCAACACCAGCAAATACGGAGATTCCTTCATACCCCTTGGCAATGTTGTTGATCAATTCCATGATCAATACAGTCTTGCCGACACCAGCTCCTCCAAAAAGGCCGATCTTTCCACCTTTCATATATGGCTCGATCAGGTCGATGACTTTGATACCAGTGTACAGTACCTCTTTCTCTGTGGTCAATTCCTCGAAGGTAGGAGGCTTGCGGTGGATGGGATAGGCGTTGTCACCTTTTTCTACCTTACCGATGCCGTCAATGGCCTCACCTACGACGTTGAACAGGCGACCCTTGATTTGCTCACCGATGGGCATGGCGATGGGCTTACCAGTATCGGAAACCTCGGTGCCCCTTGTCAGACCGTCGGTGGAATCCATGGCGATGGCCCGGACACTGTCTTCTCCGAGATGGCGTTGACATTCCAGGATCAATTCTTCACCGCTTGGACGCTTGATAATCAATGCGTTCAGGATTTCAGGAAGCTTGGATTCAGGACCCGAGAAACTCACGTCTACCACGGGGCCGATCACCTGTTTAACTTGACCAATATTTGCCATAATATTATTGATAGTTTTTTGTAATCTTAAAAGGTCCTCAAAAATCGGTGCAAAGATAATGCTTTTGATATAATTTACAAAGGAAATACGAAGCTGTGTGCCCCCATCCTTCTGCCGCCTTTTTCTATCTTTGCAAGCATGATCTGGCAAGAAATCGTCAAAGCAGCCCTGATCGGTACTGACCGCACCCAAGTCTCTGATTCTCTGAAGAGAACCGCAGAGTCGTTGGGGATAGACAGTGAACTGCCGCCAGAGAAACTATTGCTGCAAACGGCTGCCCTTCTCGGACAGATGCAAAAGGCCGGAAGCCCTGCCATCCAATGGACAGCCCCCCTGCCCGAGCCCTCCGCCATCACCGCCGCCAATGTCTGCAGTCCCAAGGCGGCGCGCATGCTCAGCAGGGTTTTGGACGGAGAATACGAAAATTTGCTGCCAGAATTCATCCAAAACCTGATCGACCGACAGCTCTTCCTTCCCCCTGAAATCCTTCCAGGCATTTTCCAACGGGCCCTCGACCACAAAGAATTGGCGGGAAGCCTTCCGCAGATCATTGGCAAACGAGGCCACTGGCTGGCCCGACTCAATCCTGCCTGGCGGGTCTTTTCACCACAACTGCCTCCCGAAGCTTGGTCCGAGGGACTGATGGAAGAACGCATTGCCTTTCTTCGGAAACTCCGGCAACAACAACCAGCCGAGGCCCGCGCCCTTCTGGAAGAAAGCTGGGAGCAGGAAGGCCAAAAAGAACGATTGCGTTTCCTGAAAGTCATGGAAGAAGAACTTGGACCAGAGGACGAGGCATTTTTGGAAAGCTGCCTGGACAATCGCCGAAAGGACCTGCGCAAAGCCTGTGCAAAGCTCTTGGCCCGCATCCCCGGCTCGGCCCTCGTCGAGCGCATGACCCAGCGACTGGGTGCTCTGATGGAGGTGCAAAGCAGATTGCTGAAAAAAGACAAGCTCCAGATTCAACTGCCCGAAGCCTGTGATGCCAGCATGGTGCGCGACGGCATCGATCCGCGCAAGCAATGGGCCAAAGGAGGGGTAAAAGCCAGTCGCTTTTTGCAAATGATGAGCTTGGTACCTCCCACCCACTGGGAAACGAGCCTTCAACAATCCCCAGACCAGCTGATTGCCCTATTCGTGCGCAGCGAATGGAGCACCCTTCTGGTTCAGTCTATCCTAGATGCCACTTGCCTGCACAAGGACCGCCACTGGATGAAGGCCCTTCTCGACTTTTGGCTGGCCAACTTTCACAAGGCCAGATGGGAAGAACTCGACCTCGGTCCCATGCTCAATGTACTTCCCAAAGACTTGTACAATGAAGTGCTGATCGAACAGCTCAAAGACTCGGTAGAATACGTGGAAGCCGACAGCCCCATTGCTCAATTGTTGCGCCTGGACAAACACCCCTGGGAAGACCGCCTGAGCATGCTTTTTGTCAAAAACCTCAAACAATGGATCATCGGAGAGCAAAGTCGGAGTTGGGGCCAATGGCATTTGAGAGAACTGCTCAAAAACGCAGCCTTTCGGACCCGCCCTACCCTGTACGACTATTTCGACAAAAAATGGCCTCGACACGATCCTGTCTGGTCGAGTTGGCTGGACGAAGTCGACGATTTCTTACAAGTTCTCCGCTTCCGAAAACGGATGCTGACCGTATTGGACAAGCCGGAGTCCTGACGCTTTTGTAAACACTATTTTTTGATTGCTGAACCCACATCATCCTATGGCCAAGAAGAAAAATGATACCGTCCTTCGCCCGCATGCTGAGCTGGCATATGCCCACGAACTGCGCACACTTGCCAAGGTGGACGACCACCCCAAACCCACCAACTGGAAATTGTCGCCCTGGGCCGTCGTGACCTACCTCATGGGGGGCAAATTGGAAGATGGGACGGAAATTGAGCCCAAATATTTTGGGAGCCGCCGATTGATGGAGGTGGCCGTTTCTACCCTGGTAACAGATCGGGCTCTGTTGCTCATCGGCATCCCTGGCACGGCCAAAACATGGGTCTCAGAACACCTTGCAGCAGCCATTTCCGGCAACTCTACCCTGTTGGTTCAAGGAACGGCAGGCATGTCGGAGGATGCCCTTCGCTATGGCTGGAATTACGCCCGCCTCTTGTCGGAAGGACCATCTCCGGAAGCACTTGTCCCCAGTCCAGTCTTTGCCGCCATGGAAGCTGGCCAAATCGTTCGCGTGGAAGAGTTGACGCGGATACCTGCAGATGTCCAGGATACGCTCATCACCCTGCTGTCCGAAAAGACCCTTCCCGTCCCCGAACTCAATCGGGAAATCCAAGCAAAACGAGGATTCAACCTCATCGCCACAGCCAATGACCGCGACAAGGGGGTCAATGAACTGTCCAGTGCCTTGCGCCGCCGCTTCAACACTGTCGTCATGCCCCTGCCCGCCAGCCTGAAAGAGGAAGTGGACATCGTACAAAACCGGGTGGCCAAAATCGGCAAAAGTCTCGAACTGCCTGCCTCGGCCCCTCCCGTCAAAGAAGTCCGGCGATTGGTGACCATCTTTCGGGAACTCCGCAGTGGCCGCACCGAGGATGGCCGCACCAAAGTCAAGTCCCCCAGCAGCACCCTCAGCACAGCCGAGGCCATTTCTGTCATCAACAGCGGACAAGCCCTTGCTGCTCATTTTGGAGATGGAAAGATCAAAGCTGCCGACATAGCAGCAGGCATTACAGGAGCCATTGTGAAGGATCCGGTTCAGGACAAAGTCATTTGGCAGGAATATCTGGAGACCGTCATTCGAGAGCGAAAGGACTGGAAAGACTTGTATCGGGCTTGTAAGGAAATGATCTCCTAAAGATCAGGGTCAGGAAGGTCAATGTACCTCCGTGACATACATCACAGTATTGACATCATCTTTTGGATGCTCGACAACCACAGAGACACTTCCCTTGACGGAGTCTTGGATCAGCTCATCGATTCCAAACCCCACCAACCAACTTTTGCCCTCGGGCATGTTCGGGATGCACAAATAACCGTTGGCATCTGTCACGTACATGGTGTCAAACACAGATAGATCGTGGTAGCCAGGGAAGACGGGATTGCTGTAGCGGACATAGACCTGAATGTTGCCCACAGGCCGTTCGTGGTGTTGGGTCTGCACACAGGTGGTGTTGAAGGTAGGGACAGACAGCCCGCCACCTTGGTCCTTCGAACAGGTTCCGGCCATCAAGAGCAAAGAGGCAGTGAAAAGCCAAAGAGTGAGACGGATTTTTTTCATAGTGATCGGCTGTGCAATGGGTAAAATATACACAATCTAAACCCTTCCTTTCGAAAATTTGTTGCCCGCAGTTGTCCAAAAGACCTGCATTTGTTTTCTTTACGTCATGCTTCAAGTTTTTGGCATTCGACACCACGGTCCCGGCTCTGCACAACGCCTGCTCAAGGCCTTGGAATCCATGCAGCCCGACTGCGTACTGATCGAGGGACCACCCGATGCCAACGCCTTGATCCCCTATGTTTCCAACGAGGAAATGCAGCCCCCCGTAGCTCTCTTGATCTACAATCCCAAAAACCTCACGGAAGGTGCCTACTACCCCTTTGCAGAATTTTCTCCGGAGTGGCAAGCCATGGCATTCAGCATCGAGAGGGGAGTGGCGGTGCGTTTCATCGACTTGCCGCAAAGTCTTCAGTTCACCCTCAATCGGGAAGCAAGCGAAAAAAAACAACTGGCCATTGACCTGGAGCCAACTGCCGCCACAGAAGAGGAGGTGAAGCTGGCCAAAGAAAACCGCCAACTGTTGGCCGATCCACTGGGCTTCCTGGCCCGACTGGCGGGCTACGATGACAGTGAGCGTTGGTGGGAAGTGACGTTTGAGCATTGGACGGACGAAGAGATATTTCCCGCTCTGCACGACATGATGGCGGCTCTCCGAGAGGAAGTCAAGGATTTGGAAAGCCCCCGGGAACGACAGCGGGAGGCCTACATGCGCCAACAGATTCGGGAGGCCCGAAAAGAGGGATTCGAACGCATTGCCGTGGTCTGTGGGGCCTGGCACAGCCCGGAATTACAGGGCGTGGACAACTACAAAACCACTGCTGACAAGGCCATTCTGAGAGGCATCAAAAAAACCAAAACAGAAGCGACCTGGATTCCCTGGACCTACGACCGCCTGTCCTTCCAAAGCGGTTATCGGGCCGGGATCATCTCCCCTGCTTATTACCAATTGCTGTTTCGGCATCCGGATCAGGTCATTGTCTATTGGATGACAGAGGTAGCCCGACTGATGCGCCAGGAAGACATGGATGCCTCCTCGGCCCATGTGATCGAGGCGGTGCGCCTGGCACAAAGCCTGGCCAGCCTGCGAAAGCTACAAGTCCCTGGCATCGGAGAGCTTCGAGAAGCGGCCATTTGCATTTTCTGCAACGGCTATGCAGAGCAATTGGAGTTGGTAGAAAAGAAATTGATCATCGGCGATCGGCTTGGACAGGTGCCCACTGCCATCCCAGTCATCCCCTTGCAAAAAGACCTCGAAAAGCAAATCAAATCGGCCCGCCTCAGCAAAGAGCGCAAGAGCATCTACAAAGAAGAGAAAAAACTGGACCTGCGAACGCCCTCCAACCTTTTGGCCAGCCAACTGCTCCACCGGCTCAATTTGCTGGGCATCGATTGGGGATGGGAAAAAGAGGTGCGAAAATACGGCTTGGCAGGAAGCTTTCACGAGCATTGGACCTTGAAGTGGCAGCCCGAATTTGCCTTGAAAATCATTGAGGCAGGGATGTGGGGCAAAACGGTTTATGAAGCCTCTCAGGAGTTTGTGCGTCGCCAAATAGAGAAGATGGACAAGCTTCCAGAACTCTCCGCCCTGGTCGATCAAGCCCTGAAGGCCGACCTCAAGGAAGTCATCGAACACCTGGTGCAAGCCCTGCAAGAACGCTCCGCCAAAACCCGCGACATCCAACTGTTGATGGACGCACTCCCTCCCTTGGTCAACGCCCTTCGCTACGGCAGCACCCGACAACTGGATGTGGCCTCCATGGAACAGGTCGTGCGACAAATGATCCCTCGCATCATCGTGGGCTTGCCACTGGCCGCCACCAACATCGACGAGGAGGTATCAGAGGCTTTGTTCCACAAACTATTGGCTGTTCACCGTGCCATCCAACTGCTGGACCACCAGGAATACAACCAAAGCTGGCAAACTGTGCTGGGCCACATGGCCACCTCCGATGCCATCAACGGACGCCTGCGCGGAGGCTGCTCCCGGCTGTTGTTCGACAAAAGAGCCATCACAGTCGATGCTGCTGCCCAACACATGTCCCTGGCCCTGTCCCAAGCCAACGACAGCAGCGATGCGGCTTCTTGGATCGAGGGTTTTCTCCACGGCAGTGGCCTTTTGCTCATCCACAATCCCGATTTGTGGCGCATCCTCGACGAGTGGGTCAGTCAGTTGTCTTGGGAAGTCTTTCAAGATGTCTTGCCCCTTCTTCGCCGGACCTTTTCGGGTTTCTCCTCCCCGGAGCGCCAAAAGATGTTGTCCTTGGCCAAACACGATTTTGCGGCCGACACTCCAAAGCCATCGCTTTCGCCTTATGGCGAGGTGGACGAATCGCTGGCAGAACAAGTACTGCCCAATGTGAAATTGTTGCTGGGAATTTTGAATTGAAACCTATTCTTCTTCTTCAGAAGCCTTTTCCTCAGAGGAGGCACTGCTTGTTTTCTCTTCGCTGGCAGACGCTTCTTCCTCGGGCTCTTCGACAGCTTTGAGCCAAAAATTGTTGATGCCTTCGCCCACTACGATGCCGATGCGTTGCAGGTTGAGCAATTCCAGGAGGGCCAAGAAGGTGACGATGGCGTGAACCCTGGACTTGCAAATGCCAAAGACTTCATCGAAGCTGCGGCGCTCTCCTTTTTTCACGCTCGACAAGAGGTAGATTTGCTGATCCTGGATGGTGTAGGGCCAGGTAAATACTTTGTGGACCGTCTTTTTCTGAGAGCGATCGTGCATTCGCTGCATGACCCGCTCGAAGGCTTTCATCAGCTTGTACAGAGTGACACTTTCCAGCTCGACATCGACCAATGCCACTTCGGCAATTTTCTTGATTTCCTGATGGGTATTGCCGCGGGGCAGCATGTAAGAGCGGCGTTCTTCCAGCTTGCGCATGTCTTCCAAAACACTTTTGTAGCGCTTGTACTCCAAGAGTCGCAAGACCAATTCCTCCCGCGGATCGATCTCATTGCCTTCTTCGTCGACGGGTTTGCGGGGGATGAGCATTTTGGCTTTGATGCGCATGAGGGTGGCCGCCACCAGGATGAATTCGCTGGCCAGATCGATGTTGAGCATTTCCATTTGGCGGATGTAGCCCAAGAAATCATCGGTGATTTTGGCGATGGGAATGTCGTGAATGTCCAACTCATCTCGTTCGATGAAGAACAAGAGCAGGTCAAAAGGGCCCTCGAATTGGGGCAGACTGATGGTGTAGCTGGCACTCATTGGCACAAAGATAAACAGTAAGCCCGAAAAGGCCAATGTCGACAAACAAATCTGGAGCTCAACTCTTTTTTATGAATTCAATGGCAGGCAAAGGCTCATTCTGGGATGATCTCTGGCTCTTCCAAGCCTTGGACATTTCGATAGATCTCCCGCATGGGAATGTAGCAATCGATTGATTGAAGGTGGAGCGATTGATCCAAACCAATGGTGGTCATCATTCGCCAATAGGTAGGGTCATCCCGAAAGAAGGAATCGATGATGGGTTGATCTTGGTCTATGACGATGTACTCCTTGAAAGATGGAATGGCCCGGTACTTCCGAAATTTGGCTCCCCGATCGTAATGGGCTGTGCTTTTGGACAACACTTCAATGATGATCAAAGGATTGACCAATGAGTACTGATTCTCGTCAAAAAATTCAGGGGTGCCACAGACAACAGAGGCATCTGGATAAATGAAGTTGTTGATTTTCTCGATGTATATTCTCGCCTCACTGTTGGTAATGAGGCAATCTCTTTCTGAATCGCGGATGGCCTTGTCGATGGCGATGATGATGTTGGCTCCCAGCAGGCTGTGATTGAAAGTACCTCCCGTCATGGCCACCAATCTTCCCGCGTGGTACTCGTACTTTTTCTCCGATGCCTCATCGAGTGCCAGGTATTCTTCAATCGTATACTCCTTGTCTTGAAAGATTGGCTCATTGCTCATCTAACAAATATACAGAATTCCACTCCAACTTGGCAGGCAATTCGTACTTTGGGCAAAAGCAATACAAGCAACATGTCCAGCGGAAAATTGTACCTCATTCCCACGCCATTGGGCGAAAATGCCCTGCATACTCTGGCACCCTACGCCATTGAGCAGATGCACCAACTTCGCTACTTCATCGCCGAGCGCGCGCGAACGGCCCGTCGCTTCCTCAAAACCACCCAACCACCTTGCTCGATCAGTGAGATGACCTTTTTCGAATTGGACAAACACCAAGAAGAGGCCAGCCTGGTCGCATATCTCGACCCGCTTCTCCAAGGACAAGACATGGGCTTGTTGTCGGAGGCTGGCTGTCCGGGAGTGGCTGATCCGGGGGCGCAAATGGTGCGGCTGGCCCACGCCCGCTCCATCGAAGTGGTACCTCTGGTAGGGCCTTCCTCCCTCCTCCTGGCCTTGATGGCCTCTGGCATGAACGGACAGTCGTTTGCCTTTCACGGCTACCTGTCTTCCAAAAAGCCCGAATTGGCCAAGGACCTAAAACGACTCGAACAGTTGGCCCGCAAGCACAAGCAAACCCAGCTTTTCATCGAAGCCCCTTATCGCAATCGCCAGGTCGTAGAACAAGCCCTGCAGCAACTACAGGCCGACACCCACTTTGGCATCGCAGCTGATCTGAGCTTGCCCGGACAGTACATCGCCTCTAAACGCATCAGCCAGTGGCGCAAAAGCAAACTGCCCGATCTGCACAAGCGACCAGCGGTATTTTTGATTCTGTAAGTCAATTGTCCCTGTAAGACAGACAGTTAAACATTATTTTTTGCCCACTAGGAAATTCTACCCAAAATGGGGTAATTCAGCCCATCTTTCGGCATTTCAGAATACCAAAGTGGATACTTTCTCCGTTTTATTATAACTTTGCGCTCGACCCACCCGTATAAATTTCTTAAAAACCGGCACTGTGAAAAAGTATTTGTTTCTGGTATTCTTGGCAGCATGTAGTTTTGGATCAATCAACGCCCAACGGGGCTTCGAAGCAGGAGGATGGATAGGAGCTGCCCATTACTTCGGAGATTTGAACACCAACTTCCATCTCGGCCGACCTGGCCTAACCGGAGGTCTCGTCGGAAGATTCAACTTCAACAATCGGGTGGGCATCAGGCTTTCGGCCAACTACGCCAGCGTGAGCGCCTACGATTCTGACTCTGACAATACCTTTGAAAAAACGCGCAACCTCAGCTTTCGATCAGATGTCTTCGAAGGCTCTCTCCAACTGGAATTCAACTTCTTGCCCTATACCCACGGCAGCAAAGACGAATTTTTCACTCCTTACATCTTCGGTGGTTTCTCCGTGATCAATTTCGATCCACAGGCCAAAATTGACGATGAGTGGTTTGACCTGCGCCCACTGGGTACCGAGGGTCAGTTCAAAGGAGAGGAATACTACTCCATCACAGGAGCCGTCAATTATGGATTTGGATTCAAGATTGACTTGAGCTACGAGTGGAGCATCAACATCGATCTGAGCACACGCCATTTGTTTACCGATTACCTGGATGATGTCAGCGGATTGTATCCCGACATCGACGATCTGGAAAACCTGAGAGGGGACCTGGCCGTTCGACTGGCTGATCGATCCATGGAAGTATCCGGATTGGAATCGCCCATCGGGGAGGCGGGCCGCCAAAGAGGCAACAGCTCTCGCAACGACAGCTACGCCACCATCGGTGTGGGCATCATGTACTACTTTGGTGACATTCGCTGCCCAACCTATTCTCGTTGATTTGACAAAAGAATGGCCATTGGCATGCAAAAAGCCGGGTTGGATGAGTTCCGATCCGGCTTTTTGTCATTCGGAGTCATCGCACCGCTCGGTAAAGGCCCATGTGCTGAAGACATCGGTGGAGTCGATCTTTGTCATCATTTCGCGCTGGCGTTCGTAGTGCTGAGGAATTGCCTTTCGCTGGCAGGCCGTCCAGCCAAGCAGCAACAGTAGAAACAAAAACAATCGAGCTGTAATCCATTTCATAATTGGGTCATTTGTTGCAAAAATGCGCTTGCCAAATTGAAGAATACCTTTAGAAAGATGCACCTTTGTGATGTTTTGGCGTGATTCCACAACCTAGTAAGCAACCAAATTATGGTCACTCAATGCGAATTTCATCTTCCGCCTCATCCAAGAGGTTTCCATCTCATCACGGAGGAGGTGACGAGACAACTGCCCAATCTACCCGCCACTGGCTTTTTGCAACTGTTCATCAAGCACACCTCTGCTGGCTTGACCATCAATGAAAATGCAGATCCATCGGTGCGATTTGACTTCGAACAGGTATTCAATCGACTCATGCCAGAGAACGAACCCTATCTGACGCACACCATGGAAGGGCCCGACGACATGCCTGCTCACATCAAGGCGGCACTCGTGGGCTCGTCGGTCAGCATCCCCATCAGTCAGCACCGCCTGAACCTTGGGACCTGGCAAGGCATTTACCTTTGTGAGTTCCGCAACCGAGGCGGGGCCCGCAAGCTGGTGGCCAGCATTTATCACTAAAAGCTCATTGGAAAGATCATCATCTGACAAAACTTGAATCTACTACTGGAAGGAATTGGCTGGGGATTGTTTCTGACCATTTTGGTCGGCCCCATTCTCTTTATCCTGATCCAAACCGGGCTGGAGCGCGGGGCGCGGGCGGGGCTCAGCGTGGGCGCGGGCATTTGGACCAGTGACTTTTTATTCGTCCTCCTTGCCTACTTTGGCATCGCCTATGTGATGGACATCGAACAAACGGCCAGCCTAAAGCTTTGGATGGGTTGGATTGGTGGTTTGGTTCTCATCGGAGTGGGAGTGAGCACCATCAGCTCTCGCCCTCCCGATCCGCAGGCAACCCAAGTCAACATGACAGCCTCCTACCTCAAGTTGTTTACCAAAGGCTTTCTGATCAACACCCTCAATCCTTTCACCTTCTTCTTTTGGCTCACCATATCCGGTGCCGTGGTCGCCGAGCGCCAGTTGGATGCGGGCGAGTCTTTTCTCTTTTATGGCGGCATATTGGGGACCATCATCTGTACCGATACACTGAAAGTGGTACTTGCCAAAGTCATCCGAAAAAAGTTGAAAAACCACTACTTGATCTGGGTGCGACGCATTGCAGGGGTGGCCTTGATCGCATTTGGGATTGTACTCATCATCCGCGTGATGGTCTGGACATAAAAAAAGTCGGCTCGCCATGAAAGGAAGCGAACCGACAACTTTGTTTGGGTTAGTATGAGAAATATGAGGGAAGTTATAGGTTGTAGGTGAAGCCCAGGAGCCAATAGGTCTGCAAGGGATTGTCATCACTGTCCAAATCATCTATGCTGAAGGTATCGGCTGTCACGCCATTGGCAGGATCGGCCAGAAAGGCATTGTAGCCCTCTTGCTTGTTGCCTCTCAAGCCAAGCTCAAAGCCCACTCCAATCTTCTTGAACAAGTTGACATTGAAGCCATTGATCCAAGTCCAGTTGGAAAGGTTGTTGGGATCGGAATAGCTGATGAAAGTCGACAGCTTGGTCTTCCAGGCAATGCCTCTTGGCAATGATTTGGTGTAATCTGCTACGATTTTGCAGCCCAAAGAAGAGTCAAAGCTCAGGTCGGAATCCGCAAAGACGAAGTTGTAGTTCAGCGGGTGAAAAACAACCACCATATCAGGAATCGGCGTCCAGGTAGCTCCCACCCCAATGTCGAGATAGCCAGGGTTGTTGAAGTTGCTCAAGATGGTAGAGCGATATTCTGCCAGAGCAGAGGCAGCCAGTTTTTCTGTAAACTTGTATCCAAAGAGAGAAGAGAGGTTGATGGCATCGGCTGTCTTTTCATAGTCCAGCGTATCGCTGTCTACCGCCTCGGTGTCGGTATTGAGTTTGGTAAAACCAGCGGTGAGGTTTCCATCGTTTCGCCAAAAATATTTTTCCTCCGACAGATTGGCAAAGCCATTTCCTGAAAATCCAATGGTGCTGGCAAAAGTATTGGCGTTTTCGGCTCCCAACCAGTTGCTGAAGCTGCTGAAGTTGAAGCCCAATGTCCCTGCAGAACCAAATTTCCATCCATAAGTAGGGGGGATTTGAGAAGTGAGGCTTGCCACCTCTCCTTCCAAGGCTTTGATCTGCGCTTTCTTCTCGGCAATCTGCGCCTTGAGGGCTTCGGGATCAGGTGTATCCTGAGCATAGATCGTGCTGCTGAATGCACTGCACAGTATGATAACAGCAAGGGGTAATAGTCTTGTGATCATTGTCTATTTTTTTGATGGTAAAATTTGACTTGTCTATTCACTTTTTGATGCTGGCGGATACATTTTAGGAATCAAAGAGTTCTACATTCTCCGTGGTCAGTTTGTGCAGAGGGATGATGACCTTGCGCCCTTCGGCATCCAAGATGAGAGAAGATTTGTCGATCTTGGAAATGGTGCCTTTCACATCTCCAATCCCAATGACATCTCCTACCTTGAACTTGTCCCGACTGTAAAAGGAGGCCAGAAAATTGGCCATCATATCGCGCGAAGCCATGCCATAGCCCAAGGCAAAGGCAGCCACCCCACCTGCCAAAATCACCGATAGGTTGGAGGTGATGAAGGAAGTGTCGATCTGGGCCTGAGACAAGGCGCTGACCAAAGCAGTCAGAAAGACAAACCAAAAGGCAAAGCTGGCGATCAAACCAGCCGAGGGAATTCCCAGGGAGCGGCAGGCCGTCAAGACCACATTTTTGATGAATTGCGCCAGCAAGGTACCCAGCACCAATACGATCAGGGCTGAAATCATGTAGGGAATGTAACCGATGATGTCATTCATCAAATCGGAAACCGCCGCCATGCCCAGTACATCAGTTGCCGCCATCAAAAAGAGCAACAACATCAGGTAGTAGACCAACTTGGAGAAAAAGGCACTTGGCTCGATGGTCAGGTTGGCCTTGCTGATGATTTCAATCTCGTTGAGCTTGTCTGCCAAGGAATCGACTCCGATGCCTTTGAGGACCCGCCGGATGATCCGAGAGGCGACATTGGCCAGAATCCAACCGATGACAAACACCAGTATGGCCTTCAGTACATTGGGTACAGACTGGAGGAACTGGAGCGTCAAATCCTGTAGGATTTCAATAACGTTCATAATCGAATGAGGGTGTAAGTAGTTGTATAATCACATTGGTTTTTCTATTGCAAGTGGGGGGCTACTGGTCGGCGGAGTCTTGAGGCGACTCTCCCCCCAAGAGAGAGACCAGCATGTCCATCAAGCGGGTCAGGTACAATTCTATGGTATCACCTGTGAATTCAAAAACCCGCACTTGTCCGCGCACGCCATTTTCAATTTCGGAAATGGCATGTGGAGAACTTTCCTGAATTGCCTCCTCTTCCAGAAGCTTGAAATTGTTTGTTTGTGAAGCCATGTCATTTGCATTTTCCAACCCCTTGGGCTGATCCAAGCTGCCACTGCTCTCAGCATTTGCGTTGGCAACTCGTCGTTAGTTCGGAAATATATCCTGATAAACCCTTTGGGCCTTGTGTTTGGCCCGCTTCAGTTTCATCTTAACAGCGCTTTCCGTTTTGTCCAAAATATGTGAGATGTCCCGAATGGACAGATCATCCTGATACTTCATCAACAAGACCGCTTTGTCGCCAGGCGGAATCTCGTCCAACACTCTTTTGAGGCGACCGATTTCCATTTCCAGCAACTCCCTGTCATCCACTTCCTCTGCAATGTCTCCCGGTGCTGATTCCATCTCGTCAGAAAATATGGTCTTGGCCTTTTTTTGCCGACGGATGTAGTCAATACAGTAGTTGTACGTAATGGAGTAAACCCAAGTGGAGAATTTGGATCTTTCGCTGAACTTGGCCAAGTTCAGATATATTTTGACGAAAATCTCCTGGGCGGCGTCCTGGGCCAATGCCTCATCTTTCAACAGCGAGATGCACTTGCTGTATACCTTCCCGATGTACCGATTGTACAACAGGCTGAAACTCTCGGCTTGCGGCTTTTCAAGGTGCAGGCGGATGAGCTCCAGATCGGATTTTTTTGAAAGATTTTGCAAACCCAATGAACCCGTATGTTTCGAATGAGCAATGAGTGGACCCACCCAGGGGTCTGTTATCGGGGCAAAAATAAAAAGTAAACCCGAAATCTCACTACTGCAAAGCAAAGTTGCCATCATTGGCATCGTGCCAAGATCACCATTTACTTTGACCAAATGGTAAAATACACCCTAATAAGGCAGCTGTCATCTGGATAAGCTGCAAGGATTTTCCAACAAAATATTTACAAACTCTCTCCACAATCACGCCCCACCGAAAGCCGACCGTCGGTTCTTTCATTTCTGGCTTTTAGACGCTACATTCTGGGAAAAGACACTTTTTGAAAGGCAAATTCTGAAATTGATCCAAGGAGAGACAAAAAAAAGAGGTAGTGCAATTGCACCACCTCAGCCCTAACCAAATAAAACCAAATTATAGATTATTAGAAAGATGCATAAGCATCTAAAACCTACTAGCTTTTTGTGTAGCTCAGAGGAAAACAGCTTACTGATCCTTTTTTTGAGCCACTTCAGTTACTTGGTGTAACTTTTACAATATTAAAACAAATTCAGCTTATTTCCAAATGCAAGCCTTTTTGCGGCGACAGCCATTTCTTTCTCAAAATCCATTTAGGAAATATTTTTGTAATATTTGTCCAAATTTCATCCAATCATAAAATTTTATAATTTTAAACACCCCTTCTTCCAAAGAATCGTTTGTAGATGAAGTTTTACTTTTTTGCACAATTCAACCAAAAAATATCCTGCCATCCCCAAAACCTCCTACCAAATGTTCGGCAAATGCCACCATCTACCATACTTATACTCATTATTGCCTTCTCTGTCCTATCAATTTACTTGATTTCCGCCTTTTGTAAGCCCATGCTCAATTGTTATCTTAGGCCCCATTCTACAATCTACGTACAGCATGAAATCACTCCACCTATACTTTTTGACACCTCTTTTCTTGGCTTTGTCCCTGCATTTGCAAGGCCAAGACCAGGAGGAAGATGCTTTTTTCATCAGAAAAATTTACGACCAAGCCCTTACCAATGGCCAATGCTACCCCTGGTTGGACTACCTCTCTACTCAGATCGGAGGACGACTCAGTGGATCGCCACAAGCCGCCGCTGCCGTAGAATACACCCGCCAAATGCTCGACAGCCTCCAGCTCGACTCCGTTTGGCTGCAGCCATGCATGGTACCTCGCTGGACGAGGGGAAAGGCAGAACAGGTCCGCATCGTCCAATCAGACAAAGTAGGCAGCCTCGATCTCCCAGCCCTTTCTCTCGGCAACTCTCCCGGAACTGGAGCGGATGGCCTCACGGCCGAAGTCATCGAAGTGCAAAGCCTCGACGACCTGGATCAATTGGGCAAAAGTCGGATCGAAGGGAAAATCGTCTTTTTCAACCGCCCAATGGACCCCAAACAATACCGCACCTTCAATGCGTATGGCGGAGCAGTGGACCAGCGCGTATACGGCCCGGCCAAAGCGGCTCGACTCGGAGCTGTGGCTGCCTTGGTTCGATCCATGACCACCAGACAGGACGACATTCCCCATACAGGCGTAACCGTCTTCCCCGAGGACCAAGCCAAAATTCCGGCCATCGCCATCAGCACCAATGCCTCCAACCTCCTAAGTAGATTGCTGAAAAAAGAAAGCATCCGGGTATATGTGGAATCTCATTGCAAAATGCTGCCACCCGTGCAGTCGTACAATGTCATCGGGGAGATTCGGGGAAGTGAAAAGCCAGAAGAGATCATACTGGTCGGTGGGCACCTCGATTCCTGGGATGTAGGTGGAGGAGCGCACGATGATGGAGCGGGCTGTGTCCAGTCGATGGATGTTCTGCAGTTGATTCGAAGGATGGGCTATCAGCCTCGTCGAAGCATCCGTTGCGTGCTGTTCATGAACGAAGAAAACGGGCTGGTGGGCGGACTAACATATGCCGAAGTCTCCAACGCCAACAACGAATTCCACCTGGCGGCCATCGAGTCAGATGCAGGCGGCTTCAGTCCGCGGGCCTTTTCCGGCGATGGCGATCCCAAGACGTTTACCAAATACTTCCGCAGGCTGGCCAAGTGGTTGCCCTTGCTCGAACCCTATGGTTTGCAGTTTACCAAAACTGGCTCCGGCGCCGACATCTCGCCCCTCAAAAGCCAAGGTGGCTTGCTGCTGGGCTTGCGCCCCGACTCCCAGCGGTATTTCGACTACCACCACACCGCCATCGACACCTTCGATGCTGTCAACAAACGCGAGTTGGAACTCGGGACGGCGGCCATGACCAGCCTTGTTTATCTCATTGACAAATATGGCTTGCAAGAATAGTGTCCGAAGAGAACTGCTCAGTCTTCGAGCGTTTTTTCTTTTTGGAACAAAGCGCCCAATTCCAAGGCGAGGCCCAAGCGCCCGTTGACGTTTTGGCTGTCAAAGGGACGGACAACTGCCAGTACATTGTCTGTCATGGCAAAGAGGCGGACGGGGCCCAGCAAGTAGTTGACGTTGAGGCCAAGATTGTCATACGTATCATTGCGCAAGGCATACATGGCTCCCACTCGCAACTGTGGCAATAGCTGAGCATCGGCGCTCACAGCAATGGCATGGCGCTCCCTGCCCCGAAATTTTTCCATGTGATACATCGCTCCCAGGCGCAGTCGGTCATTCAACTGATACATGGCACTGGCATACAATTTGGCGGGCAAAGAAGTGCTGTATTCATCGCTGCTCTCTTCAAAGGAAAAGATTTCCTCCAAGGTGTCAAGTGTTCCTTCAAAGGACAATTCCTCGTCTTGAAAAATATTGGAAAACTCGATCCCGTCGTAGCGGAAAGTCCCCTGGCTGCTCAAGGTATTGAGCTTTTCATCCCAATTGATCCGCCCGATGTCCAACAAACTCACGGCCACCTCCAAGCGATCGTTCAGCTGGTACTGTATGCCCAGGTCAAATGCAACGCCCATGTTGGAGCTGAAGAGGCCATCGTAATTGAAGAGTTCGTCGAGACCGTATTCCACTCCGATGCCCGAAAGAGAATCAAACAGGATTTTGTTGGAAAAAGTAGAAGAGTTGACGCGGTAGTCTGTGACGAGCGAAAGCTGGTAGATGTCATCATCCGTCTGAAGGCGGGCCAGGGTGCGATCGGTTGATACATCACCGATGCCGTTGAGCAATTTGACGCGACCTCCTACCCGCAAAGGGCCCAATTCGTAGGCCGCCGACAGCCCCCACTCATTGTAGGCAAAGGACTGTTGGTCGGGACCAAAGAAGATTTCTTGGCCCACATACTGCCCATTCCCTTCCCAAAACAATTTGGGCAAGGTCTCCGAGTACTGAAGCCAGATATTGGATTTCACCGCATGGTTGACCCCAATCGCAAACTTGCCCAGCGCAAACTGCAGGTTGAAGCTTTCCAACTCAAAATGCATGTTCAAACTGTTGTCATCGTCGGCATTTCGAATGAGACGGGAGACATCAAGGATGTTTTTCCCCCCTTCCTTCCGAATCAAATCATCTACGCTGCCCGCCGTGTGCCAATAGCTGAAGTAGACGGATGGCAGTCCAAGATAGAAGCCGTTTTGCCCAGTAAAGGCCGGATTGGTTTTGTTGACCTGGCCCACTTCCCGCATGAAGTGCGTCCCCAATTCCTGCTGGGCAGGAAGCAGGGTGGCACAGAAGCAGAAGGAGAGTACGAATAGCTGGCCTTTGCGCAGCCAATACAAAAGGTAGTTTTTCATTGCACTGTTTAATTTGATCAATTGCCTTTGTTCCAATGGACGAAAAGGCTGTGACCCAAACACATTATTGTTTCAATCCCACTTTCATCCCCATGCGAATGTTTGTCTTCTGGCTCGACAGTGCCCGCACCACTGCATTTCCCTCATTGGCTGTCGAGAAAGCTGCCGATAGATACAACTCTCGGGCTTGCTTGAGCTTGTTGAACCGATCCTCCTCAAAACGGATGAAGGTCTCCTTTGCCAACATGCCCGTCACATTGCCATCTCCATCAACGGGAGCTGCCTCAATGACAATCTCCGTTTCCGCAAAAAGCGAATCAATGACCTGGCCTCTTTCATTGGCAAAGTACAATTGTAGGCCGACCGCGAGTGGGACTTCATTCTCTGTTACCAACTTGAACTCGGCATATTTCACATCGTCAAACTGTTGAAAATCTATGGCAAAGGTATCGCGCACGGCAAAGCCCGAGGTACTTCCGAAGACAGGCAAATCCACTTCTACCTGTGCCCGCAAGCTACTCGTATCTGTGATGAAACCACGAATCGTCGTATCCTGATCTGGATTGGGAACGGCGTCAAAATCGTAGTCTACCGCCACAGGGCCAGCCGCCAATATGGAATCCACATTGGAGTTGGTTTTGTCGAAGGCAAACTCTGTGATCTTGACCTCCCCCACTTCATCGAGTCGGGGATAGTCCACATCTATGCCATTGTCGATGAAAGGACTGCGCAGCGGCAGTCGGTCCCCGTCGACAGTGATGACCTCCACAAGATTGGCCTTGGATCGGACGGGAAAACCGAAAGAGTTTTCAACCGTCAGCCAGATTTTGGGATCGGCAAAGTAGACATCTCCTCGGGTCCAATTGTCAAAAAAGTCGATGTCGATGGTATCGCGTTCCATCTCGTAGATGTCGTCGCCCAAATAGCCTTCCATGTAGGAGGCCACCAAATCTCTGATGATGATGATCATGCCCGCCACCGTGTCTCGCTGCCCAGTTTGTTTTCGGTACAGATTGTAGCGAACGTAGATGGAATCTTGATCGGGTCGAACGCTGTAATTGCTCAGATCGATGGGAGATTCTGCAAAGTTGAGTGGCGCACCGCTCCAGTCGTAGTCCCTGGTTTCCGAAAAGGGCATGCCATCTTCTGAGACCAAGTTGGGGATGGTGACCGTCAGCCTGATGTCTTCTGGGTGATCCGATTGGATGAACCACTGCAGACTGCCCGTCTTGAGCAGGGCATAGTCGATGTCGATGCCATCTGGGATGGAAAAGGGCAGTGCCATGAGGGTATCGGTGACGGGGAAGGGAGCATTGGCCACCCGATTGGTGATGTCAAAGATTTCCTCACTGGTCCGGGCAGTGATTTTCCCCTTGTAGTTGAGTACCATGCTGCCATCTGCTTCGAGGCGGATCACTGTATTGGAGTCAAATTCTTCCAAGACATCTTGCAGGCTGGTGCTTGTCTGGAAGACCGGAAGGGCATATTCTGCATCCCGCTCACTGAGTTCCAGGTCTTCGAGATTGTCGAATTTCTGACAGCCCACAACGAGCAAGACCAATAGCATATACCCCAGGCAGGTAAGTATATTTTTTTTCATTCCCTTAGATTTTATGGCCTCTGCGGGCCAATAAGTCCATTTCACAAATGTGGTACAGCCCAATTCAGATTGGTGGTACCAATAGAGTCAATCGATTTTAGTGGCGATTACAGCACCTCCGTTTACGGGCCCATTTTTGCAGGGCAATGACGTCATGGGTTTGCCATCAAGAGCAGACGGCACTTACAATACTATACGGAAAGTGTCTGAAAAGAGGGTGCAAAGTGCAGAAAAACGATAAGAAAGTAGTGCTTACGACTTACGTGAGCTCGAATGTTTGTCCCAGCTCAGGTATATGAACGTCTTCAAACCCATTTTCATTGAGTAAAGTCTGGAATTTTTCTTGACTTTCCAATTCGCCATGTACCAAAAACGTCCTTTTGACGCCCTGTTTCTGATTTTCGATGAAGTGCAACATCTCATTTCTGTCTGCATGAGCAGAAAAAGAGTCCATCACTTCAATGTCTGCCAGTACGTTTTTCCACTCTCCAAAAAGCTTGATCTTGTCTATCCCATTGCGCAGCATGCCACCAGGGGTATCCGGCGAGCAGTAGCCCACAATCAGGATGGTGTTTCTTTTGCTTTCGATGTTGTTGGCAAGATGGTGTTTGACACGTCCAGCGTTCATCATGCCCGAAGAACTGATGATGATGCAAGGCTTTCGGCTGTCGTTGAGCGATTTGGACACAGACACGTCTTTGACATAGGTAAGCCTATTGAAACCAAAGGGGTTCTCATCAATCAACATGTATTCGTGCAAATCGTTGTCGAAACATTCGGGATGTGCCCCGTAGATGGTGGTGGCATTGACGGCCAAGGGGCTGTCGACATAGACTGGAATGTGTGGCAATTGCCCGGCTGTTTCCATTTGGTCGAGCATGTAGACAATCTCCTGGGTTCGCCCTACACTGAAGGCCGGGATGATGAGCTTGCCTTTTTTCTCCAAACAAGTTTTCCGAATGATCTCCAGCAGCCGAACAGACTCGGCAGGCGGTTCGTCGTGGTCCTTGGCACCATAAGTTGATTCCATCACCAGATAGTCCAGCTTGGGCATGGGAATGGGATCGCGCAGGATGGGGCGGTTGGGTCGTCCAATGTCTCCTGTGAATCCGAAGGTAATTTCCCGATCTCCTTCTTTGATGCGAAGGGTAACGCTGGCACTTCCCAAGATGTGGCCCGCATCGCGAAAACAAAGGGTGACATTGTGCCGGATTTTGTACCACCTTCCATAGGACAGGCTCACAAACTGCTGCAGAGCCACCGGCACATCTTTGGGCGTATACAAGGGGTTGCGAAATGGTTTTTTAACTCCCTTTTTCTTCCTTGCCTGGCGCTTGTTGAAGTACTCGGCATCGCGCTCTTGGATCTTGGCACTGTCGAGCAGCATCAAGGCACAGAGCTGGCGAGTGGCATGGGTACAATAGATGTTGCCGCTGAAACCGTCTTTGACCAGTTTGGGCAATCGGCCGCTGTGGTCGATGTGGGCATGGGACAGGATGAGGCAATCAATGGATTTGGGGGGAAAATACCAGTTGCTGTTGAAATGTTCCATGTCCTTGTCGTTGCCTTGGTAAAGGCCACAGTCCAACAAGATGGTGTACCCGTCGTCTAGGGTAATCAAATGAGCACTTCCCGTTACCTGGCGGGCGGCCCCGCAAAATTTGATCTTCATTCCTGAGCCTGCTTTTGTGATTGAGGCTGGTAAGATAGTAAAAATCTGGCGCTTCTAAACGCACAAACCGCTTGCCGAAAGCTGCCATGATGGCTTTCAACAAGCGGTTTGATTGATTTGGAGAGTTGCCTAGTTGTCCAAATCCAGGCCTCCGTGTTGCATGCGTACGTGGATGATGGCATCCGCACTTTCGCTGCCCATGTGCCCGCGCAGCTCGTAAGAGGATGACTTGTCCTTTTCGTAGCGCACCTTCAAACCAGAAGGATAGTCTACATCGGCATGGCTGCCAGCGGCGTCCAGCTTGAAAGTGGCACCCGATTCTATGTTGATGTCAAAATCGGTATGGGTTCCGTCGAGACGCACTTCTTTGAAGTTTTTGCCCAGTCGGTTGACCTGAAGTTCTCCAAATTGCATGTCGCATTTGAGGAGGCCTTCGACCAGGTCGACTTCCACATCGCTGTATTTGGATTCCATGTCCATGGCGGTGGCTCGTCTGATTTCCAGGTCGTCGTGTTTGCTGTCGAGGCGCAGATCGTCAATTTCTCCCAAGGTCAGGTCGCTATGTGCAGAGTTGCAATTCACTTTTGCGGCATTTCGGACCCGCAGGTCAGAGTGGCGTACCTCTACATCTACCTTTTTGGCATTTTTGATTTTCATATCACCATGGGCAACTTCTGCATCCACAATGCCCACATTTCCCAGCTCGGCATCGCCATGTGCCACGTCAAAGATCAGGTCACCAGCGATGTCTCCACCTTGGAATTCGCTGTGTCGGACCTCTATGTCGGCAGATCCGTTGAGAGAAGCCAAGGAGGCATTGCCGTGGTGAATGCTCAGGTCCAATCTTCCACTCTTGGGCATGTACACGTCGTAGTCGATGGCAAAATCGGAGCTGTTGGAGCTGCCCCACCAACTCCAGCTGGATTTGATGGAACCGATGACGGTCTCGGCACTGACGTAATCGTCGCCGTTGGAAAAGTTGACTTTGATGCGTTCAAAGATTTTGTTGGCATCGTCTTCTCCTCGGGCATTTACGGTGATGGTAACGTTGATCTTCACCTGATTTTTGTCCCAGGTATGCACATCGAGATCGCCAAACTTGTTGTGAAGTTTCACCTTTCCGTCGGCGGTGATGTTGAATTCCTTGTTGATGGTTTTTTTAAATTCCTTCCGCAGTTCAGAAGGAGAGCTGGCCATTGCCAAGGGCATACCGATGGCCAGCAGCCAGCAAAGCAGGCTGATGTTATATATTGAGGTCTTCATTGTCGTCTGATTTTTTTTGTGTACTAATTGAGTTGGATTCGATGCGGTCGAGTACCCGTTCGAGTATCTCGATTCGACTCTTGTAGTTTTCGATCATGGCAAACACGAGGGCTTTGCGCCTGTCGGGAGGTGCCTTCTCAAATTCGTTTTTCAACTGTTTCAGGAAGACATCCATCTCGTTTAAGTCTCGTTGGACTTCGTTGGCGTACTCGTGGTTTACCAATCGCTTCAGACGGCGATTGACTTGACCTTTGTAATAACGCTCGACATCTTCATCGAGCAATTCGACGGCCTCGTCAGCCAGGGGGCTGCTGGGCTCTGTGTCGGCAATCTGTAGACCGATGACAATCCCCAGTCCGATGAGCAAAACCACCGAAGCAGCCATGCCCATCCATCTTGGAAGGCCTATTCGCGGGGCCGTATCCAGACGTGGCGGAGGAGCGTCCATGCCCTCTTCTATTCGATCCCAAAGCCCAGGTCGGGGCTTCCGATCGTCGAAGGCAGACCGGTTCTCTTGAATGAAATTTTCTAATTTGTCTCTCATCTTTTATTACACTTGTTGATTCATCTAATATACACATGGCTCCCCTTGTCTCCCTACACTTTTGTCTCTCGTAGGATCTGCCGCATTTTTTGCTTTGCCCGGCTGTATTGCGATTTGGAAGTGGCGACACTGATGCTCAGGATCTCAGAGATTTCCTTGTGATCATAGCCCTCCATGCAATACAGAGAGAAAACAACCCGGTAGCCGTCCGGCAGCAAAAACAGGGCTTTGCGGATGGCCTCGACACTGAATTCTCCGGACGAGTCCGAAGGAGCATCTGAGGCGATGTGCCCTTGGTTTTCATTCAGTTCATCGAAATGCAAGCGTTTTTTCTTCAGGAAATTGATGCAATTGTTGACCACGATGCGCTTGATCCATGCTCCGATCGAAGACTGAAAGCGAAAGGTGTGCAGTTTGGAAAATACATCCATGAAAGAATGCTGCAGCACATCTTCGGCGTCCAACTCATTGCGGAGCATTCGCAGGCACAAATTGTACATGGCCTTGGAGTATAAACTGTAAAGCCTGAATTGTGCCTTTCTATCTCCATCCTGGCATGCCAGAACAATATCCTGGTGAATGCTGCTGTATTTCAATGTTGAAGTTTCGTTTTTGAAAGCTGTGGGAAACACTGGGTGAACCGTTTCTTCTAATGACAAGGGCTTGCAAAAAGGGTTGCACCTGCCTTATCAAAGATACTTTTTTCTGCCCTTTTTTTCGTTTTCTAGGCCGAAAACAGATTGTTCAAGTGGTACAAAATCACCTTTCGCAGCTTTTCCTCGTCCTTGTCGATCTTACCGATGACCTGCAAACCATTGAAAAAGGTAAAGAAATGATGGGCCAATACCTCCGGTGCTGTCGCCCGGTTGATCTCTCCTTTTTGTTGTCCCAAAGTGATGATGCGGGTGAAAAATCCGATGGAATGGGCCAGATTGGAAGAGCTGAGTTGTCGGATTTCATTGGATCGATTGGCGAGTTCGGTCACTGAATTGACCACAAAACAACCTTTGGACTGCTGGTCGGAGAGGATTTCGTCCAATTGCTGAAAGAGAAATGTCTCAAAAAAAGCACGGACCGTTCCTTGTGCCAATTCGGCCTCCAGGCCCTTCATCATCTCTTGGCCTTGTTCCTGGTAAAGGGTGAGGGCTTCCTGAAACAAGGTTTCTTTGTCACCAAAAGCATTGTAGAGGCTGGCTCGGTTGATGCCAAGGTACTCCACCAAGTCGCTGATGGAGGTCGCGTGAAAGCCCTTGTACCAAAATAATTGGACGGCTCTTTCAAGCACTTCTTCCCGACTGAATTGCTTATTGCGCGGCATAGGCGTTGGTTGAATGGTTCTCCAAAGGTAAACCACTCAATGACCGCCTTTGTTGACTAATCCCGATAGCGAACCTCGACAGAGGCATTCAATTTGAGCACTTTCACCTCTGTGCGCCGATTGAATTGGTGTTCTTGCTCAGAGCATTGGACTCCTTCTCGGCAGTGATTGCGCACCCTGCTCTCGCCATAGCCCACCGCCTTGATCCGATTTTCTTCTATGCCTTGTGCCAACAAAAATTGCTTCGCCGTTTGGGCTCGCTTCATCGACAAGTCGAGGTTGTACTGCTCTTGCCCGCGGGCATCCGTATGCGACCCCAACTCGATTTCCATGCTGGGATATTGACGCATCATGGCCGCCAGGTTTTCCAACTCACGGGTAGACCCTGCCTGAATGAAGGCCTGGTTGAATTCGTAGTACAAATTGTCCAACACGATGACAGAGCCCTTGCTCAACACACTTGGCTCTCGCTTGGCAGTCCCCTCCATGGCCGTCATCATCAAGTCTATCGATTGGTCCTTTCTGCCCTCGCGCCCCTTGGTCGACACCCGAACCATCTGCCCGGTGTATCGCTCCTTGACGGCTGTGATCTCAAAATCGCAGTCCAATGGCAGGCAGTAGCTGAAGGCCTGTTCGGCAATCATCACTTCCTCGTGGCTGTTGCAGAGGTTTTTGACCCGCACCACCGCATCCTTCAATATACTGCCATCAACACCCTTGATTTGGCCGCTCAGGGTGCTGCACTCGATGGCCCGAATGGGAATGGTGATCATCCCTTGTCCAGTATTCCCGATGGTGGAATAGGCCTTTTCTTTGGTGTTGTATCCATCCTTGGTGATGAGAATGAGGTATTGCTTTTCCCCTGTAAACTCGTATTTGGCCCGCCCGCGCTTGTCGGTTGTCATGTCGGGCTTTCCCAATGCGTCGGACTCGCGGCGCACCGATTCAAAGCTGAGGGTTGCGCCTCCGTCTTCGGCAGGCAGGAGGACCGACTCGTACAAATCCTCGTTGGTACGGCTCACCAAGCCATTTGCAGTGCGCTCAAAAATGCGAATCTCTGCATCCTTGATGACCGCTTGGTTGTTGGCATCGTATACTTGGATGGTTGCGGCAATGCTTCCCGGACGAGTGCGCCCCCAGACGCCTTCTTCTACCTCGAAGCGATAGATGTCGTCCTTGCCCCTTCCTCCTTTGCGGTTGGAGGTGAAAAAGCCGTAATTGCCTTCTGGGCTCAGGATCAGTCCCAGGTCGTCTTTGGGAGAATTGAATGGCTCGCCCAGGTTGGTGACAACCGCATTTTTGCCCTCTTCGAGATTGATGATGTAAATGTCCAATCCACCTACGCCTTCATATCCATTGGAGGCAAAAAACAAGTTGCCACTGCTGTGGACGAAGGGAAATACCTCGTTGCGAGAAGTATTGACTTCTCTTCCCAGGTTTTTGGGCACGCCCCACTTGCGACCATCCCATTTGGACACGTAGAGGTCATAGCCACCAAAGCCCCCATCCATGTCGGAGGAGAAGTACAACTTTTTGCCATCCGCCGATAGGGTGGGATGCATACAGGAATACTGGTCGTTGTTGAACGGCAGCTCCCGGATGTCTTGCCAGTCCAGATAGCCTTTCTTGGCTTGGTAGATTTTCAGTCGGGTAATGCCTGTCTCATCTGCGATGGGGAAGCCCTTTTTGGAATTGCTTCGGGTAAAGTACATGGTCTCGCCATCGCGGCTGAAGGTCACGGGGCCTTCGTGCAGTTTGGTATTGAGTTTTAGAGAAAATGGCTCGGGCTTGAGGGGTTGGTTTCCCCGGTCGAGGCGGGCGTAGTACAGTTCAAAAAAGCGATCGCCTTCTTTGCCTTTGGCTCCTTCTTCGCCGCGAGAGGAGGCAAAGACAATCCCATTTTGGTAGAAAGTGGGAGAAAAATCGACTTTCCGGGAGTTGACCTTTTTGGTGTTCTCGATTTTTACCTCATTGCCTTTTTCGTAGAGTTTTTTGGCTGCTTTGGATTTGGAGCTTTTCTGGGCTGTCAGTGGAGAATGGAAAAAGCAACAGCCGATGAACAGCAAAATAGCGAGTCTGAATTTCATAGTTGAGTGGATTTCTGAAAAGCCGCATCGAATTGTGTGTACCAGTGCTATAACGCAATTCAGATGGTCATTTATTTTCATGCCTGGAAGAAAGATGATTTGAACACAGACGCTTTGCAATGGATCAAAAGAAGCGGGGATTGATGATTTCGCTCCTGTCCTCTTTGCTCAAGCGGTATTGTACCAGGGCCTCGATGCTGCCACTGTTGTAGTCTCTCAGCTGGCCCAGGCTCATGTCATATGAAAAGCCAAATACCCAATCTTCTGCCACCAAGGCCGATACCAGGAAGTCCAAACTCTCTCCAAATCCATCCTCTGGTCCCCCCAAGCGATAGCCCAGGCCAATGGTGTAGCGTTGGGCCAAACTCAAAGATAGATTGAAATCAGCATCGAAGGGAACATCTGGCGCATATTTGAGCAACAGCTGTGGTTGCAAGCTCAACAAATCCGACAGGTGAAATAGGTATCCACCCATGAGGTAATAGTGATTGATCTCTTCGGACGCTTCTCCTCCCAGGTCGTTGAAATCGATGTTGTTGCGAATGAGGCGGGGCACGGAAAATCCGATGTACAGTTTTCGATTGCTGAAGTACAAGCCACTGCCAAAGTTGGGCAACACCCGATTTTGCTGTCCCACCGGAATGCTGCCGTCCGAACTCAGCCCATCCGTGGCCCGCAATCGGTCATCCGAATAGTCCATGCTGAAGTTCCGAATAGAGGCTTGCACCCCTAATCCTAGGTTGCCATTTTCCATTTTGATCCGATAGGAATACACAAAGTCGCCTGTGATTCGCTCGTGGATGCCGAGGGTATTCCGGGTAATGTTGACCCCAAAACCCACTCGATTTTTCATCAAAGGGGTGTTGAAACTCAAAATTTGAAGCGCTGGCGCCCCCTCTAAGCCCATCCATTGCTGGCGGTACAAGGCTGTCAAGGAGGCCACATCCTGGCTCCCAGCAAAGCCCGGGTTGAGTCCCTGCTTGTGGTAGACAAACTGGGTATACTGCGACTCTTGCTGCCCAAAGGCCGCAACCGCGAACAGCAAACTTCCTACAATCATCCCGTAAATCTTGATCATATGCACATGATTTGTATCCATGACTAGCGTTCCAGCACCAAAAACCCACTGACCGCTGGCTCGCCATTTCCAAATTCCAAAATGTAATAATAGGTACCGACTGGCAAAGGGTTGCCCTGATGGGTTCCCTCCCAATCGTTTTGATAAGGGGCTGCCCGATGGACTTCATCTCCCCATTGATTGAAGACAGACAATTGACTGTCGGGATATTGACCCGAATCCAAGCAAGGGACCACAAAGGCATCATTGACCCGGTCGTTGTTTGGGGTAAAAATGGTCGGAGCCTCGCAGGCCAAATCCCGAATGAGGCGAATGCGCACCACGCCCTCACTGCACTGATCTGGACAACGCTTGCTACAAATCAGATAACTGAATTCATCCGTTTGCACAAAACCCTCTCCCGGCTTGTATCGAAAACGACCATCTTCCAGGTTTTCCACCGCTCCATTGGCAGGCATTTGCCCCAGTTTGATGTCGAACGGGGCACTGACCTCATCATCGTCCAATACATTGACAAAGACATCGGGGGCAAAATCCAGCTCAAAATCATCGTCAAAGGCCAGGGGCAACAACTCATAATCCACTTCCACTGAATCCGACGTACTACCACAAATGCCATTTTCCACAGTCCAGACAAAGAGATAGCTGCCATTTTCCAAGCCCTGGACAGTGGTTCCCGGATCGGAGGGGTCGATGATGTTGAGGTTGAGATCAGGTGTGGTCCAGCGACCGCTGCCACTGGCGGGCCGATCTGCCTGCAGTTGAATGGCGCCATCTCCACAATCGACAACATCTTCTCCCGCAAAGGCCACCGCTTCGTTTTGTCCAATGAAAACCTCCAGCTGATCGGAAGAATAATCCAAGCAAACCCCATTCGACAAAGACCATTCGAATACATAGGGAACATTGGTCAGCAAATCATTGACAGCCGTGACGGCTTGGTCGGGCGCTACGATGTCGGCAGCAGGACCCTGTATCTGACGCCAGCGACCATCGCCTACGGAAGGACTCTGGGCATTGAGCGTAGTGGAATTGACATCACAGAAATTTTGGTCATCTCCTGCCTCAGCCTCCTCATTGGGAAAGGCATTCATTTCCACAGAAACAGGTACACTGGGTAAAGAAGCACAGCCAGCCAATTCAGCAATGACATAAAAGTCAAAAGTTCCCTCTCCATAATTGCTGAAGTCGCTGAGCAAGAAGCTGGTCGAGAAGGTAGGGCCACCGATCTGACCGCCAGTCTGAGCGTCGTACCAAATGTAGCTGGCTCCTTGTACTGCAGTGCCATTGACAAAACTCAACCGAACACTGCTGTTGTCTACATCTATGCACACTGGATCAACCCCTTCCAAAATCGGAGCGGTCGGCAGAGATTGTACATCGACAAAGACAGGGACAGAAAAAGGAGAAGAACAGCCATCCACATCGATGCGGACCGAATAGCTGCCCACATTGGCAGCAGAGGCATTGACGATGACAGGCGAAGGACCACTGAACGAAAATCCGTCAGGACCCGTCCACTCATAGCTGGCACCACTAATTTCATCGGTTGTCAAGCGAATGGTATCCCCTTCACAGATCGGGCCGCTGGCAATGGCGATGGGGGCTGGCAGGCTGGTAGACACTTGCAGAGGAATGGTGCTCGAAAAAGGAGAAGAACAACCATCTACCACCACTTGCAGGCGGTAATTCCCACTGTTGATGGCATCCACTGGGCTGATGGTCAAAGAGGGAATGGAAGTCGTATCCGTCCCCAATGGCGTTTGCCACAAGTACAGTACGTCGCGGCCAGCATATGGCCTAGAATTGAGGGTGAGTACATCGCCGCTACAAATGACCTCCGGACCATCAATGGGAGGAGTGGGAGGGGCCTGTTGCAAGGCCAACTGAATGATGTCTTGCTCGGAGATGCATCCATTGTTGTCTGTGACCACGAGGCTGTATTGGCGATTGTTGCTGGTGGAATCCAAACGGATCAACGGCTGGGCATCCAAGGCGCGAAAGCCATTGTCGCTGGTCCACAGATAATTGTAGTCTCCATCATCGGCAGGAAAAATGGTGGGAACCAATCGAATGGTATCTCCTTGAAAAAAGCAATCTGTCCCACTGGTGCTGATGGCTGTAATTTGTGGTGCGTTGTAAATTTGAACATTGGTGGCCACAGTCGATACGCAGCCCAAAGAACTGCTGACCCGAATGCTGTAATTGCCCTGTACAGCCGGTACATCCACCCGACGCCCCAGACTACTGAATCCAGCAGGCCCATTCCAAAGGTAGGTCGCTCCAGGAATTTCATTGGCCACCAATCGCACACTGTCCCCTTCGCAAACCGGACCATTATTCGTGGCAATGACCAAAGGCGGCTGCTCGACAAAGACATTGACAGAATCGGAAGGAGCGGAATTGCAGCCATCCCTATTGACGACAACCTGCCAATTGCCAGTACTGTTGGCCGAGGCATTCAAGACAGACAATTGTGACTCAGTCGTCAGGTAATTGGTGCCGTCGGGTCCCGTCCAAGTATAAAAGCCTCCATCTGGGATGTTGGTACTCAATTCCAAGGTATCGCCATTGCACAATACACCTTCTGTAAACAAGACAGGCTGGGGAGGGCGGGGTCGAATGTTCACCATCGTGACTGCCGGATCAGAGGAACAACCATTGTTGGAAATGACCACCCGATACTGCCCACTGTCTGCCAACATCGCCTCGCTGATCAAGGAGGGAAATTGGCTGCTGGACTGAAACCCATTGGGGCCCGTCCATTGGTACGTGAATCCAGCCCCACTACTGTTGGTTCCCAAGGCAAAAGAAGCCCCTTCGCAAATGTCCACCACCGCATCCAATACAGAGGAAGAAGGCACGTCTGATACAGTGGTGGAAGCCAATGCAGAGGCATCCGAAGAACAACCATCAATCTCCACGACCACATAATAGGTCTGAGACTGCAAAGGAGGTGGATTCTTGTAAAGTGGGACAGAAGTTGAGGCCAGCAAAAGTCCATTGGGAAAGCTGCCTGAATACCAATTGTAGGCAATGTTGCTGCCCGAATAGGACTGCGTAGAGAGCAGGAGCGTGTCGTTTTCGCAAAGCTCACTGCTGTTGGTTCGAATGACGGGGGTATTGGGACTGCTGTTGATGAACACTTCCACCGTAGCCATGGCCTCGCAGCCACTCAAACCAGTAATTTGTAAAGTATAGGTACCTGAATTGCTGTCGTCGGCATTGGGAATGATCGGGTTTTCCAGGGTAGATAGGAAACCCTTTGGCCCTGTCCACAGATAATTGTAGTCCAGCCCAGTGGGTTTGGCAGGTGGATTGGCCGTGAGGTATAAGGTATCATTGCCACAAAGTCCAATGGAATAATCTGGTTGAGGAGCTTCTGCCTCCACCCGTACCAATGCCTCACAACTGCTCTGGTTGCCAAATTCGTCGGTGGTGGTCAATTGCACCGATTGTGTCGTCCCAATCAGATCGCAGGAAAATACATTGGGGCTCAGGCTGTGGGAAACAATGCCACAATTGTCAGTACTGCCTCCATCCACATCGGTGGGATCCAGTACGTAGTCCATGCTGCCAGATGGATTGACAAAGATGGTAGCGGCTTGGCAGATGGTCCGAGGAGCGATGGTGTCGACGACCGTCACCTCATAGCTGCACATTGCCGCATTGCCCGCAAGGTCTTGGATGATGTAGGTCACTGTAGAATTGCCCGCCTGAAAAGTGGCCTCTGGTACGATGGAAGGCGGCAACATGGGCCGCAGATCAATGTTGGTGGCGCCGCTGACGGCATAAGAAGGGGTCAGGCGGTCGTAGGACAGTTGGACAAAAAGGGTGCTCAGGCTGTCTGTTTGTCCATCTTCCGTCCCAGGCACGAAATCCTCGCAAGCTGGATTGATTCCATCGCCGTCGCCCCCCGGAGGATTGACCAAGAAGTTCCGATTGCTCTCCAGCTGAAAATTGACCACACCATCGCCTGCCCAGCTGTTGAAAGTTGCCACATCAATGGAAAAGGTGCTGATGCTGCTGGCAGCCACGGGTGGATCGGCCAGGCAATCACCAGGAAAGCTTTGTACATGCACTTGGCCTGTTTCTGTGGTACCAATCAGTCGACCATCTTCTCCAAAGACCGAATAAAATGCCTCTGCCTCTTCGACATCTCCCGTCAGTCGCACCTCCAAAAAAACCTCTTCGCCAGTGGCATTGGCCGCCGTTCCCACAAAAGCCAACTGTTTGTCGTCGGCGATGTATTCCAGATAATTGGGGTCGTAGGAAAAGGTGAGCAAAGCATCGGAGGTATTGGCGGGCTGGACCTGTACATAGCGATCCAATGCGCAATTGTCTTGAATGGAATCAGGCAAGGCCAAGATCAGCTCTGCCCCATTGAGACAATTGGCTGCCGTATCCAAAGCCACGCTCAAGTCGGCCGGACAGCGAAGTCTGGGGGATTCTTTGTCTTCTACATTGACAGAAAAAAAGCAACTGCTTTCATTGCCCGCACAATCCATGAGTCGGTATTGTATGTCGTGAACACCCTGGTCCAGCAAAAGGCGGGTATCGGCGGCTGGATCAATCCGTTGTTCTGGCTCGCCATCCAGCTGAAAACTGAATTGCAAGCCCTCTGCCTGTCGGGATTCGTAGACAAACCGAATGCTGGCAGACCCACCACCGCCATTGAGTGGACAGATGTCATTGATGCCAAAACTGGCCGACTGTCCTTGCGGAACATTGGGCGCAAGTTGTATGTCCAAGATGCCATCGGCTGTCCAGCGATTGAAATTTGCCGGAGATACTCCAACCGTCGTAATGGAGTTGCCACATTGTTGTGTGGATGGATTGGTCTGCCCCAACAAAGAGCCGTCCTCTCCCAGTATGTGAAAAAATTCTGTCGCTGCTTCTATGTCCGCATTCGTCAATCGGATTTCCAACAAGACTGCTTGGTCAACAAAGGCAGGAACAGCGGGAATGCTGATTTGAAACTGGATGCTGTCGACAATGGTTTGGTCGTCTCCTGGCTGTGCCGAGCGGATGGCCTTGGTCTGGCTCCGATTGATGACCTGTGTTTGGGTTGCACAATTGTCGCTGATCACGGGAATGGGCAACTGAAACAAAGCATCGCAACTGCCTGCTTCCGTTTCCAGGCTCAAATTGGGTGGACAAAATTCAAAGACAGGGGCCGAGCGATCTTCCACCTGGAAGGTAGCTGTGGCAGCGTTGGCATTTCCACATTCATCCACGACGACAAAGGCAACGGTCTCGCTCCGGTAAATGCCCACTGGCAATTGGCCGCAGCGCGCACTGTCCAGGTCGGCCACCGATTGGCCGGGAAAGCTCAGAGGGTCCGATAAGTCGAAAGAGCCTGGTACAGCCGCAAACCAAGTGAGGTTGGCCGACGGACTGCAATTGTCGCTGGCCAGGGCATTGGCATTTCGATTCAACCAAAACTGAAAGGCAGACTCGGCTGCAGATGCACTGCTGCAACTGATGGACTCGTCTTGGGGCAACTGATCAAACTGAGGGATGTTGATGTCCTGTACACTGATGCGTTGCTCCCCGATGGGGCTGACATTTCCCTGTGCATCTGTGACTTGCCAGGAGCGAAGGATGCTGTAATTTTGAATGCAAGAGCCCGCCACGAGCAGGTCGGTATAAGAGGTGTCGACGATGGAGCCACAATTGTCGGTCACGCCAGTTACCTGTCCAGTCAAAGAAGGGTCGGGCGATTGATCGCAGTTGATGGTCACATCCGATGGGAGGTTGAAACTGGGGGCGGTGGTATCAGCGGTGAGCAATTGGAAGCTGAAAAAGCCTTCGGCCGATAAGGTGTCGCTCTGGGCTCGATAGGTAATGGTCAATTGCTCATTCAATGGCAGCAAATCACCAATTTGGTAGCCTCCTGAAATGGCCACGATGTCGAGGCTGACAATCTCGCAATCTCCCCCTCCTGGCAGGCTGCAACTGGCGGTGAGCACAGCGGGATGTCCCCAATCCAAGAGAGCCGAGCAGTTGTTGTCGACAAAGAGGGTATCGGGGCCAGAGTAGACAAATTGAAAGTCGACCTGAGCCTGCAATGAGCTCAAATGCCAATTGGCAGACAAAAAGCAAATTAGGGTAAAAATCAATCGGTTTTTCATAGTTCATCATTCAATCATGGCGAACAAAAACAATTCTTTGCCGGTGCTTGTGCGTCAGGCGTATCTAATGGGTTGTGCTATTGCGCTTGAACTGTTATCCGGTGGAATTTTAGGAATGGGGGGTGATAGATTGCAATCGTACCGGATGAACGCATTGGGTTGTTCCATCACGAAGGTACAAATTGTAGAGAAAAATTCACAGCATTGGACAGCTGGAATGCCTATTCCTCCTCTTCCGTATTTTGGCGGGCTTCTTTTTCGGCTTTCTCGATGAGCTTTTTGTCTTCGACATTTTCATTCAAAAAAGAGTTGAGACGATCGACCTCCAGGTTGGAAACGATTTCCCCAAATTCATTGATCTTGATGTCGAATCCCTTCAACTCCTCGTGTACTTCTGGTTGACCCTTTTTTGGTTTTTTCTTTGGCATGATCCCTATGGATTTGGCAATTGAATGATGTGAATAATGGATGGGAGTCACCTACTAGGCAACTCCTTCTTTGACCTTGTCAAAATGATCGTAGCCCTCCTGCAGGCGCTTGCCCACTCGCTCCACTCCCAAGAAAGCCGCAATCTCAAAAATGGAAGGCCCCTTCATGGTACCCGCCAATGCGATGCGCAAAATGGGCAAGACATCTCCAAACTTGAGCTCGTGCTTTTCCATGAAGGCCTTGACACAACTCTCGATGCTCGCTCCATCAAAGGCAGACAAGCCCAGCAAGTTCTCTTTCAACTCCTCGAAGGTCGCCCGTCTCTCTGGCTTCCAACGCTTGCGGATCATTTTTTCTTCGTAGGAGCGAATCGGAGCAAAAAAGTAATAGCCCTGATCCCAGAACTCGGGCAAGACGACGACGCGCTCCTTCATCATTCCACAGAAAGTCTGCAATTCGCTCTCGCTGGCTTCCACACCTTGTACTTCCAGATGAGGGCGGACCAGTTTGGCCAGCTCGTCATTGGGCGTAGCGATGAGGTATTGTTGGTTGAACCATTTGGCTTTGTCAAAATCGAAACGCGCACCAGACTTTCCAATGCGCTCGATGGAAAAGGCCTCGATCAATTGCTGCAAGGAAAAAATCTCTTGCTCTGTTCCGGGGTTCCAACCCAAAAAGGCCAAGAAATTGAGCATGGCCTCTGGCAAAAATCCAAACTCTCGGAAGCCTTCAAACGAATCCTCGGGAGTCTCGCCTTTCCACGACAAGGGAAAAACAGGGATGCCGAGTTTTGTCCCATCGCGTTTGCTCAACTTTCCCTTTCCAGTGGGTTTGTAGATGAGAGGCAGGTGGGCAAACTTGGGCATTTCTCCTTCCCAGCCAAACGCCTGATATAACAAGACGTGATGGGCAGTACTTGGCAACCACTCTTCGCCGCGAATGACATGGGAAATTTTCATGGCATGATCGTCCACAATGTTGGCCAGGTGGTAGGTTGGCATGCCATCACTTTTGAGCATGATCTTGTCATCCAGTTCGTCGGTGCTGAATGTCACCTCTCCCCGGATGAGATCACTTACGGTGACCGTTTCGCCTGTGGGTACTTTGAGGCGAATGGTGTAGGGCTCTCCGGAAGCAAGGCGGGCGGCGATCTGGTCGGCACTCATCCCAAGGCTGTTGTCCAGGCTGTCCCGCACACTGGCATCGTATCGAAAGGTTTTGCCGTCGGATTCGTACTGAGCACGAAGCTTTTGCAAAGATTCGTCAGAATCAAACGCATAGTAGGCACGACCTTTGTCTATTAGTACAGCAGCGAATTGAGCATACATCGCCTTCCTTTCCGACTGACGATAAGGGCCGTAGTCTCCACCAAATCCCGGTCCTTCGTCCGGCACCATTCCGCACCACTCCAATGCCTCGATGATGTAGGCCTCTGCACCAGGTACATAGCGGGTCTGATCGGTGTCTTCGATCCGCAAGATAAAGGTGCCGCCGAGTTGGCGAGCGAGCAGAAAATTGTAGAGAGCCGTACGCACACCTCCGATGTGGAGAGCGCCGGTAGGACTGGGGGCAAAACGGACGCGGAAGTTGTTCATAAATCTGGAAACAATGGGTTGTTGATATAAAGTTCAGAAAAGTGAAAAGAATTTGAAAGCCAAGGCAGCAAACGGAAAAGCACGTGCGTTTTCCTATTGTTGAACATTCAGCAAACGCAAAGTTAAAGAAATTGACTTAAAGAGGTCAACCGTATTTGAACATATCCGCAAATCAGACGGAACCGGTTTAAAAAGACACAGTCGCAGATACTTCAAAAACACCCACCTCTTCACAATCATCCATTGTGGCAACTCCCATTGACGTCGCTTGATTCATTGAAAACAAATCCCATAGCCTAACTAATGATGTACCTGGTTAAGACACCTCAGTTTATTCGCAAAATGTTTCCCAACTTCGTTTGGTCCGTACCACAGTTGGACAGAGTCCTCTACCTCACTTTCGACGATGGCCCACATCCGGAAGTGACGCCTTGGGTGCTCGAACAGTTGAAACACTACAATGCCAAAGCAACTTTCTTTTGCGTGGGTGACAATGTGCAAAAGTACCCCGACACTTTTGCCCAACTTACCGAAGAAGGACACAGCCTTGGCAACCACACCTTCAACCACCTCAATGGTTGGATGACAGACAACCTTCCATACTTTCACAACGTACGCCACTGCGCTCGCTTGATCAATTCCGGATTCTTCCGCCCTCCCTACGGACGGCTGAAGCCCAAGCAAGTCCAATTCCTGCAACGTCACTACCAGATCGTGATGTGGGATGTGTTGAGTGGTGACTTTGACACCAGTATCGACGGCCAACAGTGTTTCCGCAATGTCGCCCAAAATGCAGGCCCCGGCTCCATCGTCGTGTTTCACGACAGCCAAAAGGCCCGCAAAAACATGATGGACTCTCTGCCCAAGGTATTGGAACACTTCCATCAGCTTGGCTACCGCTTCGACGCACTTCAATTGCAAGGAAGCGACGCAAGCATCAAAGCTGCCTAAAGGAAACAGCCGAATTCATTCCACCCAAGGAAGGGCAGCATAGCTGACCCTCCATTGTTGTGCCTTCCGCAGACTGATCTTCACATCAGATGCCAATCCCATGTCTGTCTCTTTGTCCACCTTCAGGGACGTGGTCACCAGCCCTTGCTGGGCCTCTGGCGCCGAGATGCGAAACAGGCGGGCGGCCTGCTCCACTTGGTCTGGACGTACAAAGGCATCGTTGATCTGGATGTGGGCAGCAGTCCCATTGCCTCCCCGCAAAGGCGGCCCGATGTGAATGTGTTGAACCAATGATTTGTGGCGCAGCTTTTCCAACTCTGTCATTTGAGGGATATGAGTGCGCACCATCAAACTGCTTTTTCGCAAGACGGTCACGACCATAAAAAAACAGCAACATGAAGATGATGTCTGGCAAGGCAGAGGTGTTGATGGCCATACTGATTTTTTTGTCGGGTGATCAAATGTTGTCCGAGTTGTAGTCGGTGGGATCGGCCTCCGAGATGACCAGCGGGATGTCTTTGAGAATGGCCTTTTTCTCCACTTTGGTCAGCTCGTCAAAGCCTTTGCCAAATCGAGCACGCGATTCTTGGTCCCACAATTCATTGTAGGCAGCCTTGAGTTCATTGTAAACATGGATGTAGGTTTCATAGCGAGTACCTCTGTCGTTTTGAAGGGAAATGATGGCGTTTTTGGGTCGGGTTGGCAAAGAGGACAGCTTGCGGGGGTTCATGATGAATTCCTTTGCCCTGCCTTTCAATTGTCCAACGGTGGCTTCTTCTCCTTCCAGCAGGATTTCATTGCGGGCATTCACTTTGACGGTGAGCACGTTTTTGTCGGGCAGTGGGGAAGGAGGTACGATTTCCCAAGGGGGAAGTTTGACGGTGATGCCTTTGTCAGACAAAATGTTGGTGGACACCAGGAAAAAAATGAGCAGCAGGAAGGCGATGTCTGCCATGGAACCTGCATTGATGCTGTTGGACAGGCGTTCGCGTTTTTTTGGTAACATGCCGAATGGATTTGGTGGTGGAAAAATCCATTCGATAATTTTTCGACGGAAGCAAAAAGAATATCGGTCGTTTTCTTGTTTTGTGTGTTATACAATGGAAAGATGTCTCGCAAGTTGTTTTTGGTGGACCGGAGAAGGATTATTTTCTATTTTTGGTACCGATCATCCAACCTACGGACAATCTGTCGAACTCTTTAAGGCAACAAACTATGAACAACATAAGCAAACGCTGGCGTGCCCTCTGGCAGCCCGACATGTACCACGGCTGGGGAAAGACCCGCCGCTACTTCGAGGGCTGGTACGTCAAGATCGTCGATCCAAGTGAACAGCACGTATTCGCCATCATACCTGGCATCTCCATGGATGCTGATGGCAGCCGACATGCCTTTATTCAGCTATTGGATGGGATTGCCTGCAAGGCCAGTTACATCCGTTTTGACGCCGAGGAATTTGTTCCTTCTGAGGAGGATTTTGGCCTTCAGCTGGGCGGCAACTACTTTTCGGCTGATCGGGTGGTACTCGACCTGGAAGGCTTGCGCGGAGAGATTCAGTTTGAGCAACGCTACCCCTGGCCCAAAATGTTGGGTGCGCCGGGGATCATGGGTTGGTATTCTTTCATCCCCTTCATGGAGTGTTACCATGGAGTGGTCAGCATGAACCACTGGATTCGCGGCCACCTGAACATCAACGGACAGGAAGTCAATTTTGCAGGAGGCAAGGGATACATGGAAAAAGACTGGGGGATTTCCTTTCCTCGATGCTGGATTTGGACGCAGACCAACCATTTTGAAGACGACCAACAAATCTCGCTGATGGCATCGGTGGCCAGCATTCCCTGGCTCAGCAGTCATTTTGTGGGATACATCGTCGGCTTTTTATACCAGGGACATCTGTATCGCTTTGCCACTTACACAGGCGCCAAGATGAAAGCCCGTTTGAAGGAAGACCGGGTGGAGTTGGCGTTCAAGGACCGAAAGAATCGACTGGAGTTGACGGCCATCAAAGGTCCCGGCAGCAAATTGGTTTCTCCCATATCCGGCGAGATGACAGGCAAGGTCAACGAAAGCATGCAAGCCAAGGTACACGTGCGCCTTTTCCAAAACGATCAATTGCTCTACGAAGGAACGGGGCGAAATGCAGGCCTGGAAGTAGCTGGAGAAACCGAAGTATTGTTAACAGAAAAATGGCGAAGATGACGCCCGAACTCTATCATTTTATCGCGTTGAAAAACAAATCTATGCGCAATCTGCTCATTGCAATGGCCCTCCTCGTCTGCGTCCCGCTGACAAGCACAACCGCCCAGCGGGTACTCCAACTGGAAAAGTACGGCAGTGCCAAGGTCAAAAAATATTTCATTGGCGACGAACTCCACTTTCGACTCAAGGGAGAAAAAAACTATTGGTACCGAGATGTGATCGAAGACATCTTGGCCGATGACGGCATCATCATTTTCAGCAAGCGAGCGGTGAAAGTAGATGAAATTGACGCCATTCGTTCCTATCGGGTGGCCCGAATCGTACAGCCAATCGCCCGCAACCTCTTGATTTTTGGCACCACCTGGGGCTTGTATGCTGCGGCCATTGCCTGGCCGCTCGGGTGGTCGGTGGGCCTCTTGGACATAGTCGTGGTCACCACCTCCTGGGCCACTGGCCTTCTCGCTCGGAGAATTTTTCGGTACCGGACCTTTCGATTGGGCAAAAAACGACGCTTGCGGCTGTTGAGCCTGGATTGGCATGGTGCCCCGTAGCGCAATTCACACATTAGCAGACAGTAGATGGCTTGGATTTGCGCCAAAGGATATATCTTTGCACCAAATCAAGAGCCAATGAAAATTCTCCACATCAGCGCCGAATGTTACCCAGCAGCAAAGGCAGGAGGTCTGGGTGATGTCGTGGGGGCCCTCCCCAAGTATCTCAACCAAGCAGGCACCTCCACTGCAGTCGTCATTCCCAAATACCACACTCGTTGGATTCTTTCCCAGGAATTTACCATCGTGTACCGAGGTCGATTTCAGCTTTACCAGCAGGAGATTCCCTTTCACATCGAGTTGTTGACCAATGACTCTCTCGGCTTCCCTTTGTACGTTGCCAACATCCCCGGCAAATTTGATCGGCCTGGAGTTTATGCCGACGACAACGGTTATGCCTATGGCGACGAGGTGGAACGAGCAATTGCCTTTCAGAAAGCAGTCCTGGAGTGGGTCATGCAGATGCCAGAAAAACCAGAGCTGCTTCATTGTCACGACCACCATACAGGATTGGTGCCCTTTCTGGTCAAGCATTGCTACGACTATCAGTTACTGGCCAACATTCCCACTGTCTTTACCATTCACAATGGAGAGTACCACGGCTCCTTTTTCTGGAACAAAATGGGTGCCTTGCCAGCCTTTGACGGCTTCGCGGGTGGACTGCTGGAATGGAACGGTGTAATCAATCCCTTGGCATCGGCCATCAAGTGTTGCTGGAAACTGACCACGGTTTCGCAAAGTTACATGGAGGAATTGCGCCAAAGCTCCAACGGGCTGGAAGGATTGCTGCGTGCGGAGATTGGGAAATCCACGGGCATTCTCAACGGCATTGACCTGCAGGTTTGGAATCCTGCCACAGACCATTACTTGGACCATCGTTTGGAGGGAGATCGGATCGACGAATACAAAAGGGCCAATAAGCTGCAACTCTGTGATCGATTTGGTCTGAATCCGGATTTGCCACTGTTTACTTTCATTGGGCGATTGGTAGGAGAAAAGGGAGCCGATTTGCTTCCCGGGGCCATCAGTCGATTTTTGCAATACGGTCATCAAGCTTCGTTCATCGTATTGGGAACTGGGCAGGCGTATCTGCACGATGCTTTCAATGAAATGCGCTATCGCTTTTCGAGTCACTTCAATGCCTCGCTGGAATACAATGAGGGACTGGCCCACCAACTGTATGCGGGAGCCGATTTCTTGCTCATGCCCTCGCGCGTGGAGCCTTGTGGCTTGAACCAACTCTACGCCCTGCGCTATGGCACGGTACCCGTGGTAAGGAGTGTGGGCGGACTTCGCGATACCATCACAGACATGGACCAGGCCAACGGCAGTGGCATTCGCTTTTCCTATCTCACCGTAGACGATACCTCTTGGGCCATCTTCCGGGCTACCGAGTTGTATGGCGATTTCAACCGATTCAAGTGGTTGCGCAATCAGGGAATGGGGCTGGATTACTCCTGGGAGAAATCCGCTGCTACCTACCAAGCCATCTACCAAAGTCTACAGGAAAAAGCAGAAGTCGAAAGCATCTGAGTGGAAAAATGACGCGCAGCTTGCCATCGTAAAAATGACACATAGAATTAACGAAAAAATAAAGAAGCCCTAGCCATTGGAATCAAGTTTATTTTCGTAAACTTACTAATTCGAGAAAACCCCTTTCGTAACATTACACAACTCATCACCTATGGTTATTAAAATGGTTTGCATGATACTGGGCGGCGGCGTTGGCTCCCGCCTGTTTCCCCTCACTGAGCAACGTTCAAAACCTGCAGTTCCAATAGGAGGAAAGTATCGGCTGATCGACATCCCCATTTCCAACTGCCTCAACTCTGGCGTCAAGCGGATGTTCGTCCTCACACAATTCAACTCCGCTTCTCTGAACCAACACATCAAAAACACCTATCACTTCGATGCCTTCAGCAGAGGATTCGTCGACATCTTGGCCGCCGAACAAACCCGTGCCAGCTCCGATTGGTACCAAGGTACGGCAGATGCCGTGCGGCAATGCATGCACCACCTGTGGAACCACGAATACGACTACATCCTCATCCTCTCCGGTGATCAGTTGTACCAAATGGATTTCGAAGACATGGCCAAGTACCACATCGTATCCAAGGCAGATCTGACCATCGCCACCATCCCTGTCAACGCCAAAGATGCTTCTGGATTTGGCATCATGAAGGTCAACAAGGGTGGCTACATCGACAGCTTCATCGAAAAACCCAAGCAAGATCAATTGGGCGATTGGAGTTCGGAGGTTTCTCCAGAAAATGAAGCGGCTGGCAAAAAATACCTCGCCTCCATGGGGATTTACATCTTCAGCAAAAAGGCGATCAAAAAATTGTTTGCCGACGACCCCAAAGCGACCGACTTTGGAAAGCAGATCATCCCGGCGGCCATCAACAGTGGCTACAATGTGGCCAGCTATCAATACGATGGCTATTGGACAGACATCGGAAGCATCGGTTCTTTTTTCGATGCCAATATCGAACTGACCGATGCCATCCCGCAGTTCAACCTTTTCGACAACAAAAAGATGATCTACACCCGGCCCCGCTTGCTGGCTCCTTCCAAGATATTTGGCACCCGCTTCCACAGCGCCGTAGCCGCTGAAGGTTGCATCATCCATGCGGAGACCATCGAGCAGTCTGTCATCGGCATTCGCTCGCGCATCGGCGAAGGCACCCACATCAAGCGTTGTGTCATCATGGGGAACGACTATTTTGAGACACTGGAAGACATTGCCGATCAGGACGACATCCCAATGGGCATCGGTAAAAACTGCCACATCGAAAATGCCATTGTGGACAAAAACTGCCGGATTGGTGATGGCGTTGTCATCAAGGGTGATCAATCCTTGGAGGATACCGAAAATGATGTGTATGTCATCAGAGAAGGAGTGATCGTATTGCGCAAAGGTGCTGTGGTCCCAAATGGAACGACCATTGGTGTTTCCTAATCTTACTTAACCTACTTTGTTGTGAATACAAAACCATTAACGTTTCTCTGCCTGTCCGGAGAATTCAAAGGAGCGGACTTCCTCATCGCCTGCAAAGAGCTGGGCAACCGAGTATTTCTCGTCACATCCAAAAGTTTGGAAAACGACCCTTGGCCCAGAGAATACCTGGACGACATTTTCTTCATGAAAGACAGTGGTCCTGGCGTGTGGAACATGGAAGATCTGACAGCAGGCTTGGCACATTTCATGCGCTCCAATACCATCGACCGCATTGTGGCGCTGGATGATTTTGATGTGGAAAAAGCTGCCCAATTGAGGGAGCAATTCCGAATCCCCGGCATGGGCCAAACAACCCATCGCTATTTTCGAGACAAACTGGCCATGCGCGTAAAGGCCGCCGAAGCTGGCATCCCCGTGCCTCCGTTCAGCAATCTTTTTCACGACGATGTGGTGAACCAATATTTGCAAAGCGTCGAAGCCCCTTGGGTCATCAAGCCGCGGGGAGAGGCCTCTGCCTCAGGCATTCGCAAGGTACACTCTGCTGAAGAAGCATGGGGAGTCATCAACGAGCTGGGAGATCGCCGACACGAGTATCTGATCGAACAGTTCAAGCCGGGTGCTGTCTACCATGCCGACGCTTTGACAGTAGATGGGAAGGTGGCTTTTTGCCTGGTTTCCCAATACCTCAATACACCATTTGAAGTGGCACATGGTGGCGGTATTTTCCGATCTCATGTCTGCCCCTTTAACTCCAAAGATGACAAAGCGCTCCAAAAGCTCAATGCCAAGGTGATGAAGGCCTTTGGCATGCAATTCAGCGCATCGCATACAGAGTTCATCCGATCCAATGACGACGGCAAGTTTTACTTCCTCGAAACTTCCTCGCGCGTGGGCGGTGCCCACCTTGCCGAGATGGTGGAGTACTCCTCCGGGATCAACCTTTGGCGAGAATGGGCAAAGATCGAAAATGCCATGGCGCGAAAAGAGTCCTACAGCCTGCCAGCTGTCAAAAAGGACTACAGTGGCATCGTTGTTTCCCTGAGTCGGTTTCAGCATCCGGACATGAGTGGTTTCAACGATCCGGAAGTTTGCTGGCGCATCAACAAAGAATATCATGTTGGCATGATCGTTCAATCGGAAAGCAGGGAACGGGTATTGGAGTTGCTCGACAATTATGCAGAGCGCATCCACCGCGATTTTCACGCCAGCGCTCCTGCCAAATAACAGATTGTACAGGAATAAATCATCTACTGAAGAACAATAAAAAGGGCCTGTGTCATGCGATACACAGGCCCTTTTCTTTTGGGGATTGATTACTTCAAAATCTTTTCGTCTGCTTGCGATCTTCCCCGATTCTGTCTTTACTGAAGAATCAGCTTTTGGAGTTGTGTTCCTTGACTTGTCTGCAACTCGCAAAAGTAAAGTCCACTTCCACTGAGTTGATCGGCCGTCAGAGAAAGGTGATGGGTCCCCTTACCGTAAGTTCCCTGCAGTTGGTGTACCAGTCTCCCATTGACATCATAGACAGAAAGTCGCAACTGATCGGCCTTTGGCAAGTCCACCCGGAAGCTGGTTTCTGTGCGGAAAGGATTGGGCTGGCTTGGGTACCATTGTACTTGCCCAGGTGCAGAAGTAGAGGTGGAAATGTCAGAGGCAAACTGCAGAGGCGCCATCACAATTTCATTTCCATCTATTGTGTAGACTTCTCCATTCAACATCTGATTGTCCAATTTCAACAACTGACTCAGACGACCAGATTGCTTTGCCTGAAAGCGCAGGCTGAACAAAGGTGTCTCTCCAGACAATTCCACCCCCTGTGGCATGTGCCAACTTGTGAGCAGCCTTCCCCCCACCTGATTGAAGTCCGTACTCCTCATATCTGGAAGCTGTGGGGTGACCTCCAGCAGCTCCAAGCCATCGCCATGATCCAGCGCACACTGTATGCCAAACAGTTGGCGATCCTGGGATACGCTGAAAAGCAAATCAACGATCTGTCCTTCTTCTACAACTTGATCTTCAAAATGGAGTCGCCATGGATCAGAATTGCGACTGTGAGCAGGGCGATTTTCCAGCGGCAGATCGATGCCCGGCTGCTGCCCTACCCGAAGGCTTGGGTCTACGGTCTCGTTCAAATCACCAACTTTCATCCCGATCACCCTTTTGCTGGTACCCGTCAAGTCAGAGTTGCGATAAGACTCTGGGAAAGGAGTCCGGAATGGATTGACCGAATCAAAGACAAAATCTGCCGATACAAAGCGCCAGGAAGTATTGCCAGGTACTTCTGTGATGTTGTAGAGAATGAGACGATGCAGGTATACCATATCCAAAGTGGAGATGATGCCATTCTTGTTCATGTCTGCCGAAATCATCTTGTATGGGGAGTCGAGGGATTCGGCGGCAAGTACGTGGCGCGACATCAATACCTTGTCTAAGGTACTGACACCATTCAGCCAGTTGGTATTTTTGTACAAACGCAAATCACTACATCCCATCATGGATCGATCGAAGCAACCCGCTCCCACGGCAGGAATGGTATCATCGGAGCAGATGTTGATCAACGAAAGATTTTCGACAATCTGACCGGAAATGGTCTCCGCTTCAAAGCAAAACGTTCCTTGGGTGACAGTCGAATCACAAGGCGAAAGCAACAGTCTGACATCGCAGGTGGAGGAGTTGCCAGCCTGGTCAAAGACGTGAACGGTTCTGTTGATTTCGCTTCCCGTCACATCGCTGCAATCAAATATCTCGCTGCGATCCGTTGGGTCGCTGGAAAAGGCAAAGGTCAACTCACTTGGGTCATTGCAATTGTCTGTGGAATTGAGGTCAAAATCTGCCGCCCAAAGGACCACGCGATCACCAACAGAAGGCATAGGGATGACGACCGTGCCAGAGATACAGGATACTCGCGGGGCTTCGCAGTCTTGTACTCGCAACACATTCAGGCAGCTGTCTGCCTCGCCGGTACAAGCATCCGTAGCATAAACGATGAACACATGATCGCCAAAAGGCAGGTCGCGGTTGAGGCGATTGCCAGTACCATTTTCTGTCGTTGCTGTATCATCGTCTATGGTCAGAGAATAGGTGTAGGTGATCGCATTGCTTCCCAAGCTACAGCTGTCATCTGAGCTGGCGACAATGGAAAGGTCAATGGACACAGAACCACAATCGACGGCACCGGCACAAAAAGTGCGGAAGTTGCAATCGGAGGTAAATTGGAGGTTTTGGGAAAAGCCCATGGATAGGCCCAAAAGAAGAAAAGTTAGTGTACATAAAGCTCTCATGGAATATTGATTTTTCTTTGACCAGCTTTGGAGGCTGCCCTGTTTTACAATGCTCGTTTCAGTATACAAAAGAAGAACTTTGGCCCCTTTGAGGCAAGTACAATTATTCAAATTTGTAGCCAAAAAAAACAATTCCGTTGTTTTATTACTTAGGCTATGTCAGAAAAACGTAGAACGTATTTTTAAAATCATCATTTAATTTTTTCCACAAAAAAAGAGACTGTCTCGTGATGTGACAGCCTCTTTGCTAAGAAATTGCTTACTTCAAAACTACCTAAATTGATATCGTTTGCAATGGAGTCGACGAATCGGTACAACTCACCGCATTCCAGCCGTCGCCAAAATGCCTTGTCGATCCCTCTTCGCATTCTCCACAAACCATATCTGCTAATTTTTTCATTTACAGCGGAGCATACAAAGACCCAAGTGCCAGCCTGTATCTCCACGATGGTCGGCCTGTCATCAGCCGCTGACTACTCGCACAACATCTGTCTCGCTCCAAATGCTGGCAAAGTGGCCCTGTACACAAATTATTTTGCGCTGTTTTATTAGGAATGGAAGATGTTCCATCACTGAAGAACCAGCTTCTGTATCTGTATCTCTTCACTTGTCTGCAGTTCGCAAATATAGAGTCCGCTCCCGTCGAGTTGTTCTGCTCTCAGGGAGAAATGATGGCTTCCTTTGTCATAGTTTCCTTCTTGTTGATGCACCAATCGCCCACTGACATCGAAAACGGACAGGCGAATCTGATCGGCCTTGGGCAAATCCAATTGGAAGCTGGTCATATTGCGGAAAGGATTGGGCTGACCAGGGTACCACTTCACTTGATTGGCAGCAACATGGGAGGCCTTGGCCGTCAATTGGACAACATTCCGCCAAAAATCCCCCTTTCGCATGGTATAGGCCTCCGCTTGCAGCAAGTCATTCTCCAGTCGAAGCCAATCGCTCAGTTGCCCAGATTGCTGCGCCCGAAATCGAAGAGTGAGCAAGGGATCATTGGCCGATGCCTCGACGCCTTCTGCCAGGTGCCAACTGCTGAGCAAGTGGCCTTCCCCTTGTGAAAAATTGTCATCCGACATGCCAGGCAAGCCCGGGACAATCTCCAGCAGCTCTAGTCCATTGCCATGATGCAAAGCCCACTGCATGCCAAAAAACTGACGATCATTCATGGCCCTGATGGGAACATCGACAATCTCTCCCTTTTCGAGAAACTGATCCGAAAAATACAAGTTCAAAGAATTGTCATCCCGACTGTGAGCAGGGCGACCATCCAGGGGAAGGTCTTGGCCAGGTGTTTGTCCTGTGCGTCCGGTAGACGCTGCCGAATCATTCAAATCTCCGACTTTTACCCCAATCACTTCCTCGAAAGTGCCCAACAGGGCAGAAATGCTGTAGGCTTCCGGGAAGGGCGTTGCAAAGACGTCGTCCGGATCAAAGGTGAAATCTGATGGAATGAATCTCCAGGAAGTACTCTCCTGGACCTCTGTATCCAGGTTGAGGATCAGACGGCGAATGCTCAATATGTCGAATGCACTGATCACTCCGTTGTTGTTGATGTCTGCGGCAATGATTTTGTAGGGAGAATCCAGTGCAACTATGTTGAGAACGTGGCGTGTCATCAGCAATAGGTCAAATGTCGTGACCCCGTTGAGCCAGTCGTTGTTTTTGTAGAGCCTCAGATCCTGGCAGTTCAAAGAAGGTTTTGGAAAGCACCCAAAGCCCGTGGCAGAAATGGTATCATCCAGGCAGGTGTTGATCAGATCGATTTTTTTGACGGGTTCACCAGTTGGCGTTTCTACATAAAAGCAAAACGTCCCCTGCGAAACAGTGGAGTCACAAGGCGCCAGCAAAAATTCGACATCACAGGTGGAAAAGTTCCCCGCCTGGTCAAAGGCATAAATGGTTCGGGACATGGTCTCACCTGTGACATCCTCGCAATCAAATCGCTCCGCAAGCTCATTGGGATCACTGGAAAAGGCAAATGTCAACTCGTTTTCCTCATCGCAATTGTCCGTCGTACCAATGGCAAAATCTGCCGCCCAGATGTCGATGAAATTTCCAGGGGCAGGCATGGGGATGACGACAATGCCTGACAAACAGTCCAGCTGTGGCGCCAAACAATCTCGTACGTGCAATGTATTGACACAACTGTCCAACTCCCCGGTACAAGCATCAGTGGCATATACAACAAAGCGATGGTCCCCCAAGAACAAGGCTTGGTCAATGCTGTTGCCTGTACCACTTTCCATTGTGGTGGAGCCACCGTCGTCAATGAAAAGCTTGTAGGTGTAAGTGACGGCATCGTTTCCCAGGCCACAGGTATCGTCGGTGCTGGCCACAATGCTGAGGCTGACCAAGGCAGAATCGCAGTCCACCGCCCCAGTGCAAAAAGTACTGGTATCACAAGCGGACGCAAACTGGAGGTTTTGGGAAAATCCCGTGGATAGGCAAAAAAGGAAAAGAAGGACTGTAGAGATTGTTTTCATGGGCCTGCGTTTTTCTTTGACCAATGGGCAAATTGGTCTCAGGTATTTATTGTGCTTTTTACACCATACAAAAAACGCACATTCCCTTTTTCAAGGCAAGTACATTATTTCCCATTTGTAGCTCCAAAATATTGAGACTCACCAAAATTTACCCTTGTAAGAGCAAAAAATGTATGATATATTTTGATTTACACCATGCAAAATGAGCAAAAAAAATCCCCTCTCTGGTCAAGGAGAGGGGCTACATCCCAAAAACAGATTTGAGAAAACTCTTTGGCAGGCACAAGTGTTGACGACAGCCCACCCGAAAGTCTCCTCGGGTGCAGGTATAACTACCCGCGATTTTTTCATCTCTACCGCTAAATGGTAGGAATGAATACCATGAGATTACAATTGTTGTTAACAATTGAAAATCCTATAGATTTTTCATGAGTATATGTTCAGTCTATGGATTTTCAGTCTGTCGTTTCCTCACAGCTGAAAATGGGGACGGCTGTTTCCCGCAGCACGCCATATGTATGGGAGGTCGGAACGTCTTTCGATCAAAAGCACACATGACAGCATTGCCACGAGATGATCGAACAAACGTGCCGCTTGAATTCTATTTTATCGGTTGATGGGAAAGGTAAAAGATGAGTTTGTGGGACTACGGCTAGTCGCGTAGCCAGTGCAAATATACCAATTTATTTCATATTGCAAATATGTATGATGTTTTTATTTTTTTGTTCCTCTCCAATGACTCCACCCCAAGAGCAAAAAGAAAATGTAAAAGGCGACGCCAAAAGCATTTTCAATGGTGTTTTCTACCAAAAAAGACAAAAAGATGACCAGATGCAAAATCAGCAGGATGGGATCGCGATAGGCATGCTGTGAGAAGAGTGGCGTAAAAAAGACCCAAAGAAAAACGGCCAAACCCAATACCCCGGCCCCAGCCATGACCGACAGCAGTTGGTTGTGCGGCATTTTGGTGTGAGGGCTGTCTGGCGGGTAGTTGGCTGCCACCTCCTGTCGCAAATCACCTGCCCCCACGCCAATCAGTGGATGCTCGCAGAAGATTTCCCAACCCACCTGATAAGACAACAGACGCTCTGAATCTGAATAACTTTCTCCCTCTCCCCGCAGATACATTTCCAAGTCGTAGCGGGCATAGTAGTACTTTGTTCGAAAACTGGGCAACAGCTGAAAAGCCAAATAGGGCAAACAAGTCAACAAGAGCATCATCCCCAGTCCAAAACGCCAGCGGCGAGTCAGATAGATGTATCGGAGCAACAAAAAGCCCAAGGCCAGATACAAGACAATCAGCCCACTGCGCACCGACAGGAAATGCAGAAAGCCAAAAAGTCCCAGGCTGATCAACAACAATGGCCATCGTTCCCAGCGAAATCGCCAGTAGAATCCCTTGCCATACAAGACAAAACCAGACAGGGTCGCAAAGGCCAGCATCAGACTGTAGCGGATGTGATTGATGGGAGTGGGCATGGCCTGCCCCCTGCTGATGTTGACGAGGATGAGATCGTAGTGGAGCAAGTAATTGACCAATACCCCCAAACAACTCAGAAAACACATCCACAAGAACCCATACAAAATGCTGTGGTACTGCCTTTTGTCGATGGTCGGCAGGATGGCAAATACCAGGGGCAGTAGCAAGAATGGCAACTTGATTCGCAATCGCTCCAGGTAGTACTGCCAATCCTCATTGTACAATCCTCCCAGCAAGACAATGACAAACAACAAGCTGATGCTCCAAAGTGCGCGATGGGTCCGAAACACCTCAAAACCCTTGGCCAGATTGGGATTCCACCGAAGGGGAAACCCCTTTTTCGGCTGCCAATCAAACAAGGCCAATGCCACAAAGCCAATCATGCAGACTGTGAGCAAGAAACGAGAAAAGATCAGGGATGCAGCAAATACAAGACAAATCCCCTGAAAGATGCTTTGTCGAGCCATATTTGGGTTCGGTTCCGAAAAGGCAGGCAATTGGAAACCATTTCCCGCTCCCTTTCGTTTAGCCACAAATATATTACCTTTGTGGCCGATTCGCTAAGCACATCACAAAACAATCCAATTCATATGTCTGCGGAAATTTTCGACAAAGTTCAACAAGTTCTCCAAACCATCCTGGATGCCCAACCTTGCTCTGCCGAAGAGTTGGAACAGTTTCGCATCCAATACCTGGGCACCAAGAACATCATTCGGCCCTTGTTTGGAGAAATTCGACACATCGAAAACGAACGCAAGAAGGAGTTTGGACAGCTGGTCAATAAGGTCAAGCAAACGGCGGAGCAAAAATTCCAAGAGGTCAAAAACCAACTGGAGGCAGACCAAAGCCAAGCCGACGCACAAGCAATCGACCTGACAGCCCCCGCCGCTCCCCTGGCACTGGGTGCCCGCCACCCAATCTCCCTCACCATGAATCGCATCATCGACATCTTTTCCCGAATTGGATTCACCGTGGCCGAAGACCGGGAAATCGAGGACGATTGGCACAACTTCACCGCGATGAACACACCGGAAGATCATCCGGCTCGCGACATGCAGGACACCTTCTACCTCAAGGACAGCACCAATATGCTGCTGCGGACCCACACCTCTTCTGTCCAAGCACGACTCATGAAGAGTCAGAAGCCTCCCATTCGCATCATCGCTCCTGGCCGGGTATATCGCAACGAGACCATCTCTGCCAGGGCACACTGTCAATTCCACCAGGTGGAGGGCCTGTACGTAGACGAAAATGTCTCCTTCGCCGATCTGAAGCAAACCCTGCTGCACTTCTCCCGGGAAATGTACGGCGCCAATACCAGCATTCGCCTGCGCCCTTCTTACTTCCCCTTCACCGAGCCAAGTGCCGAGATGGATGTCACTTGCTTCATTTGCAACGGCAAAGGCTGCAATGTCTGCAAGTACACCGGATGGGTGGAGATTCTGGGATGTGGCATGGTCGACCCGGCCGTCCTGGAAAACTGTGGCATTGATTCGGAAAAATACACGGGCTTTGCCTTCGGCATGGGGATCGAGCGCCAGGCCATGTTGCTCTACGGCATCAATGACATCCGCCTTTTGTTTGAAAACGATGTGCGATTCTTGTCGCAATTTACATCAGCCATATAGTCAGTAAAAGCATGAAACCCAGCATTCCCAAAGGCACCCGCGACTTCTCCCCCGAGCAAGTCGTCAAACGCAATTTCATCTTCGATACCATCCGTACCGTGTTTGTCAAATACGGCTACCAACCCATTGAGACGCCGACCATGGAAAGCCTGGCGACTCTCACGGGCAAATATGGGGAAGAGGGTGACAAACTGCTTTTCAAGGTGCTCAACAATGGCGATTTTTTGGCCAAGGCCGACGCCGAGGCACTGACACAGCGCCAGTCTGGAAAAATACTGCCCTCCATTTCGAAAAGAGGCCTTCGATACGACCTGACTGTGCCCTTTGCCCGCTTTGTGGTCATGCACCAAAACGACATCAGCTTTCCCTTCAAACGCTACCAAATCCAGCCCGTCTGGAGAGCTGACCGCCCCCAAAAGGGACGCTACCAAGAATTTTATCAATGCGATGTGGATGTGGTGGGTTCCTATTCCCTGATGTACGAAGCAGAGCTTTGTCAGATTTACGATGAGGTATTTGCCGCTCTCAACATCCCGGTCGAGATCAAAGTCAACAACCGGAAAATCCTATTTGGTCTGGCCGAAGCAGTTGGCATCGCCGACCAATTCATGGACATGACCATCGCCATCGACAAGCTGGACAAGATCGGTCCGGAAGGCGTTCGGAAGGAGATGCAGAAAAAAGACATACCGGATGCAGCCATCGAGCACATTTTGCAAATGCTGCAAGCCAAGGAAGTCACAGAGCTGGCCACACATTTCGAAAACAGTCCGGAAGGGCAAAAGGGAATTGCCGAGCTACAAGAAGTATTCAATTATTTTCAACAGTCCGATGCCCACAATGTGGTCAATTTTGACATCACACTGGCCCGCGGACTCAACTACTACACCGGCTGCATCTTCGAGGTCAAGGCAAAAGGGGTCCAAATCGGGAGCATTGGTGGCGGTGGGCGCTACGATGATCTGACAAGCGTCTTTGGGCTCAAAAATGTCCCTGGCGTGGGCATTTCCTTTGGAGCCGACCGCATCTATGACGTCATGGAAGAGCTGGATTTGTTTCCCAAAGATGTGGCCTCCACGCTGAAAGTACTGTTGGTGGCCTTTGATGAGGACACACACCGCTATGCTTTCCAATGCTTGACCCAACTCCGCAAAGCAGGCATCGCCGCCGATCTGTACCCCAGCCCGGTGAAGATGAAAAAGCAGATGAAATACGCCAACGACCGCAAGGTCCCCTATGTCATCGTGATTGGCAGCAATGAGATGGAGAGCGGCCAACTGGCGTTCAAACACATGGAAAGCGGTCAACAAGAAAACCTTTCATTGGAAGACATCATCGACAGAATCGGACAAAGGTGAAAAGATATACCCAGCTCCAGGACATACAAGCAGACTTGCGCGAGGGAAAGCTGAGTTGCCAGGACCTGGTCCGGCATTATCTGCAACGCATTGAAGACAGCCGACATCTCAACATCTACATAGAAGTTTTTGAACAGGAAGCCTTGGCCAAGGCAGCAGAGCTGGACCGACAGTTGCAACAGGGAGAGAAAACACCCGGGCGTTTGTTCGGCGCCGTGGTGTCCATCAAAGACGTGCTTTGCTACAAAGATCACAAGGTAACTGCCGCTTCCAAAATCCTGGAGGGCTTTGAATCCCTTTTTTCTGCCACAGCCATTGAACGCCTCTTGGCTGAAGACGCCATCATCATCGGTCGGGTCAATTGCGACCAATTTGGAATGGGCTCCGACAATGGCAATTCGCACTATGGGCAAACCTTCAATGCGGCTGATCCAGAACGGGTTCCCGGAGGATCTTCCGGAGGGAGTGCCGCATCGGTGCAAGCCGAGACCTGCCTGGCCTCTTTGGGGACAGATACCGGAGGCTCTGTGCGCCAACCTGCCGCCTTTTGTGGGCTGGTGGGAATGAAACCCACTTATGGCCGCATCTCCCGCTATGGCTTGCTGGCCTATGCCTCTTCTTTTGACCAAATCGGGACGCTGACCAATGGCGTGGAAGATGCCGCATTGTTGTTGGAAATCATGGCAGGCCCGGACGGTTTTGACGCCACCGCCAGTCAAAGAGCCGTCGATCCATACAGCGAGTTGGCTCCATTGGACCGCCCCCTCAAGATTGCCTACTTTGATTCGGCTTTTGGACATCCACAACTTGAGCCATCTGTCAAACAACTGTCGATGGACTTCATGGATCGACTGAAAAAAGACGGGCATGAGTTGGAAGCAGTTCCCTTCGAATTGCTGGACTATATCATCCCCGCCTATTATGTGCTCACCACCGCTGAGGCTTCCTCCAACTTGTCGAGATACGATGGCATTCGCTTTGGCTACCGACATCCGGAGGCAAACAATTTGATGGAAGCCTACCAAAAGTCGCGCACCGAGGGCTTCAGTGCCGAAGTCAAGCGACGCATCATGCTGGGTACATTTGTGCTGAGTTCTGGCTATTATGACGCCTACTATACCAAGGCCCAAAAAGTCCGACGATTGATCTACGAGCGAACCCAATCCATTTTGAACGAATTTGATTGCATTCTCATGCCAGCGGCACCAGGGGTTGCGTGGAAAGTAGGAGAAAAGTCCAACGATCCTGTGGAGATGTATCTGGCCGATGTTTTTACGGTACAAGCCAACATGGCTGGCATACCCGCCATCTGCATCCCCATTGGGAAGGGACGGGAAGACCTGCCTGTAGGCATACAAATCATGGGCAAGGCCTTTGGGGAGAAGGACATTTTACAGCTGGCGCGACAGTATTACAATCCTTCGCAATCGGCATGAATATTGACCGTTTACTGACCACCCCCAGTTTCTACAGCTTCTATTGTACACACTCCCCAAGTGGCCCAAGTCACGGGAGTGCAAAAGGTCCATGTCAACGAATGAAACACTACTTCGTACTTCTCATGATCTGCCTCTGGGCGATCAACGGATATTGTGCTGCCCCACTCGACGGTCTCAAGCCACCAAGTCGAAAGTACCGAGTGCCACGCTATTCCAAAAAGGTCGTTCTGCAGCGTTTGAACGAAATTGAGCACGCCATCGACATGCGTTCCAACGGGACCATCCGCCGCTTGATCAACAGCTATCTCTTTGGACCAGGCCGCCAAACCACCGAGCAATTGGTTGGTTACAGTTCCATCTACTTTCCCATTTTTGAGCACTACTTGCGCAAGCACAGGGTTCCGTCGGAAATCAAATACCTTTCCGTCATCGAATCCCATCTCGATCCCAAAGCCATTTCTCCCATGGGAGCCAGAGGCTTGTGGCAGTTCATGCCAAAAACGGCCCGCCTATTCGATTTGCAGATCAACAACTACGTGGATGAACGCTACGACATCCACAAGGCCAGCAATGCGGCAGCTCGCTACCTGAGCGAACTATTTGACCGATACCAAGACTGGACATTGGCCATCGCTGCCTACAACTGTGGACCGGGCAATCTCAACAAGGCCATCCGCAAAGGAAAGAGCAAAAATTTTTGGCGCATCAAAAAACACCTTCCCAAAGAAACCCAGGGGTATGTCCAAAAATTCATTGCCGTAAAATATGTGATGACCTATTACATGTTCTACGACATCCGCCCCATCTATCCCGATTACGACCACATGCTCACCCAAAGCATCCGGGTGTTCAAGCGCAAATCCTTCCAGCAGATTTCAGAAGAGACCGGAATTGCCCAAAATGTCATCGAACATTTCAACCCAAAGTTCAAGCGAAAGGTCATCCCCCCCAGCGCAAAGGGGCATTCATTGGTGCTGCCCAAGATCGGCCCAATAGAGGCTGTTCCCATCCAAATACTGGGATACAAACCCAACGATGATCCATTTCAAAGTGCCAATAAGCTGTAAGAATGAGCTGAAAAGTCCAGCCACTCGGTCAAAAAGTGGTGCTTTGGAGTGAACAAATTATCAAATATTGCTATTTCATATGTCGAAATAAACATTATAATTCAACTGTAAATGACACAGAATGAGTGTCTTGCAAAATAAAATAAAATGTTAAAGGGGGCTGTGGAACAGTTATTGATATAATTGACGTTGTATTTTTGCGTTTTAGTTTAATATTTTAGCCCTCCAATATTTGGGAGACCGTTGGACTCGCAAGCTAGAACGACTCACAATCGACCAAACAATAGCCCTTTCCCATTGATCCGATGAAAACTCGGATTGACCGAATTCCTACTGTTACCGCAAGAAACAATAAAAATGAAAAACGCACTTTTGTCATGGAAAAAAGGTTTTTGACATCCATTGTATTCCTACTCCTGTCAGTAGGAGTGGCCATTGGGCAACAAACACAGGCTTACGCACCCAGTGAAATCCCCACTTTTACCGATGCGGAACTACTCAGCCGAATCAGGAGCATCCAAAATAAGGTCATTCCACCTCGCTTCGACAAGACTGTAAAAAGCTACATCAATACCTACACGGTCAGAAAAAGAGACAAGACGGAAAGAATGCTGGGCAAGCTCGATGTCTACTTTCCGATGTTCGAAAGACATTTGCTCGAAAGAGACATGCCCATTGACCTAAAGTACCTGCCCGTGGTCGAATCAGCCTTGAACCCAAGGGCCATATCGCGCTCCGGAGCTGCCGGACTGTGGCAATTCATGCCCCCAACGGGACGAGAATATGGCCTCAAGATCAATTCACTGGTGGACGAGCGAAAGGACCCCACCAAGTCCACCAAAGCTGCATTGACCTATCTGTCGCGACTGTACAACAAATACGGCGACTGGTCTTTGGTCTTAGCGGCATACAATGGCGGGCCCGGACGGGTCAACCGCGCCATCAAACGAGGCCGCAGCAAGAATTTTTGGCGCATCCGCCGCTATCTACCAGCTGAAACGAGGGCTTATGTACCTGCCTTCATTGCTGCCAGTTACATCGTGCAATTTCACCACCACCACAATCTGCAACCCATTCTCATGGATGCCGAAATGCAGATGACCGAAACCACCAAGGTCTATCAACGGATCAGTTTCCAAACCATCTCAGAAATTACGGGGACTGACATGAAGATGTTGGCAGATCTCAATCCATCTTACAAGCAACGCTTTTTGCCCACCAGCCGCAAAGGAAATTACCTCACCCTGCCCGCCCACCGGATGGCAGCTTTGATGAATTACCTCGGCAGACCCGATGAGCGACTCAATCGAATCGCAGCGCAGGGCATCTTCAAGCCATCGGACATCTTGTACAACAACAACTTCAACCGCAGTACCTACATCGTACGCGGTGGGGAAACCGTTGCTGCATTGGCAGAAAAATTCAATTGCACAGAAAATGACATCCGCAATTGGAACAAGCTCGAACAAGACCAATTGCCTCGTGGCCGTCGGTTGATCTTTTACATTCCAAAGGTCAGTGCGGTCGACTTGCTTCCCGTGCCATTGCCAGACAACATCCCATTGGCCGTGGCCAGCAAAGGTGCCAACAAATACGAATTGCCTGCCAATCAAAAACAGTATCGCGAAGAAAACAAGAAAAGCAAGGGGCGGTATCGCCTCCCCAAAGGCAAGAAGAAAGACAAATACATCTACCACCAACTCAGGCGAAAGGAAAGCCTCAAAGATGTGGCCGATCAATACCCAAACATCAGTCTCGACGATCTATTGGAATTCAACCAAATCAGCATCGGGCAACAACTCAAACCGGGAAGCCGCATCATCGTGGGTGAAAAGAAATAGGCACAGTCCATTCTTGCCAAAAAAAGGGGCCGGAGTCATTGGGTATGACTCCGGCCTTTTCACAAAAACACCTAAAACCCTATTCGTTATCTTTTGTGCTATTTGCTGTGCCGCTTACGCAATCTCGATGTTGCGGGCTGGCTTGGCAATGGCAGTCTCTTTTTTGGCCAATCCGATGGACAGTACACCGTTTTCAAAACTGGCATTGATTTGATCTGTATCTACCGTTTTGGGAAGGTGGAAAGTCTTGTCGAACTCATAGGCACCAAACCCTCTGCGCAACACCTTCTCTCCTTCTGCCTCCTTGTACTCTTTCTTGGCAGACACCTTCAAAATGTCTTTGTCAATGTTGATCTGGATGTCCTCTTTGGAGAGACCTGGCACAGCCAGTTCCAGACGGAATCCATTGTCGGTTTCAATGAGGTTGAAAGGGATGGCCGCTTTGACAGGGGCCGCAAAGGGGCGGAGTTTGTCATCGAATAATTCGTTCAGCAGGCTGTCAAATGTACTGAATACGCTTCTGTTCCGTGGATTTACTTTCATCAAAGTCATGGTCTATAAATTTTTTGGTTTTTTTAATTTGAATGACATCCTATGATGATCAATAGCCGTACCATGCCGTTTTTGGGGCCAAATTGGCGCAAAACAGCAAAACAGTAGTGACAAAATGGCACTTTATTGAAAAAATACTGTCATTTTGACAGCAGCAGTCACGCATTTCTCCTGCCTTTGCCTTGCCGAGTATGCCAAGGAAGGAAGGTCACATCAATGAAACAAAATGAAAAAACCAAAAAGAAAGGTGGATGAAAAGAGGCGGTACTAGGATTTTGAGGCCTTGCCGTCCAACTCCTGGACAACTGTTTTGAGTGCATCCAAATATTGTTGCTCAAAAGATGTCCAACTCTCAAAGATGGGAATCCAACCCTGGATGACACTTTCCTCGATCTCCTTCATGGTCTCTGCGTCAATGTCCTTGTCTATGAGCTGAAGCTGGTAAAAGGGGCCGATGACATTGAGCTCGGACATCCGATCGCCCGCTTGGTCTTGTATGCTCACCAGATTGTCGTGGTATTGGTAGACTTGGGCAATTTTGTAGTAGATGTCTTTGTCAATGTTGTTTTTGAAGGTGTTGTTTTCTGAAAGCTTCCAGGCCAGATCGCTAACAGGGGTGGCATTCAGGACCAGGCGGACATTTGTTGGATCTTCCCGCAGCCCCGCAAGAAGTTTTTGGTGGTAAGGGATGCCCTCTTTGAGTTTTTCGATGTTGCCAAGCATCTCCTCCTGTATTCCCTGGAGGTATCGATCGGCTTCTTTGCGAGCCTTCCAACCCTCATTCCAGGAATTGAGCAACATGCCAATGAATACGCCAATGATGACAATCAACAACTCTTTGAAAACTGCTTTGAATTCCATGGATCTTTGGGGTTTGGTGGCAAAAAATGAGACTTGACTTAGGAGACGGGAAAAAATGTTTGTCCATCCCGGGCCATGCGACGCAGGAGAGGACTGCATCGGTACCTGTCTTCCAGGTATTCGCTCTGAAGGGCATCCATCTGTTGGACACATTGCTCAATGCCCAGCTCGTCGGCCCAGCGCAGCAATCCCTTTGGGTAATTGACTCCTTTGGTCATGGCCAGGTCGATGTCGTCGCGAGTGGCCACCTGCCAAAACAGGGCATCGGCTGCCTCGTTGATGAGCATGAGAACGATCCGCGAGACAATGGACTCTCCCAATGCCTGGTTTTTGTTGGGTTCGGGTGGAGTGGCATTGTCGTCATAACGATAATAGCCACGGCCAGCCTTTCGCCCCAGGTAGCCCGCCTCCGCCATTCGGCGCTGGGTGAAGGAAGGCTTGTAGCGAGGATCGTAGTAAAAAGCTTTGAAGACGGTTTCGGTGACCGTGTAGTTGATGTCGTTGCCGATGTAGTCCATCAATTGGAAGGGTCCCATGCGGAAGCCCCCAATTTCTTTCATGGCCCAATCTATGGTGGCGATGTCGGCGATGCCCTCTTCCAGTATGCGCAATGCTTCGCCGTAAAAGGGGCGGGCGATCCGATTGACGATGAAACCAGGGGTGTCTTTGGCCAGTACGGCCAGCTTACCCCATCCCTCGATGATGGACTTGGCTTGGTCCACTTTTGCGGGATCACTCTGGACAGCCGGGATGATTTCCACCAACTTCATCAAAGGGGCAGGATTGAAAAAATGGATGCCCAAGACTCGTTCTGGTCGTTCGCAGGCAGCGGCGATGGCCGCGATGGGCAGGGAAGAGGTATTGCTGGCCAGCAAACAGTCAGATGACACGATGGCTTCTACCTTTTGAAAAACAGATTGCTTGATCTCCAGATTTTCGACGATGGCTTCAATGACCAGATCGCAATTGGAAAAAGCAGAAAGATCGGCAACGGGATGAATGCATCCCAAAATGGCATTGGCCGTGGGTTGGTCCATCCGTCCCTTTTCGACAAGACGACTCAATATTTTTCGCAATTTGGCAAATGCTTTGTCGAGCGCTTCTGCCCTGGTATCGTACAAGTGAACGTCGTGTCCTGCGGTGGCTGCTACTTGGGCGATGCCGCTTCCCATGGAGCCTGCACCGATGATTCCTACTGTCATGACTGTATTGGTTTAGAGTATGCTCTGATTTTGTTCTTTCAACCGATCTTCTTGTCTGCCCGCTTACTGACCTTTGAAGACTGGTTTGCGCTTTTCCAAGAAAGCCTGGACACCTTCTTGATAATCATCTGATGCCGCGGCAATGGCTTGCATTTCTTTTTCCATTTGCAATTGCTGCTCTAGATTGTTGTGCATGGATGCGTTGAGCAGGCGCTTGGTCAGGCCAATTCCTTTGGTAGGCATGTTCGCCAATTTCTTTGCTGTCTTCAGGACCCCTTCCTCAAAATCGTCATCGGCCAAACAGCGATAAATCATGCCCATGTGCTCTGCCTCCTTGGCCCCCACTTTTTCTCCCAACAGGCACAATGCACTGGCGCGTTGGAAGCCAATGATGCGAGGCAAAAAGAACGTACCTGCGCTATCCGGAATGAGGCCAATTTTGCTGAATGCCTGAATGAAAGAGGCAGATTCTGTGGCAATGACCACATCACAAGCCAACGCAATATTGGCACCAGCCCCTGCGGCTACCCCATTGACCGCTGCCACAACGGGCTTCTCAATCTGACGGATCGCCCGGATGATGGGATTGTAGTGCTCCGTCACGATGATCTCGATGCCCGGACCTTCGGGATCGATGGCTTCCTCCAGGTCTTGTCCGGCACAAAATGCCTTGCCATTGCCTTGGATGAGGATGGCTCGGATGCTGCTGTCCTCTCGGCATTCTTCCATGCACTTGAGAAATGCCAATGCCATGGGGCGATTGAAACTATTGTATTTGCTGGGGCGATTGAGGCGAATGATGGCCAAACCTTCCTGCCGGGAAAAGAGAATGCTTTCCATTGGATTTATTTGATGAGATAGGCACCGTCAGGTCTTAGGCCGACCTCCGGTATACTTTTGTATTTTTCGAAGTGAAGATAGCCTTTTTGTAGTTCTTGCCAAAAGGAGACATGCTCGGGAAATTGCACCGCTAGGTCATCCAGTTGTGCAGGCTGCAAATGGGTTGGAAAGATGTGTACTTGGATGGGAAGCTGGTCATATCGATGCACCAAATCCGCCAGCACATACAACTCTTTGATTTTGTCGTCGGTGATGGAAATGCACCCAACGGATGCGCAACCTCCGTGTATGAAAATGTCGCTGCCAGGCCGTTGGGGGTCGGAGCGTTTTTGGTCGGATGCATTGGGATAGTTGAGACCGAGAGAAAGGTGAAATTTGCTGCGAGCATTGAAGCGGTCGACTCTGTAAAAACCTTCTGGAATCTGCAGATCGCCCTCCCTGCGTTTGGGCCCCAGCTGACCCGAGTTTTTGCAAAAGGAGTAGGTAAGCAATAATTGGTGACTTGTATCACTTGCGTTTTTTCCCCAGACCTCCAATTCTTGTTCTCGTTTGAACGCCCTCAGAAACAACTGCAATTCCATTGGCTTGATGCCGCGCTCCTGAAGCAACTGTTGAAGAAATTCCAGTTTCTCTTCTTGGGCCAGCTGCAATCTGTCACCTTCTTGTGTAGCTGTATCTCGACACTGTCCCAACAATAGAGCGAATGATAAAATGAGGAAAAATTGTTTCATATGCCAAAGGAGGGCAGTCGACTTAGGGTCAATGACACTTGAAGTAGTCAAATGGCTCCAGACAGTCTTTGCACCGATAGAGAGACTTGCATGCAGTGGAACCAAACTGACTCAACATCTCGGTATTCTCACTGCCACAAAGTGGGCAGGGCACGACCACATCCGTACCGAGAAGCAGTGACTTATCCACCTTGCCAACAGGAGGGGCAATGCCGTACTCGCGCAACTTTCGCTTGCCCTCTTCGGTCAGCCAGTCCGTCGTCCAAGCAGGGGACAGCACGGTTGTCACCGTTACATTGTCGTAGCCTTCGTCTTGTAGAACTGCCCGGATGTTGACTTCGATGACATTCATGGCTGGACAGCCAGAGTAGGTTGGAGTAATGACGATCTCAAGGGTCTTTCCCTGCCAATTGACTTCTCGGACCACGCCCAAGTCAAGTATGCTCAGAACAGGTACTTCCGGGTCGGAAACTTGTTCCAATACTTTCCATACATCATTTGTGATCGTAGCTTCCATAGGATGATCATTTACCATTGTTGGCCAGGGTAGGCTCGCTGCAGGTGTTGCATTTCTGCGAGGATGTAGCCCATGTGTTCGCCGTGAACTCCTCGTTTTCCACCACTTTGCCACCAGGTATTTTCCGGCTTTTGAAGCTGTGCTCGTTCGAAGGTCGCCTCAATGTGGGCCCAATAAGAGGGAGCGATTTTATCCAGATCGGGACCATAGCCTTGCTCCAACATCTGGCGATCGAGTTCATCCGCTGTTACCAACTCTCCTGCAAACATCCACAAGTCGTCCAGCGCCTCTTCCATCTTGGAGTGACTTTCTTCCGTGCCATCTCCCAGCCGAACCACCCATTCTGAGCTCCAACGCAAGTGGTAAGTGATTTCTTTGAGAGACTTCTCTGCAATGGCGCGAAGTTGCTCTGACTTGCTCTGACAGAGGGCCGTGTAGTTGAGGTGATTGAACGCATCAAAGAGATATTGCCGCAAGACAGTATGGCCAAAATGTCCATTGGGCTGTTCCACAAGTAAGGCATTTCTGTACTCATTGGAACTTCTCAGGAGCGCCAACTGATCCTCATCCCGGCCTTTTCCTTCTATCTCGCCAGCATACTGGTACAAGCTGCGCGCCTGCCCAATCTGATCGAGCGCGATGTTGGTCAGGGCCATGTCCTGTTCGAGCACAGGACCATGTCCGCACCATTCAGAGAGGCGTTGACCGAGAATCAGGCCATTGTCGGCCAAACGAAGACAATATTCAAACAGTGGTTTCACAAGAAAATATTTGGTGGCACGAGCAGCATCACATGTGCTTGATCTCGTCCGGGAGGTCATAAAAAGTGGGGTGGCGGTAAACCTTGTCGTTCGCAGGTTCATAAAAGGCTTCACTGTCGTTAGGGCTAGAGGCAGTAATGTGCTTTGATTCCACCACCCAGATGCTTACACCTTCGTTGCGCCGGGTATACACATCCCGTGCGTTTTCGATGGCCATCTCTTCGTCTGCTGCGTGCAGACTACCGACATGTTTGTGGTGCAAGCCACTTTTACTTCTTATGAAGACTTCCCAAAGGGGCCAATTCTTATTCATATCAAATCGTGGGTTGATTTATGCGACCTGTTGCTGCTGAGCGGCCTCTTTTCTCCGGCGCTTCTTTTCGGCATGGGCCAGGGCCGCATCTCGCACCCAAGCACCCTCCTCATAGGCTTTCACCCGGGTCTTGATCCGTTGACGATTGCAAGGACCATTCCCCTTGACGACATTCCAAAACTCGTCCCAGTCAATGGGTCCGAAATCGTAATGTCCTCTTTCTTCATTCCATTTCAGATCGGGATCAGGCAAAGTAGCATTCAGTATTTTGACTTGCTCGGCACAGACATCCACAAACTTTTGGCGCAGCTCATCGTTGGTAAAACGCTTGATGCGCCACTTCATGGAACGAGCTGTGTGCGGAGAATCAGCATCGGGTGGGCCAAACATCATCATGGCGGGCCACCACCAGCGATCAATTGCATCTTGCAGCATTTGGCGTTGCTCTTCGGAGCCTTTGCTGAGGGTCAGCAACATCTCGAAGCCCTGCCGTTGGTGAAAGCTCTCCTCTTTGCACACCCGCACCATGGCTCTTGCATAAGGACCATAAGAGCAGCGGCAAAGCGGCACTTGATTCATTATGGCGGCTCCATCTACCAACCAGCCAATGGTCCCGATGTCGGCCCATGTCAAGGTAGGGTAGTTGAAGATGCTGGAATACTTTGCCTTTCCCGTGTGCAATTGCTCAAACAACTCATCTCTTTCCACGCCCAGTGTTTCACAGGCAGCATAGAGATAGAGACCATGCCCAGCTTCGTCCTGCACTTTGGCGAGCAAGCCAAGTTTGCGGCGCAGAGTCGGGGCACGGGTCAGCCAATTTCCTTCGGGCAACATCCCGACAATTTCGGAATGGGCGTGTTGGGAAATTTGGCGGATCAATGTCTTTCGGTAGGCATCCGGCATCCAATCCTTGGGTTCGATCCGGACCTCCCGGTCAATTTTATCTTGAAAATGCTGTTCGAGTTTTTCTATATCGGCCATAAGCTAGTAATTTGAGTCATTGCTAACAAAGATAGCAACTTTTATAAAAACGAACAAATGTTCGTTTTGTTTGATGAAAAATAAATTTTCCTTGCTCAAAAACAGCCAGAGATGAGAAAATACCAATACATATGAATAAAACTCATTGAATCAGGATGAAATTTTTATTTCATAATGTGTTTCGTAATTAGCTGGTTATCAATAGTCAATTAAAATTGATCATATATGAAGGAAAAAATACTGTCAGAAAATTTATGGAATTTCGGGGGGTGCCGTGTCCTATTACAGAGAAAAGTTGAAAATCTCGGAACCGCGGAAGGGATTTTTGGCGAGCATACGGACTCTTCAGTGGGCACATTGCCCAGGTTTGGGTTGGCGGAGCTTTGCGCAGGCGAAGTTCTCAAAAGGGGTGGCCTTTGTGGGGTCACCTAGAGGGCGGGCCCACCCTTTTTGCCCCATCCCATACCCCAACCAAAAATCACACACCTCCTCCAACACCAAAAACACCTCTGTCAAATGCCAATCAAATCGCTTTTTCAAACGGAAGACCACTGGGCCATTTGGATCGGAGCAGCCTTCCTACTGATTGGTGCCAGTCTGTTCTTTGCCTTTCCTCCCCAAAACATGACCCAACGCCACCAGCAATGGGAGCAAAGAATGGAGCAGGAGGCCCAACGTGCGCCCTTCCACACCTTGGCATGGCACGAGGCGGCAGATGCACAACAAAAGATCAAAGGAAGCAGCACAACCATCGGAAAATCATTGGGCCAACTCACCGCCAAACCTGGAGGATGGTCAACATCTCCTCTCACTGCCCTTGTCTTGTCCCCTTCTAAGGCTGCACAAAAACGCCAAGCCAAAGAAACCACATTTCAAGAAAGCCAAGAGACACTCGCCAGATTGAAACAGCAAGCCAACATGGCACAAAACAAGGCAGCTGATCAGCAATTTCAAGATGAAAATCTCAATGCAGCAGCACAGACAGCAATCGCAAATTGGAGGATACAGCACAAGAAATTCTCCAAGATCAGCAAAAAGTACAAGGCCAAGGCCTACAACAAAATCCCTAGTCTACTGGCATTGTGGCTACTGCTGGCACTGGCATTTGGACTGAGTCGGTCTGTCATGCAAAAAGAATTTTGGGCATTCCTCAAGGGATTTGCCATTGTTTTTGCCATTGGGGTGGTGGCTTATCTCCTGGCAGGTCAAACCAATATGAAAACACTTGGCATTGGCTATGCAGCCTGGGCCATTCTCATTGGCCTGCTGATCAGCAATACCATTGGTACGCCTGCTTGGATCAAGCCGGCCTTGCAAACAGAGCTGTACATCAAGACAGGCTTGGTCTTGCTCGGAGCTGAAATCCTGTTTGGAAAGATCCTTTCCATTGGGCTTCCCGGTATTTTCGTGGCTTGGATTGTCACGCCGATTGTCCTGATCAGCACCTACTGGTTTGGACAAAAAGTATTAAAAATTTCTTCCAAGACCCTCAACATTACCATTTCGGCCGACATGTCCGTCTGTGGAGTGTCCGCTGCTGTTGCCACCGCTGCGGCCTGTCAAGCCAAGAAGGAAGAACTCACCTTGGCCATTGGCTTGTCCATGATATTTACCTCGGTGATGATGATCGTAATGCCCATCGCCATCAAGGCAATGGGCATGCCCGAGGTATTGGGAGGGGCCTGGATGGGAGGGACCATAGATGCGACCGGGGCGGTGGTGGCAGCGGGCGCATTCCTGGGAGATACGGCCCTCAATGTTGCTGCCACCATCAAGATGATTCAAAACATTCTCATTGGCATTGTCGCCTTTGGAGTTGCCATTTACTTTGCCCGACAAAATGGCAAGGCCCAGGGAAAGGACATCGGCTGGGGAGAGATATGGTTGCGGTTCCCCAAGTTCATCCTGGGGTTCATTGGAGCGTCCATCCTCATGTCACTGCTCTACAGCTCTTTGCCAGAAGGCACGGCCTACTCCATCATCGACCAGGGAATCATCAGAGGGTACTCCAAAAACATCCGGGGTTGGCTCTTTTGCCTGGCTTTTGTCAGCATTGGCTTGTCCACCAATTTTGCGCAGTTGAAAAAACATTTCAGCGGTGGCAAACCACTCATCCTCTACCTTTGTGGCCAAAGCTTCAATCTGGTATTGACCCTTTTGATGGCCTATGTCATGTTTTACCTCGTCTTCTCAAACATCACTGCCAGCATATGAATTCATCCGTCCCCTCTTCCATTGGCAAGCGTATTTTCCACTTCCTACTGGGTTGTCTGTCCATCTATGGCTTCCTGTTTTGGATCAGTCCAGCCATATTGAAACTCACCCTGTCCAAGGCTGTTTTCGAGCAAGTACAAGAAGAAGAAATAGATGCCGCTGCACTGTTCTACACCGACAGTCCATTGACAATACAGGCAGAATGGCATTGGAAAAAACACAAAAGAAACAAACGACCAGCAAGCAACTAAGAACCTCAGCCCCTCTTTTTTGTTTATCCTCAAAAGGCTTCCAAATGCTCCGTGTACAACAACTCAGCAAAACCTACCAAGAAGGAGAACGTTCTCTTACCGTCCTCGACGATGTCAGCTTTGATCTGGCAGCTGGTGATACCCTGTCCATCGTTGGCCCATCTGGTAGTGGGAAAACCACTTTGTTGGGACTCTGCGCCGGTCTGGATCGAGCCAGTTCTGGTACAGTGGCTCTCAACGACATTGTATTGAATGATCTGAATGAGGACGAACGGGCTGCTGTTCGAAATGAGCATGTGGGCTTCATCTTTCAAAACTTCCAACTGATCCCCACACTGACAGCTCTTGAAAATGTGATGGTCCCACAAGAATTGCAGGGAAAGACAGGGGTAGCCAAAAGAGCACAGGAACTGCTCGAAAGGGTAGGGCTGAAAGATCGCCTCCACCATTACCCCACCCAGCTCTCTGGCGGAGAGCAGCAAAGGGTTTCTCTGGCCCGTGCTTTTGCCAATGCTCCCAAAATCCTATTTGCCGATGAGCCAACTGGAAATTTGGATGAGGAAACGGGACAGAAAATCGAAGAACTGCTATTTGAACTCAACCGAGACGAAGGGACGACTCTGGTGTTGGTGACACACGATTTGGAGTTGGCCAAGAAAACCCGCCACATCATTCAACTCAAAGGAGGCAAGATCGTTTCTTCCTGATCCTTCCCCGCCACCCAAGAATTTTTCTCCAAGCAGATGGCAAATCCATCCAAGGCAGGTGATGCTCAGCCCGTCAATTGCTTACAAACTTATCGTACAGAAATTTGTTACAGAAGGGCCTAAAAAAGTTTGAGGCGTATCTATCTGACCAGGATGATACGCCTCAAAATGAATCTCATGAAAATTAAAAACGGTTGGGATAAATAACCTTTAATCTCTATGGAAAAAATTAATTTTTCTTGTTGTATAACCCGCTTACTGTACCAATAGTTTTCCACTACTAATCAATAAGCCGTCGGTTTCTAGTTTGTATAGGTACAAACCTGATGCCAAACTAGCTCTTTGCAGCTCAAACTTCATAGAATCGAATCGTTCTCGACGAATTAAGCGGCCACTGGCATCAAAAATGGACAGATCAAGTTGTTGGAACACCCGCTCGCTCACCACCTCTACGGTTGTCTGGTGAGTAAAGGGGTTGGGGTAGACCTTGATGTCACTCACCTCAGGAGTGAAAATATTGTCGATGCTCACCAAGAGCCCCAGGCTATCCTTTACGGTGTGACATACCTGCCCTGTGTAGCCAGGGATTTGGTAGTCGAAGAAGACAGCAGCACCATTTTTGATTCTACTTCCGTCTGGTGTGTCGGGTTTCTGGGAGATTCGGTATTTGACGAATCCGTAGGAAGCATCTTCATTGGTGCTGCTGGCTGGTAAACGAATATTTTCAAAGGTGAACTTCAGGATACCCCCACCATAGACTTCCAATGTATAGTCATGGCTACTCGCTCCCGCCCGCACACTTGTGGGGTCAAGGAATGAGGAAAGAGTATCCCGAATCACCACCCTGATTGCCGTGTCTGTTCCAACATTTTGGAAATTGATGATATACTTTAAATCGGTTTCGGGCGTGATTTCGGCGTCTTCGCCATAGCCCTTGGGATAGCCCCTCTTAAAATAAGGGCCGTACGCACTGAGGTCCAGGTTTTCCTGGCAGTCGACGGACCGGAACACGTCGCGGTCGTCCTCTTCAAATTGGTTTAAGAATCCTACCGTAAAACTACCATCGGTAGTGCAGCCTTCAATGGCAACGGTAGGGGTGCTGTTTCCGGGATGACCTTGAGATTGTTCGGCGCTGAGCCGATACGTGGAGCCTGTGGCTTCCAGTGAAATGGCTTGAACGGCATTGGGAGACAATTGCGATGGCACATTGCCCTGACGGAACATGATCTGATCCTCGATGACGATCCAGTTGCGCGAACTCTCTGTGGTACGGCTGCCTCTGTTTTCAATGAAGAAGCGCAAGCTGTCTCCATCACAGTAGCCATCTACTGTCAAGCTCGATCCGTCCCAGGAGGGCGTCGGAGGGACACAAATTTCGTCGGGGGTAATACTGGCTTTCAAACAGTGTGACTGCTGAAGAACCGCATCGCAATCTGCATCAACGGTGATGACAAATTGTCCACATTGTCCTTGATCGAGATCACCCAGATCAAAGGTGTACAAGCTGTCGTTTACGGTTTTTGGTGAGATCGGACTTGAGGAAACAAAACTCAGATCGTCATCTAGAATGATGTGAGCCTCTGCCTGATCCGCTTGTGCTGTTCCGTTGTTGCAATAAGAGACGGTGTAGCTGCTTTCTTCGCATGCAATCAGAAAAGCAGTTGATACGTCAATTTCTAAATCGGGGCAGACAATGTCTGCATTGATACCAAAGTTTCGACGGATGGTATCGTAAGCTGTTGTAAAGTTAATGTTGAAAGATTCCGTACAAGACTTCCAGTACGCATTGGCAGCTGTGGTCTCTACATTGTACGATCCTTCTGGAACCAGTATGGAATACCTCCCATCGGCATCTGATGTACCGTAGTAAGTATCATTTGTCGCTGTGTTGGTAGCCGAAACGACCCAACCATCCAAGCCCTCCTCATTCATGTCTAAATCACAGCCATTGTCTGCATCATTGTAGACCAAGCCTTCGATGTAGTTGGTAAATACCAAACCTTCTGAGCTGGCATTGACCAAAAAGGCATCGTTGAGCAAATTCAGAAAAGGGCCACGGGAGATTCCCGCCAGTATGAATCCACCTTCTTTCTCATCAATGGAAAAAAGAGAGTTTCCGTAATTGGGGCGGCCGTATTCTTCAAACCAGAGAACGTTGACGTTCTGGTCGATTTTGGCCAAAAACCCCTTGCTTTCAATCGTTGTTGTCTCGCGAGCTCCCACCGCCACTGCCGTTCCATCTTCCAATGCCAATACATCGGAAGCAAACTCTGTGAAAGTAGACGCCAAGTCGAGTTCTCGGGAATTAATGGGCGTACCATCGGCAGTGAAGCTAGCCAAGTAGATGTCGTTGCCGATGGAACCTACGGCGATGATGCTGCCATTGTTCAGCTCAGTGGCCGAATTGAAAACATCATTGTCGTTGCCGCCCAGGCGCTGGCTCCAAGTGGAATCACCAGCTGCATCGATTTTTAGGATGTACGCTTCCGCATCGGAGGGTCCGCCATCGTCCATGCTTCCTGTGATGATGAATCCACCATCGGAAGTGGGCACTACCCCCCTGGCAACCTCGTCGGAACCCGGCTGCTCGCTGGGCACCTTGGAAAATTCGACGTTGCCATCTCTATCGGTTTTTACTACAAAAATTTCTTCGTTGTCTCCACCAGTCCCATCTTCCTGGGTACCTACCAGCAAATATCCTCCATCTGCCGTCTCGGCCATGGCGGCCGCCACATCGTCACTGCCCTGCCCGTAGGTCCGTTCCCACAATCTATCTCCGTCCTGACTGTACTTGGCTAGGTAAAAGTCTTTTAGACTGCCTTGTCCGGCTGTCGTGCCTAACAAAACAAAGGTACCATCTTCTGCTTCCAGGATGTCTGTGGCACTGATGGACTCATCTACTCCCGCCACTTGGCGTCCGATGATGCGGTCCCATATCTTGGTTCCATCAATATCGGTGCGGAGCAGGTAAATTCTTCTAAGGCTTCCCTCGATCTCACCGGCCACCAGGTAGCCGCCATCTTGGGTTTGTATAACTGAGGTAACTGTTTCACTTAAGGTCGGTTCGCCAAAATATCTCTCCCATCCTCCATTCTGTTGTGCATCCAAGTTCCAGGAGAAAAGCCAGAGGGCAGCGATCAATGTGACCAACATTGATCGCTGCGAAAAAAGAGGCTTAATATATTTAACTAATCTCATGGAAATTTCTAGTATGCTTATCTTCATATTCTTGACATTACAAAAATGCATGTATTCCTTAGCCGAAACAAAGACAAAAAAAAGCATTTGTTGATCAAATTTTGCGTATTTTTAAATTAGATATTTCAACGAATCAAACATAATCAACTGTAAATCAAACGATTAATACCTAATTCAATATAGATCAATTCTAGCGATTTGTTGAGCAGTTTTATTTTTAGCCCATGAATAAAAGTCAATTAGTTAACATTTTAAGAACTTTTAACCGCAAAGAATGGCGTGAATTGAGCAAATGGGTGCGATCTCCAGCCCACAATCAACGCCAAGATGTGGTCCAGATGTGCGAATACCTCAGTGAGGAAAGACACCTCTACAAGGACGAATTCCTTGCCAAAGAGGTCGTTTTTGCAAAGCTCTGGCCACAGGACTCCTTCGACGATGCCAGAATGCGACAAAGCATCCACTTTTTCAACAAAGCCCTCGAAGAGTTCCTGATATACAATGAAGTACGACAGGACAGCATCTTCACCAAAACAGCCCTGGCCCGCGTGTTCCGAAAAAGACGACTCAACAAGCCTTTTGAAAAAAACCTCAAACAAATCCACAGCCTACAGGAAAAATACCCCTTTCGAAATGCACACTACCTGCGCAATGAATACCTCATCCAGGCAGAGCGATACACCTATTTGAGTGGCTTCCGCAAGCGCACCACCGATTTCAATCTGCAAGAGACCTCCGACGCACTCGATACCACCTTCATGGCCGACAAACTTCGCCAGGCATGCCTCATCTTGTCCCACCAAAACGTCTACCAAACCCACTACAAGGTAGGCTTGCTGGACGAGGTACTGTCTTACATCGAGTCCGACAGCATCACCGATGAGCCCGCCATCACCATTTATTACTATACCTACAAAGCGCTGACAGAAAAGAACAACCCGGACCACTTCCACTCCCTCAAAGAGGCCATCATCTCCCAGGGAAGTAAATTCCCCAAAGCAGAGATCAGAGACATCTACCTCCTGGCCATCAATTATTGCATCGGGCAAATCAATGCAGGCAACAAAGCCTTCATTCGAGAAACATTCGATCTATACCGGGAGGGGATCGAGAAGAAAATATTGGCTGATGAGAAAAACATATCTGGATGGACATTCCAAAATGCCATCCTCAACGCACTGATGCTCAAGGAGTTTGAGTGGGTGGAAAATTTCATCAATCAATACCAGGACCTTTTGGATACCAACTTCAGAGATGCCGTTGTCAACTACAGCTTGGCCCGCCTGTACTATGAAAAAGAGGATTATGACAAGTCCATGGGATACATCACCCAAACTGAATTCAACGACATCCTCATCAACCTCAACGCCAAAACACTTCTCCTCAAAATCTTCTACGAGCAACAAGAACTCAATGTCCTGGAATCTTTACTGGAGAGCATGCGCAACTACATCGTTCGCAAAAAAGTCATGGGCTACCACAAGTCCAATTTCAAAAACATCATCCGCTATACCCGGAAATTGGTCAAGGTCAACCCTTTCAACAAAGCCCATGTCAATAAGCTCAAAGAGGAAATTTCCACTGCCAATCCATTGTCTGAAAGAGAATGGCTGCTCCGTCAGTTAAATGTTATATAGAAAACAGACCAATGAAAAAAGCGTTGCACAAGCTCACTTTCCTTGCAAAAAGCAGTTGTGCAACGCCCTGGTACTGTCAAAAATGACCTCCTTGACTTAACTCTGCTCAATCGGCAGGCTGAATCATCAATTTACCACTGCCAAGCAATTGGCCTTCCTGCTCCAAGGTATACCAGTACATGCCGGCACCGAGTTGCTGACGGAAGAAGGTAAATTGATGACCCGGATGTTCTTCCACTCGAAGCAAACGCCCCATGCCATCATACAATCGGAAGGTCAACCCACCTAGATCAGCATCGGACAGTTCAAAGGTCGCAGAGGCCGTGGTGGGATTGGGATACACATTCAGCTGAAGGTCTGGCCGATAAACCACCTGCGAACTCAACAAGATGAAGTCCTCTCCAATGGTGTGATAGGTCTCATTGGTGATGATGGGGTCATTGAAATCGAAGTAGATCGCCGCCGAGTTGTTGATCTCCGTCCCGATGGCATTGTCGGGCTGCTGTTGGATCTTGAAGCTGACAAAGCCATTAGATCCGATCAAATTGGTGCTGCTGTCGGGCAGCAAAATGTTTGGGAAGGCGAAGCGGATGACGTTCTCGTCCAACATCTCAAACTCGTAGGGATGGCTGGAAGCGCCGAGTTGAATGGAGCTGTAGTCCAAAAGGGAAGAAATGGTATCAACGATCAACACATTGAATGCCGTATCGGTACCAGTATTTTGAAATCGGATGATGTACTCCAGCTCCGTATTGGCCTCGATGAAGTGCTCTTCACCCACTCCACCAGGAAAGCCTCGCTTGTCATTTGGATCATAAGAACCGACGTTCTCTGTACAGTTGATGGAGATGAATGGGTCGGCATCGTTTTGGGGAAATTGGGTCACGAAACCCATGGAAAAACTGCCTTGCCCATTGGTCCCACATCCTTCTACCGTCACACTGGGGGCATCCATGCCCGGATGACCAGTCACCTGAGGCACTTGCAGTCGATAGGTCGAGCCATTGCCTGGCAATTGGATCGGGGAGGACATCTCGCCACTATTGAGCTGGATGGGGACTGGTGTGTACATGATGACATCTTCGATGATGACGTAATTGACTGACTCTTGCATGTCGCCCTGTCCGACATTCTCAATGCGAAACTCTACCTCGCCGCTGAGCTCATTGCACTGGCCTACTACTTCGAGACTGGCACCTGTGTAGGGATCGTTGCCACTGCAAAGCGAATCCGGAAAGATGTGCGCCATTGTACAATGGGTCTGCCCCAAGGCCACCGAGTCGCAGCCCACCAGAACTTCTATGTTGAATCGACCACATTCATTCACTCCAACTGTGCCAATGTCAAATGTCAATACATTCCCATTGGTGGTGTATGGGATGGTAGCTGTCACTGGAATCAAGAAGGGATCGAGGGTCACTTCGATGTAGGCGTCCTGGGCTTCTACTGTTCCCTCATTGCAGTATTGCACACCATAATTGCTGAAAAAGCACCGACGCAGCCGATCCGTCGTGATGTCCACCGTGAGCAAGGGGCAGTCCTCTGCTGGAGAGACGCCAAAATCCCAGGTCACCATTTGATTGAGGGGCAGATTGAGAGCGACATCCGAGTCGCATGTTTGCCAAAGCTGATTGGGAGGCAGCACATTGACAACATAGTCACCCGAATCGATGAAGGCGCCATAGGTTCCGTTTGCCTTGGTGTTGAGGACGTAGGTTCTATTGGCATTGGCAAATTCCACCCGCCAATTCGTCAAGCTGTCTTCCCCCATTTCGAGGAGGCAATTGTCATTGTCATCCAAAAAGACCGTCCCGCCAACAAAGCTTCCTTCCAATTGAAGATCGCCTCCGTTGACAATCAAGGGAATTTCCACAAAGTTTCCATTTTGGACCTGCATGACCTCCGTTTTCATGCTCCCTCTGACGGGGTCGACCTCCAATTGAGCAACGCCCACGGCGAGGGCATCGAAATAGATGGAAAACATATTGGCACCATTGGGTAAGTCTGTCCCAAAGCCCGACGGATTGAACCACAGCAGGCGCAAAATTCCGTTTTCAACATCCTGCTCTCCCCATTTGAAGTCAACGGGAAGCTGATCGACCTCCAATCTGTTGAAAGAGACCTCGGCTGGGTCCCAGGTGAGTGCAAATTGAAAGCTGGCAATGTTTTGAAAACTGTCTACCGTAAAATCTACTTTGATGTCTTGATTGCCGGGTTGGGAATCGATGTTGAGATACAACTGGGCATTTGCCAGTTGCCCAAATAAGAGAAATGCACCGATGAAAAGGAGCGATAAAAGACGTGAGTGTGTGTAAGTTTGCCGTAGGGCGTTCTTCGTTGTCATGGGAAACACTTTTTTTGTTGTACCAATTTTTTAATGGAATTGCGCCGAATGTTTTTGCTCAGACCATCCACCGCAACTATGGGTATTTGGGTAAACTGCGATTTATACTAGATCAGATGATACAAAAATGATGTCTTCTCTCTCTAAAGGCAAATACAAATTATCCATTTTGTAGAACGAAATATTGCCACAAGGAAAGTAAATGACTGTTGAGAAGAGGAAAAATTACCAATATGTAGTTCATATTATTTTTTATTTAATTAAATTGTCAGGGATTTTCAAGCCATTTTTTTTACGATATGCAAAATAGTCGCCTCTACATATTGGTAAACAGCCTCACAGCGAAGGATCGCCGACAGCTCGGAAAATTTGTCCGCTCTCCTTTTTTCAACCAACAAGAGCAGTTGATCCGCTTCTTTGATCTGGTGATGGAGTACAAATTCGAGCTAAAAATCTCTCCCAGCAAAGAGCAAATCCACAAGCGACTCTTTGCCGACCAAGCCTATGAGGACGTGCGCATTCGCCTCTTGATGAGCGATCTGCTCAAACTCTTCGAGAAGTATTTTGCCTATCAGGAAATTCAGGAAGACAACTTGCAGTCAAAAATCAAACTGGCCACCACTTATTTCAAGAAGAACCTTCCCACACAGTTCGAAAAAATCGTCCAACAGACAGAAAGCCAGCTCAAAAACTACCCCTACCGAAATGCCAATTACTACAGCCTTCGCTACCAATTGCACTTCGAAAACCTACAGTACACGGCTTCTCACAAACCCTCCGGCGAACTCCGGTTGCAGGACATGTCCAACGAACTCGACATTGCCTACCTCGCCAACAAGCTGCGACAAGCCTGTCTGCAACAAACCCACCAAACCATCTACCGACCAGGCGAGCAACAAACCTTTCCAGAGGAGTTGATCAATTACATCCAGCGGTCCGATTACCTGGACATTCCCCTGATCGGCATCTACTACAACTGCTATCATTGCCTGGTCCATCCAGAAGAGGCCAGCTACTTCCAACAGTTTCGGAAACTCCTCTTCGAGCATGGCCAGAATTTTCCTGAGCGAGAAATTCACGATCTGTACAAATACGCCATCAATTATTGTGTCCGACAGATCAACCGAGGGGCCGAAGACTACTTTACAGAGGTGATGAGCATTTACAAGACAGGGCTCGAAAAGGGCTTCTTGCTTGAATATAACCAATTGACCCGCTTTACCTACCACAACATCGCAGCGGCAGGCATGCACACGGGCGAGTACGAATGGGTCGATGCCTTCATCCACAACTACAAGAAAAAACTTGAAAAGCAGTACCAGGAAAGCTCCTTCAAATTCAACCTGGCACGACTGGAATACAGTCGACAAAATTTTGACAAAGCCCTCAAACTTCTGCGCTCCTTCCAGCACAAAGACCTGCTGCTCAACCTGGCGGCCAAGACACTTTTGCTAAAAATTTACTTCGAACTGTCGGAATTCGATCTACTGGAGGCGCATCTGGAGGCCATGAAAATTTTTCTGCGCCGCAAAAAAGTCCAAAAAAACATCGGGTACCACCAGACCAACTATCTCAACATCGTACAATACACCAAAAAACTGCTCGGGCTGAATACCTTCGACAAACAAGCCCGCCAAAAATTGAAGGGCAGCATAGAGGCAGAAGAAATCCTCACCGAGAAAGAATGGCTCCTCAAACAGTTGTACTGAATCTGCCCTGCCCGATTCTACCCTCCCTCCGCTCTTCATAAGGCATGATTGTTGGTGCTTTATTGACTCACCCACTCAACAACTTCTTTTCATGGCATACGATGAGCGCATCCTGGATGCAGACTACAACTACACCACCGAACAAAGAACTGCGGCACCCAAGTACAAGCGGTTCCTCAATTTTTTCATCGACTATTTCATCGGAGGGAGCTTACTGGGCATCATTGTAGGGGCTCTCATTGGACTGTTGCTCAGCCTGACCAACCAACAAGCCATCCTCGACTTTTACTTATCGTCCATGATTTGCAAATTTTTGCTCACCCTTTCCATCATCATCGGCTATTACACCATTTGCGAATACTACTTTGAGGGGAAGACCATCGGGAAGTTGATTACCCAAACCCGCGTGGTCTCTTGCGATGGGAAACCGCTGCTCTTTCGGCAGGTCTTGCTGCGTTCCATTGCCCGATTTTTGCCATTCGAAACCATCTCTGTACTCCTTGGTCAGCAAAGCAAAGGTGGATGGCATGATCAGATCAGCAAAACAATGGTTGTAGAGGAGCAAAAAAACAAGGAATCCCGGACGCATCCGAAATTCCTTGTCAAAGAGTTGGCCTAATGCCAGATTCTTTGAGTGACTAGCTTACCTTTTCAGAGGCAAAGACACTGGTCAAGTAGTTGCGATTCATTCTCGCGATGTTCTCTATGGAAATCTCCTTGGGACATTCCACTTCACAGGCGCCAGCGTTGGAGCACATTCCAAATCCTTCCTGATCCATTTGATCCACCATGTTCTTGGCTCTGTTTCTCGCTTCTACCCCTCCTTGCGGCATGAGTGCCAAATGTGAAATCTTCGCACTGACAAAAAGCATGGCCGAAGCGTTGGGACAAGCTGCGACACAAGCGCCACAACCGATGCAAGTAGCCGCATCAAATGCCTGCGATGCCAAATCCTTCTCCACAGGTATGGAGTTGCCGTCTGGGGCTTGACCCGTATTGACAGAAATGTATCCACCAGATTGAATGATGCGGTCGAAAGCAGAGCGATCCACCACCAAGTCCTTGATGACAGGGAAAGCTTGCGCACGCCAGGGTTCTATGTAAATGGTATCACCGTCCTTGAAAGCCCGCATGTGCAACTGGCAAGTTGTCGTCCCTCTTTGCGGTCCATGGGGCTGGCCATTGATGACCATATTGCAAGTACCGCAGATGCCCTCTCGGCAATCGTGTTCGAAAGAAACAGGCTCTTCTCCTTTTGAGATCAGGTCTTCGTTTAGCACGTCCAGCATCTCCAGGAACGACATGTGTTCACTCGCCTCTACCTGATACGTCTCCATGCGACCCTTGTCCTTGTTGTTTTTCTGTCTCCAAATTTTTAACGTCAATTTCATTTCAGGATGTTTTTCTTTTGAAAGATCCACCATTCAAGCTCATAGCGACAACAAGCAAAGCCATTGATTACTTATAGCTTCTGGTTTTTAATTCAACGTTTTCAAAGGTCAGCTGCTCTTTGTGGCACACTGGATCGAGATCGTCCCATCCCCAGGCTGCCACGTAGGCAAATTCTTTGTCTCGGCGCAAGGCTTCTCCTTCCTCTGTTTGGTATTCTTCGCGGAAGTGACCACCACAGGATTCTTCTCGATCCAAGGCGTCGAGTATCATGACTTCACCCAATTCGAGAAAGTCAGCCACGCGGCCCGCCTTCTCCAATTCGGGATTGTAATCGTCTTTGTCTCCAGGTACAAATACATCACTCCAAAACTCATCTCTCAATTCGCGCACCATTTTGCGCGCTTTCTCAAGCCCTTCCGCACTGCGAGACATCCCGCAATATTCCCACATGATCTTGCCCAAGCGACGGTGGAAGCTCTCCACAGACTGCTTGCCCTTGATGCTCATCAGTCGGTTGATCTGTGCGCGCACTACCTTTTCTGCCGCCAAAAATTCTGGCTCATCCGAACTGATGGAAGGGGTACGAATTTCGTTGGACAGGAATTGTCCGATGGTGTAAGGAATGACAAAATATCCGTCGGCCAAGCCCTGCATCAGCGCAGAAGCTCCCAGGCGGTTGGCACCGTGGTCGGAGAAGTTGGCTTCTCCCAGTGCAAACAGTCCTGGAACGTTGGTCTCCAGATTGTAATCTACCCACAGCCCACCCATTGTGTAGTGAACAGCCGGATAGATTTTCATTGCTATTTTGTAGGGGTTCTCCCCTGTGATTTTCTCGTACATCTGGAAGAGGTTGCCATACTTTTCTTTGATGACTTGCTCTCCCAATTTGGTAATGGTTGCCTGATTGGGATTGTGAATGCCGTCGCTGTGGGCTTTCGACTTGCCATAGCGCTGGATGGCTGCCCCAAAGTCGAGGAATACCCCTCTGCCAGTGGGTACAACGCCGTGTCCTTTGTCGCATTCTATCTTGGCGGCACGAGATGCCACGTCGCGAGGGACGAGGTTACCGAAAGCAGGATAGCGTCTTTCCAAGTAGTAGTCCCGATCTCCCTCGGCGATGTCATTGGCATTTTTGCGACCTTCGCGAATCGCAATGGCATCTTCTTTCTGGGCCGGTACCCACACTCGTCCATCGTTCCGCAAACTCTCCGACATCAAGGTCAGCTTGGACTGGTACTCCCCATATTGTGGAATACAAGTGGGGTGAATCTGGGTAAAACATGGATTGGCCATGAGGGCGCCCCGCTTAACAGCACGCCAAGCGGCCGTTGCATTGGAGTTCATGGCATTGGTGGACAGGTAAAATACGTTGCCATACCCTCCCGTCGCCAAGACCACACAGTGACCGGAAAAGCGCTCCAATTCTCCATTGAGCAAGTTGCGGGTGATGATTCCCCTTGCTTTTCCATCTTTGATGACCACGTCCAGCATCTCGTGGCGGTTGTACATGTTCACTTTCCCCAGAGAAATCTGACGGGACAAGGACTGATAAGCCCCCAGCAGCAATTGCTGTCCGGTCTGTCCACGAGCGTAGAAGGTACGAGACACCTGTACCCCTCCAAAAGAGCGGTTGGCCAACAAGCCACCGTATTCGCGAGCGAAAGGCACACCCTGTGCCACGGCCTGGTCGATGATGTTGACACTGACCTCTGCCAGACGGTGTACGTTGGCTTCCCGGGAGCGATAATCTCCTCCCTTGATGGTATCGTAAAAGAGGCGATAGATGCTATCACCATCATTTTGGTAGTTCTTCGCAGCATTGATCCCACCTTGTGCGGCGATGCTGTGCGCCCGGCGCGGACTGTCGTGAAAGGTAAAGCACTTGACATTGTAGCCCAACTCTCCGAGGGTGGCAGCAGCAGAAGCTCCCGCAAGGCCAGTCCCGACAACAATGACGTCGATTCTTCTTTTGTTGTTGGGAGCTACCAGGTTCATCGTTCCTCGATACTGGGTCCATTTCTCAGCCAGCTCACCTTTGGGAACCCGACCTTCGAGCTTGATGGCTCCATTTTGGGTACGAGTCGGAGACGAGATGTTGGTAATCTCTTCGTGCTTCGAAGTCTTACCTTCGAGCGGTCCTTCTGGTATTTTTGGATCAATATTCATAACAAATGCAATTTTGATGACCTAGCCTGTACTTCTACAAGCTATCGAAACAAAAGAAAGAACACGGGGATAACGGCGAATCCCAATGGGACCAATACAGAGAAGGCTGCACCCGTCATCTTAATGACCGGAGTGTATTTCTTGTGATTCAGGCCCAAGGTCTGGAAAGAAGACTGAAAACCGTGAAAAAGGTGGAAACCCACTACGATCATTGATATTACATAAAATACAACAAATCCTGGATTTTTGAAGACATAGGACACTTCGGCATACAAATTTTTCACTTTTACACCTTCGTAAACCACTGGTGCGACATTGCCCATCTTCATTTGGAGCCAAAACTGATACATGTGGACCAACAAGAAAACAAAAATGATGATCCCAAACCATGCCATATTTCGGGAGGCATAGGAGGTGTTGGCCTTTGTCTTGACTACATAACGACTGCCCCGAGCAGATTTATTTTTCTGCCAAATCAGAATCCCCTGGATCGCATGCAACAAAATGGAAGCATACAGCAAATAAGAGGTTGTCTTAATGATCGGATTGGACGTCATAAACTTCGCATACAAATTGAATGCCTCTCCTCCGTCCGGAATCAGCAGCTGTAGGTTTCCTATCAAGTGTACCAATAGAAAGGAAATCAAGAACAAGCCCGACAGGCTCATAATCGTTTTTCTCCCGATGGAAGAAGTCATAAAATTTACAAACCAAGACATAATCTAGCTAATTGGTTAAACTTCCACAAATCTATTTATTAAAAGGCATTTACCCAATAGATGTTCCGCTCTGAGAAGGCCCACAATTTTATTTAGAATCATTCTATACTAAAATGGCAGGGCAGAAACCTACTGTGAATCAGGCAATTCCTCCTCCTTCGCGCCTGGCAATTGCTGGAGAAAACGCAGGCTGTCCAGCAATGTGCTGTCCATCGACATACTATCTAACACCTGAAGCAAGCTGTCGGATCGATGGTAGGAGGACAAAAAGGTGTCAGGATCGATGAATGGCGCGATTGCGGAGCTGGGGGTGGGAAAAATCAAGCCCGGAGGAAGGGGTTTCATGGGGATGTCCGGCTTGATCAGTTGACTGACCAACAAAGAGTCTTTGGCCTCGGCCAACAAAATGGAGTCCGCCATGGCCTCGGCCCGCTTCATGATCTTGTCGCGACAACTTTTTTGCTTGCGCAAGCTGAACCGCTCCACCTTTTCACGGACCGTCTCGTCGATGATGGCCTGCTCTCGCTCACTGATTGCTCCCCCGTTTTGGAAACTGGTCAAGGCCACAAATGCCGACAACACCAACAACAATGCACAAAACGATCGGATCATTGGCCAAGCAATTTTTCAATTTTTTCCTTGCGAATTTTCACGATGGAGTCTGTGGCATTTTGCAAGCGTTCTTCGTATTCGGCAGTGCAAATGCTGTCCAGACGCGGCCCCACCAACCTCAATTCCCGATTGACCAGGGTGTCGATCAATTCGCTGTGGGTAGAGATGACCTGCTCGCGACTTTTCTCACAAGCAGTGGTCCACACCAACACAAAAAGGCAAAGTAGAAGGGGGAAAGGGGTTGTGTATTTTCTCTTCATGTCCTTGTTATCTGTCTGTATCCGGGCGCGTCGCCTCCACCACTACGGACAATCCCATCCAACGCGTCATCAGCCAGTCTGCAAATTTAAACAAAGGAACCAAGGTATTGAACACCTTCACCGGCCCACTTGGGATCACTTTGCGCTTGAGCAGGTTGCCAAAGAGAAACCACCCTGGCATCCCAGCTACATTGAAATAATAACGCTCCCGAAGCTCCAAATTGTTTGATCGAAGCAATTGAGACAGCTTGGCCTTGTTGTAGCGCCGATAGTGCTCCAGGGATTCGTCAAACTGATTGTACAAAAACTGAAAGGCTGGCACCAGGATGACCATGCGCCCGCCAGGACGCAGCAGCTTGCGGGCATTGGCGATGGCCAGACCGTCGTCCTGGATGTGCTCGACAACATTAAGGGCAAACAACCCATCGAATTGCCCCATGTGGGCCTGGTAGACGGAGTCGAATTCCGGATGGGTCAGATCGAGCATGGAAATGGCTTCCAAATTAGGAGAATCCCCATAGCGGTCCTGAAGGTAGCCACAGTAATTGCTGCGGATGTCGCTCAAATGAATGGAGCGACCGTCTCGAAGGAAGTATTGCGAGATGTTGCCGATGCCACTGCCAATTTCCAGCACCTTGCCAGTCAATCGGCTGCAGACCGTTTGGTACATCCACTCGTTGAAGCCGGGGGCGACCGACATTGCTTCGAGGGTCTCCATGCCCTCCTTGTCGATCTCTTTGAAGGAAAATTCACCTGATGAATCCATGACAATTGTTTTGAACGGCTTGCTCAGGCAAACCAATTGTACTTGATGATGCAGTAAATGGCCCGAAACCCATCTCTCCAACCAATCTTTTTGCCCTCCTCATAGGACCGCCCATAGTAGGAAATGCCCACCTCGTAAATGCGCACGTCCTTGAGCTTGGCAATCCGGGCTGTCACCTCGGGCTCAAAACCAAAACGCTTTTCCTGCAGCGGAAGCTGTTGGACGATGGACGTTCGAAAGAGTTTGTAACAAGTCTCCATGTCCGTCAAGTTGAGATTGGTCATGGCATTGGACAGGCCTGTGAGCCAGCGGTTGCCAATGGAATGCCAGAAAAACAAAATGCGGTGGGGCTTTCCGCCGATGAAGCGGCTTCCGTAGACCACGTCGGCAAAACCATCCACAATGGGTTGCAACAGCAGGTTGTATTCTGCCGGATCGTATTCCAAATCGGCATCTTGAATGATGAGGAAGTCGCCACTCGCCTGCCGGATGCCCGTGTGCAAAGCAGCCCCCTTGCCCATGTTTTTCTCGTGCGCAAAATAGCGGATGTTCAGATCAGGATGTGCCTCGCAATACCTTCGGATGGCTCCCTCAGTATCATCGGTAGAACAATCATTGGTGATGAGGATTTCCTTTTTGATGCCCTCAATCAAGTCTACCTTTCTGACTCGTTCCAGTATTTGGTGGATGGTCCGCTCTTCGTTGTATGCTGGTATGACAATGGATAAGGTCTGCTTCATTCCTGGCTGACAGTTGGCGATAAAAACCGGTGTAAAAAATCAGCGGATGGCGTACGATTTGGACTGTGCAGGCCGCTTTGCATTCCGCCACCTCTTTTTTTGAGAGGGCAAAGATAGGCAAAAGCAGACACCTCAACGCTCGCGGTCGGTCACAAAGAGGACCAACTGTTCGAGGGAATCTCTGGAGGAATTGGCGGGAAATGAATGAAGAATCTCAAAAGCCTCCTCTCGGTAGCGAAGCATTGCCTCCTTGGCATACTGCAGTCCACCGCTGTCCCGCACAAATTCAATGACCTCGCGCACCTTGTCAGCTCGTTCGCTGTACCGCTTGATGTTGTTTATGATACGGCGCTTATCGGCTTTGGATGCATTGTCGAGGGCGTAGATCAACGGAAGGGTCATCTTTTTTTCCTTGATGTCGATGCCAAGTGGCTTTCCGACATCAGCAGTTCCGAAGTCAAACAGATCGTCGCGAATCTGAAAGGAAATCCCAATTTTCTCCCCAAACGAGCGCATTTTCTGTACATCCTCTTCGTTTTCTGAAACGGAAGACGCTCCCGAACAACAGGCGGCGGCGATCAAAGAGGCTGTTTTCTGGCGAATGATCTCGTAGTAAATGTCTTCGCTGATGTCCAAACGGCGGGCCTTTTCGATTTGCAGCAGCTCTCCCTCGCTCATTTCCTTGACGGCAATGGACAGAATCTCAAGCAGATTGAATTTTTGGTTGTTCAATGCCAACAACAGGCCTTGAGAAAGCAGGTAATCGCCTACCAGGACAGCAATCTTGTTTTTCCACAAGGCGTTGATGGAGAAAAAACCGCGGCGTTCGTAGGAGTCGTCTACCACATCGTCATGCACCAGGGTAGCGGTGTGGAGCAATTCCACCAGAGAAGCGGCGATGTAGGTCGCATCGTTGACAGAGCCAAAGAGCTTGGCACTGAGGAAGACAAACATGGGGCGGATTTGCTTGCCCTTTCGCTGTACGATGTAGTAGGTGATTTTGTCCAACAGGGGAACATGGCTGCGCATGGACTCGCGAAAGCGTTCTTCGAAAATCTTGAGTTCCTTTTCGATGGGGCCTTTGATCGAGTTCAGCGATTTGACCATTAGGGATGGATTTTGACGCAATATACGAATAAAGATAAGAGGATGTGGGACTGAATTAGGAACAGTCGGAACCAAAGAAAGTTCTGCTCCGATCGGCTCAAAACTCCAGGCCTTCCTCCAAGTCGTCCAGTTTTGATTGTTTGTAATGGCGTTTGGTAAAAATGCGCTGCTTTTGGCGTTCCATCACCAAATGAGCCAAGCCAACATTGGGGGGCAACTCCGCACCCGGCGAAAGCGCCTGCTGAATTTGATGCTCCTTGACATCCAGCCGGTACATCAGACTCATGAGAAATTCGAGCCGGTATTCTATCATGTAAGCCAGTTGATCGGCCAGCAAATCCAACAACTCCTGCTCTCCCAAAGGCGCATCTCCCAGCTCTATCCCAAAATCGCGGGCAATCAGTTCACTGGTCTGCAACATGAGTGCTTTGTCATTCATACCAAAGATATATGGTGTATTTTTTGATGATTTGATAAAAGCTGGCGATGGCTTCCATTTTTTCAGCGTCACAAGCCAGGGAAAGGCACACTTCCTCCACTCGCGCTGCAGAACAATCACTGCGCTTGCAAAGGTACAAATTACAGGGCTGGCGATGGGGAATGAGTGCCAAAACCCCCAACATTCTGTGAATGCATCACAAAAAATACCAACGGAGCCTTGAATTCCTGGTCTAGGATGCACTATATTGGAAGGTAGTCTCCACGCATAGCTGTAGCCGAGAGCGTCCAAAACAAACTTTACCGTTGCAAACGACTGGTCTGGTATCGAACATACCGCCAGCTTTTATACAATTGAATACATAAAGCTTACTAAACAACCCAAGTGGCAACGAAAGGGTAGATACCCAACACAACTTCACCCCTTTCGAATGAATCGCAACTTGATCAAACAAATGACAATGAAAAGATTTCTGACCTTTTTGTCTTGCCTGCTGATTTTCTCTGCAACCTCCTCCATCGCCCAATCCCCGCCCATCAAGTGGGGCAAAATTGCCAAAGAGGATTTGCAAATGACTTCTTACGCCAAAGACACCTCTGCCGATGCCGTTGTATTGGCTGATTACGGCACCATCAGCTTCGAACTCAACGACCGGGGCGCCTTCTATCGCTTTTATCACCACAAACGCGTCAAAATTCTCAAATCCTCTGCCTTTGACATGGCCAACATAGAGATCCCGTACTACGCTTCCTCTAACTTGACGAAAGTCACTGGCCTGAAAGTACAAGTGTATTCTCCCGATGGGGAAAAGACGAGCTTGGGCAAGAAGGAGATTTTTGACGAAGAAATCAGCAAAAACATCCGCGCCAAGAAATTTGCCTGCCCCAAGATCGAGGAAGGCTCCATCTTCGAATACAAATACCAACTGATGTCGAGCAACCTGTTTGACCTCCGCGACTGGTACTTCCAAGGGAGTCATCCCATCCGCCACAGTGAACTGCGAGTCACCATGCCTGAGTGGTTCGACTACCTGACCCTCTTCCAAGGACAGGATGCGCTCAGCGTACGGGACGAAAAATTTGAAAGCCGCAACTTCTCCGGTTACAATGTCAGCGCCAAAATCGGACGCTACGTGGTCGAAGATGCTCCTGCCTTGCGCGCGGAGGCCTACATCACCACCATGAACGACTACAGAACCCGCATCCAATTTCAGCTCCGGTCCACCAAATTCCCCAAAGACATCGAGCGCCCATTCCTGAGCAGCTGGGAAAAAGTGGCCGAAGAAATCTTGGAGGATGAATTCATCGGACAACAATTCAGCAAACGACGCAACTTCCGCAAACTCATGGAAGCAACCAAGCCCTTGCTGGAAGGCATCGAAGATCCGGCTGAAAAAGTGACCATTCTCTACAATTATATTGCAAACAATGTGGAATGGGATGGCGACTACAGCTTGTACGCCAGAAAAAAAATCGACAAGGCATATGAAAATCGCAAAGCCAGTGGCTCCGAGCTCAATTACATGCTTTTGGCCCTCCTCAAAGTCAACGGCATCAAGGCCTACCCCTTGCTGCTGAGCACCCGAGCACACGGCCGCATGATCACCACCTACCCCATCCTGGACCAATTCAATCACGCCATCGTACTGGCTGTCATCGGAGAAAAGGAAATGCTCATGGACGTGGGCGATGCCTACCGCCCCATTGGCTACCCAAGGGTCAGCTCCCTTAACCAGGCTGCCTGGCTGGTCGACAAGCGCAAGCCACAATGGGTCAACATCAATGCCCCATCGGCGACAGAATCCTTCCTGGGCGTGTTGGAACTCGATGAAGAAGGCAACCTCAAGGGTGAAGTCAAATGCAGCCATGCCGGCTACAGTGCCGTGTCGGAGCGCAATGCCATGGAAACCGACGAAAAGGACAAGGTATGGCAAAAACGACTGGGGGGCGACCTGGCCGACATCAGCATCACAGAAGTAGAGTGCGCCAATCCGAAGGAGGCCGTCAAGCCTCTCAAAAGCAGCTTCAAATGCAGCATTCCAGAAGCCGCCCAGACCAATGGCGACTTCATCTACTTCTCGCCCATCCTCAATACCTTTGTCGACGAGAATCCTTTGAAACTCGAAAAGCGCGCCTTCCCGGTCAACATCCCATACCCCTTGAAGAACAATTACGTTCTCAATCTGAACCTCCCACAAGGATATACCGTAGATGAAATTCCAGAGCCTGTCAATTTGGTACTGCCCAACAAAGGAGGTAAATTCACCTACATCGTGAGCCAAAATGGTGACAAAGTCCAAGTGGTCAGCAAAATATCTTTGAAGCAATTGGTGTTTTTACCAGAGGAATACGAAACAATCAAGAAGTTTTTCGACCTGATCATCGAAAAGCAATCAGAACAACTCATTCTGAAAAAAGAGATTTAATACGCAGTACATGAACAATCGTACCTTCTACTTTTTGCTGTTGAGCTGCCTGATGCCCTTGCTGTCGGTGGCTCAACAGCCTACCAAAATCAAGTATGGCAAAATCGCAGTGGAAGACCTGAGCATGACCTCCTACGAAAAGGACAGCCAGGCCAATGCTGTCATTCTGGACGACATCGGTTACATCGTGGTCAATGTTCGCTCGGGATTCAATTTCAGGTTTCGGCACCACCGTCGCATCAAAATCCTCAAAGAGGCCGGATTCGACGAAGCCAACATCTCTCTGCCGTATTACACGGGAAAGAACGCTCCCGAGAAAATCACCAATCTCAAGGCGCAAATCTTTCTGCCCAATGGCGAAAAGTACAGCCTGGGGCGCAAGGAGTTCTTCGAAGAGAAGATTGGGACCAACACCTCCATCAAAAAATTTACCTACCCAAACCTGGAAGTAGGCGCCGTCATCGAATACCGCTACGACCTGCTGTCGGAGCACATCGTCAATCTACAAGACTGGCACTTTCAGCACGAACTGCCCGTCCGCTACAGCGAATTGGTGGTAGAAATCCCCAACTGGCTGGATTATGTGTATTTGTTCAACGGCATGCAGGACAATGCCAAAAAGAAGGTAGACCAAGATGAGACTGTCGTAGTAGAAGGTGCAGACGAAAAACAGGAACCCATCGAAGGGGATGCCCGCATTCAGATCGACAAGAATTCTTTTGTCATGGAACACGTTCCGGCCATCAGCCGAGAGCCTTTCATGACGACCGTCGACGATTATCGAGCCTCCATCCGCTTCCAACTCAGCCGAATCATCTATCCCGATGGCAGGCAGGAAGATTACCTCACCAGTTGGGAAGATACAGCCGAGAAACTGATGAAAAACGAACAGTTTGGCGAGCAATACCTCAAGCGAAAAAACTTCAAAGAAATCGTAGCGGCCGCTGGCGATCGTCTGAAGCAGGGAAAAACAGAATCTGTTCGGGCGGAACTGCTGGGCAAATACCTGGCAGCAGCTGTCGAATGGAATGGAAAGTATCGAATGTTTGTCAGCAACACCCTCAACAATGCCTTTGAAAAGAGGAGTGCCAGCAGCGGGGAGATGAATCTGATGTTTTTGGCCTTGCTCCGGCAGGCGGGCATCAAAGCCTACCCCATGCTGATCAGCACCCGAGAAAATGGCAAAATGATTCAGCAGTATCCCATCGTCGATCAATTCAATCACGTCGTCGTAGTGGCTACCCTGGATGGAAGAAAGGTACTTTTCGACATCACCGATCCCATCCGTCCCATGGGCTACCCATCGACTGCCGCCCTCAACAGCTATGGCTGGTTGCTGGAAGACGAAGCTCCCACATGGATTGCTATGGAATCTCCCTCTGGAAGCGATACCTTTTTGGCCGACTGTCATCTGACCGAAGATGGCCAGCTCTCCGGCCGCTTCAAAGGGTCCTATACTGGTTACAACTCCATGCCCGAACGCAGGCACCACATGAAATACAAAGATGGACGCCACTGGCGAAATCGCCTGGGCAATGATGTGGCCATCGATTCTGTCTCGATCCAAAACCTCGACATTCCCGAAAAAACCTTCAAAGAACAATTCCGTTTCAAAATGGAGGACATGGCCATGTCTGCAGGTGATCTGCTGTATTTCCAGCCCGTTTTCTACAGCAACTTCAACGAGAAGATGTTCCGACTAGAAGAGCGCGACTTCCCGGTGGACATTCCCTATCCATTCAAGGAGCAATTTGTGCTGAAACTGCACATCCCCGAAGGATACGAGGTGGAAGAGTTGCCGAGTTCCACCCGCGTGCTCATCGTCAACAATGGCGGGGAATTCAACTTCCTCTGCGATCAAAAAGGCCGCGACATTCAACTCATCAGCAAAATCAAGATCAGACAACTCAAATACCAGCCCGAGGAATACGACAACATCAAAGAATTTTTTGACAAAATCACAGAGAAACTCAACGAGCAAATTGTTTTCAAGAAAATAGAGGGATAAACTCACTTCTCCTCATCAAAGACAGTCGAAAATATGAAGCTTTTTACCCATTGGCTATTGTGTGGCATCCTTGGCATTGGCATCTTGCCTTCCCTACAGGCCGACAAACCAGAGTATGCCGTATTGCTCATTCCGGCCGAGCTGCGCGCCAACGCCAACGCCGTCATCCGCAACGAAGAGATCACCTTTGAGATCAAATCGTCCAGCGAAACCATCACCAGGGTCCGCCGGGCCGTGACCATTTTCAGCGACAAAAGCCACCTCAAAGAACTGCGGCAGTACTACAATTCTGAGTTTACCAAACTGGGCAAAACCAAGGCAGTCATTTACGACGCCATGGGCCAGGAGGTCCAAAAGCTGGGCCGCAAGGACTGGCAGGATTTCAGCGATTCCGAAGGCAGTCTTTACTCCAGCTCCCGCGTGCGCTACCTGCCCGTCGCCTACAGTCGCTACCCCTTTACCATCGAATTTGAATACTCCGAAACCAGCCAAAAATGGCCTTTTTATCCTTTTTGGACGGTACAGCGATACAATACCTCCGTCGAAAAATCCACCTATCAGGTTCGCCATTCCAAAGCCCACGGCTTTCGCTACCAGCTTCGAAACTCAGACGTACAGGCCCAGGAAATCACCGAAGACGATGCCAAAGTGACCCGATGGACCTTCGAAAAACTTCCCGCCATTGCACAGGAGGCATATTCTCCTCCCTTGAGTGAAGTTCTTCCCTGCATCATCCTGACACCCCAACAATTTTGGCTGGGAGAACAGACAGGCAACATGACTTCTTGGGAGAGCTACGGCCTGTTCATGAACCGCCTCAACGCCCAGGCAGACAACATGTCGGACCAAATGGTGCAGGAGGTCAAAAACATGACCCAAGATGCGGAGACAGACAAGGAAAAAATTGCCATTCTCTATCGCTACCTTCAGGAAAACATGCGCTATGTAAGCGTCCAACTGGGGGTAGGTGGCTGGAAATCCTTCGACGCCAAATACGTGGAAGAAAACAAATACGGAGATTGCAAAGCCCTGACCTGGTTTATGAAGGCCATGCTCGACAAGGTGGGCATCACCTCTTATCCTACCCTCGTACAGGCGGGAGACATTTACTACGAGGTAGAAGACTCCTTCATCAGTCCCCGATTCAACCACGTTTTCTTGTATGTGCCCTCTGAAAAGTACTGGCTGGAATGTACCAGCAATTACAACCCCGTCAATTACCTGGGCGACTGGACTGCCAACCGGAATGTACTTATGCTCACGGAAAAAGGAGGTCAGCTCCAAAAAAGTCCCAACTACACTGGCCGCAACAATCTCGAACAGCACAAAGCCCACATTCGCATCGCTCCAGAGGGCTCGGCCAGCATCGACAATACCGTTTTGCTGACGGGGCCAAGCCAAGATGTCTATCGGGCCTACAAAAACAGAAAGGGGGAGGAAGAAATTCGCGATTGGTTTGTGAGCGAACGGCTGGACAATCTGCCATCTGTGCGATTGCAAAAACTCGACATCCATTGCGATGCCAACTACCCAACCACAACCGTTGCTTACAAATTGGAGGTGGCCCGCTATGCATCCAAGGCAGGCAAGCGCATTTTTCTCCCCATCAACTGCCTCAACGTCATGGGCAGCGTCCCACCGGTGGACGACGATCGCAAACACCCCATCGTCGTGCGCAACAGCTACCTGGAAAAAAATACCTTCCTGATTGACCTACCAGAGGGGTATGCTGTGGAGAGCATGCCCAAGGAAGAAATCCTAATCGAGACGCCTTATGGCCGCTACCAACTCAAGGTCCGCAAAAAAGGAGAGCGCCAAATCGAATGCGAACGCATGCTGAACATTCAGTCCGTCAATCTACCCGCAACAGAATACGACGACTTCCGGAAATTCTACAAGCAGGTTGCCAAAATGGACAAGGCCAAAATCGTTTTGGTCAAGCAAAAAACCTAGCACAAGGCCACGAGTCAGTCCCGCAGCTCCTCCGGCAATAAGGCTTGGGGCCAGTTTTGGTAAGAAACCGGGCGGGCAAATCTTTTGATGGCCTCTGTCCCCACAGAAGTAAACCGACTGTCTGTTGTGGCGGGAAAAGGTCCACCGTGTTGCATGGCAGCGCAAACTTCCACGCCCGTGGGAACCCCATTGAAGATCAATCGGCCAACCCTGTCCTGCAAGGCAGCGATCAAAGCAGGCTCGGCTTGCAATTCTTCTGCAGTGCCTAGAAAAGTTCCGGTGAGTTGGCCCGCCAAGCTCTCTACCACCTCCAATCGCTCTGCCACATCCTTGCAGCGAACCAACAAACTGGACGGTCCAAACACCTCGTGCTGCATCCAGTCGTTTTGCAAAAAATCACGACCCGATACGGAAGCAAGCACAGGCTGTCCTGTCAAAGCTTCACCAGCTTCAGAACTAGAAGATGCTCCTGCCACCGTCACAGTTTCGTGATCCAACAACTGCTGCAGTTTTTCCCCGTAGCCCCGACACACTTTTTCATTCAACATGGTGGCTGGGCTGCTCTGCTCAATGGCCTGTCCCAGCAAAGTGACGAAGCGATCAAGCTCCGGACTTTCGCAGGCGATGAGCAAACCCGGATTGGTGCAAAATTGGCCTGCCCCCAGGGTGATGGAGCCCGCCAACTGCTGGGCGGTCTCTTCGGCTTTTTCCGTCAAAACACTGTCCAACAGCACAACGGGATTGATGCTTCCCATTTCTGCAAAAACGGGAATGGGAGTGGGGCGTTGGGCAGCACTGTCAAAGATGGCTTTCCCGGCTCCGTAAGAGCCTGTGAATGCCACTGCCTGGGTCAGCGGGTGCTTGACCAAGGCCTGCCCCAATTCGGGTCCGCTCCCGTTGAGAGAGGAAAACACGCCCTCCGGCAATTGGCAGCGCTGGGCCGCACGACGGATGGCAGCGGCTACCAATGCATTGGTCCCCAGATGGGATTCGTGGGCTTTGACCACCACAGGACAACCAGCGGCCAGGGCCGATGCCGTATCTCCTCCGGCGGTGGAAAATGCCAATGGGAAATTGCTGGCTGTGAAGACGACAACTGGCCCCAGTGGGCACAGGATGCGGCGAATGTCCGCCTTGGGAAAGGGCTTTCGATCCGGATCGGCTTTGTCTATGCGACACTCCCGCCATTGGCCCTCTTCTGCTACCTGTGCAAAGAGTCGCAGCTGGCCTACTGTCCGCCCGCGCTCTCCCTTGAGTCGCCCCTCCGGCAGGCCAGATTCTTGCATGGCTCGCTGGATGAGTAGGTCTCCAAGCTGTTCAATCTCTTCGGCAATGGCCCGCAAAAAAGCAGCCCGATCCTTGCCCGACAGGCGAGCATATGGCGCTGCCGCCTGGGCTGCCAACTCCATTGCTTGCTGGATCTCCGCCTCGCCTGCCATGTGAAACTGCCCCTCTAACAAGCTTTTTGTCGCCGGATCAAAGGCTTGCATCAAATCGTCGACCAAAGCCGAATACCGATACCCAATTAGATTTCTACCGTCCATTGCGCGTTTGTTATTTTGTGGGTTGAATAATGCTGACACCGTCCCTGATCTGAACAACATGCCGATCGGGGCGCATGCCAAAACGTGCTTCAAATGCTGGTGCCAATTTTTGATCTATGCTGTCGATGGCATCTTTGTGGATGAGATTGAGGGTGCATCCGCCAAAACCGCCGCCCATCATGCGCGCGCCCCACACCTGTTCGGGAAACTGCCGCATGAAGTCCACCAGAAAATCCAATTCTATACAACTGACCTCATATTCCTTGCTCAGTCCCTCATGCGATTGAAACATCAGTTGACCAAAGCGATCCAACTGGCCTGCCTGTAGTGCCTGGCTGGCAGTCCGGACCCGCTCATTCTCCTGCATCACAAAGGACACCCGCTGCAAATCGATGGCTGGCAACTGATGGCGCTGCTCCTCCAATTGGGCAGGCGAGATGTCGCGCACACTTTCGACTTCTGGATGCTGTTGGCGAATGGCAGCCACCACCGATTCGCAGGCTTCCCGCCGATCGTTGTAAGCAGTGGAAGCGAGGCTGTGACTGACCATGCTATTGAACAAAACAAATCGAAAATCGCCTGTGTCCACGGAAGCATATGTGTGGGTGAGACTCCGACAATCCAGTTGAATGGCCTGCTGTTCCCGTCCGTGCAAGACCGCATATTGATCCATGATGCCGCATTTGATTCCCACCCGATGCTCTGCCGCCTGGGCAATCCGTGCAATGTCCAATCGGGTCAGCCCCCAGTGATGGAGCTGATCGAGTCCGTAGATGAATCCACAAGTGAGGGCAGCCGACGAAGAAATGCCCGCTCCGCGGGGAATGTTGCCTCCAAAGGCACAGTTGATCCCCTTGACAGGCAGTTTTCTGCTGGACAACTCTTCGCGAATGGCGAAAAAATACTGGGCCCAGAGAGCATTGGGAAGGGTGGGAGCAGACGTCAGCTCCGCCTTTTCGCCGATGTCCATGGCCTCCAAAGACCAGTGGCCGTCCGCTCGCATCCCCATGGCGAAGTAGATGTCGCGGTCTATGGCTGCTGGCAGGACAAAGCCATTGTTGTAGTCGGTATGCTCCCCAATCAAGTTGATTCGGGCTGGTGAACGCAGCAGCAGCTCCGGAATGCCATATGCATTCTGGTATTGTCGTGCGATGTCAGCAGTATCATATGCCATTGCTCCAAGGAGTTGAAGACGTGAGATTGGTCAAACAAGCTGTTCTTCTCGTCGACCAGAAGTCTCACTTTGATGAATAAACAATGTTACGACCCTCATAAGTGGCACTTTTTTTGGAACCTAAACCATTGCTTGTATGCCAATTTTCTTTTGGGTCTCTCTAGGCGGCCCAAAATACAAAAAGGCCATTGTTAAGTGACGGAAAATTAATCAATAAGCTGCCTTGCATTGGAAAAATTGCTCAAACAGAGGAGGATCCGGAAATTTTAAGGGAGAGCATGTACAAATTTCACAAGAATGCCGTCTACACATTTTGCTCAACAATTCAAGCACCATTCCTAACTCAAAATGAGAAACCCATGAAATCGGCTGCCTTTGTCTCTGAATCCATTGAAGAATTGAAGCACAACATTGCGAAACACACGGAGGATGGTTTTCAACCGACCATTGCCATTTGTTTCAGCTCGATCTGTCAGGACATGTCCAAAGTAGGTCCCGTCTTTTCCGATTTTGGCATTCCCGTGATGGGTTGTTCTACTGCTGGCGAGATTTGCAATGACGATTTCATCGACCGTTCTCTGGTATCCATGTTGCTGGACATCAAGCAGGAGCAGTTTCAGCTGTTTACAGGCGAAAACGACGAAAAACGCAGCACCTACCAGATTGCTTTCGATTTGGGCAAGGAAGCCATTTCGTTTTGTCGCAATCCCGCTCTCATCATTTTGTCTGCTGGCATGCAGGTGGTGGCGGAAGATTTGCTGCGGGGTGTTCAGGATGCTGTTGGGAGGCCATTGCCCCTTTATGGAGGGATGGCCGGAGACGATGCCAACTGGGTCCAAACCTTTGCGTTCAACAACGACAAGGTCATCGATCATGGCATGATGGCGCTCATCTTGGATGGAGACTATCTGGAAGTCAAAGGACTTGCGACCAGTGGCTGGGAGCCCATTGGCTTGGAAAACACCATTACCAAAGGCTGCGGCAATACGATCTACACCATCAATGACGAGCCTGCTTTGGATGTATTCATTCGCTACTTTGGCACATTTGACAATACGATGGTCAAAGGCGAGGATGTCAGTTCACTCAGCGCCCAATACCCGCTGCAAATCTTGCGGGAGGGAGGAAGCGAACCCATTTTGCGCTCGCCCATCATTGGCAATGACCAAGAGCGTTCGCTCACACTCGCGGGATACATCAAGGAGGGAGAACGCTTCCGTTTCTCTTTGTCTCCAGGTCTCGAAGTGATTGAAAAGACGGTGGAGAACTTCCAAGTGTTTCAAAAACAAGATGCCGTCGAATCAGATGCCCTGATCTTGTTTTCCTGCAAGGGACGCCATGCTGCTTTGGGCCCCATGATGGAGGACGAAGTAAGTGGCATTCACCAGCCTTGGGGCAACACACCGATGATCGGCTTTCTCTGTTATGGAGAGTTTGGGAATACCGAGCTGGGAGCTTGCGAATTTTACAACGAAACCTGTTCACTCGTATCCATCAAGGAAAAATAAAAGCATCCGATGGCTCAAAACGCCCTGGACACATTGCGGGAATATTTGGATGGCTTGTCATTGGACGAGGCAGAGAAGAAGCGGGCCCATGAGTTGATCAAAAAAGCGGAGAAATCTTGTGTCAAGAACGATTTTTTGCTCAAGCGAATCCGAAAGGACAAGCACATTGCCATCAATTTGCTCAACAAGTCGCTGGAAGAAATTCAAGAGAAGAAAGAGACCATCGAGAAGGTCAACAACCAGTTGACAACCAATCTCCAAGAGCTGCAGCGTTCGTACAAGGAAATGGAACAGTTTGCCTACATTGCCTCTCACGACCTCAAAAGTCCGCTGCGCACCATCTCCAATTTTGCCCAAATCCTCAAGAGGCGATACAGCGGAAAACTCGACAAGGAGGCCGACGAATTCATTGAGTTCATCGTATCGGGCGTCTTCCGGATGAACACCATCATCAGCGACCTACTCAAGTACTCACAAGTGGGCAACAAGGAGACAGTCTTTGAGATGGTCTCTCTCAATGAAATCCTCGAATTGGTTCAATTCAATTTGGCCTCTGCCATCAGAGACAGCAATGCGGTGATATTGGTAGAAGACCTTCCAAGATTCCACGCCAACCGATCTGCGCTGATCCAGCTGTTCCAAAACCTCATTGGCAATGCCATCAAATTTCAGGTAAAGAGCCGTCCTCCCATCATTCGGGTCTCGTCGGAAAGTGCAGAAGATTGCTGGTTGTTTCACCTGTCCGACAACGGAGTGGGAATGGACGATGGCTATCAGGACAAAGCATTCTTACCTTTCCAGCGCATCAACAATCTCGACCGTCCCGGTACCGGCATCGGCTTGGCCATTTGCAAAAAGGCAGTCGAGCTGCACAACGGTCGCATTTACTACGAATCCGTCAAAAACCAGGGAACCACCTTTCATTTCACGCTGTGCAATCCCCAAGAATTTTGTCAAAAAGCAGCTCAGTCGACTACCACATCAGCGCATATATAGCCGCTAGTATTCCAAATACCATGATGCTCGAGACCGTAAATGTCCGATCGGTCCGGAAAATTCCGTCTTCCAACTGGATGGCCTTGGCATCCTCGCCCTTGTTTTGAAGAACAGAAATGACGATGATGACCAAAGAGAGGAGAATGAAGCTGATTCCCATCTTATTCATAAATGGCACTTGCGATTCGGGGAAAGACACGTCCAAGCCCAGCGACAGGGGCAGCGACAACAAGACCACCCACATGGCTGCCTTGGCGGAGGTGCGTTTCCAGAACAAGCCAAAGAGGAAAATCACCAGTATTCCTGGGCTGAAGTAACCCGTATATTTCTGAATGAAGGTAAAAGCCGATTCCAGGGCCTTGAATTGTGGCGCAATCATGATGCCGATGATCAGGGAGACGCCAGCGGTGATCTTACCAATGGTGACCAACTGTGAGTCTGTGGCATCTTTGCGGATGAGCGGTTTGTAGATGTCCAGGGTAAAAATGGTGGAGGCCGAGTTGACCATCGAGCTGATGGAAGACCCCACAGCGGCTACGACAGCTGCAAAACAGATGCCTTTGAAGCCCGTGCCGATGAACTCGTTCAATATCCAAGAGTACACCTGATCACTTTTTTCCAGATCGGCCTTCATGGCATAAGCTACCATACCGGGAATGACGACGATGATTGGCAACAACAGTTTCATAAAGGCAGCAAAGGCAACCCCCTTTCGGGCCTCCCGAATGTTTTTGGCGGCCAGCGCCCGCTGGATGATGTACTGATTCATGCCCCAATAATACAAATTGGCGATCCACATTCCCCCGATGAGTACACTCAGGCCAGGCAGTTTTTCCCAGGCATCATGGGTTTTGCCATCCGGCGTAGTGTAGATCACCTCTCCTTTGAACAAGATCATATTGAATCGGTCGCCAATGTCGTTGTACAACTTGCCCAGGCCATCGACAAAGCCCGTACCACCACTGTATTCGTTGAGGGCAAAATAGGTTGTAAACAATCCACCGAGGACGAGGAAGACCACCTGTATGAGATCGGTCCAGACCACCGTACGCAGGCCTCCAAAGATGGAAAAAGTGGCCGAGTAGATGGCCAGTCCAATGACGCCGATGTAAATATTGACCCCGAGGGTTTTTTCCATGGTGAGTGCCCCCAGATAGAGCACAGAGGTGATGTTGACAAATACAAAGATCAACAACCAAAAGATCGCCAGGCCAGTCCGCACATTGCTGTCAAATCGCTTCTCGATGAATTGAGGCATGGTGTAGATGCCCTTTTGGAGGTAAATCGGCAGCATGAACCAGGCCACGATGATGAGAGTAGCCGCTGCCATAAATTCGTAGGTGGCAATCCCAAGGCCAAAAAGGAAACCATCGCCCGACATGCCGATGAACTGCTCCGCCGATATATTGGATGCGATGAGTGAGCCACCGATGATCCACCAGGGCAGGGATTTGCCCGCCAGGAAGTAGCTCTCTGTCGTTTCTGTATCTCCTTTTTTGCGCTGCGAAATCCACAGAGCAAAGCCGATGATGAAGCATAGGTAGCCCCCAAAAAAGATGAAATCTGTCGTGGTAAAATGCATTGGTAAAACTTGTTTCGTTGGTTGATCCGTAAAAGTATGGCCTAAAATAACATCTGCCACCGACATTGCAACCTCTTGAGGATCAAAAGTAGGTCGGAAAGCCACAAAAGGACAAATGCAGGGCCCCTTTCAAGGGAAAATGTGCTTTGGTGAGGGCAAAAATCTCCCTTCTCTCCGACCAGTCTCCCCTGACTTTGGGGTTATTTTCAAGAATTTTTCCCTGCTGTGAAACCTTCAGCCGCATTCATGCGTTTTTCGAGAGTACATTTTCTGGGCAAGGAAATAAAAATTGTCTTATATTTGCCTCCCGGAAATGATATGGTCGGGTGGCCGAGTGGTTAGGCAGAGGTCTGCAAAACCTTGTACGGCGGTTCGAATCCGCTCCCGACCTCAAAATCTTCTCTGTGTCCTTGTCGCTCCAGCAGCTGGCAAGGGCCTTTTTTTGGCCCACCACCGGCCTGCATCCAACAAAAAATGAATAGCTTATGAATGCCTCTCTCAGAGAAGCAGCGTCTTCCTCCTTTCCATGATTGGTTTTTTTGATCGAATCATCTACTATGGCTTGCGCGCCATCATCGTACTGTATGCCATAGATGTATTCGGCATGGATCGCGTAGATGTCCTTTCCAGCTATGGCCTCCTGACCACCCTGATCGTGGTATTGCCGCTGCCATTTGGCTGGTTGACAGACGTTGTACTCGGGCAAAAGAAGGCGATTGTTGTCGGGAGCTTGCTGTCGTTGGCGGGCTGTCTGTGCTTGTTCATTCCCCAATGGTCCACGACGATGATGGGCATGTTGCTTGTTGTTTTGGGCAGCAGTTTCGTCAGTCCCAATGTCAAAGTCTTGGTGGGTCGCTTGTTCGACAAGAAGGATCAGGGTCGTGTATTGGGATTCACAATGCTTTTCGTTTTCATCAATCTGGGCTCTTTTCTGGCGGTGATGTCCATCGGTTTCGTGGGGGAAGTTTACGGCTGGCAGTGGGGCTTTGGCATTGCCGCGCTGTCCTCCTTGCTGATGCTGCTTTTCTTTCTGGCCACACAGAATCGACTTGACTTGGCAGAAGTGGCTGTACAAGAGTCTGCTTATGAGGAAGGGGACCATGAGACAGACATCTTGGATGTTCCTCCCACCCAAAGCCATCCTCCTGTCTCTTCCTCTCTTCCCGTCGTATTGCTGGTGACAGGGATTTCCATCTTTTTCTATACCTTCTACGGTGCTGTCACGGATGTGCAGATGACAGGTTTCTCGATGTATGAGAATGTTCACCTATTTGGATCACAACTGTCTTACAGTGCCCTCGCCAACATCGCATGGAGCGCCAGCCCCATCGCCATGCTTTTGTTCCTGCTCATCTGGTCCTTTACCAAGGTGGGCAGTAGCATTGCCAAATTTGGATGGGCTCTGCTGCTGCTTGGAGCCGTGGCCATCGGGACTTTGCTTCTTCCTTCTTTTTCCGAGCAAACCATTCTCTTGTACACCTTTTTGGGACTGTTCCTCATCGGGATGGCCGAGACCTTTATTTCTCCTGTCCTGACTTCCTACATCACCAGGATCAGCAGTGTCCAATATGCTTCTACCTACTATGGGCTGTTCCTATTGCTCAGCTTTTTGGCTCCCAAGCTTCTCTCTCTTGCCACTGGATTTCTTATACAACAATGTCTTAGTCATGGGTGGGATTCTTCTCTGTGCAGGTGCTGCTCTGTTGTTTTGGAAAAAGCACATCTTTCGACTGGCCAACGGCATTGATTGACAACAAAAATTCCGTTACTTTATCGACTTCAATACCTCTGATCAATGCCAACTACTGAACGCACTCACATCATTCCCCAAATTTTCCAACCGTGGCCGAGTGTTCGCGCGGCCCAAAGTACCCGACTCGGCGGTACCAGTCCTGCTCCTTTCCAGTCGCTCAACCTGGGTCTTCACACCGATGATGATCCCGTGAATGTGGCAGAAAATCGGAAGCGTTTTTTTGCGCACTTGGGTTGCCAGGAATCTCAGGTAGCGCACAGCCATCAGGTTCACGCCACCGAAGTATTACAGGCTGTACAGGCGGGGGCCTATGAGGGCTATGATGCCTTGGTTACCCAAAAGCGCAACCTACTTTTGTGCGTAACAACGGCCGATTGTGTTCCCATTCTCTTGTTCGACCCTCGGACGGAAAGTGTGGCAGCGGTCCATGCAGGGTGGAAGGGCAGCCATGGGCAAATTGTATTGAAAACCATTGACAAAATGGTAGCCTGTTTTGGAAGTCGTCCGGCGGATTGTCACGCCTACATTGGTCCTTGCATCGATGAATGTTCCTTTGAGGTGGATGCTGATGTGGCCGATTTTTTTGTGGAAGAGTTCAAAAGGTGGGATGATGACAAACAGAAGTTCTTCGTCGATCTCAAAAAGGTCAATCGTTCCCAATTGCTTTCTGCGGGCATTCCAGAAGGCCAAATAGAAGTCTCGCCTCACTCTACAGTGCTCCAAAACGAGTGGTTTTTTTCCCACCGCAAAGAAAAAGGCCGCACGGGTCGGATGCTTTGTGCCATCGGCATTTTTGACGAATGATCAGCGCCATTGTCCTGGCCGCCGGAATGTCGCGCCGAATGGGTGCCGACAACAAGCTCTTGCTTCCCCTCGATGGCAAGCCCATTTTGCTGCACACGCTTGATCGATTGCAGGCCGCCCAACCCGATGAGATCATCTTGGTTACTGGTTTTGAGGCACAAAAGGTGGAGGCAATCACAACAGAGCGGAACATACACATCGTCCACAATCCATCCTATGAAACTGGCATGACCAGCTCCATTCAAGTCGGTTTGCGAGCCCTTGCACCCACTGTTCAAACTTGGATGATTTGCCTGTCGGACCAACCTTTTCTTCCCACCTCTGTCTATCGCCAACTGATGGATGCATTCCGGGAAAAGGGAACCCTCCGGAGCATTGTCGCTCCCTTGTACAATGGCAAAAGGGGCAATCCCATCCTCTTCGGTTCGAGCTACCGGGAGGCCATCCTGAAGCACGACCAACCCAACGGCTGCAAGGAAATTGTCAAAGCCAACTCTCATCAATTGATCGGTCTGCCCTTCGATTCTTCTGTCCTGTCACAGGACATTGACACCCCAAATGATTATCGGCTGTTCCAAGATGGATCGAAAAGCTAGTGAGCAGGCATAGAAAAAGCCCGGACACTCTGCAGAGCATCCGGGCCTTTTTTATCAATCGTTCTTTGGATTTTACTCCAAGATAATCATCTTCTTGGTCGCACTATAGTCTGCTGTTTCCAGTGTGTAGTACAGTACACCTGCTCCATTCAACTCACTGCGGTTCACATCCACTTCGTTGTATCCTTTGTTGTACTCACCTTCGATCAGGCGCAATACCTTGCCAGATACATCGTAGATCGTGATGCTCGCTGCACTTGCCTTCGGCAGTACAAAGCCAATCACCGTTTCGTCCTTGAATGGGTTTGGTACGTTCTGCAGCAGGGCAAAGTCGTTGCTGACAGTTCCGTGGAAGGTCAACTTCACATCCAACAAGTCAGCATTTGATGTGTAGGCTTCTGCTGATGTGTAGTCAGAGCTGATGCTCAACACCTCACTCAACTCTGCATCGCGCTTCGCACGCAGCGTCAATGTAAAGATTGCCCCTTCTGCATCCATGCCCTTCTCTGAGTTCCAGCTCGTTGTCAGTGCGCCTTCGCCCAACAGGCTTGTTCCGAAGTTGCTGCTGGTCAGACCCTCCAAGTTGGACTCCACTCCGGCAAACTCTACTGCATCTTGGTCGAAGTTCATCGTGAACTGGTAACCGGAGATGGCGGCAAAGTTCTCAGCGTTGATCGCTACAGTGTACGTCTCTCCGGCCTTCATGCTGATGTCATCAGTCTCAAGGTTCAGATCGCCTACTGCGCTACGGGTCTGACTGCCGATGGCCAAGTTTGGTCGAGCACTGTCGTTCAAATCTCCAATCTTGATGCCCACAAAGTCTACCTCCATGTCGCTGCTCAAGTCATTGATGTCGTACACTTCTGGGAAGCTCTGTGTAAATGGATCATTGTTCGGGAACACATGATCCGTCGGCACAAATCTCCAGGAGGTGTTGTTCTGGAATTCTGTATCGATGAACAGGATCAGCTTGCGCAAGTCCACCATGTCAAAGGCTGTCACCTCACCGCTGTTGTTGACGTCAGCTGCAATCAGCTTGTAGGGAGATGTCAGTGCCTCAATGCCCAGGATGTGCTTGCTCATGATCACCAAGTCGTAGGTCGATACCCCGTTCAATGGTCTCACATCTTTCTCTGGACGCACCACGTAGTTCTGATCTGTATTCAAGATGAAGCTGAAGAAGCCATCAATGCCTGTCTCCTCCTGATCGTTCATATTGGCGTTTTCAACATAGACCATGACGCCTTCTACATCCTCTCCCTCTTCGTTCTGAATGTCACCAGAGATCGTCGCTGTGGAGTTGCCACCACAATCGTTCAGCAACAGTCCAACCAAGCAAGTGGCAAAGTTGCC